>NZ_BAABAA010000002.1:0-1315927 GCF_039537185.1 Kribbella ginsengisoli | reverse complement strand
TTAACCCCTCAGATGGTGGGTTGCCACCCGGGAATCAGGGGTGACAACCCACCAACTGAGGGGTTAACCCCCGAAATGGGGCGAGGCGGGGAAGGGGGTGGGTGTGGCATGCTCCGGGCTGTGGTGGGTCAACGGGTGGGTCAAGGTTCGGGCCAGGGTGCCGGGCGCGTACTGGGAGCCAACTTGCGGGCGCGGCGGGATGAGCAGGGGATCTCGCTGTCGGAGCTGGCCCGGCGGTCGGGGATCGCGAAGGGGACGCTGTCGCAGCTGGAGTCGGGCGCGGGCAATCCGACGATCGAGACGGTGTTCAGTTTGTCGAACGCTCTCGGGGTGCCGGTGTCGTCGTTGCTGAACGAGCCGCCGGCTGCTGACCTGGTTCATGTGCGGTCCGCGGATGTCGGTGTACTGACCGGGGACGCGGTGGATCTGCGGATGCTGCGGCGACTTGAGCACCCGGGGGCGTTGCTGGAGGTCTACGACCAGCAGATCCGGGCGGGGGCGATCCAGCGGTCGGCCGGGCATCCGGGGACGGAGCACCACGTCGTACTGGCTGGGCGGCTGCGGATCGGGGCGCAGGGGCAGCAGTTCGAGCTGGGCGCCGGGGACTATCTGGCCTTCCGGGCCAATGGGGCGCACGAGTACGAGGCGCTCGACGGGCTGGTCCGGTCGGTGCTGCTGCTCGAGTACCCGCCGGACGTGCAGCCGGCCACCCTGGACGGGCTCCACTTGGACTGAGGTCGACTGGGCCCCCTGAGGGGTGCCGTTGACCTGGGGCGGGTGGCGGACGTACGCTCGAATCGTTCATTTTACTGAACGGTCGGGTGAGAGGTGCTGATGGCTGAGGTCGACGTCGTGGTGGTCGGGGCGGGCATCGTGGGTGCCGCCTGCGCCGAGGCCCTGTCGGCTGCCGGGGTCCGGGTGCTCGTGCTGGACCGCGGGGCGCCTGCGTCCGGTACGACGGCTGCGGGCGAGGGCAACATCCTGGTCTCCGACAAGGGGCCGGGGGCTGAGCTCGACCTGGCGATCGCGTCTCGTGCCGAGTGGCTCGCGGTATTGGATCGCCTGCCTCGGCAGGTCGCGGATGTCGAGTGGGAGCCGAAGGGCGGGCTGGTCGTTGCGACGGGCGAGCCGGGGCCGTTGGAGGATTTCGCTGCTGCGCAACGGGCTGCTGGGGTTGATGCGCGGGTGCTCAAGCCGGCAGAGGCTTTTGAGTTGGAGCCGTTGCTGACTCCTTCCGTCACCGTTGCGGTGCATTACCCGGATGATGCTCAGCTGCAGCCGGTGCTTGCGGCGACGGCGTTGCTGGCCGCAGTACGGGCTCGTGGTGGGGTTGTTCTTGGTGGAGTGACGGTTCAGTCGGTACTCCGCTCCGCCGGCGGGCGGGTGTCTGGGGTGTCGACGTCCGCGGGGGACTTTGCGTGTCGGGCCGTGGTGAATGCGTGCGGGCCTTGGGCTGGGGCGTTCAGTGTGTTGGCGGGCGGGCCGGTGGAGATCTTGCCTCGGCGGGGGATGATCCTGGTGACCGCGCCGCTGCCGGAATGCGTACGGCACAAGGTTTATGACGCCGACTACGTCGGGGCTGTTGGTAGCGGGGATGCGGACCTGCAGACGTCGACGGTGGTGGAGTCGACTCGGGCCGGGACGGTGTTGATCGGGTCGAGCCGGGAGCGGATCGGGTTCGACGACTCGGTGCGGGTCCGGGTACTGCGGGAGCTGGCGCGGAAGGCGGTTGGGTTGTTTCCGTTCCTTGGTGAGGTGCCGGTGATGCGGGCGTACGGCGGCTTCCGGCCCTATGCACCGGACCATCTCCCGGTGATCGGAGCCGATCCGCGCGTCGACGGCCTCTGGCACGCCACTGGCCACGAGGGCGCCGGCATCGGCCTGGCCGCCTCAACGGGTCGCCTGCTCACCGAACTGTTCCTAGGCCTCGCACCCCACGTCGACCCGCTGCCCTTCCGCGTCGATCGCCCAACCCTGCTAGGTGTCTCATGAGCCCGTACCTGCGCTCGACTGAAGGCGACCCCGCCGAGCCCCGCCCCGGCGAGCCCTTCTCCATCACCCTCGACGGCCAGCCCCTCGAAGCCCTACCAGGCCAAACCGTCGCCGCCGCCCTGATGGCCACCGGCCGCGACTCCTGGCGCACCACCCGAGCCGGCGACAATCCCCGAGGCGTCTTCTGCGGAATCGGCTCCTGCTTCGACTGCCTGGTAGTCGTCAACGGCCTACCCGACGTCCGAGCCTGCCAACGCGTAGTCCGCCCGGACGACGCAATCACCACTCAACCCGGCGCAGCACTACCAGCGCCCGCACCCCACCCCGACACCCCGCCGACACCTCCGCCTCCGCCCTCTCCTCCGCCCTCACCCTCGCCCTCGGGTCCGGTCGATGGTCACTTTGTGCTCGGCGTGAGTGTTTCGGAGCAGGGCAAACGCTCAGCCGGAGCACAAGGTGCCCTGGGCAACGGAGTACAGGCGGTGCCTGTTGTGGTGGTTGGGGCTGGGCCGGCTGGGATGAGCGCTGCCGTGGCCGCGGCCGACGCCGGCGCCTCGGTGCTACTGATCGATGCCGCGCCGAGCGTCGGCGGCCAGTTCAACCGCCAGCTACCCGACGAGTTCCGAGCCCGCCGCCCGGAGAGACTGCAACACGGCTGGTCGTCCTTCACCCGATTACGCGACCGCATCGCCAACGACCCAAGAATCACCCACCTGACAGAAACCTCCGTCTGGTCCCTCGAACGCCCCACCACCGCCCCGGCAGGCACCGCCGCCCCGGCGGGTACCACCGCCGCCCCGGCGGGTACCACCGCCGCCCCGGCGGGTACCACCGCCGCCACCAGTTCGGCCGCCACCACCTCCTCCGCCGCCACCTCCTCAGCCACCGCCACCTCCGCCACCTCCGCCACCGCCACCTCCTCCTCCTCCTCCTCCTCCTCCTCCACCTCCTCCTCCGCCACCTCCTCAGCGGGTACTTCGGCCGCTGGTGCCTCGGCCGCTGGTGCCTCGGCGGCCGGGGCCACTGGCGTCGCGGCTGGGCAGCGGACGCGGCTCTGGCTGCAAACCGGTGCGGCTGACTCGGCTGGACGGCGGGTGTGGGCGGTCGAGACTTCGGCGTTGGTGTTGGCGACGGGTGCGTATGACCGGGTGCTGCCGTTCCCTGGGTGGGATCTGCCGGGCGTCTACAGCGCCGGCGCAGCGCAGGCTCTCGCCAAGGGGCAACGCATCGCGGTCGGCAGCCGAGTACTAGTCGCCGGTACCGGGCCCTTCCTGCTGCCGGTCGCCGAGTCCCTGCTCGGCGTCGGCGCCGAGGTCGTCGGCCTCCTGGAAGCCAACAAGCCCTCCACAGTCCTGCGTGGCTGGCTGACCGACCCGTTGGCCGCCTCCACCAAACTCACCGAAGGCCTCGGCTACGCGACCCTATTGGCCCGCCACCGAATCCCCTTCCATCACGGCCGCACCGTCGTAGCCGCCCACGGCACCGACCGCGTCGAGGCCGTAACCACAGCCCGCCTGGGCGCCGACTGGACCCCGATCCCGGGCACAGAAGAGCGCGTCGAAGTCGACGCGGTCTGCCTAGGCTTCGGCTTCACCCCCAACCTCGAGCTCGCGGTATCCGCCCGCTGCACCCTGGGCACTGGCCCAGACGGTGGGCCCGCGGTACTGGTGGACGAGGACCAACAGACCACCACCCACGGCATCTACGCCGCAGGCGAACTGACCGGAATCGGCGGCGCCACCCTCGCCGCAGCCGAAGGCCACCTGGCCGGCCTCGCCGCCGCTGGGGCCTACCTGGCCGGCCTGCCCGCGGCCGGGGGCTACCTGGCCGGCCTGCCCGCGGCCGGTGCCTCCAACCGGGGAGGCATTTCGCCAGTACCGGGGAGTGATTTGCCCCCGAATGGAGCTATTTCCCTCCCCGGTCGAGCAACAACGGGGCGGCGCCGAGTCGCTCGGGGCAAACGGTTGGCGGCGGCGTTGGCTGCTGCTTATCCGGTGCGGGGCGGGTGGTTGGAGTGGAGTGCCGCCGCGACGTTGGTCTGTCGGTGTGAAGAGGTGTCGCGGGGCGAGCTCGAAGAAGCTGTCGGGGAGCGGGACGTGGTGGGGGAGCGGACTTTGAAGCTCAGCTCTCGGGCTGGGTTGGGGATGTGCCAGGGGCGGGTTTGCGGGCGGAATGTGAGCGCGCTCTGTGGAGTGGAGAACGGGTACGGGCGGCCGATTGGGGTGCCTGTGCGGATGAGGGATTTGGCTGCTGCCGACGTACTGGAGGATCTGTGAGCGAGAAGCTTGATGGTGTGATTGTTGCTACCGCGTTGCCGTATGCGGAGGACGCGTCGGCGCCGGCGGGGTTGCGGCCGGATTATGAGAGGTATGCGGAGCATTGCCGGTGGTTGGTGGAGAACGGATGCCGGGGAGTCGGGCCCAACGGGTCGTTGGGGGAGTACTCGTCGTTGACGGATGACGAGCGGCGGCAGGTGGCGCGGACGGCGATCGAGGCCGTGGGGGACGACGGGATCGTTGTCGTCGGCGTGCATGGGGCGGGTGCGCATCAGGCGCGGAGTTGGGCTGAGAAGGCCGCCGAGGATGGGGCGGACGGGGTGTTGTGTCTGCCGCCGACCATGTATCGGGCCAACCGGGGCGAGGTGATTCATCACTACACCGAGGTCGCCAAGGCTGGGCTGCCGGTGATGGTTTACAACAACCCGCATGACACGAAGGTGGATCTGACGCCGGACCTGCTGGCTGAGCTGGCGCAGATCGAGAACATCGTTGCGGTGAAGGAGTTCACGGGCGATGTCAGGAGGATTCTGGAGATCCGCGAGGTGGCGCCGAGCTTGACGGTTGTGGCCGGGGCGGATGACCTCACCTTGGAAGCGCTGCTGATGGGGGCGACCGGGTGGTTCGCCGGGTTCCCGAATGTGTTTCCGGCGGAGTCGGTCCGGTTGTACGACCTTGCGCTGGCCGGTGACCTCAAGCAGGCACGTGAGCTGTACGAACCGCTGGTCGCGGCGTTCCGGTGGGACTCGCGGGTCGAGTTCGTGCAGGCGATCAAGTACGGGATGGACTACGTCGGCCGGTACGGCGGTCCCTGCCGGCCGCCGCGCGGACCGCTCGTACCGGAGCATCTCGCGCAGTTGGAGCAGGACATGAAGAAGGCCGTGGAGTCGCTGGTATGAGGTCGATCCGGACCCTGAGCGCGATCGACTCGCACACCGAGGGGATGCCGACCCGGGTGATCACCGGTGGCGTCGGCGTCATCCCCGGTACGACGATGGCCGAGCGGCGCGAGTACTTCCTGGCGCACGACGACGACCTGCGACTGTTCCTGATGAACGAGCCGCGGGGGCATTCGGCGATGAGCGGCGCGATCCTGCAACCGCCGACCCGGCCGGACGCGGACTGGGGTGTGCTCTACATCGAGGTGTCCGGCTGCCTGCCGATGTGCGGGCACGGGACCATCGGTGTCGCGACGGTGCTGGTCGAGTCGGGCATGGTGACGGTGACCGAGCCGCTGACGCAGGTGCGGCTGGATACGCCGGCCGGGCTCGTGGTGGCGGATGTTGCCGTGCGCAACGGTCGGGCCGAGCACGTGACGATTCAGAACGTACCGGCGTACTCGCATGCGCTTGATGCGACGGTGAAGGTGGATGGGCTCGGTGAGGTGACGTACGACCTCGCGTACGGCGGGAACTTCTACGCGATCCTGCCGCTGGAGCAACTCGGCATCCCGTTCGACCGGTCGGAGAAGGACCGGATCCTGCAGGCGGGGCTGGACATCATGGACGCGATCAACGCGACCGACCGGCCGGTGCATCCGCTGGATCCGTCGATCAACGAGTGCAAGCATGTGCAGTTCACCGCGCCTGGTACCGATGGTGCTGACTCGCGCAACGCGATGGCGATCCACCCGGGGTGGTTCGATCGGTCGCCTTGCGGGACCGGTACGTGTGCCCGGATGGCGCAGTTGCATGCTCGCGGCGAGTTGGCGCTGGGCCGGGACTACGTCAACGAGTCGTTCATCGGTACGCGCTTCACCGGCCGGCTGCTGGAGGAGACGACGGTGGGCGACCGGCCTGCCGTCGTACCGACTGTCACTGGGCGGGCGTGGATCACTGGAATGGGGCAGTACTTGCTGGATCCCACCGATCCATTTCCTACGGGGTTCGTCCTCTAGCTGGTGAAGCGGAGGGACTGACCAGGGCGGAGCTGGGCGCAGGCGTCCAGATCTGCTCTGGCCACGTAGGCGATGACCGGGTAGCCGCCGGTCACCGGATGATCGGCGAGGAACAGCACGGGCAGACCCGACGGTGGCATCTGCAGCGCCCCCAGCGTCATCCCCTCGCTCGGCAGCTCACCCTCACGGATTCGCTCGAGCGGGGTGCCTTCGAGGCGTACGCCGATGCGGTTGCTGTTGCTGCTGACCGCGTAGCGTCGCCCGAGCAAGGCGCCGGGAGCGAACCAGTCCTGCCGCGGCCCCGGAATCACCCGTACTACGAGGTCGCCCGCGACCGGATCCGCGACCGCTGCAAGGTCGACTCCGGGCATCGGGCCGTGCTCGCAGCCGACGGGCAGTACATCACCGGCAGTCAGGGGAGCCGGTCCGAGCCCGGACAACAGATCTGTCGCCCGCGACCCGAGCACCGGCTCGACCCCGATGCCACCCCGGACTGCCACATACGTCCGCAGGCCACTGCGTGGGGCTCCCAGTCGCAACACATCACCGGCGCGGAGCGTGCTCGGCGCGTTGAGCGGCGCATCGGGGCAAGGCGCACCCGTCACGGCAACCACCACCTCGGCCTCGGCCCGCAGCGCAAGCCCGCCGAAGGTCACCTCGATCGCGGCGGCTCCCGGCGCGTTGCCGACCAAGCGGTTCGCCAGCTCGTACGACCGCCGATCGCACGCCCCGGACCGCGGCACCCCCAGCGCGGCCTGCCCCGCCCGCCCGCGGTCCTGGATCGTTGCCAACGGCCCCGGCTCCAGAACGGTCAGGGCGGCCGCCGTCGCCGCCGGACCTTCGCCCGTCGCGCGACTCATCAGTCGTCCGCCTGCACGAAGCGAACCCGGCGCCCGGGCTGGAACAACGCTGCCGGTTCGCGGCCCTGGTCGAAGATCCTCAAGGTGGTGTGGCCGATCAGTTGCCAGCCGCCAGGGGATTCGCGCGGATAGACACCGCTGAACTCACCGGCCAGGGCGACTGCCCCGGTGGGGACCTTGGTCCGGGGGGACTCGCGGCGCGGGACGTCCCAGGAGCCGGTGCCGGTGAGGTAGCCGAAGCCTGGCGAGAAGCCGCAGAAGGCGACCGTCCAGTCCTCGGCCGTGTGGCGTTTGACGACGTCCTCGGCCGAGCAGCCGAGATAGCCGGCCAGGTCGTCGAGATCCTCGCCGTCGTAGACGACCGGGATCTCCAGCGGCTCACCGCCGAACGACCCGCCGCCGATCGGCCGCACGGCACGCAGGGCCCTGGTCAGCGCGGTCAGGTCGGTGCCGTCGGTGCTGACCAGGACGGTGCGGGCGGCCGGGACGATGTCGACGACCCCGGCGGGTGGCGAGCCGGCCAGCGCGGCGTAGTACCCGAGGACCTCGTCGAGGTTCTCGAGCTCCACCAGTAGGGCGTGGTCGCCGGCGGGCAGGATGCGCATCAGTGGCCGAACGGGCTCACCGTGACGCCCGCTCCCTCCAGTGCTTTCCGGACCTGTTGCGCGATGTCGACCGCGCCCGGGGTGTCGCCGTGCACGCAGATCGAGCCCGGCGTCAGCTGGAGCAAGCCGCCGGAGCTGTCCTCGATCGCCCCGCCGGTCGCCATCGCGGTACAGCGGGCGGCGATCTCGGCGCCGTCGTGAAGGACCGAACCGGCCTCGCGCCTGGACACCAGCGTCCCTTCCGACGTGTAGGCGCGGTCGGCGAAGGCCTCGTGGACGATCGGCAGTCCGGCCTCGGCGGCCAGCCGGAGCCAGGCGGATCCGGGCAGCCCGAGAACCGGCAGCGACGGGTCGTAGTCGACGATCGCGCCGACCACGGCCGCCGCCTGCTCCTCGTGCGTGCCGATCGTGTTGTAGAGCGCGCCGTGCGGTTTCACGTACCGGACGCGATCGCCCGCGATCCGGGCGAACGCGTCCAGCGCGCCGATCTGGTAGACGACCTCGTCACGCAGTACCGCGGGTTCGACGTCGAGGAAGCGGCGGCCGAAACCGGGCTTGTCGTCGTACCCGACGTGCGCGCCGATCGCGACTCCACGCTCGACCGCGTGCGCGGTCACCCGGCGCATGATCGAGGGGTCGCCGGCATGAAAACCACAGGCGATGTTCGCACTCGTGATGACCTCCAGCAGCGCGAAGTCGTCACCCATCGTCCACGAGCCGAAGCCCTCACCCAGATCGGCATTGAGGTCCATCACACCGCTCCTAACCGAACAACTCGAACACAGGCTTGACCGACCGGACGGCCAGGTAGATCGTCAGCAGCCAGGCCGCGCCGCCGAGCGACAGCAACCACTTGGGGTACCGGTACCCGCGCAGTAGATCCTTGCGCTGCCATGCCACCCAGAGAAGCACACCGATGCCGACCGGCAGCAGCAACCCGTTGAAGGCGCCCGCGAAGACCAGCAACTGCGTCGGCGCCGTGCCGACGGACAGGTAGATCACCGTGCTGACCGCGATGAACGCGACCACCAGGATGGTCCGGGTCTTGTCCGTCGTCTTGGTCCGCGACGTCACGAAGGTGACTGTCGTGTACGACGCGCCGATGACGCTGGTGATCGCGGCCGCCCAGAGCACCACCCCGAAGGCCCTCAGCCCGAACTCGCCGGCCGCGTGCTGGAAGGCCGAGGCGGCCGGGTTCTTCGGGTCCAGCGCCGTACCGCCCGCGACGACACCGAGCACCGCCAGGAACAGCACGATCCGCATCACGCCGGTGATCAGGATGCCGGTGATCGACCCGCGGCTGATGTCGCGGATGTGCTGCGGGCCGGAGACGCCCGAGTCGAGCAGCCGGTGCGCACCGGCGTACACGATGTAGCCGCCGATCGTGCCGCCGATCAGGGTGGTGATGGACAGGAACTGGATCTGGTCGGGCAGGACGACGTTCTTCAGCGCCGTTCCGACCGGTGGGCCGGACGTGATCGCGATGTACGTGGTGAGCAGGATCATCAGGCCGCCGAGCACCAGCACGACCCGGTCCATGGCGACGCCGGCCCGCTTGGACAAGAAGATGCCGATGGCAATCAATGCGGAGAGCGCGCCGCCGAGCTTGGGATCCAGCCCGAGCATCGCGTCCAGCCCGAGCCCGGTGCCGGAGACGTTGCCGATGTTGAAGACCAGGCCGCCGATGAACAGCAGCGCCGCCATCACGTAGCCGAGGCCGGGCACGACCAGGTTACCGAGCTCCTGGGCCCGCCGGCCGGAGACGCCGATCACCCGCCACACGTTCAGCTGCAGCGCGATGTCGACCAGGATCGAGACGGCGATCGCGAACGCGAAGGCGGCGCCGAGGGAGACCGTGAAGGTCGTCGTCTGGGTGATGAACCCGGGGCCGATGGCCGACGTGGCCATCAGGAACATCGCGCCGATCAGCGTCGACTTGGTGCTCGCCTTCATCGCGGTGTCGGGCGTCTTCTTGCCCGCGGCCGGTGGCAGCTGCCGGCCGGACGAGTGGCCGGTACTGCGGGTCGGCTGGCGGCGGGCCGGCTTGGAGAGGGGCTTGGTCGGGGGTTTCGGCATGGCGGTGGCTCCTGGATCTTCAGAAAGCTTTCGGTCGGTTCTCCTGCAGACGGTCGGTAGGTGGTTGAACGCCTTGAGTGACTTTGAGAGTAGAGATTGTTCAACAATCCTGCAAGACTCTTGTTGAATCGAAATTTCCCACCGCACCGGGGAGTGAGCGATGATGCAGAGATGTCCATCAGTCAGCGCGGCGACGACGAGGGCCGGCAGGCCTGGCTGCGGGGTGTCGCCGCGGACGTGGCCCGGCAGGATCGCAGCAGCTCCGCCGAGCGCGCGGCGGACATTCTCCGCCGCAGCATCACCGAGGGTGCGCTGCGGCCCGGCGCGCAGCTGTCCGAGATCGAGCTCACCGAGGTCCTCGACGTCAGCCGCAACACCCTGCGCGAGGCCTTCCGGCTGCTCACCCACGAAGGGCTGCTGGTCTACAAGCTGCACCGCGGCGTCTTCGTGCCGGAGCTGGACGAGCAGGACGTGGTCGACCTGTACCGCCTCCGCCGCGTCCTCGAGGTCGACGTCGTCCGTGGCCTGGCGGATCGCGTGCCGGAGCTTCCCGACGAGCGGCTCGAGCCGTTGCTGGCCGAGGTCGAGACGGCCGAGGCCGCCGCGCTCACGGACCGCTGGGCAGCAGTCGGTACTGCGAACATGCAGTTCCACCGGCACCTCATCGGCCTGGCCGACAGCAGTCGCCTCGATGACATCACCGGTCGCCTGCTGGCCGAGCTCCGCCTGCTCTTCCATGTCATCGCGACGCCGCAGGAGCTGCACGAGCCGTACATCGCGCGCAACCGTGGCCTGTTCGAGCTGCTCTCCGAGCACAAGTACGACGAGGCCGCCGAAGCGCTCGACACCTATCTCCGCGACTCCGAGCAAGGACTGCTGGACGCCTTCAAAGCGAGGTGACGCATGCTGACCCCGGCCGCCGCGCGAGCGCAGTACCGGGCTGGGCTGATCGCTCCGACCTCCGGCCACGCGCCCGGCTTCACGCAGGCGAACCTCGTCGTGCTGCCGCGCGACTGGGCGTACGACATGCTGCTGTTCGGTCAGCGCAACCCGAAGCCGGTGCCGCTGCTCGACGTCACCGATGCTGGCTCGACCAGCACGGTCTTGGCGCCGGGTGCTGACTTGCGCACCGACCTCCCGAAGTACCGGGTGTGGCGGGACGGGGAGCTGGTGGACGAGCCGGCCGACGTCGTGGACCTGTGGCGGGACGACCTGGTGAGCTTCCTGATCGGCTGCAGCTTCAGCTTCGAACGCGCGCTGCTCGACGCTGGGGTCCCGGTCCGCAATCTCGAACAGGTCCGGAACGTGTCGATGTACCGAACCGATCGCGAGTGCCGTCCGGCCGGGCGGTTGAGCGGCCCGCTGGTGGTGTCCATGCGGCCCATCCCGGCCGCGTTGGTGGCGACCGCGGTGCAGGTGACAGCGCGGATGCCGAGGGTGCACGGAGCTCCTGTTCACGTGGGTTCGCCCGAGGCGCTGGGGATCGTGGACAACGCGCGACCCGACTTCGGGGACCCGGTAGATGCGGAGCCTGGCGATGTTCCGGTGTATTGGGCTTGCGGAGTGACACCCCAAGCTGCGTTGATGGAAGTCAGGCCCCCGTTTGCGATCACCCACGCCCCTGGGCACATGTTCGTGACCGACGTGCCGGATGCCGTTTATCGCGAGCCCTGAGGGGGAGCAGTAGATGAGTGAAGACCGGACCGAAGAGCAGCGGAAGTCCTACCGGCCGATCGACGCGGCCGGGTTCCGGGCGTCGATCGCGCGGGACTGGGGGCCGGTCGACCGGTCGGTGGTGTTGCCGGAGGGGCTGGCTGATGCGGCCGCTGAGCACCGGCGGAAGCTGAGTGCCGCGCTGCCGGGGCGCCGGATCGCGGTTGCGGCCGGGCGCGCGCCGGTGCGGTCGAACGACACCGACTACCGGTTCCGGGCGGACAGCGACTTCGTCTGGCTGACGGGTTGTCAGGCCGAGGGCTCGGTCCTGGTCATCTCCGGTGATGGCGACGCGACCCTTTACCTGCGCGAGACGGCTGGGCCGGGCGAGGCGGACTTCTTCGCCAACGCGCGCGACGGCGAGCTGTGGATCGGGCCGGTACCAGGGTTGAAGGACTGGTCCGACGCGTTGCAGCTGCCGTGCCGGCCCATTGAGGAGCTGCCTTCGGCCGTGCGCGGCGCAGTACCGGCGATGCTCACGACGTACGGCGTGGAGCCGTTGCTGGATGCGTTCGTCGGAGGTAGCGGCACGCAGGAGCTTCGGCAGGTGCTGGCCGAGCTGCGGCGGATCAAGGACGACTGGGAGCTCGACCAGTTGCGCGAGGCGGTTGCAGCGAGTGTGCAGGCGTTCGGCGATGTGGCGAGTGAGTTGCCCGAGGCTGTGCGTGGTGGCGGTGAGCGGTGGCTCGAAGGCACCTTCGACCGGCGCGCGCGTACTGCGGGTAACGGGCCGGGCTACGCCTCAATCGTTGCTGCTGGCAACCACGGACCGGTGCTGCACTGGGTCCGCAACGACGGCGCCGTCCGCGAGGGTGACGTCATCCTGCTCGACGCCGGGGTGGAGACGCGGACGCTCTACACCGCTGACGTGACGCGGACCTTCCCGGTGACTGGTGAGTACACGCCGGCTCAGCGGCAGGTGCACGACCTGGTGCACAAGGCTCAGGTCGCCGCGCTGGCAGAGGTTCGCCCGGGTGCGCCGTACCGGGCCTTCCAGTACGAGGCGATGCGGGTGCTGATCGAGGGCCTGCAGGACTGGGGCGTCCTCGACGTCTCGCTCGACGAGGCGCTCGGCCCGGACGGGCAACAGCACCGCCGGTACGTCGTCTGCGGGCTCGGCCACTACATCGGCCTCGACGTCCACGACTGCGACGCGGCCCGCCCCGAGACCTACTTCGCCGCCGACCTCGACGTCGGCATGGCCCTGGCCGTCGAACCAGGCCTGTACTTCCACCCCAACGACGAAACCATCCCACCCGAACTCCGCGGCATCGGCATCCGGATCGAGGACAACGTGGTCGTCCACTCCGACCGCCTCGAGATCCTCACCGAAGCCCTCCCGATCACCACCGACGGACTGGAGGCGTGGACCCGCAGTCATCTCCCACAGTGACCTACCCGGTGCGTACCGTCAGAGCATGAAGCTGATCGGCTGGGGCATGATCGTCGTCCTCCTGGACTTCCGCTACGACAACTTCGATGTCGTGGTCGATCTGGCCGGCTGGCTGATGCTGTACTTCGGGCTGCGCCGCCTCCGGAAACTCGACAACGCCTTCCGCCTGGCCGCCGGCTTCGCCTTCGTCGGCGCTCTGGCGTCTCTGCCTGAGCTGCTCCCGCTGCTGGGTGGTCGCGCGATCGTCGGTGGCGAGCTCCGGCTGGCGTCGCTGATCGTCATCGGCGGGATGGTGATCGTCCTGACCTGCACCGGACTGATGCGGCTGGCCGACCGGGCCGGCGACCGCTCACTGGAGCAGCGGGCCCGCTGGCTGCGGGGTACCGAGGCGGTCTCGATCGTGATGAGTCTGCTGATCGGGCCGCGGCAGCTCGTCGTCTCGGGCGGCGATCGGATGGGCGACGTCGTCGGCGTACTGGGCCTGCTGTCGGCCGGTCTGGCGTTCGCCGCGGTGCTCTGGTTCGTGCTGCTGGTGTTCTCGCAGAACGTGGTCGAGGCAACAACTGAGTGTAGTCAAGCAATCACTTAAAATAATTCGGTCACAAGTAGTAACACCGGGCCGTCCAGCACGATGTAAGGAGCGGGGGAGGGTCAATCTCGGCCCGGTGCGCGGTAGTGGGGGGCCGCGGCTGCGCACCGGCCGAGCTGGCCCCGGCTGGGAACCCGGGGGGGATCCCAGGGATTTACGGCACGGGGGGATTTTCGTGATGAACCTGCGAGTGCGGGTGGTGCACTGCACCTGCGCCGGCGACCAGCACTGGTTCGCCGACATCGACGACACCGATGATCCGCAGCCCGACGATCCGTACTGGTTCGTCGACCGCTGCAGGTCCCAGGCCGAGGCTCTCGAGCGCGCGTGCGCCCGGCTCCTCGAGCTGTCCGGCGAGGTGCTCCGCAGTGGATCGCTCACCCGCGTCCAGGAAGCGCACCTCGTCTCCGTCTGACAGCCGGTTGGGAACAACGATGGGGCTCCTCGCCATGCCCGGCGAGGAGCCCCATCGTCATCAGGGCGCCGGCGGTACCGCCGGACAGGTCGCGCCGCGCCGCGGAACGGTCAGCGAGATCAGATAGCTGTCGATTGCTTGCCCTACGCAAGGACTCTTGGTGTAGCTGCCGTGTCCCCAGCCCTCGTAGGTGAGCAGCACACCCTGCTTGCCGAGCTGGCGCGCGACGCTGGTCGCCCAGCTGTAGCCGGTGGCCGGATCGTGAAGCGCGTTCGCGAGTAGCGCGGGAGTCCTGAGGCCGCGAATCTTCAAGTCCTGTTGGGGATTCACAGCCTTCGGCAGCCCGAGGCAGTTGGTCACCGCGAGCAGCGTCGGCGGGATCTTCAGGTCCTGGTTGTTCCGCGCGAGCCGTCGTACGTGCGCTGAGAACTCACCATACGTGCGGACCGGCAGGCTGAGATCCCGGCAGAACGGTGCGAGCGTGTTCGGGGCCAGCCCGGTCGGTACCGGGGGTTCGCCCGTCGGTGGGGCGCTCGTCTCCAGCCGCTTCAACAGGTCGGCCAGCGCGGCCCACTGCGGCTCGTAGAGCATCCGGAACACCCCGAAGGTCAGCGTGAACGGCGTCGCCTTCAAGCTCGCCTGCCGTGGATCCGGCAGCTCGCCACGACCGGCCCGGGCGAGCAGTTCCGCCCACAGCGCGTGGATGTCGCGCCCGTGCAGCGAGCAGGCGGTCGCCTCTTCGCACCAGTTCACGAACTCGGTGAACGAGTCCTGCGCCGTCGCGGCCTGCGCGTCGAGGAACTCACCGGTTGTCGAGTCGCCGTGGTCGAAGACGCTCTCCAGGGCGAGCGCGCGCAGCCGGTGCGGGTACGTCTCGGCGTACAGCTCACCGAGCATGGTCCCGTACGAGCTGCCGTGGAAACTGATCTTGGTCTCACCCAGCGCCGCGCGGATCGCGTCGACGTCGCGAACCGTCTGCAGGGTGTCGATGTGGTCGTAGACCGGCCCGGTGTGGGTGCGGCAGTCCTGGTCCAGCTCGCGGTTGTAGCGGATGGTCTGGTCGAACTGCGCGCGGCTGCTGATCTGCGGCGAGGGCTGCTTGGCGAGCAACGCGGCCGAGCAGACGACCGGGTTGCTGCGGGCGATCCCACGGGGGTCGAAGCTGACGATGTCGAACCTGTCCTCCAGGGCGTCGCTGAAGCGGGTCATACCGGTCCGGATCCGGTCGACGCCGGAGTCGCCGGGGCCGCCCGGGCCGAACACCAGGGTGCCGATGCGGGTTGACGGGTCTTTCGCAGTACGGCGGGCTATCGCCAGGCCGAAGGTGGGTCCGTCCGGGTGGTTCCAGTCCACCGGGACCTGGAGGGTCGCGCATTCGGAGCCGGCGACGAGCTTGGGATCCTCTTTGGGTTTGACCTCGCAGTCGGTCCACTGCAAGGACTTCGGTTGTACGGCGGTTGCCGGTGGTGCGACCAGGCCGGCGAAGACGACGCCGGCGATCGCACCCCACGTGATGAGCTTCATCCCCCGATCCTGGGCAAACGCCTTCCCGTGCGCATCGGGGACAGACCCGGCCCGAACCCCAGGCTCGCCTTGGGGGACTTGTTAGGGTCACTGATCTGATGACTGAGACGACGACCGCTGTTGAGACTCCGGCCGGATCGAAGCACGCGACGGTGTTCCGTGCCGTGGCGATCGCCGAGGCGATCTCCTGGACCGGGCTGCTGATCGGGATGCTGTTCAAGTACGTGCTGTCCGACAACGAGATCGGCGTGAAGATCTTCGGGCCGGTACACGGCACGATCTTCATCGCCTACGTGATCACGGTGCTCGCGGTCCGCAAGCAGCTGCGCTGGACCGTACCGGTCACGCTGGCTGCCCTCGCCGCCAGCATCCCGCCGCTGTTCACCTGGTTCTTCGAGCTCTGGGCGCAGCGCACCAACCGGTTGTCCTGAGAGGGTGTCTGGGGGACACCCTCTGAGTTCACCCGCTGCCGGATTGACGCGCGCGGCCGGTCCGCCGTACCGTCGCGGCGAGTACTGAAATCAGCAGCCGCATGAACCCGTGCGGGAGAGACCCGGGCCTGACCCGGGCGCCGTAGGAGCAACTCTCCCCAAGAATCTCTCAGGCACCTTCACCGTGCGGGCGAGGCACCTCTGGAAGGCACACTGCCTGACAGAGCGGGGAGGCATACCAATCGGTCAATGGCGACCAGGAGGCCTCCAGCATGGCGATCAGCGTGTTCGACCTGTTCAGTATCGGGATCGGCCCGTCGAGCTCCCACACCGTGGGACCGATGCGAGCCGCCCGCACCTTCGCGCTCGGCCTGGCCGCGGACGGGTTACTCGACCGTACGACGGCGGTCGAGTCACAACTCTTCGGCTCCCTCGGCGCCACCGGCCACGGGCACGGCAGCAACAAGGCGGTCATCCTCGGGCTGGAGGGTGAGGACCCGGAGACGGTCGACACCCGCTCGGTGGAGAGCCGGGTCGCCGCGATCCGGGCGGCCGGCCGGCTCCGGCTCGCCGGTCAGCGGGAGATCGTCTTCGACGAGAACAACCAGCTGATCATGCACCGGCGCAAGGCGCTGCCGTACCACCCGAACGGGATGACCTTCGTGGCCCGGGCCGCCGACGGCTCCTGTCTGCGGGAGCGGACGTACTACTCGGTCGGCGGCGGTTTCGTCGTCGACGAGAACGCGGCGGCCGGTGACCGGATCGTCGCGGACCGTACTCCGCTCAAGTACCCGTTCCTGTCCGGCAACGAACTGCTCGTCCGCTGCCAGGAGTCGGGCCTGCCGATCAGCGAGGTGATGCTCGCCAACGAACTCGCCTGGCGGACCGAGCCCGAGATCCGCGAGGGCCTGCTGCACATCTGGCAGGTGATGCAGGACTGCGTCGACGAGGGCTGTGAGACCGAGGGCACGCTGCCGGGCGGCCTCAAGGTGCCGCGCCGGGCGGCCGCGCTGCACAAGAAGCTCAGCAGCGACAAGTGGTCGGTCGATCCGCTGAAGGTGATGGACTGGGTCAACCTGTTCGCGCTCGCGGTGAACGAGCAGAACGCGTCCGGCGGCCGGATCGTCACGGCGCCGACGAACGGTGCCGCGGGGATCATTCCGGCCGTGCTGCACTACTACCGTCGCTTCGTGCCGGGGGCATCGGAGGACGGCGTGGTCCGGTTCCTGCTGGCGGCCGCGGCGATCGGCGTTCTGTACAAGGAGAACGCGTCGATCTCCGGCGCCGAGGTCGGATGTCAGGGCGAGGTCGGCTCGGCCTGCTCGATGGCGGCCGCCGGGCTGTGCGAAGTACTGGGTGGAACTCCGGAGCAGGTCGAGAACGCGGCCGAGATCGCGATGGAGCACAACCTCGGCCTGACCTGCGACCCGGTCGGCGGGCTGGTTCAGATCCCCTGTATCGAGCGCAACGCGATGGCGTCGATGAAGGCGATCAACGCCGCCCGGATGGCGATGCACGGCGACGGCGTCCACGTCGTCTCGCTCGACAAGGTGATCAAGACGATGCGCGAGACCGGCGCCGACATGAAGATCAAGTACAAGGAGACCTCACGTGGCGGCCTGGCCGTGAACGTGATCGAGTGCTGACGGATCCTCCACATGCGCGTTGTGCCCCAACCCGGCCAGCGTGACGACGTGCCCGCCCAGCGCGGTCAGCTCGGCATCCGTGTTCATCGGATCAAGCTCACCGCGCGCCAGCACAACCTCCGCCTGACAAGCCGCGATCAACGCCTCCATGGCCGGCGCCCCAACCGCCCAGGTCCCCGGATCCATCGCCAGCCGCCACCGCCCGTCGACCTGCTTGATCCCATGCTCAACCGCGCCGCTGTCCAGCTCGACCAGCCCTTGTAACCCAGACACCTTGAGAAACCGGGCAGCCGCCTCGTCCCGACTCTCGAACCACCCGATCGGCTTCTGCGCCAGCGCCCCCGCCCGCCCCAGATCATCCGCCGACCAGCTCACCTTCACCCCCAACGCCACCACCCGATCCACCTGCACGCCATACCGCCCGGACGCCAGTTCGAGCGCAATCACCCCACCGAGCGAATGCCCGACGACGACCAGCTCACGTCGTACCGGCAGCGCCGCCGCAACGGCCGCAGCCATCGCCTCAAACGTGTACTTCGGGAGCGTAGGCGCGCTCCCGTGCCCCGGCAGATCAGGCGCAACCCGCGGCTGAGCCCACCCGTCCCAAACCCGCCCGTTGGCCCCAAGCCCATGCAGCAACACCAAAGACCCCATGCGGGCCAGCCTGACAGAACCCGATCTTCAGCGCCCCGACACGCGTGCCGCCACGATGCGATCTTGCTATTGGTGATCGCGGCCAGGACCTACTCAGCCGGCAACGCGCTGGCCATACTCTCCGCAAGGGGAGCAACGCCGCGTGGTGCGGTGCGAGGGGTGGGGGATCGATGAGCGGCGAACTGGCAGGCAAAGGTCCGATCCAGCCGACGATCAGGAGCCCGATCAAGCTCGGAAAGTTGGTGGCCGCCAGCCTCGGAGGTGCCTTGGTCGCTGGGGCGGCGCTGGCTCTTCTCTTCGGCGAGTGGGTTGCCACAGGCGAGCACCCCCATCTCTGGAATCTGCCGTCCCGGGAGCTGTACGACGTCATTCGAGCGTCGATCGGCTCGCTGGGACTGATCGGCGCCGGGGGCGCCGCGGCGATCGCCTATCGCCGCCAGCGGACGCTGGAGAACCAGCACGCGCTCGAGACCAGACGCGACCAGCTCGCCGAAGCGGCCGACCAGCGTGCGGTCAGGGCCGCCTTCCATGCACGCTTCGGATCCGCTGCTGAGCAGCTCGGTCATTCCGACGCCGCGATCAGACTTGCCGGCGTGTACGCGATGGCCCAGTTGGCCGACGACTGGGGCGATGACGACGGGGCCCAACGTCAGGTCTGCGTCGACGTCCTGTGCGCCTACCTACGGATGCCCGAACGGCAGGATCCGACAGGAGCGGTGGACGATCGCGACATCAGAGTGCGGGAAGCCATCTGTACGGTGATCCGGAAGCGGCTGGCCCTGGAGGAGCCGAGGTGGACGGGGATCCGGTACGACCTCCGCGGAATGACGCTCACCAAAGGGCGGTACTCCCTCGCGTGGTGCCGGTTCATCAGCAGCAGCGTCGAGCTCGACGATCTGGTCGTCAAGGGCGATGCGGTACTGCGCTTCCACCGTGCGAAATTCAAGCAGTGCTGGGTCGGGCTCAACCGGATGCAGATCAATGCCGGGACAGTGGATTTCAGCGAGGCCGAGTTTCGTCCTGATCCGGACAGTACGGACCCCGCGGACCGAAAGAAACGAAACCTGCGGCTGCGCAGCGTCATCGTCGACGGCGGGAGGCTGGACTTCCGCGGCGCACGATTCCTCAACGATGCCTCGACGTTCATGGCGTTGAGAGTGGAGGATGCAGAGCTCGACTTCGGGGACTGCGAGATCAAGTGCACATCTTTCGACTTCGGTATCAAGGATTTTGCCGGTCGGTTGCTGACCTTCGAAGGCGCCCAGCGTGATCCGGCGACGGTGGTCTCTCTCGATGTCGAGGGGTCGGCTGCCGCGCAGGTCCGCTGGGGTCCCTTGTCGAATGATGTTCCCGATGGTGTTTGAACTAACGAGCCTTGGCTGTCACCAGGGGACAAGGCCTGTGTTGCGTTGGTAGGTGGCTGTCGGGCCGGTTTTGTCGATGGTGGCCAGGCGGACGATGCTGGCGGCGCCTTCGGGGATGGACTGGTGGCCTCGGTGGCCGTTGAAGTCGGTGGCGGTGTAGCCGGGGTCCACGGCGTTGATGCGCATTTCGGGGTTGAGGTGGGCGTACTGGGCGGTGAGCATGTTGAGGGCGGCCTTGGAGGAGCTGTAGATCGGGGCGGGGATCCAGGCGGCCTCGCGGACCGTGGGGTCGGTGGCCATGCCGATCGAGCCCAGGCCGCTGCTGACGTTGACGACTACGGGGTTGTCGCTTGCCTTGAGCAACGGCAGGAAGGCGTTCAGGACGCGGAAGGCGCCGAAGACGTTGACGTTGTAGACGGTCTGGAAGTCGTCGGCGGTGAGCTGGTCGGCGGGCTTGAAGGGGCCGGGGATGCCGGCGTTGTTGACGAGTACGTCGAGGTGACCGGCCTCTTCCTGCACCTGCTTGACGGCGTTCTGGACCGACTCGTCGTCGGTCACCTCCAGCTGGACGAAGCGGGCACCGAGCTCGTCGGCCGCCTTGCGTCCACGCTCGGGGTCGCGCGCACCGACGTACACGGTGTGGCCGAGGGCAACGAGTTGACGGGCTGTTTCGTAGCCGAGGCTCTTGTTGGCCCCGGTGATGAGTGTTGTTGTCATGGCTCCAATCTCGTCGCTGGGCGACGGTGCAGGTAGTGCACGCTTTGTCCTGGGGATTGGCAGTACCCAGGCTGAAGCGCGGATTGCGATAGATACTGGACGGGTGGCTGAACTAGGCAAGACGCTCCACGCGTGGCGGGATCGGGTGACTCCGGCCGAGGCCGGCCTGCCCGCGGGCGGGCGGCGGCGGGCGCCGGGGCTCCGGCGTGAGGAGCTGGCGCTACTGGCCGGGCTGTCGGTCGACTACATCCTCCGGCTCGAGCAGGGGCGGTCGTCCGCGCCGTCGGCCCAGGTACTGACCGCGTTGGCCCGGGCGCTGCGGTTGACTGATTCCGAGCGGGACCACCTGTTCGTGCTGGCCGGTCAGACGCCACCGCGGCCCGGGGCGATCTCGACGTACATCCCGCCCGGGGTGCAACGGCTGATCGGCCAACTCGAGGGTGCGCCCATCTGCGTGTGCGCCGCCTCCTGGACGATGATCAGCTGGAATCCGCTCTGGTCGGCGCTGATCGGCGACCCGTCCGTCTTCCGGGGCCGCGAGCGCAACATCATCTGGCGGCACTTCATGCGGCCCGGAATCGCGGGCTTCGACCGCGTGGCGCAAACCCCGGAGCAGGCGGCCGGCTTCACCCGGGCCATGGTCACCGACCTCCGCGCCGCCACCGCCCGCTACCCCAACGACGCCGACCTCCGCGACCTCATCAAGGAACTGCGCACCGGTAGCCCCCATTTCGCGGCGCTATGGGACGACCACGTCGTCGGCTTTCATGAGTCCAACGTCAAAACCATCAACCACCCGGAACTCGGCGAGATGCTCCTCGACTGCGACGTCCTCACCGCCCCCGGCAGTGACCTCCGCCTGGTCATCTACACCGCCGCCCCCGACACAGAAGCCGCCGAAAAACTCCGCCTGCTCTCAGTCCTCGGCCTGCAAGCCCTCAGCTGATGCCGAGGCCGAGGCCGACGTTGAGGCTGACGCCGAGGTGTTGAGGATGGTTCGGGCTACTAGGTCGGGGGCGTCGTTCATGGGGACGTGGCCGCAGGCGTAGAGGGGGACGATCCGGGCCTGGGGGATTTGGAGGTGGGCTCGGGCGGCTTGGCGGGGGAGGAGGATTCGGTCGTGGGTGCCCCAGGCGATGGTGACGGGGACGTCCGGTACGTCGCCGTCGAAGGTGACTCCGGATTTGCCCAGGCGGGCCACCCGGTCGAAGGCGGTGGCGGTGCGGAGGGCGAAGGTTTCGGCGACCACTGCCTCGGGGGCGCGCTGGGCGGGGTGGTTGTAGATCATGCCGGTCATCACGCGTCGGCCGGCGGCGCTACGGGCCATCCGGCGGATGGTTGAGTCGGGGGTGCGTTGAGCCACCCGGCGCATGTTGGCCAGGACGTTGAGGGCCCAGGAACGTTCGCGAGGAGACCAGAAGCCGGCCGGGGACAGTGCGGTGACCGAGCGGACCGAGCCGAGTTGGCCGAGGCGCAGGGCGACCAGGCCGCCCATCGAGTTGCCGGCGACGTCGGGTTTGCCGAGATCGAGCGCAGTACAGAAGGCTTCGACGGCGTGGGCGAAGGAGTCGACCTCGTCGGGGATGCCGGCCGGTACGTCGGGAGAATCGCCGAAACCGGGGAAGTCGAGCGAGATCACGTCGCGCGACTCGGCCAGCTGCTCGATCACCGGGTCCCATGCCTGCCGGTGGTGACCGATGCCGTGCAGGAGTACCAGCGGCGGACCCGCGCCCTTGCGGTCGTACGCGATCTCCACCCCGGGGACACCGGCCACGGTCACGGTCGCAGTAGCGCTCATGAACTCATGGTCACCCCGGGGTGGCCTCCTGTCATCGTGACATGGCCGATGTCACATACCTGAGAAGATCAGTACGGATCGACCTCGCTGGACGAGGCGTTGCCGAGGACCGAGGCCTGGAGCTGGACCTCCCAGCCCTGGTTCTTGCCGAACGGCTGGTCGAACTTCTTGAACGAGCAGTCCGAGCTGAACTGGCGCCGCTTCGGGTTCCAGTCCTTGCCGCTCTTGATGTACAGCTGGTAGCCGCCGCCGATCCGGCGGACCGTGGCGGTCTTCTTGGCCTGGACGTACATCATGATGTGCGGCTTGCCCGGGGCCTTGCCGGTGGGGACGATCGAGACGGCCACGTCGCTGGACGAGCCGTTCTTGACCCGCAGCGCGCCGGACCCGCCGTTGCCGGTACGCACGATGACGTCACCGTTCGACGGGCGGTTGTCGGTCGGCTCGGGGCCGAGGTCCGGCAGCGTCCGGCCGACGATCAGCCCGATGGTCCGCAGCTGGACCACCGCCGGGTTCAGCGTCGCGGTGAGCTGGCGCTGGAGTGCCTGCGAGACGTACGCGAGCCCGCCGCAGCCGATGTCGCTGGTGTCACCGTTGCTCATCGCGGTGGCCGCATTCCTCAAGCGCAGTTGAAGGACCCGGTTCGCGGGGATCGCCCGGGCCGGTGGCTTGATCGATCCCAGCTTGAGCGACTCGGCGTTCAGCGCCTGGGTCAGGTTGTCCAGCGCGGTGTCCAGGCTGTCTTCGGTCTTGACCCGTCCCAGCGCGCCGATCTCGCTGTCCAGCCGCTTGTCGAGCTCGAGCAGCACGCCCTGGTACTGCGCTTGCGTCAACGGCCCCGCGGGCTTCGGCGGCACTGTCGGCGTCGGCGCCGAAGTGGGCGCCGAGGTCGGCGCGGTCGTCGGGTCGGTCGACGACGTACTGGTCGTCGGTTCGACGCTCGACAATGTCTTGTCGTCGTCGGAATCGCCACAGCCCGCCATCAGCGCCAGCATGGCGATGCCGACGGAAATGGACAGAGTTCTGCGCATGAATGCCCCCAGGTCCTCGATGTTCCCCTTGTCAGCAAACCCTAAGTGGCAAAGGGATTCCCCGCGACCCCGAGGCCAGAACCTGTCAGACGCAGCAGAGGTCCGGGCGGTTCCGATCAGATTCGGGGCGCCGGCCGGACGAACGGGAAGGCGAGGGTGGCCCGGATGTTCTGGCCGGTCAGCATCATCATCACCCGGTCGACGCCGATGCCGAGCCCACCGGTCGGCGGCATCGCGTACTCGAGCGCGCTGAGGAAGTCCTCGTCCAGCGACATCGCCTCGGGGTCGCCCGACGCAGCCTTCAGCGACTGCTCGGTGAGCCGTCGCCGTTGCTCGACGGGGTCGACGAGCTCGGAGTACGCCGTACCGATCTCCGCGCCGAAGGCGACCAGGTCCCAGCGTTCGGCCAGCCGCGGGTCGTTGCGATGGGTGCGGGTCAGCGGCGACGTCTCGAGCGGGAAGTCGGTGTAGAAGGTCGGCAGGGTGGTCGTCGGCTCGACCAGTTCGTCGTACAGCTCGAGCACGAGTTCGCCTGCGGTCAGGTCGAAGCCGGCATGTACGCCGTGCTCCGCGCACAGTTCACGCAAACGCTCGATCGAGGTACCGGAGTCGATCGGTACGCCGGTAGCGCGACTGACCGCGTCGTGCACGGTGATCACCGGCCAGTCGCCCGAGATGTCGAGCTCGCCGTCGGGGCGCTTCACGATCGGCTTGCCGTGGACCGCCGTCGCGGCCTCGATGAGCAGCTCGCGGGTGAGCTCGCGCATCACGTTGTAGTCGGCGTACGGCTGGTACGCCTCGACCGAGGTGAACTCCGGGTTGTGAGTGGCGTCCGCGCCCTCGTTGCGGAAGTTGCGGTTCAGCTCGAAGACCTTGCCCATCCCGCCGACGCTGAGCCGCTTGAGGAACAGCTCCGGCGCGATCCGCAGGAACAGATCGGTGTCGTAGGCGTTGATGTGGGTGACGAACGGCCGCGCGTTGGCCCCGCCGTGCACCGCCTGCAGCATCGGCGTCTCGACCTCGATGAAGCCACGCGACTCGAACCCGTTCCGCAACGCCCGGACGGCGGTACTGCGATGCTGCATCATCTGCAGCGACTCGGGGTTCATCACCAGGTCGAGGTGCCGTTGCCGGACCCGCGCCTCCGGGTCGGTGAAGCCCTTTCGCTTGTCCGGCAGGGGATGCAGGCACTTGGCTGCCATCACCCACTCGGTAGCGGCGACCGACAGCTCGCCCCGGCGGCTGGTGACGACCTCGCCGGTGACGCTGACGTGGTCGCCGATGTCGACCAGGCGCCGCCAGTTGTCGACGGATTCCTCACCGGTCGCGCCGGCCGACAGCATCACCTGCAGGCTGGACAGACCGTCCTGCAGCAAGGCGAAGGAGAGCGCGCCATGGTTGCGCATCCGCATCACCCGGCCGGTGACGGAGACCTCGTGGCCGGTGTGGTGATCGGGTGGCAGGTTCTGGTGGAGCGCGCGAATCCGTTCCAGGGTTTCGGTCCGCGGTACCGTGACCGGATACGGATCGATGCCCTTGGCAACGAGTTCGGCGAGTTTGCAGCGCCGGATCTGTTCCTGCTCGGTCAGCCTGCGATCCGGCAGCACCGGCCTGAGCAGCTCCTGCTCCTGCTCCCGTACGGCCGCAGCGAACTGTCCGCCGTCGGCAGCCATGATCGCGTGCCGCTCGGCGGTCTCCGCGCTGTCGACGCGGGTCCATGGCCGAGGCGCCGGGAGGAAGCCTTCCGCGGTACCGGCGGCCAGCAGTACTTGGGCCAGCGACGCGCCACGGGAGTAGCAGATCAACCGGGGGGACCAGCGCGGCAAGTACTTCTCGTTGGACTGGTACAGGCTCTCCAGCTGCCAGAACCTCGACGCGGCGGTCAGCAGCGCGTTGGTGAGTCGCAGCACCGGCCCGGCGCCGACCCGCTCGGCGTCGCTGAAGATCTCCCGGAACATCGCGAAGTTCAGCGAGATGTGGTGTACGCCGAGATCGCCGCAGGCCTCGACCAGCGCGTTGACCATGAACTCCATCAGGCCGTTCACGGACTCGGGATCGCGCCGCATCAGGTCCAGCGAGACGCCGCGCACACCCCAGGGAGCGAACGAGAGCAGACCCCGTACCGCGCCGTCGGAGTCGCGCGCGATGACCATCACGCACCGGGCGTCGGCGGGGTCGCCGAGCCGGCCGAGCGCCATCGAGAAGCCCCGCTCGGTCTGCGCGCCCCGCCACTTCTCGGCGAGCTTCACGTACTCCGAGAGCGCCTCGGGCGAGAGGTCGCCATGCCGGACGACTTCGGCGTGGTACCCGGCTCGCTGGGCCCTGGTGACGGCCTGCCGCACCGGTCGCATGGTCCGGCCCTCGAGGGTGAAGTCGGCGACGTCGATGATCGCCTCGTCGCCCATCGCGAGCGCGCGCAGACCGGCGTCGACGTACGCGTGCGCGGCCTCTTCGCTCGCCGACAGCACAGCAGGGGACCAGCCGTAGTTCTGCGCCTCGGCCAGCCAGCGCTGGATCGCGCCGGGCCAGGCCGCCGGATCGCCGATCGGGTCGCCGCTGGCGAGACTGACGCCGTTGACGACCCGGTAGGCGATCGCCGCCTGGTTGTCGGGCGCGAAGACGACGGCCTTGTCGCGCCGGGTGGCGAAGTAGCCGAGCGAGTCGCGTTCGCCGTACTCGAGCAGCAGCCGGCGGACCTGGAGCTCTTCGGCCTGGCTGAGGTACCGGACCCGGCGGACCGAGCGGAGGAAGATCGCGAAGGCGACCACCAGCGAGGCCGCCGAGATGGCGCCGACGGTCAGCCCGACCCAGCCGTGGCCCTCGTGTCCCTCGCCCATCTTGCTGCGGCTCTGACCGAGGGCGGCGATCACCGCCCAGCCGATCTTCTCCTTCTGGCCGGTCAGCGTCCGGGGGAAGGCCTGGGTCAGCATGATGCTGACCGTGATCGAGATCAGCAGGCCGCCGATCAGGGCGCCGACCGCGAGCCTGCGAGTACCGGGTGCCAGCCGGGCCGGGAACGAGGCGCGGATCTTCCACAGCAGCAGGACCAGCGCGGCCACCACGATCACCCGGGCGATGGCCAACTCGAGATCCTGTGGCTTGGCCTCGCCGAACTCCTGGATCAGGTCCTGGTCGCGCGGATTGGCCAGCCGGACGCTGGCCAGTCCGACCGCGGCCATCGAGGTCAGCAGCCAGAGCGCCTCGAAGACCCACAGGACCCAGAGCAGTGCGGCCCGCTTGCCGCGCAGCAGCGCGCTGCCGACGACGGCCAGGTAGACGGCCGAGAAGAACGTGTGCCCGGCGGGGATACCGAAGAAGTCGAAGGCCTGGTCGACGCGCTTCACATAGGCCGGTGCGAACAGGTGCAACGGGATGGCGAGGAACGACCAGATCGACGCGAATACGACGACCCGCCCGACCCAGACGGCCGCGCGCTGTTGCCACTGCGGGATGACCTGTTCCGACGACACCCAGCGATCATCCCATCCTCAGGTGTTGACTTTGGTCTCATATGCAACTCTTCGGTCATGATGGTCGTCCCCGCCCTGTTCCCGTACCGGTTGGTCCGGGGCCTGATGGTCGCCGCGGGAGTGCTCTACTGCAGCCTGCTGCTCGAGCTGGCGGCCGGGTTTCCGCTCGATCTGCGGAATTCGATGCTCAGCGAACTGGCGGCGCTGGACCAGCCGACCAGCAGCTATGCCCGGGCGATGGACCTCGCCACCGGGATCCTGCTGGTGGTCGCGGTCGTGCTGGCCCGCTCGGCCGCCCGGATGCACCGCGACGTCGCCGGGTTGCTGGTCAGCACCGCGCTGTTCGGTGTCGGGACGATGTTCACCGTGTTCCTCCCGCTCGACTGTGCGCCGTCGCTGAGCCAGGCCTGCCTGGAGTCGGAGGACAGCGGCCGGGCCGGTCTCGCCCTGTTCCTCCATGCGACGTTGTCGACCATCGCCGGGATCGGCTGCGTCGCGATGGCGGTCTTCATCCTCCTCGTACTGCGGCGTGTCGGCCCGGGCGGGCGATGGGGCTGGACGGCCGGAGTAGCCGCCGGGGCGGCCCTCGCCAGCCAGATCTGGCTCACTGTCGCGATCGGCATCCAGGAGCTGCGCGGCGATGACGCGCACCCGCCCGGCATCCTCCAGCGCGCGTCGGTGGTACTGGTCTGCCTGATGCTGGCGACGGTGATGCCCGGTCTGAGGCAGGCGCTCCGCCGATGACCAGCAGCTGGGTGATGGTGCCGGGTCTGGCCGAGGCTCCGGAGGAGTTCGGCGAGGTCCTCTCGTTGCTGCCCGACAGGGACATCCAGGTGCTGGACCCGTGGCTGACGCCGATCACGGCGCCGGTGTCGGAGCTGCGCCGGGGGCTGACGCTGCCGGTCGGGTTGCTCGGGCACTCGATCGGCGGGCTGGCGGTGCTGCGGTGGACGCTCACTCATCCGGAGGAGGTCGAGCGGCTGGTGCTGATCGACACGAGCCTCACGTCGGAGACCGGATGGCGGTGGCTTTACCCAGGGACGGTGGGGGACCGCTTGGTGAGGGCGGTGTTGCGGGGGCTGGGGCGGTTCGGCGTACCGCAGCTGATCGGTACTACGGCCCGGCGGCTGCTCATCCGGGTCGGCAGCATGCGGAACAACGACCTGCTGTCCAGGGCGACAGCTCGACGCCGGTACGGGGCTGCCGGCTCGTGGCTGCTGTTCTGGGACGAGCTGACCGGCAGCTGGGAGCTCGCGGCTGAGGTTGCCCGGCTACTGGAGTCCCCACCGGCCGTACTGCCGCCCACTGTCGTCCTGGTGGCGACCGGCGGCAGCTCTCGCTTCACCGCTCAGGGATGGCTAGCCGGGCAGCGAGCACTTGCTGACAGGTTGAATGCCACTGTCGAAGTACTGCCCGACTCTGCCCACCTGATCCACCTGGACCGCCCTGACGCCATCGCCAAGGCTGTCGCTGGGTTCTAGGCGGGTGTCGTAAGTGCGGGGGTGGGGAGCTTGCGCTGCCAGACCTCGTCGAGGGCCATCCGCATCGCACCGGTGACCACTGCGTCCTCGGCCAGAGCAGAGAGCTCCAGCTTGGGGTGGTTGAGGGTGAGCAGCCGGAGCTGGTCGGAGATGGCGTCCAGCAGCACTGCGCCGGCCCGGGCGACACCACCACCGATGACGACGGCAGTGGGGTCCAGGACCAGTACTGCCGGCGCCAGCGCTCTGGCGAAGTCGCGGGCGACCTGCTGAACGACTGCCTGAGCAACCGGGTCGCGCTCAGCCGCTGCGGCGAACACGTCAGCTGTGCCGAGTTGGTCTGCACCGAGCTCCGCTAGGCGGGAGTCCGGGTTCGCGAGCGCGGCCTGACGGCCCAGCTCGGCGATCGCCTCGGAGCCGACTGCGCGCTCCAGGGGGCCTCGGCTGTCCTCGGGGTTGATCACGTCGTCCGGAGCGGTGGCGATGAAGCCGATCTCACCCGCCGCGCCCGTACCGCGGTGGAGCCGGCCGTCGATCACGATGCCGGCACCGAGCCGCTCACCCCACTGGACGGCCAGGAGAGTGCCCGTACCGCCGCGGGCCGCCGCGATGGCCAGGGCGGCCAGGTTGGCGTCGTTGTCGAGCATTACCGGGCAGTCGAGCAGGCTGCGGACGTGCTTGGTCAGGTCGATCGCGGACCAGCCCGGTACGGACGGGACCAGCTGGACCCGTCCGGTGTGCTCGTCCACGATGCCGGGGCTGGCGGCGACGGCTGCAGCGATGTCCTCGGCGGGGACCTCAGCCTCGGCCAGTGCCTCGGTGATCACCTCGCTGATGACGCCGAGCAGCTCCTGGGCCGTCCAGCCCGGGCCGGACCGGCGTACCAGAGAGAGCTTGCGGCCGGCCAGGTCGGAGACCCCGACGGTGACGCGGTGCGGGCCGACGTCGAGCCCGAGCACCGGCGCCGCGCGCCCGCGCAGAGAGACCCGGATGGCCGGGCGACCCAGCGAACGGTCCGCGGAATCAGGGCCGTGTTGCTGCAGCCAGCCGGCGTCCAGCAGCTCGTCGACGGCCTGGGCCACCGTCGGCCTGGCCAGTCCGGTGCGTTCGACCAGTTCGGCGACTCGCAGCGGTGCCGGTGCCGAGCGGCGGACCGCGTCCAGCACAGCAGCGACGTTGATCCGCCGCAGCATCGTCGTACCGCCGCCGCCGACCGTTCCCTTGCTCATGTCCGACCCCTTGCCTGCCACTCGCCCATCCTATATATAAAGCGAGCGTTCATAAATTATCCGGCCAGTTGCGCGCGTGCCGCCGGAGCTCCAAGGCGGGCGGTCGCCCGGAATTTCCGTGAGTCGACAACTATCACCCGAACGCCCTCCGGGCGCCCAGCACACGCACGGGCCCCGGGATCAGTCCTGCAACTTCAGTCTTGCAGCACCGTCCGCGCAAAGCTGCTCAACGCCTCCCGATCCGGCTGCTGAGTCTTCGTCATCAAGCTCGCGACATGCTTCTCCACCGTCCGCGGCGAGATGTGCAACCGCGAAGCGATCGACTTGTTCCCGATCCGGTCCACCAGCAACTGCACAACCTCGAACTCCCGCGTAGTGATCCCCAGTTGCCGCAGATGAGCCGGCACCTGATCAGACCCGGTACGCCGCTGCGACACCGTCGCCCCGAGCTGCCGCAACATGCTCCGGCATGCACTCGCCACCGCCGGCACCTCAGCATTATGAAAGTAGTCCTCAGCCTGCCGAAGCCAGACCACCGGCTCGCCCCACCCATCAGCCGCCGCCGGCTCGGCCACCAACCGCAGACCGAGATGTTGGGCCATCGGATAGAGCGCCGAGGTCTCCAGGGCGCTCGCGACAACCGCGTCAGCCTCCTCGCCGCGGCCGTCGCGGCCGAGCAGGATGGCTTCGGCCCACTGCACGAACTGGCGGTTCCAGCGCATCCCGCTGGCAGCGGTAGCGGTCACCGCCTCGTGATGCGCCCAGCTGTTCCGGCCGGTCAGTACGCCGAGAAGCAGGCCGAGTCCGTTCTTGCCGGCCAAGTGGAAGGTGCTCGGATTCTGCGCGTCGTAGGCCAGCGCCTGGGCCATCTCGCTCGCGGCGAGATCACGGTTCTCCTCCAGCAGTGCGCAGAACGTCCTGGCCAGCCCGAAGGACAGCGGCAGTTCGTGCGACGCCCGCTCGCCGTACTCGGCCAGCTCGGCGAGGGTGTCCTCCATCGCGCTGCGCTTGCCCTGGTGCCCGGCGAGGACTGCCTTCGAGACCAGGACGTACGGCGCGTGCCGGGTCATCTTGAGCCGGCTGGTGATCTCCAGGCAGGCCTGGATCATCACCGCCGCCTGGTTGTACTCCGATCTGAAGATCGCCTGCTGCGCAAGCACACTGTCGACCTCGTACGCGCTCGGAATCGCGCCGATCCGCAGGGCTTGCTGACGGGCGTGCTCCAGCTCGGTCACACTGCCGTCGGCCAGGCAGATCGAGCCGGCCTGGAAGATGTGGGAGGTCACGCGCTGAACGCCCATGTTGTTCTCGGTGGCGATCTGCCGGGCTCGCCGGAAGTACTCGATCGACTGGTCGAGGTCCTGCTCGCGGGCCAGGATGCCGAGCAGTTGCCAGCCGTCGATCGCGACGGCCGGCAGGTTGGCCCGCTCGGCCGCTTCAACGGCGCGGGTGGCCAGCACCGCCGCGGACCTCAGCCGGGCCGGGCTGCTTCGGGCGAGTTCGAGTGCTGCTGCCATCGCATCGAGTGGAGCCAGATCCACGTCGCTGGCGTCGTGGCCGAGCAGACCGCGGGCGGTGGCCACTTGCGTCATCGCAGAAGACCACCGCCCGGCCATGTGTTCCACTCCGGCCAGTCGCACATGTAGCGCGGCCAGCTTGCGATGGTCGAGGTTCTGGTCGCCCAGCGCGTCGATGGACTCCCGGCGTGCCACAGGATGGTCGAACTGCCCGGTCTCGCCGAGGGCGAGGAACAATGAGCCGAGTACCTCCGCCCGGTAGCCGATCTCGGGATCTTCCACCAGCAGGCCGTTCGCCCGGTCGAGCAGATTGACCGCCGTCCCCATCGATCCTTCGTCGAACGATCGTCGTCCGGCCGCCGCGAACAGCCGGCCCGCGCGGATGTTGTCGCCACCGGTCTGCGCCAGTTCGGCGACCATCAGCGCCCATTCCCCTGGCAGTCCGGGGTGCAGCGACTCGATGGCCTCCACCAGGCGCCTGGCCAGGCTCGCGCGCTCGGTCGGATTGAGACCGGCCAGCAGGGCCTCCGCGGTCAGGGGATGACGAAAGGCGTACCAGTCGGGCACCGGTTCGTCTGGACCGACCAGTTGCGCGGCCAGCCCGGCCCGCAGGGTCGCGAGCAGTTGCCGCTCGTTGGTGCCGCTGGCCTGCCGGACGATGCTGAGCGGGAACCGGTGGCCGATGACCGCGGCCAGTACGAGCAACTCGCGCGACTCCGCGCCGAGCTGATCGGTCCGGTTGCCGATGCTGCGGACCACCGCGGCCGGCACCGTCATCCGCAGGTCGCTGACGATCTGCACGCTGCCGTCCGACCCGGACAGCAACTGTCCGGACCGGCTGGCCTCCTGGAGCAGCTCCTCGACGATGAACGGGATGCCGGCGCTGTCGGTCCACAGACGCTCCGCCAGCTGATCGGGAACCGCCTCTGGGTCGGCCTCGAGCTGAGCGGCGGCCAGCTGGCGCACTTCGGCCCGGGTCAGCGGTGGAATGTCCAGTACGGTCGCCGAGCCTCGCTGGGATGCCAGCTGGGTCAATTCGGTCGCCGGGCAGCGTTCGGACCGTACGGTAGCGACCACTGCGATCGGCTGGTCCTCCAGGTTGTCGAGCAGGTAGTCGATCACCGCCAGAGTCTCGGGGTCGGCGCCCTGCAGATCCTCGATCACCAACAGGCAACCGCGCCCCTGGCCGGCCAGCCCGAGCAGCCGGAGGATGGCCTCACCCAGGATCACCGCGGACACGCTGGTCTCCGGGGCGTCGCCGTCGTCCCAGTCCGGGATCAGCCGGCCCAGCACCCTGCGGTAGGGGCCGAGGCCGGCCGGGTCCGGCATCTCGCCCCGGCGGATCAGCGACAGCAACGCCTCGGCGAACGGCCGGAACGCCATCGTCGACCCGACCGCGCCGACTCGCCCGCGCAGGGTGACCATGCCGTGGTCCAGGGCATCAGTGGTCGCGACGGCGGCCAGCCGGCTCTTGCCGATCCCGGGCTCGCCGACCAGGAACGTCGTGTTTCCGCGTCCTTCACGGGCAGCGCGCAACGCATCTGCGATGTGTGCGATCTCCCCGTGTCTGCCGACCACTCCGGGCGCTTGGGTCTGCATGCCAGCAAACTCTAATCACCCGAGGGCACGAGCGCAGCGTGATCGGCCGGTTGATTTTCCGGCCGATCACGCTGTGTGAAGCGCTTGTTTCAGACCGGATTCTGGTTGCTGATCGTGGTGAAGGTGGTGCAGGTGTCGGCGATCGGCTGAACCGCAAGGGCGGCGACACTTGCGACGCCGACCAGGGCCAGCGCGCGGGCGCCGATCCTGCTGCGTTTGGGAAGTGTGATCGGACCGATCGGGTCGGTCTGCTCGGTCACTTCGCGGTCCTCGTGCTGCGGGTGCTGGGCGGTGGTCATGCTGTTCCCCTGTCGAATCTGCCGACTCGGCGCTGTGATGGGCGTCGATCGTCGGCGGCTGGTTCGAGCAGCAGTACTGACGGGATCTGCCCGCGAAAACCGAGCCGGAGCAAGCCGTAGCCGATACCAGCCAGGCCGGTCAGCAGACCGGGGGACGGTACGGCGCGGGGCGTGCCACAGATCGGTCCGTACTGCTGTACTGCGGCGAGCACCAGCCCGGCCCGGCGACGCCGGATGGCCGCTATGGCTGGATGATCGCGTTCGGTCAGCCACAGCAGTGGCTCGACCGCGCCGAGCTCGCCATGACACAGACTCATGTCGGCGAGCACCGGACGTTCGTTGGCGACGCGGAGGTACGCGTCGAGGGTCGCGGCCGGATCCGCGCTGGTGCGGGAAAGTACCGATCCCGCTGCGCCGGAACACCAGCCGGCGTCTTCCGGCCCGTCGTGCCGCTCGAGCCGGGCAGCAGCCAAGGCCGCTTCCGAGTAGGGATCGCCTGGTGTGCCGTACTGCGCCAGGGACCAGGCGACCCCGGCGTAGCCACGAGCGAACCCGTGGCCAGGTGCGGCGTCGGCCCGCCGCACGGTCTGGAGGAGTTCGTCGGCGTAGCGACCAGCCAGCTTCGCTGCTGCCGGGAGATTGTGGATGCCTTGTACCGCAGCCAGTCCGCCGGCGGCCCCGTCCAGGTAGCCGGGGAACGATTCCGTGTCGGTCGGCAGGCTTGCCATCACGTCCAGCAAGGACGCGAGCCACTTGCCCGGTTCGGGGTCGTCCAGCAGCGTGCTCAGCCGGCTCAGCGCGTAGCTGATCCCGCCAAGACCGTGCAGCCCCGCGCCCACGGCCTGCGCGGCATCCGGTTGCTCGCTGAGCAAGTCCAGTAGCCGCGGGATCGGGCGAATCGCGTCGCGAGCGAGTTCGGAGTATTTGTCGGCTCCGGTGAGGGCGCCGATCTGCGCCAGGAACAAGGCGGTTCCGGTGTATCCGTTGGTCAGTCCGGCGCCCATCGGGAGCAACGCCCAGTGGTGGTCGTCGAGCAGTTCCAGGCCGAGCCAGTTGGCGAGCCCGCCCCGGTCGCCCAGCACCCGGGCCATGATCTCGTCGGCGATGTCGGTCGATGCCGCGAGCAACTGTTCCGGATCGGCCTCGGTCACGCCGACCCCGGTGCGGTTCGCCGTTCCGGCATGCACCACTGGGACAGGCCTGGTCGCCAGGCAGGCGGAGATCACCCAGCTCTGTCGGTGCTCGTCGACCTCGCCCAGCAGAGCGAGCTTCGCCTCGACGGCGGCAAGTCCCTGTACCGCCAGGAGTTCGGGGACCCGGTTGCCGTCGGCAGTCCAGATGTCGCGGGTACCCGGCCTGGTCGTGAAGAGCGGAATGTCGCCCGCCCACAGGTCCGCCAGCTCGAACGGCACCAGGCGTCGCTGGTGCTCGTCCGCGTCCCACAGCAGGTCCAGCAGGCCGCCACGGACCTCCGCATCGCGGAGAGCGTCCGGGTGCGTCGACTCGTCGAGCAGAGTCGCGTAGAGGTTGGTAGGCCTGGCCAGGTAGCGGATCTCGTCGTCCGCGAAGGCAGCCAGCAGGCCGCCCGGGCCGGCCAGCTCGTGGCGGTTCCGGGCGATGGCTTCGTACCCGGCGCGGAATCCGGTCTGCAGGGAAGCCTCGTGATCGCGCGGTTCGAGGGTCGCGCCATCGAGCGAGGGACGATTACGCCCGCCGGTCGTGGTACCGGCTCCGCGGACGAGGTGCATCGAGTCGAGTCCGGCATCGGCCCATTCGACAACGCTGTACGGAGTCACGGATCCGGCGTCGCCTCCCAGCCCGGAGACATCAGCGACGCCGTGTTCGCCGGCCAGCACCAGGGGCAGCAGAGCGGTTCGGTAGACCGAACTCAGCAGGGCGGCGTTCGCCGGGTCCGTGCTGAGCATGCCCAGCGGCACTATGGCCGGGTGGAACAGGGTCTCGATGTCGACCAGGACCGGCTGGTCGCCATGGGCGATCAGGTTCTCGTAGTGCATGTCCGTGCCGTCGAGGACGTACAGCAAGGCCAGTAGGGCGCCCTGGCGCTGGTAGAAGCGCCGTACCTCGGAGATGTCCTGGCACGGTGTGTGGGGGACGTACCCGAGCCAGCCGTAGCCCGGACGCCTTAGTACGTGGACTGTTTGGAGGTCCAGACCGGTTTTGCTGGTCAGCCAGTGAACCAGGTCGTTGAAGTGCGCGTGGAGGTCCAGCGGGCGGGGCTTGTAGATGACGTGGCGGCCGTCGGCGAAGGTGAGGGTGGCGGTGCACCGGCCGCCGCGGTGCGGGTCGCCGCCGGGGGAGATGCTGAGGAGGGGACCTGGGTCTGTGCCTGCCAGCAGGTCGGTGATCAGTTGCTCGCGGTCCTCGGCGAGGCGGGCCAGCAGTTCGAGGTGGCCCTCGACCGACTGTCGGCACGCCTCGCCCAGGACCCGGGCCAGCACCGGGTATGCGGCCAGGAACTCCGCCAGCTCGCTCCCTCCGACGAGCCGGTGGGTGAAGTCGAGGAAACGCTCGGCCGGGGTGTCGCCGGCCAGTTCGCCGCGGTTGCGGGCGCGGGAGAGTTCCAGCACCAGGGTCCGCGATGCCAGCCGCACCAGGCGCAGCCCCAGCCGGTCCAGGAACTCATCGGTCAGTACGCCGTCCTGCCCGGCCGCGGTAAGGTCCTGCCGAGCCGTTGCCAGCAGAGGTTCGAGGCAGCGGACCAGGGCTTGCTGCCAACCCTGTGTCATCGATTCCCTACTGACCGGCATGGCCGTACTGCGTTCGACGTACTCCGCCCAGGCGGGCATGGACAGGCCCTGCTCGTGCGGGCCCATCCCGGCAGACCACCAGGCTGTCGACTGGTCGGTCCGGGAGGTCCCGGCGGTTGCGGAGTTGAGCACGCGCTCAGAGTGCCATCGAGGGACCGGCCCTGCCATGGGTACGGATCCCCCATATTCCGTACGAGCGCGGTAACGAGTTGGTGACGGCTGGACGGAGGTGTGCTGTACCGCGGGATGTCGACTGGGGGTAGCCATCCCGCGGTCCAGCATCGCCTGGGCCGGACGTCCTCTGGTGGAAGGCCGTACGGCACAGGAATCGGTGGATCTTGTCGGTCATTCGGTCACTGGGTGGTGCCGAATTCCCGACGCCATGAACGATGCCGGACGGCCGGCCGGGTCTGGAAGGGCTGCCGGTACCCAATTTCGCGGGCTTTCCGTTGGCCTCGACCGTGGGTGGGGGCCGTCGGAAACATGGGGGCTCAGCCCCCATGTGCAATATCTTCGGGGCTGCGACGGTGAGCGGGTGTACAGCCTCGCGTCGCCCGGACTTCCGGTGTCAGCCCACTCGGTGCTCGATGTGGTGCCGCAGTTGCCTGGGCAGTCTGCGGCGGCTGCGCTTCGGGAGACCGTGGAGGTGGCTCAGACCGCCGATGATCTTGGCTACCGGAGGTTCTGGGTTGCAGAGCAGCATGGCGTCCGAGGGGCCGGTGGCGCAAGCCCTGCCGTGTTGGCGGCTGTACTGGCGGCCAGGACGGACCGGATCCGGCTGGGGTCGGGGAGTGTGCTGCTGACGAATCACCGGCCGCTGGTGGTCGCGGAACAGTTCGCGGCGCTGGCTGCGGCGTACCCGAGCCGGATCGACCTGGGGGTGGGGAAAGCGCCGGCTGTGCCGCCTAGTACGGCCGCGGCGCTTGGGCTTAGCGAGAAGGGGTGGGACACGTTCCCCCAGAGGCTGGACGAGTTGTGCCGGTTCCTGAGGGATGGGTTGCCGGGACGTGCACCGGTTGGCGACGTGCGGCTGGCTTTGGCTGGGTTGCCGCCGCCTGTGTTCGTGATGACGGATAACCCGGCCAGCGCGCAGGTGGCCGCAGTACGGGGGTTGCCGTTGTTCTTGGGGCATCACACTGCGCCGGCAGGGACGCTGGCGTCGGCTGCGGCGTACAGGGACAGCTTCGAGCCGACAGGGCCGACGGGGAAGTCGTATGTCGGGGTGACCGTGGCAGTGGTTGCCGCTGACACCGATGAGGAGGCAGTCATCCGGTTGGGGGAGTACGTGCGGGTGAAGTCGCGTCTGAGGACTGCAGCCAACAGGGCGACGCCGGCGGAGCTCATGGAGTTGCTGGAGCCGCCGATCACCGGTCGCGAGCGGAGCAAGGCCGAGCGGCTGCTCGACGAGCCCGGGTACGTCGTGGGGACCCGCGCTGGTGTTGCAGCCGGTCTGGCATCGGTTGCGGCCAGTACGGGCGCCGACGAGCTCATGCTGGTCCCGCTGGCCTTCGACAGCCTCGTCCGGTCGGCCATCCTCCGTACCGTCGCCGCAGGCCTGACCCGGGCCATCCGCAGCGTCCCCCGGCACACCCCGCACTTCGTCGCGACTGCCTGAGCACACCGGCCTAAAGTGGGCGATGTCCACTAGCGAAAGGCGTGCCGATGTCGCGGGAGCAGGAAGTCGTCGAGGCTTGTCCGACCGAACTCTTCATCGCAGGCAAGTGGCGACCGGCCGAGGGCGGTAAGACCCTCGCCGTGGAAGACCCAGCCACCGGTACGACGCTGTGCCAGGTCTCAGACGCAAGCCCTGCCGACGGACTGGCCGCCCTGGACGCCGCCGTCACCGCGCAGGCCGAATGGGCGGCCACGGCCCCCAGGGAGCGCGGCGAGATCCTCCGCCGGACCTATGAGCTGATGACCGAGCGGGTCGACGAGCTGGCCCTGCTGATGACCCTCGAGATGGGCAAGCCGGTCGCGGAGTCGAAGGGCGAGATCGCCTACGCCGCCGAATTCTTCCGCTGGTTCGCCGAGGAGGCCGTCCGGATCGAGGGCGGCTACCAGGTCGCCCCGAACGGCAAGGGCCGGCTGCTGGTGATGCGCCAGCCGGTCGGGCCCTGCCTGCTGATCACCCCCTGGAACTTCCCGGCCGCGATGGGCGCCCGCAAGATCGGGCCGGCCGTCGCCGCCGGCTGCACGATGGTGATCAAGCCCGCCTCGCAGACACCCCTGTCGATGCTGAAGCTGGCCGAGTTGATGACCGAGGCGGGCCTGCCGCCCGGCGTACTGAACGTCGTCACCACCCACGACGCCGGTGGCGTGATGGAGCCGCTGATCCGCGACGGCCGCGCCCGCAAGCTGTCCTTCACCGGCTCGACCGGGATCGGCGTGAAGCTCATCGAGCAGGCGGCCGAGAAGGTGCTGAAGACCAGCATGGAGCTCGGCGGCAACGCGCCCTTCCTGGTCTTCGAGGACGCCGACCTGGACAAGGCGGTCGACGGCGCGATGCTGGCCAAGATGCGCAACGGCGGCGAGGCCTGCACGGCGGCCAACCGGATCTACGTGCACTCGTCGGTGCTCGACGAGTTCGCCACCAAGCTGACCGCGCGGATGGCCGGGCTGACGGTGGGGCGGGGGACCGAGGACGGGGTCGACCTCGGCCCGCTGATCGACGCCAGGCAACGCGACAAGGTGAAGGATCTGGTCGACGATGCCATCGAGCAGGGCGCCGAGGTGCTGACCGGGGGAACGGTTGCCGAGGGCAAGGGATATTTCTATCCGCCGACCGTGCTCACCGGCGTACCGAAGTCCGCCCGGCTGCAGAAGGAGGAGATCTTCGGCCCGGTCGCGCCGCTGACCGCGTTCGAGACCGAGGACGAGGCGGTCGCGATGGCCAACGACACCGACTTCGGGCTGGTCTCCTACCTGTTCACCAACGACATCGGCCGCGCGCTGCGGGTCAGCGAACGGCTCGAGACCGGCATGATCGGCCTCAACCAGGGCATCGTCTCCAACCCGGCGGCGCCCTTCGGCGGCGTCAAGCAGTCCGGCCTCGGCCGCGAGGGCGGCACGGTCGGCATCGACGAGTACCTGGAGATCAAGTACGTCGCGGTCGCGGTGGACTGACTACTCCGCGAGCCACTTCTGGATGGTCTCCTCGTCCGGGCGGGCCTCGGTGCCGATCGCGTGCGGGACGAACCGTGCGTAGTAGTCGGTGACGGGCCCGTCGGACTCGCGGACCATCATGCCTGCCGCGACGCCGTCGACGACCCAGCTGCCGATCACCGCCCGGTTGCCCTCGTACGACGGGAGCGGACTCCACTCCTGGTAGACCATCGTGTCGGTGTCGTACGGCCCGTCGTGCACATCGTCCTCGGTGGAGGTGATGGTGTGGATCCGGATGTTGCTGCCCTCCCGGCCGTGCAGCGGCTTGGCCACCCACTCGAGCAGGTCGCCTGGCGTACCGAAGTACGCGGGCAGCAGGTTCGGGTGGTCGGGGTAGAGCTCCCAGAGGACCGGGAGGATCGCCTTGGTGGACAGCATCGTCTTCCAGATCGGCTCGATCCAGCGCACCGGCTCACGCTCCAGCCCGGACAGGATGTACTTGCCGAACTCCTCGTCGAGCATGTCCTCCCACGGGTAGAGCTTGAACGCCGTCCGGATCTTCCGCGCGCCGTAGTCGACGAACGCGCGCTGCTCCGACTCCCAGCCGAGGTCCTCGATCTCATGCCCGTACGTCGCCAGGCCGGCCATCGCCGCGGTGTCGCGCATGTACGCGACCGTCATCGCCTCCTCGCCGGTCGTCTCGGCCGCCGAGTTGAAGAAGTGTGCCTCGTTGCCGGGGAACGTACCGGCCGCGCGCTGATCGCTCCACCACTTGACCAGCCGGTCGTGCACCGAGTTCCACTGGTCGGCGTCGGGGAAGACGTCCTCCAGCCAGTTCCACTGGATCACCGCCGACTCCACCAGCCCGGTCGGGGTGTCGCCGTTGATCTCCAGCATCTTCGGCTCGACCCCGTTCCAGACCAGGTCGAACCGGGCGTACACCGACGGGTCGTCGCGCTTCAGTGACTCGCGGACCATCGGCAGCGTGCCGGACGCCAGGCCGAGCTGGGCGTCGCTGAAGCGGTCACCCGACGCCATCACCGAGGCGGCGTGCTTGCACATCTCGTAGAGCTCCTCGGTGACCCGCTCGAGGTGCAGCACCTCGTCCATGGTCACCTCGTACCAGGCGCTCTCGTTCCAGTACGGCGTCTGGGTGCCGTCCGGCAGGTCCGTCATCGGGAAGACCAGCCCCTGCTCGACGACCTTGTCCTTCCAGCCCGGGCGGGGCTTGATCGAGTGCCGCCACATCAGCCGCCGTGACTCCCTTTGCTCGCCTTGCCGAAGCCGCCGCGGGCGATGGTGCCGATGTTGCCGCCCTTGGTGGACAGCCCGCCGCGCTGGATGGTCGCCGTACCACCGGAGGAGTTGCGCAGGTTGGAGCTGGTGTAGCTGCCGTCCCCGGCGTTGTAGCGGCCGCCGACCGGTGGCACCAGGAAGCCGCCCCGGGTGGCCATGTAGAACCAGAAGAAGCCGGCCCCGGAGCCGTGGTACTCGCGGTCGTCCTTGCACTTGTCGTCGTCGGTGCGCTGCTGGGTCTCCGGGTCGACGCAGATCGCGGCGTAGTCCGCCTTCTCGTCGTCCCCGCTGCTGCAGCCGGTCAGCGACGCGGCGACCAGGGCCGTCAGCCCGAGCGTTATGCCCGCGCTGCGCATCCTGCGCCGCGCCTTGTCTGCTGGTGGTTGCGTCATGCCCTGCCTTCCCCCTCGGCCGGCGGCTTCATCGAGAACATGATCAGCGCGCCGACCACCATCGTTACACCCACCACAACCAGGGGCCCGGTACCGACGTCAGAGACAGCCAGGACGAGTACTACGACGAACGACGCTGCCGCGAGTAGGGGGACGACTACCCGCTGCAGTACTCGGCCTTCGATCGCCCCGGTGAAGTACACCGGTACTGCGATGGCAGTGGCCAGGTAGTAGATCGACACGAGCACCGAGACGGCCCCGACGGCGTCAGCCAGTACTGCGTCCGAGGTGAGCACCAGCGTCACGTAGATGACCAGGCTGGCGACGGCGAAGACGAAGGTGGAGACGCTGGGGGTGTGGAAGCGAGTGGAGATCCGGGCGAACTGCCCCGGGAACGCGTCGCGCCTGGCCATCGACAGCATCGTCCGTGCGGTCGGCAGGATGGTCGTCTGGGTGGAGGCGAGCGCTGAGACGAGTACTGCGCCGATGAGGAGCTTGCCGCCCGCAGTACCGAGTAGGTCGTTGCTCAGCACGGAGAAGAAGTCGTCGTCGGCTATGTCGGCCAGCGGGCCCACCCCTGCGTAGGCGATGGCTGACCAGGCGACTACGACGTACAGGAGGACCAGGAAGCCGTTGGCGATGAGTGCTGCGATGGCAGGGGTACGCCGGGGGTCACGGGTCTCCTCATTGACGCTGAAGGACGAGTCCCAGCCCCAGTAGAGGAACACTGCGACCAGTACGCCGGTAGCCCACTTACCCTGGCCGGTGTCCGTGGGGAGGCTGAGGGTGCCGGCCTCGTAGAACGCGTTGATGGCGAACCAGAGCAGCGCGACGACCTCTACCGTCAGCAGGATCGCCTGGGTCCACGCTGCGATCTGGATACCGCGGTAGGCGAGCACTGCCATCACCACGATGAACACGGCGCCCAGACCGGCCTGTGCGCCACGGGAGCCAGCAGCGTCGTCCAGGCCGAGCAGTACGTAGGTGTAGATCGAGGCGACCTGGGCCAGGTTGCTCATGACCAGTACGCAGGCCATGACCGTGGTCCAGCCGACCATGCGGCCGACACCCAGCCCGAACGCCTTCTCGGTCCAGGGGAACGTCGTACCGCAGTCCGGCTCGGCCCTGTTCAGCTCGCGGAAGCAGAGCGTGACCAGGACGACCGGCACCGCCGCGAGTGCCAGGACCATGGGAGCCGCCGTACCGACATACGCCACCAGTAGTCCGACCGCCACGGCCAGCGAGTACGCCGGTGCGGAGGAGGAGATCCCGATCGCGGTGGACGTGCCCAACCCCAGCGCATCCCGTCGCAGGCTCCGCCCACGGGACCGCGAATCAGCTGTCGTCGTCATCGTCCCCCCAGAGTGCCACCCCAGTGGTCCGCTGTCCGTCAGGCGCTGTTGTCAGCCGTTCATCAGTTGGGTCACCGTGACGAACCGGAAGCCTTTGGCCCGCAGCCCGGCGATGATCGGGGTGATCGCTTCGTCGGTGTACGGCGCGTTGTCGCCGCCGTGCATGTGGAGGACGACGATCGAGCCGTTCTGGCAGTGGGTGAGCACCTGCTTGACGATCGGCTTCGGGGACCTGGCGAAACCGTCGGCGCCCGGTACGTCGAGGCCTACCGCCGTGACGCCGGCTGGGGCGAGCTCATGCAGGGCGGTGCCGTCGTAGCAGCCGCCGGGGAAGCGGAACCATCTGGTGGCGTGGCTGTCCAGCTGGTCGAGCATGGTGACCGCTTTGCGTACGTCGCTGAGCATGTCTTTGCGGGCGACGGTGCCGAGTGTGTAGCAGTGCTTGGTGAAGCCCTTGTGGTCGTAGGTGTGGGTGCCGAGCTCGAAGAGGGGGTCTGCGGCCAGTTCGCGGACACGGTCGGGGTACTGCTCCATCCACATGCCAGTGAGGAACAGCGTGGCCGGGACGTGCTCCTGGCGGAGCTTCGTGATCAGGGCTTCGTTGTAGTACGACTTCACCTTGCCGTGCTGTAGGCGCTCGCGCATGAGCGCGGTGAGGTCGGCGTCGAAGGTCAGGGCGACCCACTTCTTGTCGCGCGGCCCGTGCTGGATCACCGGCATCAGGTTGGTCTCGTGCGACTCACCAGGCCGTCCCGTCGCGCCGGGTGTGGTCGCCGGTCCGCTGGGCTGGGTCGGCTGGCTGGCTTTGGGCGGGGTGCTCGCGGCGGTGGTCGGCGTACTGGGTGGTGTGCTGCTCGGGGTCTGGTGGCTGGGGCCGCCCAGCGTCGGCGTACCGGCTGCTGTGCCCCGCGGTGCCGCGGTGCCGCCACAACCGGCCAGTACGACGGACGCGGCGGCGGCGAGCGCGGCGATCCTGATCCCCCAGTGAACAGTCACGATGCCCGAGTATGCCTCGCGCGCCGGGTCGTCACTTCCAGGGGCGGTGTTCCCAGTCGTCGCGGATCATCGCCCAGACCTGGCTGTCGTGGACCTCGCCGCGGTACGGGAAGTCCTGCCGCAGGGTCCCCTCGAGCGTCATCCCGAGCCGCTTGGCGACCGCCGCGCTGCGCTCGTTGGTGGTGAAACACCGCCACTCGATCCGGTTCATCCCGCGGACCTCGATCGCCCAGTCGATCAACTGCTGCACCGCCCGGGTGATCAGCCCTCGTCCCTCCGCCTCCGCGGACAACCAGGCGCCGATCTCACAACAGCCCGTCCGCACCTCGAAGGTCCGGAACAGCAACCCGCCGACCAGCTTCCCCTCCAGCCAGATCCCGTAGAGCCGCCCGCTGTCCGCGGCCTGCCGCTCCGCATACCGCTGCAGAAACTCCCGCGCCCCCTGCTCATCGACCACCACATCGACGAACGACACGTAAGGCTCGATATTCGCCCGCGCCTCATCGATATGCGCCAGAAACTCCGCCGCCTGCCACGGCTCGAGTCCCCGCAACTCGGCACCCTCGGCAAGCCTCGAACCGAACAACATGCTGCCTCCCCGGCGTACATATCAACTGTTATGTACCTACTATAGGACGATGCCGGCAAAGCTGGATCACGAGGCCCGACGACGAGACGTCTCCGCCGCCGTCTGGCGAGTCCTGGCCGCCGAAGGCTTCGGCGGCCTGACTCTCCGGGCCGTCGCCGCGGAGCTGAACGCGACCACAGGCCTGGTCACCCACTACTTCCCCTCCAAACAGGCCCTGATCGTCCACGCCCTGGAACTGGCCGAAGCCCGCACCCGGGCCCTGGTCCCCGCGACCGAAAACCCTCGCGGCCTGGAAGCCCTCAAACAAGCCTTGGCCGCGGTACTACCCCTGACCCCCGAAGCCACCGAACTAAACCGAGTCTGGGTCAGCTCCTGGGACGCCGCCCTGGCCGATCCCGAACTCCGCATCATGGAAATGTCCCGCTACACCCGCTGGCGAGCCCGCCTCAAACCCCTCGTACTCCAGGCCCAGCAAGACGGCGACCTACCACCAGGCAACCCCAACGATCTGGTGGCAGGCCTGGCCGCCTTCACCCACGGCCTCGTAGTACAAGCCCTCTTCGATCCCAGAGCGTTCCCGCACAAACGGCTACGGCAGTTGCTGGACGCGCATCTCGAGGCGCTTACTCCACGACGAGGTTGAGGCGTTGGATGCCCCAGTTGTCGGCGGCGGGGCCTGGGGGGAACCAGACGTCGACGATGTCGTCCTTGATCCAGCTGCCGATGTCGGCGGCGTAGCAGTGGCCGTAGCCGGGGACGTAGAGGCGGGTGCCCCAGGGGATGATGCGGGCGTCGACGGCGCAGATGCCGGTGCCGGCGTTGTAGCCGAGGGCGGTCTGGGCGACGTCGTTGTACGCCGAGACGCGGTAGTTGAACGTGGTGCCGACAGGGATCGTGTACGCCGCCAGCCGGTTGGCCGAGTTGAGCCGGAACGATGTGGTGATCTGGCCGATCGACGACGCCGCTGTGTCCTCCTGCGACATCGCGTAGACCTGGTAGTGCGCGCCGTTGCAGGGCGACGAGTCGGTGACCTGCAGCGTCGCCTGACCCCAGTCGCTGATCCACTGCAGCGCCTGACCGTTCTTGAACGCCCGGTACGCCTTGGCGCCCGTCACCCGGTTGAAGGTGAACGTCACCTTGCCGTCCGTGCCGAGTCCGCCGTTGATCCCGGTCGGCGCCGGCAACCGCCCGGCGAGGCTGTACGCCGGTGCCGTGGTCCCGTTGCCATGGCCACCCGACACGGGCCGGTCAGGGATCGTACCGGTGTAGAAGTGCTGACAGGCGGGAAGCGCGGCCGAGGCCGTCGCCGGGGCGGCCAGCAAGGCCGCGACACTGAGGAAGGCGACCGAAATCACCTTGAATACATGGGTTTTGGGCATGACGGACAGACCTCCAGTGGGGGCGGAAGCAGAGCTGTCAGCACCCAGTAGGAGGTCTGTCGATCACTTAGTCAAGATGTCGTCATAAAGCAATCAGGTCGTTGGCCGAGCGCAGTACCGGCTTGCCGATCGGCGTCACAGGAGCTGACGCGTTGGTGACGTGGAAGGTGTGCGACTCACCCGCGTTCAGCGTCACCAGGCAACTGTCGACCTTGGCATCCTTCTCCAGCCGGTCCGGGAACAGCGCGAGATCCTTCGCCAGCGCGGTCGCCGTCACGGTCACGTCATACCCATCAGCAGTCGCCGCCACCTCGGCCGTGTAGGCGTCGCCGACCACCTGCAGCTGCGTGTCCTCCACGAAGTACCAGTACGCCGTACCGCCACCAGCGGCCCGCACCTCCACATACTCGGCGGCCGCATCACCCGCCACCGCAACCGACTCGGGCAACGAATTCAGCACCCCGTCCCGCGCCCCGACCTCGAGGACGAAGGTCTCGCTGGCGAGCACCTCGCCACCCTTCGCCGTGCTGCGACGCCGGACTGTCACCTCGGTGCTCCACGCAACGTCCGTATCGTTGTGCGCGGCAACAACCAACCCGTCTTCCCGCGGCTGCACCGACAGCAGCCGATCGGAGTACACCCGCTTCAACGTGTGCCACAAGGGCTTCCGCACCCCATGGCCGTCAACGGCGGCCCATGAAACGACCGGCCAGTTGTCGTTGAGCTGCCAGACGATCGCGCCCGTGTTCAGCGGGAACAGGCTGCGGAAGTGCTCGACGCCATAGGCGATCGCCCGCGCCTGGTTGAGCTGCGTCGTCCAGTGCCAGTCATCCATCGTCTTCCATATCGGCAGATGATCGCCGAGCCCCTTCTCCAGCTTGAGGTTGCCCTCGAAAGCCTTCTGGTGCACGAGCATCTGCTCGCCGTACGGGTCGAGCGGCTCGTCGTGCACGACACTCGTCAGCGTCGACCAGGCCGGCGGTCCCTGGAACCCGAACTCGGACACGAAACGCGGCTTGTACTTGCGGTAGTAGGAGTAGTCGACCTGGTTCCACACATCCCAGATGTGCATCGTGCCGTTGCGCTCGTCGTTCGGATGGATGTAGCGGTCGTACGAGAACGGGCTGCCGGCCGAGTACGGCGTCCGCGGGTCGAGTTCGGCGACGATCCGGGGGAGGAGCTCCATGTAGTAGCCCTCGCCCCACGACCGACCGCCGAGCGGCTCGCGCCAGCCCCACTCGACGTACCCCCAGATGTTCTCGTTGTTGCCGTTCCAGAGCGCGAGGCTGGCGTGGCTGCTGAGCCGGGTGACAGCCTCGCGGGCCTCCGCCTCGACCTCGCTCCACAGGGGTTCCTCCTCGGAGTACGCCGCGCAGGCGAAGAGGAAGTCCTGCCAGACGAGCACGCCCAGCTCGTCGCAGAGGTCGTAGAAGTCTTCGCTCTCGTAGAGACCGCCACCCCAGACCCGGAGCAGGTTCATGTTGGCGTCGACGGCGTCCTGGATGCTGCGCGCGTAGGTCTCCCGGGTCTGCCGGGTGAACAGGGCGTCGTCGGGGATCCAGTTGGCGCCGTGGATGTAGATCGGCTTGCCGTTGACCGACAAGACGAACGGGCCGCCGTCCTTGTCCGGGGCGACGTCCATCGTGACGGTCCGGAAGCCGACGCGAGCTCGCCAAGCGTCGGCGTGGTTGCCTGCAGCAACCGAGATCGTCACGTCGTACAAGGGTTGCTCGCCGTGCCCACGCGGCCACCACCGGTCGACCGCGTCGATGGTCGACGTGACGCTGACCTCTTCGGTGCCCGCGGCAACGGTCATCTCGGTGGTGGTGCCACCGACCTCGACGGTGATCGTGGCGTCGCCCTCAGCGCCCGGAGACCAGGCGAGCGAAACCTTGCTGTCCAGGACGCCGCGGTCGCGATCGAGCCCGGCGAGCGGGCGGACCGCGTCGATCCGTACGCCCGTCCAGGACTCGATCCGCAGCGGCCGCCAGATGCCGGCCGTCGCGACGTCGATGCCCCAGTCCCAGCCGAAGTTGCTCGCCATCTTGCGAATCGCGTTGTAGGGATGAAGATTCGTGTGCGGCCACATCCCCGACTCTTCCCGCAGCCGGTTCGCCGTCGCCACCGGCGAGGCGAACTCGACGACCAGCTCGTTGTGCCCGGCAATCAGCAACCCGGTGACATCGAACCGGTACGACCGGTGCTGGTTGCAGGTCGACCCGATCTCGGTCCCGTTGAGCACCACCCGCGCCGCCGTGTCCAGCCCCTCGGCAACGATCTCCTGCACCGCATGCTCGTCCGGCTCCCAGTCGAAGTCCGTCCGATAGCTCCAGCTGGTCTTCCCGATCCAATGCAGCTTGCCCTCGTTGTCCCCGTCGAACGGATCGGGAATCACCCCGGCGGCCAGCAGATCGCTGTAGACCTCCCCGGGAACGGTCGCCGAGACCGGCGCGGCGAACAACGCGCTGTTCCCATCGGGCACCGGCCCCTCCACTGCCCGCACGGTCCATGCCACCCCGCCCGCGGTGGTCAGCAAAACAGTCCTGAGCGTCGATGTCACAGCCGGTTCTCTCTTTCGGGACATTCGGAACGATTACTTGACGGACTGAAGAAATCCTACGTGCACGGAACGGAGTGACCTACGCCGTACCGCAAAGGCCGAAGGTTCCCTAATCTGGAGGGCTTACCGATGGTTGGGAGACCGCCGTGACGACTGTCGTCCTGATGGGCCCGCCGGGAGCCGGCAAGGGAACGCACGCCGGCCACCTCGCCGAGAGGCTCGGTGTGCCCGTGGTCTCCACCGGCGACATCTTCCGCGCCCAGGTCGCCGCCGCGACCGAGCTCGGCCGGACCGCGAAACGCTTCCTCGATGCCGGTGAGTACGTCCCCGACGAGGTGACCAACGCGATGGTTCGCGAGCGGCTGGCTGCCGGCGACGCCCGCGGCGGCTTCCTCCTCGACGGCTACCCGCGGACGCTCGACCAGGCCGCAGTACTGGACGAGATCCTGGCCGCGCAGGGCCGATCGCTCGACGCGGCCGTCATCCTGCAGGTCGACCCCGAGGACCTGCTTCATCGTCTGCTCCGGCGGGCCGAGATCGAGCACCGCTCGGACGACACCGAGGAGGTCATCCGCCGCCGCTTCCAGGTGTACGAAGACCAGACTGCTCCGCTGCTCGCCCTGTACGCCGGCCGCGGCATCCGCCACGAGGTCGACGCGTCCGCGGAGATCGACACGGTCCGCGAACGCATCCGCCAGGTCGCTGACCTGCTCCGCCCAGCCGCCTGACGCCGCCCTGCCGCCTGACGCCGCCCAGCCGCCTGATGCTGTCCTGAGGCCTGACATCGTCCTGAGGCGTGGCCCTGCTTGCTGACGGCCGTGGCGGCTAGCGATCCCGGACCGTCCGATGCCAGAGCTCGGCCAGCAGCGCATGGCCGGCCGCGGTCGGATGCACTCCGTCGTCGGCCAGACTGGTTGCGCCGACGACCGCGGCCTGCCGGTTGAACTCCACGTCCGCAGGGACGAGAAGGGCGTCGTACTCCGTCGCGAGGCGGCGGACGACCTCGATCTTGGGGTCGAGGTCTTCGCGCCAGGCATGCTGTTCTTCCTTCACCGCCAGGAGAAACGGCTCGATCAGGACGAGTCGCGTGCTCCGGAGCGGCTCCAGCAGTTCGCGGTACGAGTGCTCGAACGACTCGGCCGACGTCGGGTCGTCCTCGTCGTACCGACGCCAGGTGTCGTTGATGCCGACCAGGATCGAGACGAGGTCCGGCTCGTACGCGAGGACGTCCGTCTGCCAGCGGGCGGCCAGATCGGCCGCCCGGTGACCGGAGATGCCGGCGTTGACGATCCGTGGGCGGTCCGGGCCCAACTCGTCGTACAGGTTCTTCACGTAGCCGTCGCCGAGGCCGGCCGGGTCGTCCCGGCGGCCGCAGTCGGTGACGGAGTCCCCGGCGAACACGATGGTCCGCCGGGGATCCAGGAGTGCTGTCATCAGATGGTCGAGGCCTGTACGTCCCAGTCGTCCGGCAGGACGGGCGGGACCTCGACGGTGCTGGTGACGTCGACGAAGGAGCCGGTGTCGATCGACTGCGTGATGGACGACATCACGTCGACGACGTGGAACGCGAGCGCTCCGGTGGCCCGGTGCGGGCGGTCCTCGCGGATCGCGCGCGCCATCTCCAGTACGCCGGTGCCGCGCTCGGCCGTCGCCTTGGTGGTCTCGAGGACCTCCCAGTCCTCGGCGCCCCGGCGACGGATCTTGATCTCACCGTCGAACTGGTTCGGATCCGGCAGCGCCAGCGTCGCGTCGGCGCCGGTGATCTCCACGAACCCGCCCCGCGGCAGCGGCGAGTCGAAGCTGAAGATGCTCTGCGACGACTGTCCCGACTCGAACCGCGCGATCGCGCTGACGTGGGTCGGCACGGTCACGTCGAACTGCTGACCCTCCAGCGGCCCGGACCCGATCGTGCGCTTGTCCCGCGACTTCGACCCGATCCCGGCGACCGCCGCGACCGGCCCGAAGAGCTGCACGAGCGTCGTGAGGTAGTACGGACCGATGTCCCACAGCGGCCCCGCGCCTTCCTGGAAAAGGAAAGCCGGGTTCGGGTGCCAGGACTCCGGACCGGGGGACTGCATCAGGGTCAGCGCGGTGAGCGGCTGACCGATGTCGCCGCGCTCGATGATCCGGCGCGACTGCTGCAGCCCCGGCCCGAGGATCGTGTCGGGCGCACAGCCCAGCCGAAGGCCCGCGTCGGACGCGCTCGCGAGCAGCTTGAGGCCGCTCTCCTGGTCGAGCGAGAACGGCTTCTCACTCCACACGTGCTTGCCTGCGGCAATGGCTGCCAGGGCGACCTCGACGTGCGCGATCGGGATGGTCAGGTTGACCACGATCTCCACGTCCGGGTGGCCGAGCACGGCCTCGGGGCCGCCGTGCGCCTCGATCCCGTACTCCGCTGCCTTCGCCGCCGCGGCCTCCGGGCGCAGGTCGCCGATCGCGACCACCTTGAGGTCGGGGAAGCTCTGCATGCTCTTGATGTAGGCGTCGGAGATCACTCCGGCGCCGATCACGCCTACGCCGACAGCGCTCATTCGACGTCCTCTCCGGTGAGGTAGGCGAAGCTGCCCTCGACCGCGTCGAAGATGTCGCCCTCGAAGTCGTCGAGCTCGACGACGCGCAGCGTGCCCGGCGACGCCTTCAGGATGTCGTTGACCGCGATGGAGCCGGCGCCGACCGCGACCTGCGCCTTGTTGTTCAGGGTGCCGTCGCCGTCCTTGACGTGCAGCGCCTTCACCCGGTCGCCGAGCCGGCCGAGCAGCGCCGGTACGTCGGCGCCGCCGACCGCGGCCCAGTAGGTGTCGAGCTCGAGGACGACGTCGTCGGACAGGTTGTCGGCCAGGATCTCCAGGCCGTGCACCCCGTCGATCACCGACTCCAGCTCGAAGTGGTGGTTGTGGTACCCGACCGTGATGCCGTGGTCGGCCGCGACCTTGGCGGCCTCGTTCAGCGCCGCGGCCGTCGCCAGGATGTCGTCCGCGGACTGCCACCGGGCGGGATCGACGTACGGGTCGATGACGGTGCCGATGCCGAGCTTCTTGGCCACCTCGAAGATCGGGCCGCTCTCGTCGCGGAGCAGGCCGGCGTGCGTGGTGGGGGCCGACAGACCGTACTTGGGCAGCGCCTCGGCCAGCTGGTCGGCCAGGCCGACGACACCGAAGGGCTCGACCTTGCGATACCCGATCTCAGCGATCCGGGCGAGCGTGGCGTCGAAGTCCTCCTCCAGCTTGAATCGGACCGTGTAGAGCTGTAGGGACAGATTGTCCACTGCGACCATGTTTTTCTCTCCTCGTCTTCGGGGTCTCCCGCTGCCCATGAGAGCCCCCGGACTGGACTAGCCGAACCGGTTAAGTAACTCGCCGCAGCCTATCCCAGCCAGCCACCCCCGGACCACCCCATAACCACCAGTCGAGCCGCCTTCACCCGCTGAAGGCAAGCGTTTGCCGAATGGCGTCGCCGAGCGGGTCCGCAGGCCCGGTAGCCGGTTGACTACGTTTCGTGTCCAGACCTCGGATGTTTGATCAAATGATTGCGGAGGGTGGTGGAGAGCGTTTACCTGGAGACAGGGAGTACACGGTGGTCGCAGAATGGGGGCTTACCGGACCGCCCGTCACGGTTCGGACCGCCCGTTCGAAGGAGGCCATCGTGCCCCGAATCACGATCAAGGAGATTGCCCGACGGGCCGGCGTCTCCAAAGGCGCGGTGTCGTACGCGCTGAACAACCAGCCGGGGGTCAGTGAGGCCACCCGGGCTCGTGTGCTCAAGGTCGCCGAGGAACTGGAGTGGGTGCCCAACCGGGCGGCGCGGCAGTTGTCGGCCGCGCGCAGTGAGACGTTCGGACTGGTGCTGGCCCGGACCGCCAAGACCCTGAGTGAGGAACCGTTCTACATGGGCTTCGTCGGTGGCGTGGAGTCCGTGCTGAGCGACCGGTCGTACGCGCTCGCTCTCCAGGTCGTACCGGACCTGGCCGACGAGATGGCGACCTACCGCAAGTGGGCCGCCGAGCGACGGGTCGACGGAGTGCTCGTCGTCGATCTGCGGGTCGACGATCCGCGGATTCCGTTGCTGCGCAAGCTCGAACTGCCCGCGGTGCTGGTCGGGGACCCAGCACTCGCGGACGGGTTGGCGTGCGTGTGGACCGACGGTACGACGGCGATGTACGCCGCCGTCGAACACGTCGCATCGCTCGGCCACCGGTCGATCGCCCGGGTGGCCGGGCCGCCCGAACACGGTCACGTCTGGATCCGCGACCAGGCGTTTGCCGCGGTGAGCCGGCGACTCGGGCTGGAGGAGCACGTCGTACACACCGACTTCTCCGGTGAGGGAGGCGCTGCCGCGACGCGGGAGCTGCTGGCCGGCAAGGACCGTCCGACGGCGATCATCTACGACAACGACCTGATGGCCGTGGCCGGTCTGTCGGTGGTGAACGAGCTCGGGCTGCGTTCGCCGGCCGATGTCACGCTGGTCGCCTGGGACGACTCGACCCTGTGCCGGCTGACCCATCCGACGCTGACCGCGATGAGCCACAACATCGTTGCCTACGGCGCCGAGGTCGCCCATCGCCTGTTCGACCTGCTGGACGGCGCGATGCCGCAGTCGCACCTCTACTCCACGCCCGCGCTGGTCGTGCGCGGCAGCTCGGGGCCGCCACCCGCCTGAAGTTCCGGTACGGAAGTGGTGACCTTGAACACGAAGTGGTGACCGCGGACATCGCATTTCATGTCCGAGGTCACCGGATGGTGTTCAAGGTCGCCGGAGTGGGTCAGTTGGGTGGGGCGGCCGTCACCTTGACCGGTACGCCGTTCAGGGCAGCGGTTCCCGCAACGGGGTCAGTGAGCGCGCTGTCCGTGATGTCGTTGACGCTCGCGCCGGCGACCTGGTTGGCGACGGACAGCTGCGCGCCCTTCCGGCCATGCCCGAAGCCGTGCGGAAGGCTGACCACCCCCGGCATCATGTCGTTGCTAGAGGCAACTTCGACCGAGATGGTGCCGGCGGCCGAGGTGATGTCCACCAGCTGCCCGTCCGACAGTTGGCGGGCCTTCAGATCCGACGGGTTCATCAGCAGTTGGTGGCGCGGCTTGCCCTTCACCAGGCGGGCCGAGTTGTGCATCCAGGAGTTGTTGCTGCGCAGGTGCCGCCGCCCGATCAGCAGCAGCCCGTCGTCCAGGGCATCCGAGAACAGCGCGGTGAAAGCGCGTGGCAGATCATCGAGGATCATCGCCGGGGCCAGGTCGATGCGTTTGGTCTTCGTATAGAGCCGACCAGGCAGCGCCGGTTGCAGCGGCCCGAGATCCACCCCGCCGACGGACTTTCGCAGCTTGCGTACGGACAACCGGTAAGGCCCGATCCGCAATCCAAGATCGACGATGCGCCGCGGCGACAGACGCAGTCGCGCGGCAGCGAGCAGCTTCTGCCGATTGAGACCGGGGGAACCCAGCAACGCAAGCCCCAGCCCCCGGAAGATCTCCCAGTCGTGCCGGGACTCCGACGGCCGCGGCAGCACGGCGTCGTTCCACCGCGCAGTGTTCCGTACTGCGAGTTGGTGGAACGCCAAGTCGTAGTGCTCCCGCTCGAGTGGCGGCGTCGGCGGCAGGATCACGTCGGCATGCCGTGTCGTCTCGTTGATGTACGGATCGATCGACACCATGAAGTCCAGCGTCGGCAACGCCTCGTCCAGCCGCCGTCCGTTGGGAGTCGACAGCACCGGGTTGCCGGCGATCGTCACCATCGCGCGGATCTGCCCGTCGCCCGGCGTCAGGATCTCCTCGGCCATCGCCGACGCCGGCAGCTCGCCACCGAACTCCGGCAGCGACCGCACCCGGCTCCTCCAGACACCGATGTGCCCGCGCCCGATCCCACGCAACGTATCGACCGCCGGCCGCGGGAACATCGACCCACCCGGCCGATCGAGGTTGCCGGTGATGATGTTGAGCACCTGCACGGCCCACTGGCAGATCGCCCCGAACTGCTGCGTCGACACCCCGAGCCGCCCGTAACAAGCAGCCTTGTCAGCGGCCGCGAACTCCCGTGCCAGCCGCCGGATATCCTCCGCCGCAATCCCCGTCACCCCAGCTGCCCGCTCCGGCGTCCACTCCCGCGTCACCTCTTCGACGGTCTCGAGACCATCGACGTACGGAGCCACCTCAGTAACCCCGTCGGCCAGGATGACGTGAATCAACGCCAGCAGAAAAGCAGCATCCGTACCCGGCCGGACGAACTGATGTTCATCGGCCACCGCCGCCGTCTCGGTCCGTCGTGGATCGATCACCACGACCCGCCCGCCCCGCTTCTGTACCTCCTTGAGCCGCCGTCCGAAGCCGGGCGCCGTCATCATGCTGCCGTTGGACGCGAGCGGATTCGCGCCGAGCATCAGCAGGTACGACGTCCGGTCGATGTCGGCGACCGGGACCATCAGTTGATGCCCGTAGAGCAGATGGACCGCGAGCATGTGCGGCAGTTGGTCGACCGACGTCGCGCTGAACCTGTTGCGCGTCTTCAGCAGCCGGACCACGGTCGGCATGTGGGTCATCGCGCCGACGCTGTGCACGTTCGGGTTGCCGAGATAGACGCCGATCGAGTTCCGGCCGGATTCCTGTTGGACCGCTCGCAGCCGGGTCGCGACGAGCGTGTACGCCTCGTCCCAGCTGAGCTCTTGCCAGCCGGTGGCGGTCCGGCGTACCGGCTGGGTGAGGCGGTCGGGGTCGTCCTGGAGGTCGCGCAGCGCGACGGCCTTCGGGCAGATGTGTCCGCGGGACAGCGGATCCGCCTCGTCGCCGCGGATGTCGGTGACACGGCCGCTCTCGACGGTCACGAGCACACCGCAGATGGCCTCACACAGGTTGCACGAAGTACGCCGTACGGTCGCCATCCAGCCAAACTACTCTGGAGTAGCGACGCCGACTACTCGAACTTGGCCTCGTCGAGTCGGCCGAGGATGGCGTCGACGGTCTCGTGCGGGGAGAGGTCGGAGTTGTCCAGCCAGAGGCCGCGGCGCGGGCTGAAGGCGTGCAGTTCGTAGTCGAGCTCGTCGACCGAATGCTCGTGCCCGTAGCCGAGCCGGTCGTGGATCACGTCGGGGCGCGGAGTGAGGACGACCAGATAGCGCGGCCGGGTCTCGATACCGTCGAGGAACTCGCGCAGCAGCTCGCCGATCACGACATCCTCGAGTACCACCGTGAAGCCGCCCTGCGCATAGCTGTCGGCGACTTGGCAGGCGATCCGGTAGCGCAGCTTGAGTTGCTTCTGCGCTTCCTCGCCGTTGTCGGTCGCGGCCGAGGCCCGGCCGCTGACGATCATCCGGCGGAAGACATCACCGTGCAGATGGACGCCGTACTGGAATCGTTCGGCGAGCAGTTGGGAGACAGTGGATTTCCCTGCCGCCATGATCCCGCTGACGACGATCACCCCCTCGGTCTCCATGTAGGGGATCGTGCCACGCAGGACAACCTTTTAGTCAGGGTTCAGCGAATCTTCTCGGCACCCGGCCGATCACCGAACGAGACACTCCGGCAGGTACTCCGACCTGACGGCGAAGGCGATCCCACGTTGCCGCGCGATGGCCGCCAGGCAGACCGGCCCGAACGCGACGAACCCGAGCGGGTCCCGCGCGTTGGATTCACCCGGGTTGGCCTCGCAGTTCTCGTACCAATGCCGGTGCGACCCCAGTGTCGCGACGAGCTGCTCCTCGAACCCTCCGTCGAGCACTGCCTGGGCGAGCTTCAGCAGCGGCAACTCGATGTGCTCGTTCCACGGACCGAGCAGACAGTGGCTGAGATCGAGCTCCTCGATCGCCGACCGCAGCAGCTCACCCGCATGCGGATCGCCGGTGACCAGCGCATGAAAGGCGTGCAGCACCGTCGAGTGGCCGAGGCCGGCGGCGGTCAGCTCCAGCGACTGCTGATCGTCGAATGCTGCTGCTCCCAGCGCCGCGAGCTTCTCCAGGAAGCCGGGATCGCGTCGTTCGGTAGCGCGGTCGAGCTCCACCTCCTGCCCGGCGAGAGTGACCGTGAAGGTACCCGGACCGGCCGCTTGTCTCGCCAGGGTGGCGGCACCGCTACGGACGTACAGCTCGAAGAGATCAGTCAGCCGCTCGTCGTCCGGGGTGAGCAGCTGGCGCAAGCCCAGCTCCTTGGCGGCGTCGGTCATGACGAGCTTCACGTGCTGGGGCCGGGTGCCCAATGCTTCGATCTGCCACTCGAGTGGGTCCAGGTCGTCCAGGTACTCCTGGAACCAGGTGAGGTCGTCGCGTGGGCCGTGGCGGTCGATGGTGACGGTCACGGCTGGAGTTCTACCAGGTGTCTGCGGAGGATCTCCCGTACGCGGTCCGGGGTGCTGGCGGTGGGATCGACCGCTGCGTGCAGGGAGAGGCCGTCGATCAGGGCGTGCAGACGGTCGGTCTCCAGATCGATCCGCAGGTCCGGGCGGAGGACGCCGGCCTCGGACAGGGAGCTGAGCAGGGAGGCGCAGAGGTCGCGGAGGCCTTGGTGGACCGGGGCGAGGACTTCGCGGAGGCCGCCGGCGCCGGACTCGGCTTGGGCCTGGGCGATGAAGGAGAGCCAGATGTCGAACTCGGCCTGCCGTTCGGGGTCGAGCGGGATCACCTCCTCCAGGAAGCGCAGTACGACGTCGGTCAGCGGGCCGGTGGTGTCGAGCGCCCTGATCCGGTCGCCGACCCGGCGGGAGACCAGGTCCATCGCGAACGCGATCAGGCCGGCCTGGTCGGGGAAGTAGTAGCGGACCGCGCCGGCGGACCAGCCGGCCTCGGCGGCGACGGAGCGCACCGACGCCGCGCGGATCCCGTCGCGGCGGACCACCCGCCAGAGCGCCTGGGCGATCTCCTCGCGGCGGGTGTCGTGGTCGACGATCTTCGGCATCTGCCCTTTTTAGCACAACCGTGTTAGAGTCGATCATATAAACACAAGCGTATGAAATAAACGGAGGGGTGAATCCTTGTGCTGCTCGCTGTGATCGCCGGCTGTGAGATCGGCTTCTGGGTCCTGCTCGCCGCCGGGATGACGTCCCGCTATCTGCTGCGCCTGCCGCGGCTGGGCATGGTGCTGCTCGCGATGGTCCCGCTGGTGGACGTGGTGATGCTGGTCGCGAGCGTGATCGACATCCGGTCCGGTGGGGAGCCGGCGTTCAAGCACTCGCTGGCCGCGATCTTCATCGGGGTCAGCGTCGGCTTCGGTCATCGGAGCCTGAAGTGGGCGGACGGCTGGGCGGCGTACAAGTTCGCCGGCGGGCCGCGGCCGCTCAAGCCGAAGAAGGGGACCCGCGAGAAGGCGCGACACGAGCGTTCCGGCTGGTATCACCACCTGCTCGCGTACGCCGTCGGAGTCGGCGTGATGATCGCGCTCGGCCTGCTGTCCGGCAAGGGGTTCGACGCGCTGCTCGGCCCGGCCTGGACCTGGACGATCGTGCTGGTGATCGACGGCTTCGTCTCGTTCAGCTACAGCGGTGCGACCTCCCCGTCTGACCCACCTGGAAGCCGTACATTGCCACCATGCGAAAGCAAGGACGGATCTGGTCCGGAGTCACGGCACTCATCGTCTTCCTGGGTGTCCTGATCCAGTTGCTGGTCACCGCGACTTCGAGCGGGGACGGCTTCTACAAAGAGAATCCCGAGCGGGTTCTGAATGTCTTCGCCTACTTCACGATCCAGTCCAACCTGTTGCTCGGCGGGACGTGCCTGCTGCTCGCGCTCGGCCGTGGCGGCGACGGCACGCTGTTCAAGACGCTCCGGCTCAACGGCGTGCTCTGCATCGCGGTGACCGGGATCGTGTACCACCTGGTGCTCGCCGGCAGCGACAGCTTGTCCGGCTGGGCGTGGGTCGCGAACCTGCTGGTCCATACGGCCACTCCGCTGCTCGGCGTACTGGGGTGGTTGCTGACCGGCCCGCGCGGGCAGACCGACGGCCGGATCGTGGCGTGGTCGATCGTCTATCCGCTGCTCTGGGTGGCGTTCACGCTGATCCGCGGCGAGGGGACGGGCTTCTATCCGTACCCGTTCATCGACGTCGGCCTGCACGGCTACGGCAGGGTCCTGCTGAACTGTCTGTTCGTCGCGCTACTGTTCCTCGCTCTGGCAGCCGGGGCCACCCTTCTCGACCGCCGGCTCAGCAGGCAATCCGTCGAGAGGTAGTGCCCACGTGTTGGTGACATCTCGCTCGTACGCCGAGTACGAGGCGATGTTCGATTTGACCGAGTTACCCGATTCGATCCTCGACTGTTGCGCGGGCGGTTCGAGTTTCACCGCCGAGGCGGCCGCCCGGGGCGTCGACGCCGTCGCGGTCGACCAGGCCTACGAGCTGCCGACGCCGGAGCTCGTCGACACGGTACGCCGCAGCCTGCCGCAGGGCGCGCAGATCGTCGACCAGCACGCGGCCAGCTTCGTCTGGCATTGGTACGGCGATCCGGGCCGCAAGGACGATCTGCGGATCGAGGCCGCGGACCGGTTCCTGCAGGACGTGACCACGGCGCCCGAGCGGTACGTCGCGGGCAGCCTGCCGGAGTTGCCGTTCGAGGACGGGCGGTTCGATCTGGTGCTGTGCTCGCACCTGCTCTTCACCTGGGCCGACAAGTACGACCGCGACTGGCATCTCGCCGCGTTGAAGGAACTCGTCCGGGTCAGCCGTTCCGAAGTACGGATCTTCCCGCTCGTCCAGCAGGGTGCCGGCGATGCGGTCCCGTACTTGCCCGACCTGCTGGACGACTTGCGGCCGGTGCGATCGGAGATCCGCAAGGTGCCGTACGAGTTCCAGGTCGGCGCGGACCAGATGCTGGTCCTGAACCGCTGATTCCGAACCGCTGGTTCCGAACCGCTGAGAGGACTGCGGCCGCGGGCGAGGGTTGGGGTCTGCCCGCGGGCCGCAGTAGCTCAGAGGGTCAGCGCAGGTACTTCCCGCAGACCGGCCACGGGGAGGCGCCACGCTGGGCGTAGAGCTTCTTGGCGCGCATGAGCTGCTCGGCCGCCGACGCCTTGGTCGGATTGCCGGTGCCGCCGACGCTGCGCCAGGTCTGCAGGTCGAACTGGAACAGGCCGTAGTAGCCCGCCGGGTTCACGGCCTTGGGGTTGCCGCTGGACTCGCAGTTGGCCACCTTGGCCCAGGCGCCACTGAGGTTCGCATTGCCGCTGCCGGTCGAGGGGCGATCGTTCGAGCGGGTCGGGCGAGCCTTGTACTTCTTCTTGTGGATCGTGGACTTCTTGACCGTCCGGGTCTTGTGCACGACCCGCTTCTTCTCGGTCTGCCGGACGGCGGTCGCGGTCACGCCGTCGAGCTTGAGGGTCTGACCGATCAGGATCAGGTCCGGGTTCTTCAGGTTGTTGAGCTTGGCGAGCTGGTGCCAGTCGGCGCCGTTGGCCTGGGCGATCTCCGACAGCGTGTCACCGGCCTTCACCTTGTAGTCGGCGGCGAACGCGCCACCCGCTCCTGCGGCGGTGATCCCGGCGCCGAGGCCGGCGATCGAGAGGGTCCGGACTACCCGGCGGGTACTTCGCCGGGGGCGGGCATGTCGTGCTTTGGACATCAGGGTTCTGCTCCTCATGAGCTGGGCATGGTGGATTTCTCAGCCCGGATGATTCAGCCGCGTTGCGCACTTGCCCCGAGAACCAGCGCTCCGGGCAAGTGCGGCCGGAGTGAGGTGAAGGTGGACGTCACCTGGGTGCGTGAGGCTCGGATCATCGGCCGCTCGAACAGCTACGGCCGTACCGGGCTCCGCAGTCTGGTGAGGTACCACTCCCTTCGGGGGTGCAGGGGACGGGCATCCGGGCAGATCACGAGACAGCGTCCGAATGATCACGCATCGGTAACGGTGATCGGCCCATCGTGCTCGAAGCAGCGCCGGAGCGCAAGAGGGATCAGCATTTCCGCAGAAGATTTCGCAGACTTCGAAGATCCCGAAAACCCAACAACAGAACGGTTTCCCACCGGAGAACGACCTGTTTCAGCAGCCTGCCCGCCCCCCGAGCGGCGACCTTGAACACCATCCGGTGACCTTGAACACGCTATTTCTTGTCCAAGCCCACCGCCGGCTGTTCGAGCCCACCGCCGGGTGTTCGAGCCCACCGCCGGCTGTTCAAGCCCACCGCCGGGTGTTCAAGCCCACCGCCGGGTGTTCGAGCCCACCAGTGGTGGGCTTGCTCGGCATCCGGCGACTGTGAACAGGAGGCGGTGGGCTTGAACACGTTATTGCTTGTTCAAGGTCGCCGTTTGGTGTTCAAGGTCGCCGCTTGGTGTTCAAGGTCGCCGCTCGGGGGCGAGGTTGCCATTTGGTGTTCAAAGTCGCTGCTTGGGGGGCGAGGTTGCCGGTTGGGGTTCAAAGTTGCCGGTTGGGGGGCGAGGTTGCCGGTTGGGGTGAGGGTGCCGGTGGTGGGGGTGGGCGGGTTGTGAGGGGCGTTCTCGGTGGGTGGACAAGCGCTTGCTTTGGGGGTGGGGGCGGATTTGTGCGTGCCCTCTGCCGTGTTCGCTCGTTGACCCAGGGACGGGACCGGGCCGACGCCTGGGCGGTGCCGTGCTGAGGCAATCGACGTGATGGGGGCGTGCGGTGATCCGAGTAGTCCTCGGCCACCGCGGCACGATGGTGCGAGGTGCACTGGCCGCGGTGTTGGCCCGAGAGAACGACCTGGACGTGGTGGCCGAGGTGGAGTCCTCGGACGAGGTGATGGTCGCGATCGGCCGGCGACCGCATGTGGTGCTGCTCGATCCGCAACTGCCCGGCAAGCTCGGGATCGAGGACTTGTGCCGCAAGCTGACCGGGCCCGGCGTGCTGGTGCTGATCGACCACGAGGCGATCGCCGCGACCAGCCTCGCGCTGGTCAAGCAGGCGCCGCGGATCGGGCTGATCGCGACGGACTCGTCGACCGACCAGCTGGCCGAGGCGGTTCGCGATGTGGCCAAGGGGTTGCCGGTGGTCGATGTCCGGCTGGCGGTCGCCGCGCTGAAGGCGGGTGACAATCCGCTCACCGACCGCGAGTGCGAAGTGCTCCGGCAGGTGACGACCGGCGCGACCGCGCAGGAGATCGCGCGGACGCTCAGCCTGAGCGCCGGCACCGTGCGGAACTACTTGTCCCGCATCCTCGCCAAGACGGGCGCGCGCAGCCGGATCGAGGCGATCCGCAAGGCCCAGGACGCCGGCTGGATCTGACGCCCAAGACGCAGGCTGGATCTGGCGGCTCGACGCCGGCTGGACTTGACGGCTCGGGACGCAGGCTGGATCTGGCGGCTCAGGATGCCGGCTGGATCTGGTCGGACGCGGGCTGCCAGTGGCCGAGGAGTTCGCGGTAGAGCGGTGAGGTCCGCAGCAGCGTCTGGTGGGTGCCGATCGCGGCCTTGTTGCCGTCCAGGACGAGGATGCGGCGAGCGCGCAACGCGGAACTGATCCGGTGCGCGATCACGATCAACGTGCCACCCCGCTTGGCGAAAGCCTCTTCCGCACGCCGCTCGGCCTCCGGATCGAGGAAACACGTCGCCTCGTCGAGGACGACCAACGGTGCGGGCGAGAGGTAGGCGCGAGCGAGCGCGATCAACTGCCGTTCGCCCGGCGACAGTTCGCCCGGTCGTACCCGGGCGCCGAAGCCGCCGAGCCGATCGACCAGCCGCCCGGCGCCGATGGCCTCGACGGCCTGGATGACCTCGGAGATCGTCGCGTCGGGCAGCAGGTAGGTGAGGTTCTCCATCAACGGTCCGCTGAAGACGTACGCCTCTTGCGGAATCAGTACCCGCGTCGCCGCCAGCCGCTCCACCGGTACTTCGCTGGGCGGTACGTCGCCGAGCGACACCCGGCCACTCGTCGGCGCGAGCATCCCGCAGACGAGTCCGGCCAGAGTCGACTTGCCGATGCCGCTCGGCCCCACCACGGCCAGATGCTCTCCCTCGGCCACGGTCAGGTCGAGCTCTTCGAGCACGGGATCCGCAGACGGTCCGTACGCGAAGGTCAAACCACGCAGGCGAAGCTGGTACCCGTTCACCTCATCGACTGGCCGCGGCTCGGGCGTCGGCGCCGCCGAATCGAGGATGCGGCCGAGCGTGATGACATACCGCAGCCCGCTCTCGCCAAGCGCACCCATCACGGTGCTCAACGCGGGTTGCAGGCCGACGAGCACGTAGGTGAGCCCACCGAGCAGCGTGCCGGTACTGATCCCGCGGCCGACCAGCCAAGGACCTGCGGCCATCAGGATCAGCAGCGGTGCCCAACCGCCGACCGCGAAGCACAACGTCCGCAGCGCGGCCACCTTCGCAAGGGACCGCTCGGCAGCCGCCTGTGCCTCGATCGGCTTCCCTACAAGGGCTTCGGCGAACTCTTCAGCCCCCGTGGCAGTGATGTCCCGTACGCCGCTGAACGTCATCCCCGCCGCCGTCGCCAACTCCTCATCGGCCTGCAACGACGCCCGCACCCGATCGGCCGCCATCCCGAGCACCGCCAGCGACAACGCAAAACCGATCAGGAACGGCGGTACGACGAACGCCGCGACCAAAGGCGCCAAGGACAGCAGCCCGACCAGTACTCCGAGCAGCGTGACGGCGAAGTTGCGGATCACCAGCACCAGGCCGGCGAAGGTGTCGCGGACGATCTCGACCTGGCGGTTGAGCCGGGCCACCGCTGCCTCGTCACCGGTTCGCAGGGCGCCGCCGACGACGCGGCGTACGAGGTCGTCTCGGAGCGGCTCGACGAGGTGGCCGAGGCGGCCGTAGACCTGGTGGGAGCCGGCGGCGCCGAAGCAGGCCGCTGCGATCAGGCCGCCGAGCCAGGCGATCCCTTGCCAGGCACGGCCGTCGAGGAAGTTGTCGGTGGCGTGGGCGACCGCGACACCGTAGACGGCCGTCGGGAGGATGTCGGGGATCGACCAGAGTGCGAGCTTGATCGTGGACCGCTTGCGGAGGGCCGCGGCGCCATAGCGGAGCTCTCGGTTCATCCGAAGACCTCGCGATAGTCGGCGTGCTGCCACAGCTCCTGGTGGGTGTCGACCGCGCGGACTCGACCGTTCTCGAGCCAGACGACGAGGTCGGCACGGGCGGCGGTCGCTGTGCGGTGGGTGACGATCAGGCGGGTTCGGCGGTGGCGGTCCTCGGTGAGGGTCTTGCTGATCTGCATCTCGGTCGCGGTGTCGAGGCTCGAGGTCGCGTCGTCGAGCACCAGTAGGCGGCTTGCGGGCCAGGCCCGGGCAAGGCCGAGGCGTTGGCGTTCACCGCCGGACATAGGGGCCTTGGGCAACGGAGTGAAGTAGCCCTCGGGGAGGCGGCTGACGAAGTCGTGCGCGTGGGTGGCGCGGGCCGCGGCCAAGGTCCGGACCGGGCCGACAGCGTCGTGCGAGATGGCATCCCCGACGGTCGTGCCGACCAGGGTCGGCCGCTCGAAGGCGCAGCCGACCGCAGTACGGAGGGCTTGCCGGTTGAGGGCCTGGATCGGTACGCCGTCCAGCAGGACCTGACCGAAATGGGGGTCGCGCAGGCGGGCGGCCAGGCCGGCCAGGATGGACTTGCCGGCGCCGCTGGGGCCGACCACTGCGACGGTCGCGCCGCCGGGGAGGTCGAGGTGGACATCCTGCAAGAGGGCTGACTCTTCGCCGAAGACGGTGACGCCGTCGAAGGTCAGGCGGCCGGGGCCGGGCGGTAGTTGGAGTAGCCCGTGGGTGACGGGGGTGATGGCGAAGACCTCGGCTGCGCGCTGGATGCCTGCGCGGGCTCGGGCGATCTCGCCGATCACGCCGGTGAGGCTGCCGAGTCCGGCGCCGAGTACGGCGTACTGGCTGGCGGCGAAGAGTTCGCCTGCGGTGATGTGGCCGTCGACGAGTTGGAGGCCGCCGACGGCCAGGACTGCGACCAGGACGAGCGGGCCGACGATGGCGGCTTGGGCGCCGGAGCGGGCGAGGACCTTCCAGGTCTCGAGGCCGTGCTTGTGGAGATCAGGGAGGAAACCGAGGATGCGGCGTTCTTCGCGGGCTGTGGTGCCGGCGGAGCTGATGGTGCGAAGGCCGGCTACTGCTTCGGTGAGGAGGGCGGAGATGCGGCCCTGGGTTTCCTGGTAGGCGAGGCTGAGCTCGGCGGTACGGCGGGCGAAGACGAAGAGGACGCCGATGACGAGGATGACGCCACCGAAGAAGGCGACGGCCAGCCAGGGGTCGATGAGGGCGAGGAGGACGAGGCTGCCGATCGGGGGTGCCATGGCGGCGACGGTGGTGACGGCGGCTGGGCCTGCTTGGGCGGCGTCGGAGGCATTGCCGGAGACGCGGCTGACGAGGTCGCCGGGGTCGAATTCACGGGTGCCTTCGGGCCCGCCGTTGACGACCTGGCTGACGAGTCTGTGCCGGAGCCAGGCGGTGGTACCGGCGACGCAGGCGGTACCGGCGAAGGCGTCGATCAAGCTGCAGGCGATTCCGGTGGTGATGAGTGCGGCGGCGATGGTGAACCACTTGCCGTAGTTGTCGCCAGCAACGATCGCGTCCACCGAATGCCCAAGCACAGAAGGCAAAGCAAGCGCCACGCCGCTACCAGCGAGAGCCGTCAGGCCGATCAGCGGCAACCACCCCCGCCCGTGCCGGGCGACAGCACCAAAGCTGGCGGGGCCGCCCCCATATGCCACGGGGCCACTGCGGAGTGACGTGGTCATCGGAGCAGTCCGCTGGGGTGGGTGGCGATCATCGGGTCAGCCCGGTGTGGTGGCCTAGGAAAGCGAGCATGTCTGCGGCTAGGCCTATGCCCTTGGAGGCAGAGCCCCCGGCGTGGCCGGTGTCCTGTTCGAAGCGGAGGAGGACGGGGTGGGTGCCTTCGGTGGCGTGTTGGAGGGCGGCGCACATCTTCCTTGCATGCAAGGGATCTACGCGGGTGTCGCCGCCGAAGACGGTGAAGAGGACGGCGGGGTACTTCACGCCGGGCCGCACTCGGTGGTACGGCGAGTAGGACAGCAGGTTCGCCAGCGCCGCGGGATCGGCGGCTGAGCCGAACTCCGGCACCCAACTTGCGCCGAGGCCGGAGTGTTCGTAGCGGACCATGTCGAGCAAGGGGGCAGAGAGGACCGCGGCGGCGAAGAGTTCTGGGCGCTGAGTGATGGCGGCGCCGACCAGGAGACCGCCGTTGGACTCGCCGCAGAGGGCCAGTTGATCGGGAGTGGTCCAGCCTTCGGCAATCAGCGTCTCGGCAGCGGCGAGGTAGTCGTCGAAGACGTTCTGCTTCTGGTCGAGCATGCCGGCCTTGTGCCAGTCGTCGCCGCGTTCGCCGCCCCCGCGCAGCGTCGCCGTGACGAAGATGCCACCGGCCGCCACCCAGGCGAGCGCGAAGGCCGAGTACGTCGGGGTCAACGACTGCCCGAAACCGCCATATCCGTAGAGGATTGCGGGCCGTGGACCGTGCTCGCCAGGCTTGCCGACGATGAGCATCTGCAGCTCGGTACCGTCCGGTGAAGTGAAGTCGACCTGCCGCGAGTCCGCGTCGGCGACACCGATCGCGCCCGGCGGTGGCGACCAGAGAGTCGTCTGGTGTGAGGTCGCGTCGTACTGGTAGACGGCTGACGGCGTGACGCTGTCGGTGTAGGAGAACCAGACCTGGTTGTCGCCCTCCGGACGGCTGGCCAGCGAGCCCACCGAGCCGACGCCGGGCAACGGGACATCATCCAGGTACCGCCCGGTGACCAGGTCGTGGATCGCGATCTCACCAATGGCGTTCCGGGTCCGCCCGACCAGCACCACCTTGTCGAGGATGGCCAGACTGCTCAACGGCGCGTCCGGATCGGCGGGGACGAAGTCGTGCCAGACGGCCGGATCCTCGGGATCGCCGACGCAGATCTTCCCGGTCGGCGCATCGCGGGTCGTCACGACGTACAAGCGCCCCTCGCGGCCCACCGACATCACGGTGATCGCGTCGACGCCCTGCTGGACGACCGCCGGCGGACGGTCCGTGGTGAGGTCGGCGAGCCAGAGATCGTTCGCGGTCCCACGCGCCGCCGAGATCGTCAGCCATCGCCCATCGGCACTCAGATCCAGCCCGTACGCCGCTTCGCCGGGAAGTACCCGCTCGTCGTCGGACTGGCCGACCTCATGCCGTAGTACCTGCCGGAATCGTACGTAGTAGAAGGACTTCCCATCCGGCAGCCAAGCGACAGGGGAGTAGCGGCAGCCATCGAGCGGACCGTCGACGACCGTGCCGGTGGCGACGTCGAGGACGTGCAGAATCGACTGTTCGTCGCCACCTCGGGAGATCTGGAAAGCGAGGAGGGATCCGTCAGGAGACGGCTGCCAGCTGTCGAGCGTGGTGCGGCCGGTCGGGTCGAGCTGCTGCGGGTCGAGCAGGACCGCGTCATCGACGTACAGGACCGGATGTTCCTGCGCGGCGGAGCGGCGAACGACGAAGCAGTGGTCGCCTCGCCAGACAGGAGTGGAGACGGAACCGACGCTGGACAGGGCTCGGACCCGGTTGCGGAGCTTGTACCGCCCGGGGAGCGTGGTCGCGTGGTTCAGCCAGAGCTGGTCCTGGATCGCCTGCCAGGCCTTGGTTTGCGGCGTAGCGGCGTCTTCCAGCCAGCGATACGGATCGGGGATCGCGTGGCCGTGCAGGTGATCGACGAGCGGCTGCCGCTCGGCATCGGGGTAGCTGAGGTCGAGGTCGTGCACGGGTGCCTCCTCCCGTCGCGGGCAGACCAGGGGTAACGCAGGTTCGGCCCTGGGTGGGAATGCTGCCCACCCAGGGCCCCCGGAACCTGAGGTTCACGCCGCCTTGGTCATCACTCACCGACGTCCGGCGGCGCTGCCTCGTTGCCCGAATCAGTGGCAGAGCAGAAGGCTCAGGTTGCTCGGACGCTGGGAACCGCAGCCGAGAACGGTCAGCGTGGAACCACCGTGGTGGTGGCCGCCGTGGCCGTAGCCGGGGGTCTCCAGACCCTGAAGGTCGAGAAGTGCCATTTGTTTACACCTCCTTCGAGGTGAGTAGGGACGGGGACTCGGACCACTGGGGAGGTCCGAGGAACGGGAGGGTGACGCGCTGCTCGTGCAGCGCCGCACCCAGGGCCAGCAGGACGCCGGCCGATCCGGTCGCCAGGTCCATCGAGAGACGGAGCAACTGGTTGCCGGGGAACGCGAGACCGCCTTCGAACGGCATCGCGTGCCAGCCGAGTCCGTGCACCAGGTCGGTGGTCTCGACCCCGAGCGCCGGAGCGGCGAGGAGAAGACCGGCGCGACCCATGAACAGGCCTGGCTGGACGTAGTAGGAGCAGCGGGTGACCCGCCGCAGAGGATCGAGCTGCGCGGCCAGCTCCGACTCGGGCCGGAGCTCGAGGAACCGTCGCAGGACGAGCGCGATACCGGCCGAACCCTCCTCCAGATAAGGAAGAGTGCGCCAGCCCTGGTTCACCTGGACGGTGCCGTCGGGAGTCTGAACACAGCGCCGGAGGTCCTGCCCGAGGGCGATCTCCGCGAGGTCGAGCAGGCCGGTGTCACCGGTCAGCTCGTAGGCCTCGAGGAAGAGCAGGGCCGGTCCGGACGAGCCGTACATCAGCCCGGCCCGAGGCTTGTCGCCGCCACTGGTCTCCGGTACGTCGGCGACCTCGCCGAGCCGGTCTGCGACCAGGTCGACCACGTGGATCGCCTTGGCCCGCAGTACTGGCTCGCCGGTGAAGTGCAGCAGGTTGAGGCCGATGCCCGCCAGGCCGCTGTGCAGGCCGAGCTCACGCGTCTCGAGCTGGTCGGACAGCGTTCGCTCGACGAGGTCCAGGGCGTCCTGCTCATGACCCAGACTGTTGAGGACGTGCGAGACGCCGTGCAGCCCGTCGTACAGGCCGGGGCCGATCTCGCTGGTGAGGGCGTGCTTGCGCAGCCAGTCCTCGTACTCCGGGAAGCGCCCGGCTCCGGTTTGGTCGAGGGCGTAAAGGACGCCGGCCGCGCCGGTCGCGAAGTTGGTGCCACCGCCGGGCTGGAACTGGGCGATGTCGCCGGGGAACAGCCGGTCGTCGCGCTCGGGAGTCGCGCTGGCCACGATCGCCTTGGTGAGCGCCGCTCGTACGTCGGTCCACTCCGCCTGCCCCGGCAGCGCGAGCGACTCCATCTCCGGGTCGCCGGTCAGCTCGGGCCCGACGATCGTGCGGACTGCCTGGTCGAGCGTCTGGCGCGGTACCGGGAAGGTCTCGGCGATCATGTCGGCGAGCTGGAAAGCCTTGCCGGGGTGGAGATTCAGCAACATCGTCGTCTGCGGCGCGAACAGGCCGAGGGTGATGCAGGCCAGCGCGTAGAGGTCGACGTCCGGGCCTTGCCGGTCGCCGGGAGCGGCGTATCCGGGGTGCGCGAGGGCCGATCGCGCCTGGTCCTCGACGAGTGTCGCGACCTCGAAGTCGATCAGCACCATCCGGTCACCCCCGACCGGGGCGGTGGGGTGGGGGTCGGCAATTGCACTGCTGAGGAGCACGTTGTCCGGATGGAGGTCGCAGAAGACCACGCCCCGGCCGTGCAGTTGAGCGACGGCGGCTTGTACGTCGGCGACCATCCGCGCGGCCCAGTCGGCGTACCCGGACAGCTCGGCCTCGGTCGCGTCCGGGTGGGTCAGCGGGTAGCGGCTGACGAGTTCGCGCTGGAGCGGATTCGCGTCGACGAACTCCTGGACCAGGAAGTGGTGCTCGCCCAGCTCGAAGTAGTCGTGCACCTTCGGGACCACGTCGAGGCCGTCGAGGCGCTGCAGGATGTCGCGTTCGTGGCCGACCCGGGCGACCGCGTCGCGGCCGCTCATGTCCAGCCCGGCGAGCGGCCGGCCTTCCTTCAGGACGACCTTGGCGCCGGTCTCGTTGTGGTGGCCGAGGTACACGCCGCCGCCGTTGGAGAACTGGATGACGCCTTCGATCGTGTAGGCCAGCTCGTTCGTGGTGACCGCGTTGCGGGCGTCCAGATGCTCTTGCAGGAAAGGCGGCAGGGCGATCCACGGCGGCATCGAGAAGGTCGGGCCGCGATGGTCCGGAACGAGCCGGCCGCTGTCGTCGGCGAGGGCGAGCACGCGCTCGCCACCTTCGTTGAGGCAGTACCGGCTGATGAAGGCGCCGTACCGGACGAAGAGCGGGCCTTCGGCGTACCGGAGGTCGCTGAGGATGTACGGCCCGCGGATCCCTTGCAGGAGATCGTCGAGCTCCTTGAGGACGAGCTCCAGCTGGGCCTCGTCGGCCGGGTAGATGGTGACGAGCTTGCCACTCGAACCACGCGGGGCGGACTTCGAGTTGACCATCAGCATCACGGGCTCGTTGCGCAGGAACTTGAACGCGATGCCGCGGGGGACGCAGTAGTCCCACACCACGGCCAGCGTCTTCTCCGCGTCCTCGAGCCCGGAGGAGACATGGATCTTCCAGCCCTGGGCCGGCAGCTCGAGACCGTCCGGCGCGTAGTGCATCCAGGTCTCGCCGGGGACGTGGCTCCAGCCGTCCGGGACCGGTCGCGAACAGAGCGCGAAGTCCGGGTGCTCGGCACCGCGGTTGGTCGGGGAGTCGTAGAACCGCCGGTCGGCCAGGCAGTAGAGCTCGTGACTTTCCATGGCGATTCGTCCCCCCTCTCATCGGTGTGCCCGGCACATCTTGGGCAACGGGAGGAGGGCTGGCGTAGTGCATGACGTCACGACTAGACCGTGAAGAACTCACACCCTACGGATGGGTATATAACCACTCTTTGTTACGTCACGATCACTTTGAGCGGTGAAACCCCTGTTACATCATGCCAGTTCGTGGCGGTGACGTAACAGGGCGTAACTTGTCGGCGCAATCCTCGTAGGACCCCTATTCGGCCGAGCGGTGCTGCTGGCTGGCGAAGTAGGCGACCTTGCGGGCGCGCATCACCTCACCCAGCGGGCGGTGCTCGACGAGCGCGTTCCAGGGGTCGAACTTGGCCGACTCGACCTCCTTGTCGAAGGCTGGCTCGGGGTGCTGACGGGGGACGGTCAGCTTGCCGACGGTCAGGTACGGCGAGTCCCAGACCCGGGCGGCGTCCTCGATCGGGGTCCGCTCCTCGTCGGTGAAGAACTGCACCTGGAAGTCGTAGACGAGCGGGCCTTGGTCGAGTCGTTGGTAGATGTCGGCGGCCCAGTCCTCGCTCGCCTTGGCATTGACCTGGTCGGAAGCGGCTGCGAGCTTCACGCGGACGGCGTACGGGCCGAAGGCGACCGGGGCGGCGCTGAAGAAGTCGTGCGTGGCGAAGCCGCTGAAGGGCTCCTTGAGCGCGGCCTGCACGAGTTTGAGCTGGGGGATCATTCCCGGGTTCTTGAGCACCCGCAGCAGCAGCTTGCCCGGTGTGCTGCCGCCGGTGGTGACGACCTTGGCGAAGTCCTCGCTGGTCGCCGAGCTGAACCGTTCGTGGTTGATCAGGGCGAAGTCCTGCGAGGCCGCCTCGCCGCCGAGCGCGCCCTTGCCGCTGACGCCGAGCACCTTGATGGAGAAGCCGCGGATGTCCGGAGTACTGTCCGGCGCCCGGTTGAAGCCGCCGTTGGAGAGCCGGAGCCAGGTGTCGTACTTGTTCGGGATCGCGAAGATGCCCTGCTTGGCGTGCGCCGGCAGGTCGCCCGGTACGTCCAACGTCGCCCGCAACGCCGCCACCTGCTTGCGGTGCAACGCCCGCCCGGTCCCGAACTTCTCGTCCTTCCGCCCCTGCATCTCGGCAAAGGCCTTCCCCTGCGCCTCGTGCCGCTCAGCCTCCCCGGACTCGATCACTTCACGCCATTCGGTACTCGGCTCGGCCACGACGTCTCCCATCACCGGATCCAGCGGTCGGACCCAGTATCCGCCCTCCCAACCGTTGCATCAGGCAACTGCCCGCCCCTCGGCCGGGCCAATGCTCCGTGGGCCGGGCATGATCGGAGGATGACAGCGGAGCTGGAAGCGGCTGAACAGCGGGTACGAATCTTCGAGGGCATCCTGGTGGCGGTCGATCGCCGCGTCGAACTGCTCGACGAACGCCGCCTCGACGGACGACGCGCTGCAGGCGCTGTCCCGGCACTTCGGCCTGGACGAGATCCAGGCCCAGGCAGTTCTCGACCTTCAGGTCCGCCGCTTCTCGACCGGCGAGCGAGCCAAGATCGTCGAGATCCTGGCGTCTGCCAGGGAGTATGTCGCCGACCTGCGGGGGTGATGCCCACTACCCGTGCGTCAGGCGGGATACGTCTGGACCTCGGTGGCTTTGAGGGTGGCGTGGAGGTTTTGGCCGGGGGTGAGGTGGAGGTCGGCTACTGCTGCGGTGGTGATGTCGGCCAGGAGCGTTGCGGGGGCGGGGGAGCGGCCGGGGGTCAGGCGGACCCGGACTGTGTGGGCGTGTTGTTCGATGCCGGCTACCTGCATCGGCCAGGTGTTGCGAGGGGTGCCGGTGGGGGGCTCGGGGTAGAGGCTGACGGCTGAGGGTGGGAAGGCTACGAAGACCTTGCCTTCTGACGGGGTGGCGATGGTCAGCTTGCCGCCGTCTGTGAGGTTGACGGTCGTGCCGGTAGCGGTGCCTCGGTACAGGTTGAGGCCTACCAGTTGGGCGACGTACTCCGTGCGCGGGCGGCGGGCGATCTCGGTGGGCGGGCCCTCCTGGACGACCTTGCCGTTTTCGACGATGACCAGCCGGTCGGCGAGGACCATCGCATCCAGTGGGTCGTGGGTGACGAGGAGGGTGCGGCCGTCGTACCGCTGGAGATGCTGGCCGAGTTCGGCGCGGATGTGGAGAGTGGTGCTCGCGTCGAGGGCGGCTAGGGGCTCGTCGAGTAGGAGTAGGTCGGGGGAGGTGGCCAGGGCGCGGGCCAGGGCGACGCGTTGGGCTTGGCCGCCGGAGAGGGAGCGCGGGCGGATTTTGGCGTACTCCGCCAGGCCGACTGTTTCGAGCCAGCGGGCGGCGGTGGCGCGGGCCGTGCGTTTGTCGGTGCCGCGGGCGCGGAGGCCGAAGGCGACGTTCTCGAGGGCGCTCAGGTGGTCGAAGAGCAGGTAGTCCTGGAAGACGACTCCGATCGGGCGATGGTCGGCCGAGCGGAAGGTTCTCGGTGGCTCGTCCCAGAGGATGTCGCCGAGGCGGATGCTGCCGTCGGTGATCGGGAGGAGGCCGGCGATGGCTCGGAGGGCGGTGGTCTTGCCGGCGCCGTTCGGGCCGAGCAGGGCGACTACCTCGCCTGGCTCGACGGTGAGGTCGAGGTCGAGCCGGAAGGCGTCACGGGTCACGTGCAGATCGGCGTACAGGGTCATCGGAGCCCACTGATCCAACGCTCACGCAGGCAGGCCAGCACGACGACCGACACGGCGAGGAGAACGATGCTGAGTACTACGGCGACGTCCGGGTCGGACTCCAACGCGAGATAGACGGCGAGCGGCATCGTCGTAGTACGCCCCGGAAGGTTGCCCGCGAAGGTGATCGTCGCCCCGAACTCGCCCAGCGCCCGGGCCCAGCACAGTACTGCGCCCGCCACGATCCCCGGCGCGATCGATGGCAAGGTCACCCGCCTGAACGTCAACCACCGCCCAGCTCCCAGCGTCGCGGCCGCTTCCTCATACCGAGGATCCGCTGCTCTCAGTGCGCCCTCCACCGAGATCACCAAGAACGGCATAGCCACAAACGCCTCAGCCACAATCACCCCCGCCGTCGTGAACGGCAAACTGAACCCGAACCAAAGATCCAGCTGCTCACCCACCAGCCCCCGCCGCCCCAACACCAGCAGCAACGCCACCCCACCCACCACGGGCGGCAGCACGAGCGGCACGGTGACCAACGCCCGGATGATCCCCCGCCCGGGCAGCTCCGCCCGCGCCAGCAACCAAGCCAACGGCACCCCGAGCACCAGACAGATCACCGTCGCCGACGTCGCACAAATCAGCGAAAGCTTCAACGCCTCCCCAACAGCAACACTGAACAACCGCTCCGGCAAGGTCGACCAGGGCGCCTGAGCCAACAGCCCGATGAGCGGGACGAGCAGGAAGGCGAGCCCGAGGAGGGCGGGCAGCAGCAGTACAGCAGGCAACCGCCCGCCGACCCGCTGCCGCCGCCTCTTCACCTGGGTCAAGCTATTACGGACCTTCGAAGCCGGCGTCGGTGAGGACCTTGGTGCCGGCGGGGGAGAGGACGTAGTCGACGAACGCCTTGGCTCCGTCGGCGTTCTTTGCCTTCGTCAGGGTGGCGATGGGGTAGTCGTTGATTGCTGCGGAGGCTTCGGGGAATTCGATGCCTTCTACCTTGTCCTTGGCGGAGAGGACGTCTGTTTTGTAGACGAGGGCGGCGTCCACCTCGCCGAGGCTGACCTTGGTGAGGGCTGCCTTGACATCCTTTTCGAGGGTGTCGGGGGCGGGGGTCAGGTCGGCGGCCTCGAAGACCTTGCCGGCGGCGGCGCCGCAGGGGACCTCGGCGGCGCAGAGGGCGATCTTGCGGTTCTTGTCGGTGAAGTCCTTCAGGCCGGTGATCCTGCCGGGATTGCCCTTGGGGACGGCGATCTCCAACTCGTTCTTCACGAAGGTGGTGGGGGTGCCCTTGTCGGTGACCTGGTCCATGTTCTTGGGGGCGGCCGAGGCGAAGACGTCGGCGGGGGCGCCCTGGTTGATCTGCTCGGCGAGGGCGGAGCTGCCGGCGAAGTTGAAGACGACCTTGACGCCGGGGTGCGCGGCCTCGAAGTCCTTGCCGAGCTGGGTGAAGGTACCGGTCAGCGACGCCGCCGCGAACACGCTGATCGTGCCCGAGAGGTTCGCGGTACTGCTGGAACTGCTGCTCGGAGACGAGGCCGCCGGGGTGTCGTCTCCACAGCTCACCAGGGTCAGGGCGGCAATGGCGGTGACGGCGGCTGCAACGGTACGGCGGAACATCAGGCCTCCGGGATCTCGACGACGACATGGGTGGACTTGATCGACGCGACGGCGATCACGCCCGGCTCCAGGCCGAGCTCGTCCGCCGCCTCCCGGCTCATCAGCGAGACGACCCGGAACGGACCGGCCTGCAGCTCCACCTGAGCCATCACGCCGTCCTTGACGACGCGCGTGACGATGCCGCGCAGGCGATTGCGGGCCGACGCGGCCGTGGTGTTGCCCGGCTCCGGCGACTCGGCCAGCTCCTGCGCGAAGGCCGCCAGCGCCGCGCCCTCGACAGCCATCCGGCCGCTCTCCTGTACTACCGGCAACCGCCCCTGATCGACCCACCGGCGCAAGGTGTCATCACTGACTCCGAGCAGCGCAGCAGCCTCACTGATCCGCAAATTCGGCACGAACCGCATCTTATCGCCGCATCTGCGCAGTCTGTGTGCCATCTCAGCCTTACCGCTGCCGAACGTGAGCGTCGTTACGGACCCCGAGCGCCCCGCGGCCTACGTTTGGAGCATGACGGGGTTGCGCGAGTATCTGGACGGGCCGCACAAAGCGGCACGGGATCTGGTCCGCGACGGGCTGGCGGCGAACGCCGGTCTGCTCGACGCCGGACTGGAGCTGAGCAGAGCGGAGTACCGGGACAAGGTGCTCGAGGTGATGCAGCAGATCACCGCCGAGGGCCACACCGCCCGCGGCTTCCCCAAGGAGTTCGGCGGCCAGGGCGACCTGGGTGGTTTCATCGCCGGCTTCGAGACGCTCGCGTTCGGCGACCTGTCCTTGATGGTGAAGGCGGGCGTCCAGTTCGGCCTGTTCGCCGGCGCGATCCTGCACCTCGGCACCAGCCGGCATCACGACGAGTACCTCACCGACGCGATCGAAGGCCGCCTGCTCGGCTGCTTCGCGATGACCGAGACCGGCCACGGCTCCAACGTCCAAGCACTCGGTACGACGGCGACGTACGACCCGGCCACCGAAGAATTCGTCATCCACACCCCAACCCCCGCCGCCCGCAAGGACTACATCGGCAACGCGGCCCGCCACGGCCGGATGGCCGCCGTCTTCGCCCAACTCGTCGTCGGCGGCGAGACCCATGGCGTGCACTGCCTGCTCGTCCCGATCAGGACCAAGGACGGCGACCCGCTCCCCGGCGTCACCCTCTCCGACTGCGGCGCCAAGCTGGGCCTGAACGGCGTCGACAACGGCCGGATCGTCTTCGACCAGGTCCGGGTCCCGCGGACCGCCCTGCTCGACCGCTACGCGCAGGTCGATGCGGACGGCAACTACAGCAGCGAGATCGAGAACCCGGACCGGCGCTTCTTCACCATGCTCGGCACCCTCGTCCAGGGCCGCGTCTCGGTCGGCGGCGCCGCGATCAACGCGAGCAAGGTCGCCCTGACGATCGCCATCCGGTACGCCGACCGCCGCCGCCAGTTCGGCGCGCCCGGCAGTGCGGACGAGGCGTTGCTCCTCGATTACCGCATGCATCAGCGCCGGCTCCTGCCGCTGCTCGCGCGGACGTACGCGCTGCATTTCGCGCAGGCCGAGCTGGTGGAGGAGTTCGCCCGGCTGTTCGGTGGCGATGGTGTGAAGGACGACCACGACCAGCGCGCGCTGGAGGCGCAGGCGGCCGGTACGAAGGCGCTGGGCACCTGGCACGCGACCGAGACGATCCAGATGTGCCGCGAGGCGTGCGGTGGCGCGGGGTACCTGGCGGAGAACCGGCTGGCGACGCTCAAGGCGGACACCGATGTGTTCACCACCTTCGAAGGCGACAACACGGTGTTGATGCAGCTCGTCGCCAAGGGGCTGCTGACGAACTACCGGGAGTCCTTCGGCAAGCTCGACCCGCTCGGGACCGCTCGGTTCATCGCGGCGCAGGCGGTCGAGATCGCGGTGGAGAAGACGGCGCTGCGGACGCTGATCGAGCGGCTGCGCGACGTGGTGCCGAATCGCAACGACGCGGCCGACCCCGACGCCGGGCTGCGGGACGACGCGTACCACTCCGGCATGCTGCGCTTCCGGGAGGAGCACATGCTGGCGGGGGTGGCTCGCCGGCTCAAGCGCGGGATCGACGATGGAGTCGAACCGTTCGAGGCGTTCAACCGGTGCCAGGATCACGTCATCGCGGCCGGCCGGGCGCATGTGGAGCGGGTGGTGGCGGAGGCGTTCCTGGCCGCAGTACAGGCTGCGCCGGAAGGTGCCGCGCGGGAACGGCTGCGGGATCTCTACGATCTGCACGCGCTGGTGACGATCGAGTCGGAGCGGGCCTGGTACATCGAGCACGGGCGGTTGTCGGGGGCCCGGTCGAAGGCGATCACGGCCCTGGTGAACGAACTTTGCGCGGTCGTCCGGCCGTACGCCGGGGAGCTGGTGGACGCTTTCGGCGTACCGGGCGCGGCGGTCGATGTGCCGATGGTTGTACCGTCTCAGCATGAGTGAGCCGATTGAGCCCGCATCGGCCGCCGAGGCCGCCCGCGAACTGGCGAAGGTGCTGCTGGCGCAAGCCGACGCCCTGGACCTGCACGACCTGCGGGCCACCACGGCGATCGAGAACGTCCGGGTCCAGGCCCGGGTCCTCGCCGACGCGGTCCACGAGCGCGGCTGGGGAGACATCTTCCTCGGCATCGACTCCTACGACCCCGACGAGCTCGACGACCTGCCGCTGGGGCCGGACGACTTCGACGACCCCGACGACTACCGCGAGATGGTCGAGCGCGGCGACCTGGACGACCTGGACGAGGCGATCGTCCCGGAGAACGGGATCCGGCTCAGCTACCAGGCCCGCTACGACTTCGTGGTGACCGATCCCGAGGCGTTCGTCGCCTACGTCCGCAGCCGCGCGGACGAGGCCCAGAACGACGAGGTGATCGACGACATCGAGGACGCTCGTTCAGCCTTCGAACTCCTCGGCTACCTCGACGGCCTCGGCTCCAAGGACTACGACAACTTCGGCCTCACCCCCGCCGGCGGCGAAGAATCCCACAAGGTGGTCCAGTTCTCCCTCTGGGACCTGGACCCAACCCGCCGCGACGACACCTACCCGTACTGAGCCGGCTCAGTTCTACTGCCAGCGTCGCTCGGTGGCGTCCCAGATGCCGTCGGCAAGCTCGCCGCCGAGGAGTGGATCAAGGCAGGCTCCGGCGACGTCGAGGGCCGGTGCGAGGTCACGAAGGTCCGCAGACAGCCCTGCCAGGCCGGCTTCCTTGTGGTAGCCGGCCGGCCATTGTCCACCAGGTGAAACCAGCTTGGTGGGGAGCGCAAGATCTCGGTTGGTCGCCTCTGCCTGCAACGCGCAGGTGGTGCGGGCTGCGTCGAGACCCGTGCTGCTGGTGACGATCAGGACCAGGTCGACGAGATCGTGGTACCGGGTGGAGGGCGTGCCGTCCCGGTGGGTCTCGTACATCGCGCAGACCTTGTCGGCGATCTGGTCTGCGAGCGGGTAGAGCGCGAACTCGGGTAGCTCGGGAATGCCTGGTAGTTCGACGATCGGGGTCGGCCGAACCCAGTCGACCTGGCCGACCGGCCGCTTCTTGACGGACACATCGATGCTGAACCGCTGGTACTCCGTAGTCCCGATGGAGGCGACGACGTGGATCTTGGCGACGGCCTTCTCGGCGCCTTCCCTGGTGTGTTCGTCGACCTTGCGGAGCTCGAAGCGGAAGTAGTCACTGCCACACGGCCGGGCCATCACGGCGCGGATCTCGTTGACCGGCACGCGGAGGTCGATGTCCTCGGTCGGGTAGAGCAAATCGATGTCGTCGCTGTACCGGGCGCGGGGGAGCCGGACCAGCAGGCCGGTGCCACCCTTCAGAACCCAGGGCGCATCCGGGAGCTGGAATACACGGGCCAGGAAGCGTTGCAGGACGAACTCGCGGTTGACCTCCTGCGTCGGTCTGCCGGAGCTGGTGGCGATCTTCTTCATGTGCGCGTTGGCGCTGACCCGGAACTCGCGAGCGGTGGCGTACGGCTTGGCTCTCATCGGCCGGTTCGGTCCTTCGACTCGTGAAGAAGCCTCGCTCGGGCTTCGTAGGCTGCGCGCAGAGCCTCCTGTACCTCAGCTGGATCGTCGGTGATGCCCAGTACGGCCTGTACTTGCCGCAGTTCCTCGACCGACAGGCCGAGGTGCGCCGCGCGATTGCGGAGGTCCCTGGGGATCCGTGGATCAATCAACGCGAGCGCGTGGAGAACCGCCGCGTCGGCAAGTGACGGTCTGGGCGCGACCAGCTCGGCTGCTTGCCTGGTGGCTTTGGGAACGCCCGCTTCATCGAGGAAGTTGCCCAGCAACCCGAGTCCGTGACCGAGTTGCTGTCCGTAGAGGTGCGCGTAGGGCGCGAGAGCTTCGCTGATCTCCTCCGCACTGACAGAAGCCACCGCGATCGCGTCGCGGACCACCCCGGCCAGATGCCCACCGTCGGTGTGCGCCTTCGCCAGATCGCTGATGGTCTTCACGATGGTCGTCACCGGTAGGCCGCTGACGATCTGCCACTCACCGGGCTTGAGAGTCTCGCGATGGAACCGCACGTCCTGTCGCTTCGACTGCTTGCGGACGGCAACGGTGAACTCGAACCGGTCGGCGTCCAGATCGCCCAGCTGGTGATAGCTCGCAGCCGATCGGTAGGACAGGACGGCATCCGGATCTCGCAGCCGATCGACGACGAGCTGGTCGGGCGCGAGCGCGAGCCACGTCGCCCGGAGAGCATCCAGTGGCGAGCCGGCGCCGACCACTCGATAGACGCCGTGGGTAACTCGCTCCAGTACGCCGTCCTCCGCCAGCCGCGCCATGGACTGCGCGGACACGCCGGCCGCACGCGCCTGGGCCGTCGTCACCAAGCCCCATTGCTCGTCAGCGATCGCTGCGATCGTGGCTACCAGCACTTCGATACTCCTTCGGGCTACTTCGATATTATCCTACCACCGGAATATCGAAGCGAATCCTGCGATATCTGAGCTGTCAGCCACCAGTCTGCGGGCGGCCTTGTCATGAGCGAGCCGGATTGTGAGTTGCTGCAGGCAACAAACTTGGCGGCTTTGCTCTCACCGGACTGGACCGGTCGGGGGTGGTTGAGCGTTGGATTGTTGTTGCGGTAGGCAACTTGTCTACTGGCGGGTACGGAAAGCGACGGCGGGTATACGGAGCGTCGCTCTGCGCTAGATCAATGCAAATGTTTGACCGCGCTCATGGCGGCGGTCAGCTACCCCGTGACAACGTTCAGTTGTCGGCGACGGACGGGTCGCTGGCGAAAGGCTCAGGCGGTACCGCGATTCCCGTCCGCGACCGGACTGTACCTCCCCTGCCGGTCACGGAATGAGTCAGCGGTCCTCCCTCCTTCGGGCCGAACCGCCCTCTCGGGGCAAAGCAGGACGCCGGCCGTGTCGCCGGGGCGCCGGTCGCCAGTGAGGTGGTGACCGACGCCCGACACGGTCGGCGTTTCTTTTTCCCGAAGTACTGGTTGAGAACTGGGGACCAGTACTTCGGGAAAAGCTTCAGGCGGTGAGATGGGCGAGGACCGCGAGCACCCGTCGATGGCTGTCGGGATGGTCGTCGATGCGGAGCTTCTGGAAGATGCTGCGCATGTGGGTTTCGACCGTGCGCTCGGCGAGGACCAGCCGGGCGGCGATGGCGGCGTTGGAGAGGCCTTCGGCCACCAGGGTGAGGACTTCGCGTTCGCGGGCCGACAAAGCGGCGAGTGGGTCGTTCGCGCGGGTCGGCGTCATCAGGGCGGCCACGATCGCGGGGTCGAGTGCTGAGCCGCCGTCGGCGACGCGTCGCATCGCGTCGAGGAAGTCGGCGACTCGTAGTACGCGGTCCTTGAGCAGGTAGCCGAAGCCGGCGGTGGCGACCAGATCGACCACGTGCCTGGTCTCGATGTGCTGCGACAGCATCAGGATCGGCCGGTCCGGCGCCTCGGATCGCAGTACGCCGGCCGCGCGGGCGCCGTCGTCCGTCATCGTCGGCGGCATCCGGACGTCGATGATCGTGAGGTCGGGCTCGTCCGCCCGGACTGCCTCGACCAGCTCGTCCGCGGTCGCCACGGCGCTCACCACCTGGTGCCCGTTCTCGGTCAGCAACCCGCGCAGACCCTCACGAAACAAAGCGGAATCCTCACCGATCACGACGCGCACGGGATCTCCGCCCTGATCGACGTGCCCGCACCCGGCGGACTGTCCAGCGTCAGCGAGCCACCGACCGATGCCACCCGGTCCCGCAACGAGGTCAGCCCGAATCCCTCCCTCGCGCCGCCGATGCCATCGTCTCGCACGACGACACACAACCGCTGCGCGGCGACGGCGACCTCGATCGAGATCCTCGTCGCTTCAGCATGCTTGAGCGCGTTGGCGATCGCCTCGCCGACCGTGAAGTACACCGCCGTCGCCACCCCTTCACCGACCTCCAGCTCCGGTACTACGAGATCGACCGGCACCGAACTCTCCTGTACCAACCGCCGCAACGCCACCGCCAGCCCGTCGTCAAGCCGACTCGGCCGGACCCCGTGCGCGATCCGCCGCAACTCACCCACCGTCTGCTCCAGCGTCCCGACCAGCTCGTCGAGCTCGTCGTCATGGGTCCCGCCGAGCCGATGCTGCAACGACCGCAAACGCATGCCCAGGGCAATCAATTGCTGCTGGGCGCCGTCATGCAGATCCCGCTCGAGGCGCTGGCGCTCGGCGTTCACCTCGGACATCAACCGCGACCGGCTGGCCCGTACTTCGGCCAGCGCGTCCTGCAGTTCCAGCCGCAACCGGCTCACCTCGATCGGCAGCCGCGCCTCGACGGCCGCCTCGCGGGCCCGGCGTACGCGGCGGGCCGAGGTACTCCCCAGGACAAGCGCTCCGACGGTCGAATCGCCTGTCTGCAAGGGAATCGCGGTCTCTGGGAGGGGGAGCTGATCCCCGGGTCGCTGTAGCAGGAGCTGGAGCGAAGGGTCGTCAAGGGCCTTGCGGAGCACCTGCTCGACCTGCTCCGGCTCGGCCTGACCGTCCCGGACCTGGCGGACGAAGTCCCGGATCTGGGCCAGCGCGACGGAGCGGTCAGGATCGACGAGCCGCCCGACCGCCCGGTGCAGCCACTGGTGCAGCGGCACCAGAACCAGCGCCGTGACGAAGGCGGCGCCGGCGATTCCCGCGCGCTGTCGCCCCGGAAACAAGTTGTCCACGGCAACGACGATGCCGGCGAAGATCACCGCTGAGGTGATCGTGGTGATCAGCCAGCTGACCGTACTGCCCAGCAGCCGATCGATATCGAACAGATCGTGCCGCAGGATGGCCAGCGCGATCGCCGCGGGGACGAGGATCAGCATCGCGACCAGGAAGAACGTGTAGGCGAACGTGTCCGGAGCGCCCAGGGCGATGGCGGCCCAGCTCCCGCCGAGCAGCAGCGGCACGCTCAGGGCCGCCAGCATCAGCCAGCGCAACCGGAGCCGGGTGACCTCGTCGCCACGCCGGAAGCGCACCACCAACCCTGACGCCGCTGCCAGCAGAACGGCCAGGAACGAGCTGAACGCCACGACGATCAAGGCGACTCGCAGCGGCCCGGGCAGGACGAACGGCGGCTTGCCCAGGTTGGCCTCGCTGAACGTCCCGCTGTCAGTGGAGACGGTGAAGTTCACCAGCAAGGCGGTCACTGGTACTGCGACGGCCACCGCTCGCCACCAGCGGCCCGGCAGCAGTCCGTCCGGAAACAGGAGCACCACTGCGGCGAACCCGATGAACAGCCAGGTCCACGCGCCGGCGCCGACGACCGAGACGAGTCGGGCGCCCGGCCAAGGGTTGCTCGTGGTGTAGGTCGCGCCCCAGTCCTCGACGGCGAAGACGAGCGCCGGTATGGCGGAGGTCAGGGCCAGGGCCGGGCCGAGCGGGTTGCCGGGTGCCCTGATGGCCACCAGCCAGCCGAGGGCCAGCGACGGGAGCAGTAGTGCCGTCGTGGCCAGTACTTCCGTAGTACCGACCGAGGCGGGGCCGAGGGCCAGTAGCTCGCGCAGGACCAGCGCTGCGGCGTACAGGATCGTCGCGAGCACTACTAGCCGTCTGGCGCGGGACACCTCTTCATGATGGCGGCGGCTGGTCGCGAGCGCACCCGTGCCAGCACTTAAGGGCCCGGGACGAGCGGAGTCCGGCGATGGCACCGATGTGGTGAGGGTGGTCCGGGCGGCACCTTGAGGGAGTCAGCACAACGCTTTGGAGGGGATTCCCATGGTTGCCATCGTCACCGTTCTGTTCGCGTTCCCGCTCGGCTTCTTCGTGAAGAACCGGCTGGCGGCGTACGTCGCCTACATCGCGATCTTCGGCTACTCGTTCACGTTCCAGACCCTGTACCTGCTCAGATCGTGGGTGGGCGACAACACCGCGGCCTTCTCGGCCGATCCGGACAAGGTGCCGCTCGACTACCTGGCTGTGACGGCCGGTATCTACCTGATCGGCTTCGGGCTGATCACTCTCGGCCATCGGGTCGGCGCCAAGCGACGGAACCGTACCGCCGTCGATCTCGACGCCGCCCGATGAGCGGGAGCTACCGCAAGCTGTCAGGCCAAGTCTCTTCAGGCCAGTTCGAGGGCCGTGTGCGAGGTCTGGGGGACCTCGCCGTAGGTGGTGGTGCGCTGGCGGGCGGGGCGGCCGGCGGCGGTGGCCATCTGGGTCAGCTCCTCGATGGACTTGCGGGAGCCGTGCTTGGAGCCGGCCATCCGGCTGATGGTCTCCTCCATCAGGGTGCCGCCGATGTCGTTGACGCCGCCGTTCAGCACGTCGACGCAGCCGTCGGTGCCGAGCTTCACCCAGGAGCACTGGATGTTATCGATCCGGCCGTGCAGCATGATCCGCGCCATCGCATGCACGGCGCGGTTCTCGTCGTACGTCGGACCGGGACGCGCCACGCCGGCCAGGTAGATCGGCGAGTTGGTGTGGATGAACGGCAGCAGCACGAACTCGGTGAAGCCACCGGTCTGGTCCTGGACCGCCGCGATCGTCCGCAGGTGCTGGACCCAGTGGTGCGGGGCGTCGACGTGGCCGTACATCATCGTCGAGCTGGACGGCAGGCCGACCTTGTGCGCGGTGCTGATCACCTCGATCCAGCTTGCCGTCGGCAACTTTCCCTTGGTGAGGATCCAGCGCACGTCGTCGTCGAGGATCTCGGCGGCGGTGCCGGGGATGCTGCCCAGGCCGGCCTCCTTGACGGAGATCAGGAAGTCCTCGATCGACAGGCCGGTACGGACCGAGCCGTTGACGATCTCCATCGGGGAGTAGGCGTGCACGTGCATCTCGGGGACGCGGTCCTTGACGGCTTTCACGAGGTCCGCGTACGCCGTACCGGGCAGGTCCGGGTGGATGCCACCCTGCATGCAGACCTCGGTCGCGCCGATCACCCAGGCCTCTTCGGCGCGCTGGGCGACCTCGTCCATCGAGAGTGAGTAGGCGTCGGCGTCGGTCCGCCGCTGAGCGAACGCGCAGAACCGGCAGCCGGTGTAACAGACGTTGGTGAAGTTGATGTTCCGGTTCACCACGTAGGTGACATCGTCCCCGACCACGGCCTTCCGCAGATCATCCGCGATCTTCGCCAACTGATCCAACGCCGGCCCGGTCGCCGTCATCAACGTCAAAGCCTGAGCATCGGACAATCCCGCCGGATCCCGCTCAGCAGCAGCAAGCGCCGCCTTCGTCTCGGCAGCAATCCGCTCCGGTTCACTCACACCACTTGCAGATTCACCGGCCCGACGGGCTGCGACATCTTCGCGGAGTACGTCCCAGTCGCCGTACGCCGCGTCGAAGTCGGAACGGGTTTCGGTGCGGCGGCCTTCGGTGTCGATGGCGGTGTGGAGGTCGGTGCGGCCGACGCTGTCCCAGCCGCCGTCTGGCTCCTGCCAGGGCAGGCCCTTGGGGAACGCGTCCTCGTTGGCGAGACCGGTCTCCGGGTCGACGAGGGCTTCCACATGCGAGATGAGGCGCGGGTCGAGCCAGGGTTCACGCAGGTACTCCGGGTGCGCGGTGAGCCTTTCGCGCAAGGTGAAACCGGCGTCCGCGGTGAGCTTGGCCAGGTCGTCGATCTGCGGCCACGGACGCTCGGGGTTCACGTGATCCGGGGTCAGCGGCGAGACGCCACCGAAGTCGTCGACACCCGCGTCGAGCAGCAGTCGCGCCTCGGCCAGGTCGACCAGGTTCGGCGGCGCCTGGACGCGCATCCGCGGCCCGAGCACGACCCGGGTGACCGCGATCGCGGCCAGCCACTCGTCCAACGGTACGTCGGCGTCGTTGCGCATCGCCGTATCCGGCTTCACCCGGAACCCCTGGATGATGACCTCCTGGATCCCGCCGTACTGCCGGGCGATCTTGCGCAGCGCGAAGATCGAGTCGGCCCGCTCCTCGAGGTTCTCCCCGATGCCGATCAGCAGCCCGGTGGTGAACGGTACGTTCGAACGACCGGCATCCTCCAGCACCCGCAGCCGGATCGCCGGGTCCTTGTCGGGCGACCCGAAGTGCGGCTGACCCTTCTCCTCGAACAGCCGCCGCGAGGTGGTCTCGAGCATCATCCCCATGCTCGGCGCGACCGGCTTCAGCCGCTGCAGGTTCTGCCACGACATGACACCGGGGTTGAGGTGCGGCAGCAGGCCGGTCTCCTCGAGCACCCGGATCGACATCGCCCGCACGTAGTCGAGGGTGCTGTCGTAGCCGGCCTCCTCGAGCCACGTCTTGGCGGCGTCCCAGCGGTCCTCGGGAGCGTCGCCGAGCGTGAAGAGCGCTTCCTTGCAACCGAGTGCCGCGCCTTGGCGGGCGATCTCCAGCACCTCGTCGGGACTCAGGTACGGCGAATGAACGCGCCCCGGCGTCGTCGCGAACGTGCAGTAGTGGCACCGGTCCCGGCACAACTGGGTCAGCGGGATGAACACCTTCTTGGAGTAGGTGATGATCCCACTCCGGCCCGCGTCGGCCAGTCCTTGGTCACGTACCCGCGCGGCGGTCGACATCAACTGCTCGAGCGCGGGGCCGGAGGCGGACAGCAGTACCTCGACCTCTGCCGGGTCGAGCGTCTTGCCGTCGTCGGCCCGCTTCAGCGCACGCCGCATGGCGGTGCTGATCGGGGCGTTCGGGGGAGTGGCTGTGGGCTGCTGGGGGTCAGTCACGACAAGAAGCGTAGGCCGCCTCCGGAGCGGATCCAGCCGATTCCGGGGGTCAAAAACAATCAGTACGTCTGTCCTGGTATTTTGCGATTCGTGCAGGTCAGGAGCGTTGATGGACGCCGCGTACGCGGGCAAGCGCGGCGAGTGGAGTTGCTGACGGCGACGCTGGCCGTGATCGAGCGGGACGGCGTTGCCGGGGTCAGCCATCGGGCGGTCGCCGCCGAGGCCGGGGTCTCGCTGGCCTCGACGACGTACCACTTCACCTCGCTCGACGACTTGCTGGTGGCAGCGCTGACCTGGGCGGCCGACGACCTGGCAGCCGAGCTCCACGAGCGCGTCAACGAAATGGGTGCCCGCCCCGCCGACGAGCTTGCGCGACTGATCGAGCACTGCCTGGTCTATCGGCGAGGCCGCACGCTGGCGGAGTACGAGCTGTACCTCCTCGCAGCCCGCCGCCCGGCGCTCCGCGACGCCGCTGCTGCCTGGCTCGAGCCCCTGACCCAGATCGCCCGCAACTTCACCACGAACCCCCAAAAGGCAAGCCTCCTGGTAGCAGCCCTCGACGGCATCCTGCTCCAGTCCCTCATCGGCGCCCGCCCCTACAACCAAGCCGATTTCACGGCCCTACTGACTCACCTGCGGTAGTTGACGCCCGAGCCGCACATGAAGCGGATTGCGACGTGGTGGAAGGGGCGGATCAGGTTGAAGTAGAGGCGGCCGGCGGTGCGGAGGTAGTGGACGAGGGTTACCACCTTGAATGCGCGGACGGGGCCGGAGTCGTCGACGATGATCGCCAGGTAGGCGAAGAGATGGTTGTCGGTGACTTTCAGCAGGAGGTAGTGCTCTTCTTCGCCGCGATCGACCGTGAAGAACGCGAGCTGGTCGCCGGGGGTGAAGCTGACGTCCTCGGGGCGGAGCCTTGTTCTGGAAGGCATTCCGGTCATCTCGAGTCGGAGCAGTTTGGCGACGGGGACGCGGAGCGCGAAGAGCGCCTGGCCGGCGCGGGACTCGAGGCTCAGGGCGCCGGCGGTGAACTCGCGCAGCGTCACCGATCCGGTCGCCGTCTTCACGTCGATGACGTCGGCTTCGGGCAGGAGCTCGGCTAGCTCAGGGAGATCGGTGTACGTCGGCATGGCGGGCTCCTTCTCAGGTGAGGAACGGTTTGCCGGTCGCCAGGGTCAGCGTGGTCGCGTACAGCGCGCGCAACTCGGTCGCCGGCACCGGTGGTACGACCTGCTCGGCGCCGATCAGGATCAGGTAGAGCAACCGGGCGAGGTGCTCGGGCTCCTCGACGCTATCGATCCCGCGGCAAAGCTCTTGTAGATAAGCGGTTCTGGCGTGATCGACCCGCTCCTGCGCGGCCCTCGCCTCGGGATCCTGCAGGGCCCATGCCCGTACTGCGATCTCGAGCCGGACGTGGTCCGCATCGGCCAGCACCGGCTCCATCAACTGGGTCAGCTTGCTCGCCGCATCAGCGTCGGGGTGCTCTTCGACGGCGTCGATCAGCCGCGTGGTGAACCGCCTCTCGAAGTACTCGAGCAGGGCGGTCCGGAATCCGCCTGCCCCTTTGAAATGGTGGTAATACGACCCTTTGCTCAAGCCCAGTTCGCCGGTGAGCCGCTCGATCGTCAACGCCGGCGAGCCCTCGGCCGCCAGCACCTTCAACCCGGCCTCGAGCCAGTCCTTCTGTGCCACCATGCCGCTGACCATACCATACTGTTTGGTATGGTCAGCAAGGATGGCGGTGCCTGACTGGTGCCAGGGGCCGACTCAGAGGGCGGCGTCGACGATCGCGTTGAAGGCCGTGGTCAGCCGGTCTCCGACCCGGGTGGGGTCGCCCAGGTAGCCGGCGACCAGGGCGCCGTCGCGGAGCATCATCATCTGGTCGGCTACGGCGTACGACGGCTTGCCCGCCGGGGTGCCCAGCCGGGTCGCCAGGCCCCGGAAGAAGGTCCACCACCAGCTGCGCTGGTCCTCGACCAGGCGGCGGATCGGATGCGTGGGATCGGCGTACTCGGCGCCGGCGTTGATGAACGGGCAACCGCGGAAGCCGGGCTGGCAACTGGAGTCGGCCAGCAGTTTGGCGACCGCTTGCAGTGCCCGGCGTGGGTCGTCGTCCTGGGCGGCGGTCGTCACCGCGATCCGTTCCCAGTCGGCCCGGCGCTCGAGGTACGCGAGAACGAGGTCGTCCTTGGTGGGGAAGTGCCGGTAGAACGTCGCCTTGGTGGTGCCGACGGCCGCGATGATCCGGTCGGCGCTGATCGCCCGGATGCCTTCGCCGTAGAACAGTTCGCTGGCGCACTCGATCAACCGGTCCCGCACGGGGACGGTGCGGTCGGGGGCGCTGGTGTGCTCTGTCATCTCCGTCACTATCCCATCCTCGGCGCTCTCGCTTGGTTGACGACTGCAAGAGTGACTAGTTAGTCTACCTGTATTCGCGGTTGACTTTCTAGGGAGACAGATATGCCTACTCGTACCGCTCGCACCGCCTGGAACGGCACCCTGCAAGACGGTTCCGGCCAGGTCGAGCTGACCAGCTCCAAGATCGGCACCTACGAGGTCTCCTTCCCCAAGCGGGCGGCCGAGGACGCGAACGGCACCACCAGCCCGGAGGAACTGATCGCCGCGGCCCACTCGGCCTGCTTCGCGATGCAGTTCTCCGCGCTGATCGCGGAGGCCGGCGGCACTCCGATCGCCCTGGAGATCCAGGACGACGTCACGCTCGGCCCGGACCCGGACGGCGGCTTCAAGCTGACCGGCATCAAGCTCACGGTCCGCGGCGAGGTCGACGGCCTCGACGCCGACGGCTTCGCCAAGGCAGCCGCGGACGCAAAGGCCACCTGCCCCATCAGCAAGGCCCTGACCGGCGTCGAAATCACCCTGGACGTCGCCCTCGAGCAGTAGCTCACACCCGCGCACCGCACCCGTGTATTGCGTGGGCTCCGGTCTTCTCTGTCCCCGGTAGCGCTTGCGCTACCGGGGACGGGCGTTTGGGGGAGGGTGTGCGAGCGCGCTGGGCGGTTGAGTGGTGGTGTGCTGAGGATTTCGGTGGGTGCGGTTCGGGACCGGTGGCAGTTGTTCGCCGGGGCGGTGGTTGCGGTGGCGCTCGGGGTGGGGCTGGTGCAGTCGGCGCTGCAGGTGATGGCGGCGACCGACCGGCCCGTACTACCGGCAGGGCTGACGGGAATCGAGCGGGCGCACATCCGCGACGGGTACGCGGGTGCGGCGACGTTGCTCGGGATGACGGTGATGCTGGCGGTCTTCCTGACCGTGTTCATCGTCAGTACGACCTTCGGCTTCACCGTCGTACAGCGGCGGCGAGAGCTCGCGTTGCTGCGACTGGTCGGCGCGCAACGCGGCAGCCTCCGACTGATGTTGCTCGGCGAGGCGGTGTTGCTCGGCCTGGTGGGGACGGCGGTCGGCGTACCGGTCGGCCTGCTCGGCACCTTCGCGCAATCGAAACTCCTTGTTTCTTTGGGGATGCTGCCACAGTGGTTCATTGCGCCTTGGGATCCAGGCGCCCTGTACGCCGCCGCGATCGTCGGCGTGAGCACCGCCGTGGTCGGTGTCTTCGCCGCAGCCTGGCGGGCATCGCGGATCAGCGCATTGGAGGCGCTGTCCGACCTGCCGGAAGGCCGACCGGTGATGACCGGCTGGCGCTGGTTCTGGGGGTTGTCGGCCGCAGTGTCGACGGCCGCACTGGTCGCCATCGCGCAGGCAGCCGGTGATCTGGTCGCCGGACTGACCATCGCCTTGCTGGTGATGGTCAGCGGCTCAGTCGCGCTGAGCCAACTGAGCCCGGTCGTCGTACCGTGGGTCGGCCGCCTCCCCGCGCTCGTACTCCGTGGCAGCGTCGTCGCAGACCTGGCCCGCGCCAACGTCCTCCACGCGGTACGCCGAAGCGCCGCCACCGCCGCCCCGCTGATCGTCTTGGCCGGCTTGCTGCTCGGCCTCTGGGGCACCTTCGGCTCACTTGCCAAGGCCGTCGGCGAGGAACAGCGCCAACTCATCACCGCCGACCTCGTCGTACCCGGCGAAGTCGCCTCCACCGCAGGAATCGCCGTCGCCTCACCGCAGACCATCGTGCCGATCTCCATCCGCCACAACCGCCGGACCACGTACTCCGAGGCGATCGGCATCGACCCGACTGCCTGGCAGCAAACCCACAAACTCCGTCCCCGCAAGGGCTCCCTGGCCCGCCTGGCCGGCGCGGCAATCGCCATCGGCCCAGGAATGAGTGCCGAGGGCTACAAACTCAATTCGGTGCTGGCGGCAACCATCGACGGCCGGACGGTCAAGCTGAAGGTGGTTGCGATCCTGCCCGAGACGCTGGACGTCGGTGACAACTTCTTCGTCCCGCGCGCGCTGACGCCGGCCGGCCGCACGGAGACGCTGGTGAAACTCGCCGACGGCGCCGACCTGACGGCGGCAGCACACCGGCTGGGTGGGCGTACGGTGGCCGACTGGGCGCAGAGCCGGGGCGAAGCGCAGCAGCGCGGCAACACGGCCATCTTCGCGGTACTGATGGGCTTGTCCGGTGTTTACGCCGCGGTCGCCGTAGTCAACGCGATCGTCATGTCCACCGCCGACCGCCGCCGAGAATTCGCCCAAGCCAGAATGGCCGGCCTCACCAGACCTCAGGTCCTCCTGATAGCCCTACTCGAGTCCCTGACCGTCGTCCTCGTCGGCGTCCTCCTCGGCTGCATCGTGGCAGCCGCAGCCCTGGCCGGCATAGCCACCGGCACCGCGAGCACCTACGGCGTCGTAGTCGTAGCAATCCCTTGGCGCCTACTCGCCCTGATCCTGGGAGGCTCCCTCATCGTCGTCGGATCCACCGCAGCCACCACCGCCTGGCTAGCAACCAAGCCGCAACCCATCACCTTGCTCAGCGGCCGCGAGTAGCCCGGCGCGGCAGCTCATACAGACGACGATGTGGTGGACTTCCGTCAGCTGAGACGGCCATGCGTCGGTCGCCGGTAGGAAAGAGTCTGGCTGAGAAGGCGCCTGGGTGGTGGGATGGCGGTACTGTGGAGGTATCACGCCGATTCTGTTCGGCGTGACTGGCTGCCCAAGACCCCGGCGTCGCTCTGCTCGAGTGGAAATTGCATAGGGAGTTGGGCCGATGGCGCTCATCCGTACTCGCCTCCGGCGATCGGTGACTGCTTCCGCGACGGCGATCGCAGGGCCGCGTCCCGAATCCAGCGATGCAGTGGTGTCGGCCGGTGAGGTGGCGCGCTGGGCCCAGCTCTACGACGCAGCCGGGATCACCGAGACGCTGGGACTGGTACAAGACTCTGTACTACGTATCGCCGGCGGTGACTGCGCAGGAGTGATTCTCCGCCGCCACGGACTCGCCTCGGCGAGCGCGATCGATCCACGGGCAGAGCTGGCCGATCAACTGCAACTGGACCAGGGAAACGGGCCGTCCGTGCCACTGAGGGGCGCGCACGGCAGCGTGCTGATCGCCGACACCGCTACCGATCAACGCTGGCCACGTTGGAGCCGGCAGGTGGCTGACCTCGGGCTGCGAAGCGTGCTCACCGTCCCACTCGCGACCAGTGCCTCGGCTGTGGGTGCGCTGACTGTCTACGCGGTTGCGCCGAACCAGTTCACGACCGGCGACGAGGCCGCGGCGCTGCTGCTGGCGAGGCACGCTGCTGTGGCGCTGTCGAACGTGGTGCAGATCGCGGACCTGGCCAAGGCGGTCGAGGCCCGGCATCGCATCGGCCAGGCGCAGGGAGTGCTGATGGAACGGTTCGCGATCGACGCCGACCAGGCGTTCGCAGTACTGCGCCGGTACTCCCAGGACGGCAACGTCAAGCTCCGGGTGGTCGCTGCCCGGCTGGTCGCCACCCGCATACTCCCGGACGGGCCGGCGGATGGCGACAGCTGACTAGGCGTCTGCTGCTGTGAGGGCGGTTGCTTCGGTCTCGGAGTGGACGACCGGGGTCCGAAGGTGGGCCAGGGGCTTCCAGCCGGTGGCCAGTACGCCGACTGCCAGCAGTACTGCGAAAGCGCCTACCCAGAAGGGGATCTGGACGTTGATCTCCTCGCCTAGTTTGCCTGCGAGCCAGGGGGCGACGGCGCCGCCGGAGAAGCGGACGAAGCTGTAGGCGGCGGAGGCGGTGCCTCGTTCTACGGGGGCGGCGGCCATGACGGCTTCGGTGATGAGGGTGTTGTTCACGCCGAGGAAGAGGCCGGCGACGATCACGCCTACGGCCAGTACCGGCGGGTGGTGGGCGTAGAGGCCCATCAGGGCCAGGTCTGCTGCGAAGAGGAGCAGGGACGTCATCACGACGGGGAGAGTGCCGAAGCGGCGTTGCAGGCGGGGCGCGGCGAAGACCGAGGTGAGTGCGAGGCCGATGCCCCAGCCGAAGAAGATCAGGCCGATCTGGCGGGCCGACATGCCCAGCGGGAACGGGGTGAAGGCGAGGAGGGTGAAGAAGCCGAAGTTGTAGAGGAGGGCGGTGACGGCGACGGTGGCGAGCGACCGGTGCCGGAGTGCCTTCAGGGGTTCGATGATCGACGTACGCCGGGGAGCGGGCGGCGACGCGGGGAGCAGGAACGCGGTGGCGGCCAGCGCGATCGTCATCAGGACCGCGACGCCGAAGAACGGGCCGCGCCAGGAGATCGTGCCGAGCTCACCGCCGACGAGCGGACCGGCCGCGATGCCGACGCCGAGCGCCGCTTCGTACAGGATGATCGCCTGGGCGACGGAACCGCTGGCGGAGTTGACGATCGTCGCCAAAGCGGTGGCGATGAAGAGCGCGTTGCCCAGACCCCAGCCGGCCCGGAAGGCGACGATCATGCCGATCGAGTTGGACAGGCCGGCCAGCGCGCTGAAGACGACGATGATGGCCAGACCGATCAGCAGGGTGCGCTTGGCGCCGATCCGGCTGGAGACCGCGCCGGTGATCAGCATCGCGACGCCGATCACGGCCATGTAGCTGGTGAACAGCAGCGACACCTGGGACGGGCTCGCGTGCAGTTGCTCGGCGATCGGCTTGAGGATCGGGTCGACCAGGCCGATGCCCATGAACGCGATCACGCACGCGAACGCGACGGCCCAGACGGACTTGGGTTGCTTCAGAAACGAGTTGCTGCTCACCGGTTGCTCTCCTCCAGAGGCTTGAGAATTCGGTGCATGACGGTGACCGCGGCCTGAAGGGTTTCGAGGTCGGATTGCGGCAGGTGCTTCAGCCGGGCGGCGATGGCCTCACCGGCTTCGTGCCGGGCGCGGTCGAGCTCGGCGCGGCCGGCCGGGGTGAGGCTGATCAGGCTGGCGCGGGAGTCGGCGGGGTCGGGCTCACGGCGTACCCAGCCGTTCTCCTCCTGGCGCTGGACCAGGTTGGACATCGTCGGCTGCGAACACCGGTCCGCCTTGGCGAGCTCACTGATCCGGGTCGGCCCGAGCTCGTCGAGCCGGCCCATCAGCCGCATCGCCGCGTGCGGCAACGCGCTCACATCCCGGCTGGCCAGCCGGGTCAACCGCGCCGAGGCGACGACGACGTCGACCCCGAGCTGAGAAAGATCTGTCGAAGCGATCACGTGAGACAACTATACATAGGAATGCTATGTATATCCAGAGCAGGTGAGTCAGCTCGGTGGCTGAAGCCCTGGGCAGCCCCGGTCGATGCGGCCCGTGTCGAAGTAGGTGACGACCTCTGCCGCACAGGCCGGGACTCTCGTGGTGGAGACGTGGGCGTCGTCGGCGACCGTGTAGATGGTGCCGCCGATGGCCTTTCGGGTTTGGCGGGCCCAGTCGTAGACGGACATGAACTCGTAGAGATGAGCGGCGAGGATCAAGGAGCCGTTGGTCGGGCGGAGGGTGGCTTGCTGTGCTGGGAGCGGCCAGCCTGAGCAGAGGGCGGTGGTGCCCCAGCCCCGGCCGGTCACCGGGAGGCGCTTCTGGAGTTTCTGATAGTCGCGCCAAGCCTTCGCGAAGGTCGGGCGGCTGCTGTCCTCGTTGCAGGTGACAGCCAGGTTCATAGTCATGCTCTGCATCTCGGGTGCGCCGGGGAGCGGTGCGGGCGGCGGCCCACCGAGTAGCTGCTTGACGGTCGGCGGTGCGGTCGGACCTGTGGCGGTGGCCAGTTCGGACAGGGCTTGGCCCACGCGGGTCCACTCGGCCGAGGTGCGGCCGGCCAAGTTGGCGATCACCGAGCCGTCGATCGGTCGCGGCAGGTCGGAGTACAGCTTGGGGCTGGTGTCGTACGCCTTGACCAGCTGCAGCACCTGCTCACGTACCTGCCGGGCAGTAGTGCCGAGGCCGTACGCCGTATGCCGATCGGCCAGCCATGCCGCGAAGCGCCCGAAGTTCCGCTCCATCGCCGCCGCACTCTCCTCGATGTGCCGGTCGAAATCGGTCCACGGCGGTGCCGGGCTGTCCAGGAAGACCCGGCCGGTGTACGTCGGGAACAAGCTCCTGTACGCCGCCCCGAGGTAGGTGCCCCAGGAGAGGCCGAGCAGGTTCAGTCTGCGATCGCCGAGTGCGGCCCGCACCTGGTTGACGTCCTTCGCGACGGTGTCGGTGGTGAGTTGCCCGATGAACTCCGGATCCGAGTTCGCGCAGCGCTGATTGACCGCCACCTGGGTGTCGTAGATCTTGCGCGCCATGGCTTCGGTCAGCGGACCCGGTTTGTCCGGGCCGTTCATCGGGAGCTCGCAGGCGACCTTGGTGCTGTAGCCGACGCCGCGGGGATCGAAGCCGATGAGGTCGTACTGCTCGTTCAGCGAAGCCATTTCCTGGTTGCGGAGCATGACGCGCAGGATCGGGTCGAGGTATCCGCTGCCACCGGGACCGCCGGGCAGTACCGCGACGCTGCCCTTGCGATGACCCGTGGCGGCGAGCCGCGTGACCGCGATGTCGATCTTCCGTCCGCCGGGATCGGCGTAGTCCAGCGGCACGCTGACCGTGCCGCAGTCGAGGCGGTCCATCAAAGTACGGAACGTCGCGAACTGATCCGGAGCCACGCCCAGGTTCCGGATCACGTCGTCGGAATAGCTGGGGCACGCCTTCCACGAGATAGGCGGTGGCGCGGCTCCGGCCGGAGACAGGTGCGCGGCAGGCATTATCGCCACGGCCATCGTCGCGGCGGCGAGCAAGGGTCGGATTCTCATAAGGTCATCCGACCGGTCCCGGCGTTTCCTCGCCGTTTCCTCAGAACGAGGCGATGAGTTCGGCGGCGTCCGCCGGGCCGTCGGCGGCGGCGTACAGCTTCTGGATGTCTTCGGCCGCGGCTTTGTGGGAGTTGCTGCCGAGTAGTTGGGTTGCGAGGGTGGCGAGGTTGTCGATCGGGGTTGCGGCACGGGCGGCGCCCAGGCGTTCGACCAGGGTCAGGTTGAGTGCCTGTTCCGGATGCAGTGGGACGCCGAGGAGGGGTGTGCCGCTGGCCATCGCGGTTTGGACGCTGCCTTGGCCGCCGGTGGTGACGGCGAGGTCGACCTGGGGCATGACGAGGTGGCTGGGGAGGATGCCTTCGATCAGGATCCGGTCCGTCGCCAAGTCGGCAAGGTCGCTGTGGATCGTCCCGGCGACGAGGATGCGGGCGTCGAGTGTGCTGAGCGAACCGATCGCGGCGCGGACCTCGGCGGCCGGGGTCGAGGTCATCGCGAGGTAGATGGTCGGGCCGGGCTGGTTGAGGAACTTCTGGACTCGGTCGGGGAGTGGGACGTCGAGGTGTGCGAAGAGAGGACCTACGGCGGCCAGTCGCGAGCCGGGGCGGTAGCCGGGGTCGCCGTCCGGATTCCAGCCGGCGAGTTCGGTGGCGGAGACGCCTAGGACTTCGGCGACCTCCGGTACCAGCGAGAGATCGCCCAGCAGCAACGCCGCGAGGCTCGGAATGCCTTGTACGCCGAGAGAATCGGCCACCCGGTTGAAGCCCGAGGTGTAGGCATCCATCTCGGCAGGCTTCCGGTCCGGCGGAAGGTACCGCTCGAACACCGGCGGTACGAAGCTCCCCGCATGCTCCGTCACAACCCGTACGCCGGCCAGCCGCGACGACAGCAACGAGGTCAGCGTAAAGCCGGTAACCGCCACGCTGATCCCATGTGCCCGGAAGTACTCAGCCTCCAACTGCACGTACGACCGGATCTCGTCATCCTCGTACATGCTCTGCCCCGGATCCCCAAGCCCCACGGCCGATCCGACGAAACGAGCGGCCCTCGCCGGCGACAGGCCGGGCCCCAATACGTCGTACGGGATCCCGGCGAGCAGGCGTTCGTGCGGACCGCCATGGGTGGCGACGCGGACCGGGACGCCGAGCTCGGTCAGGGCGCGGTGGAGCTCGAGCATCCGCGAGGTCTCGGACAGGTAGGCGCAGTGTGGCAGTAGACAGATCACGGTCTTGCCCCTTCGATGATGATAGGTAATATATTGCCTATGTCACCGCGAGACAAGACCGAAGACCTGCTGGGGATCGGCCCGGCCTCGGCGCTCGAGCCGTCGATCCGGGCCTTCCGGGCCACGCTCGCCCTGGCGCAGCGACTGCGGTACGCGATGGACGAGCGACTGCGCGAGGACGGTCTGACCACCCAGCAGGCCGCGTTGATCACAGTCGTCGTGGCGGCCGGCAAGCCGTCCCTGGCCGAATCCGCGGCCGCGCTCGGCAGCACCCATCAGAACGTCGCCCAGATCGTCGCCGCCCTGGTCCGCAAGGACCTCCTGCAGGTCGAGCCCGACCCGGCCGACAAGCGCCGCAAGTTGCTCTCAGCAACGAATCACAGTGCGGCCTTCTGGAAAGAAACAGATGCGGGCGACTTCGCGGCGGTCGCCGACTGGTTCGCCGATCTCACCCCGGCCGAGCTGCAGACCTTCTGCGAGCTCTCCGATCGCATCATCGCCAGGCTCGCCGATGATTAAGGCAGCCATCGGCAGCACGCTCTTCTTCTTCGCCGCACCCTGCGTGGTCGCCGGCCTGATCCCGTGGTGGATCAACGGCTGGGACGATCCGAAGCTCTGGCCGGCACTGCTCTTGATCGTCGCCGGTGTGCTCGTCGTCGTGCGCGCCTTCATTCGCTTCGTCCGCGAGGGCCGTGGCACCCCGCGCCGATCGCCCCGACCGAGCGCCTGGTGATCGGCGGCGACTTCCGTTTCGTCCGCAACCCCATGTACGTCGGCGTCGTGACAACCATCCTCGGTCAGGCACTCCTCTACCTCGACCCAGCACTTCTCATCTACGGCCTCGGCGCCTGGGTGGTGATGGCGACCTTTGTCCGCTACTACGAAGAGCCCGTACTACGCCAGCGCTACGGCAGCCAATACGACGACTACCGCAAGGCCGTCCCCGCGTGGATCCCTAGGGTGCGACCGTGGCGTCGGACTGCCCCGCCCGCTTGAGCGATTCCGCCACAAACCCGCTCGCCTTCAACTCCTCGACCACCTCACGCAGGAACTCAACGGTCTCCGGCTGCCGGTCCTTCGTCGTACCGACCGCTTGCTGGATCTGCATGAAGCGCTCGTCGATCAGCCGGACATCGTCATTCGCCGCGACGAAGGCCGTGATCGGCTGCCGAATACCCGCGGCCGCCTCCAACGACTCCGCGCGGAAAGCATCCGTGCCCTCAGCACCCCGAACCACAGTGGCGTTCTGCAGCGTGCGAGTCAGGAACAGGTCGTACGCAGACCCCTGCTTCACACCGATCCGCACCCCCGGGCTGTCCACCGACGCGACAGTCGTGAGCGGCGAGTCCTGCGGCACCGCGTAGACGCCTTCGATCACGACGTACGGGGCAGTGAAGGCGACCTCCGCCTCCCGCGCCGGATCGATGGCGAGGAAGCAGAGGTCGGCCGCACCCGACGTCATCGCCTCGAACGACTTCCGCGCCGCGTCGAAGCAGAGGAACTCCACCGGTACGCCGAGGCGCGCCGCGATCTCCCGGGCGAGGTCGACCGTGATGCCGGTCGGCTCGTCCGGGGTGCCCTGGGCGAGCACCGGATTGCCCAGGTTGATCGAGGCACGCAGGACGCCGGTGGGAGCCAGATCGGTCGCGAAAGAGGAAGTCACGAGGCCCGAGCGTATAACCCGCCAGGGCCGTCGCTCGGCGGCGATCTCGTCAGGTTCGCAGGTCGGTGGCGAGCACGCGGGCGATGTTGCGTTCGGCAAGGGCCGTGATGGTGACGAACGGGTTGACGCCGATCGAGCCCGGGATGAGCGAACCGTCCGTCACATACAGGTTGCGGTAGCCGCGGACCCGGCCGTAGTCGTCGGTCGCCTTGCCCAGCACGCAACCACCGAGCGGGTGATAGCAGAAGTCGGCCGCGAACTCCCGGTTGCCGCCGAAGAGATCGTGCCGGTACGTCGTACCGATCGCGCGGTTGATCCGGTCGAAAAGCGCCCGTGCGGTCGCGATCGACGGGTTGCTCTGCGTCGCGCCCCAATGGAGTTCGGCTCGATCAGTCGAAGCGTTGTAGCTGAAGCGGCCGCGCTCGGGGCTGGCCGTGATCGCCAGGTAGAGGCTGGCCCAGGTCTCGATACCGATCGGCAACGGCGCGATCTCCGCGAAGGCCGGATGGATCGGGTCGTTCCAGTTGTCGATGGCCAGCGTCGGGATCGTCGACTGAAGGAAACCGGTCGGGTCCCACAGATGGTTGGCGCGCGACGTCATCACGTTGCCGTTGCTGCCCCAGCCGGTGCCGATCGCCGCGGAGAGGTTGGGCAGGGCATCGGTTTCGCGGGCCCTGAGCAACAATTCGGTGGTGCCGACACTGCCGGCGCCGAGGAAGAGGTGTTCGCAGCCCAGCTCGCTGCGGCGGAGAACATTGCCTGAGGCATCGATCTTCTCGAGGGTCAGTACGTAGCCGGTCTTGTCCTGGCGGATCGCGGTGACCCGGGTGAGGGTCTGGATCGTCACCTTGCCGGTGCCGACCGCGTCCGCGAGGTAGGTCTTGTCGAGGCTCTGCTTGCCGTGGTTGTTGCCGTAGATGACCTCACCGGCCAGCGCCGACCGAGGGACCTGGTTGCGCTCTTCTCGTTGCAGATAACGGAAGTCGTAGACGTTCGGGATGACGGTCGTCTTGAAGCCGGCCTGGTGTGCGTGCCGGCGGGACACGCGGGCGTAGCGGTAGACCGGGGTCTGTTCTAGGTAGCGCGGGTCGATCGTGTTGACGCCGAGCATCTTGTTGGCGAGCGGGAAGTACCGCCGGTACATCTGGTCGGCGTCGACGCGCGGCAGCATCTTCTCGAAGTACGCGCGCTTCGGGGTCGGCGCCATGCCGCCGTTGACGAGTGAGCCGCCGCCGACGCCGCGACCGACGTAGACGCCCATGTTGGGGAAGTCGATCCGGTCGAGCACACCGGCGTACGGCGTACCGATGTCGCGGTTGACCACGTCGAGCCACAGGAACGTGTCGAGCGGGGCCTTGGTGCGGCGGCTGAACCACATCGAGCGGGAGTCCGGGTTCAGGGTCGAGCAGAAGATCTTGCCGTCCTTACCGGGCTTGTTCCACAACTGGCCCAGCTCGAGCATCGTCGTGGTGATGCCGGCCTCGCCGAGGCGCAGGGCGGTCACGGCCGAGCCGTAGCCGGTGCCGACCACGACGGCGGGGACGAAGGTTCGCTTCTGAACAGCAGAGGCGGTGCTGATCTGGGTGAGGCCGAGGGCGGCCGCGGAGGTGAAGGCGGTCAGGCCGGCGAACCGGCGGCGGGACATAACGGACGGATCAGTCTCCAAAAGGCGCATCGACGCACCGTAGCCGCTCGGATGCCTTCGGTAGCAGCCCAGGTGATCAGCGTCACGTGCCCCATCGTGCAGTTCTGCAAAGTTGCAGCAATAAGAATTTGCACTGACTGCAAGTTTTAGTACCGTGGAGGCGTGATGGAGATCGAGGAGACCGCCGCCGCGCCTGGCCGGCGGGAGCGCAAGAAGCGGGAGACCCGCGCGGCACTGACCGCCGCGGCGCTCCGGCTGGCGCTGGAGAAGGGGCCGGACAATGTCACGGTCGAGGAGATCAGCGAGGCCGCCGACGTCTCGGTGCGGACCTTCTTCAACTACTTCTCGCACAAGGAGCACGCCATCCTCGGCCGCGACCCGGACGACCTCGAGCTGGCCCTGCGCCGGATCCGCGAGGCGCCGGCCGGTGAGTCGCCGTTCGCCACGATGCGGGCGATCGTGGCCCGGGTGCTCGACGACCTGGAGTCGATCGAGGACCAGGAGACCGCGCTGGCGCAGCGGATCCGGCTGATCACCGAGTCGCCCAACCTGCTGGCCCAGTTCGTGGTGCTCGGCAGCGAGGACGAGCGCGACCTCGCGGCGGCCCTGGGCGACCAGATGGGCGAGCCGCTCGGCTCGCCGCTCCCGGCCTTGATCGTCAGCGCGACCTCGATGGCCGTCCGGGTGGCGGTCGAGCAGCGCAAGGCCGGCTCGGACCGCTCGATCAGAAGCCTCGTCGACGAGGGCTTCAGCCTGCTGGCGACCGGCCTCGATCCGCACTACGACCCGACCCTGGAACCCCGTACCGATCAGAAAGGTCAAGCATGACTACGACCTCTTCGTCCTCGCCGGAGCCGGCGGGGACGGTTGAGTCCGCTGGGGTAGACATCGCGACCGAAGCACCCGCCCAACTCACTCCGAGGCAGACGATCCAGGCCATCTCCGGCCTGATGATGGGCATGTTCGTCGCGATCCTGGCCGGCACGGTCGTCTCGACCGCGCTGCCGCGGATCATCCACGACCTCGGCGCGAGCCAGTCGTCGTACACCTGGGTGGTCACCCTCGAGCTGCTGACGATGACGGCCACCGTGCCGTTGTGGGGCAAGCTCGCCGACCTCTACAACAACAAGCTGCTGGTCCAGCTGTCGCTGAGCTTCTTCGTGGTCGGCTCGCTGGTGGCCGGCTTCGCGCCGAACATCGAAGTACTGCTGGGCAGCCGGGTGCTGCAGGGCCTCGGCGCCGGCGGTCTGACCGCGCTGGTGCAGATCGTGATGGCGGCGATCATCCCGCCGCGTGAGCTCGGCCGGTACTCCGGAATCTTCGGCGCCATCTTCGCGTCGGCGACTGTCGGTGGCCCGCTCCTGGGTGGCTTCCTGGTCGATTCGCCGCTGGGCTGGCGGGCCTGCTTCCTGGTCGGCGTGCCGTTCGTGCTGGCCGCGATCGTCTTGCTGCAAAGGACGTTGAAGCTGCCGACCGTACGGCGTGAGGTGAAGATCGACTGGTGGGGCGCGTTCCTGATCACGGCCGGCGTGAGCACGCTGCTGGTCTGGTCGTCGTTCGCCGGCAACAAGTTCGAGTGGGCCTCCGGCTGGAGCTTCCTGCTGGTGGGTGCGGCGGTCGCGGCCTTGGTGGCGGCCGTTCTGGTCGAGCGCCGGCACCCGGAGCCGATCATTCCGATGGACCTGTTCCGCAACCGCACGGTGACGCTGTCGATCATCGCGAGCGCGCTGGTCGGTCTGGCGATGTTCGGCGGGTCGGTGTTCCTGGCGCAGTACTTCCAGATCGCGCAGGGCTATTCGCCCACCAAGGCCGGGCTGATGAGCCTGCCGCTGATTCTCGGCATGATGGTCGCCTCGACGATCGCCGGTGGGCTGATCACGAAGTACGGCAAGTGGAAGATCTACCTGGTGATCGGCAGCGTGCTGTTGCCGATCGGGCTGGCGCTGTTCGGCACGATCGACGCGCACACGTCGAAGTACATGCTGTGGGCCTTCATGGTGGTGCTCGGCGTCGGCATCGGCCTGGTGATGCAGAACCTGGTGCTCGCCGCGCAGAACGACGTACCGGCTCGTGAGCTGGGCGCTGCGACGTCGGCGGTGAGCTTCTTCCGCAGCATGGGCGGCACGATCGGCGTCAGCGTGCTCGGCGCGATCCTGGCCAACAAGGTGACCGAGACCCTCAACCCCGGCGGCTCGTCATCCGGTGGCAGCGGCACGGTGCCGAACATCGCTGACCTGCCCGAGCAGGCGCGGGCGGTCGTCGAGAACGCGTACGGCGATGCGACGGCCGATTTGTTCATGATGTCGGTGCCGTTCGCGGTGCTCGCGTTGATCGCCGTCCTGTTCATCAAGGAGAAGGTGCTGCTGACCACGACGGGCGCCGAGCGCCGGGCCGAGGAAGAAGCAGCGGGCAGGTTGCAGGACGACATCTAGGCTGGCTGCATGATCGTTGCATTCAGCATCAGCCCGGCTGCCGGGGACGAGACCGGTGGCGTGAGCGAGGCGGTCGCCGAGGCGGTCCGGATCGTTCGCGCCTCCGGCCTGCCGAACGAGACCAACGCGATGTTCACCAACATCGAGGGGGAGTGGGACGAGGTGATGGCGGTGGTGAAGCAGGCCGTCGAGGCCGTCACCGCCGTCTCGCCCCGGGTCAGCCTGGTGCTCAAGGCCGACATCCGCCCCGGCTACACCGGACAGCTCACCGCCAAGGTGGAGCGGATCGAGCAGGCGCTCGCCGACTAGTACGCCGCCGCGCGGTCAGTGGCTGTTGAGGGCCGCGATCGCTTCCGGCAGGCGGTTCTCACGCTCGGCGTCGCGGAGGAAACCGACTCGCTGGACGGTGACCTCTTCGACGTCGGGCCGGTCGTGCAGGATGGCCATCGTCTCGGTCAGGAAGTCCTCGACCGGCATCGCCGACGGCGCGTCCTGCATGCCCATCAAGGTGGTCGCGACGTGTGGCGGGACCAGTTCGATCACCTGGACTCCGGTGCCGGCCAGTTGCAGTCGCAGGCTCTGCGTGTAGCTGTGAACGGCGGCCTTGGTGGCGTTGTACGTCGCGGTGAGCGCGAGCGGCGTGAACGCGAGGCCCGACGACACCGTGAGGATCGTGGCGTCCGGCCTCGTTACCAGGTACGGCGTGAAGGCCGCGATCGTGCGGATCGTGCCGAGCAGGTTCGTGGTGATGGTCGCCTCGGCCGTGTCCAGATGGCCGGGGTCGAGCAGGTTCTCCGGGCGCATGATGCCCGACATGGTCAGCAGGGCGTTGAGGTCGGGGAAGCGGGTGGTGACCTCGTCGTACGCCGTCTGGATCGAGGCCGGGTCGTCGACGTCGAGGACGACCGTCTCGATGCCGGGGTGCTCCGTCGCGATCTGGTCGAGCAGTTCCTTGCGGCGGCCGCCGATGATCACCTGGTTACCGAGAGCGTGCCAGCGCAACGCCAGGCCCAGCCCGAGTCCCGAAGTACCGCCGGTGATGAAGATCGTGTTCCCTGTCGTTTTCATGTCTCCAGCCTTGAGCGGATCCCGGTGGGCAACCAGGCTCGGTTCAGCCACTGCTCGGCAGGCAGTGGATAACTCCGGTGAGTTCGCCACACTGGAGACATGGAGTACGCCGATCTGTCCGATTTCCTGCGCAAACGCCGGGAGGCGCTGCAGCCCGAGGATGTCGGGATGCCGCGCGGCCGACGGCGCCGTACGCCGGGGCTGCGCCGCGAAGAGGTAGCGTCACTCGCCTCCATGTCGACCGACTACTACAGCCGGCTCGAAGGCGGCCGTGGTCCACAACCCTCGGTCGAAATGCTCGGCGCGATCGCCCGCGCGCTCCGGCTCACGCTCGACGAGCGCGACCACCTCTTCGTGCTGGCCGGCCACGGTACGCCGCCGCGCACGACCCGTGCCTGCCACGTCGACCCAGGAATGCTGCGGATCATGGACCGGCTGCACGACACCCCGGCGTTGCTGCTGAATCGCTGCGGCGAGACAGTCGCCCAGACTCCCGCCCACGTCGCCTTCGCGGGCGAGCAGACTAACTACGACGGTATGGAGCGCAGCGAGGCCTACCGCTGGTTCGTCCATCCGGAGTCGCGAGCGCTCTACCGGGACCCCGAGCTGAGCAAGCACAGCCGGCTCCTGGTCTCGATGTTGCGGGCGGTCGTCACGGCCGACGGGCCGAAGTCGTACGCCGCCTCGATCGCGCGCACCCTGCAGGAGCTGAGCCCGGAGTTCGCGGCGATCTGGGACACCCATGAGGTCGTCCCGCCGCACAGCCAGACCAAGCGCTTCCAGCACCCGGTGGTCGGTGAGCTCGAGCTGTACTGCGAGGTCATCGACAACCGGGACCAGCAGCAGACGCTGATCATTTTCACCGCGGAGCCGGGCAGCGAGAGCGCCGAGCGCCTTGAACTGCTCGCCGTCCTCGGCAGCCAGCAGCTGCTCACCGCGGAAAACTGAGGATCTTTTCGGAAAAGGCTTGCCGAAGTCTTTACGGGGGTTCGGTCGTGGGTTAATTTAAGCCCTGAATTTCTGAACCCTACGTAACACCACGCTCACTGAGGGGATCCGCCCAATGCCCGCTCGGAAGCTGTTGCCTGCCCTCGTCGGAGTCCTGACAGGTGCTCTGGTGCTGGCCGTTCCCGCGCCTGCGCCGGCCTCGCCGGTTCCGGATGAGGTATCGGCCTACAAGGACGCGAGTCAGCCGGTGAAGGTGCGCGTGCAGGACCTGATGGCGCGGATGACCCTGGACGACAAGCTCGGCCAGATGATCCAGGCCGAGCGGCTGGGGATCACCAACCCGGCCGACGTGGCGACGTACGGGCTCGGATCGTTGCTGTCCGGCGGCAGCTCGCAGCCGACGCCGAACACGCCGGAGGCCTGGGCGGACATGTACGACGGGTTCCAGCGAACCGCGTTGTCGTCGCCGCTCGGGATCCCGTTGATCTACGGCGTCGATGCGGTGCACGGGCACAACGGTGTCAAGGGCGCGACGATCTTCCCGCACAACATCGGGCTCGGCGCGACCCGGGACGGAGCGCTCGCCGAGAAGATCGGCCGGGCGACGGCCGAGGAGGTCTCCGGTACCGGCATCGACTGGAACTTCGCGCCGTGCCTGTGTGTGGTGCGCAACGACCGGTGGGGGCGGACGTACGAGTCGTTCGGCGAACTGCCGATGCTGGCCCGGACGATGGCGCCGATCATCAACGGTATGCAGGGCAAGTCCCTGTCCGATCCGGGCTCGGTGCTCGCGACCGCCAAGCACTATGTCGGCGACGGTGGCACGGTTGGCGGCAAGGACCAGGGCGAGACGAGCATCAGTGAGGCCGAGCTGCGGGCGATCCACCTGCCGCCGTTCAAGGAGGCCGTCCGCCGCGGCGTCGGCTCGGTGATGATCTCCTACAGCAGCTTCAACTCGGTCAAGATGCACGCCAACAGCTACCTGATCAACGACGTGCTGAAGGGCGAGCTGGGCTTCGACGGGATCGTCGTCTCGGACTACAACGGGATCGACAAGATCGACGGCCAGGCCGGGTTCACGCCGGCCGAGGTGACCGCGTCGATCAACGCCGGCATGGACATGGTGATGGTGCCGTTCGCGTGGAAGCAGTTCATCGACACGCTGCGCGCCGAAGTACAGGCCGGCCGGATCCCGCAGGCCCGGATCGACGACGCGAACCGGCGGATCCTGACCAAGAAGTTCGAGCTCGGGCTGTTCGAGCACCCGTACACCGATCGGACCTTCCTCGACACCATCGGCAGCAAGGAACACCGCGACCTGGCCCGCCAGGCGGTCCGCGAATCGCAGGTCCTGCTGAAGAATGCCGGGCGGGTGCTGCCGCTGGCGAAGGACAACCAGAAGATCTTCGTGGCCGGCAAGAACGCCGACGACATCGGCAACCAGTCCGGCGGCTGGACCGTCGGCTGGCAGGGCGCGAGCGGCCCGGTCACGCCGGGAACCACCATCCTGGAAGGCATCCGGCACTCGGCGGCACCGTCGACGACCGTTGCCTACAGCAAGGACGCGACCGGGATCGACGACTCGTACGACGTCGCCGTCGCGGTGATCGGCGAGACCCCGTACGCCGAGGGCAAGGGTGACCGGCCCGGCTCGATGGGACTCGACCAGGCCGACCTGGACACGCTGGCCCGGTTGAAGGCGACCGGCGTACCGGTGGTCGTCGTGCTGGTCTCCGGGCGGCCGCTCGACATCGCAGCACAGCTGCCGGACTGGGCCGGGCTGATCGCCGCCTGGCTGCCCGGCACCGAGGGGCAGGGCGTCGCGGACGTCCTGTTCGGCGACTACAACCCGACCGGCCAGCTGCCGGCGACGTGGATGAAGAGCGCCGCGCAACAACCCATCAACGTCGGCGACGGGCAGGCGCCGCTGTTTCCGTTCGGATACGGACTCCGTTATCGCCCACAGCAGTAATTCACGGAAGGACCCGCCCCCATGCATCTGGTCCGCAAGAGCACTATCGCCCGACTACTGGCGCTCCTGGTGGTCGCCTGCCTGAGCCTGACCTCAGCCAGCGCGTTCGCCCGGGTCACCGCACCCGACAAGGTCACTGGGTCCAATCAGATCCAGGCGACCTTCAAGGTGCTCGCGTTCTACAGCGGCACGTTCGACGCCGCGCATATCGACTTCGAGAAGGAGGCGGCGGTCCGGTTCCCGCAGTTCGGTGCCGCGAACGGCTTCACCTACGAGCAGACGAACAACTGGGACCGGCTGAACACCCTGACCACCACGCAGGCCGCGGTGGTGATGTTCCTGGACGACTCCCCGCACAGCGACGCGCAGCGGACCGGATTCCAGCGCTACATCGAGAACGGTGGTGGCTTCCTCGGCTTCCATGTCTCGAACTACAACGACTCCAGCGGTGGCTGGCCGTGGTTCAACAACACCCTGCTGGGCACCGGCCGGTTCGTCAGCAACACCTGGCTGCCGACCGCGGTCACGCTGAAGGCCGAGAACCGCGCGCACCCGGCGCTGGCGAACACCCCGGCGACGTTCCGCTCGTCGGTCAGTGAGTGGTACAGCTGGCAGAACGACCTGCGCAACAACCCGAACATCCAGGTGCTGGCGTCGATCGACCCGTCCAGCTTCCCGGTCGGCACCACGCAGGTCTGGACCAGCGGCTACTACCCGATCGTGTGGACGAACAAGAACTACAAGGTGATCTACGCCAACTTCGGGCACAACGCGATGAACTACGAGACCAACACCAGGACCTCGTCGACCTTCGACAGCCCGGCGCAGAACCAGTTCCTGATGGACGCCATCAAGTGGCTCGGTGGCGGCGGTACCACCGTCCCGCCGGTCGACCAGCCGGACCCCAATGCCTGGTACACCGCTGTCAACAAGGGCAACGGCAAGTGCATCGACGCCCGCGCGGCCGGTACCGCCAACGGCACCGTCATCCAGCAGTACACCTGCAACGGCACGCTGGCCCAGCAGTTCCAGTTCCAGCCGACCTCGGGCGGCTTCACCCGGGTCAACAACCACAACGACGCCACCAAGGTGATCGACGTGACGGACGTGTCGTCGGCCGACAACGCGGGCCTGCAGCTGTGGACGTACAGCAGCGGCAACAACCAGCAGTGGCAGGCGGTCTCGGAAGGCAGCGGCTACTTCCACTTCGTCAGCCGCCTCAGCAGCAAGTGCCTGACCGTCCCCGGCGGCTCCACCGCGGACAGCACCCAACTCGTCCAGCTGACCTGCAACGGAGGCGCCACGCAGTCCTTCAAACTGAGCTGACCGACTACGCACTGCGTTCGAAGTACCGGAGCTGTCCGGTACTTCGGACGCGGTGCTTCTGTTGTGGAATCGGGGTTGCTGCTGGTGAGGACCGTGGATCGCGTCGCCCGACGACACCGCCTGAACCGTTTCGGGGAGGATCCTGCCCGAGGCTGGGGAGGCAATTCGCCTGATTCGGGGGTAAAACCCACCCCAACCCCATGCCACCGTTACCCCGCGACTCGACCGGCTTCGCCAAGGTGACTCATTGGCCAATACCCTCCGCGGGATCAGCGGAGACCGCGAACCACGGTCACCTCGGCACCCCCCCCAAACACCAGACTTTCGTGACGAACCGTCGGCCCCTGGCGACCGACAGCCACTGAAACGTCGTTCGCAAGGCCGGTCCTTCTGTTCTGTCGGGTCGATGTATTACGTTTCCCGGCATGAAGACCCTGCGCATCGCCGCGCTTGCGGCCGGAGTCCTGCTCGCGATGTCCCCCTTGGTGCCGGCGCAAGCCGTCGGGCAGCACGGGGTGAAGTACACGTGGGATCTGAAACCGACGGGGAGTACGGCGCAGTTCCGCGGGCTGGCAGCGGTGAACAAGGACGTCGCGTGGGTCGCGGGGAGTGCGGGGCAGGTGCTTCGTACTCTCGACGGCGGGCGTCATTGGCAGAACGTGAGCCCGCCTGGGCAGGCGCTGTTGTTCCGGGACGTCGAGGCGTTCGATGCGCAGCATGCGGTCGTACTGGCGATCGGGCTTGGTGAGGACTCTCGGATCTTCCGGACCGCGGATGGTGGCAAGCACTGGGCGGAGACGTTCCGCAACGCGGAGCCGACCGGGTTCTACGACTGCCTGGACTTCAACAACTCCCGCGACGGACTCGCGTTGAGCGACCCGGTGAACGGAAAGTTCCAGATCGCGGCGACCTCCGACGGTGGCAAGTCGTGGAAGGTCCAGTCGGGCAAGGGCATGCCGGCGGCCTTGCCCGGTGAGTTCGCCTTCGCGGCGAGCGGGACCTGCTTGGTGGCGGGCGCCGGTCGGACGGCGTGGTTCGCGACCGGTGGAGGTGCGGTGCCGCGGGTGTTCCGGACCGTCAACGGTGGGCGGACCTGGAAGGTGAGCGACTCGCCGATGGCCAGTGGCGAGGCGGCCGGCATCTTCAGCCTGTCCTTCCGCAACCAGGTGCACGGGGTAGCGGTCGGTGGCGACTTCGGGACGACCGGCGACGCGGTGAAGGCTGCGTCGTACACGACCGACGGTGGCCGGAGCTGGAAGCTGGTGCCGGCGGACAAGGCGCCGAAGAAGTACCGCAGCGGCTCGGCCTTCGTGCCGTGGTCGGCGGCGACCTTCGTCGCTGTCGGGCCGACCGGAAGTGATGTGAGCCTGGACGGCGGGCGGAGCTGGACGCAGTTCGACGACGGGTACTTCGACAGCGTGGAGTGCGCGGGTCACGGCTACAAGGCCGGCTGCTGGGGCTCCGGCAAGGACGGCCGGGTCGCCCGGCTGTCCGTCGGTCGCTGACCGTCACTCGCTATTTCAGCGTGGCGACACCCGTACTTCCCGCGGGTGTCGCCTGGTGACGGCCAGGATGGGCTCATGCGAAAACTTCCTACCCGGTTGCTCGCCACGTTCGCGGGACTGCTGATGGTGCTGCCGACGGCCGCCGACGCCAGCTCGCGCGGCAGTGACCGGACGGACAAGCCCGGCCAGCCGTTGAAGGTGCTGACCTACAACATCCACCACGGCGCCGGGACGGACGGCGTCCTGGATCTCGAGCGGATCGCCAAGGTGATCGAGAACTCCGGCGCCGACCTGGTCGGGCTACAGGAGGTCGACAACCACTGGAGCGAGCGCAGCAACTGGGTGAACCAGCCGGCGTGGTTCGCGGCCCGCCTCAACATGCACTACGCGTATGCGGCGAACCTCGATCTGCCGCCGTTGCATCCGGGGGAGCCGCGCCGGCAGTACGGGACCGCGGTGTTCTCGAAGAACCCGATCAAGGACTTCAAGAACACACTGCTGCCGCTCTACCCGACCGGTGAGCAGCGCGGGCTGTCGGTGGCGGCTATCAAGATCCGTGGCGTCTACCTGCGGCTCGCGAACACCCACCTGACCTCGAACAACAACGCCGAGCGGCTCGAGCAGGCGAAGAAGGTCGTCGAGTTGCTGGACGACTCGAAGATCCCGACCATCCTGGTCGGCGATCTGAACGCGCGGCCGACCGCGCCGGAGATGGCCACGCTGACCAAGGTCTGGCGCGACACCTGGGCCGAGGTGGGCGTCGGACCGGGCTACACGATCGAGGCGGACAACCCGACCGGACGGATCGACTATCTGCTGCACACCCGCCAGGGAGTAGAGCCGTTGTCGTCCGCGGTGATCACCACGAACGGGTCCGATCACCTGCCGGTCGTCGCGACTTTCACGCTCAACTAGCTTTCGGCTCAGCAATCGGCGTCCACCGGTCTCGGTGGGCGCCGATTTTGCTGCGCGGGAATTACAAGCTTGTAGTTTGTCAAGCCGACACGCAGGTGCAACAAAGTTATTAGTGGGATTAGTGTTCCCAATGGGGCTAGAGGCAACTAGTGTCACGTATTGGGTCCAGATGGACCAAAAGGGCTCGGCGGAAGGAAGACCCGATGCGGACGATCTCGGGGGTGCTGGCGGTCTCCCTGGTGGGAACCATGGGTTTGATCGCCGTCCCGGCGCAGGCTGATCCCAAGCCGCCGGTCATTCCGTCCCAGTCCACCGTCGACGCGGCCAAGAAGGCAGCCGCTGCGAAGGCCGCGCAGGTCAATGCCATCGAGCAGCAGCTCGCCAGTGCGGGAGCCCGGCTCGAGCAGCTCGGCGTACAGGCGGCCAAGGCCGGCGAGGTCTACAACGGCGCGATGTACCGGCTGCAGCAGGCGCAGGCCGAGGCGAAGGCCGCTGGGGACCGCGCTGACCGGGCCGAGAAGACGCTGGCGGCTCAGCGGCAGCAGATCGGCCGGTTCGCGGCAGCGTCGTACCAAGGTGGTGGTGACCTGGCCAAGATCGGGCCGCTGTTCACCGCGAACGGTCCGCAGGAGCTGCTCGACTCGGCAGGTGCCGCCCGTTCGGTGTCGCAGGCGATGCAGGGCTCGTACCTCCGGTACACCGCGAGCCAGGTCGTCACCAACGCGTTCAAGCTGCAGAAGGACCAGGCCGTCACCAAGGTGCAGGCGGCGACCGACGAAGCGGCGAAGGCCAAGCAGGCGGCCGAGGCGGCTGAGGCCGAGCAGCGGTCGGCTGTCGCGGCCATCGGCGTACAGCGTCGGCAGCAGATCGCTCAGCTCGCCGTACTGCGGAACACCTCGGTGCAGGTGGCCACGCAGCGGCAGCGTGGGCTGGAGGAACTGGCCCGGCAGCGGGCCGCGGCGCTGGCCGCGAAGAAGGCCGAGGAACTGCGCCGGCGGATCGCCGCCCGGGAAGCGGCCGAGGCTCGCGCGGCTCGTGAAGAGGCCGCGCGGAAGGCTCGCGAAGAGCGGAACAACGACAAGCACCAGGGCTCGAAGAAGAAGCCGAAGAAGCACAGGCCCAGCAAGGGCGGCGGTGGCAACGATGGTGGCTCCGGGCACAACTCGCGCGGTGCCCGAGCCGCTATCGACTTCGCGCTCGCGCAGCTGGGTGAGCCGTACATCTGGGCCGCTGCCGGCCCGAGCTCATGGGACTGCTCGGGGCTGACGATGGGCGCCTGGAAGAAGGCCGGCGTGCAACTGCCGCACTACAGCGTCGCGCAGTACGAGCAGATCAAGCACATCTCCGAGGACGACCTGCGGCCCGGCGACCTGATCTTCTGGGCCGAGGACTCCGGCGATCCCGGCACGATCTTCCATGTGGCCATGTATCTCGGTGGTGGCCGCATGATCCATGCGCCCCGGCCTGGCCGGCCGGTGACGACGGACAGCATTTACTACTGGGAGGCGCCCGACTTCTTCGGCCGGCCCTGACTTGTGGCCGGTACTGCGTGAGGCAGTTCAGCTCGAATCCACTAGACCAGCCGGTTTCCGCCGTCGGCGTGCAGGACGGTACCAGTGATGAATCCCTTGCGTGGCAAGACGATGCTCGCCTCCGCGATGTCCATGATGGTCCGGCCCACCGGCCGCCGTCGGCCCGTCGCGACTCCCGCATCGGCGGTGCAGACCGGTACGCCGGCCTTCGGCCCCGCCGAGGCGAGCTGTGCGAGCGCCGACGACACCACCGACTCGAGGGCGTCGTTGAACCCGGCGCCGATGTCGTACTCGCTGATCGGCTGGTAGGCGTCGCCGGCAGCAGCGGCCGTGCTGACGAGGTGGCAGCCGCTCCACGATGCCGGGCTGGATGGTCGCGACCGGACCTAGATGGTCGCGACCAGCCGGCCGAGGTTGGTGCGGGCGTCGAGGGTCTCGTGCAGTTGGCGGACCTCGGCGAGAGGGAAGTGGGTGCTGGTGACGGGGTGGAGGTCTCCGGACTTCAGGAGGCGGGTGACCTCGGTGATGTCGGCTCGCGCTTCGGCCGGGCGGGCGGAGCGCCAGGCGAGCATGGAGACGCCGGTGACGGAGATCAGGCTGAAAAGGCTGGTGGCGTTGACGGTCGGGAGTTCGCCGCTGATCGCGCCGTAGGTCACCATCCGGCCGAGTGGGGCCAGGGCCTCGAGGCCTTGGTCGAAGACCTTGCCGCCCACCGAGTCCAAGACGAGGTCGATCGGTGGCAGCTGTTTTGTCCAGTCGCCGTCGCTCAGGTCGATGGCGAGATCGGCGCCTTGGTCGCGGATGAAGTCGAGTTTGGCGGCGGAGGACGCAGTACCGATGACTGTTCCGGCGCCGAGCGCTCGGGCCAGCTGGACCGCCAGGTGGCCGATGCCGCCGGCCGCTGACTGGATGAGCACGGTCTCGCCGGGTTGTAGGCGTCCCGCCTTGAGCAGTCGAAGCGCCAGAGGAGCCGGCATGGAGAGCGTCGTCGCCGCGCCCGCGTCGGTGTCCTCAGGGATCGGCGCCAGCCACTCGGCGTCGACCGCTACCTGCTCGGCGAAGGCGTCCTCCGACAAGGCAGCCACCCGCTGACCAACCTGTACGCCGGCAGGCGCGCCCGGCCCGAGTCGGGTGATGCGGCCGACGACATCACCGGTGAGCGCACCGGGCAGCGGCCGGGGCCACGGGCTGTTGCCGCTACGGAAGGTCGAGTCGATCGCGTTCGCGCCGACCGCCTCGACCTCGATCAGCACCTGACCGTCAGCCGGCTCGGGGGCGGTGACGGCGGCCAGCTGGAGGACGTCGGGGCCGCCGTGTTCGTAGTACCGGATCGCGCGCATCTGCCGGCTCCAAATCGTGGGAGATTTAAATGATGGGTATCTCCTACGATAAGGGATGGCGGAGGTCAGCCCTAGAGTGAGCAGGTGAAGTCGTCCCAGCACCGCCTCGGCGATCGGGTCGTCTGGCAGTTGGCCAGGGCGAGCCAGCACTGGCAGCGGCTGGCCCGGCGCGAGCTGGCGGCGGCGAACGTGCGGACGCAGTACTACCACGTGCTGGCGAGCCTGGCCGACGACGGCGACGCGGCGCAGGCGGCGCTCGCCGACCGGATCTCGTTCGACCGCAGCGATCTCGTCTCGGTGCTCGACGAGCTCGAGCGGCTGGGGCACGTCGTCCGCCGGACCGACCCGACGGATCGGCGCCGCAACATCGTCGCCATCACCGAGTCGGGGGAGAAGCTGCTGATCGAGATGGATCAGCTGGTCTATGCGGCGGAGGCCAGGCTGCTGGAGCCGCTGACCGCGGCCGAGCGCAAGACTCTCCTGGCGTTACTCAGCCGCTTGGCTCAGGACTGAACCAAGCGGCTGTGGATTGGACTGCTCTGCCGCCGGGGAGCGGCAGTAGATCAGTGGCCTTCGCGCTTCAGGCGCTCGAAGGACGCTGTGACCTCGGCCTCGGCGTCCGCGCGGCCGACCCAGCTGGCGCCTTCGACCGACTTGCCCGGCTCGAGGTCCTTGTAGACCTCGAAGAAGTGCTGGATCTCCAGCCGGTCGAACTCCGGCACGTGGTGGATGTCGCGCAGGTGCTCCTGGCGCGGGTCGCCGGCCGGGACGCAGAGGACCTTGTCGTCCGGCCCCTTCTCGTCCGTCATCCGGAACATGCCGATCGCCCGGGCCCTGATCAGGCAGCCGGGGAAGGTCGGCTCCGGCAGCAGCACCAGAGCATCCAGCGGGTCACCGTCCTGACCCAGGGTGTCCTCGATGAACCCGTAGTCGGAGGGGTACTGAGTGGACGTGAACAGGGTGCGGTCGAGCCGCAGCCGGTTCGTCTTGTGGTCCAGCTCGTACTTGTTGCGGGTGCCCTTGGGGATCTCGATGAAGACGTCGAACTCCATACGGCAGATACTGTCACGGTTCCGACCGATGAAATGACAGGAGTAGCCCGGTGGCCCGTCCTTCCCGTGCGGTCTTCGTCACGCTGCTGACCGCTGGAGTATTGACCGGGCTGGTCACTAGTGCACAAGCAGTACCTGGCGCATCGCAGACAGCAGCCGGTACTACGGCAGCGCCGCCAGTGCTCACCCCTGCCAAGACCGAGGGCGCTGCACCGACCTCAGCCGGAGTGGCCAAGGCAGTGGCCGCCGCCCTGGCTGACCCGTCACTGGGCAAGCACCACGGCGTCTACGTGTACGACGCGTCCCGCGACAAGCTGCTCTACTCGCTCGGTACTGCGAAGCCCTACGTCCCGGCGTCGACCATGAAACTCCTGACGACGGTGTCGGCCCTGGAGACCATCGGCCCGGAGCACCGGTTCTCGACGAAGGTCGTGCAGTCCGGCAAGTCGATCATCCTGGTCGGTGGTGGCGACCCGCTGCTGGTCGCCAAGCGGCAGACCGACGAGCTGGACTTCCCGGTTCGTGCGTCGCTGCAGGACCTGGCGGCCAGTACTGCGAAGGCGCTGAAGGCACAGGGAGTGTCCAACGTCACGCTCGGGTACGACGCCAGCCTGTTCACCGGGCCCTCGGCCAACCCGAAGTGGGAGCCGAACTACCTGACCGAGGGCATCGCTGCCCGGACGTCGGCGCTCTGGGTCAATGAGGGGCGACTGTCGGCCGGCATGGCCAAGCGGGCCGACTCTCCGGCCGCTGCGGCCGCCACTGCGTTCGCTGCTCAGTTGGCGAAGGTGGGGATCAAGGCGGCCGGCCTGAAGGCGGCAGTGGCGCCGGCAGGGGCCAAGGCTCTCGCGCAGGTGGATTCGCCGACGGTGGGGGACATCGTCGAGTACATCAACCTGCACAGCGACAACGACGGCGCAGAGGTCATGCTGCGTCAGGTCGGGCTGGCGACGAAGAACGGTGGCTCCTATACGGGTGGCGTGGCCGGAGTACGGGCGACGTTGACCAAGCTGGGGCTGGACCTCACCGGGGCGCGGATCGAGGACGGGAGCGGGCTGTCTCGTACTAACCAGGTGCCGCTGGAGGTACTGGCCGGTGCTGTGCGGGTGGCGGCGTCCGAGGACAACCCGCAGCTGCGGCACCTGCTGACCGGGCTGCCGATCGCTGGGTTCACCGGGAGTCTCAGGGAGCGGTTTGCCGGGCCGGGGACGGCCACTGGTACCGGCATGGTCCGGGCTAAGACGGGCACGCTTACCGGGGTCCACTCCCTGGCCGGGTATGCCCGGGACAAGTCGGGGACGCTGCTGGTCTTCGCGGTTGCTACCGACAGTGCGCCGCCTGCCAAGGCACTGGACGCCCGCGCTGCGCTGGACCGGGTGACGTCAGCCCTCGCAGCCTGCGGCTGCTGACCGCGCACTTACCGGGCGTATGTTGGAACATGCCACTAGGGTCGATGTATGAGTACGGCTGAAGGTAGTACCGCGACTGAGATGGTCGACTGGCAGCTGGCGATCGGGGTGGCTCGCAAGCTGCTCCGGCCGGGGCCTGCGGTCAGTCGGGCCGAGGCGGACCAGGTGGTTGCCGAGCTGAGGCAGTTCGCCGCCGACTCGGAGCACCACGTGCGTGAGTTCACCGGGCTGACTGCTACTTCGGCCACGGCTCCCGTGGTCATCGTGGACCGGCCGGGCTGGGTGCAGGCCAACGCGGACGGCTTCCGGACGGTACTGCAGCCGCTGGCCGACAAGCTGCGCGAGAAGCAGGAGCGGATGGGCGGGCTGTCCGCCAGCGTCGGCTCCCGGGTCACCGCGATCGAGGCGGGGGCCCTGCTGGCGTTCCTCTCTTCTCGGGTGCTCGGTCAGTTCGACCCGTTCTACCCGTCGGAGCCCGATCCGGCTCGGCCTGACCTGACTGGGCGGCTGTTGCTGGTCGCGCCCAACGTGATGCATGTGGAGTCGGAGCTGGGCGTAGTACCGCGGGACTTCCGGTTGTGGGTGTGCCTGCATGAGGAGACCCACCGGGTGCAGTTCACCGCTGTGCCGTGGCTGCGGGATCACCTGCGGTCGGAGATCGCGCTCTTCCTCGACCAGGCGGAGCTGGACGCGTCGGCGTACGCAGCGATGTTCCGCGAGGCTGTCCAGCGTCTCGGCCGGTCGGTCAAGGGCGAGGCGGAGTTGAGCCTCGTAGACCTGATGCAGTCCCCCGAGCAGCGCGCCGTCCTGGACCGGCTGACTGCCGTGATGTCCCTCCTGGAAGGCCACGCCGACTTCGTCATGGACGGCGTAGGCCCCTCCGTCATCCCCACCGTCGACACCATCCGCTCCAAGTTCACCTCCCGCCGCACCGGCGGCAACCCCCTCGACCAGCTCCTGAAGAAACTCCTCGGCCTGGACGCCAAAATGCGCCAGTACCAAGACGGCGCCGCCTTCGTCCGCCGCGTCGTAGACCGCGTAGGCATGGAAGGCTTCAACAAGATCTGGACCGCCCCCAACACCCTCCCCACCAAAACCGAAATCGCCAACCCCGATGCCTGGGTCACCCGACTCCACGGCTGACCCTCGGAGACCTCGCCTTCACCCCGCGGTTGCGAGGGTGCGGGAGGCTACTCGGGTTGCCTTGGCCGACCTGCCGCACGGGACCACCGTGCTTGTTGCCTGTTCTGGGGGAGCTGACTCGTTGGCTCTGGCTGCGGCTACCGCGTTTGAGGCTCCGAAGCTGGGGTTGACGGCTGGGGCTGTGGTGGTGGATCACGGGCTGCAGGATGGGTCGGACAAGACTGCTGAGACTGCTGCGGAGCAGTGTCGGGGGTTGGGGCTGGAGCCTGTGGTGGTGCGGGCTGTGGTGGTGGGGAGTGAGGGTGGGCCTGAGGGGGCGGCGCGGGCTGCTCGGTATGAGGCATTGCGGGATGTGGCTGATGAGTTGGGGGCGGATGTCGTCCTGCTCGCGCATACCCGGGATGACCAGGCTGAGACGGTGTTGCTCGGGCTAGCGAGGGGGTCGGGGGCTCGGTCGTTGGCGGGGATGGCTCCTACGGCGGGGCTGCTGCGCCGGCCGCTGTTAGAGGTGCCGCGGAGCGCTACGGCCGCCGCGTGCATCGCATCGGGGCTGCGGCCATGGCACGACCCGCACAACGACGATTCGCAGTACAGGCGGGTCCGGGTGCGGCACGAAGTACTGCCTGTCCTCGAGGAAGCGCTGGGCCCGGGGGTGACAGAGGCGCTGGCTCGTACGGCGGGCCTGCTGCGGGCCGACGCCGACGCGCTCGACGCACTGGCGGCTGACCTGGCAGAGACCGCGGTGCAGCATGCCGAGGGTGAAGTGCTCTGCGAAGTGTCGGTGCTGGAGGAGGAACCCACAGCGCTCCGAACCCGGGTGCTCAGACAAGCTGCTCTGGAAGCAGGTTGCCGGGCAAACGATCTCACCGCCGGCCACATCGCGGCCGTCGATGCCCTCGTCACCGATTGGCGCGGCCAGCGCTGGATCGACCTCCCACAAGCTGTCAAAGCAGCAAGGAAGGGCGGATTCCTCATCCTGGCAAAAGGTATGACAGGCTGAGCTCGTGGATGCGTCGGACATCGAGAAGGACCTGGCCCAGATTCACTTCACCGAGGACCAGATCCAGGAGAAGCTCCGGGAGCTGGCCGGGCGGATCGAGCAGGACTACGAGGGCAAGGATCTGCTGCTGGTCGGCGTCCTGCGCGGCGCCGTGATGGTGATGGCCGACCTCGCCCGCTCGTTCAGCCGGCACGTCGAGATGGACTGGATGGCGGTCTCGTCTTACGGCTCGGGGACGAAGTCGTCGGGCGTGGTGCGGATCCAGAAGGACCTGGACACCGACATCACCAACCGGCACGTGCTGATCGTCGAGGACATCATCGACACCGGGCTGACGCTGACCTGGCTGGTCAGCAACCTGCAGTCCCGCAAGCCTGCCTCGGTCGAGATCTGCACCGCGTTCCGCAAGCCGGACGCGGCCAAGATGGCGGTTCCGGTGAAGTACGTCGGCCTGGAGCTGCCGGACGAGTTCGTGGTCGGGTACGGGCTCGACTACGCGGAGAAATACCGCAACCTGCGCTGCGTGGCGACGCTCGCCCCGCACGTCTATTCCTGACCTCCGCGCCACCCCTGGCATGCTGACCCGTCAAGGACCTCACGACGGGGACTTGGTGACAGGCTGTAGACAGGGTCGTACCGTCGTTCGGTGACCCTCGTGGTGGGCACGCTTGCCCGACACGAGACACTTGAGCTGGTATTACCGTCACAAGCCCGTTATCCCGGGCCTGCTGAGCTAGGAGGGACGGGGCGCCTGCCCTGATCATGGACGTGAAGCGCATCTTCCGCGGACCCCTGTTCTGGATCGTCATCGCCTTCTTGGGCGTGCTGGTGATCGGACAGCTCCTGACCGGCTCGACCGGATTCAAGACCGAGCCCACGGGCCAGGTCGTGCAACTGATCCAGCAGGCCACGTCGTCGAGCGACAAGACGATCAAGTCCGTCACGCTGATCGACCCGGATCAGGAGATCCGGATCGAGAAGACCGACGGGACCAAGGTCCGGGCGCACTGGGTCGACGGGCAGGCCAGCACGCTCGGCTCCGACCTGCAGACCCTGTTCCAGAACGGCAAGATCGAGAAGTACGACGTGGAGAACCCGAAGCCGAGCTTCATCGGCCAGGTGTTCTCGACGCTGATCCCGTTCCTGCTGATCGCGGTCGTCTTCATCTTCTTGATGAACTCGATGCAGGGCGGCGGCTCGCGGGTGATGAGCTTCGCCAAGTCCAAGGCCAAGCTGATCACCAAGGACACCCCGAAGACGACCTTCGCGGACGTGGCCGGCTGCGACGAGGCGATCGAGGAGCTCGGCGAGATCAAGGAGTTCCTGCAGGAGCCTGGCAAGTTCCAGGCCGTGGGAGCCAAGATCCCCAAGGGCGTCCTGCTCTACGGCCAGCCGGGTACCGGTAAGACCCTGCTCGCCCGTGCGGTCGCCGGTGAGGCGGGCGTGCCGTTCTACTCGATCTCCGGTTCGGACTTCGTCGAGATGTTCGTCGGTGTCGGTGCGAGCCGGGTCCGCGACCTGTTCGAGACCGCCAAGACCAACGCGCCGGCGATCGTCTTCATCGACGAGATCGACGCCGTCGGCCGGCACCGTGGCGCGGGCCTCGGTGGTGGGCACGACGAGCGCGAGCAGACGCTGAACCAGCTGCTGGTCGAGATGGACGGCTTCGACGTCCGCGGCGGCGTGATCCTGATCGCCGCTACCAACCGGCCGGACGTGCTCGACCCTGCGCTGCTGCGCCCGGGCCGCTTCGACCGGCAGATCGCCGTCGACGCGCCGGACCTGCCGGGTCGCGAGAAGATCCTGAAGGTGCACGCCCGCGGCAAGCCGATGTCGGAGAACGCCGACCTGCGCGCGGTCGCCCGCCGTACGCCGGGCTTCACCGGCGCCGACCTGGCCAACGTGCTGAACGAGGCCGCGCTGCTGACCGCCCGGCTGAACAAGCAGCAGATCGACAAGAACGCGCTCGACGAGGCGATCGACCGGGTGATCGCCGGACCGCAGCGCCGGACCCGGTTGATGTCCGACAAGGAGAAGGTGCTGACCGCGTACCACGAGGGCGGACACGCTCTGGTGGCTGCCGCGCTGCCGCACTCCGACCCGGTGCACAAGGTGACGATCCTGCCGCGCGGTCGCGCGCTGGGCTACACGATGGTGCTGCCGGACGAGGACAAGTACTCGACCACCCGGTCGGAGATGCTCGACAAGCTGGCCTACATGCTCGGTGGCCGGGCCGCCGAGGAGATGGTCTTCCACGACCCGACCACGGGCGCGAGCAACGACATCGAGAAGGCGACCGCACTGGCCCGCGCGATGGTCACGCAGTACGGCATGACCGAGCGGCTGGGCGCGATCAAGTTCGGCCAGGACTCCGGCGAGCCGTTCCTGGGCCGCGACCTGGGCAGCCAGCGCAACTACTCCGAGGAGATCGCCGCGGCGGTCGACGAGGAGGTCGGCAAGCTGATCCTGAACGCGCACCAGGAGGCCTTCGACATCCTGGTCGAGAACCGTGCGGTGCTCGACGCGCTGGTCGAGGAGCTGCTCGAGAAGGAGACCCTGGACAAGGGCGAGATCGCCCGGGTCTTCGCGCCGATCCAGAAGCGTGAGCTGCGGCCGGCCTGGACCGGGTCCTCGACCCGGGTCCCGTCCGAGCAGCCGCCGGTGATGCCGCTGCCGCGGGCCGAGCAGAACGGCTCGCTCCAGGACGTCATCCCGGGTGGATCGATCGGACCGGACGAGGCCGCCAAGGGCCCGAACTACGGCGGAGGGCCCACCCCACCCGTGGGTGAGTGACGCCGCGAGGACGAGGTGATGCCCCGGGATCCGTAGTGGATCCCGGGGCATCGCCTATGTTGGCGAAATGACTTCGCCGACCTTCGATCATGCGCGTGCCGAGGCCGCCGTCCGGGAGTTGCTGATCGCGATCGGCGAGGACCCGGACCGGGAAGGGCTGAAGGACACCCCGGCCCGGGTCGCGCGCTCGTACGCCGAGATCACCGCCGGCCTCGGCCAGACCGCCGAGGACGTGCTGCAGACGACGTTCAACCTCGGCCACGACGAGCTGATCCTGGTCAAGGACATCGAGGTCTGGTCGGTCTGTGAGCACCATTTGGTGCCGTTCACCGGGGTGGCCCACGTCGGCTACATCCCCGGTACGGACGGCCGGATCACCGGGCTGTCGAAGCTGGCCCGGCTGGTCGACGTCTACGCCAAGCGGCCGCAGGTGCAGGAGCGGCTGACCACCCAGGTCGCCGAGTCGCTGGTGGAGATTCTCCGGCCGCGCGGCGTGATCGTCGTGATCGAGTGCGAGCACCTGTGCATGACGATGCGCGGCGTCCGGAAACCGGGCGCCAAGACGATCACCTCCGCGGTCCGCGGCCAGCTCCGCAACCCGGTCACCCGGGCCGAGGCGATGAGCCTGATCGTCGGCTGACTCGCTGCCCGGGCAGGAAGTTTCCGGAAGCGCGTAGCCCCGGCGGCCGCAGGTTCGTTGAACTTCCGAAGCCGTTTCCCATGGACATTCCGTGTCCGAACGCCTACGGTCCGTAGTGGCGTTCTGACTCGGGTGCAGGGCGCCGGCGTGAGGAGGATTGGATGTCAGGGCGTTTTCGGGTCGGCGCCGCACTCACCGGGATCGTCGTACTGACGGCTGCCGGACTGATCGCGGCGAACGGCGCCCAGGCTGATCAGCACCGGGCCGGTGGCCCCGTCGGAGCCGCCAAGCTCCCGACGGCGGACCAGCAGCTGCTGCAGATTCAGGACCAGGCACAGGCGCTCGACGGCATGCTCGGCTCGCGCGCGATCGGCAGCTACGTCGACGACACCGGGGCCCTGGTGGTCGCGGTGTCCGACGAGGCGACCGCGGCGCTCGTCCGGCAGGCCGGAGCGATCCCCAAGCTCGTCCGCTACACGGCCGAGCAGCTCTTCGCAGTACAGAAGCAACTCGATCACCTCGCGACCAGTTCGACGGCGGGCCAGGTCAAGTCCTGGTACGTCGATCCGATCAGCGGCACCGTCGTCGTCTCCGTGCCCGAGGGCGTCCGGGACTCGATCACCAAGCGGTTCCTGCGCAAGGCACAGGCCAACGGCGGCAAGGTGACGGTGCGCCGGACCCCTGGCGTCGTCACCACCACGGACGAGCAGTTCGGGCTCCTGGGCGGCTACCAGGTCGACAAGAACACCGGCTACACCTGCTCCCTGGGCTTCAACGCCACCACGAGCGACGGCGGCCGGATCTTCGTCACCGCGGGGCACTGTACGGCGGGCAAGCCGTCCTTCTCCCGCAACGGCTACATCATCGGCAACACCCGCAGCTCCAGCTTCCCCGGCAACGACTTCGGCACGGTCAGCGTGATCGAGGGCTGGGACCAGCAGGGCCGGGTCGAGCGCTGGGGCGCGACCGACGTCCAGGTCCGCGGCACCGCGGACGCGATGGTCGGGTCCGACCTGTGCAAGTCCGGCAAGAGCACCGGCTGGACCTGCGGCAAGATCGTCGCCCGCAACGTGACCGTCAACTACGGCAACAACAAAGTCGTCCGCGGACTGATCGAGCACACCGCGTGCGTCGAGGCCGGTGACTCCGGCGGCGCCAACATGACCGGTGACTACGCGCAGGGAATCACCAGCGGCGCCGCCTTGATCAGCGGGCAGTGCCTCGACAAACATGGACAGCAGAACGAGTCCTACTCACAACCGATCGGTGAGGCGCTGTCCGCTAGCGGCGCCTCGCTGGTACTGGGTTAGCGGCCCCGGGCGGGAGCCCGGAGCCGATGGGGGCCTGGTACCTAGGTGGGGTAGTTCGGGCAAGGCCACTACGGTGGTCGGGTGCGAACTGCCCCACCGAATCAGCTCGAAGGCCTGCCCAGACCGGATCGATGTCTGGTGATGGGCGTCGTCAACGTGACCCCGGACTCGTTCTCCGACGGCGGTGAGTGGTTCGAGCCGTCGGCCGCGATCAAGCACGGCCGCGAGCTGATGGCCGAGGGCGCCGACCTGCTCGACGTGGGCGGTGAGTCGACCCGGCCGGGCGCCGAGCGGCCCGCGCCGGCCGAGGAGATCCGCCGGGTGCTGCCCGTGATCGAGACGCTGGCCGCCGAGGGGGCGCTGATCTCGATCGACACGATGCGTGCCGACGTGGCCGCTTTGGCGCTCGATGCCGGTGCGGTGATGGTCAACGACGTGTCCGGCGGGCTGGCCGACCCCGACATGCTCGGCCTGGTGGCGGAGCGTAGTACGCCGTACGTGTGTATGCATTGGCGTGGGCACTCGGCGCAGATGCAGGAGCGAGCGCAGTACCAGGACGTGGTGGCCGAGGTGATCGCCGAGCTGGCCGCGCGGCTGGAGGCGATCAGCGAGGCTGGAGTGGACCTGAACCAGGTCGCGGTCGACCCCGGGATCGGGTTCGCGAAGAACGCGGACCACAACTGGGAGGTGCTGCGGCGGCTGCGCGAGTTCGGCGTACTGGAAAGGCCGTTGCTGATCGGTGCCTCGCGGAAGGCGTTCCTGGGTAGGCTGCTCGCCGACGAGGAGACCGGCGAGCCGAGACCGGCCGTACGACGAGACGACGCGAGCGCGGCCGTCTCCGCCCTCGCCGCCGCGGCGGGAGCCTGGTGTGTCCGGGCTCACGCGGTGGCGCCGAGTGCGGATGCGGTACGGGTGGCGCGCCGGTGGGGAGCGGTATGAGCGAAGAGCCGGACGGTACGCGCCGGGGGACCGCGACCGCGGAGTCCGTGGTGCTGAACGCCAACACGGCGTTCTACAACGCGTTCGAGGCGGGCGACCTGGACCTGATGGCGGCGGTCTGGCTGCCGGAACCCGATCCAGTCTGTATCCATCCGGGCAACGCGGCGATCTACGGGTATCCGGAGATGATGCGGGCCTGGGCGATGATCTTCGCCAATACGCCGTACATCCAGTTCTTCCTGACCGACGTTCAGGTAAGAGTGGATGAAGACGTGGCCTACGTCACGTGTACGGAGAATGTCCTGTCGTCCGGCGAAGGGGCGCCGGAAGAGGGTTTCGCCGGTGGCAAGGCACTGGCCACCAACGTCTTCCGCAAGACGACTTCCGGCTGGCGGTTGTGGATCCACCACGCCTCCCCGGTACTGTCGTCAGGGGGTCGACAAGAGGAGGCAGAGTGAGCGGTCCCGCGCTGCCCCTTGAGGTGCGGCCGCCGGACGTGATCGAGATCCGTGGCATCCGTGGATTCGGCCGGCACGGGGTGTTCGAGCACGAGCGGGCCGACGGGCAGGAATTCGTCGTGGACGTCCGGCTGGAGCTGGACACCCGGCCCGCGGCGGCCTCCGACAAGCTCGCCGACACCGTGAACTACGGTCTGGTGGCCGAGCAGGTGCATGCGGCCATCGAGAGCGACCCGGTGGATCTGATTGAGACACTGGCACAACGGATCGCGGATCTGTGCCTCGCCGACCGGCGGGTGACGGCTGCCGCGGTCACCATCCACAAACCTTCGGCGCCGATCACGGTGCCGTTCGACGACGTTGTCCTGACCGTGCAGCGCAGAGCCGGAGAATCCTCGTGACTGAGACCCCTAGCCCCTACGTGATCGACGCGGACACCCTGAGCGGTGGCCTCAAGCCGATCCGGCAGGTGATCCTGTCGCTCGGTAGCAATCTCGGAGACCGGGAAGCCAACCTGCAGGGCGGCGTCGACGCGCTGCGGGACACCCCGGACGTGGTCGTCGTGGACGTTTCCCCGGTCTACGAGACCCAGCCGATCGGCCCGGAGGAGTCCGGCCCGTACCTGAACATCGTGCTGCTGGCCGACACCACCTTGTCGGTCGACACGTTGCTGGACCGCGCGCATGCCGTCGAGCAGGCCTTCGGCCGTGAGTACGAGGCACCTGGTGCGCCCCGGACTCTCGACGTCGACCTGATCACCTTCGGCAAGAAGACGATCGAGTCCGAGGAGCTGACCGTGCCGCACCCGCGTGCGCACGAACGCGCCTTCGTGCTCGCGCCCTGGCTGGACATCGAGCCCGACGCGGTCCTGCCCGGCGTGGGCCCGGTGGCCGAGCTGCTCGCCAAGGTGGGCAGCGACGGGGTGAAGAAGCTCGACGATCTCACCATCGAGCTGCAGTAGTGGTGTCGGGCGGTACCGGTCCGAACCGGGCGCCGGGGGCGGGCAAGGAGCCGCCGCGCCCCGGCTCGGTCCGGCCGACGTCGCGCCGGCTGCTGGTCGCGATCGTCGTCCTCGGGGCGGCGATCGGCTGGACCCTGGTCAAGGCGATCGAGTCCGGCGGCGGCGTCGCGCCGACGGTCTCCTGGCTGACGCTGGTCGCCTGGAGCTTCCTGGCCGCGCTGCTGTTCGTCGCGGCCCGCAACACCCATCAGCGGATCCAGGTCCGGCGCGAACGGGTCGAGGCGTCGCGGGCGGTCTTCCTGCTGCTGATCGGCAAAGCCAGCGCGTTCGTCGGCGCGTTGTGTAGCGGTGTTTACGCAGGGTTCGCGTTATCCTTCCTGGGCGCGGTCAGCTCCTCGGGCCCGCGCAACCGTGTGATCACAGCCGGTGCTGCGGCGGTGATCTCTGTGCTGGTCGTCACGGCCGGATTGATGCTCGAACGCGCGTGTCGGATCCCCGATGACCCGGACGAGACCCCCTAACATGTCGGTCCATGGGGTCAAGGGGTAGCCGCCGTCGTACCAGGGCCACGGTTCTCGTGGTCGCCAACGTGCTGCTCGTGATGATCTGCGTCGGCGTCAGCGTCTCCCTGTTCTCGCAGAACCAGTGGATCCTGCGTGCCGCCGCCGTGGCCGCCGTCGCGGTCGCGATCGGCGCCTCCGTGCTGACCCGCCACCAGCTCCTGATCGAACGCCTCGCGCACAGCGACGAACGCGCCCAGGTGGCCCAGGAGTACTCCCGTATCACCAGCGCCCGCGTCGTCGAGAACGCCGAGTTCGTCGATCTGATGCAGCGCCGCCTCGACACCATCGACCAGCGCCTCGACAAGATCGACGAAGAGGTCGCCACGGTCGTCGCCGCCGGCGACAAGCACTCCCACGCCGACGCCCCCACCGTCGTCGACCTCAAGCTGCGAGGCCTGGCAGCTTCCTGACCTCCCTCCCATACTGCTGGGAAGGGGAGGGGGTACTCATGGGGTTGGACGCGAATTTCCCGGCAGTGACGATGAACGACCCGCAAGGCACGGTCACCGTCTACAACCAGGACCACGTGCCGATCGGGCATCTGGGCCCATCGCCGTATCAGTCGCCGTCGGTGAACGTGGTCTGCCGGACGAAAGCTTGGGACGACGCGTACTGGTATCGGCTGCTGAGTGCGGAGGGTTGGGACTTTCCGGCGACTACGGCCTATGTGTCGGCCGACGAGACGCATGAGTTGAACCCAGGGGTGCCGTACACACCGCCCGACTGCGCCAACGTCGGCTGCGCCCGGAAGGGCGGGCAGGTGGCCGGTGCTGGGTTGCTGGCCATCGGTGCGGTCGCAGCCGCGGCTGCTTGGCGACGGAGGACCGGCCGGAGCTGATCGGCGGCGGTGGGTTTTCGTCGGCGGCAGCGGCGGAGTACGGGTTACTTGTCGATGTCGCCGACGACGAAGAACATGCTGCCGAGGATGGCGATCATGTCGGCGACGATGGTGCCGGGGAGCATCTCGGGGAGGACCGAGATGTTGTTGAAGCTGGCGGAGCGGAGTTTGAGGCGCCACGGGGTTTTGTCGCCGCGGGAGACCAGGTAGTAGCCGTTGATGCCCAGCGGGTTCTCGGTCCAGGTGTAGGTCTGGCCTTCGGGGACCTTGAGGATCTTGGGCAGGCGGACGTTGACCGGGCCGGCCGGCATGGTGCGGAGGCGGTCGAGGCAGGCGTCCACTAGGTCCAGGGAGACTTTCACCTGTTCCAGCAGGACGGAGAAGCGGGAGAAGCAGTCACCGTCGGTGCGGGTGACTACGCGGAGTACGCCGTCGCGTGCGAGCTCCTCATAGGCCAGGTACGGCTCGTCGCGGCGCAGGTCGGCGTCGACTCCCGAGGCGCGCGCGATCGGGCCGGAGACCCCGTACGCCGCGATCAGCTCCGGGGAGAGCCGGCCGACCCCGACCGTCCGGGCCCGGAAGATCTCGTTGCCCAGGACAAGGTTCTCGATGTCGGGCAGCCGGCGCCGTACTGCGGAAGACGCCGCCCCCGCCCGATCCAGCCAGCCGTAGGGCAGGTCCTCCTTCAGCCCGCCGACCCGGTTGAACATGTAGTGCATCCGCCCGCCGGACAGCTCCTCCATCACGGCCTGGATCGTCTCGCGCTCGCGGAAGGCGTAGAAGACCGGCGTGATCGCGCCCAGCTCGAGCGGGTACGAGCCGAGGAACATCAGGTGGTTGAGGATCCGGTTCAACTCGGTCAGCAGGGTCCGCAGCCAGACCGCGCGGACCGGGACCTCCAGCCCCATCATCCGCTCCACGGCGAGCACCACGCCGAGCTCGTTGGAGAACGCCGACAGCCAGTCGTGCCGGTTCGCGAGCACGATGATCTGCCGGTAGTCACGGACCTCGAACAGCTTCTCCGCGCCCCGGTGCATGTAGCCGACGATCGGCTCGCAACCGACGATCCGCTCGCCGTCCAGGGTCAGCCGCAACCGCAGTACGCCGTGCGTCGCGGGATGCTGCGGCCCGATGTTGAGCACCATGTCGGTGGTCGGCAGCTCGGACCCCGGATCGGTCCCACCCCGCTCGAAGGCAGCGGCACCGGCCCCGATTCCCACCACGCGTTCCGTACTCATGACCCCTAGTGTGCCGTGGGCGACGCAGCTTGGCGCTGTCCCCGCCCGGGCACGCACCTCGGGACCTTTGAGAAGCATCCACGATGCTCCGCATCGAGGACCCTTCTCAAACGCCCCGATGCACGCACCCGGACGGCGACATCGCTCAAGCTGCGTCGCCCACGGCACACTGTCGTGACAGGCTTAGAGGGTGGACGACCTCTTTGCTCCTTCGGATGTCAGCTGGACGCCGGTCTCGCCCAAGCTTGCGGCGGTACGCCGGGTCAGCGCGGCGATCATGTTCGGCGTACTGGCCGTCGCCGGACTCCTGCTGCTCGGGATGCTGCTGGACTGGCTGTACGGCGTACTGGCGGTGGTGCTCGTCTTGCTGGCCTACCTGTGGGCGTGGGTGCTGATCGGGCGCAACCAGCGGTCCTGGAAGTACGCCGAGCGCGAGGACGAGCTGCTGGTCAGCCACGGGATCATGTTCCGCCAGCTGGTCGTGGTGCCGTACGGGCGGATGCAGTTCGTGGATGTCGCGGCTGGTCCCCTGGAGCGGTCGTTCGGGATCGCAACGGTCGAGCTGCACACGGCGACGCCGGCCACCGACGCGAAGATCCCCGGGCTGCATCCGGACGAGGCGAGCCGGTTGCGTGACCGCCTGTCCGCGCTCGGCCAAGCCCAGGCGTGGGGCCTGTGACCGAGCCGCCGCAGGAACTGACTCAACCTCCGCAGCTGACCGAGGAGGTCATGGGCGCGCGGCTGCATCCGCTGACGCCGTTCGTGAAGGGCTGGGGGTACTTCGTCGTCGCGGCGATCGCGATGGCCAACAACGAGGGCCTGCGGACCAACCTGAAGATCGCCGGGATCGGCCTGGGCGCGGTCCTGGTCGGTGGCATCCTGCTCGGCGCGCTGTCGTGGTGGTTCACCAAGTGGCAGCTCACCGGCGACGCGATCCGGGTCGACAGCGGCTTCCTGTTCCGGCGGACCCGGATCATCCGGTTCGACCGGATCCAGACCATCGACGTCGCGCAGCCGTTCGTCGCCCGGCTGTTCGGGATGGCCGAGCTGCGGATGGATGTGGCCGGCGGCGGCAAGAACGACGGCCGGCTGAGCTACTTCACGTACGACGAGGCGCAGAAGCTGCGCGCGACCCTGCTGGTCCGGGCAAAGGGCGAGCACGCCGTCCAGCAGCACCCGGCCGATGAGGTCGAGCCCGAGCCGCTACTGGTCGTCCCGACCGGACGCCTGCTCGGTGCCACCCTGCTGTCGTCGACAGTGCTCGCCAGTGCCGGTGGTTTGGTCGTGCTGATCGTGTCTGTCACCGTGCTGGATGCGCATGCCGGGCTGTTCGCCGGTCTGCCGCTGCTGCTCGGTGTCGTGCAGCCGATCTGGAAGCAGGTCGTCGGCAACCACGGGTTCACGCTGTCGGAGACGCATGAGGGGCTGCGTACCAAGCGCGGCCTGTTCGACGTACAGCGGCAGACAGTGCCGCCGGGACGCGTGCAGGGCCTGCTGATCACCGAGCCGTTGATCTGGCGGCTGCTGGGCTGGTCGCGGGTCGACCTGGACATTGCTGGGGTGGCCGGTTCCAAGGGCGACGGGGAGGACGAGCACGAGGGCTCTCAGTTGTTGCCGGTCGGTCCGCATCAGGAAGTGATCGGAGTGCTCGCACGGGTGCTGCCTGGCTTCAACCTGTCCGCTGTGCCGATGCATCAGGCGCCGTCGCGAGCGAAGTGGCTGCGGCCGGTCGGCTGGCGGTACCTGGCCTACGGGTTCGACGACCAGGTACTGGTGACCACTCGGGGTTGGGTGAGCCGCCGTACGTCGATCGTGCTCCACCACAAGACCCAGTCGGTCCGGTTGCACCAGGGACCGCTCCAGCGGCGTCTACGGCTCGCCAACGTCCACGTGGACACCCCTGAGGGGCCGACGGACGCCATTGCGCTCCACCGGGACCAGGAGGAGGCTGCGGCGCTGGTGCAGGCTCAGGCGATCAGGGCCCGAGAAGCACGCCGTATTGCAGACTCGGTGCCCGCCCAGACCCAGCCGAACGAGCCGAGGCCGGACGGGTTCAACAACTCGGCCGCTTCTCCTGCTGACGACAGCTCGGCGAGGTAGCTCAGGGGGTCGGTGCGGGCTCGCTCCTGGCTGGGGCGCACTGCTGAGAGGCCGAGTGCCTGCAGTGCCTCGCGCTGGGTGGTCAGCTCGCCGCCGACCGCGGCAGCAAGGGAGTCGAGGGCTACGTGGGCGGTGATGTCGCAGGAGCCGTCAAGGAGGACCTCGCACTCGCGGCCGGCGCGGAAGCCGGTCAGCGTCCCGTACGGCGGTCGCCCGGCCAGCATGCCGTGTCGCCCGCCCCGGGAGGCGTCCTCCGGCCGCAGGACGTGGCCGTAGTCGATCGCGAGGGCGATACCGTCGTCCAGACGGCTTACCACGTCGGCCCAGGCCTCGTCGCGGGTGAGGCCGATCTCGGCTCGGTCACCCGGCGCGCCCATCTCGCTCACTCCACCGGCCAGCTGCACCTCGCCGAGTGGCCACCACTTCTCCAGCCAGGCCAGGTCGTTGCCTTCGACAACATCGCCCAGGGTCTGGTCGGCCAGTAGGTACCGGGGCACTCCGGCGTCGTCCAGCTCGGCGACCTCGCACGGGATGTTGTCCAGCCACTCGTTGGCGATCACGAGTCCGGTGAGGCGGGGCGGTAGGTCGTCCTCCAGCTCCACGTCGACCACGGTGAGGCTGGCGGCTCGTAGTACGCGGCCTAGTTCGCCTTCGCCGGCACCGATGTCGGTCACCTGCGTCGCGCCGATCTGCTCGGCCAGTCGGGCTACTGCCTGGCCGAAGAGGGGTGAGGCGTGCACCGAGGTGCGGAAGTGCGCGGCGGGGCGTTCACGGCGGTAGAAGCCGGTGGGGCCGTAGAGGGCCGCCTGCCAGGCCTCGCGGAACCTCACAGCGCAGGATCCCCGCCCAGCGGTACTGAGCCGGTGAGCTGCCAGATGCCGTCGTCGCCTTCGCGCCAGATGGTGAGGTCGTCCAGTCGGACCGCCGGGACCTCCTCAGCCTCAAGGGCAGCCTGTGCCTCGGCGACCAGGCCGGGGCCGCCCCGGTCCGACGAGGAGATCGTCAGGTGGGGATGCGGTTCCGGGAACTGGCCACCATAGGGCGGGCACTCGGGGAAGGCGGCCAGTACGGTCGCCACCAGGTCGTGAACCTGGTCGAAGGGCTCGGGGCGGAGCCAGGTCGTGCCGTTGGGGAACTGCCCGGCCGTCTTGAAACACAGGTCGAACGGCTCGATGTCGACGACTGCGTCCTGCAGCCGCTGTACGTCCTCAGGGGACGGGTCCTGCAACCAGGGCACGAGCACCGTCACATGCGGCGGGACCAGTTCGGTGAGGGCGGCTGTTGGCCGCGCCGAGGAGAAGGAGACCGAGCGCCACCGGTCGGTGAACTCGGTCAGCTCGGGTACTGCGATCAAGATCGCAGTAAGTCCTGTCCGCGCCGCCCAGGGGTCAGGTTGTCCACTCACCGGCCAATAGTCCCACCTGTGACTTAACACTCGACCCAACCCCACAAATGAGCACTACGCTGTCCTGAACCGCATCAATTCGTCTGGTACCTCGGCAGAGGACTGGAACGTACGAGAGTGGACATGGAACGCATCGGCATCATCGGCTCCGGCCGGGCCGGCGCCGCCTTGGGAGCAGCCCTGGCGTCCGTCGGACATCCCGTCACCGGGGTCACAGCACGCTCGCAGGCATCGCTGGATCGCGCCGCGAGGCTCCTTCCGGACGTCCCGATCCTGTCGCCCGCGGAGGTGACGGCTCGCGCGGACGTCGTGCTCGTCGCCGTACCGGACAGTGCGATCAGTGAGGTCGCCCAGAGTCTCCCGCTGACAGCAGAGCAGTACGTCGTCCATCTGTCCGGCGCACACGGCCTATCCGTCCTGCAGCCGACAGTGGCGATCCCTGTAGCGCTGCACCCGCCCATGACCTTCACTGGCGACCGCCCCGACCTCAGCGCCATCACCTTCACCGCAACTGCGCCCGAAAGGGCAAAGCCGGTTGTGGAGCGACTGGTGAAGGCGCTGGGCGCTGATCTCCAGTGGGTCGCCGAGGACCAGCGCGCCCGCTACCACGCGGGTCTGGTGCACGGCGCCAACCACCTGACCACTCTGCTCGCACAGGCTTTCGCAGTACTACGAGACGCCGGTATCACCGACCCGGCCGCGACACTGCGACCCTTGCTGACCGCAACTCTCGACAACACGCTGCGCTCCGGTCATGATGCGCTCACCGGGCCGATAGCGCGCGGCGACGTCGAGACGGTGGCAGCCCACTTGGCGGTACTCAGGGGGCGCACCGCGAGCACGTACGCCGAGCTGGCCCGGGCGACGGTGGACCTGGCGACGGCGGACGGCCGGCTGGAGCGCAGTACGGCCGATCGGTTCTACGAAGTACTGCAACGAGCAGAGGTGCTTGAGCGGGATCGAACAGGGGAGGCACCACGGTGAGACTCACCCAGACCAAGGCCGAGCTGCGAGCGGCGGCGGCGATCCGGCCGCGGGCGGTCGTGATGACGATGGGCGCGCTGCACGAGGGCCACGCGGCGTTGCTCGCCGAGGCCCGGGAACGGGTTGGTCCGGACGGCAGCGTGGTGCTGACGATCTTCGTGAATCCCTTGCAGTTCGGGCCGTCCGAGGACTTCGACCGGTACCCGCGGACGCTGGCCAGCGACCTGGCGATCGCCAAGAACGAGGGCGTCGACCTGGTCTTCAACCCGTCCCGCGACGAGCTCTACCCGAACGAGCCGTCCATCACCGTGCATCCCGGCCCGCTGGCCGACGAGCTCGAGGGACAGGTCCGGCCGGGGCACTTCACCGGGGTGCTGACGGTGGTGTCGAAGATGCTGCACCTGACCTCGCCCGACCTGGCGCTGTTCGGCGAGAAGGACTACCAGCAGCTCACGCTGATCCGCGAGATGGTCTGCGACCTCGACATGGACGTGGATGTCGTACCGGTGCAGACCGTGCGCGAGCCTGACGGACTAGCGCTGTCCTCACGCAACCGCTACCTGGACGAGACCGAGCGTGACGAGGCACTGGTCCTGTACCGCGCCCTGACCGCCGGTGCGAAGGCCGGGATGAACGGGCCGGACGCAGTACTGGCTGCTGCTCATGCCGAGCTGGAGGCGGTCCCGTCGGTGCAGATCGACTATCTAGCGCTCAGGGCACCAGACCTGGGCCCAGTGATCGGCCCCGGTGAGGCCCGCATGCTCATAGCGGCCCGCGTAGGTAGTACTCGTCTCATTGACAACATTTCCATCACGCTCCGGTGAAATCGATTGATACCGTCGCGGGATGACTGCTCCTGCTGTGCCGCAGCGGTTGGCTGCGCCTGAACCCGGTTGGACCGACACGGTCGACGTGGTGGTGATCGGCTCGGGGATAGCGGGGCTGACGGCCGCCCTGAGGGCTCGTGAGCTCGGTTCGGTGCTGGTGGTGACGAAGGACGTCGTCGCCTCCGGGTCGACCCAGTGGGCGCAGGGCGGGATCGCTGCGGCGCTCAGCCCGGAGGACTCGCCAGAGGACCACTTGAACGACACCCTGGTCGCCGGGGCCGGGCTGTCGGACCCAGAGGCCGTCCGGGTGCTGGTGACCGAGGGTCCGGAGGCAGTACGGGACCTGATCGACCTGGGAGCCGTATTCGACACCGGTGCCGGGGGAGGCCTGTCACTGACCCGCGAGGGCGGCCACCACCGCAACCGGATCGCGCATGCGGGTGGTGACGCCACCGGTGCGGAGATCGAGCGCGCACTGGTCGCTGCGGTGAAGCGGGCACCGGACATCCGGATCATCGAGCACGCGCTGGTACTTGACCTGCTGCTCTCTGACGATGGCGCGGTTGCCGGGGTCACGCTTCACGTCATGGGCGAGGGACAGCTGGACGGCGTCGGCGCGATCCGCAGCCGCGCAGTGATCCTCGCCTCGGGCGGACTAGGCCAGCTGTACGCCGCGACGACCAACCCCAGTGTTTCGACCGGTGACGGTATGGCGCTCGCCCTGCGGGCCGGTGCGAAGGTGCGCGACCTCGAGTTCATCCAGTTCCACCCGACCGTGCTGTGGCTCGGCAAGGGCGCCAAAGGCCAGCAGCCGTTGGTCTCCGAGGCTGTCCGCGGCGAGGGCGCGTTCCTGGTCGACCACGAGGGCAAGCGGTTCATGCAAGGTCAGCACGAGCTGGCGGACCTGGCCCCGCGCGACGTCGTGGCGAAGGCGATCATGCGCCAGATGCTTGCCTCGGGCAAGGATCACATGTTCCTCGACGCCCGCGGCTTCGGCGACGAGAAGTGGCGGGTGCGCTTCCCGACCATCCTCGCCTCCTGCCGCTCGCACGGCATCGACCCGGTGCACGAGCTGATCCCGGTCGCGCCGGCCTGCCACTACTCGTCCGGAGGGGTCTGGACGGATCTGCACGGCCAGACCTCGGTCCCCGGGTTGTACGCCTGTGGCGAGGTGGCCTGCACCGGCGTACACGGTGCGAACCGGCTCGCCTCCAATTCGCTTCTCGAAGGTCTCGTCTTCGCCCGGCGGATCGCTGCGTCGCTTGCCGAGCACTTGCCGGTACTACGTGAGCCGGCCCCCGATCACCGCGTTCCCGGGCTGGTTGCGGCGGACGTAGTACCGGACTTGCAGCGCGTGATGACCGTCGGCGCCGGGGTGATCAGAAGCGCTGGCGGACTGTCGGAGGCTGGTGACAGACTCGCCAAGCTGATCGAGCAGCCGGCCGAGCAGCCTGGAACTCCCGATTGGGAAGCGACGAACCTGGCCACGGTGGCCTCCGCGCTGATCGAGGCGGCGACCACCCGGGAGGAGAGCCGCGGCTCGCACTGGCGGGAGGACCACCCGGATCGCGACGACGAGCACTGGTCGGGCAGTCTGGACCTGACGCTGCCGGCCGAGGATGATTCGGCACGGCCTGCCGCGACGTTCGTGGCGCAAGCAGCACCTGAGGGGAACAAGTAATGGATGACACGCTCGACAAGCAATGGGTCGAGGACCTCGTCCGGGCCACCATCGAGGAGGACCTGGCGGGCGGGGTCGACGTGACCACCACTGCCACGGTCGAGGCGGACCAGGTCTCGGTCGCCGAGTTCGTGGCCCGGGCCGACGGTGTCGTGGCCGGCCTGGAGATCGCCGAACTGGTGGTGCGGCTGATCGCGGGCAAGGACGAGGTCGAGATCGAGCACTCCGTCGTGGACGGCGCGCAGGTCAAGGCGGGCGCGGTGCTGATGACCGTGCGCGGCAAGACCCGGCAGCTGCTCACGGCCGAGCGCACTGCGCTCAACCTGCTCTGCCACCTCTCGGGTGTGGCCACGCTGACCAGTCGCTGGGTCGAGGCCGTTGCCGGCACCGGGGCGATCATCCGGGACACCCGCAAGACGATGCCGCTGCTGCGCCAGCTGGAGAAGTACGCGGTCCGCTGCGGCGGCGGGCAGAACCACCGGATGGCGTTGTCGGACGCAGCTCTGATCAAAGATAACCACGTGATCGCCGCCGGCGGGGTCGCTGAAGCGTTCCGGCTGGTCCGCAAGGCCTATCCGGATCTGTCCGTCGAGGTCGAGGTGGACACCGTCGAGGACGCGATCATCGCGGTGGAGTCCGGGGCCGAGCTGGTCCTGCTCGACAACATGCCGATCGCGGTACTACGTGAGGCCGTCGAGAAGGTAGCCGGCCGGGCTCGTCTCGAGGCGTCGGGCGGGCTGACGCTCGAGGTGGCTCGCGAGGTCGCCGAGACCGGCGTCGACTTCCTCGCGGTCGGCGCACTGACCCATTCGGCCCCCGTGCTGGACATCGCGATGGATCTTCAGGCTGCCTGATGTTGCTCGCCGTTGCCGTTGAGAACACCAGGACTCTGGTCGGCCTGATCTTCGAGGGCACGGTCAAGCGCCACTGGTGGGTGGGGACGGATCCACGCCGTACTGCGGACGAGTGGGCCGTCCTGCTCGAAGGGCTGCTCGCCGGCGAGTCCCCGGTGTCGGGGGTGGCGGTGTGTTCCGCAGTACCGCATGTGCTGCACGAGTTGCGGGATGTTGTCGCTCGGTACTACCACGAAGTACCGAGCGTCGTCGTCGAGCCCGGTGTGAAGACCGGCCTGCCGGTGCTCGTCGACAACCCGCGTGAGGTCGGCACCGACCGCATCGCCAACGCACTGGCCGCCGTCAACCGGTACGGCGCTCCCTGCATCGTCGCCGACTTCGGTACCGCGACCACCGTCGATGTCGTCAACGCCAATGGCGCCTTCATCGGCGGGGCGATCGCGCCCGGGATCGAGACCGCCGTCGACGCCCTCGGCGCCTCCGCGGCCCAACTGCGCCGGATCGAGCTCGTCCGGCCGCGCTCGGTCGTCGCCAAGAACACCGTCGAAGCGCTGCAATCAGGTGCCGTCTTCGGCTTCGCGTCGCTCGTCGACGGGCTGATCACCCGGATCATCGCGGAGCAGGGCTTCGACCAGGTGACCGTGGTCGCCACGGGCGCCCTGGCACCGCTGATCGTCGGGGAGTCGAGCCAGATCCAGCACCACGAGCCCTTCCTGACCCTGCACGGCCTGCACCAGGCCTTCACGCGCAACCACTGAGAGCTACCCTTAACTCACCGCGCAAGGCTCTTGAATACTGCCTGTCACAGGATCACGATGTGATCAGCGACACCTGGGCGGGGAGGCCCGGGGCCACAGGGCATCGTGGTCGCAACACGCGGGTCGCGTGGTCCGGGGGAGGATCATGAAATCCACTTATCGCGCCCTCGCGAATCTGATCGCGCTCGGCGTCCTGATCCAGGTGATGGCGATCGGGCTGGCCTGGTTCACGGCTCTCAAGGACGTGGACGACGGCCTGGTGATCGACAAGAACTACGACGGCAACTTCGGCCACCAGCTGCACGGCATCGTCGGCTCGATGGTGATCCCGCTGCTGGCGATCCTGCTCCTGATCGTGTCCTTCTTCGCCCGGGTCGATGCCGGGATCAAGTGGGCGCTGATCGTGTTCGGCCTGGTCGCGCTGCAGATCGCGCTGGCCTTCGTGTCCTTCTCGGTACCGGTGATCGGAGCGCTGCACGCCGCGAACGCGGTGGCGCTGGCCGGCGTCGCGGGAATCGCCGCCAGACGAGCGGCACCCAGCCAGCAGAAGGTCGGCACCGAGGCGACCATCTAGATGAAGCATCGCCGCACCGTGGTCGCGATCGCGGCCACGCTGGTGGTGCTTGCCCCGATCGGGTGGTTCTGGCAGCAGAGCCTGGTGCCGGACGGTCTGTCGGCGATGGACATGGGGTACGCCGACTACGGCGGCGGACCCGCGATGCCGGCTGGGCACCACCATGGCAGCAGCGTGGCGGAGCTCAAGCCGGCCGCCGATCGGGCCGCCGACGTGTCGGTCCGGCTGGTCGCCCGCAAGGAGCGCTTCGACATCCCCGGCCGCGGCCCGATGGACGGCTACACGCTCAACCACACCTCGCCCGGTCCACAGATCAACGCGAAACAAGGCGACCTGATCGAGGTCACCCTGGTCAACGAGTCCGTGCCGGACGGCATGACGCTGCACTGGCACGGGGTCGACGTACCGGCTGCCGAGGATGGGGTCGCCGGGATCACGCAGGACGCGGTCCAGCCGGGGCAGACGTTCACCTACCGGTTCGTGGCGGTCGATGCGGGCACGTACTGGTACCACTCGCACCAGTTGTCGCATGAGCAGGTGAAGAAGGGCCTGTACGGCGTACTGGTCATCTCACCCGGTACTACCGACGTAGTGGCCGCCGTGCACACCTACGACAAGGTCCGAACCGTCAACGGCGGCTACGGCGAGCGCCGAGTCGCCGCAACTGGCACTGTGCGGCTAAGGCTGATCAACACCGACAACGGCCCGATGGCGGCCTGGGTAGATGGCACCGGGTACCGAGTAGTCGCAGTAGACGGCACTGCGGTCAACGACCCACCCCCTGTCGAAGGCAAGTCGGTCCTGGTCACCGCAGGCGGCCGCATCGACCTTGAAATCACCCTGCCACCCGGCAAGGCAGTCCGCATCGGCCTAGGAGGCGGCCCGACCACCCTGGTCATCGGCGACGGCGATGCCCCCACCGCCCCCGAACCCAAAGACCGAGTCGACCTCCTCACCTACGGCAAACCAGCCGCCGCCCTACCCTTCGACCCCGCGAAGGCGACCCGCCACTTCAACTACACCATCGGCCGCCGCCCAGGCTTCTTCAACGGCAAACCCGGCCTCTGGTGGACCATCAACGGCCACCAGTACCCCAAGGTCCCCATGTTCATGGTCACTGAAGGCGACCTGGTCACCATGACCGTCAAGAACACCTCCGGCCAAGTCCACCCCATGCACCTACACGGCCACCACGTCCTGGTCCTGACCCGCAACGGCGCCCAAGCCACCGGCAGCCCCTGGTGGACCGACTCCCTCAACGTAGAAGACAACGAGACCTACGAGATCGCCTTCCTCGCCGACAACCCAGGCATCTGGATGGACCACTGCCACAACCTCCCCCACGCTTCGCAGGGGCTGGTCACCCACTTGATGTACGAAGGTGTGACGACGCCTTTCCATCTCGACGGCCCAACCGGCAACCAACCGGAGTAGGTCAGTCGATGGGACGGCCTACCGATAGCTTTTCGGCGAGGCCGGCGGGGAGTTGGGTTTTGAAGGTCGGGTCTGGGGTGGTGCCGGTGGCGTCGAGGGTTTTGGAGAAGAAGGAGCGGGCGGCGGCTGCCAGGGAGACGTCGAGGATGTCGTCGTCGGACAGGCCGAGCGCGCGGAGGTCGTCGATGTCGGTCTGGGTGACGGTGTCGGCGGCCAGGGCTACCTTGCGGGCGAAGGCCATGACGGCGCGGTCGACGGGGTCGGGGGCGGGGGAGTCGACCAGGGCCGCGACTTCGTCGGGGGTGAAGAACTTCTCGGCCAGGACCTGGCCGTGGGCGAGGCTGCAGTAGCTGGATCTCAGAGCCGTCGCGGCGGCCAGGGTCGCCAGTTCGTAGCGGCGGAGGTCCATGGAGGCCTTGATCGCGCCGTTGAGTTGCTTCCAGGCCTCGTAGACGTCGGGGCGGGAGGCGAAGGTCTTGACGAAGTTCGGGATGTGGCCGGCCGGGGCGCGGTTGTCGTCCAGGAAGCCGGGTGGTGGTGTGGACGGATCGATGAATGCCATCTGAGTTCCCCCTCGGATCTGACTTACCAAGTTAGCTGAAGGACCAGCCGGACCAGGTCTCGATGGCGACGGTGATGACGGGGCCGCGCGGGGGATCGGTGCGGTACTGCGGGTACTTCGCCGCGAGCAGCTCCAGAGCCGCTGGGTTTTCCAAGTCGACCCGGGCGTGGCCGTCGGCTCTGACCCACCAGAGTCGGCTCCAGTCGGCGTCGTACCGGTCGCAGAGCAGGGCGACCTGGGGGTTGGCGGAGATGTTGCGGAGCCGGCGCAGGTCGGTGGTCGACTTGGGTTTCTGGTCGACGGCGATCACGACCAGGTCCGGGTCGGCAGAGACCGCGAAAACGACCGGTACGAGATGCGGCCGGAGCGGGTCGCCCGGGCTGATACTGGCCAGGTAGGCGTGATCGGCGGTGGTGAACCGTTCGCGGCAGCTGTCCGCACTCAGTCGCACGCTGCCGACCCTACTGCCGCAATCCGGGTTGGGGCCGGTAGGTATGGTCTACGCGACCGTCCACGAGTTTGGGTGAGGCCAGATGGTGAGGTTCCGCAGCGTCTTGTCGGCCGCCCTGGCGACCGTCATCGGCGCGACCCTGCTGACCGCATGCTCGTCGGATCCGGTACCGACGAAGGTGACCGTCGCGTGGGCCGACAGCACCCGGCAAGAGGTGAAGGTCAGCTGGGCCGACTCCGACGCCCCGAACCGGATCACCATCGAGGGCGTGCTCAGCACCAGCCCGTCGTACGTGAAGTTCGTCGCCGCGGACGCCCCCAACACTTGGGCGATCCCGGTCTCGGCCTTCCCGCCGGACGGCAATTACAAGGTGTCCGTCGGTATCGGTACGTCGACCGGCGGAATGTCCAGCAAGCTCGCCAGCTCCCCGGTCTTCGACACCAGCGGACCGGTCCGCCCGAGTGGCGCGTCCGCGACCCCGACCGGCAAGGGTGACGTCCTGATCCGCTGGACGGTCCCGCCGACGCCCGAGGACTTCAGCCCCCACGACCCACTCGACGTGCCCGCCAAGACCCAGCTGTACGTGCCCGTCGTCGGCCGCCCAGGCCAACCCCTGCGCACCGCTGGACCGGGCACCACCTCGATGCGTCAGGTCGTCAAGGACCTCAAGCCGCCGTACCTCTTCCAGTTGCGCGCCCAGAACGAGTGGTCGACCGCCGTCGGTGGCCAGATCTCGGCCCGAAGCAGCACGACCGAAGCCTCGATCCCCGCCGCCGCGCAGTACGGTCTGCCGATCAGGATCCGTGGCCGGTCGATCCTCAAGGAGGTCGTCTGCGCCGACGAAGGTAGTTGCGTGCAGCAACGAACGACGATGTCCGGGCTGCCCGTGGTGCTGCTGACCCAGGTGACGCCGCACGGGCGCTGGACACCGGCCGGCCGCGGCAAGACCACCTCCGGCGGGCACTACGAGATCCCGGTCGTGACGAGCGCCAGCCGGCCGTACAAGGTGATGACGCAGGACTACAGCGAGATCGGCTCGGTCGCCTCGCAGTCGACCAGCAAGGCGCGGCTGACCCAGACCGTCACCCGGATCCAGACGACCGGCTTCCTCGGCGGCGCGATGAAGAAGCGCGGCGAGACGGTGACCGCGATCGTCGTGGTCAGGCCGGCCATGAACACCGTGGTGACGTTCCAGTCCTGGAACAAGGTGACCAGGCACTGGGCCGGCCTCCGCGTCCCGATGCGACGCGGCACCGCGGTGGTCGCCTTCAAGGTCACCCAGCCCGGCATCTTCGCCTACCGCTTCGTGATCCCCAAGGCGATGTCGCTGGGCCGCCCGCTGCTCGGCAAGACGACCCAGACGCTGGCTCTAAGCGTCCGCTGACTCGGCCGGTACTACGTCCGCGTCGCCGGCGGCCACTGCCGGCTTGGCCTCGTGCACCGCGTTGCGCCGCTTGCGGATCTTGTAGACCGCGTACGCCACCACGAGCGCGGCGCCGATCACCACCAGCGCCCAGACCGAGACCTCGCCGAAGATCTTGTCCGCGTTGTCGCCGATCTTGTACGCGACCACGCCGATCGTGGTCGACCACGCGATGCCACCGGCCGCGTTGGCGGCCAGGAACCGCGGATAGTGCATCCGCAACATGCCTGCCATCGGCCCGGCGAAGATCCGCAGCAGCGCGACGAACCGGCCGAAGAAGACCGTCCAGACGCCGTACTTGTGGAAGTACTTCTCCGCCTTGACGATGCGTTCCTCGGAGAAGTGGTGGAACCGCCGGCCGAGTCGCTCGAACAGCCCGCGACCGGCCTTCCGGCCGATGAAGTACCCGATCGAATCGCCGATGATCGCGCCGGCCGCGGCCGCGGCGATCACGAAGACGATGTTCAGGTCGTGTTGCGACGCCAGCAGCGCGGCGGCGATCAGCGTCGTCTCGCCGGGCAGTGGCACCCCCATCGACTCGACCCCGATCACCAGGCCGACCACCAGATAGGCGAGGATCGCGACCCCGCCGGTCGGGATCGCGATCGCCAGCGCATGCAATGTCGTTGCCCCCATACCCCCATCCTGGCACCGCGGAGCAAGCGAATAGCTGATCTGTGAGCTATTCCGGGGGAATTTCAGGGTCCCTCAGGTTGAACTGATCACTCTGCGTCACCTTCGGCGGGTGGCTTGCCGGTGGGGACGATCGCGATCAGGGTGCTCACCTGCCGGGTTCCGGCCGGGTGGCCGGCCGCCGAGCGGCCGCGGCGGTAGCGGTTGACGACCTCCATCAGATCCTTGTCGAGCTGCTCGGTCTCCGCCTTGGTGAGCCACAGGCGGCTGCGGTTCATCGCGCTGACGCCGTCCCACGGGTCGTCGCCGGGGAGCTCCTCGAACTGCTCCATCACCCGGTCGATGTTGCTGCGCATCATCGCCTGGCTGGCCAGCCGGCCGGCGCCGGTCGACTGCGACGAGATCACCAGGCTCGTGGCCGGGGCCTGCCAGGGCCGTTCCCGCCCGTCGGGCGAGCCCTCGGCGCGCTCGATGATGCCCCACCGCGACAGCGCGCGCAGGTGGTAGCTGGTCGCCGACGGGGTCAGCCCGGCCAGCTCGGCGCACTCCGTCGCGGTCAGCACCCGCCCGCTGTACAGCTCGTCGATGATCCGCTGCCGGGCCGGGTGCGCCAGGGCGCGGATCGCTCGCGGGTCGGTCAGCACCACGCGCTTCTTCTTCGCGGCCACGCCCGACAGCGTAGCCGGTCCCTTGACGATCCGATATCTGAAGCATTAACTTCATAGTTATGAAGCAATCACTTCACATCTCCGGTACGCCGGCCGCCGCCTCGCTCTGGTCGCACCGAGACATCCGGCTGGTGCTGCCGGCCCGCGCGGTCTCGTACGCCGGTGACGCGATCGCCCTGGTGGCGTTGATGCTCCGCGTCTCGGGCGACGGCACGGGCACCGGCGCAGACGGCGGCTCTGGCTCCGGACTCTCGGCCACGGCGGCGATCACCGCCCTGCTGCTGGCCTTCGCCGTGCCTACGGTCGTGATGATCCCGTTCGCGGGCCGGATAGTGGATGCGTACGACTCGCGCCGGGTCCTGGTGTGGGCGTCGCTGCTGCAGGCGGCCGCCGGTGTCGGGATCGCCTTTTCCCGCGGACTCGCGGCCACGTTGGCACTGGTCTGCGTGCTGCAGGTCGGCCAAGCCGTCGCCGGTCCGGCCTGGGCGGCGCTGATCCCACGGATCGTCGGCGATGACCTGGTCGGCCGGGCAACCGGGGTGAGCCAGGCGCTCATCGGTGCGGCCACCCTGGCAGGGTCGGCAGCAGGCGGCCTACTGGTCGGCATGTCCGGGGATCGGGTCGCTTTGCTGGTCGACGCCTCGACCTTTGTCGGTCTGGCGGTCGTTGCCCGGCTGGTGCGCACCCGGCGTACTCCGTTGCCCGGGGCACCGAAGGAGCGAGGGGGCATGACTGCTGGTCTGCGCAGCCTCTTCGCCGACAACCTGTTGCAGGTGCTCGTGCCAGCGCTCTGGGTGTTCATCCTGGTCGGGGAGGCGGTCAATGTGGTCGAGGTCCTGCTGATCAGGAACGAGATAGGACTCGGCCCGACCGGCTACGGCCTGGTGCTGGCCGCCCAGGGAGCGGGTGCCATCGCCGGCGCCTGGTACACCGGCCGGTTGAGGAGCGACCTGGCCCGCACCCGCGCAGTGCTGGCCGGTACTGCGGCCATCGGCGTCTCCTGCGTCCTGATGGGCCTGGCGGGTGGGGTGGTCCCGCTGGTGATCGGTGCGGTGGCGGTCGGGTTCGGGGGCGGGATGCTCAACGCGGCCACGAGCACCTTGGTGGTGACCCGGTCGCTGGATGCTCTGCGTGGCCGGGTGGTGGCTGCATTGAGTGGTACGGCGCGAGCCTGCTCGCTGGTGGCTCTATTGCTGGGCGGTGCCGTCGGGGCGCTGGTCGGGCCTCGGGCGACCTTTGTCCTCGCCGGGGTGCTCGCCGTCCTTTGCGCGGCTGTTACGGCGGGTCTGGTGGCCCGGAGGGACGTAGTACGGACAAAGGATTCGTTGGTGGAGGCGTTAAGTCACTAGCCTTTGAGGCATGACTGAATCACGTGAGAACCCGGCGACCCCCGACAGCGGGCAGGACGACCTGCCCGAGCAGATCCGGGTACGCCGGGAGAAGCGTGACCGGCTGCTGGCCGAGGGGGTGCAGCCCTACCCGATCTCGGTGCCGCGGACGCACCTGCTGAAGGACCTGCGGGCGAAGTACGACGTGCAGGAGCTGGAGAACGACTTCAAGACCGGCGAGCTGGTCGCGGTGACCGGCCGGGTGATCTTCCAGCGCAACACCGGCAAGCTCTGCTTCGCCCAGCTGCGCGAGGGCGACGGTACCGAGCTGCAGGTGATGCTGTCGCTGGCCGAGGTCGGCGAGGAGGAGCTGGCCCGGTACAAGGCGCTGGTCGACATCGGCGACCTCATCTCCGTGCAGGGCGAGGTGGTGACCAGCCGGCGCGGCGAGCTGTCCGTGCAGGCGACCAGCTGGCAGATGGCGGCCAAGACGCTCCGCCCGCTGCCGAACGAGCACAAGCCGCTGAACGAGGAGGCCCGGGTCCGCCTGAGGTACGTCGACCTGATCGTGCGCCAGGAGGCGCGGGAGATGGTCCGTACCAAGGCCGCCGTGCTCAAGTCGCTGCGCTCGACCTTCGACAGCCACGAGTTCATCGAGGTGGAGACGCCGGTCCTGCAGCTGACCAACGGCGGCGCCGCCGCCCGGCCGTTCACGACCCACCTGAACGCGTTCGACCAGGACATGAAGCTCCGGATCGCGCTCGAGCTGGATCTGAAGCGGGCGATGATCGGCGGCGTCGACCGGGTGTTCGAGATCGGCCGGACCTTCCGCAACGAGGGACTGGACTCGACCCATGCGGCGGAATTCTCGATGATCGAGTCCTATCAGGCCTATGGCGATTACGATTCGATCGCCGAAGTGACCGAGGAGCTGATCCGGAACGCGGCCCGTGCGGTCGGCCGCAGCGTGGTCACCGCGCGCGACGGTTCGCAGATCGATCTGGACCTGCCGTGGCGGCATGCGACGCTATTCGAGCTGGTCTCCGAAGCGGTCGGCGAGACCGTCGACGCGACCACCGAGACGGCCCGGCTGATCAAGATCGCCGAGCAGCACGAGGTCGAGCTGCAGCCGGCCTGGAATGCCGGTGAGATCGCCCTGGAGATCTACGAGAAGCTGGTCGAGCACACCCTGATCCAGCCCACCTATGTACGCGACTATCCGGAGTCGGTACGGCCGCTGGCCAAGCCGCACCGCGAAATTCCGGGCCTGGTCGAGGCCTGGGACCTGATCATCAACGGGGTCGAGCTGGGCACCGGCTACTCGGAGCTGAACGACCCGGTGATCCAGCGGGAACGCCTGGTGGCACAGTCGTTGCTGGCCGCGGCCGGCGATCCCGAGGCGATGGAACTGGACGAGGATTTCCTCCGCGCGATGGAGTTCGGGATGCCGCCGGCCGGCGGTATGGGGATGGGCCTGGACCGGCTGGTGATGTTGTTCACCGGGGCCGGGATCCGGGAGACGATTCTGTTCCCGCTGCTCCGGCCGGAGTAGTTTCCTCCGCTGATCTGAAAGGCGGCCCCGGGCTGTTGCATAGCACAACCAACGGTCAAATCCATTCCCGGGGCCGATTCTTTCCACGATCCGGCGGGTGAGCGCGATGAATACCCATCGTCACGACGGATGCGCAGCGTCGGCGGAACCGGAGGCTTTAGTCACATCTTTCCTGCCCATTCCGCCTGTTGAATGACAACTTGCCGGTTTGTGCTGTAGAAATCAGTAACAAGAAATTCGGCAGGGGGATTGTGCCCGGTGGCGGGCGCGGAAAGGACTGTCACAAGATGGCGCAAAGGGTTCAGGTGGTTCTCGAGGACGATCTCGACGGCGGTAAGGCCGACGAGACCGTGACCTTCGGACTGGACGGTTCGACGTACGAGATCGACTTGTCGAAAAAGAACGCGGCCAAGCTGCGCGACGCCCTGTCCGGCTACGTCGGCGCCGGGCGCCGGGTCTCCGGGCGCCGGGGCGGGGCCGGCCGGACGCGCGGCCGTGGCCGCTCGGCCACCGACTCCGCGGACATCCGCGCGTGGGCCAAGGACAACGGCTACGAGGTCAGCGAGCGGGGCCGGATCTCGGCCGAGGTGCGCGCGGCCTACAACGACGCCAAGTAAGTTTTTCCGGACTTTGCCGGTCCCGGTGCCAGGTATGGCGCCGGGACCGTCCGCATTCCGGCCGTTTCACAGTGTGGACACAGTTCGGCGGGTCGGTGCGAGCCGGTGCCTGACCGGGCAGGTAAAGGGATGAATTCGCTGGTGGCGAACACTCAGCGCGTCGGGAACACCGGGGCACTGAGCGGGGTTGTTCCCTTGTGATCCCCACTTCGCGGCCGTACCGGAGGTCGTCGCTTGTTCGCTGAGAGCGAGGTCGTCGGTGCCGGGGACTAGCATGCATGTACGGGGGTCGGCCTACACGGCACGTCCGACTCCTCTGAGGCAAGGAGCGCTTTGGCGATGTTTGAACGATTTACGGACCGCGCCCGTCGGGTAGTCGTCCTGGCACAGGAAGAAGCCAGGATGCTCAGCCACAACTACATCGGGACCGAGCACATCCTGCTCGGCCTGATCCACGAGGGTGAGGGTGTCGCCGCCAAGGCTCTGGAGAGCCTTGGTATCTCGCTGGAGGCTGTCCGCTCTCAGGTCGAGGAAATCATCGGCCAGGGACAGCAGGCTCCGAGCGGCCACATCCCGTTCACCCCTCGCGCCAAGAAGGTACTGGAGCTCTCCCTGCGTGAGGCCCTGCAGCTGGGCCACAACTACATCGGCACCGAGCACATCCTGCTCGGCCTCATCCGTGAGGGCGAAGGTGTCGCCGCGCAGGTCCTGGTCAAGCTCGGAGCGGACCTGAACAAGGTCCGGCAGCAGGTCATCCAGCTGCTTTCGGGATACCAGGGCAAGGAGACGGCGACCGCCGGCTCCGGGGCCACCGAAGGTGCCCCGAGCAGCTCTCTGGTGCTCGACCAGTTCGGCCGGAACCTCACCCAGGCCGCCCGCGAGTCCAAGCTCGACCCGGTGATCGGGCGCGAGAAGGAGATCGAGCGGGTCATGCAGGTGCTGTCCCGGCGGACCAAGAACAACCCGGTCCTGATCGGTGAGCCGGGCGTCGGCAAGACCGCGATCGTCGAGGGCCTGGCCCAGGCGATCGTGCGTGGCGACGTGCCCGAGACCCTGAAGGACAAGCAGATCTACACGCTCGACCTCGGCGCGCTGGTGGCCGGGTCGCGCTATCGCGGTGACTTCGAGGAGCGCCTCAAGAAGGTCCTCAAGGAGATCCGCACCCGCGGCGACATCGTGCTGTTCATCGACGAGATCCACACCCTGGTGGGTGCGGGTGCCGCCGAGGGCGCGATCGACGCGGCCAGCATCCTGAAGCCGATGCTGGCCCGCGGCGAGCTGCAGACCATCGGCGCCACCACCCTCGACGAGTACCGCAAGTACGTCGAGAAGGACGCCGCGCTGGAGCGCCGGTTCCAGCCGATCCAGGTGGCCGAGCCCTCGATCGCACACACGATCGAGATCCTCAAGGGCCTCCGCGACCGGTACGAGGCGCACCACCGGGTCACCATCACCGACCCGGCCCTGGTCGCGTCGGCGCAGATGGCCGACCGGTACATCTCGGACCGCTTCCTCCCGGACAAGGCGATCGACCTGATCGACGAGGCCGGTTCCCGGTTGCGGATCCGCCGGATGACCGCTCCGCCGGACCTGCGCGAGTTCGACGAGAAGATCGCGAACGTGCGCCGGGAGAAGGAGTCGGCGATCGACGCCCAGGACTTCGAGCGGGCGGCCTCTCTTCGCGACGACGAGAAGAAGCTGATCAACGCGAAGGCCGAGCGGGAGAAGCAGTGGAAGGCCGGCGACATGGACGTCGTCGCCGAGGTCGACGAGGAGCTGATCGCCGAGGTGCTCAGCACCGCGACCGGCATCCCGGTCTTCCAGCTGACCGAGGAGGAGTCCTCGCGACTGCTGAAGATGGAGGAGGAGCTGGCCAAGCGGTACATCGGTCAGGTCGACGCCGTGAAGGCGTTGTCCCGGTCGATCCGGCGGACCCGTGCGGGTCTGAAGGACCCGCGCCGGCCGAGCGGCTCGTTCATCTTCGCGGGACCGTCGGGTGTCGGTAAGACCGAGCTGTCCAAGGCGCTGACCGAGTTCCTGTTCGGCGACGAGAAGTCGCTGATCAGCCTCGACATGTCGGAGTACTCCGAGAAGCACACGGCCTCGCGGCTGTTCGGTTCGCCTCCCGGGTACGTCGGCTACGAAGAGGGCGGCCAGCTGACCGAGAAGGTCCGCCGCAAGCCGTTCAGCGTGGTGCTGTTCGACGAGGTGGAGAAGGCCCACCCGGACATCTTCAACTCGCTGCTGCAGATCCTGGACGAAGGTCGGCTGACCGATGCCCAGGGCCGCGTGGTCGACTTCAAGAACACCGTGATCATCATGACCACGAACCTGGGCACCCGCGACATCGCCAAGTCGGTCAGCACCGGCTTCCAGCGAGCCAACGACGTGGTCGGGTCGTACGACAAGATGAAGGCGAAGGTGACGGACGAGCTGAAGCAGCACTTCCGTCCCGAGTTCCTGAACCGCGTCGACGAGATCGTGGTCTTCCACCAGCACGGCAAGGAAGAGATCGTCCAGATCGTCGACCTGATGGTCGCGCAGGTGGAAGAGCGGCTGAAGGACAAGGACATGGGCATCGAGCTCACCCCGGCGGCGAAGGCTCTGGTCGCCGAGCGTGGCTTCGACCCGATCCTGGGTGCCCGCCCGCTGCGTCGCGCGCTGCAGCGTGACGTGGAGGACGTGCTGGCCGAGAAGATCCTGTTCGGGGAACTGCGTCCCGGCCAGATCGTGCTCGTCGACGTCGCCCCCGAGGGCACCGTCAGCGAGGACGGCGTGCCGGAGTTCTTCACCTTCACCGGCGCTCAGAAGAGCACCGCTGCGGACCCGGACCTGGAACTCACCGAGATCGCCGGCGGCGGCACCTCGGGCCTCCAGGACACCTGAGCCCCACAGCACCAACCGGAAGGCCCCACGGACACCCGTCCGTGGGGCCTTCCGCCGTTCCCACCCACCCAACACAACCAAGCCCCAAGCAGCACCACCACAACGGACGATCGGCCCGCACGGCCGCAGCTGAGGCTGGAGCGATACGGCCGCCGCCGGGATCGGACGGCACGGCTGTGGCCGAGAACCGGGCGGTGCGACGTACTGGGGTACAGGCGGTGGGGCTGTGGCGCGGGGGCCGGGCGGGTACGGCGTACTGCGGTTCAGGTGGTGCGGGTGTAGCGCAGGCCTCGGATGCCGAGTGCTGTCCAGCCTGCAGCCAGCGCAACCGCTAGCACTCTCGCCGTGACGGCAGCGCCTGGCGCCAGGAGCAGCCCCACAGCCGCAACCACCTCCACGGCGGTGAACCACAACAACGGCCGGTACGCCGATGGGCTCCACTCGGTCCGCGCATGCCCGACGGCAGCCGGTACTCCGATCAAGCCCAGTACTGCCACAGCTCCGGCATCCACCCGCGTCGGCACGAAGCTGAGTCCGAGCGCATCGACGCCGAACAGCCCAGCGAACCCTTCGATGCCGAGGGGGTCAGCGCTGAGCAGCCTGGCGACTCCATAGGCACCGAGAGCCAGCGACATACAGGCCACTGCGATTGGTAGCCAGACCTGCGTCCGGCGGATGGCGATGACGCTCACCACTCCACCTTCGCGCACGCCAGCCCCCACCACCTCAACTCCGCGAGGGACTCCCCTCACTCCACCGGGTGACCCGACCAGCCACGCCCTCCGCAGGCGCTCTGCCCGGGGACCGTCCGCAACCGTTGGGTCGGGGAGGTTTCTGGCCGCCATTGGGGTGGGTTGTACGCCCGGATCAGGCTATTGGTCTCCCCGGTTGGGTGGGCCGCTGGATGGTCCGGGTAGCTCGGATGCAGTGGGGGTGCCGGGCGTGGTGGATCGGGTGGGTCGGCCGGCTCGGCTAGGCATGTTCGGGGTGCTGGTCGGGCTGGAGTGGCTGGGCGGGGTGGGTATGCGGCGGAGGCGGGAGTGGGCGATGGTCAGGGCTTCTTCGGTGGGGGGTGGATGGTGGAGGTGGGTGGCCAGGAGGTGGGCTGAGGTGGTGAGGAGCCAGATGATGGCGGTGGTTAGGGCGAGGGTGGGGCCGGGGCCTGGCCAGGTGTCGGTCAGTTGCTCGAGGTCGCGGGCCTGCCAGCAGCCGGCGAGGTAGATGAGGGTGATGACGCCGGTGATCGCCGCAGCGGCTTGGGATTTCGGGCCGGGCGGCAGGGCGAGGGTGACGATGGTGGCGAGCAGGCCGGCTGACCAGGTGAGGGCGAGGGTCGGTTGGGTCTCGATGCCGAGTTGCCACACGGACAGACCTAGGCGGCGGCTGAACGTCCAGGGGAGTAGCAGCGTGACACCGGTCGCGATGGCTGCAAGCAGCATCGCCAGGGCGAACCATCGATGTTGCTGAGCGCCAAGTTCGCGCTCCAGGGCGTCGAGCTTCGGTGGGAGTTGCTCATCGGGCGGCAGTTCGGTCATCGCGGATCCAGCCGGGCAATATCGTTGCCCAAGGCAAAGAATAGTGAGCGGCCGATGACGGTGACCTCGTCGGCCGCCTGCGGTACTCCTTGGGCCGGTCCGGCGATCGTCGTGATTCGCCCAGGACCGTCGACGCGCACCAGATGGCTGCCGTCGTACCCCCAGAGCTTCCCGTCCGGACCCGCGAACCAGTTGCCGTCCGTGGTCCACTGGCTCGGCGCGACGCTGGTCGACGAGATCGGCCAGCCCGTGGTGGCTCCACCGAACAGCGCAGTGGTTCGCCCGCTCCGGCTCACCAGCACCAGCCGCTCGTCGAGCACCATCGCCGCATCCCCAGAACTCAACTGAACCAGCCCGTCCGGCCGCAGCCCACCGGCGACCTTGACCCGGCTGACCTGCTCGCCCGGCCCGTAGAAGTTGTACAGGTTCCCACCGATCGCAGTGACGAGCCGATCCCCAGCAGCGGCCGCGAACTCACCCCGCTGGTTGGGCAGCTCAGGCGCAGGGTCTCGCACGACCTTGGTCGACCCACCCACCAGATGAACGCCGATCTCGTTGGACGCCTTGCCCGGGCCACTCGTAGTCCACCAGACGCCGCCCAGGCCGTCCGGAGCCCACGCATGCGCCGCAATAGGCAGTCGAACCTGCACCAGCCGCCCATGCCCGTCCAGACCCAGCTGAGTCGCCGTCCCCGTCGCCACCTTCCCCGGCGGATCCACAGCAGGCACGACCGGCACCACGGTCGCCTTGTACGCCGTACTCCCACGAGCCGGCGTCCGTCGGTCGCACCGGGCGTCTGGCTCGGGTGCAGCCGGATACGACTCAGCAGCATCGGCCGCACCCGTGATCTCAAGGACCTGGTCGCCCCCACCCGGCGACGTCCCCAGCAACACCGACCCATCCGGCCGTGCCTCGATGCTGTCGACTCCAGCAGCTCCACCCGGCAGCAGTCGCAGCACGCCGTCTGGCGTGACCACTGCGGTCGGCGAACCACCACCGAGCCACACGTTGCCGCGGACATCGACAGCGAAGGCCTCGACTGTCAACGACGAGCTGGCCGCGTCTCTGCTCAGCGAGCAGGCAGCAGGAGCGACACCAGTGAGCTGCTGCGCCATAGAAGAGCCGGGCCGCAGCAGAGCCAGGCCCGTCCAACTGGTTCGCCAAGCAGTAGTGCCGTCAGGCCCGGTAGACACCGCGTTGCCGGGTGCGCCGGGTCCTGGGTCCACCACGTAGGCGCTGAGATCCAGACCGGGACGCAAGCGATCGGCTGGGATCTGCCAGGTGGTGGTGCCTCCCCAGATGACGATCGACCGGTCCGCGTTGCGATGCGTGAGTGCAGGGCCTTGGCCGGTCGCCAAGACGTCGACGTCGGGCGTCACGTAGTACGTGTTGTCGGGGTTCTTGTGGCTCAGGCTCACATCAGCAGCCACTAGCGTCAGTGGGACGGCGAGGATCGCCCAGGGTCGACTGCCTGCTCCGCCAGCGAGCATGACCATCTTGTCGTCCTCGACGCCGAGCAATGCGGGTGGTGTCACACCGTGGCTCAAGGTGACGCGAGGGAACGCCACCCCGTCGCGGTACTCGAACAGGGTCGACCCTTCCGAACCAGTACGGCCCAGAAGCCATTGACCCGGTCCGCCGTCCAACCGTCCCGCGATCGAGTCCAGCGGGTCCGACGTACCGATGGCGACGCGCATGCCGAGCCGGTCGACCAGTTGCCCGCCCTGCAGGTCCAGCAGTCGATGCGGAATCCCTGCAAACGCTAGGGGTTTGTACTCCGGTGCTGCTGTCGCTGGCGCGAGTACTCCAGCCGTTACGCCAACAGCCCCGGCTAGCAAGACAGCAAGCAGTTCGCGTCGGCGAGCTTGTGCGCCAAGGCCTAGCAGCACCACACCAGATGCAAGTGCGAGCCAGGCGCCGATCCCTGGGCGATAGCCCACGCCGTCGGACAGTTGGTCCGGTAGTTGGACCAGTGCCGAGAGGACGCCGGCTACTGCGAGAGCGCCGGCTAGTGCGGACGCAGGCCGGAGCACGGGCAGGTAGCGCGCTATGGATGCGCCGAGCACGGCCACGGCGGTTAGGGCGAGTAGGGCGGCCCACGTTTCGGCGTACGGGATCTCCCAGAGCTGGACGCGGATCATGCCGGCCTCTGCGCCGGCCGGGCCGAGGGCTACGGGATCGAGCAGTTCGCGCCAAGGGAGGACGGTTGAAAGAAGGAGGATCGCGGCCAGCGAGCCGGCCAGGACGGGGGCGACGACAGGGCGGGAGACCGGCCGAGACTCGGTCGAAGAGGTCAATTCGACGAAGATTGCTCGCAATTCGGACTGATCGAGACTTTCTTCCGACGAGTTTTCGCGGCCTTCCGAAGGGCTGCCGAGCAGTGGTGAAACAGTTGGCGAACAGGTCGCCCAATAGGCGGCGATGACCGCGGCCAAGGCGGCGGAGACGAGGAAACCGATCACAGCCGGTGAAGTGCCGCAGCCCGATCGGCCCTGCCAGGCAAGGCCGCTCCATGCGGTCGCGGCGACGGCAGCAACCGCCACGGCACCCCATCCGCGGACCTGTCGGCGAAGGACGATTCTGTCCGCAGACAAGCGATCCGCGAGTACCAGCGCGATCAGCGTGAGGGGTAGGGCCAGCGCCGCGCCGCGACCGCTTACGGGCTGGGTCGTCGCGCGCCAGAGGTAACAGCCTGTGCTCGCGCTGCCCGGCAACAGGACGGCCACCGTGCAGACCACTGAGAGACACGCGAGGGTTACACCTTGCCACTGGGTTCGTCGTAAGGTCCTTCGGTGTGCCAGCTCCTCCGTGCGGAGCAGGGCCGCCGCGGCCTTCGATTCGGTGGGAAGATCGCGCAGCGGCATGAAGGAAAGTTAACCCGTCACCCGAACTCGCTCGTTGTAGCTACGTGACCACGGCTTTGGGACCCGGACTGTTGGAGAGGGGGCCGGAGATGGAATCATCTCGTCGCATGGACGCACCGCGTCTGCCGCTGACCCAGGAACCGGTCCCCGACGCCGGTTCCTTTGGCGTGCGGCAAGCGGGCGGCGTGCTGGAGCGCGCACAGCGGATCGCGGACACCCTGCGCGAGCAGGCGGAGTACGAGAACGACACCGCGCTGGAAGAGGCGGAGCGGATCCGCGCCGAGGCCGAGCGGGTGAAGGCCGAGGCCGAGCGGCATGCGCAGGAGCTACGCGCGGCGGCTGAGGAGGAGACGCAGGCACTGCGCGCGGAGGCCGAGCAGGCGGTCCAGAAGCTGCGCTCCGATGCTCACTCCGGAGCCCAGCGCTTGCTCAGCGATGCCGAGCGCGCCGCCGAGCAACTCCGGAGCGAGTCCGAGGCCGAGGCCCACCGGGTCCGTACCGAAGCCCAGGCTCTGGCCGAACGCCTGGAGCAGGAGTCCACTGCCGCAGCCGAGACACTTCGGGCCGAGTCGACGGCAGCGGCCGAGTTGTTGCGGTCCGAGTCGACTGAGGCCGCCGGCAAGCTGCTGGCCGACTCGAAGGCTGAGGCCGAGCGGCTCCGTTCCGAGGCGGCTGCTGAAGCGGCGCGAGTCCGTGGCGATTCGACTGCCGAGGCCGAGCGGATTCTTGGCGAGGCCCAGGCCGCGGCCGAGCGACTGACAGCAGAGTCGACCGAGGCCGCCGAGCGGTTGCGGGCCGAGTCGACGGCTGAGGCCGAGCGGGTACGGGCCGAGGCGACCGCGATTGCCGAGCGGCTGAAGGCCGAGTCGGAGGCTGCTGCCGAGGAACTGCGCAGCACGGTCGACTCCGAGGTGGCTCAGCGCCGGATCGAGGTCAAGGCGGCCGCGGAACAGTTGCACACCGAGTCGCACGCCGCGGCCGACCGGTTGCGCGAGGAGTCGCAGGCGGCGGCGGATCGGCGGATCGCCGCGGCCGAGGCGGAGGCCGCGCGGCTGAAGGAAGAAGCCGACGAGATCGTCGAGGAGGCCAAGCAGGCCCGCGAGGCGGCCGCTGCGGCAGTCGAGCGCGCGAGCCGCGAGGCGCAGCAGCTCGTCGCCGACGCCGGCGAGCAGGCCGCGCTCGTTTCGCAGGCAGCGGTTCGCAACGAGGCCGAGCTGATCGCCCGGGCCGAGTCGGAGGCGATCGCCCTGCGGACCACGGTCGAGCGCGAGGCGGAGGCGGCCAGGGAGAAGTCCCGGGCGCAGATCGCCGCCGCGCATGCCGAGATCGAGCGCCTGCGCGGTGAGAACCGGACCGAGCTCGAGCGCCGGACCGCCGAGCTCGAGGAGACCGAGCGCGCCAAGATGGCCGCCATCTCGCTCGAGATCGACAAGCTGCGCGCCGCCGCGGTCGAGGAGATCGCCGCGAAGAGGGCCGAGGCCGAAGAGGCCAACGAGCGGCTGATGGCCGACGCGCGAGCGCAGGCCAAGCTGGTCGTCGACAGTATCGAGGCGGATCGGCGTACGGCGTCGGCCGAGGCGCAGCGGATCGTCGAGGACGCGAACAAGGCGGCCGAGACCGCGCTCGCCGAGGCCGAGAAGCAGACGGCCTGGAGCAAGAAGACCGTCGACGACCTGGTCGCCACCGCCGAGCAGGAGGCCCGGGGGATCCGCGACCGGGCGGCGATCGAGGTCGCCGAGCTGGCCCGCGCCAAGCGCGCGCATCTGCGCCGTGTGGTCAGCCGCTCGACCAGCCGGCTCAAGGAGACCCAGGCCGCGATCGCCAAGGAGAACGCGGAGCTGACCGCGCTCGCCGAGAAGACGCTCGCGTCGGCCAACCAGCAGGCCGAGGCGACGCTCGCCAGTGTCACCCAGCAGGCCGACAAGGTGACCGCGCAGGCGCAGGCGAAGGCCGACCGGCTGAAGGCCAACGCCGAGGTCGAGGCCAAGGAGATCATCACCCGCGCCAACCGCCGCGAGGCCGAGGCGAAGGTCAGCACGCAGGTACTCCGCGAGCAGGCCGCCAACGATCTGGCCAACGCGCAGCGTCAGTCGCACGAGCTGATCCGCAAGGCCCGTGCCGAGGCCCAGGGCCTCGAGGCGCAGGCCCGCGAGCACTCCGACGAGCTGCGCCAGCAGGCCCGAAAACTTCTCGCCGACGCCGAGGCGAGGGTCGCGGCGCTGAACCAGCGCCGCGACGAGATCACCAAGGAGCTCACCCAGCTTTCGGGTGTGATCGAGGCACTCGCTATCCCTGGGTTCCACGCAGGTGGTGGAATGTCCGGTAGCGAGGGTTCCACGGGGGAATCAGGATGAGGACGTGACAGTCAGATCCTTGTCAGTGACAATGTGTGATCCACCCACCCACCGAAGTGAGCATCAGAAGACATGAGCAGTGAATCCCCAACCCCGTTCCGCACCGTTCTGCGTGGCTACGAGCCTGCCCAGGTGGACCAGCACGTTCGTGAGCTGACCACCTCGCTGACCGCACTGCAGCAGCAGTCGGAGCAGCTGCAGCGCCACGTTCAGGAGCTGCAGTCCCGGACGGACGCGGCCGAGTCGGCCGTCATCACCGCCCAGGAGGACAACAAGGACCGCACGCCCACCTTCACCGAGTTCGGTGAGCGGGTCGCCAAGATCCTGTCGCTGGCCGACGACGAGGCCCGCGATCTGGTAACCCGGGCCCGCACCGACGCCGACGCGATCGTCGCCGACGCCGACGTGCACGCCAAGAAGGTCCGCAAGGAGGCCGAGCAGTACTCGCTGGACTGGAAGAGCGAGGTCGACGCCGAGGCTGCCCGCATCCTCGAGGAGGCCCGCACCCAGGCCGACGACATGCGCGACGAGGCCGAGCGCGACGCGACCGCGCGCCGCAGCGAGGCGCAGGCGCTGTACGAGCAGGAGCGCGCCAAGTCCGCTCAGGCGGCGGCTGCCTTCGAGACCACCCTGGCCGAGCGCCGGGGCAAGGTCGAGCAGGAGTTCGCGGCCCGGACGGCACTGGCCGAGCAGCAGCTGGCGGCGGTCACCGACCGTGCGGCCCAGGTGCAGCGCGAAGCCGACCGGTCCCGGTCCGAGGCGGAGCGCCTGGCCCAGCAGCAGCTGGCCGACGCCAACCGTCAGGCGCAGGAGATCGTCGCGGCCGCGAAGGACAAGTCCGAGCGGATCCGCGCCGAGTCCGAGCGCGAGCTGGCCGCCGCGACCCAGCGTCGCGACAGCATCAACGCGCAGCTGACCAACGTCCGGCAGATGCTGGCCACGTTGTCCGGCAGCCCGGCGATGCCGCTGGACCTGCTCACCGACGACGCCGACGAGGCGACGGCGAACAGCAGCAAGAAGAACTGATCACCACCTGTACGACCTGCTGAGGCCGGCCCGACCCCGGGCCGGCCATCGGCACCCCGCCCGATCGGCAGCAGCCGCTCGGGCTTTTGCGATGGCTCACCCGGCCTGGGTTGTTGGTGCCGGCCGGGTGCCACCCGGGTTAGCTCGCTTCGCGAGCAGCTGGCGTGGGCTGGGTCAGGCCGGGAGGCGGTAGCTGTTGTTGGCTACCGGGTCGACCAGGCCGTCGGCAACCAGGCCGTCGAGGGCTCGTTCGCGTTGGATCTGCTCTGGCCAGCACGCATCCAGTTCGCTCTTCGGGACCGGGCCCTGCGCAGCACGCAGCACTGCGAGCAGTCGGCCACGCACCTGGCGATCCGTACCTTCGTAGGTCTGGCCCTTGCGGGGTGGGCCGTCGTAGGGCGGGCTGCCCGCCAGCACCCAAGCGCAGTTGCTCTGGATCGGGCAGGCGGCGCATCGCGGGGTTCGGGCGGTGCAGATGAGGGCGCCTAGCTCCATTGTGGCTATGGCCCAGCGGGCGGCTGTCGGCTCGTCGGCGGGCAGTGCGGAGACAGCTAGCCGCAGGTCGGCCGCAGTGGGCGAGATGGTCGGCTGAGCCGACCCGGTGATGGCCCGGGCGAAGACTCGGCGCACGTTGGTGTCCACCACCGCATGGCGCTGCCCATACGCGAACGACGCGATCGCAGCCGCCGTGTACGTCCCCACCCCCGGCAGTGCGAGTAGTGCCGCGTGGTCATCCGGTACTACGCCCCCGTGCTCCTCCACGATCGCCTTAGCCGCCGCATGGAGCCGCAGGGCCCTCCGTGGGTACCCCAGACGGTCCCAAGCCCGCACAGCCTCACCTGGAGCCTCCGCGGCGAGGTCAGCCGGCTTCGGCCAGCGCTGCATCCACCGCTCGTACGCAGGGAGCACCCGGGCGACCGGTGTCTGCTGCAGCATGAACTCGCTGACCATCACCGCCCAGGCACCGGCATCGGGCTCGCGCCAGGGCAGGGTGCGGGCGTTCTCGGCGTACCAGTCGAGGATCGGCTCGTGCAGGGCTGAGGCTGAGCGGGCCGCCGGAGCCGACGAGGCTGAGCGTGGCGTGCGGGCTGGTGTGTGGGGGAGCGGCGAGTCTGACATGTCGGGCACAATCCTGACATTAAGGTTCGAACATGAGCAGCCTGCTCCGACCGGTCGGGCATCTGCCCGCCAGCGTGTACTGGTTCCGGCGCGCACTTGTGCTCGCCGTACTGGTGGCGCTGCTCTTCGTCCTGGTCCGGGTGCTCGGCGGTGGCGACGACCCCAAGAACTCAGCGGCCACGGACCCCGGCCAGAACCCGACATCGGCCCCGACCGTCGTCCCCACGCAGACACCCAGCTCGAAGACGTCAGAGTCCAAGAAGGCGACGGAGACGTCGACCAAGACTCCGAAGGACGTCACCTGCACCGGCCGGGACGTGCGGATCGAGGTCGTACCGGCCACCCGGACGCTCACCTCGGGCAACTCGATGAACCTGGTGATCCAGCTGAGCGCCGTCCGCGAGGAGTGCCGGGTCGCCGTCGACCCGACCGTACTGTCGCTGACGATCACCTCCGGCAAGGACCAGATCTGGACCACGGAGCACTGCGAGAAGGTGGTTCCGCGAGCCATCCTGATCCTTGCCAAGGGCAAGCAATCGACGGTGACCATCCCGTGGGACGGCCGCCGGTCGCGCCCCGGCTGCCTGCCCGGACAGCTGCAGGCCAAGCCGGGAACCTATGTGGCCAAGGCGGTCTACGACGGGAACGCCTCGGCCCTCCAGGCCTTCACGATCGTCTAGCAGTCCCTGTTGCAGAAGGGATGTCGGCCGGCTTGTTCATGAAGGCCGGCTTGGCGAAGAGCAGTGACGCGGCGAGTCCGATCAGCAGAACAGCAGCCGGCAGCATGATCGATTGCGCCATCGAGTCGCTGAAGCCCTGCCGTAGCGCCTCGGGCAGCTTGCCTGCACCTTCGACCGCAGTCCCTTGCAGTGCAGGGAGATTGCTGGCCAGACGCGACTCCATCAGTACGGCGATGCCCGCGCTGCCCAGCACCGCACCAACCTGCCGCGTGGTGTTGTAGACGCCCGCGCCCGCACCGGCCTGATGCATCGGCAGGTTACGAGTCGCAGTGCTGCCCAGCGGCGCCCACATGAAGCCGTTGGCGACACCGAGCAACGCGATCGGCAGCAGTAGCTTCCAGATCGCCACGTCCGGCTCGATCACCTGGCTGAGCCAGAAGAGCGAGACCGAGCAGCACAGCAGGCCGAAGCCGGCCAGGTACCGCGGGTGGGTCTTGTCCGTCAGGCGTCCCACGAACGGTGCGAGCAGGCCGGAGATGACCGCCATCGGCACGAGCAGCAGCGCCGACCGGGTCGGGCTCAGGCCGCGCACGCTCTGGGCGTACAGCATCAGCGGGAACGTCATCGCGGTGATCGCGAAGCCGACGGTGGTGATCGCGGTGTTGGCCAGCGAGAAGTTGCGGTCCTTGAACAGCGACAGCGGCAGCAGCGGCTCGCCCTTGTTCTTCGCCTGCCAGAACAGGAAGATCCCGATCACCAGCAGGCCGACGATGATCAGGCCCCAGACCGAGATCGGTCCGCTGATCTGACCCCAGTCGTACTTCTGGCCCTCCTGGATGCCGAACACCAGGCAGAACAGGCCGATCGAGGACAGCGCGACGCCGACCAGGTCGAACCTGTGCTCGTGCGTCGGCAGGTCCGGGACGAGCCGCCAGGCCAGCACGAAACCGAGGACGCCGATCGGCGCGTTGATGAAGAAGATCCACTGCCAGCCGAGCCCGTCGACGAGCACGCCGCCGAGGATCGGGCCGACCAGCGTCGCGACGCCGGCGGTGGCGCCCCACAGGCTCATCGCCTTGCCGCGCTCGTTCGCCGGGAAGATCCGGGTGATCACCGCCATCGTCTGCGGCGTCATCATCGACGCGCCCAGTCCCTGGAAGACCCGGGCGATGATCAGCATCTCGATCGAGTTGGTCAGCCCGCACCAGACCGACGCGAGGGTGAACAGGGTCAGGCCGGCCAGGTAGAGCTTCTTCGGCCCGATCCGGTCACCGAGCCGGCCGGTGATCAGCAGCGGCACGGCGTAGGCGAGCAGGTAGGCGCTCGTCACCCAGACGACGTTGCCGACGTCGGTGTGCAGGTCGGTCAGGATCGAGGGGGTCGCCACCGAGACGATGGTGGAGTCGACCAGGATCATGAAGAAGCCCAGTACCAGCGCCCACAACGCCGGCCACGGCCGGACGTCGGGTGTCACTTGTTCTTGCGGTGTTGCCATGAAAGATCCTTGCTCTCGATCCGTTGGAGAAGCGTGGTCAGCCAGTCCCGCTCGGCGGCGAGCACGGCCCGGTTGTAGCCCGCGGCGAGCCAGAACGGCTCGGGCACCTGCCGCTCGGTCACGTCCGCGATCGCGGACTCGACCTCGGCGAGCTGCTCCTCGATCTCGCACAGCCGGCGCCGGAAGCGTTCCGCGGCGTCCTTCACTTCGAGGTTGTGCGCCTCGCTCAGCACGACGGGGAACAGTGGGTACTCGTACTCGTAGGTCTCGATCCCGGTCCGGACGCGCTCCTCGAGCGCCTCCCGGCCGGCGGCGGTGATCTCGTACGTCGTCCGCTCGGGGCGGTTCCCGGCCCGTTCGGTGCCGGTCGCGCGGACGAGTTCCTGGCCGGTCAGCCGCTCGACGGTGTGGTAGAGCGAACCGGGCTTGACCTTGATCAGCCGGTCGTTCCGCCGGTGCAGCAGCAGTTGGTACATCTCGTAGGCGTGCATCCGGCGCTCGACCAGCAACGCCAGCACCGCGATCGCCAGTGGCGTCAGGGAGGCCAAATCGCCCACTCCGATCATTCCGTGCGAACTATTCCACGTGGAGTATTACTCGCCGAGAGGTGCTCAGGCAAGTCCCCTACGGGCAGCACAAAGAGACGCGGCGCCGGCTGATGGGTCAGCCGGCGCCGCGTTACGTAGTACAGGAAGAGCGTCTAGACGTAGCGCTCCAGGATGCTGGACTCGGCGAGGCGGGACAGGCCCTCACGGACCGTGCGGGCGCGGTTCTCGCCGACGCCGTCGACGGTCTGCAGGTCGTCGATGCTGGCGGCGAGCAGCTTCTGCAGGTGGCCGAAGTGCTCGATCAGGCGATCGATGACCGCGCCGGGGAGGCGCGGCACCTTGGCCAGCAGGCGGTAGCCGCGCGGGGTGACGGCCGCGTCGAGCTGCTCGGCGCCACCGAGCTGCAGGGCGCGCGCGACCTGGCCGATGTCGAGCAGGTCGGTCGGGCTGACCGCGTCGAGCTCGAGCAGGACGTCCTCGGCCGTCTTCGGGCGGCGGCCGGCCGCGGGCGGCAGGTAGTCGCGGACGACGAGCTCGCGCTCACCGGCGACACCGGCGACGAGCTCGTTGAGCTGCAGAGTGAGCAGCCGGCCGTCGGTGCCGAGCTCGACGACGTACCCGTCGATCTCGGTGGCGATCCGGCGGACCATCTCCAGCCGCTGGGCGACCGCGGCGACATCGCGAACCGTGACCAGGTCCTCGATCTCGAGCGCGGACAGCGTGCCGGAGACCTCGTCGAGGCGCAGCTTGTAGCGCTCGAGGGTGGCCAGCGCCTGGTTCGCCCGGGACAGGATGGCGCCGGAGTCCTCGAGCACGTAGCGCTGGTCGTCGACGTACAAGGCGATGATGTGCATCGACTGGGAGACCGAGATGACCGGGAAGCCGGTCTGCCGGGCCACCCGGTCGGCGGTGCGGTGCCGGGTGCCGGTCTCCTCGGTGTGGATGGACGGGTCCGGCATCAGGTGGACGGCGGCGCGCAGCATCCGGGACATGTCGCGGTCGAGGATGATCGCGCCGTCCATCTTGCTCAGCTCGCGCAGGCCGGTCGCGGTGAACTCGACCTCGATCTCGAAGCCGCCGGTGGAGATGGAGTCGACCACCTTGTCCTGGCCGAGCACCAGCAGGGCACCGGTCCGGCCCCGCAGGATCCGTTCCAGGCCTTCACGCAGTTCGGTACCGGGCGCCACGGCGGCGAGGGTCGCGCGCATCCGGGCGTCGGTGCTGTTCTTGTCGGAATTCGGGGCCACGGTCCCTGAGTCTATGCGGCTGCGCGCCGTACTGTGACCGACCCACCAGCTTTGCGGGCCGGTGGGCTCCGGCGATTCGGTCGCGTTTGCAAACGCACGTGCATCGCATCGTGCAACCGCATCGTGCAGTGGTCGGCTGAGCGTCGTTTCGGTACCCGGCGGGGCCGGAAGGTGATCGGGGGCGGTGTTCGATCACCGATCGGATAACAGCTGAAGCAACTCCCGGTGTACCGCGTGTCGCTGCTGCCGGGCCGGTACTACGGGCAGCGGATGATCTGTCCGGCGTACGAGAGGCCGCCGCCGAACCCGAACAGCAGCACCGGCGCACCGGCCGGAATCTCGCGCCGCTCGACCAGCTTCGACAACGCGATCGGGATGCTCGCGGCCGAGGTGTTGCCGGACTCGATCACGTCGCGGGCGATCACCGCGTTGACCGCGCCGAGGCGCTTGGCCAGCGGCTCGATGATCCGCAGGTTGGCCTGGTGGAGGACGACACCGCCGAGCTCCTCGGGGGTGACTCCGCCCTTCTCGCAGACCTGCCGGGCGATCACCGGGAGCTGGGTGGTGGTCCAGCGGAAGACGCTCTGGCCTTCTTGGGCGAACTTGCCGTCGCGGCCCTCGATCCGGACCGCGTCGGACATCTCCGGGACCGAGCCCCAGACGACCGGGCCGATCTCCGGCTCGTCGCTGGCGACCAGGACGGCCGCGCCGGCGCCGTCGCCGATCAGCACGCAGGTGGTCCGGTCGGTCCAGTCGGTGAAGTCGCTCAGCTTCTCGACGCCGATCACGATCGCCTTGGAGGCGGCGCCCGCGCGGATAGCGTGGTCGGCCGTGGCGAGCGCGTGGCTGAAGCCGGAGCAGGCGGTGTTCACGTCGAGCGCGGCCGGGCTGCCGAGGCCGAGGCGGGCGGCGACCCGGGCGGCGATGTTGGGGGAGCGGTCGATCGCCGTACAGGTCGCGACGACGACCAGGTCGATCTCGGCGAGGTCGATGCCGGCGTTGGCGACGGCCTTCTCGGCGGCGCGCCAGGCCATCTCGTCGACCTGCTCGTCCGGCGCCGCGATCCGGCGTTCCTTGATCCCGACCCGGCTCTGGATCCACTCGTCGTTGGTCTCCACCATGGTGGACAGCTCGGCGTTGGTGAGCACCCGCTCGGGTTGGTAATGGCCGAGGGCGACAACTCTGGAACCGGTCATCTCGCGTGCTCCTCCGGGAGGGGGACGGCCTGGGGCGGTGGCCGTTTGGGGTGGGGGCACCCTCAGAATACGTTCCTTACTACTGGTGCGTAGATACCCGTCTCACGCTCATGCCCCCGCTGTGAACTGGACCACAGGGTCCAGCCCCGGTGGTCAGGTGAGGCCGGCGGCGGTGAGGGCGGCGCGGATGTCGCCGGCTGCGAACGTGCGCAGGCCGTACTTGGCCTCGATGTCCATCGGCTTGGACTCCTTGGAGCGGTTCGGCACGTCGGCCGGGATGATCGCCTTGGTGAAGCCGAGCCGGGCGGCCTCGGCCAGCCGCTTCTCCAGCCCGCCGACGCGGCGCACCTCGCCGGCCAGGCCGACCTCGCCGATCGCGATCAGGCCGGGGTGGATCGGCTTGTCCATCACCGACGACGCAACCGAGATGGCGACCGCGAGGTCCGCGACGGGCTCGGTGATCTTCACTCCGCCGACGGTCGCGACGTACACCTCCTGGTCGGTCAGCTTCAGCCCCGCGCGGTTGCCCAGCACCGCGAGCACCATCGCCACCCGCGACGACTCGAGCCCTGACGTCGTACGCCGTGGTTGTGGTGCCGCCGACGGCCCGACCAGAGCCTGTACTTCGGCCAGCAATGGCCGGCGTCCTTCCATCATCACGGTCACGCAGGTGCCGGCGACCGGCTCGGCGTGCTCGGACACGAACAGGCCGGTCGGGTCGCTCACCTCGACGATGCCGGTGTCGACCATGTCGAAGCAGCCGACCTCGTCGGACGGGCCGAACCGGTTCTTGGTCGCCCGCACCATCCGGAACCCGGAGTGCCGGTCGCCGTCGAACGCCAGCACCACGTCGACCAGGTGCTCCAGCATCCGTGGTCCGGCGATCGCGCCGTCCTTCGTCACGTGCCCGACCAGGACGACGGCGATGTTCCGCTCCTTCGCCAGCCGGACGAGTGCGCCCGTCACCTCGCGGACCTGGGTGACACCGCCTGGCGCGCCGTCGACCTCGGGGTGCGCCATCGTCTGCACGGAGTCGATCACCAGGAAGGTCGGGTCGACGGCGTCCACTTGGCCGACGACCGCTCCGAGGTCTGTCTCGGCCGCGAGGTACAGCTCGTCCACCAACGCGTCCGTACGTCCTGCCCGGAGCCGGACCTGGGCTGCGGACTCCTCGCCGGACACGTACAACGTGCGTTGTCCTCGCCGCGCCGACTGCGCCGCCACCTCCAGCAAAAGCGTCGACTTGCCAACACCCGGCTCGCCCGCGAGCAGAATCACTGCCCCCGGCACAACCCCGCCGCCAAGCACCCGATCCAGCTCACCGATCCCTGTCGGCCGAGACTCCGCCTCAACCGCCGACACCTTCCCGATCGGCATCGCCGGCGACGACACGGGCCCCGCAGTAATCCGAGCAGCCTTGGGCGCCCCGACCTCGGCCACCGTCCCCCACGCCTGACACTCCCCGCACCGCCCGATCCAGCGCGCGGTAGTCCACCCACACTCACTACACGCGAACGGCGATTTCCCCGCCGCCTTCGACCTGGCCGACCCCGCTGCCTTCACCATGCGGCCCAACCTAATTGAACCCACCGACAAACTTGATCTCCCTATCCACAGGTTTGCTCAGGTGAACCAACGGGAGAGTTTTCGGCGGAGCCAGTTGGTGGCGGTTCGGTGGGGTGGGGATTCGGGTGGGGGTGGTTGGTCGCCGGCGTCGCGGGCTGCTTTGAGGTAGTGGGCGAGGAGAGGGTGGCCGGTTGTGCCGCCGCGGAGGTCGGCACTTTGTTCGAGGTAGGCGCGGGCGTTGTCGGGGAGGTTGTTGATGATCTCGGCTGAGCCGAGGTGCTGGAGGCAGCGGGCCCGGCCTTCGGGTTCGTCTACCTCGGCGTAGAGGTTGGCGGCTTCTCGCCACCACTGTTTGGCTTCTTTGGGGCTGCGTTGCATCCAGGCTGCTACGCCGTGGAGTTCCAGGGCGTGGGCTCGTGCGCTGGCGTCACCGGCGGCGGTGGCCCGGGCAGCTGCGGCTCGTAGGCGGTCCAGGGCGCTTTCAGGATCCTGTTGGTAAAGGTGGACGATCGCGAGGTTGATCTGGATGGCGATCTCGCCTGCCAGATCCGGCCCGGGGCGTCGCAGTCGTGCGTCGTCCAACCGGTCCCGTGCGTTCAGTACCGCCTCGTCCCGATCGCTGCCGGCCGGTGCCTGCTCGGCCCGCGCCAAATGCAGCAGCGCCCGCTCCACCTGCCGCCGAGTGGTCAGTGCCGCCGCAGTCCGACCACGGGTCGCCACATTGGAAGACACCCCGAGCCGAGTGCTCGCCGTCTCCAGATCACCCATCAACCGGTACGCCGTTGCCGCCCGCGCCGCAGCGAGTTCCGCCAGGTCGCGCCGAGCACAGGCATCACCCGCCGCCGTCAGCAGTTCACTGAGCTCCAGCAGTCCACGACTGTCCTGCCGCCGCAGGTACCAAGCCTCCAGCGCATCGCAGATCCGGGCGAAGTCATCCACGTTGTCGGTACGAGCCTTCTCCACCTCCAGTAGCTCCCGCAACCGCGGCTCCTCCTGCTGGAACCACTCCGAGGCCGCCAACCCACCTGCATCCGAGCCGAGCGACACCAGCCACTGCTCAGCCTCCTCAGCCGCAACATGCAACGCGCCAGGCTCTCGCGGGGCCCGAGACCGCCAGCGCCGATACCGCCGCAATCCGACCGGAGCGTTGTAGATCGCCCAGATCAGCCCCAGCACGATGGTCAGGCTGATCCCGGCGACCTTGATCCAGCCGCTGCTGTCGATGCTCTGGGAGAGCTTGTCCCCGGCCAGTCCCGACAACAGCCCGGCCGCGAGCGCGCTGATCCCGAGGATGTCGCCCCGCCGACGCGGTTCCTGGTCAGACGGCTTGTGAGAAGGGTCAGGTGACGTCACGGCTTGCTCCCCACGGTCAGCCCGCGCACAACCGTCCGCCAGAACGTCAACAGCAACGCCACTGGCACCACCGACGCCACCACCGCAGCAGCGGCCACTGTCCCGCTGGAGGCCGAGAACTGCCGAGCCTCTCCCCACAACACCAGCGACAGCGGCGTAGTGCCAGGCCCGCTGATCAAGAACCCCACGATGAAGTCATTCCACACGAGCGCGAACTCCAGCACCGCCACAGCAACCAGAGCAGGCCGGTACGTCCGCTGCACAGTAGCCAGTACTGCGCTCTGCCGAGCCGGCCCCCGCAACGCCTCAGCCACCAGCACCGGCGGCGCCGAAGCAAACGCCGACCGCAGCAGCAGTACTGCGAACGGCAACCCGGCCGCCGCATGCACCAAGGCCAACGCCACCCGCGACCCGGCTAACCCCGCCGTGCCGATCGCATCCCGCAGCGGAGCCGCATACATCTGCACCGGCGTCACCGCGAGCACCACAAAGGACGACGAGACCAGCCGCCCCAACCAGTGCGGTAACCCACCCCAGGCCACCAGGTACGCAGTAGGCACCGCGATCACCAGCAAAACAAGGGTTGCCACGGAAGAGATCAGCAGTGTCGACAGCAGCGCCCGCAGCAAGCCCGCGTTGACGGCGGCCGTGAAGGAGTCCACCCCGATCCCGTCGAGCGACCACCACCCACGCAGCCCGGCCTCCCGCGGCGAATGCAGCGCAGTCGCCACGAGCACAACGGCAGGCAGGATCCAGATCAGGCTCACCGCGAATCCGACCGTCCACCCGATCCGCCGCACCCGCCGGCTAGGCCTGGAGCGCGCGAGGACAGGCCGGACCACACTCACCGGCATCGCCCACCGCCGTCGCCGCAACCCGCGGACACCGATGACCGCGACAGCAGCCACGATCGCGAACAGCACCACACCCAGAGCCGCAGTACGACCGGCAGGCTCACCCGTGCTGGTAGCGCGCCACCAGTTCAACCCCAGTACGTCGGCATCGCGCTGCATCGGCCCAGGGACGACGATGAGCACCAGGTCGAACACCCGCACGGCCGCAATCACCAGGGTCAGCGTCACCACGCCAGTGATCGGCCTGAGCAAGGGCAACTCCAGTGCCAGCAGCCGTCGCCACCCGGTGACGCCCTCGGCCGCCAAGGTCCGGCTCACGTCATCCGGGATCGCGTCCAGGCCTGCCCGGAACAGCGATACGACGTACCCGAGCCAGGTCCAGCCGAACGCCGACACCAGCACCAGCCAGAACAGCCCAGGCCCGAGCCATACCGGGCTGGAGCCGAACAGCTTGGTCCAGACGGCCGTCACCGTGCCACGCTCGGGCGTCGGGTCGTAGATGAGCCGGAAGGTCACCCCTGACACCAGCACCGACACAGCGAACGGAATCACCAACGCCGGCTGGAGAAACGTCGACAACCCCGGCAGCCGGTAGCTGACGAGCGCCAGCAGGAAGCCGACCACGACCAGTCCGAGCGCCACCGCGATCCACGCCAGACTGTTGCCGACGGCATGCAATGCGGCCGGGTCGCCCATCACCGTGAAGTTCCCGAGCCCGAAGGTACCGTCCGGACGCCTGAACGCAGCCACCACGGTCACCGCAATAGGGATGAACAGCAACGAGCTCAACAGCAATGCCGGAAGCCCAAGCAAATAAGGGCCTAGTGGTCGCCGTGGCTTACCAGGCACCGGCCGGCCGCTGATCTCGCGCCCGACGATCTCGAGCGTCAGGCCGTTGCTCTGCAGCCCCATCAGCTCTCCACCTTCTTCAGTTCGGCCAGCGCGTCGTCAACGGCCTCCGGTACGACGTCGCTACCGCGGCCGCCGATCCGGACGAGGAAGTCGGTCAGCACTCGCCACAGCCCATTGATGTCGCCCAGGCGTCCGAGCCGGTCGGACAGGTCGAACTGCAGCGACGCACCGGGCGCGACCAGTTGCTGAGCGAGCCGGGTGAGCTCAGGGGAGTACCCACTGGTCACCCCGTCCGCCAGGAAGCCACCCTCTGCGATCCACGGATCGACAGCGGCGGGCGCGGCCAACCGGCGTACGAGGTCTCGGGCGTCGTCGCTGGTCGGCTTGGGCAGCACCATGACGTCGCCACCGACCACTACTGGTGGCGCCGCGCCGGGACTGATCGGCGGGAAGGTGAAGATGCCGATGTCGTCGGGGTCTGCGGCGAAGGAGCGCACCACTGGTTCGGCGAAGTCGGATGCGAGCACCATGGCCGCCCTGCGATGCCCGAAGACCTCGACGATCGCATCGGGGAACTGCTGTACCAGCGACCGCTCCACGCCGCCCGCCAGCGCTCCAGGTGCCGACCACATGGTCCCCAGGAGTCGCAGAGCCGCAGCGAAGCCAGGCTGCTCGGATGGCCGTGGGTGAGCGGCAGTGGCCAGCGCGCGGTAGGTGGATGGCGAGGAGCTCAGCAGTACGTTCTCCAGGAAGTCGGTGAGCACCCAGCCATCTCCAGCGGCCAGTGCCAATGGCCTGATGCCTTCATCCGACAAGGCCCTGTTCATCGCGAGCCATTCACTCCACTGGGTGGGCGGCTCGAGTCCTGCCTTCTTCAGCACGGATGGCCGGTACCAGACCGCGGACTTGTGAGCCGTCTTGAACGGCAGCCCGTACGTCGTTCCGTCGACGACCAGTAGCTCGTCCCAGAGCCGCGCTCGGCCCCGCTCGGCCAGGTCATCCGGCATCGATTCCAGATCCTTCTGGTGAGGTGGGACGAGCCCCGGCTGCGGCAGCATCACCAAGTCGGGTCGGCGAGCAGAGCGAGGTCCGAAGGCAGTGGAGATGTCGTCGCCGAGTGGGACGACCTCAACCGGGTAGTCCAGCCGCCCGAGCCCGTCGAGCACCGAGTGGAAGGCGCGCAGTTCCTGACCGCTCCAGCTCACTGCGATGCGTACGGGTCGACGGAGACCGAGGACGTCCGCAGTACCGGAGCAGCCGGTGGCCAGGAGTACGGCGGAGGCACCCAGGAAGGCGCGGCGGCTAGTCGGCATGCTGGAACCCCGTAGTACGGGCTGGGTCGGTAGTGATGAGCAGGAGAGTCGGGAACCACAGCTCCGGGTTCTCGAACCACAGCAGTGATCCCCACGTGGGTAGGCCGGGTGCATCCTCGAGGACGATCGCGGTGGGGTGCGCACGCAGTGCACGGGCAACTCCGGCCAGGCGGCGACGGCCGGGGGTGATCTCGTGGGGATAGCGGTCCAGTACGTCTCCCAGACCGCAACGGGCTGCGGTCTCGCGGCTCTCTTCCTCGGCTGCCCGGCGGGTGACTCGGTGGGTGACGGTATGGCCGTGGACGATGTTGCCGAGCACGTCGAGGTGGGGCAGCAAGCCGCCTTCGGCCGGTACGAGCCGGATGTCGCCGGTGCAATCGATGGTCGCGTCTGGCGGCGGTTGCTCCAGCCCGGTGATCAGATCGGCTAACAGGCGTGCAGTAGTCGCATCCTTAACCACCAGGGCTCGCTGCTCGCCTCGGACTAGCTGAAGCTCCCGTGGCAGACCGGGCAACCCCTTGAGCAGCAGTCCGTCCATCCGGCCTGGCGCCTCCTACGTCGGGCTGCTCACCGTAGTAGAGGGCCAGGGCCACCGCAGCTTCAACGCGTGCCGCAATGTCAGTAGGCCTTACTCCAGAGGTTGATCGCGTAGTCGACCTCGAGGCCTATGTGGGAGGCGATGTAGTGCTCGGCGTCGGCCGGCTTGAACTCGATCCGGATCACCGCCTCCAGGTCTTCGCGGCGCTCGAACCGCCAGCCCATGTCCAGCGAAGTCCGCTGCCAGCCACGGCTGAGCCAGAAGCGCTCTACCTCAGGAGGCTTGATCATCGGGTAGCTCTGGCTGAACCAGCGCCCGAAGGTCGACCGCGAGCCGTCGTTGTCGATCACGAACGCGGTCCCGCCCCGGCGCATCACCCGGTCCAGCTCGGCCAGCCCCGGCTCGCTGCCCGGCCCGAAGAAGTACGCCCAGCGCGCATGCATCACGTCGATCGACGCGTCCTCGACCGGTACCTTCTGCGCCGTCCCCTGCCGGATCTCGACCGTCGGCAGATCCTTGGTACGCCGCCGCGCGATCGCCGCCAGCTCCCCGTGCGGCTCGACCCCGATCACCCGGCCGGCCGTGGCCGCGAACATCGGCAGGTGGAACCCGGTCCCGCACCCGAGGTCCAGCACGGTCGCCCCGGCCCAGTCGCGGATCGCCCGCATCGCCGGCTCGATCACCCCGTCCGGATCGACGGCGCGGTTCTCCACTTCGTACACGGCGGGATGGTGCCAAATGTTGGGACTCGGGATCCCACCGTCCGCTATGTTCGCCACGCCGCAACCCTAATCAACTGCCCCCGGAGGCTCTCGTGCACCGTCGCGACCACCATGGATCAGCCGATGACCGGGCGATGCAGGATCTGGTCCAGCGGATCTACGGCGCCGGATCGCGCTTCCACATCGGCGACATCGGGTGGGAGCTGGCCTCGGTCCCGCCGGAGCGGCAGGCCGGCTGGCGGATCGCGTTGTGGAGTGATGGCGACCAGGACGTCGCGTGGGGCTGGATCGAGGGCAACGGGCTGCTGCTCGTCGTCGATCCGGCACGGCCCGAGGTGGCCGGCGAGGTACTCGACTGGTTCCGCGAAGAAACCGGCCCCGCGGTGCAACGACTGACCAGTGTGCTGGAGAGCGAGACGCACCTGATCGACGCCATCGAGAAGGCCGGCTTCGTCCTCGAGCACGGTCGCCCGTACTACACCCACCACAACATCACCCTCGACGACCTCGGTACGCCGGTCGTCCCGGACGGCTTCACCTTGCGCCATGTCCGTGCCGACGAGATCGAGAAGCGGGCGGCCGTTCATCGCGCCGCCTGGTCCGACGTCGCTCCGTCGAAGATGACGGCCGAGGCAATGGCAGCGGTGATGAGCACCTGGCCGTACCGCCCCGAGCTCGACTGGGTCGTCGAGAACTCCGACGGTGTCTTCGTGGCCAGCGCGCTGATCTGGCTCGACGAGCAGCACCGGGCGGGCCTGGTCGAGCCGGTCGGCTGCGCACCGCAGTACCGGCGGCTCGGATTGGGGCAGGCGGTCAATCTGGGCGCGCTGCACGCGTTGAAGGAGCTGGGCGGCGTCGAGGCACGCGTCTGTCCCCGCGGCGACGACGGCTACCCGATCCCGGCCAAGCTCTACCAGAGCATCGGCTTCCGGCCGGGGCTGCGGACCGTCGACTACGTCGGCCAGAAATTGGACTTGTGAGTCCATTTTCGGCTTTCCACACTGATGGGACAAAGACCGTCGGACGTGGAAGGAACGGATCGTGGATCTGCAGTTGGCCGGGAAGAAGGCGCTCGTCACCGGCTCGAGCGCGGGGCTGGGCGAGTCGGTCGCGAGGCTGCTCGCGGCCGAAGGGGCGAGCGTCGTCGTGCACGGACGCGACCGGGACAAGGCCGAGCAGGTACTGAAGGCGATCGAGGCCGACGGTGGCCAGGGGACCGTCGTCGTCGGTGACCTCGGGACCGACGAGGGTGCGGCGCAGGTCGCCACGGCGGCCGGCGAGGTCGACATCCTCGTCAACAACGCCGGGTACTTCGAGCCCGCCCGCGGCTGGGGTGACCTGGCGGCGAGCGATTGGGCGGACATCTACAACGTGAACGTCCTGTCCAGCGTGCGGCTGATCCAGCACCTGGTGCCGGGGATGCGCGAGCGCGGCTGGGGTCGCGTGATCCAGATCGGCAGCGCGGTGGGCATCATGCCGCAGGCCGGTCAACCCCACTACGCGGCCAGCAACGCCGCGCGTCACGCACTCGCGTCGTCGCTGGCTCGTGAGCTCAAGGAGACCGGCGTGACCTCGAACGCGGTCGCGCCCGGCGGCATCCTGACCGAGGTGAGCGAGCGGAACCTGACCGCACTCGGCCAGGCGCAGGGCTGGGGCACGACCTGGGCGGAGATCGAGCCGAATCTGCTCCGCGCGCTCGCCCCGAACGACGTCGGCCGGATCAGCCGGCCGCACGAGATCGCCAGCGCGGTCCTCTACCTGGCCAGCCCGCTCGCAGGCTCCATCACCGGCACCACCATGCAGGTAGACGGCGGCTGGTACGACGTACCGGCGGCCTGACCGCTGGGCCGGCGCGTGCTCAGGCGTGCGCGTCGGCCTGCCGTAGTCGCGCGAGCCACTGGTCGATCGCTGCTTCCAGGTAGGTGGTCTGCCCGGTCGACAGCATGATGGCGACGCCTCCCTGGATGCCGGCGAGCAGCGCGGCCGAGGCCTGGTCGATGTCGATCGGACCGAGGTGGCCGTTGGCCTGCAGCGCCTCGAGTCCGGTCGCGAGGTACCGCTGCCAATCCGTGAGCAGCTGCCGCACGATCGCCTGGGCGCCGGGACTGTTCCGGCCGACCTGGAGGAACAGGGTGCCCATCGGGCAGTTGTCGCCGAGCGAGCGGTAGCGCTCCACGACCACCTCGCGCCACTCTTGCCAGGCCTCCCAGCTGCCCAGGTTGCTCAGCTGCGGCTGCTGCTCGTCGATCACCCGATCAGCCTCGTACTGCGCGACCGCGAGCAGCAGTTGGTCCTTCCCGTCGGGGAAGTAGTGGAAGAGCTGGCTCTTGCTGCTCCGGGTATGAGCGAGCACGTCGTCGAGCGTGGTGGTGACGACGGACTGCCGGCGCAGCAACTCGGCCGCGCCGGCCACGATCCGGTCCCGGGTCGCCGCGCCCTTGGGTGTCAGCCGCTTCGGTACCGCCATCGACCCTCCGTAGATGTTGCCGCAGGCAATTGTCCCTCAGGCGTCGAGGCGGAAGTAGTACGAGTCCGGCTCGGCCTCGGCCGGCTGCTCGTCCGGGCCGAGCAGCCGGAATCCGTTCTTCTCCAGGACACGGCGGGAGCCGACGTTGCTCTGCACGAGGTCGGCATTGAGCGGGCGCTCGATGACCTCTTTGAGGAACAACTGCAGCGCGACGGTCGCAATTCCGCGGCCCCAGAACCGTTGGGCGATCCGGTACCCGACGTGCCGGCCGCCCTCGTCGGCCCAGCTGACCACGTCACCGGCCACCTCGCCGTCGACGACGACCACGCGGGTGATGTTGTCGGGGTTCGCCTGGACCCGCTCGCGGTGGGCGTAGAAGTCCGCTTCCTCTTTGCTCGGTACGCCGGCCATCGCCGCGCTGGCCGGGTCGTACTGGTTCTCGAACAATGCGGGCAGGTCGTCCGGCGTGATCGGCCGCAGGGTCACCTCAGTCATGCGAGCACGCTAACTCGCCGTACGGACAGTTCTTGTGGTGAGCGTGAGGAGGGCGACCGGGACGAGCAGGAGGCCGCACAGCACTGCGAGCCAGTGGAAGCCGAATTGGGCCAGGATCGGGCCCGCGCCGGTGCCGGCGAGCGAGGCGAAGATGCCCATCGTCAGGTCGGACAGGCCTTGCGCGGAGGTGCGGATGTCGTCCGGGACCGAGCGGGAGAGCAGCGTCGAGCCGGCGACCAGGCACGCGGACCAGCCGAGGCCGAGTAGGAACAGAGCGATCGCGGTCAGCCCGTGGGCATCGTCCGGCGCCAAGGCCGCGACTGTCATCGCGCCGGCCAGGATGACCAGGCCGGTGGCAATCGTCGGGATGCGGCCGATCCGGTCGGCGAGGTAGCCCATCACGGGGGAGAGGGCGTACATCCCGGCGACGTGGCCGCTGATCACGAAGCCGACGATGGTGAGCGAGGCGCCGTGGTGGCGCAGGTGGACCGACGTCATCGACATCACGCCGACCATCACCGCGTGCGCGGAGGCGATCGCGAGCAGGCCGAGCCGGGCGTGCGGGATGGCCATCACGCTGCGGAAGGTGGCGGCGAGTGGCTGGCGTTCCAGAGTGGTCCGGACGGTGACCTGTTGGAGGCGGCGCAGGCCGAACCAGACGGTGGCCAGGGCGAGACCGAAGGCGACGACGGAGAACACGTACGGTCCGGCCAGGGCGAGCACACCGAGCGACGTACCGACCGAGCCGCCGACGCCGGTGAGGTTGGGGCCGACGATGACGCCGATGGTGGTGGCCCAGACGACGACCGACAGGGAGCTGGCGATGTGTTTGGGGTCGGCGGCGTCGGTCGCGGCGTACCGGGACTGCAAGTTCGCTGCGGAGCCGCCGCCGAACAGGCAACCGGCGAAGAGCAGCAGGGCCAGTGAGCCGATCTGTGCGGCGACGATGCTGAGTAGTGCGCCGGCGGTGGCGATCAGGTAGCCGGCAGTCAGCGAGCTGCGCCGCCCCTGCGACCGGGCCAGCTTGGCCAGCGGTACGGCGAGCGCTGCCGCCCCGAGCGTCGTCGTGGTGGACACGAACCCGGCCATCGAGGTCGACCCCGAGATGTTCTCCGCCAGCAGCCCGGACACCGCGAACCCACTGGCCACAGCCACTCCACCAAGCACGTTGCTGGCTACCAGAACCCGCAACGTCCCCCGCTGCAAAGAAGCCGCAGTAGCCGGTACTACGTCCTGCACCGGCTGGGCAGGGTCGGTGGAGTCTTGGTCGGCGGACACTCGCCCACCTTCTCACCCGAAAGGTGCGGGTAGGGTCGCCGCAGCGGCTTTATGTCGCCAGTCTTCGTTTGTCAGCCTGTCGTCCTCACTTGGAGTCCGGATGTCCGAACAGATCGCGATCGTCCCCGCCCCCCGGGAGCTCGTCACCGCCGACGGCCAGTGGGTCAGCGCCGACCCGGCCGGCGACGCCGTCCGTACCGTCGTGGAGAACCTGGGCGATACGGAGTACCGGATCGACGTGACGCCGGACGGCGCCCGGCTGTCGGCCGGCTCCGAGGAGTCCCTGCGGTACGCCGAGCAGACCTACAAGCAGCTGCTCGACGCGGCGACCGAGGTCGAGGGCGGGCTCGCCGTACCGGCCGTGCACATCGCCGACGCGCCCCGGTTCGGCTGGCGCGGGATGATGCTCGACGTCTCCCGGCACTTCATGCCGAAGGAGTTCGTGCTGCAGGTGCTCGACGTGATCGCGCTGCACCGGATGAACGTGCTGCACCTGCACCTGACCGACGACCAGGGCTGGCGGGTCCAGATCGACGCGTACCCGAAGCTCACCGAGGTCGGCGCGTGGCGGCCGGAGACCATGGTCGGCAAGATGTCGCACGGCCAGACGGAGTTCGAGTACGACGGGACGCGGCACGGCGGTTTCTACACCAAGGACGACCTGCGGGAGATCGTCGCGTACGCCGATGAGCGGGGCATCACGGTCGTACCGGAGATCGACCTGCCGGGGCACATGCAGGCGGCCATCGCGGCGTACCCGGAGCTCGGCAACAACCCGGACCAGCAGCTCGGCGTACGGCAGGTCTGGGGCATCAGCGAGGACGTGCTGAACGTCAACGACCAGACCGTCGAGTTCGTCAAGACGGTCCTGCGGGAGGTGCTCGACATCTTCCCCGGCCCGTACATCCACCTGGGCGGTGACGAGTGCCCCGACGGCCAGTGGCGGGTGTCGGAGGCGGCCCAGGCGCGGCAGGCCGAGCTGGGGCTGAGCGACGCCGGGCAGCTGCAGGGCTGGTTCACCGAGCAGGTCTCGTCCGTACTGACCGAGGACGGCCGGCGCCTGGTCGGCTGGGACGAGATGGTCGAGACGGACTGCCCGAAGAGCGCGGTGATCATGGCCTGGCGTGGGCCGGACCGTGGTGAGGTCGCGGCGAAGGCGGGGCACGACGTGGTGATGGCGCCGAACCAGTCGGTGTACTTCGACTACTACCAGGGCGACCCGTCGACCGAACCGCTGGCGATCGGGCACTTCACGCCGCTGGAGAAGGTGTACGACTTCGAGGTGATCCCGCCCGGCCTGACCGCTGAGGAGGAGGCCCGGATCGTCGGGACCCAGTGCCAGGTGTGGACGGAGTACATGGAGGGCCCCGAGCGGGTCGGCTACATGCTGCTGCCGCGGCTGTCGGCCTTCGCCGAGCGCGCGTGGGGGTCGCCCAAGACGTCGTACGACGAGTTCCTGGGCCGGCTGCGGCCGCACCTGGCGCGCGTCGAGGCGCTCGGGCTGACGTACCGGCCGCTCGACTGAACCTGGTCCCTGACCTTGCAGATACTGCGGGGGTAACTAAAGTCGCCTCAGGCTGGTTAGCACGGGTAACAGCCTGAGGCGACTTTTGGTCGGGGCGGAGGACGGATGACCGCAGTGGGGCCGCTGGATGCGATGTTCCTGCTCGGCGAGACGCGCGAGCAGGCCATGCACGTCGGCGGGCTGATGCTCTTCGAGTTACCGGAGGGCGCCCGGGACCAGGTCTTTCCGGACGGTACGCGCGACTACGTGTCGCGGCTGTACGAGGACATCACCCAGGATCAGACCGTCAATCCGCTCTTCACCCGGCGGGTGCGGCACCGGGCGCTGGACCTCGGGTACTGGTCGTGGGACCAGGATCGGGACATCGATCTCGAGTACCACGTGAGGCTGTCGGGGCTGGCCCGGCCCGGGCGGTACCGGGAGCTCTTCGAGCTGACCAGCCGCCTGCACGGCACGCTGCTCGACCGCCACCGGCCCCTCTGGGAGATCCACCTGATCGAGGGCGTCCAGGGCCGGCGCTTCGCCGTCTACAGCAAGATCCACCACTCCCTGATCGACGGCGTCACCGCCCTGAAGTGGATGCAGAACACGCTCACCCCAGACCCGACTCGGACGGGTATGCCGGCTACCTACGCCCTCCGCGCAGCTCCCGGCGCGGACTCCGGCGGCGCGGACTTCGGCGACCCAGGCGGCGCGGACTTCGGCGACCCACCCCGTCGCGGCGGCTCCGGGGTAGCAGCGGGTGCTGGTCTGGCGGGTGGGTTGCCGACGGCGGCTGAGCTGTTTGCGGCTGTTGGGCGGTTGCCGGGCGAGGCGGTCGGGGCTGTTGGGGGAGTTGGGCGGCTGTTGGCGGATGTTGCCGGGTTGTCGCCGGTGGGGTTGCGGAGTGCGTTGCGGGCGTTGCAGCACGAGCATTCGTCGGTGGCGTTCAAGGCGCCGCAGACTGTTTTCAACCAGCCGATCAGTGCGGCTCGGCGGTTCGCCGCGCAGTCGTGGCCGATGGAGCGGTTGGAGAAGGTCCGCGCGATGACCGGCGCGACGCTCAACGACGTGATGCTCGCGATGTGTTCAGGTGCCTTGCGCAACTACTTGCTGGACCTCAAAGCCCTTCCGGACAAGGGTTTGACGGCCATGGTCCCAGTGTCACTCCGATCCGCGGACGGCTCCGGTACCGGCGGTGGCAACTCGCTGGCCACCCTCATCGCCGACCTCGCAACGGATGAGATCGACCCCGAGGCGCGCATCCGCCGCATCATGGACTCGACCACGTACGGCAAGAGCGTCCTCTCCCAACTCAGCCCCACGCAAAACCTCATGCTCGGCGCCCTAGGCCTAGGCTCGGCCGGCCCCGCCGCCGTCATCCCGGGATTGGCCGGCCGCACCCCACCGCCGTACAACCTGGTCATCTCCAACATCCCCGGCCCGTCCGAGAGCCCCCTCTACTGGAACCGCTCCCGCCTCCTGGGCACCTACCCGGCCTCCATCGTCCTCAACGGCCAGGCCCTCAACATCAGCGTCACCAGCTACGACCACCAACTCCACTTCGGCCTCATAGGCTGCCGCCGCACCGTCCCCCACCTCCAACGCCTACTGGCTCACCTGGAGACGTCCCTAGCCGAACTAGAGCTCCTCTAGCTTCCAAGCCACCGTCAGACCGGTCGCCTCGGTGAAGGTGGCGACGGTCGGCGCGAGGTCGGGCGTCGCTAGACGAGGTGATCCATCACAGCAGTCGCGGCACGATCTCGGTCTCGGCGTGGCCACCGGAGCCATCGGGGTCGACCTTCCAGGCGCGTGCGTCCGGTAGTACGGAAACGGCTTCGCGCAAAGTGCCGTCCACGTAGTGCAGGCCCACACCGTCCTCGGTTGCATAGCCGGGTGGAAGCTCGCCAGAGGCCACCAGTCGCCGGTACGTCGTACGCCGGGGCTGGTCGGCTAGGTCGTCGTGGACGCCGTTGCTCCAGGGGAGCCAGCCCAGGCAGTTGCTGTAGGCATCCAAGGAGCCGCTGAAGGAGTCGGTGGGGCCGCCGATGTGCCAGCAGAGACTGCCGGCGGACTGGCCGGCCATCACGACGCCGTTCTGCCAGCACTCGTGCAGGATCTCGGGGAGGTTGTGGGCCCGCCAGACCGCCATCAGATTGACGACGCTGCCGCCGCCGACCCAGACGACGTCCTGGGACAGCAGGTGCTTGCGGACGTCGGGGACGTTCGGCCGGGTGTAGAGGGTCAGCGTGCTGGCCTCGACGGAGGGGTCGTTGCCGAAGGCACCCTTGAACCAGTCGAGGACATAGGGGTTGTCGCCCTCGGCGGTCGGGATGAAGCAGAACCGGGCCGGGCGGCCGGTGATGCCGGCGAGCGATACGGCGTACGAGATCAGATCGCGGGTGCGGGCGCGATCTCCGGTCAGGATGCCGGAGATCGCGAAGATCTGCGTCGAGGTCACCGGAGGCCGGTCAGAGGCGGACGATGCCGTCCGGCGTCTGGAAGACGGCCGCGACCAGGCCCGGCTGGCCGTTCGGGCCGACCCAGGCGACGTCGAGGTCGTCGAGCAGGTGGTCGGCCGGGTGGCCGATCCAGTCCGTGACCCGGGTCGGGTCGCCGGCGATCTCGAGGCCGGTCAGCTTGACGCCCTTGCCGCCGACGGACGGGTGCTGGGTCAGGTCGTCCCAGTGGATGAAGAACGGCAGCTGCGGGTCGGCGATCAGGCCCTTGACGCCGATCTGGCGCCAGGTGATGTTCGCCCCGTCCGGCCGGTGCCGGTTGCCTGGGACCGCTTCACGCCCGAGGCGCTGCTCCATCCGGGCCATGTCGCGGACGGCGACCACCCAGCCGAGCCAGCCGCCGCCGAGCTCCTTGCGGGCCCGGACGGCCTGCCCGAACGGCGCCTTGTCCGAGGACGGGTGGTCGAGCACGTCGACGACCTCGATGTAGCGGTCGTTCTCCAGCGGCAGGATGTGGTTGACCGTGCCGAAGCGCGGGTGCACGCCACCGTCGACGAACTCCGCGCCGAGCACGGCGGAGAGCCGTTCGACCGTTGCCTTGTACCCGTCGGGTCCGGCCGCGTAAGACAAGTGATCAAGGCGCATGCCGATCATTCTGTCCGCCGACCGCCGACACCGCAGATCCGGGGTGTCGAAGAAAGGTAACCCTTACTTGTTGATCAGAGGTAGCGAGGCAGGGTGCGGGAGCAACGGACGGGTGGCTTCCAGGTGCTGTCGGCAGTACTCCGCGAGTACGTCGTACGCCTTCAGCCCCATCAGCGTCTGCAGCTCGACCTTGCTCGACTCGAAGACCGCCTCGACCGCGATGTGCGCCTCGGTGTTGCCGGTGCAGTACCAGTCCAGGTCATGCCCACCCGGCCCCCACCCGCGCCGGTCGTACTCGCCGATCCCGACCTCCGTGTACGACGTACCGTCCGGCCGCTCGACCTCGCGGAAGGTCCGCCGGATCGGCAGCTGCCAGCAGACGTCCGGCTTGGTCTCGACGAAGTGCACGCCCTGCTTGAGTGCCAGCCCGTGCAGCGCGCAGCCGCCGCCGGCGGGGAAGTCCGGCCGGTTCAGGAAGATGCAGGCACCCTCCCAGACGCGGGTCTTGCGATCGCCCTCGTCGTCGGTCTCGACCCAGCCGTTCTTCTTGCCTTCCTTGCGGAACTGCCAGTCCTCGTTGCCCAGCTGCTTGACGTAGCCCTTGACCCGCTTCTCGTCGTCCTCGTCGGAGAAGTGCGCGCCGAGCGTGCAGCAGCCGTCGTTCGGCCGGCCCTTGTAGATGCCCTTGCAACCACCGCCGAAGATGCAGGTCCAGTTGGAGGTCAGCCAGGTCAGGTCACACCGGAACACCTGGTCGGCGTCGTCGGGGTCGACGAACTCGACATAGGCGCGGGGGAAGTCAAGAGATACCTCGGGCACCCGGAAAGAGTACGCCGCCCACCGCGATACCCGGTCATCGAAACCAGTACTGCGTAAGCGGCGGCTGAATCAAATCTCGGGGAAGACGGCCACACGCCCACCAGGTGAACGCCCGGAGTCAAGTAGCGTGGAGGGTATGCGCCTCGGTGTACTCGACGTCGGATCCAACACCGTCCACCTGCTCGTGGTGGACGCGCATCGTGGTGCCGCGCCGCTCCCGGCGTACTCGCACAAGACCGAGCTGAGGCTCGCCGAGCACCTCGAGAAGGACGGCCGGATCGCCCAGTCCGGGGCCGACGAGCTGGTCTCGTTCATCTCCGAGGCGGCCGAGCTGGCCGCCGACAAGGGCTGCGAGTCGGTGATGGCGTTCGCCACCTCCGCGCTGCGCGAGGCGCCGAACGGGGAGAAGGTGCTCGACCGGGTCCGCGAGCAGACCGAGGTCGACCTCCAGGTGCTGACCGGCCAGGACGAGGCGCGGCTGACCTTCCTCGCCGTACGCCGGTGGTTCGGCTGGTCGTCCGGCCGGCTGGCCGTGTTCGACATCGGCGGCGGGTCGCTGGAGATCGCGGCCGGGTCCGACGAGGAGCCGACGGTCGCGGTGTCCGTGCCGCTGGGAGCCGGTCGGCTGACCCGCGAGTCGCTGACGCAGGACCCGCCGGACAAGGACGAGGTCAAGGCGCTGCGCCGCCGGATCCGGATCGAGATGGCGGCGGTCGCCGGCGACGTACTCCGGGCAGGCAAGCCCCAGCGTGCCGTCGCCACCAGCAAAACCTTCCGCTCCCTGGCGAGGATCACCGGCGCGGCCCCGTCCGACGACGGCCCGTACGTCCCGCGCTCGCTCAGCCGCGACAGCCTGACCGAATGGCTGCCGAAGCTGATCGCGATGTCCGAGACCGACCGGGCCGCGCTGCCGGGTGTCTCGGCCGGCCGGGCCAGCCAGCTGGTCGCCGGCGCGCTCGTCGCCGACGCCGTGATGGACCTATTCGACCTGACCTCGCTCGAGATCTGCCCGTGGGCTTTGCGCGAAGGCGTGATCCTGTCCCGCCTCGACCAGTTGCAGCCCCGATGAACTACCACGAAGGCAAGTACTGATGACCCGCGACACCGTCAAGATCGGCCTCTCCAACGCTTCGGTGTACCCGGAGTCGACCGCCAGCTGCTTCGAGCTGGCGGCCCGGCTCGGGTACGACGGCGTCGAGGTGATGGTCGGCATCGATCCGCTGAGCACCCAGATCGACGCGATCCAGCGGCTCGTCGACTACCACCAGCTGCCGGTGCTGGCGATCCACGCGCCCTGCCTGCTGATCACCCAGCGGGTCTGGGGCACGGACCCGTGGGGCAAGCTCGAGCGCAGCGCCGAGGCGGCTACCGAGCTGGGCGCCGACGTGGTCGTCGTACACCCGCCCTTCCGGTGGCAGCGGGACTACGCCCGCGGGTTCGTCGAGGGGATCGCGCGGCTGGAGGCGGAGACCGGGATCATCTTCGCGGTCGAGAACATGTACCCCTGGCGTGCCCCCGGCAAGGGGTTGCAGGCGTACGCGCCGAGCTGGGACCCGACCGAGCAGACCTACGCGCACACCACGCTCGACCTGTCGCACGCGTCGACGGCGGAGCAGGACTGCGTCGAGCTGGCCGCGACGATGGGCAGCACGCTGAGGCACGTCCACCTGACCGACGGCACGGGCTCGGCGAAGGACGAACACCTGGTACCGGGCCGCGGCACCCAACGTGCGGCCGACCTGCTGCAAGTGCTGGCGAACCAGGACTTCGACGGTCACATCATCATCGAGATCAACACCCGCCGCGCCCCCAGCCGCTCCGAACGCGAGGTCGACCTGATCGAGTCCCTCGACTTCACCCGCAAACACTTCACCCGCACCACCGACACCCCCTCCGCCCGCCGCTCAGCCTTCGCCGTCTCCAGCTCCGGTGAGGTGTCGGAGCTCGACTCGTGAGCAGCAAGCCACGGCCGGAGCTCGACTCGTGAGCCCGCAGAACGCCGCGAGGCCGGAACCGGTCGATCCCGGTACGCCGAAGCCGTCCGCCTCCGGCGCAGCCGCGGCGCGAGGCACCGCCCGGGCCCGCGCGCCGAAGCCCGCCACGCGCACGGTGAAGCCTGCCGCGGGCATGGTGAAGTCCGCCCCGGGCGCCGTCGGAACCGGCGATGCCGCCGGGCGAGCTCGTCCGACCAAGGCAGCCGCCGGCAAGCGGCGCGCTCCCTCCCCCCGCGCTCCCGGCCGCCGGCCCGGAGGGCCGGATACTCGCGGGGAGATCTTGCGAGCCGCTCGGGAATCCTTTGCCGGCAAAGGATTCACCTCCACCTCGCTCCGGGCGGTCGCCAGAGAAGCTGGTGTGGATGCGGCGTTGGTGCACCACTACTTCGACAGCAAAGACGCGTTGTTCGTCGAGTCGATGGCCTTGCCGATCGATCCTCGGCAGGTGGCGGCGCATGTGCTCGACGGGCCTCGGGAGGAGCTCGGACGGCGGATCATCACCGTCTTCCTCGGTGTCTGGGAGTCGGCTGAAGGGCAGCAGCGGATGAAGGCGGTCCTGCGCAGCGTGGTGAGCAGCGACGACGTCGCCCGGATGATGCGAGAGGGCGTGACCGAGCTGATCATGCAACCGGTCGGCCAGGCTCTCGGCGTACCGGATGCCCCGCTCCGCGTCTCCCTCGTCGCCACCCAACTGATCGGCTTGGCCTTGACCCGCTACCTGATCGGGCTCGAACCACTCGCCTCCACCGAGATGCCCGAGCTGATCGACCGGATGGCCCCCGTCCTCCAGCACTACCTCACCGCGTGAATCTCCCCACCGACAGCGAGATCCGCGACCTGCACGCCCAGTACGCGCCCACCCGCGCCGCCTTCGAACTGGTCCACACCCACTGCCAGATCGTCTGCGACCTTGCCGAACAGGTCCTCAAGGCGAACAGGCTCTCGGTCGACGGCGATCTCATCCGAGCCGGTGCCCTCCTGCACGACATCGGCGTCTACCGCCTCGAAGGCTCCGCCTACATCCGCCACGGCGTACTCGGCTACGAACTCCTCCGCTCCCTGGACTTCCCCGAGACCCTCAGCCGCTTCTGCTCCCACCACACCGGCGTCGGCCTGACCCGCGAGGACATCTCCGACCAGAACCTCCCGATCCCACCCGGCGACTACCTCGCCGACACCGTGGAGGAGGAACTGGTCATGTACGCCGACAAGTTCCACAGCAAGACCAACCCGCCGACCTTCGTCACCGCAGCCGCGTACCAGAGCTCCGTACGACGCTTCGGCACCGCCAAGGCCGCCCGCTTCACCGACCTCGTCGCCCGCTACGGCGAACCCGACCTCCCCGCCTGACCCACCCCGAGCAGTTGCCAGCGAGACATTCGCACGCTAAATTCATCACATGATGAATAACGCGGTGGCGGTGTCCTGCCGGGACGTCGTGGTGGTGCGTGGGGACCGCGAGGTCCTGCACGGTGTCGGGTTCGACCTCAAGGCTGGGTCGGTCACCGGCCTGCTCGGTCCGTCCGGCTGTGGCAAGACGACGCTGATCCGGTCGATCGCCGGTCTGCAAGCCAAGGTCACCGGCACCGTCCAGGTGCTCGGCCTGCCTGCGGGCGCGCCCAAACTGCGCGGCCGGATCGGCTACGTCACCCAAGAGCCCAGCGTGTACGGCGACCTCACCGTCACCGAGAACCTGCGCTTCTTCGCCGCCGTACTGGGCGTCGCAGCCGCCGACATCGACCGCGTCATCGACGCCGTCGACCTCCGCAGTCACGCCGACGCCCGCGTCGATCGCCTCTCCGGAGGCCAGCAATCGCGAGCCTCGCTGGCGGCCGCGCTGCTCGGCGAACCCGAGTTGCTCGTCCTCGACGAGCCCACCGTCGGCCTCGACCCGGTCCTGCGCCGCGATCTGTGGGAGCTGTTCCATCGCCTCGCGGACGGTGGCGCGACCTTGCTGGTTTCCAGTCACGTGATGGACGAGGCCGCCCGCTGCGACCGGTTGCTGCTGATGCGTGACGGTGAACTACTCGCCGACGACACTCCGCGGGCGCTGCTCGAGTCGGCCGGCGCCGACGACATGGAGCAGGCCTTTCTCACCTTGATCGACCGGAAGGCGGCAGCCCGATGACTCCGCGAGTGACGTTCGCCGTGGCGACCAGGGTGGTCGCCCAACTGCGCCGGGATCACCGCACGGTCGCGATGCTGATCGTGCTTCCCGCCCTGCTGGTCAGCCTGATGTGGTGGATGTTCCACGACACCCCGAACACCTTCGACCGGGTCGGCGGGCCGCTGCTCGCGGTGTTCCCGGCGATCATCATGTTCATCGTCACCTCGGTCGCGACGCTGCGCGAGCGGTCGACCGGCACACTGGCCCGGCTGTTCACGATGCCGATGGGCAAGCTCGACTTCCTGCTCGGCTATGCGCTCGCCTTCGCGCTGATCGCCGTCGTCCAGGCCGTCGTGGTGGTCTCGATCTCCTTGTATGCCCTGGATCTGGACATCCGCGGCGCCGCTTGGCAACTCGGTGTGGTGGCCGTTCTCGACGGAGTACTCGGTACTGCGCTGGGCTTGTTCGCCAGTGCCTTCGCGGCCACCGAGTTCCAGGCCGTGCAGATGATGCCGGCCGTGATGATCCCGCAGTTGCTGCTCTGCGGCCTGTTGCTGCCGCGCGACCGGCTGCCCGGCGTCCTGCATGCGGTGAGCGACATCCTGCCGCTGTCGTACGCCGTCGACGCCGTCGTCGGTGTTGCCCAGGGCAACGGATTCGGCGCAGGCGCCGGCGTGGACACGCTGATCGTGGTCGCGTTCATCGTGGCTGCGCTGGCACTTGGCGCGGCGACGCTCAAGCGGCGTACGGCGTAGTCGAGTGGCCTATCGGGCGCTCAAGGAGACGTACCTGTTGGGTCACTCGCCGGCCAAGGCGTCGGTCGGTGGGTTGTCGGTCCAGCGGAAGAACGCCGGGTCGGGGGTGCGGAACATCAGTGCGTCGAGCTCGCCGAGATGCTTGATCGGCGTCGAGAGGCCGGTCGCGTGCCCGACGGCGTACAGCTGGCCGTACTTGGACTGTCTGTCGACGCCGATCACCAGCGAGCCCTTGCCGCAAGTGGCCGCGACGAGCTGCTCGAACTCTCCCCAGCCGGTCGTCCGGACCTGCTTGACCACCGGCTTCAGCGGCGCCGTGGTCGGCAGGTGGATCGTGTAGAGGGCGCCACCGCGGAGGTTGGCGATGAAGGTGTCGTAGGTCGCGGTCCGGCTGATCAGCGCGATCGACCGGACTGCAGAGAACCCGGTTGCCGCCCCGGTCGGGGTCCACTTGCCGGTGCTGCTGATCGACCAGCGGCGGAGGGTGCCGTCTGTGCGCAGCGCATACGCCGTCTGCCGGGCCAGGGTCTGGCCGCGGTAGTAGTTCGACACCTCGAGGGCTGAATACGGGCCCCAGCCGCCGCCGAGTTTCGTGTACTTGGCGGGCAGGGCGGGATCCGGTGCGCCGTTCTTGAGGCCGTAGTGGTGGGTGTAGAGGGTGTCGCCGTGCACGAACCAGCCGTAGCGGGCTTCCTTGCCGCTCGCCTTCGGCCAGTTGTTGAAGGTGGTGCTGAGCCGCACCCAGCCGCTCGGGTAGGTGTGCGGTTGGTACGTGCTGGTGCCGATGACAGGCGGCGTCGTCGAGGTGATCGGAGTACGCACGTGGTACCCGCCCGCTGTCGCACTCCCCACGACGATCCGGCAGTTCGCGGCCGCGGTCGTGTTGGCCTCGACCGCCCGGGGCGGGGCGCCGATGCTTGCGGCCGCGGGGCCAGCCGCCAGGGAGCCGGTGGCCCCGACGGCCAGGCTGAGCATGGTGAGGACGGCTGGGAGGGTTCGCATACCTAGCTCGATGCTGAGTGTTGGCAGATGGTTGCCTTCAGCTCAGGTGGCGGACGCCTTCCCAGCCGGCGTCCTGGGAGACGTCGAGGGCCACCTTGCCGTCGGGCCAGCCGGTCACCGCCGCCTCGAGCTGGGCGGCCGCAGGCGTCGTACCGTCGACGTAGTAGTGCAGGATCCGATGGCCATCAGCGGTCTCATGGGCGAGCAGTCGCCCGGAGTCGCCGAGCCGGTCGCTCAGATGATCCTCGAAGTCGCGCAGGTGGCTGAGCGTCTCGTCCAGCGGGAGCCCGTCCTCGCGAGCCGCCTTGTACGGAACCGATACGGCCACATGCGTATCCAGATGCGGTAACTGCACCGACCGCAGCGGGACCATCGCCGTCGCGACCAGCCGGTGTCCAGCGGCCGTCGTACCCTCCATCAGCCGCCAGCTCGGCCCACCGTCTTCAGCCACATGATCTGCCGCGAACTGTGCAACAGCCGGCAGCAATTGGGCGATCGGTACTGCGTCCGCCGGGCGCTCGACCGCAGTCTCGATCGCGCCGACCCAGGTCTCGACCAGCTCCTCGCCGAGCACCAGGTCGAGCAGGAGGAACGTCACCCGCTTCTGCAGGTCTTCGGGAAGCTCGCTGAAGGCCGGGTGATGGACGCCGACGTGCAGTGCCGCCTCGCGGGTGTCGGCCTCGATCGTGACGAGCGCGGCGTCGATCTGTACCGGTGGCATGCCCTCGAATCGGATCGTCACGTCAGGCGCCGGGCGGCGCATATCGGCGTACTCCCAGGTCTGGTCCGACGGTGGTGCGGCCCGCAGCCAGCGGCGGGCGAAGGCGCGGGTACCGGGGTCGCCGGCGGCGGTCACCACGAGGACATGGGCGGCGTGCAGGCCGGGGCCGAGCTCCCAATCGAGGTTGCCGTGGATCCGCGAGACGCGGCGGGACAGCTCCTCGGCGGTCGAGCTCGGGTCCTGGTTGGCGACCGCAGTGGCCACCTCGGCCGCGCCGGTCGCGGTCCACCAGGCCCAGAACTCACCGATCGGGTCACCGGTCGCGGCCTTGCGCCGCCGGAACAAAGGCATGCCCGCATCCTCTCTCGCCCTCAGTCCAAGCGGAACCACGCCGTGTCGTACCGGGGTGTGGTGGCTGGGCCGGCGGCGGTCCAGGCCCTACCCTCGGAGCACGGACCACTCGGCGTACTGGTGTGGTTCTGGCCACACTCCTGGCGGGATTGAGCCGCACCATTAGGGACGGCCTGGTTCAGGCGCGTAGCCTGCTGACACCCCTGATTCATCGCGCGGCATGGGGCCGGGTGGGACGGGAAACGAGGAGGAACGCGAAGTGCTTCGGCGAGTCCTGCTGGGCGTGTCCCGCAGCCCCCAGATCAAGAAGGCCGTCTCGGCGATGCCGGTCTCCAGCGGCATCGTGGCCCGGTTCGTGGCCGGCGAGACCGCTCCGGAGGCCGTCCTGGCCACCGAGAAGCTGGTCAGCAACGGCCTCAACGTCACTCTCGACCACCTCGGCGAGGACGTCACCGACATCGCCGCCGCGACCGCGACGGCCGACGCCTACCTCACCCTGCTCAAGCAGCTGTCCGCCGCCGGCCTCACCGCCAACGCGGAGGTCTCGGTCAAGCTGTCCGCCGTCGGCCAGGCGCTGCCGGGTGACGGCGAGAAGATCGCGCTGGAGAACGCCCGGTCCATCTGCCACGCGGCCCGCAACGCCGGTACGACGGTGACGCTGGACATGGAGGACCACACCACCACGGACTCCACGCTGAGCATCCTGCGTGAGCTGCGCCAGGACTTCCCCGAGACGGGAGCCGTGCTGCAGGCGTACCTCCGTCGTACCGAAGCCGACTGCGTCGACCTCGCCCACGCCGGCTCGCGCGTCCGCCTCTGCAAGGGCGCCTACAAGGAGCCCGAGTCGGTCGCCTTCCAGGACAAGCGCTCCGTCGACAAGGCGTACGTCCGGGCCATGAAGGTCCTGATGAACGGCGCCGGCTACCCGATGATCGCCTCCCACGACCCCCGCCTGATCGCCATCGCCGGCTCCCTGGCTGACCGCGCCGGCCGCGAACGCGGCTCGTACGAGTACCAAATGCTCTTCGGCATCCGCCCCGAGGAGCAGCTCCGCCTAGCCCGCGACGGCCAAACCGTCCGCGTCTACATCCCCTACGGCGAAGACTGGTACGGCTACCTCGTCCGCCGCCTGGCCGAACGCCCCGCCAACCTCCAATTCTTCGCCCGCTCCCTCATCAGCAAAAAGTAACCACCACCCGGGTAACCCCACGCGCCCGCCGCATCCGCTCCTACGTCGCTCCTGCTCTGGGCGCTCCCACCCGCCCGGTGTTTTGCGCTGCGCGCGAAGGTGACCACTGAGGTGGCGGCCGTGATCGCGACCGCCTTGGAGTCCGACATGCCGTTGGACACGATCGCGCCGGCGCTGAAGACTGCTGACAGCGCGTTCTGGAAGTCCGAACTGGTCGAGTCCTCTGGGTCAAGCGCGAGGGTTCGTTGCCCTTTCGGCTGTCGGCCGGGGTGCTGGTTCGCCCGGCCGACGGGGCCTCCGCTGGTTAGTCGCTCGACGCGGTAGGGCCGCGCCCTACGAAAAGTCCGCGCTTCGCGAGAGCTTCTCGTTCTGACGGAGCTCGGTGAGTGCGTTTTCGTGCATGGCGACGACGGCGTCGTAGCCGAAGTTGCCGAGGACGATTCGCTGCGGTGGAACGGCTGCGTTCATCGCGCTGATCACGGCCTGCACCCCGCGGACGGGATCACCTGCCTGCTTGCCGTTCTGGTCGACGAACGCCGCCTTGATGCCCTCGATCATCGGTACGTAGGCGTCGACGGTCTCGTCGACGGGCGCGTCCTGGAAGCCGGCGAAGGCCTTGGTGCGGAACGCTCCCGGCTCCACGAGGAGCACGCGCACCCCGAACGGCTCGACCTCGTGACGTAGTGCCTCCGACAGTCCTTCGAGGGCGAATTTGGCCGCCGCGTAGTAGCCGAACCCTGGGGCACTGACCAGGCCTGCGACCGACGACATGTTCACGATCCAGCCGTCACCCCGCGCCCGCATCCCCGGCAGAACCGCCCGCACGACCTCGACCACTCCGAACAGGTTCAGGTCGAACGTACGGCGGATCACGTCGTCCCGGGCGCCCTCGACCGAACCGAACCAGCCTCGGCCGGCGTTGTTGACGAGCACGTCGATCCCGCCGAACCGCTGCTCCGCGGTCCTGACCGCCGCCTGCACCTGAGCCGCGTCGGTCACGTCCACCTCGACGACCAGCACCCGGTCGCCGTACTGGTCGGCCCACTCCTGCAGTTCGGCCGGTCGCCGTGCGGTCACGGCCACTTGATCGCCCAGTTCCAGCGCGGCCTCGGCATACGTCAGGCCGAACCCGCCAGGCGTTGCACCAGTAATGAACCAAGTCCTCATGGACTTTCTCCTTTTGCTATACGTGTCATGTGTCGCTGTTGATGGATGGTTGAGAGCACGCACGAGGGGGTCGGCTCAGTGCGCTCCGACCAGCGCGTTCTGCGCTGCGGAGAGGATGACCTCTGAGACGGCCTCTGCCTGGGTGGCATGCACCGCGTGGCTGCCTGGGACCGTGGTGATTGTTGCGCCGGCGCGCTGGGCCATGTGCCGGAGCATCGCCTGGTCGAATGCCTTGTCCTCTGTGGCGATGACCGCCTTGAACTGCTCGCGGTTGAGGAAGCCGAATCCGTCGTCGCCCACGTCGATGACGAACTCGGGCGTTGGGGCGAATCCCTCGTACTGTTGCGCGGTGGTCTCGCCGGCGTCGGGTACAAGCGCGGCGACATAGACCAGCCCAGCGACCTTGTCGTGGGTCCCGGCTTGCGTGATGACGGTGCCGCCCCATGAGTGGCCGACGAGGACGGCCGGACCATCCTGCTGGTCCAGGACCCGGGTTGTGGCCGCGACGTCATCCTCGAGCGAGGTGAGCGGGATCTGGACGATCGTCACCCGGTGACCCCGGCTGGTGAGGTTGTCGTACACGCCGCGCCAGCCTGAACCGTCGGCGAATGCGCCGTGCACAAGCACGACGTTTTTCACCGCTCCGTCAGTACTGAGTTCTGCGTTGTCGTCGGACATCATTGATCCTTCCCGGTAGTGATGGCTCGAGCGCTGGGCGAGGGGTCAGCCGAGGACGATGTCGAGCCGGTCGATGTGCTCACCCTGGAGCGTGAATCGGTAGTCGAGGTCTGCCTTGCCGCCGGGGAAGTCGCCCTCGAGGTGCTGGCTGGCCACCCAGATCTCGCCGTCGCGGGCGACTTTGGTGATCTCGGTGGTGACGGTGAACTCGGCTCCGGCCTCGGTGATGAAGCGGCGCAGCTCTCTGTCGCCGCTGAAGGACTCCCCGACGTCGGCGATCACGGCCTGCGGGGTGAGAAGGGCGAGGGCGGTGTCGGGATCGCGGGCTTCCTGGGCCTTCAGGAAGGCGCGGATCGTGGTGGGCAACTGTTCGGTGTGCTTGTTGGTATCCATGTCTGGAGCGTGCTGGCTCGCGCCGCGCGAGAGTCAAGAACTGGACTCTCCCCCAGGGAGAGAGTCCAGACTGCTGCCATGTTGGCGATTGGTGAGTTCTCACAGATGACACACCTCAGCGTCCGTACGTTGCGGCGCTACCACGAGGTGGGATTGCTGGAGCCGGAGGTGGTGGACCCCTTCACCGGCTACCGGTACTACTCGGGTGCCCAGATCCCGGTCGCGCAGGTCATCCACCGGCTGCGTGAGCTCGACGTTCCACTCTCCGACGTTCAGCGCATCTTGCGCTCGCCCGACCCGGACCAGCGAGCTGCGCTGGTTGCTCAGCACGTCGAGCGTTTGGAGTCCGAGCTGGCCCGCACCCGCGCGGCGGTTGTTTCTTTACGACGTCTGCTGTCCCCGGAGCCGGCGCCGCTGCAGGTGGAGCTGCGCGCGGAGCCCGCTGTGACGGTGGCGGCGGTCGAGGACGAGGTCGGCGAAGACGACGTTCCGGCTTGGTACGCCGGGGCGATGGCCGAGCTCGACGCCGTACTCGGCCCGCCGGCGGGCGACGGACCGCCCGGCGGTCTCTACGACAACGCGCTCTTCGAGCACGGCCGAGGGCACCTGCTGCTCTACCGGCCCGCCGCAGAGCCCCCCACCCGCGGGCGCGTCCACCCCTTCACCCTGCCCGCCGCCGAACTGGTGGTCACTACCCACCAAGGTGAACACGAGGGCATCGACGTCACCTACGGCGAACTCGGCTCCTGGGTCGTGGACAACGCGCTCACCGTTGCCGGACCGGTGCGGGAACGCTACCTGGTCGGCCCGCGCGACACCGACGACAGCGCCGCTTGGCGCACCGAGATCGGATGGCCCGTGTTCCGCCTGGCCAACAATCCCTGACCTACCCGGCGCGGCCGAGCACCGGGGCTCGAACGAACCCACAACCCACCGAAGAGGCGGCATGCTCATGGGCGCGATGGATGAAATGATCAACCTGAACCTCGTGGCAAAACTGCACGGCATCTTCGACGCCTCCCACCTCCCCTCGACGCGTCGCCACCCCGAGTGGCCAGCGCTGAAGAAGAGTGGCCGCGCACTGCAAAACAGGCCCCTGCGTGCGCGCGTGGACACCGTCCGCGACGCGATCATCGAAGACGTCGAACACGACTTCGACCTGCTCACGGACGTCGTCGATAGGAGCCTGCAACAGGACCGCTTCAAAGGCTGGATGATCTGGCCTGTCACCGAGGCCGTGGCACAACTGGCCGTGGACGCCGCCGCTGCAGGAACCGATCAAGCGGCTCCCGGAGCATTCGAGGCGGGCCTGGAACTGATGCGGAGACTGACAAGCCGGCTCAGCGCAGAGTTCGCACTCCGAATCTTCCTCAACGCCGACGCTGCCCGCACGATCGACGTCGTCACCAGCTGGTGCTCCGACCCGGACGAACACGTACGACGTCTGGCCAGCGAGGGCACCCGAAGCTACCTGCCCTGGGCCAGACAGGTCACCGAGCTCCATCTTCATCCAACGCTCACGGTGCCGATCATCGACGCGCTCTACCGCGACGACAGCACCTACGTGCGCCGCTCAGTCGCGAACCACCTCAATGACCTGTCCAGGCGTCATCCAGAACTGGCCGTCGAGATCGGCAAGCGGTGGCTTGCAGCACCGGACCCCAACACCGAAGCGCTGGTCAAGAAAGCGTTCCGCACCCTCATCAAAGCCGGCGACCCGGGAGCCCTCACCGCGATGGGTTTCGATGGAGACGCCGAGGTGACAGGGCCGCTGCTTGACCGACGATCGCTACGAGTCGGCGAAGACCTCGAGGTTCGAGCGATCCTGACCAACACAGGCTCAGCGCGGACCCGCCTCGCCGTCGATTTCGTCGTCAACTACCGCAAGGCCCGCGGCCAGACAGCCCCCAAGGTCTTCAAGATGGCGACCGTGAACCTTGACCCCGGCGAAACCACGGAGTTGGCGAAACGCCGGTCCTTCGCCCTCACCACCACGCGCGCGCTGTATCCCGGAGCGCACAGCATCGAGTTGCAGGTGAACGGGCGGCGACATGGCGCCGCCGAATTCGAGCTACTCGGGTAATCGCGCGTCACTCAAAGGGCGGAGCATCAACCGTGAGGAGGTCAACGATGGCCGGACACGACCTCGCGTGGTGGAAGTGGTCGACGCAAGCGGACATCCACCCCAGAACTCCGAAGAGACAGCCGCCCAGCACTACGAGGACGAAGGCATCCCCTTTCACCGCGCGGGCGAGCGAGTGACCGTCAATCTCAGTGAATCTCGCTGGCAGATCCGGTAGAACCTGCACTTCACGGCCGAGGGAGGGTTCCTTCGCGGAGGGTGGTGAAGAGGGTGGTTAGGCGGGTGCGGTGGCTGGAGTTGATGTCTGTGGCCGGGAGGTCGGCGATGCGTTGGCGGGCTGTTTCGAGGAGGACTGTGGTGTAGCCGGCGATGAAGAAGGCGGCCAGTAGTACCGGGTCGCCTTTGAAGGTCGCGTCGGCAGACAAAGCGTCGGTGAGGGTTTGTTGGAGGTCGGCGGACAGTTCTCGGGCTCGGGCGATCAGGGCGGGGGAGCCGGCGACTGTGCGGAAGAACGAGACGGAGCGGTCGTTCAGGCCGGACAGTGGGTGGGTCTCGTCGGCCAATTGGAAGGTCAGATCGCGGAGGGAGTCCAGTACGTCGACCCCGGCGACGACGGCCGCGCGGAGGAAGTCGTGGGCGTCGTCTACGCGGTCCAGGAAGAGGTCTTCCTTGCGGGGGAAGTGGTTGAAGACGGTGACGCTGGAGACGCCGGCTTCGCGGGCTATCTCGGCGACGGTGACCGGGTCGTAGCCGCGTTCCAGGAACAGGGTGGTCGCTACGGACAGGATCCGCGCTCGGGTCTGGGGGCCGCCGCGTGCACTTGTCCGGGGCATGAAACCTCACTCCCTTGTGTGACTAAATTTAGTGACCTAAGCTAGTCGCATGTCAGCTCAACAGTCCACCGCCATTGTCGTCCGCGAGCCTCGGTCGTTACGGGAGGCCTGGGTGGCCCTGGCGGGGCTCGCCGCGGTGTTTCTCTTCGAGATGCTCGACAACTCGATCCTGAACGTCGCGCTGCCGACCATCGGCCGCGAGCTGCACGCCTCGACCACAAGCCTGCAGTGGGCGACAGGGGCATACGCGGTGGTATTCGGCGGTCTGATGCTCGCGGCCGGCGCGATCGCCGACCGGTTCGGCAGGCGGCGGATCATGCTGATCGGGCTGGTCCTGCTCGGCCTCGCGAGCCTGGCCACCGCGTTCGTCACCACGGCAGAGCAGTTGATTGCGGTGAGGGTCGCGATGGGCGTCGCGGCCGCGATGACTACGCCCGGGTCGATGGCACTTGCCTTCAGGTTGTTCGGCGACGACGGGCTCCGGCTTCGCGCGCTCAACCTGATCTCGACGGTAGGCATGGTCGGACTCGCGGTCGGGCCGACCACTGGCGGCTTCGTGCTGGCCATCGCGCCCTGGCAGGTCCTCCTGCTGGTGAACGTTCCGATCGCAGTGCTCGCGATCATCGGCATCCGGACCGGTATCGCCGCCGACGACCCGCTCGAGCTCCACCGCGATCCGCTGGACGTCACGGGTGCGCTGCTCGGTACGGCGACGATCGTGCTCGCCCTCGTCGCGCCGACGCTCTTCGTCAACCAGGGCGCCAAATCCTGGATCCCCTGGACCACAACGGCAGCAGCTGCCGTAAGCGCCATCGCGTACTACCTCCGCGAACGCTCTGCGCGCTACCCACTGCTCGACCCGAAGCTCGTCGCCCGCCCACTGGTCTCGAGCGGTCTGGCGTTCAAGGCAGCGTCAGCGCTGGCGGTCGCCGGCCTCAGCTACCTGGTGACGCTGCAACTGCAGCTCGACTGGGGGTGGTCACCGGCGCTGGCAGCGATCGGTATGTTGCCGCAGGTCATCGTGTTGCTGGCAGGCAGCGCGTTCGTCAACCCATTCGTCAAGCTGGTCGGTCTCGACTGGGCCGCCCGCCTCAGCGCCACAGCAGTTGTCGCCGGGCTCGCCGTCTACGCGCTGCTCGGCAGGTACGGCTACCCCTGGATCGCCGCAGCGCTCGTGCTGGTAGCAGCAGGTATGCGAGTGGTCGGCCTGGTCGCCGGTACCAACGTCCTCCGCGGCCTCCCAGAGAACCGCACCACGATCGGCGCGGCCCTGGTCGATACTGCCGGTGAGGTCACCTCCGGTGCCGGTATCGCCATCACCGGCACCATCCTGGCCGCACTGTTCACCGGCAGCATCGCCACCTCGCACTGGACCTCCGATCAGACCAGCCAGTTCCGCGAGGCGGTGATGGTCGCGGGTCTCACCATCACCGCCGTCGCGGCCGCACTAGTTGCCTGGGGCATCCTCCGGTCGAGGAAGGTCAGCTAAGAAGTGGCTGCCTTGAACGCGCTGATCCCGCCCACGACCGGCAAATTGAACGAGCTGCCGTGCAGGTTGAGCGTCAGCTTGGTCCCCGCCGGCGGCCGGATCGTGAACTCCTGGTCGCTGGACAGCACCATCAGCCCCAACCGGTTGCCCGCCGGTACGACGACATCCTTCGGCTGCAGGTCGACGTCGACCCGATCGGTGGCGCCGATCCGGATCGGCGTCTCGACCCAGTCCGAATCACGGTTGGCCGGATCGCGCCAGCCGCGAGTGAGGATGGTGGCCGCGCCGCTGGGGGCGTAGCTGACCAGCGCGACGGACAGATTCGCCCGGGGCGCGTCGAAGGCGACCTTGAGTGACACAGTCGGCGTACCACTGATCCGGATCGGCTTGGTCAGCGCGCCGGTCTCGTAGATCAGCCGCTCCGGAGACGCAGCCGCGTTGGCCGAAGCGGTCGCCGAGATCGAGACGTTGTCCACGAGAGTCTCGCGGGTGCTGCCGTCCTTGCCGACGGTGAGGCCGCCCCGGGCGTTGCCACCCGGCGTGAACCGGAGATCGACCCCGCCGGTGGCCGGATCGGGCCATTCGGCGTACGGGGTGGGGTTGGAGGTGTTGCAGACCAGGTTGACGACGGTGCCGCCGGCAACCTTCTGGCCGGCGCCGGTCGCGACGGCCGAGGTCAGTGTCAGGTGGGTGCTGTCAGGGATGTTGGTGATCAGCCGGGTGGTGTTCGTGATCGTCCCGTTGGCGTTGGTCTGCGGAACGGTCAGCGTGAACCCGATCCGGAACGCGCTGGTGGCCGCAACGGTCAACGTGGCGGTGTTCGCCTGGTCGCCGGTCACCGTGCTCTGCCGGGCCGGGCAAGCCGCAGGCTCGCGGACGACCCACGAGCGAGGCAGCTGCTCGACACCGTTCTGTACGCCGTACAGGTACCGCGTGAACCAGTAGTTGATCAGCACGTCCGGCGGCGCGCCACCGTGGCCGCCCTGGTGGAAGTAGAACATGTGCGGCACGCCCTGCTTCTTCAAGGCGTCGTAGAACTGGGCCGCGTTCTTCGTCATCACGTTGAAGTCGTTGTTGCCGTGCGCAACCAATGCGGCGGCGTGCACGTTCTGCACGTCCTTCATGTAGTTGCGTTCCTGCCAGAAGGCGCTGCGGTCGCCGGTCGCCCGGTCCTGGTTGGCCTTCAGCTCGTCGAGCACCGGCTGGCAGATCGTCCGCTGGGTGGTCTCGTCCAGCCGCGAGTACACCGCGTCGGCCAGGACGTCGAGGTCCTCGCCCTGGAACGTACCGGGCGCCCGGACCATGCCGTTGGCGCGGTAGTAGTCGTACCAGTCGGAGATCGCCGAGATCGGCACGATCGCCTCCAGACCCTGTACGCCGGTGGTCGCAACCGCCTCAGGAATCGTCCCGTTGTACGACGTCCCCATCATCGCGACCTTGCCGGTCGTCCACGAAGCGACCGCGGGCGTGTCACCGTCCCGAGTCGTGTACGCCGGTACGCGACCGTTCAGCCAGTCGATCACCGCCTTGCCGGCCAGCGTCTCGTTGCTACCGCCCGAGGTCGCGCAACCGTCCGAGTGCCCGGTCCCCGGCGACTCGGCGTGGACGACCGCGAACCCGCGCGGCACCCAGCGGGACTCGTAGATGGTGCTGATCACCGGGCTGGTCTCACGCCCGGCCTGGAACGGGGTGGCGATCCGCGATGCCGGCGGCTGGCCGAGCGGGTGGTCGACTCCCCAGTTCGCCGCGTCGTTGAGGCCGGCGTAGTACGGGCTGTCCTCGAAGATGACCGGCACCTTCAGGCCGTCGGTCAGCACCTCGCCGGGTGCGGTGAAGTCGGCGTGGATCCGGTCGGGGCGGCCGTCCCGGTCGGAGTCGAAGGTCGTCTGCACCCAGACCTCGCCGCTGTACCAGTCGGCCGGGTTGGTCGAGAACACATCCTGGGCCAAGCCGTTCACGAAAGTTGGTGTCACACCCTGCGCCTGCGCCTGCGCAGCCACCGGCGCAGTGGCGAGCAATGCCCCCGCCACCAGGGCGGCCGCCGCCGCGGCGCCGGTCACCCCACGAACACGTCGTCTCATTCGGTCCACCTCACGTTGTCGTCGGCCCCCGAACCTGTTGGCTGCATCATCCGGTGCCGTCCGGGGCCCGGCAATTAATTAACGGCCGCGGACCGAGCGCAAGGGAATTCCTTCGAAGCCGGACGAGAGTGGCCAGGAGGTGACTGGAGAGGCTGAGCGGGGTGGCTAGGGTGGCTGTCTTCCGAACTGGGGAGGCTGAGTGCAGGGTCGGGCGCCGGAGCCGGGCGGAGTGCGGACCGTCGACGAGCTCGGGGCGCGGTTGCGGGCCCTGCAGGTCTGGTCGGGGCTGTCCTACCGGGAGATCCATCGGCGGCTGGTGCGGTCGCGGCAGGAGCGCGGGATCGCTGAGCTGCCGGCGTTCAACACGACGTACCGGTGCCTGTCGCCCGGGCGGACCCGGCTCGACGTCGAGCTGGTGGTCGACATCGCGCGGGCGATCCTGGGCGACGAGTCGCGGGCGGCCGAGTGGCGGCAGGCGCATCAGGTGGTCTCCGGGCTGGCCGCGGAGGCCTCGGTCGTGCAGGTCGGCGGCCGAGTGGAGTCCGACGGCGACGCCTTCGTCGGGCGGTCCTCGACGGTCGCAGCTGCGGCGGAGGCGCTGCGGACGCACCGGCTGATCTGCATCGACGGGATGCCCGGAGCCGGCAAGACCACGCTCGCGACCCGGGTCGCCGGGCAGGTCCGAGACGTTGAGCTCGAGTTCTTCGTCAATCTGCGCGGGTTCGACCCGGCACGGCCGCCCGCCGACCCTGCGGCGGTACTGGACGGTTTCCTGCGGCGGCTCGGTGTATCGGGAAGCCGCATCCACGGGCTGGACCTCTCGGCTCGATCGGCGCTGTTCAACCAGTTGCTGGACGGGCGGCGGGCGGTGGTACTGCTCGACAACGCGGCCTCCGACGACCAGGTGCAGCCGCTCACCGCGCCCAACGCGCTCACCCTCGTCACCAGTCGACGGCGCTTGAAGGCTCACCGCATCGGGCTGGAGGTGTTCGAGCCGGCTGAATCGGCCGTACTGATCCGGCGGGCGGCCGGAGACAAGGTCGATCGCGAGCCGGCGGCGGCCACCCGGATCGCGGAGCTCGTCGGCCATCTCCCGCTCGCCCTCGCGGTGCTCGCCGGCCGCATCAAGGCGCAGCCCGAGTGGACTCTCGGCGACCACCTCGAGCGATTGCAGGAGCACACGGCAAGGCTCAGGCTCGACAACGGCGTCGCGGCCTCGCTCTCCCTTTCCTACCAGGCGTTGCCACCGGCCGCTCGTCGCATGCTCCGGCTGCTGGCGCTGCATCCCGGCCGGGACTTCGACGCGTACGCCGGTGCGGCGCTGGCCGGCGCGCCCATCGACCAAGCACGCGAGGAGTTGGCCCGGCTGGTCCGGTCGAACCTCCTGGAGGAGCACGGATCCGGGCGTTACGAGTTGCATGACCTGATCCGCTTGCTGGCCTCCGATCAGGCGCGAGACGAGGATCCTGCGTCGGTACGCCGGACCGCCATCGACGGCCTCTTCGACTACTACCGCAAAGCAGTGGCCACCGCCGCCACGGTGTACGCGCCCCAGGACCAGGCGCGGATCGAGATGACCCAGCAACCGGGCCTGTCCGAGCTGCAGTTCGCCGACCGTGAAGAGGCGCGCAACTGGCTGGAGGCCGAGCGCTCCAACCTGATCGCCACGGCTCTGTATGCCGCCGACCACGACCGCCCCGAGTACGCGACCGGTATCTCGGCCATGCTCATGTACTACCTCGGCACCGCGAGCCTGTTCAGCGGCGCGGAGATCCTCCACCTCACCGCCATCCGCTGCGCCGAGTCCGACCAGGTGCGGGGCCGGTCGTACAACAGCCTCGGCGCGCTCTACTGGCGTCTCGGCCGGTACGCCGACGGCCGCGCCGCCTATCAACAGGCGCTGGACTACGCCCGGCTCGCGGGCAACCGGGTCGGTGAGGCGAGCGGCTTGTCGAATGTTGCCCTAGGCCACTATCGACTCGGCGACTACGAGCAGGCGATCACCAGTCAGCGCGAGGCCTTCGCGCTGTTCGAAGCCGAGGGCAACCTGAGCGGGATGACGACGACGCTGGCTGGTGAAGGCTGGCCGCAGCTACGGCTCGGCCGGCCCGAGATCGCGCTGGAGTTGTTCGAGCAAGGGCTTGCGGTCAGCCGGAAGCTGGGCACGGACACGTTCGAGGAGGCGTTCGCCCTCAACAACGTGGCGGCGGCGCACGAGGCTCTCGGCCGGCTGGACGAGGCGCGGCAGGGGTTCGAGCAGGCGCTGGAGCTGTCCCGCCGGATCGCCTTCGTCAACTGCGAGAGCGACTGCCTGAACTGCCTCGGCCGGCTGCACCTGGCAGCCGGTCGCGTCGGCGAAGCGATCGAGTTCCATGAACAGGCGCTGGATCTGGCCGTCCGGCAGGGCAGCAGGCCGTTCACGATCGAGGTCCGCAACGACTACGGCCACGCCCTGACCGCAGCCGGCCGGGTAGCCGAGGCGGTCGAACAACACCGCACGGCGCTGGAGGACGCCGAACGCATCGAAGACCGCCACGAACTACGCCGTGCCGAGGCCGCTCTGGCCGCGATCGGCTAGCAGGGCGACCCGTACTCCGTGCCGATCCAGGCACTCCAGATGGACGGGTTGCGGGTCACGCCGTCCTTCTCCTCGTACAGCATGAAGCGGACGCACTTGCCTTCGATGTGGTCGTAGTCGCAGTAGTTCCAGCCTTCGGCGGCGGGCCTGGCCTGGCAGTACCGGTCCTTGCCGTAGTTGGTCTGGCTGTGCACGATGGCCGCCCAGCCGTTGGCGTCGCGATCCTCGATCCACTGCTTGTCGCCGACCCACTGGAAGCAGGTGGCCGCGTACTCGGTGATCAGGCCGCCGGCACAGGTGCCCGCCGGCGGTGGTGCGCCGGTCGTCGTGGCCGATGCGGCGCTCATCCCGCCGGCCAGCAGGACGACGGCCCCGGCGAGCACTGCGGACGTACGGCGGAAGGTGCTGAGACCCCAGCCGGTGTCGGAACCGGGGCGGGTGCGTGCTGCGGTGCGGGGCATGCGGAGGTCCTTTCGGCGGGGCGGTGGCCGAAGGAGCATGCAACCCGGTGACCGACCGGGTCGCGGAATTCGAACGAAGTCGAACAGCGGCGGCGCTAACCTGAGCGCATGAGTAGCGACGGTCAGGTGGCCATTCTCGGCGCCGGTGTGATGGGTGAGACGTTGTTGTCCGGGCTGCTGCGCGCCGGACGGCGACCGGGCGAGCTGCTGATCACCGAGCGGCGTGCGGAGCGTGCGACCGAGCTGCGCGAGCGGTACGGCGTGGACGTGGTGACGAACGTGGAGGCCGCGGCCAAGGCGGACACGCTGGTCCTGGTGGTCAAGCCGCAGGACATGCCCGACCTGCTCGCGGAGATCGCTCCGGCGATCCGGTCATCGCAGACGGTCGTTTCGCTGGCGGCCGGTATCACCACCACCTTCATCGAGTCCCGGCTGCCGGAGGGCGTCGCCGTCGTCCGCGTGATGCCGAACACGCCGGCCCTGGTCGACGAGGGGATGGCGGCGATCTCCCGGGGCGCGCACTGCGACGAGAGCCACCTGGTGCTCGCCGAGGGACTGCTGGCCGCGACCGGGCGAGTCATCCGGGTTCCCGAGAAGCAGCAGGACGCGGTGACGGCGATCTCGGGGTCCGGTCCGGCGTACATCTTCTTCGTGGTCGAGTCGATGATCGAAGCGGGCGTGCACATGGGCCTGCCGCGCTCGACCGCCACGGACCTGGTCGTCCAGACCCTCTTCGGCTCGGCCAAGCTGCTCCGCGAAACCGGCGAGCATCCGACCGTACTGCGAGAGCGCGTCACCTCCCCGGGTGGCACGACAGCCGCCGCGGTCCGCGAACTCGAAGACCACAAGGTCCGAGCCGCCTTCCTCTCCGCCATCGAAGCCGCCCGCAACCGTTCCCGGGACCTTGCCGCCGAGTAGCCCGGGCGAGCCGAACCGCAAGGCGCCCGCCCGCGTCACCCCAGCTCCGATGGAGGCAGTACCGCCACTGCCCTGGTCGCCCCGGCTGGAACACCATCTGTACCGCGAGCCGTTCTGGCTGATCTTCGTGTTCGGCGTCGTGCTGACCGTGATCGACCTGACCAGGACGGAGGATCCTGGCTGGCGGCAGTGGGTCTCCGGCCCGGTCGCATTGTTCCTGCTGTGGGGCGCGCTCGCCGTCGTGACCGACCGGCTGACGGTACGGACCGACGAGCTGGTGCTCCGGGGCCCGGTGCTGCGCCGCCGGTACAGCTGGAAGGCGGTCGACGGCGTCCGGCGGCGCGGCGAGAAGAAGGTGATCGTCGACCTGGGACACCGGGGCACCCGGACCTTCAAGTACGACGGCAAAGGCGGCCGTCCGGACGCCGACCAGGTGGCCGCGGTGGTCGAGCGACTGCGGAGTTACAACACCTCGGCGTTGACCAGTTACCGGGTGTCGTTATCCTGGGGCGCCGTGGTCTTTCTGCCTGCGGTTGTGGCGGTCGCCGCCGCGACCGCCTGGGCGTTGATCAAGGGGTAAGTCGATGTCGGATCAGCTAATCCACGCTGAGGGGTCTAGGGTCCCGCCCATGGGAAATCGTTCGAGCGGCACCGATGACGCTGCCGCGCGCCCTGTAACCAGCCCTGTTACCAGCCCCGAAGAAGCCGCGCTGCCAGCGTTGCCGTGGCGGGTGCCGCTGGATCCGGCTCCGTGGTGGGCCTGGGCGCTGTTCGTGGTGCCATTCGTTGCCGTTCCGGCGCTGAACTCCTGGCTGTGGATGGGGGCCCGGGACTTCCTCGCCGTCGGCCTCTTCACCATCATCGGCGCCTCCGTCGTCCGGGTCGCCGGTGGGGTCGTGCTGTACAGGGTCGAGATCACCGCCACCGCCCTGAAGGCCCGCACCAGCCTGCTCGTCCGCAGCCTCGCCTGGCAGGACGTCGACGACATCGAGATCGTCGACGACTCCGTCGTGCTGACCAGCGGCAAGGACGAGAACGAGATCAACGGCATCGCCAAGGGCCAGACCCTCAACTCCGCCGCCGTCATGCAGGCAGCCCGCGCCGCAGCCGACAACCAGCCGGTACGCCGCTCCCGCCCGCGCCCCGGCATCGGCGTCGTCTTCGTCCTGGCATACCTCGTGCTGGCGGTCGGCGCCTTCCTCCTCCGCTGGCACCTGCTCTAACCTCGCCCCACCGCTGTCCACCTGCTCCGGCGCTGCGCCGGGCGCCACGCTAGCCACGGGCTGCCCACGGCCCTTCGCCGGTGATGTTCTCCGGCGTGACGCGAGCGATCACCGCCGTTTCGGAGTACCGGTTCTCGAACGGGTACTCCTTGCCCAGGTACCGCTGTGCCTGCTTGTCCATCAATGCGGTCCACTTTTCGCCGATCCCCGGCCCGGTGATCTCTGCCCGTCCACGGATCACCAGGTACTGCGCAAGTCCCCGCCGGCTGGGCTGGTCGTCCTCGATGATCACTGTGACGCGGGGATCCCGCCGCAAGTTCGCCGCCTTGCGCTGGTACCCCTCCATCCCGATCAGCACCTGGTCGCCGTCGCGCTCGGCCCAGACCAGGGATGCCTGCGGTGAACCGTCCGCGTCGACCGTGACGAGGACTGCGTGGTTGTCGGTCGCGAAGAGTCGATGAGCGCTCTCAGGCAAAGGGATCATGCCGCCGACGCTAGCCAGCGCAACGGGAACCCCTCGGTACCCTTGGGCACTGTGGATGGCATCGGTGACGTCTTTCTCGCGGACTGTCCGGCGCGGCTGGCGGTCGAGGTGATCGCGGACAAGTGGGCGGTCGTGGTGCTGTGGGGGCTCAGCGAAGGGCCGCGGCGGCACGGCGAGCTGGTCGACCTGATCGGTGGGATCTCGAAGAAGGTCCTCACCCAGACCCTGCGCCGGCTCCAGACCAACGGGCTGGTCGCCCGCCACGACTACGGCGGTGTACCGCCCCGCGTCGAGTACGACCTGACCGACCTCGGCAAGACCCTGATGGAGCCGATCCGGATGCTCACCACCTGGGCCGCCGACAACGGGGAGGCCGTCCTCGCCGCACAAGAGAGTGCATAAGGTCGGGGGCATGGACTTCTCTCTCTGGCCCAGCGCCACCCGGACTTGGCAGGAAGTACTCGACGGCGCGGAGTACGCCGAACGGACGGGCTGGTCGGCCGTCTGGATGGCCGACCACTTCATGATGAACAACGGTGACTTCTCGATCCCGATGAACGAGTGCTTCGCGCTGCTGGCCGGGCTGGCGGTGAAGACCGAGCGGGTCCGGATCGGCTCGATGGTGCTCGGCAACACCTACCGGCACCCGGCCGTGGTGGCGAACCAGGCCGCGACGCTCGACCAGATGAGCAACGGCCGGTTCGTGCTCGGTCTTGGCGCGGGCTGGCAGGTCAACGAGCACCAGGTGTACGGGATCGACCTGCCGCCGGTGAAGGAGCTGCTGGCCCGGTTCGAGGAGGCCTGCCAGGCGATCACCGGGCTGCTCACCCAGGACCGTACGACCTTCGACGGCAAGTACTACCAGATCACCGAGGCGCCGCTGGAACCCAAGCCGGCCAAGCTCCCGGTGCTGATCGGCGCCTCCGGCGAAAAGGTTGCCCTGGGCATCGTTGCGAAGTACGCCGACGAGTGGAACCACTGGGGTCTGCCGGAGCTCGCCGAGCACAAGGGCAGCGTGTTCCGTGAGCACTGCGAGCGGATCGGCCGGGACCCGTCGACGGTCCGCCGCTCGACCCAGGCCATGATCGAGATCATCGAGCCGGGCGACACCGAGGCCGAGGGCCGGCGGGACAGCCTGCTCGCGGCCGGCCGCCCGACGATCATGGGCTCGGCCGGCTACGTGCTCGACGTGGTCTCCCGCTACCCCGCGGCCGGCATCGACGAGTTCCTGGTCCCGGACGGCTCGCTCGGCAGCGGTTCCAAGCGCTTCGACCAGCTCGAACGCCTACGCGAAGAGGTCTTCACCAAGATTTAGTGTCGCCACGACCGGCCAGTGGTCGCTCGGCAGGCGACCACCGGGCCGGTGGTGCGAGACCTCGGCGTCGACGACGTGCCAGTTCTTGCTGATCAGGATGTGGTCGATGCGTTCGCGGTCGGTGGCGCCGGTGAAGTCGTGGAAGGTGCCGCCGGCCCCGGCCGGTACGGCGTCCCGCCAGCCTGCCTCCAGGAACACCTTCAGGGGAAGGGATTCCGGCCCGACGTTGAGGTCGCCGAGCACGACCCAGTGCAGCTCCGGCTCGGCGGCCGTCCACCGATCGATCAGCTTCGACGACTCGAGCTGAGCCACCTCGCCGATGTGGTCGTAGTGCGTGTTGACGATCCCGGCCCGGGAGCCGTCGATGGTCGACAGGCGAACGAGCGTGGCGATCCGGGTGAGATCCGCATCCCACCCGACCGACCCCGGCGTCGACGGCGCCCCGGACAGCCAGCGCGTCTCGTGCGAGTCCAACTGCCAAGGACCGCGCCGAATCATCACCACCGAGTGCTCGCCCGCGTGGGCGCCGTCATCCCGCCCGGCCCCGACGATCTCGTACTCCGCGAACCGCTCGCGCAAGTACTCCAACTGGTCGGGCAGCACCTCCTGCAATCCGACCACATCGGCCGCCAGCTCCTCGATCGCGGCCGCGGTCGCCTCGCGCCGCAGTACCCACGAGTCGTCGCCGTCGGCCGCCGAGGAGTTCCGGATGTTGAACGTCGCCACACGAAGTCTCACATCGTCGATCCTGCCAAACCCATCGCGACCGTCGCTGCCCGGAGTCGCGGTGCGCTCGCTTCGATCGCCCGGTCCCGCCCCTGGGCGAGCGCCGCGTCGACCGCGCCGGGGTCGGATGCCAGCCGTGCGTACTCCTTCTGCAGCGGCTCGATCACGGCCAGTACGGCGTCGGCGACGTCGGACTTCAGAGCGCCGTACGTCTCGTACGAGCCGGCCAGTTCGACCGGATCGCCGTCGGTGCAGGCGGCCAGGATCTCCAGCAGGTTGGTGATACCGGGCTTGTTCTCCTCGTCGTGACGCACCTCCCCGTCCGAGTCGGTCACCGCACGCATCACCTGCCGGCGGATGACGTCCGGCGGGTCGAGCAGCCGGATCGTGCCGACGGCGTTGTCCTCGTCGGACTTGCTCATCTTCGCGGTGGGATTGGCGAGATCCTTGATCCGCATCGCCAGCGCCGCCTTCTGCAGCTGCGGTACGACGAACGTCTCGCCGTACTCCCGGTTGAACCGGATCGCGACATCGCGCGCCAGCTCGACGTGCTGGTCCTGATCGCCGCCGACCGGGACGCGATCCGTGCCGTACAACAGGATGTCCGCGGCCATCAGGCACGGATACGTGAACAGCGAGGCGCGGGTCATCGGTCTGCCCCGGCCCTTCTCCTTGTACTGGATCATCCGCGACAGCTCCCCGACGTACGAGGTGCACTCGAGCAGGTACGCGAGCTGAGCATGCGCCGGTACGTCGGACTGCACGAACACCGTGCCCGGCGGCAACCCGGCGGCGAGCATCAGCGTCGCCATCTCGCGGGTCAGCGTTCGCAGCCGGCGTGGATCGTGCCTGGTCGTCATCGCGTGCTGGTTCGCGACGAAGTAGAACCCGTCCGGGTCGGTGAACCGGCGCAGCGCACCGAGGTGGTTCCCGAGCGTGAGCCGGCCGGACGGGGTGATACCGGAGAGCGAGGTCATGGTCTTGTCCTTCGTCGATCGGGCCTCACCGACCGACGGGCACACGAAAAAGGCCGCCTCGGCGAGGCGGCCTGGTCGGTGCGCGTGAACGCAGGAGGGTCCGCCTAAGCGGCCCACCACTGCTGCAAGCTGAAAGCGTTCACCCGAAAACCATAGCCCGTCCCAGGCTCACACCGCCACCCGCCGCCGTCGGCGCGCGGCAGTCCGGCGGACACAACCGATCGGTTGAGCGCAAGCCCGTAGCGCGCTCGCGGGCTAAGGTCGGGGCATGAGCGGTGAGGCGATGCTGGTCTTCGACGAGGGTCTGACGGCGTACGACTTCGGCCATGGGCATCCGATGAGTCCGGTCCGGGTGGATCTGACGATCCGGCTGGCCCGCGCGCTCGGCGTACTCGATCAGCTGAAGGTGGTGCCCGCGCCGGTGGCGGACGACGCGCTGCTGCGGACCGTGCACACGGCCGAGTACATCGAGGCCGTCAAGCGGGCCGGGCAGGATCCTGATCACCCGGACCCGGAGCACGGGCTCGGCACCGACGACACGTACTGCTTCCCGCGGATGCACGAGGCGTCGGCGCATGTGGTCGGGGCATCCGTCGAGGCCGCGCGGGCCGTGTGGGAGGGCGACGTGCTGCACGCCGCCAACATCTCCGGCGGGCTGCACCACGCGATGCCGGGGATGGCCAGCGGCTTCTGCGTCTACAACGACCCGGCCGTCGCGATCCAGTGGCTGCTCGACCATGGCGCCGAGCGGGTCGCGTACGTCGACGTGGACGTTCATCACGGGGACGGCGTACAGACCGTGTTCTACAACGACCCGCGGGTACTGACGGTGAGCCTGCACGAGTCGCCGACGACCCTGTTCCCGGGCACTGGGGGGCCGGGGGAGACCGGTGGGCCGGATGCGGAGGGCAGTGCGGTCAACATCCCGCTGCCGCCTGGTACCGGGGATGCGGGCTGGCTGCGGGCGTTCCACGCGATCGTGCCGGACGTGGTGAAGGCGTTCAAGCCGTCGGTGCTCGTCACCCAGCACGGCTGCGACTCCCACGCCGAGGACCCGCTGGCGCACCTGACCAAGACGGTGGACGGGCAGCGCGCGGCGTACCTGGCCCTGCACGACCTGGCCCACCAGGTCTGCGACGGCAAGTGGGTGTCGACCGGTGGTGGCGGCTACGCGATCGTCGACGTCGTACCGCGCGCCTGGACCCATCTGCTGGCGATCGTGGCCGGTGAGCCGATCGACCCGGAGACGGCGGTGCCGGAGTCGTGGCGTGAGGACATCCGGCTCCGGTTCGACCGGGTCGCGCCGATGCGGATGACGGATGGCCGCGCTCCGACGTACGCGGACTGGTCGACCGGGTACAACCCCGACACCTGGCTGGACCGCTCGATCAAGGCGACCCGGGACATCAGTTTCCCGCTGCTCGGGCTCGATCCGACGTACTAGACCGGGCCCGGATCAGGCTGCTGCGACACTCTGATCCGGATGAACCATCCAGTCACACCAGGCACCCTCTTTCCCATTCGCACCAACAGCCACTACGCTCTGTTCATGCACGCGCGGAGGTGCCGGAGGGGAAGCCGGCGCACGACTCGTGCTGGAAGTGCGGTGCGTTATGGCATCAAAGAAGTCCGGTGGTGAGTCGCCGCTCGCCGAGGTGAAGTTCCTGACCGTGGCAGAGGTCGCCACGGCCATGCGCGTGTCCAAGATGACGGTGTACCGGTTGGTGCACTCCGGAGAGCTGCCCGCGGTGCGGGTGGGTCGGTCGTTCCGGGTGTCTGAGGGCGCGGTGCACGACTACCTCAAGGGCGCGTTTTTCCAAACCGGATAACCACGAGAAGCGAAAGCGGCCGGATCCCCGTGAGGGACCGGCCGCTTCGCCTGTCTGCCTTGCTGCCGACTAGCCGCGCCGTGCTGCCGGGCCGGTCGCCTGGTGGAGTGCGCGCAGCGCGGTGGTCGCGGCATCCAGCACCTCGGCCGGTACGCCCGCCCAGACCTCGGCATGCGCCGCGGCGCCCGCCAGCACCGCTTTCTCGGCCATCGCGACGCCCTCGTCGGTCAACCGGATCTGCGTCCCGCGCCCGTCGTCCGGATCGGGCTCGCGCACCACCAGTCCGCGGTTGGCCAGCTGATTGACCACGTTGCTCGTACCTCCGGACGACAGCAGCAGGCTCCGGCTGAGCTCGGTCGGCTTCATCCGGCACGGCTCGCCGGACCGCCGCAGCGTGCCCAGCACGTCGAACTCCGCCATCGTCAGCCCCAGCTCGGGCAGGACCGCTCGGGCCGACTCGTCCACCGCGGCGGCCAGCAGCAGGAGCCGCTTGGACAGCTCGGTCGTCGGGTGGAGCGCAGCAGGCAACTCGCGCTCCCACGCCGCGATCAACTGGTCTACCCGGTCTGCCGTCATCGCTCCCACCCGTCGCTCGCTTGGTTGACAGCTTATCTGCCTTTGGTGATAGCTTTCAATAAAGCTTTCTAGTGAGGGGATTGATCGGGGATGAACCGAACGCTGCTCCGTGGCGGACTCGTGATCGACACCGAGCCGATCGTGACCGTCCACCGCGACACCGACGTACTGATCGAGGACGGCCGGATCGCCGCAGTCGGGCCCGACCTGGCGGTGACGGATGCCGAGGTGATCGACGCGACCGACCGGATCGTGCTGCCCGGCTTTGTGGACACCCATCGGCACCTGTGGGAGACCGCGCTGCGGGGAACGGCGGTCGACATGGACCTGATGGGGTACATCGAGCAGGTGCTCGGTGGGTACGGTGCGAGGTACCGGCCGGAAGACGTTGCCACCGGCAACCTCGCGGGGGCGTTGGAGTGCCTGGACGCGGGGATCACCACAGTGCAGGACTACTCGCACGTGCAACACAGCCGCGACCACACCGACGCGGCTCTGGACGGCCTGGCCTCGAGCGGCATCCGCGCGGTCTTCGGCTATGGTCCGTCGGCGACGGCAGGCGCAGCGGTTGATCCGGCCGGGATGCGGCACGTCGTGGACCGGGCATCAGGGCTGATCACGCCGGCCCTCGCCGCGATCGGGCCCGCGTTCGCGCCGTTCGAGATCACCCAGGCCGACTGGGCCCTGGCGGCCGAGCTCGGCGTGCCGATCGTCGTGCACATCATGAGCGGCCCGCTGGCGCCGTACCCGCTGCAACTCCTGCAGGACAAGGGCCTGCTGCGCTCCGATGTCCTCTACATCCATGGCAACAACCTGCCCGACTCCGAGCTGAAGCTGATCGCGGACTCCGGCGCTGCGGTCGCTGTCACTCCGGCGGTCGAGGCGCGGATGGAGATGGGCGACCCGATCGCCGGCCGCCTGAAGTCCGCCGGTGTCACCACCGGCCTCGGCATCGACGTCGTCACCACCGCTCCCGGCGACATGTTCAACGCGATGCGCTCGGTCCTCGCCCTCGGCTACCAAACGCTGACCGCCGCCGAAGTACTCCGAATCGCCACCCTGGACGGCGCCCGCGCCCTGGGCCTGTCCGACCAGATCGGCTCGCTGCGCCCCGGCAAACAGGCCGACCTCGTCCTCCTCCGAGCCTCCGACATCAACCTGATCGGCGGCCTCCACGACCCGATCGCCACCGTCGTCACCTCAGCCCACCCGGGCAACATCGACACCGTCCTGGTGGCCGGCAATCCCGTCAAACGCGACGGCCACCTGCTCCACCCCGACCTCGAGTCCACCTTGGCGGCCGTCCGCAGTACCGCGGAACACCTCCGTGCAGCCTGAGTTCAGGCGAGTTTCGCTTGTATGGGCTGAATGATCTCTTCGGCCGCCCAGGTCGCGAGGCCTGGGCGGAACGGCTTCAGGAGATTCAGTACTACGTGCCCGACGCCGATGTCGGCGAGCTCCAGGACGGTACGCCGGGTTCGCTCGACGTCGTCGGGAAAGGCGTGGGTCTGGACCGACCAGGTGATCTCGCGTGGATCCCGGCCGATCGCCCGGCAGTGCTCGTCAAGAACCGTGCCCCGCTCGGCGATCAGCGCGGTGTCGTTGTGCGGCGGACCGGGGATGTTCCAGATGTCCGCGTGCTCGGCGACCACGCGGAGGGTCCGGTCGCCCCAGCCTCCCAGCAGCAGAGGCGGTCCGGGGTGCTGGACAGGCTTCGGCGAGCAGTAGTTCTCCCGCAGCCGGTAGTACTTCCCGTCGAAGTCGACGACCTCTTCGGTCCACAACCTGCGAAGGATCCGGCAGGTCTCGTCGAGTCGCGCGATGCCTTCGGCCGGCGGTACCAAGTCGAATCCATAGGCGGCGTACTCCGCCAGCGCCGGGTTCTCGCCGTCCTGGTGTGTACCGCCGACCCCCAGCCCGACCACCAGGCGGCCGTGCGAGATCGCGTCAACGGTTGCCGCGATCTTCGCCAGCATGGCGGGTGGCCGCAGCCGGTTGCTCGTCACCAGCAGGCCCATCCGCAAGCGCCCGGTCTGCGCGGCCAGGGCCGCCAGCAGCGTCCAGCCCTCGAAGATCGGCCCACCTTTCGGGCCCATCAACGGCAGCAGGTGATCCCACAGCCACGCGTCCCGGATCACCTCGACGGCGTCGGCCTCGTGCCAGACCGCCGCCAGTTCGTCGTACCCGATCTGCGCCGGCACCGTCTTGATCCCGAACTCCACCATCCACGCCTCCAGTTGATTAGCTGGACAAATAAAAGCCTAGTCGGCTAACGACCTCGCGTGCAACGGTGAAATCCGGTTGTCCGCGGCGGGGCCGGTGCCTAGGCTGCGGGCGTGATGCAGGAGGTGTTGGATATTCCCGGTCGTTCGCGCACGCGTTGACGTAGTCAGTCACCGCGTGCTGCCCACTCTGGTGGCACCGTGAGCCCTTTTCCCTGCCCAGGCAGGGCGGCGTGCTGGCCGCCCACCTCGGGAATCGCGCCGCGTTGTTGCTTGCTGCGCTGGGGTTGTGCCTTTCGCCGTTGACCTTTCTCCTCTCACCGCTGCGCAAGCTCAGGTGAGCCTGGGGAACAGCGGGGTCGCGGGCGGGAGGACGCCGTCGATCGGGGTGCACTGGGTGGTGATGCGGGCGGCTGCGCTGGGGAGGAAGGGGGACAGCTCGCCGGCTAGGGTCAGGCAGGCGTGGTGGAGGGTGGCCAGGACCTTTGCCAGCAAGGGATCCTGGGTCTTGGCCAGCTGCCACGGCTCGGTGGTTTCGATGTAGCGGTTGGCGGACTCCACGATGTCCCACAGTGCGGTGGCTGCTTTGCGGAAGTCGTAGTTCGCCAGGGCGGTCTCGATTTCGGAGGGTGCGTTGGCGACGGCCGTCCGGAGCTCGCCAGGGGCCGGTTGGAGGTTGGGTACGCGGCCGTCGTAGTACCGGTGGATGAGGGAGACGACGCGGTTGACGAGGTTGCCGAGGCCGCCGGCGAGGTCGGAGTTGCTGCGGGCGATCAGGCGTTCGCGGGTGAAGTCCGCGTCGCCGATCCTCGGGACGTCGCGCAGCAGCCACCAGCGGACGGCGTCGGTTCCGACTTCCTCGACGAGTTCGGCCGGGTCGATCGTCGTACCGGCGGACTTGCTGATCTTGCGGCCGTCGACGGTGAGATAGTCGTGGACGAGAATCTCGGTCGGTAGCTCGAGTCCGGCTGAGAGCAGCGTCGCGGGCCAGTAGACGGCGTGGAAACGGACGACTCCCTTGCCCAGCAGGTGAATCCGGTCGTCGGAGGTCTGCCACCAATGCTCCAGGTCGGGGCTGTCGGTGCCGTAGCCGAGGCTCGACACATAGTTGCCCAGGGCATCCCACCAGACGTAGACGACCTGGTCGGGATCGCCAGGGACCGGGATGCCCCAACCACGAGCCCGGCGCTGCGAGCGCGAGACGGAGAAGTCGTGCAGCCCGCCGTCGATCAGGGCCAGTACTTCGTTGCGCCGGGTGGCCGGCTCGATCCGCAGCTTGCCGGTGGTGATCAGGTCGCGGAGCTGTTCGGAGTACCGGGAGAGGCGGAAGAACCAGTTCTCCTCGGAGACGAGTTGGGGCTCGGTGCCGTGGTCGGGACAGCGGCCGTCGGTGAGGTCTTCGGGCTGGTAGAACTGCTCGCAGCCGACGCAGTACAGGCCCTCGTAATGCTTGCGGTAGAGGTCGCCGGCGTCGGCGCAGCGCTGCCAGATGCGCTCGACCCCGACGCGGTGGCGGGGATCGCTGCTGGTCCTGATGAAGTCGTCGAAGGACAGGGCGAGTGGCTCGCGCAGCTCTTCGAAGGCCGCGGCGTTGCGGTCGACGAACTCCTGTACTCCGATGCCCTCCGCCTCGGCGGCGAGCACGTTCTTGAGGGAGTTGTCGTCCGTTCCGGTGAGGAAACGGACTTCGTCGCCGCGGCGCCGGCGATGCCGGGCGAGGACGTCGGCCTGGACCAGTTCGAGGGCGAACCCCAGGTGCGGGCGGGCGTTGACGAACGGGATGGTGGTGGTCAGATAGGAACGCGTCATCGGAATCTCCTGCTGGGATGGAAGGAGAGCCGGGACGACGCCGCCCGGTGAAACGCGAACGAGGCCCCGACTCGGGGCCTCGGATCGACTACGTCCGTCGCTGAACCCCGCGCTGGCGGGGCATCATCTGCTGCGACGGGAAGCTGTTCACGCCTTCGAGATTACCAGGCTGGTGGTTGAGCCCCTAGTCGATTCGGCGGCCGCGGAAACTGTCGGTGGCCGGTGCTTGAGTGGAACCCGGTGAGGAAGCTGGGAGGCGGTCGGCATGAAGGTACGGGTGGAGCGGGATCTGCTGGTGGAGTCGGTGGCGTGGGTGGGCAAGAGCCTGCCCAGCCGGCCGAATGTGCCGATTCTGGCGGGGTTGCTGATGGAGGCGTCGGAGGGGGAGCTGACGCTGTCGGGGTTCGACTACGAGACGTCGCATCGGGTCACGCTGCCGGCGCAGGTGGCTGATCCCGGGCGCTGCCTGGTGTCGGGCCGGCTGGTCGCCGACATCGTGAAGAGCCTTCCCCATCAAGCGATTGACTTCAGCGTCGACGGAGCGAAGGCACTGCTCACCTGCGGCACGGCCCGCTTCACGCTGCAAACCTTGCCGGTGGACGAGTATCCGGAGCTGCCGGCACAACCACCGACCAGCGGTGCCCTCCGCAGCGACGTCTTCGCCCAAGCAGTCGCCCAGGTGGCCGGCTCAGCCAGCCGCGACGACACCATGCCCACCTTCACCGGCGTCAGCATGGAGATCGAAGGCTCGACGATCACCCTGCTGGCCACAGACCGCTACCGCCTGGCCATCCGAGAACTGGAATGGGACCCAGCCACCCCGGAGCCAGTGTCAGCGACGATTCTGATTCCGGCTCGGGTGCTTTCGGATACCGCCAAGGCGATGACCGGCTCGGCGCTCACGCTGGCTCTCGACCAGGAGGCCGCCGGCGGGGACGGTCTGGCGGGGTTCTCGGGTGAGGTTTCCGGTGGCTGTCGATGGACGACCACACGATTGCTGGACGGGAGTTTTCCCAAGGTCCGCAATCTGATGCCGGCCGCGGATGCGATCCAGACCCGGGTCCGGGTCGGTACGGCGACGCTGGTCGAAGCGGTGAAACGCGTCGCCCTGGTGGCCGAGCGCAATGCGCCGATCCGCATCACCTTCAGCGAGGAGGGAGCAACCCTCGACGCCGGCAGCGGTGAGGAAGCCCAAGCATCGGAGTCCATCGAGGCCCGCCTGAGCGGTGAACCGGTGACGGTCGGTTTCAATCCGGCGTACCTGCTGGACGGCCTGCACGCGATCGGCACCCCAGTCGCCCAACTCGCCTTCACCCACCCCACCAAGCCCGCCGAACTGACCGGCGCCACCGACCTGGAAGAAGAGCCCCTGACCAACTTCCGCTACATCCTGATGCCGGTCCGCCTCCACAACAACTGACCGCCTGGCCCTGATAACCCGTATTATCGTCACTCTCGACGAGGCGGGGGGCGGCAGCATGGGATTCGACAGCCGGAAGTTGTCAGCGGATTTCGATGACGACTTCGACGAGTACGGCGAGCCCGGTCCGCTCAACCACAGCGCGCTGGAGCGACTGAAAGCAGCTCTCGGCGAGAAGCTCGAGCGCGCCAGACCCGCCGAGGCAGAGCGGTGGGAACAGCAGCTCGAATCGGTGCACTCTGTCGGACTGGTGCCGCTCCTCGGCTGCCTGCGGCATCCCGATCCGGTGGTACGGCGGATCACCGCCTACCTGCTCACCTACGTCGACGACGACATCACGACGCAACTGCTGAACGCGCTGGCCGACGAACAGGACGCGGCCGCCCGGATGGCGCTCCTGGTCAGCCTCGCCGACCGGGACGCCGGCCGAGTGCTGGCCTTCACGGAACCGGGCAACTCCGACACGGACCGGCTCGGCGCCGCGTACGGGCTGACATTGCGGCACCGGCAGGCCGATCCGGCATCGCGGCCCGCACAGGCCGAGCTGCCGTTGCTGAATCGACAGACCGAGGGTGGGTCGGAGATCCCCGAGCGGGTGCTCGACGCGCTGGTGCTCTGCGCAGGACCGGCCGGCCGGACGATGACGATGGAGCTGCCGTGGGCGGAAGGCGGCGGCTCGTGGGCACTCTGGGCGGTTCAACCGACGCTGCCGCCGACTGCTCTGCGGTACTGGCTGCAGCGCATGCTCGACCTCCCCTGGGCGACCGACCCGACGCTGTTCGGGAATCCTGGCTCGCTCGTCCTGATGGCCACGCATCTGTACCAGACGCATCCGGACCTGGCGATCGAGCTGGTGCCGCGGATCATCGACCTGGTGGCGACGACCGATCTGGGGATCGTGTCGACCGGCGTACCGGACCTGATGGCCTGGTTCAAGGATCGGAAGGGACCCGACGGCCCGATCCCCTGGGACCGCAGCGATCGGCGGCTGGTCGTCCTGCTCGACCAGGTGGCGAACCTGAACGACCGCACACCGACGCTCGGACTGCGGAGGATCCTCGTCGCGGCCGGGCATCCCCGAGCGGAGCAGTTCCTGCTGGAGTTGGTCGACCGGCGGCTCTCGAACGAGTCGAGCGAGGTGCTCGGGTCGGCCGCCGGGCACGCGACCGCACTCACCCCACCGCTGGTTGCGCGATTCCGGCAGGAGAAGCAGTTCGACCAGCTCGAACGGTTGGTGGACGCCTTCCCGGACAAGCAGGCGGTGCGTCCCGAGCTGACCGCGAAGCTGCTCGCTCTGCTGCGGTTCAGCGAGGGTCAGACCACTCGCAACCCGGACGTCATCAAGGTGATGGTGATGCTCTGCCAGCAGCTCGGGCGGGTCGGCGGGGCGGATCCAGCGGTACGCGCTGCCCTGCTGACGGTCTGCGCCGGGAGTGATCTGGAGTCGCGGGCCTGGGCGGCCAGGGCGTTGATGGACCTGAGGCACCCGGCCGATGAGGTCGTGCCGATCCTGGTCTCGGTGATCACCGACCATCCCAGGCGGTCGACGAAGGTGCCGCCGAACGAGCCGGCTCTCGGTGAGGGTGGGATAGGCCTCGACTACCTGGCCCTGATGTGGATCGATCAGCTCGGACCGGCCGCGCGGGCCGCGGAGCCGGTACTACGGACGCTGCTGTCCGAGGTGGACCCGAGCCCGTGGGTAGACATCCGCGTCCAGGCCTCCAAAGCCTGGTTCAAGGTGACCGGCGACGCCGAGACCGCTGTTCGCGTCCTCGTCGCGGTGCGCGAGACCAAGTCGCTGGGCGACGGGGCTGTCCTGGAGATCTCGCTGATGACCCCGGTACTCCCGATCCTGAACGAGCTCGCGGCCGAAGGGAGTGCCCAGGCCGCGCGGCTGGCAGCATGGCTTGGGTGAACGGACCAGGCCCACAACGGCTAGCGTTGATGGATGGCGGTGTTGGGGACGTTCGAGGATGACGACTACCTGCCGGAGTTCGGCACGCTGACGGTGCGGGACGCCGCCAGTGGCCACGTCGAGTATGTCGACGCCGGGCTGCTGGAGCAGTACGCCACCGAGGCTCAGCCGTGCGGGACGATCGCCCGCGCCGGCGCCGGCTGGCTGGAGGCCGCCTCAGGCGACCTTCCCTGTCACGTCCGCATCCAAGTCCACGACAGCACACCGAACCTCGACGAACCACTCGAGTGGGTGGAGCTGGTCGAGCTTCCGTATCGGAGCGCCAGTGGTGTGGTCGGTCTGACCTCGGTGACGGGCTCCTGGCCCGAGGAGCATCTCCCGCTCGGCGCGCCGGGGTCGTACCGGGTCCGCGTCGCCCACCAAGAGCTCCCTCGACCGACTGCGACAGATGAGGCCGGGGAGCCAAGAGGGCCTTGGAGCTTGTGGCAGTTGGATTTCTGGCCGGTCGCCGAGGTGGAGCCACCGCGCTGGCTTCGACGGAGCAAGCCGGCCGTGCCGGCGGGGGACCCGGGGTGGGGCTATCTGCTCGGATATGAGGCAGCCGGGATGATCACCACTCTCGAGTACGTCAGCGGACGGGACGACGGGACGTCCTTGGAGGAGCTGGCGGAGTGGGCCTCGACCCACTCGTGGGGCGACGACTGGCTCGACCAGCCACTCACGCCGGCCGACCGGGCGTACCAGCTGATGACGCTGGCAACCGTCGCCGAACAGCTCGGCCGAGCAGAGCCGACCAGCCGCCGGATGCTGCCGCCGCTGTTCACGGCACTCGGCTGTCTCACCTTCGGTGGCGACCGCTACCGCCGATCACCAGTTGAGCCGCTACCTCAGGAGGTTCTGCGGATTCCACCCGAGACGCTGACCGCGCTCGAGACCTACCAGAGCATGGCCAAGTACACCTCCTTCACCTCCGACCTGATGACGATCGCCTTGTGGGGCGGCGCCGATCAGACCACCGTGGCAGCCCTCGCGGAGCGCACGCTCGCCTCGCCGGAGGAAGTACGAGGAGCACTCGGCGATGCCGTACTACGCAAGCTGATGGCCGTTGAAGGCGACCCGGCCGGAGAGTTCACCCTGACCGTGTTCCCGGCCCAGGCGCACTGAGTCAGCGCCAGATGCTGTCGCTGATCGCCAGGCCCAGATAGGCGGCGCCGAGGCCGGCCAGGATGCTGGCCGTGACGTTGGCGACGGCGGCGAGTCTGGCGTTCTGTTCCCACAGCCGCAGCGTTTCGTACGAGAACGTCGAGTAGGTCGTCAATGCGCCGCAGAACCCGGTACCGACCAACAGTTGCACCCAATGCGGAGCATCGGCCGCCGTGCTCGCGCCCACGACGAAGCCCAGGATCGCCGAGCCGACGACGTTGACGGTGAACGTGCCCCAGGGGAAGTCACTGTCGTGCCGCGACTGAACCGCGCGATCAGTCAGATACCGCAGGGGAGCACCGGCAACAGCACCCGCGATGACGAACAAGACCTTCATCGACGGCTCCGCCGGACGAGCGCGCGCGTGACATGCGTACCGGCGAAGACGGCGGCGATCGCCCCGGCCACGGTCGCGAACAGATAGCCCACCGCGATCAGCGCATGCCCGTCGGCGAGCAACCGCTGGAGGTCGACGGCGTACGTCGAGAAGGTGGTGAACCCGCCGAGGATCCCGGTCCCCACGAACGGCCGCAGCAACCGCTGCCCGATCCACACCTCGGACACCAGCACCATCAGTACGCCGATCAGCGCACACCCCACCACGTTGATCATCATCGTTGCCCAAGGCCACGATCCCGCGGCGGCCGGCCACGCGACGCCAACGCCATAACGCGCCGACGCCCCGATCGCACCACCGGCCGCGATCGCCCCGACCACCGCGGCCTCACCCCGCCGGACCGGTACTACGCCCGCCGGGTGCCGCAGATCGACGTCGGAGTCAACCGGCTCCCGCGGCGACGGATCCTTCTGCACTCCCACCTCCCGGCCTTGGTGACAGCACGATAGCCCGCTGGATCAGCACCGGACGGAAATGCCTCGTCCGCGGACCGGCGGGTAGGAGAGGATGGCGAACATGACCGAGATGACTGGTGTACGGCTGGCCGGTGACGGACTGATCCTGCGGGAGTGGGTGGAGGCGGATCTCCCGGCGATGGTCGAGTTGTTCGACGATCCGGCCGTGGCGTACTGGACGCCGCTCGTGACACCGTTCGACGAGCAGGCGGCGAAGGCTTATCTCGAGGTGGCACAGGCGGACAACGGACGGATCCAGTTGGCGATCACCACCGACGGCGAACGGCCGCTCGGCGAGGTGCTGCTGATGCCGAAGACGCTGAGTGTCGGGTACTCCGTCGGCTCGCAGTTCCGCGGGCAAGGCCTCGCAGTACGGGCCGTGAAGCTGATCACCGCGTACGCCCATGAGGTCGCTGGAATGCCCCGGGTGCTCCTGGAGATCGAGGCCGAGAACGAAGCCAGCAACGCGGTGGCTCGTGGGGCCGGCTACGAGTTGACCGACGCTGAGCCCGCACCGGTGACCGAGAAGGGACGCGACCTGCTGCTCTACACGTGGGAGCACCTCGCCTGAGCGGCCGCGCGGTTCAGTTTCGGCGGGCCTTCAGGGCGAGGGCGTGCGGGACCGGCATGCCTTCGGGCTCTTCGACGCGTTCGAGGGTCAGTTCGGGGCGGAGGAACGCGTTGAGTAGGTCCGGCAGGGGGAGATGGCGCATGCCGACGCGCTTGCGGATGCCGTCGTCGGCCCAGGCCGGTGACTCGTCGTGCCAGCCGGGGGTCCGGTACGACGGGTGGATGAGCCGCGTACCGTCTTCGTTCCACTGGACATGCGGGCCGTTGAAGGCCGGGTGGACCCCGTAGCAGACCAGCAACCCGCCAGGGCGTAGTACGCGGACCGCCTCGCCCAGTGCGCTCGGGAAGTCATCTAGGTCGGTGGAGATCCACATCGCGATCACGGTGTCGAAAGAGCCGGCGGCGAACGGGAGCAGCGCCGCGTCCGACTCGATCAGCGGGCCGTCGGTGCGGGTGCGGGCCAGCCGGAGCTGGTCGGACGAGCGATCCACCCCGACCACCGTGCGGCCGCTGTCGCGGATGGTGTCGAAGTTGCGCCCGGTCCCGCAGCCGAGGTCGAGGCAGGGGCCCGAACCGGGGCCGAGCAGCTCCAGCAGACCGGGCTGGTGGCGGGGTGCTCCGACGACGAAGCGGGCGTCGTACCAATCGGCTAAACCGTTGTAGCGAGCGCCCATCGAGGCCTCCCCAGTCGACGAGAAACCATCCTATCCAGGCGGGCGACCAGCCTCACTTAGGTCAGGGAGGTGACCTGCAGGTAGTCTTTCCTGACGCTCTCTTTAAGTTTGGAAGGTCCAACTGTGGGTTCTGTAATCAAGAAGCGCCGTAAGCGGATGGCGAAGAAGAAGCACCGCAAGCTGCTGAAGAAGACGCGGGTGCAGCGCCGCAAGCTCGGCAAGTAGCAGTTCCCGCCGTCCTGGGATCCAGGGCGGCGTTGACGGAGTTGTTGCTGTCTGGCTGGGGGTCACTCGTGGCACAGGTAGTGATGGTTACCGGCGTCTCTCGAGATGCCGGTGCTCGTTGTGCCCGCAGACTCGCTGCCGATCCCGGGATTGACACCGTGATCGGCATCGATGTGGTGCCGCCACGCGCCGAGCTGGGCCGGGTCCGGTTCGTCCGGGCGGACATCCGCAACCCCGTCATCGCGAAAGTCATCGCCGGTGAGGACGTCGACACAGTCGTCCACACGGGCGTCGTGGCGACCCCTGGCAGCGCCGGGGGACGGTCGTCGATGAAAGAGATCAACGTCATCGGCACCATGCAGTTGCTCGCCGCGTGCCAGAAGGCGCCCGGCGTGCGCAAGCTCGTGGTCAAGTCGTCGACCACGGTGTACGGCGCCGGTCCGCGCGACCCCGCGATGTTCACCGAGGAGATGGCGCCGCGGGCGATCCATCAGACCGGGCTGAGCAAGGACGCGGTCGAGGTCGAGGGGTACGTGCGCGGGTTCGCCCGGCGCCGCCCCGACGTCTGCGTCACCACCCTGCGGATGGCCAACTGGATCGGCCCGCAGACCGACTCCCCGATCACCCGGTACTTCGCGATGCCGGTCGTGCCCACCGTCTTCGGCTTCGACGCCCGGCTCCAGTTCCTGCACGAGAACGACGGCGTCGAGGCGATCCACCACGCGACCGCGCACGATCTGCCCGGCACCTTCAACCTGGCCGGCGACGGCGTGGTCACGCTGTCCCAGGCGATCCGTCGCCTCGGCCGGCCCGCGTTCCGGCTCCCGTCGTTCACCGCGGCAAGTACAGCGGCCGTTGTACGCCGGGCCCGGCTGGCCGACTTCTCGCCGGACCAGATCACCTTCCTGACCTACGGCCGCGCGGTGGACACCACCCGGATGCGGGCCGAGTTCGGTTTCGAGCCGGAGTACACGACCGCCGGCGCCTTCGACGACTTCCGCGCCCACCTCGGTACGGGCGCCGTCACGCAGGCCTCCCGCCTGCTCACCGCTGGACTGAGCGCCGGGTTGGGAGCACTGCGTGGCTGACGCCGACGTCATCCCGATCGGATCGGGCGGCCGCCCAGGCCGCGGCAGCGGACGCCGCACCACCCCGTCCGCCGCAGCCCGCGCCCTCGCGGGCCCCGAAGCGGTCAAGGACAGGGCAGAGCGAGCCCGCAACCGGACAGCCAAGGCCCGTGCTGATGCCGAAGCCGTCCAGCCGGCTGAGCTCGGCAAGGCGAAGCGGCCCGGCAAGGCCCGGGTCGGCAAGGGCACTGCCGGAGCTCGCGGTCAAGCAGCCGAGCACGGGCCGGCCGATGACGCCCCGGGCGTGGGCCCATCGGCGGCAGCGGCAGAGGAGCTGGCGGCCGGGTTCGGCCCGCAGGCCGGCGACTTCGGCCAGACCAGTGCTGTGCCGCGCGGCCTGAAGGACTTTGCGGCGTTCGAGAAGATCGTGCGGGAGACGTTGGGGGCCGACGGGGAGCGGCAGCTGGCCGAGTTCCTGGCGTTTTTGCGGCGGCGGCTGACGGGGGAGTACGAGGTCGACGAGTTCGGCTTCGATCCCGACCTGACCGACCACGTGATGCTGAAGTTCCTGCGCCCGCTCGCGGAGAAGTGGTTCCGGGTCGAGGTGCGCGGGATCGAGAACATCCCCGAGACCGGCAGCGCGCTGATCGTCGCGAACCACTCCGGCACGATGCCGATCGATGGGCTGATCACCCAGCTGGTCGTGGCCGACCACACGAACCGGCCGCTGCGGACGCTGGCCGCTGACCTGGTCTTCAAGACTCCGTTCGTCGGCGAGCTGTCCCGCAAGGGCGGGGCGACACTGGCCAACAACGACGACGCCGAGCGGCTGCTCCGGCAGGGCAACCTGGTCGGGGTCTGGCCGGAGGGCTTCAAGGGACTCGGTAAGCCGTTCAGCGAGCGGTACAAGTTGCAGCGGTTCGGTCGCGGCGGTTTCGTCAGCGCGGCCATGCGGACCGGCGTACCGATCGTGCCGTGCTCGATCGTCGGCGCCGAGGAGATCTATCCACTGGTCGGCAACATGGCGTCGCTGGCTCGCCTGGTCGGGGTGCCGTACATCCCGGTCACACCGTTCTTCCCGCTGCTCGGCCCACTCGGGCTGATCCCGCTGCCGTCGAAGTGGCTGATCGAGTTCGGCGAGCCGATCCGCACCGACGAGTTCCCCGACGGCGCCGCCGACGACCCGATGCTGGTCTTCAACGTCACCGACCAGGTCCGCGAAACCATCCAGCAGACCCTCTACACCCTGCTGATGCAACGCCGCAGCGTCTTCTTCTAACCCCGCCCCGCTGCCCCACCCCACCCCACCCCACCGCCCGAGCGCCGACTCGCAAAGCCGACGTTTGAGGGGTTAACCCCTGAGATGGTGGGTTGCCTAGCCGGAATCTGACGGGGCAACCCACCATCTCAGGGGTTAACCCCTCAAATGACGCGCGAGAGAGCCGGGCCGCGACAGGCGGGCGACGGCGGGCGGGGGGCGGGGGCAGTGGGGATGCGGTGGGGACGCGGTGGGGATGCGGAGAGCCCGGCTTCCGAGGGAAGCCGGGCTCTTCGGGTGGTGATCAGTTCCAGGGTGGCAGGAGCGTCTGGAGGACGCCCGGCAGGTTGATCGTCGGGAGGTTCAACGTCGGAAAGGGCCAGGGCCAGCTCGGGGTGCCGGGGGTCGGCAGCGTGGGGACGGTCGGTCCCGACGGTGTCGAACTCGGTTTCGTCGATGGCCTGGGTGGCGTCTTCAGGTCGGTCGGCCGGGTGGTCGGCTCCTGGACGATGGTGGTGTCCACCGGCTGGGTGGGAACCGTGGTGACCCCGGAGCTTGGCGGCTTGGCCGACGGCGCTGTCGTGGTCTTGCCGGTCGGCGACGAGCCCGCCTTGATCGGCGTGCTCGGCTCCGTGCCGGGGTTGATCGCCGGGGCCGGGCCGCTGTTCTTGGCCGGCTTCGGCTTGTCGCACTTCGGGCAGGCCCGCGCCGTGACGCCGGCCTGCTTCTCCAGCATCGACAACGCCTCGACGGCCGGTTTGAGCGACTCGGGCGGCAGTTTCGGAGCGAGCTCACCGATGGCCTGGCGGGCGCTGGTGATGAACGCGGTGACCTCCGCGATGGAGGCCGGATCGCCGTCCTGCTGGTACGACGCGACGAGCCTGGTGATGCCCTTGCGGGCCTGGATGGTGAAGTCCGCCAGGGTGCTGTTGATGGTGGACACGTCGCCACCGTTGTTCACCAGCGCCTGGATCTCGGTCAGCCTGGTCTTGGCGTGGTCGAGCTCGCGCCGGCCCCGGGAACCGTCCCCGACGCTGACGTTGGTGGAGACGTTCTCGATGCCGCGCTTCATGCCGTACAGCGCGTCGCCGGGCATCGCCTGCTGAGCGGCGGCGGCAGAACCGATGCCACCTCCGAGCAGGACCAGCGCGGCGGTACTGGCCACCAGCCGGATACGCCGGCCGTGACGATGGCGGATATCTGTCACGGACGCGTCGTCGTCCTCGCGCTCGGGCGGATCGTCCGAGTTCTGCGGAATGCTGGGTACCACGGTCGGAGTCGTGGTCGCGGCTCGCGCCGCGGCCTGCTCGAGGAGGCGGTGCCTCAGCTCGGCAGCGAACTCCGGTCGCGGTGTCACTGCGCCGGCGGTCCTCAGCCGTCCGACCAGCTCCACAGCATCCATCAGCTCAGGGTCATCGCTCAGTCGCGAAGAGTGACGGGGCCCGTGATCGACGGCGTGCGCGAAGGTCTCCGCGCGCGCTCGAGCCCTGTGTAGGTCACTCATGAGTTCTCGTTCTCCTCAATGGCCGATCGGGGTCACCGAAAGGTCCTCACACAGGCAAACGAGGAAACTCCCTGACGGGTTACGAAAGACATTCGTTGTCATCCTCCTCACCTCAAGTCCTTGGGGATAACCTTCGCCAAGTGCCGGACGGCCCTCAGTTGCAGTTGCTTGACGGCGCCCTCGGATTTCTCCAGCGCCTTGGCCGTCTCCGCGATCGACAGACCGGCGAAGAATCGCATCGTCAGGCAGTCGCGCTGCTCCTCGGGCAGCGCGGCCACGGCGTCCCGCAGCACCTCGGCGGTGGCCGCGGCCAGCACGTCCACCTCCGGGCCCTCGGTCTGCCGGTCGTGCGTCTCGATCTCGTCGGTGACCACCTCGAGCCGGACCCGGCCCGACTTGTAGTGGTCGGTGATCAGGTTCCGGGCGATCGTCACCAGCCAGGCGCCGAAGTCCCGGCCCTGCCAGCGGAACGAGTCCAGTGCGCGCAGCGCCCGGACGAACGTCTCACTGGTCAGGTCCTCCGCGAGCGCCGAGGACGACACCCGCGCGTAGATGTAGCGATACACGGTCAGCGAGTACTCGTCGTACAGCTCGCCGAACGCACCGACGTCCCCTGCCTGGGCGCGATCGACGAGCTCTGCGCGTCTCATCCCGTCCGGGCTTGGCTCCGGCGTCGTCAAGTTCTCTCCCCGTTCAACTGACACGTCTGCGTCTGACACGCCCACTGATGACACGTTCTTGCAAGACACTGCCGCGGATGGCCACAGCGGCTGAGACAGCACCGAGCGTTACGCCTAAGGCACCCGCTGTCAACAGCGCGCGGCGTGCCGCCTTCCGTCCGGTCCGATAATCACGCACCTTCCAGCCCGCCACCTCGGCATGCCGGCGGAGCCTGGAATCGGGGTTGATCGCGCAGGGATGGCCCACCAACTCGAGCATCGGCAGATCGTTGACCGAATCCGAGTAGGCCGCACAATCGGCCAGGTGAAGCCCTTCGTGCGCCGCCAGCGCGCGGACCGCCTCCGCCTTCGCCGGACCATGCAAGATATCGCCGACCAAATGTCCTGTATAGACCCCGTCTCGCGTTTCTGCAATCGTTCCCAGCGCTCCGGTCAGACCGAGCCGGCGGGCCATCAGGCGGGCCACCTCGACCGGCGACGCGGTCACCAGCCAGACCCGCTCGCCCGCGTCCAGGTGCTGTTGGGCGAAGGCCTTGGTGCCCGGCCAGATCTTGTCGGCCATCAGCTCGTCGAAGATCTCCTCGACCAGGATCTGTACTTCGGCCACCCGGTGCCCGGCGATGAACGAGAGCGCCGACGAGCGCGCGTTGGCGACCGATTCGGGCGTTTCGCCCTGCAGCCGGAACCTGAGCTGGTCGACCGCCTTGCGGGCGATCTCGGCGCCGGTGAAGAACTTGCGCCGGTACAGACCTCTGGCCAGGTGGTACACCGAGGCGCCCTGCAGCATGGTGTTGTCCAGGTCGAAGAACGCGGCCGCATGCGTCACCGGCGGGGTCTGCAGCGCAGCCTCCAGTTCGGCGGCGGCGGCGCTCGCCTCCCCGGCCAGCACCGACCGGGCGCGCAGATCGCGCGTCGTTGGTCGAGTCACAGGATGGACCCTAGCGCTGTCGTGACAGACTCGCCTGGTGAACTTCAACTTCGCGGATGTTCTTCGTGACACAGCGCGACGTCACGGCGAACGTCAGGCGCTGGTCGACGGGGATCGGCGGCTGACCTACGGCCAGCTCGACGAGGCCGTCGACGCGGCTGCCCGGGGGTACTCGGCGGCCGGTCTCGTACCGGGGTACCGGGTGGTGCTGCTGATGGCGAACAGCATCGAGTTCGTTACCTCCTACCTGGGATGTCTTCGCGCCGGACTGGTCGCCGTACCGCTCAACACGGGCCTGACCAAGGGCGAGATCGGCAACGTGATCGCGCACTCCGGAGCCCGTCTGGCGGTCGCCGACGGGGACCTCGCGGACAAGCTCGAAGGGGTCAGAGTGGTCCGGCCCGGTGAGCTCACCGGTGACGCTCCGCTTACGCCACAGACCGACCCGGAGGCCCTCGCGGTCCTGCTCTACACGTCCGGGACGAGCGGCGACCCGCGCGCGGCGATGCTGACCCACCGGGCGCTCGGCGCGAACGTCCGGAACCTGGCCGATCTCGGCGAGGACCGGATGGGTCCCGAAGACGTCGTGCTCGGCGTGTTGCCGATGTTCCACGCCTTCGGCCTCAACGCGGTGCTCGGCTGGGCCGTCGCGACCGGAGCGCAGCTGGTCATCGAGGCACGCTTCGACTCCACCGCGACCGTCGACCTGATCCGCCGGTACGCCGTGACGCGCCTCCCGCTCGCCCCACCGGCTCTGAACGCGTTCATCGCCCGCCCGGACCTGAAGGAAGCGCTCAGTACGGTCAAGGTCGTGCTCACCGGCGCGTCGACCCTCGATCGAGGGCTCGCGGACCGGTTCGAGCAGGCCAGCGGACTGTTCGTGCACCAGGGCTACGGCCTGACCGAGGCCTCGCCCGGCGTCACCACGACACTCGGTGAAGACGAGCCGAAGCCGGGTTCGGTCGGCCGGCCGCTGCCGCACGTGGAGCTGCGGATCGCCGACGAGCAGGGTGAGGACGTCGAGGGCGACGACCCGGGCGAGATCCTGATCCGTGGCGAGAACCTGTTCTCCGGCTACTGGCCGGACGGGGTCGACGGCCCGGACGACGAGGGCTGGTACCGCACCGGCGACGTCGGCTTCCTGGACGCCGACGGCGACCTGTTCCTGGTCGACCGGCTCCGCGAGCTGATCATCGTGTCCGGCTTCAACGTGTTCCCGAGCGAGGTCGAGGAGGTCCTCGTCCAGGCGCCGGGGGTGCGGGAGGCCGCCGTCATCGGCGTACCGTCCGAGGACACCGGTGAGGCGGTCAAGGCGTTCGTCGTACCGGCGACCGGCGCGGCGCTCGACCCGGTCGCGATCGGCGAGTACGCCGCGACCCGGCTGGCCCGGTTCAAGTGCCCGGTCGAGATCGAGGTGGTCGACCACCTGCCGCACTCGGTCACCGGCAAGGTCGCGAAGGGCCGGCTGCGCGAGGCGGACCGATGAGCGACCGGGTCACCCTCTACGGCAAGCCCGGCTGCCACCTCTGCGACGACGCCCGGGCGATCGTCGCCGCGGTCTGCGCCGAGCTCGGGGTCACCTGGAGTGAGATCGACATCACCCAGGACGAACAGCTCTTCAAGGAGTACGGCGAGCAGATCCCGGTCACCTTCGTCGACGGCCGCCAGCACGACTTCTGGCGGGTCGACCCGATCAGGCTGAAGAGGGCCTTGACAAGTTAGTGCTCTTGACCACTTGCGCGGTTCTCGATTTTGTTCTCACGTTCACAAGCTCCTAGAGTGGGGTCGTCGCCAGCCGTGAGGCGGTGACTCGCGAACCACCTTTTCCAGGAGAATTGTGACGCCTGCCCGCAGCCGTCGCCCCGGCGCGCCGACGAGAACCGAACGCGGCATTCCCGAGGCCACTGTCGCGCGCTTGCCGGTGTATCTGAGGGCCCTGACCGCCTTGTCGGACAGTGGCATCGCCACCGCGTCGAGCGAGGATCTGGCGACCGCCGCCGGGGTCAACTCGGCCAAGCTGCGCAAGGACCTGTCCTACCTGGGCTCCTACGGCACCCGCGGGGTCGGCTACGACGTCGAGTACCTGCGCTACCAGATCGCCCGCGAGATCGGCGTCACCCAGGACTGGGCGGTCGTCATCGTCGGGATCGGGAACCTGGGCCACGCGCTGGCCAACTACTCCGGCTTCGGCACCCGCGGCTTCCGGATCGTCGCCCTGCTGGACGCGGATCCGACCCTGGTCGGCGAGCAGATCGGCGACATGATCGTCCGGGACTTCGCCGAGCTCGAGGAGATCGTCGCGGCCGACCGGGTCTCGATCGGCGTGATCACCACGCCGGCCGGTCCGGCGCAGGAGGTCTGCGACCGGCTTGTATCAGCCGGCGTCACCAGCATCCTCAACTTCGCACCGGTGGTACTGACCGTGCCGACCGGCGTCGACATCCGCAAGGTGGACCTCTCGATCGAGTTGCAGATCCTGGCGTACCACGAACAACGAAAGTCCGGAGAGGCGGCGCTCCCCGAGGTGCCCGAACTGCCAGCGATGAACGGTGTGGTCTCCGATCTGCCCAGCGTCGGCGGGGGTGTCGGCCTGTGAACGAGCGAAGCGAGTTCACCAATGAGCACAGCAGCGTCGGCTCATCTGCGCCCGCAGCGAAGCGAGGACGCAGATGAGCTACCTGGTCGTCGGGATCTCGCACCGGTCCGCTGAGATCTCTGTACTCGAGCGGGTGGCCCTCGATCCGGACGCGGCCACCAAGCTCGCGCTCGCGGTCCAGCACACCCCGGCGGTGACCGAGTCGGCCGTCCTGGCCACCTGCAACCGCACTGAGGTCTACGCGAACGTCGACCGCTTCCACGCCGGCATGGACGAGGTCACCGCGATCCTGTCCGACGTCACCGGCGTACCGCTGCTGGACCTGGCCGAGCACCTCTACGTGCACTTCGAGGAAGGCGCCGTCTCGCACCTGTTCCAGGTCGCGGTCGGGCTGGACTCGATGATCGTCGGCGAGAGCCAGATCCTCGGCCAGCTGAAGGAGACGCTGCGGATCGGTCAGGACCTGGAGACGATCAGCTCCGCCCTGAACCCCTTGTTCCAGCAGGCGTTGCGGGTCGGCAAGCGGGCCCGGTCCGAGACCGGCATCGACGCGGCCGGGCGCTCGGTCGTGTCCGCGGGGCTCGAGGCCGTGGGCGGCTACGAAGGCCGTCGCGCCCTCGTCGTCGGGGCCGGCTCGATGGCTTCGCTGGCAGCCCAGACGCTGCTCGCGGGCGGCGCGGCCAGCGTGACGATCGCGAACCGCAACTACGACCGCGCCGTCGCGCTGGCGGACCGGATCGGCGGTACGGCGATCAAGCTCGCCGACGTCCCCTCCGCCATGCGTGAGGCCGACCTGATCGTCTCCTGCACCGGCGCGCGGGGCGTGGTGCTGACCGAAGAGATGGTTCGCGACGCCGCGGACGGCCGGCCGCTCGGCGTACTGGACATCGCGCTGCCCCGCGACGTCGATCCCGCGGCCGCGCGGATCGAGGGCATCACCTTGGTCACGCTGGCCGACCTCGCCCGGACGGCGGGCGGCAGCGCGGACGACATCGACGAGGTACGCCGGATCGTCGGCGAGGAGACGGGTGCCTTCGAGGCGACCCGCCGCGCCGCGTCGGTGCTGCCGACCGTGGTCGCGCTCCGGACGATGGCCAGCGAGCTGGTCGACGCCGAGCTGGCCAGGCTGGACCGCAGGCTGCCCGGGCTGGACGAGATCCAGCGCGGCGAGGTGGCCCGGACCATCCGGCGGGTGGTCGACAAGGTGCTGCACACGCCGACCGTCCGGGTGAAGGAACTGGCCGCCGATCCGGGCGGCCCGACCTACGCCGACGCGCTGCGGGAGCTGTTCGCGCTCGATCCCGCCACCGTGGACGCGGTCACCGCTCCCAAGACTTCGCAGGCAACCGGAGGTGATCCCGCATGATCAGGCTCGGAACGCGCAGGTCGGCGCTCGCGACAGCCCAGGCGACCCACGTGGCCGACCAGCTGCGGGCCCTCGGGCACGAGGTCGAGCTGGTCCCGATCGTCACCACCGGCGACACCAACCGGGCACCACTCGAGCAGATCGGTGGTACCGGGGTCTTCGTCAGCGCGCTGCGCGACGCCCTGCTCGCCGGTGAGATCGACATCGCGGTGCACTCGCTCAAGGACCTGCCGACCACGCCGGAGGCCGGGCTGACGCTCGGCGCGATCCCGCAGCGGGAGGACCCGCGCGACGTGCTGGTCGCCCGCGACGGGCTGAGCCTCGGTGAGCTGCAGACCGGCGCCCTGGTCGGGACGGGTTCGCCGCGCCGGGTGGCGCAGCTGGAAGCCCTCGGACTGGGCCTGGAGCTGACCGGGATCCGCGGCAATGTCGACACGCGGATAGCAATGGTCACGGATGGCAAATTGGACGCGGTGGTGCTCGCAAGGGCAGGGTTGGCCCGGTTGGGCCGGCTTTCGGAGGTCACCGAGACGCTGGATCCGATCCAGGTGCTGCCGGCACCGGGACAAGGTGCCCTGGGCATCGAATGCCGCGACGACGATGACGTGGTGCTCAAAGCCCTTGCACCGTTGGAGGATCCCGCAGTACGCGCAGCGGTGACGGCCGAACGGCAGATGCTGGCCACGCTCGAGGCAGGGTGCACGGCTCCGGTCGGCGCGCTCGCCGAGGTGGTCGAGGGTGAGGACGGGCCGGAGCTGTGGCTGCGGGGAGCGTTGGGCCAGGACGGCGGCGTACGGCGGCTGTCGGCGAACGGGCCGGTGGACGACCCACGGGCTCTGGGCCGGCGCCTCGCGAACGAGTTGCTGGAGCAGACATGACACCGGCACGGGGAACGACGCACGCGAGCACGAGTACGGGTACGAGCACGAAGACGAGCAGGACAAGGGCAAAGGCGACAGCAGACGTGAGCAGCGCGAAGACAGCGGCCACCCCGGCACCCCAGAAGGTGCCGGCCAAGATCGCCGCCAGCACCACGACCGCCAAGCAGACCAGGCCACTCGGCCACGTGACCTTCGTCGGCGTCGGCCCGGGCGATCCCAGCCTGCTGACGATCGCCGGCCGGGACGTGCTGGCCAACGCCGACGCCGTCGTGGTCGAGGGTCCTGAGCACGACGCCTTCCTGGCGTACTGCAAGCCGGGCGTCGAGGTCATCGACGGCTCCGGCGCCGAGGGCAGCCGGGCGCTGCGGGTCGCGGCCCGCGCCCGGCTGGTGGTGAAGACCGCCAAGGCCTCGTCGAACGTGGTCCGGTTGCTGACCGGCGACCCGTTCACCTTCTCCAGTGGGGCCGAGGAGGCGTCCGCCTGCCGCAAGGCCGGCATCAGCTTCAACGTGGTTCCCGGGGTCAGCGAGGTGAGCGCCGTTCCGGCGTACGCCGGGATCCCGCTGACGATGAAGAGCGACCGCGAGGTCACGGTGCTGGACCTGGCCGAGGCCAAGCTCGACTTCAGCCGGCTGCACCCCAAGCAGACGCTGGTACTGCTGAACGCGACCGAGGTTCTGAAGGACACCACCGCCGCGCTGATCGAGTCCGGCTTCGACGCCGGTACGCCGGTCGCCGCGACCGTCGGCGGCACCACCACCGCGCAGACCTCGGTGGTCGGGACGCTCGGCACGATCGTCGCGGACCTGCGGGCCGCCAAGCTGGTCGGCGAGGCCGTGATCGTGGTCGGCGCCGTCGTCGAGCAGCGCGAGTCGCTGTCCTGGTTCGAGACCAAGCCGCTGTTCGGCTGGCGGATCCTGGTGCCGCGCACCAAGGACCAGGCCGGCCCGCTGATGGACCGGCTGCGCCGCTACGGCGCGATGCCGGAAGAGGTGCCGACCATCTCGGTCGAGCCGCCGCGCAACCCGCAGCAGATGGACAAGGCCATCCGTGGCCTGGTCGAGGGCCGCTACGAGTGGGTCGCCTTCACCTCGGTGAACGCGGTCAAGGCGGTTCGGGAGAAGTTCGACGAGTACGGTCTGGACGCCCGGGCGTTCTCCGGGCTGAAGATCGCCGCGGTCGGCGAGAAGACCGCCGAGGCGATCGGTGCCTGGGGCATCCGGCCGGACCTGCTGCCGTCGGGTGAGCAGTCCGCCGCCGGGCTGGTCGAGGACTGGCCGCCGTTCGACGAGGTGCTGGACCCGATCAACCGGGTTTTCCTGCCGCGGGCGGACATCGCGACCGAGACCCTGGTGGCCGGGCTGACCGATCTCGGCTGGGAGGTCGACGACGTCACGGCGTACCGGACCGTTCGGGCCGCGCCGCCGCCCGCGCCGACGCGTGAGGCGATCAAGTCGGGCAAGTTCGACGCGGTCGTCTTCACCTCGTCCTCGACCGTGCGCAACCTGGTCGGCATCGCCGGCAAGCCGCACGCGTCGACGGTGATCGCGGTGATCGGCCCGGCGACTCTGAAGACCGCCGAGGAGCACGGCCTGCGCGTGGACGCGATGGCCGAGGCCCCGTCGGCCGAGGAACTGGCCGACGCACTCGCTCGCTTCGGCGCCGATCGTCGTGACACCATGCTGGAGGCCGGGGAGCCGGTCACCCGTCCGTCCGAGCGCCGCTCGGGTTCTCGCAGGAAGAGCTAGGTTCCGCCATGGCTGGTTTCCCGGAGGTTCGTCCGCGGCGACTGCGGTCGTCGGCAGCGGTCCGTCGGCTGGTCGCCGAGACCACCATCGAGCCGCGGCAGCTGATCCTGCCGATGTTCGTCCGGGAAGGCGCGCGCGAGCCGATCGCGATCAGCTCGATGCCGGGCGTCTACCAGCACACGCGGGACACGGCCCGGAAGGCGGTCGCCGAGGCTGCCGCACTGGGCCTCGGCGGGGTGATGCTGTTCGGAGTACCGACCTCGAAGGATGCCAGCGGTTCCGGGGCGATCGACCCGGACGGCATTCTGAACGTGGCGATCCGGGATGCCGTGGCCGAGGCGGGTGACGACCTGCTCGTCATGTCGGACCTCTGCCTCGACGAGTTCACGGATCACGGGCATTGCGGCGTACTGGACTCCGCGGGCCGCGTGGACAACGACGCGACCTTGAAGATCTACGCCGAGATGGGTGTCGCGCAGGCTTCCGCCGGCGCTCATGTCGTCGGCCCTTCGGGGATGATGGACGGCCAGGTCGGCGCGATCCGCACCGCGCTCGACGGCGCCGGCTTCCTCGACACGGTGATCCTCGCGTACGCCGTGAAGTACGCCTCAGCCTTCTACGGCCCCTTCCGCGAGGCCGTCGACTCGTCCCTCCAGGGCGACCGCAAGACCTACCAGCAGGACCCGGCCAACTCCCGCGACGCGATCCGCGAGGTCGACCTCGACATCGCCGAGGGCGCCGACATCGTGATGGTCAAGCCGGCCCTCGCCTACCTGGACATCATCCGCCAGGTCCGCGACCACGTGACGGTCCCGGTCGCCGCGTACAACATCTCCGGCGAGTACGCCATGGTCGAAGCCGCCGCCGCCAACGGCTGGATCGACCGCGAACGAGCCATCGTCGAAACCCTCAACTCGATCCGCCGAGCCGGCGCCGACACCATCCTCACCTACTGGGCAGCCGAAGCAGCCACGCTCCTCAGGTAGAGGCGTCGTACCGGCGGAAAGTCTTGTTGGTCGTCAGGAGGAGGACTCCTAGGACGCAGGCTGCGCCGCCGGTGAGGATGCTGATGGTTGGGCCGGCCAGGCCTGCGACTGTGCCTGCTCGGACGTTGCCCAGGTTGGGGCCTCCCAGGCCGATGATGAAGTCGAGGGAGTTGAGGCGGCCGCGGAGGTCGTCGGGGGTTTTGGTTTGCAGGATGGTGGCGCGGAAGACCGTGGTGACGATGTCGGCGGCGCCCGCGACGGCCAGGAACGTGACGGCCAGCCAGAGGTTGTGAGTCAGGCCTACTGAGCCGATGCCGGCGCCCCAGATCGCCACGGAGATGAGCATGGCGCGGCCTTGGTGGCGGAGACGAGCCAGCGGGCCGGAGAGGATGGCGGCGATCAGGCCGCCGACTCCGATGGCGGCGAAGAGGTAGCCGACGGTTCGCGGTCCGCCACCGAAGCGGGTGGCGGCGAGGGCGGGGAACAGGGCGGTCGGCATCGCCAGGACGGTCGCGTTCAGGTCGATCAGGAAGATCATTCCGATCAGCTTGTGGTTGACGGCGTACTTCACGCCCTCCACCACCGAGCGCAGACCGAGCTTCGACCCACCGCTGTCGGGTGGCATCGGGGGCAGTCGCCGGACGCTGACCAGTACGGCGACGAAGGTCAACGCATCAAGCCCGTACGCCGCTTCGAGCCCGGCCGACGCGATCAGCACTCCGGCCAGCACCGGCGCGGCGATCACCGCCACCTGGAACGACAACTGCGACAACGCGGCAGCAGCCTGCAGCCGCTTCACCGGCAGTACTCGTGGGATGAACGTCCGACGGGCCGGTACGTCGATCGCCGACACCGCGGCAGAAGTTGCCGTAAGCAAGTAAAGCAACCAGACCTGGCGCCAGTCGAGCAACGCCTGGACGGCGAACAGCAGCGAGACGATCATCAACCCGCACCCGGTCAGCAACACCAGCCGTCGCCGATCCACCGCGTCAGCCAGCGACCCGCCGAACAACCCGAGCAGCAACGTCGGTACCAGCGACGCCAGACTGATCGCGCCGACCGCCACCGACGATCCGGTCAGGTCGTACGTCTGAATGGCGACCGCGACCATCGTCATGAAGCTGCCGATCGAGGACAGCGATTGCCCCGCCCACAACCACCGGAACTCCACCGACTCCCGCAACGGCGTCACATCGGCGAACAACCCCGGCCCAGGCACAAACGTCGATTCTCGCCCGGCACCCGCGCCCGGGCAAACGGATTTGCCGCCGTCCGGCACGATGTACAGGACCGGGGGAGGCGAGATGACGACAGCAGCACCGGAACTCACCGCGACCAAGCGGCGGCCCGCCACGTGGTACGGCATCTGGGCGGCCGTCAATGCCGCCCTCGGCGTCCTACTGGCCTACCCGTTCCTGCTGCTCGCCTTGATCGGCCTGCACGCCAGGGCGATGCTGTTCGACCGCCCCGACTCCCCGTTCTCGAACAACGAGATCCAAGGCGGCGAGGCCGACGGCTTCATCCCGCTCGGCATCGTCGCGGCGCTGCTGATCCTGGCCGTGGTGATCGGAATCAACCTGGCGCTGTTCCGTCGTCTCCGGCCGCCATCGGTTGCTGCAAAAGCCGGGCAGGTGCTGACGACAGTCGCACTGTTGATCGCACCGTCGTTCCTGATCTGGTGACGCTTCGCCGCCGGAGCTTCAGCGTTTGACGGTGTAGTCGGACTGGATCAGGCCGGCGCCGAGGGTGCGGGTGGCGTTGTGGGTGAGCGAGATGTCGTGGTCCAGGTCGCCGAACAGGGGCAGACCGGTGCCGAGCAGGACCGGTACGACAGTGATGGTCAGCTCGTTGAGCAAGCCGGCCCGGAGGAAGGTCTGGATGACCTGGCCGCCGTCCGTGTAGACGCGCTTGGCGCCGCGGTCCTCCAGCGTCTGGACCAGGCCGTCGAGGGTGCGGTGCACGATGATGCGCTCATCCGCGTCGGCGTCCAGCGTCGTGCTGAGCACCTCGACCTGTTTGCCCTCATACGGCCAGAAGCCGAAGCTGAGCGCCTTCTCGTACGTGTTTCGCCCCACGACGACGGTGTCCACCGCCGCCATGAACTCGTCGTACCCCGTGTCGCCCGCCTGCTCGCCCCGCTCGGTCAGCCAGTCGATCGACCCGTCCGGGCGCGCGATGAATCCGTCCAGGCTGGTCGCGATGAAAACCGCGGCATGAAAAGTCACTCCCCTTTTGTACAGCCTGCCACCGACAGACCACAGCGAGAGTCAGCGCTTTTGACGAAACTCGTCCACATGCTCCGCCGCCCACTCGCCGAAGCTCCGCGCCGCCCGGCCGCTGACCTCCTTAACCGTCGAGGTGATCAGGGTCGACGGCGGCCGTCCGACATTGGCGAGCAATGCTTCGACCAGCACCGCCGGCCGACCGTCGGCGAGCATCTGCGTCCGCGCGTCCCCGGCCGCGACCGGCTCGAACCGCAGTTCCCGCCCGAGCGCCGTACCGAGCGCCGCGACCTGCTCCGCGCGACTGACGACCGCCGGGCCGGTCAGTACCAACCGCTGCCCGTCGAGGTCGGCTGACGTCAACGCGCGGGCCGCGACGGCGGCGATGTCGCGCTCATGGACAACCGCTGTGGCGGGGATGTCAGGACCCCGCACCACACCCGTACTGCGAACCTGCGCCGCCCACCCCCGCGCGTTGGAGGCGATCGTGTTCGCCCGCAGAATGGTCCAGCTCGCCGCAGCCCCCTCCACCAACGCCTCGAGCTCCGCATGCATCCGATTGATCGGATCCCCGTGCCCCTCGGCCACCCCGGACGACGACAGGTAGACGACCCGCCGCCCCCGGCCGACCTCTTCCAGCACCGCCGGCGCCGCGTCCGCCGTCAGGAACGGCCAGATCAGGAAGACCGTGTCGACCCCGTCCAGTGCGTCCCGAAGGCTCTCCACCTTCGACAGATCTCCGCCGGTCTGACGGGAGAAGGGGCGAACGTCCGCGGCCGGGAGTTGCCGGATCAGCTCGCGGCCGACGTTGCCGGTGGCACCGGTCACCAGGATCTTGGTCATGCCTGGTGACAGCTTCCGGCGTACCGGAGGTATTCCCGTCAGCCTTTGAGGCCGGTTTGGGTCAGGCCTTCGACGAATTGGCGTTGGGCCAGGACGAAGATGATGAGGACGGGGAGGGCCGACAGGGTGGCGGCGGCGAGTTGGACGTTCCACATGGCGCCGCCGTAGGCGTCGACGTACTGGGTGAGGGCCTGGGGGATGGTGAAGCGGTCTTTGCTGGAGAGGAAAACGATCGGTTCTAGGTAGAGGTTCCAGCTGTGTAGGAAGGTGAAGATGGCGACGGCGCCGATCGCTGGGCGGGCCAGGGGGAGGGAGACCTGCCAGAAGAGGCCCAGGCGGCCTAGGCCGTCGACGCGGCCGGCCTCCTCGAGTTCGCGGGGGAGGGTGATGAAGAACTGGCGCATGATGAAGGTCGCCAGGACGCTCGGGGCGCCGAGCATCGGGATCAGGATCAGCGGCCAGTGCGTGTTGACCAGGCCGAGCGAGTCGAACATCCGGTACAGCGGGATGATCGTCACCTCGTTCGGGACCAGCAGGCCGGCCAGCACGATCATGAAGACGACGCCGGCGCCGCGGAACTTGATCCGGGCGAAGGCGTAGCCCGCGAGCGACGAGACGACCAGCGTGCCGAGGGTGACGACGACGGCGATGTAGCAGCTGTTCAGGTACTGCCGGGCGAACGGTTGCAGCTCGAAGACCTGCCGGTACGCGTCCAGCGTGACCGTGTGGGGGAAGAGTGAGAAGGCGAAGATCTCGTTCACCGGCTTGAGCGAGGCCGTCACCATCCACCAGGTGGGGAAGACGAAAGGCACGCAGCAGACCAGCAGTACGCCGTACAGGATCAGCTTGCCCTTACGACTCATGGAAAACCCACCTCCTACGCATGCGCCATTGCAGTGCCGTCAACGCGAGGACGATGACGAAGAGCAGCAGCGAGATCGTGGCGCCGTAGCCGAAGTGATGGAACTGGAAGGCCTGCTGGTACAGGTAGTAGACGAGGACGGTCGTAGACGTCCCCGGCCCGCCCTGCGTCAGTACTGCGATCTGCGCGAACACCTGCAGCGAACCGACCACCGTCAGGATCGACGTCAGCAGGATCGTCGGGCTGATCAACGGCACCGTCACCCGCCGGAACCGCGCCCACGCCGAAGCGCCGTCTATCCGAGCGGCCTCGTAGAGCTCGGCCGGAACCCCTTGCAGGGCAGCGAGAAACAGCACCATGTTGAGCCCGACACCCTTGAAGAGCTGCACGACGACGACCGAGATCATCGCCGTCGCGTCACCGCGCAGCCAGTTGGGCCCGTCGACGCCGATCAGGTCGAGGAAGCCGTTGACCCCGCCGTTGTCCTGCAGCAGGAAGCCCCACACGATCGTCCAGGCGACCAGCGTCACCACGACCGGCGAGAAGAACAGCGTGCGGAAGAAGACCGTCCCGCGGAGCTTCTGGTTGAGCAGTACCGCGAGGAACAGCGCGAGGCTGAGGTTGAGCACCACCAGCCCGAGCGAGAAGGTTCCGGTCGCCCGAAGCGCCGGACCCAGCCGGGGGTCGTCGGCGAGCGCCTGGTAGTTGCCGGCACCGACGAAGTCGAAGGTGCCGGCCAGCACGTTCCACTCGTGCAGGCTGTACCAGACCACGAGCCCGAGCGGGACGATGACGAAGGCGGCGATCCCGGCCAGCTGCGGCGCGATGAACAGCCAGCCGGCCAGCTCGTCGCGCCGCCGCATGGTCCAGTACGGCGCGCTGCTCGCCGTCCTGGGCGGGGCGACCTGCTTGTCGTCGAGTAGCAGCGTCATTTGCTCAACAGCGGGTTGATCTTCGAGCACACGCCGGACAGGACGGCCTTGACGTCGGCGTCCGGCTTCCACAGCGGGTCGAGGGCGGCACGGACGGTCTGCTGCAGTTCGGCGTACCCGGTGTGGCTGGTCTTGAGGTCGCCGCGCTCGATGCCGTCGATCACGACGCTCTGCAACTGCTCGGGCTTGAGCAGCGGGTTCGCCTTGGCCAGTAGCGAGGTGGTGAGCTGCGACTTGCGCGGCGGCGGGAAGAACTGGGCGAGCTTGGCCGAGTTCTCCTGATCGGTGAAGTACGCAAGGAACTTCTTCGCCGCGTCGGCGTGCTTGCCACGCTTCATCACGCCGATGCCGGCCTGGCCGACGACCGAGTACTCACCGGCCGGGCCCTTCGGCAGCGGTACCAGGTCCCACTTGAACTTCGCCTTCTCCAGCAGGGCCGCGCGGCTGATCTGGGTCAGTACCATCGACGCGTCGCCGGCGAAGAAGTCCGTCGTACGCCCCGGGCCGGGCATCGCCTTGTCGGTGAAGATCGTTTTGTGGACGAACGTCATCGCGTCGACCATCGGCTGCTGGTCGAACCCGCAGCTCTTGCCGTCCTCACTCCACGGCCGGGCGCCCCAGCCGGCCCAGATCGTGTTGAGCGTGTCCCAGCCCTTGTAGTCGAAGTCGCCGACGACGATGCCGCCCTTGCCGGTCTTCGCCTGTACTGCGGCGCCGGTCGCGACCGCCTGGTCCCAGATCCAGGCGCCGGCCGCGATCTGCTGCGCGGGGGTCGGTCGTCCGGCCGCCGTCACCAGGTCGGTGTTGACGAAGACCCCCAAAGGCGAAGTGGAGAAGGGATAGGCGAAGAGCTTGCCGTCCTGCTCCCAGGTAGCGGTTGCGCTAGGCAACAGATCTGGGTCCTTGTCGATCGGCTCCAGTGCGCCGGAGGTGACGAAGTCGGGCGCGGTGCTTTCGAGGATCCAGGCGAGGTCGGGTGCGTTGCCGCCGCCGATCTGGGTGGTCAAGGCGGTGGTGTAGCTGTCGAACGGGATCGACTCGAAGGTGATCTTGCCGATCTCCGGGTGGTCCTTCTTGTAGGCGGTGGCGATCTGGTCGAAGAGCGCGGTGTGCTTGGCGTTCGCGCTCCAGATGGTCATCCGCAGGTCGATCGGGCCGGACGCGGCCGGGCTGTCGCCGTCTGATCCGCCGCAGCCTGCCACCATCAGTAATGCGGCGGTGGTTGCTGCCGCTGTCAGCAGTCGGAGTTTCATGATCAGTCCTCCATCAGTAGCCGGAGACGTCCGGCCAGCTCAGTTCGACGCCCTGGGCGACCAGTACTGCCTGGAAGTCGCTGAGCAGAGCAGGGGAGTTGCGGACCGCGCGCGGGCTGACGCGACGGTCCAGGCAGAAGGCAGCGAGCAGTCCCGCGGCCTCGCCGATGTTCCACTCGACCGGGTGCAGCCGGTAGCAGCCGTTGGTGATGTGGGTGGTGCCGAGGTTCTTGCTCGCCGGCAGCAGGTTCTCGACCCGCTGCGGGATCAACGCCCCGAGTGGGATCCGGAACGGGCTACTGGCCACGTCGATGTAGTTGTCGCCGCCAGTGGACGGGTGCAGGTCGATCCGGTACATCCCGACGCCCACACTGTCGCCGTACTCCGCTGCGCCCTTAGCTCCTCGTACTGCGACCGACAGGTCCTGCTCGACAACCGTGTACTCCGCTGCGATGCGCCGCGACTCCCTGATGTAGGGCGCCTGGGCCAGGCCGTCCTTGGACCCGAGGAGGTCGCCCCGGAGACGCAGGCCGTGGAACCCTGTGCCGCCGTCGGGTCTGGGCGCCTCGGTCTGGAGCCAGTAGAAGACTGCCTGGGACAGCTCCTTGGCTTTGAGTAGATGCTTGGCGGCGTCCGGTACGTCGAAGACCGGGCCGTCGAGGTAGTCGATCATCGGCCAGTTCACCAGGCAGATGTCGGACTCGTAGGCGCCTGGCTGGAAGTGTCGGCGGGCTGCGATCCGCCGGAAGGTCCAGAGGTTGGTGTCACCGCCGGTACGCCGCTGGTCCGCGACCACTGCGAGTGGGTCGTCGTCTGGGTTAGGGGTGAAGGTCCGGCGTGAGGTGGCGAGGGTGCGTGGGTCTGGGGCGTTCCAGGAGAGCATGCGGTCGCCCCAGAAGGGTGGCTGGTAGTTGCGCCAGTAGGCGTAGTTGGCCGGCTTGTCGCCGACCTGGTTGCCGTCGACGTGGTCTACCGCGAAGCAGAAGGAGACGGCTTGCATGTTGAGTGGTTGCGCTTCTGCTGGTGCGCTGGGCTCGCCGGTGGTGGCCTGCGATTCGAAGCCGGTGACGTACTCGGTGCCGGTGAGGGGGAGGAGTTCTCCTGTCTCGGTGGCGTCGAGGACGTAGGGCGCGGTGAGGGTTAGATGGTCGCCGGTGTCGCGGTGTTCGACCTGCACCGACGTGACCCGGTCGCCGTCGGTCGTGGCGGCGATCGGCTTGTAGGGTTGGAGAATCTGGAGCTTTCGGTTGGATCGGTACGGGGCGAGCATCGACTCCAGGACCGCTACGGCGACTCGCGGTTCGTGGCAGAGCTTGGAGACGTAGCCGGCACCGGGGTTGAGCTCCGCGGCCGCTCTCGATTCGGCGGTCAGTGGGTAGTACCGGCGGTAGTAGTCGCGGATGCCGTCTCGCAGCCCCCGGTACGACGCTGTGACGCCGAACTGCTCCACCCAGGTGTGCTCGTCCGGTGGTACCGCCTGGCTCGTCAACTGCCCACCCAGCCAGTCGTACTCCTCGGTCATTACCACCGACCGCCCAGCCCTCAGCGCAGCCAAAGCCGCGGCCACCCCACCGAGACCGCCGCCGATCACCAGCACATCCGTCTCCATCAAAACCCCTTCACCTTGCCGAGCGTGCTTCCCTCGACGAGCTCACAATCCAGCAGTTGCTGCAGCTCGACCTCCTCACCGGACAAGACCGACTCCAGCAACCCCACGGCTCGCCGCCCCATCTCCTTCCGCGGAATGTGAAACCCCGAGTACTCCCCGTCCCCCTTCACCGGCCGACTCGCATCCCCCAAAGCCACCACCGAAAGGTCCCTGGGAACCTCCAGCCCGCGCTCCCGCGCGGCATGTGCAAGAGCAGCCGCATCGGCGAGATCCTCGACAAACACCGCAGTAACCCCGCGCCCCAGCAGCTCGTCGAGCACCTCACCAACCGCCCGCTGCGCGGGCGGGCTAGAGGGGGAGGAGGGCCGGCTCACGCCGATTTCGAGCTCCGCAGGAGCGCCGCTGGCTTGGCGGCCCCGGGCCGCGGCGCCCTCCGGCGCAAGCGCGCCGAGCACCGCGCGGCCCGATCCGCCGGTCCGCTCCGCAGGAGCGGGTGGTGCGAGGTGTAGGCCTCGGGGGGCTACCTGGTGGAAGCCGAGTAGGCGGTCGGCTGAGGATTCTGCGCCATGGCCAGGGCCTACGAAGGCCAATTGTTGGTGGCCGAGTTGTAGGGCGCGGGTGGTGACTGTGGCGGTGGCTGTTGTGTAGTTGGCGCCTACGTACGGGATGACGGCGGGGGTGCCGTCCGCGAGTGCCGGGTTGTTGCGGCGGCCTACTGAGACGAAGGGGTAGTTTTCGGAAACCAGGCGGCTCAGTTCTGTGGCGGGGATCTGGCGGCCCAGGAGGAGGGAGCCGTCTGCTATCCGGAGGCGGTTGTTCTCGTGGAAGACGAGGCGGTGGCCGTCGGTGACGGGGGCGCTGGTGAACAGGAGCAGGTCGCAGCCGAGTTCTTCGGCGCTCTCCTCGATGCCGCTCAGGAACGGGTGGTAGAAGTCGGCGCTCGCGCTCGGGAACACCGACTCGTAGGTGAACACCCCGAGGATCTGGTTGCGCTGCTGCAGCAACCGGCGGGCGAGCGGATCCGCCACGTACCCGGTCTCCCGGATCACCTTCAGTACCCGGTCCCGCGTCTCGGTCGGGATCCGCGCCGACGCCGCCGTGCGGTTGTTCAGCACCAGCGAGACGGTCGTCTGGCTGACCCGCGCCAGCCGCGCGATGTCGCGCTGCGTCAACCGCTCGCTCATCCACCGACCTCCCTTGAGTAATACGTATTGCCAGCCATGTGATCCGGAACGGTAGACCGGCGCGTTCGCCACCGTCAAGACCGCAAACACGTGCTAATACGAATTAGCAAACGGGCGTGAGTAAATGATCAGCCAGGCAGGCTCAGGAGGCGCGCAGGTTGAGCGTGTAGTACGCCGGTGCGCGCCCGGTGAGGTAGACCCGCAGACCGTCCGGCACCAGCGAGCCGTTGAGCTGGGTGTACTGCTCACCCGGATCCATCGCCACCCGCGTCGCCCCGTTGCCAGGACCGAACTCGATCGAGTCCTCGCCGACCGAGTACACCCCGGCACCACCGACCAGCTGATAGTTGCCGTCAGCATCGAGCGCGTCGACCCCGCCGAGCACCCCACCCGCCCGGAAGCACAGCTCGATCGCGAACGGTACGTCGGACCCGGACAGCTCGAAGTCCAGGTCGAACCCGCCGGCCACCTCGGTCACCGCGACCGTGGTGCGGAGACTGCGGTACTGCTTCGGCCGCCGTCCGAAATCCATCGACGAGTAGAACCGGCCGTCGCTGCTCAGCGCGTACCCGCCGTCGTCGCTCCGGTACTGCTGAGGCAGCGGTAAGTGATACGGCACCCGCACCTCGTCGCCGAGCTCGAAACTCGCCGGCCCGGTCCGCCGGAGTCCATTGCTGCGGAAGTGGCCGGTGCCGAAGAACTGCGGTGACAACCGGACGGAGTCGAGGACGGCGGCGCCGGTACGGAACTTGAAGAACGTGGGATTGGTCGACAGGCCGGACGCGATCACCGGCACGTCGTGGAAGTCGGTACCACCGAAGACCGACGCTGTACGGCTGCCTCGGCGAATCCGGGCGAGTTGCTGGGACGGAAACTCATGGACGAAGTCATCCCGCACCGGCACTGCGACCGGCAGAACACCAGCGAGCTGCGGCCGCTCGACGACCTCGGCAAGAAAGTCACCGACCGCGCCGACCGCGCCGGCGTCCGGGCCGCCGGCGTCCAGTGAGTCGGCGGTGCGGGTTTCGATGCCTTTGGCAACTGTTGCGAACCGTCCGTCGCCATCGAGCAGAGCCAGTTCACGGAACTGGGTCAGGTACCACCGGATGTCCCTGATCCTGGTCTGGTCCTGGCGCCGGGAGGCGATCGTGTCCACCTCGCCGTTGGGCTCCAGCAGGTACAGCGTGGCGTCCAGGTTCCTGCGGACGAAGGCGATCAGCTCCGGCCGCCGATGCAACCGCGCGATCGTCAGCAGCGACGGATTCGTCACCTCCGACGCGTAGGTCGAGCTCCGCTCGCTGTAGCTCCCGTCCGGCGTCGCGTCGATCCCTTCGGCCAGCCACTCGTCGATGCGATCGGCGTACCGCTGATCAGGAAACAGCTGATTGACCCGGGCGAGCGCCGCCGATACCTCCCAGCGATGGTTGGGAGTGTGCACGCCTCCGGTAGCGAGCGCCGGCCCGGCCTGACGAATGACCCGCTCGAGAACATCGCGTGATCTCACAGTGGCAGGCTGCCCGTCGCCGTCGAGCAGTGCCCAGCTCAGGCAGAGGTCCTGGATGGCGAAAGCGCTGTCGGGCGGCGAATGCAGGTTGCCGAGATCCCACGTGCCGTCGTCGTGCTGCGAGGCAGCCAATCGTTCGGCCAGGAATTCCAGTGGCTCGATCAAGGTCTCGTCGTGGTGGTGCGCGGACTGCTCCCAGACGTAGCCCGAGACCAGTCGCCGGGCCTTCCGCGCGCTGGCGCGGACGCTGTCCGCAGGGCTCCGGCAGGTCTCGAGGACGGCTGGGATCTGAGCCTCGTTCAGCTTCGTCAGCAAGCCCAGAAATGCTTCGTCGCGCACCATCGAGACCTCCGCGGGCAGGAAAAGCAGCACGGTACTGTCCTCGCCGCGGTAGCCGGCGTCCAGGGCGGGCGGGGTCCGGAACCGGTCACGGTAAAACCGGGAAAGGTCTTGTCTGAACCGGTTCGGTGGACTAACTTCTGACAAATCGGCAAACGCTTTCCAGTAGCCTCACAGCCGCCCGGAGGTGGAGACGTTGAGCGCTCTGACCGAGAAGAAGAAAGAGAACCTCGCGGCCTACTTGTTCTTGTCGCCGTGGTTGCTCGGACTGTTCGTGATCACGATCGGCCCGATGCTCGCGTCCCTCTACCTCGCCTTCACCGACTACAACCTGATCCAGTCGCCGGAGTGGATCGGCCTGCAGAACTTCACCCGGATGCTGTCCGACGAGCGCCTGCACAACTCGCTCCGGGTCACCTTCACCTACGTCTTCGTCTCGGTCCCGATCCAGCTGTCGATCGCTTTGCTGCTGGCCGTCGTTCTGGATCGCGGCGTCCGCGGGATGGCCTTCTACCGCTCGATCTTCTACCTGCCGTCGCTGCTCGGCTCGAGCGTCGCGATCGCGGTCCTGTGGCGCCAGGTGTTCGGCACCGAAGGCCTGCTCAACCAGGTGCTCGCGACGATCGGGATCGACGGCAAGGGCTGGATCTCCGACCCCAGTACGGCGCTCGGCACCCTCGTCGTGCTCAACGTCTGGACCTTCGGCTCCCCGATGGTGATCTTCCTGGCCGGCCTGCGTCAGATCCCGGCCATGTACTACGAAGCCGCGTCCGTCGACGGCGCCGGCGTACTGCGCAGGTTCTTCAGCATCACGCTGCCGCTGCTCACCCCGATCATCTTCTTCAACCTGGTGCTGCAGATCATCCACGCGTTCCAGTCGTTCACCCAGGCGTTCGTCGTCTCCGGCGGCACCGGCGGCCCGTCCGACTCGACGATGTTCTTCACGCTCTACCTGTACGACCGGGGCTTCGGCCATTTCGACATGGGCTACGCCTCCGCGATGGCGTGGTTCCTGCTGGTGATCATCGGCATCTTCACCGCGGTCAACTTCTTCGCTTCGAAGTACTGGGTGTTCTATGACGACTGAGACGCTCCGAACCACAGTGGCCGCGCGACGGCAGACCGGTATCACCTGGGCCAGGCTCCGGCCGGTGGTGATCCATGTCGTGCTGGCCGGGTCGGCCCTGGTGATGCTCTACCCGGTCATCTGGATGGTGGTCAGCTCACTGCGCCCGGGCAACGAGATCTTCCGCGACCCCGGCATCCTGGTGAAGGACCTGAAGATCGAGAACTACCGCGTCGGCTGGAACGCCCTGACCGAGCCGTTCACCCGGTACCTGCTCAACTCCGCGGTCGTGGTGCTCGGCGCGATCCTGGGCAACCTGGTCTCCTGCTCGATGGCGGCGTACGCCTTCGCCCGCTTGGAGTTCACCGCGAAGAGGCTCTGGTTCGCGATCATGCTGCTCAGCATCATGCTGCCGATCCACGTGGTGATCGTGCCGCAGTACATCCTGTTCTCGCAGGCCGGCTGGATCAACACGTTCCTGCCACTCGTCGTCCCGAAACTGCTGGCCACCGACGCGTTCTTCGTCTTCTTGATGGTGCAGTTCATCCGCGGCATCCCGCGCGAGCTGGACGAGGCGGCCCGGATCGACGGCTGCGGCCGGGCCGGGATCTTCCTGCGGGTGATCCTGCCGCTGATGGTGCCGGCCCTGGCGACCACCGCGATCTTCACCTTCATCTGGACCTGGAACGACTTCTTCAGCCAGCTGATCTACCTGACCGATCCGAAGATGTACACCGTCCCGGTCGCGCTGCGCTCGTTCGTCGACGCCACCACGAGCACGTCCTGGGGATCGATGTTCGCCATGTCGGTCGTCTCCCTGGTCCCGGTCTTCCTCGCCTTCCTGCTCGGTCAGCGGTTCCTGATCAAGGGCATCGCGACCACCGGCATCAAGTAACCCCTCCGAAAGGTGCCCGTCATGCCGCTCCCTCGCAGAACCCCGCGAGTACTACGTGCCGCCACCGCCCTCGCGCTGGCGTCTGCCCTGCTCGCCGCCAGTGCTTGTGGTGGCGACTCCGGTGGTCCGTCGTCATCGTCCGACGGTGGCAAGGTCACGCTCCGGTTCACCTGGTGGGGATCGGACACCCGGACCAAGCTCACCCAGCAGGCCATCGACGCGTACCAGAAGGATCATCCCGACGTCACCATCAAGGGCGAGTTCGGCGAATGGTCCGGCTACTGGGACAAGCTCGCCACCACGGTCGCGGCCAACAACGCGCCCGACATCATCCAGATGGACGAGAAGTACCTGCGCGAGTACGCCGATCGCGGCGCGCTGCTCGACTTGAGGAAGGCCGACGGCCTCGACACCGGCAAGTTCGAGCCGGACACGTTGGCGGCCGGCGAGTTCGACGGCGGACTGTACGGGCTGAATGCCGGGATCAACTCGTTCGCCGTGATCGCGAACCCTGCTGTCTTCAAGGCCGCTGGGGTGGCGCTGCCGGACGACACCACCTGGACCTGGGACGACTATGCACGGATCTCCGCCGAGATCTCCTCGAAGCTGAACGGCAAGGCGTGGGGGACCGGCACGCTCGGGCAGAACGAGGCGTCGCTGAATCTGTGGGCCCGGCAGAACGGCGAGTCGCTGTGGACGAAGGACGGCAAGCTCGGCGTCTCCGAGGACAAGGCGACCAGCTTCTTCCAGTACGTGCTGAAGCTGCGCGACGCGAAGGCGCTGCCGTCGGCCGAGGCGGTCTCGCAGGATCTGAACGCGGCGCTCGACCAGTCGATGATGGCGACCGGCAAGCTGGCGATGAGCCTGATCTGGAGCAACCAGCTGCTCGCGATGGACAAGGCGTCCGGACAGCAGATGAAGCTGCTGCGGATCCCGAGTACCGACGGCAAGGCGGCCGACAACGGCTCGTACTACAAGGGATCCATGTTCTGGTCGATCTCGTCGCGGTCCAAGCAGCAGAAGGCGGCGGCCGAGTTCGTGAACTATCTGGCCAACGCGAGTGCGGCCGGGAACATCCTGCTGGCCGAACGCGGCGTACCGCCGAACACTGAGATCCGAAAAGCGGTGGCGTCGAAGCTGCAGCCTGCCGATGCCACGTCCGCGAAGTTCATCCAGGACATCGGCAAGGAGCTCGGCGAGCCGTCGCCTGCGCCGCCGGTCGGTGGTGGGCAGGCGGAGAAGATCGTCCAGCGGTACACGACCGAGGTGCTGTTCGGTCGCCAGTCGCCCGACAAGGCAGCGAAGGCGATGCTGGACGAGATCAGCGGGGAGCTCAAGTAGTGTCCTTGCCACGGGTGGCCGTGGTCGGCATCCACGGCCACGGCGCCTCCCACGTACGCCGAGCCACCCACCTCACCGCAGCTGGTGCCTGCCGCCTCGTAGCAGTCGCCGATCCCCGCCCCCCAACCCCCGAAGAACTCGCCTCGCTGCTGGGCGCCCGGCCTCCCATCGCGGGGACCTCGCCCGTGGCTGCCTCGCCGCTGGCGCCCCCGGCCGCCACGCCGGCGGGCGGGGCGCCCGCCGCCGAGCCCGAGGCTGACCGCCGGGTTGAGCCCCGGGTCTACTCGGGTCTGCCGGATTTGTTGCGTGCTGAGGATGTTGATGTTGTTGTGCTCAGCACTCCGATTCATACCCACGCAGCGCTTGCGGAGTTGGCGTTGCGAGCGGGGGCCGATGTGTTGGTGGAGAAGCCGCCGGTGGCTTCTCTGGCGGAGTTCGAGCGGTTGGCTGAGGTGGTGGAGGAGACCGGGCGGAGTTGTCAGGTCGGATTTCAGGCTCATGGATCGGGGGCGGTTCGCGCGCTCGCCAGTATGGTTGCCGAGGGCGCCTTTGGTGAGATCGAAGGGATCGGCGCGACGGGGAAGTGGGTGCGCAGACGGGCCTATTGGCAGCGAGCCAAATGGGCCGGTCGGCGGACGTTGGACGGCATACCGGTGGTGGACGGGGTGGTGACGAACGCGTTCGCTCACTCGGTGGCGGCCGCTTTGCTGATTGACGGATCGGGGCGTGCGGAACAGGTCGCAGGGGTCGAGACCGAGCTGTTCCATGCCAACGAGATCGAGGCCGACGACACCTCGACGGTTCGGATCCGGACGACGCGCGGTACGGCGATCGTTGCCGCGCTCACCCTTTGCGCGACCGACGACGAGCCGCCCAAGATCACCGTCTACGGGTCGAAGGGCCAGGCAGTACTGAGCTACACGACCGACGAGCTGGAGGTGGGCGGCAGCACGACGCAGTACGGGCGGGATGACCTGCTGGAGAACCTCCTCGATCATCGGCGCGACGGGGTGGCGTTGATCGCGCCGCTCGAGGAGACCGGCGGGTTCATGCGGGTGCTCGACGCTGTTCGGTCGGCGCCGGCGCCGGGGGAGGTGGCGGCCAGTTGGGTGGGGGATGGGGATGAGCGGCATCCCGTAGTACCGGGGATCGAGAAGTGGATAGAGCAGGCGGCCGAGCGGCAGCAGTTGTTCAGCGAACTCGGCGCGCCTTGGGCACAACCAACAGAGAATCGGAGCTTCGACAGATGACGCAGAACCTCGGTTGCAACCACGCCATCGGCCGGTCCATCCAGGTCACGGCGGCTGATCGCGAGCTGTTCACCTACGTGTACCGGCCAACCGACCCGCAACTGGAGTCGCCGCGGCCGTACCTGCACCCGATCCGTACCCTCGGCGGCGATCTGGTCTCCGTCTTCCGGCCCCACGATCACGTCTGGCACAAGGGGATGACCTGGTCGCTGCCGCATTTCGGGCACGAGAATTTCTGGGGTGGACCGACGTTCTCGATCGACAACGGCTACGAACAGCTCGACAACAACGGCTCGATGGACCACGACCGGATCGACGCGCTCGACGTCACGGACGAGTTCGTCCGCTTCTCGCATCACCTGTCGTGGCATCGGCAGGACGGCGTCCACGTCGTCGACGAGCAACGCACGCTGACCACCCGGCTGGCCGACGACGGCTGGGTGCTCGTCTACGAGACGGCGATGACGAACGTCTCCGGCGACACGGTCCAGATCGGCAGCCCGACGACAGCAGGCCGGCCCAATGCGGGGTACGGCGGCCTGTTCTGGCGCGGCCCACGATCCTTCACCGGCGGTACGGTGCTCGCACCCCAAGGCCTGGGCGGCGACGAACTCCGCGGCCAGCGCGCGACCTGGATGGGCTTCTCCGGCAAGCACGACGATGTCGACCGGGCCTCCACGCTGATCATCGTCGACGCCTCCGACAACCCGAACCACCCACCGGAATGGTTCGTCCGCTCCGAGGACTTCGCAGCCGTCTGCCCGGCGCCCTTCTTCTCCGAAGAACTCCCCTTCCGCGCGGGCGAGACCCTGACCTTCCGCTACGCCACCATCGTCGCCGACGAAGGCTCGGACGACACCCGCTCCACCCTCCTCGCCACCCAGGCGACCAAGGCCCTCACCGCGTGAACGAGATCGGGCCGGGAACCCCGCCGAGTACTCAGTTGGAGATGGGTAAGGCAGGTGGAACGACTCGATCGCACTGAAGTATTAGGTAATTGGGGTTGATGCAGGGATGGCTTTGATGGCTTTGCTCGTGTCTACCAGGAAGTCCTCGATCACGTGAATCACCAGGTCGCATTGAGAGCCGACAGCTGTCATCTCCCTGTGCCGGCGCCCGCGGTTGCCTCGTCCGCTGGGATCGACCAGATCTAGCTCATGGCTAATCTCGTTACGTGCCGCGAAGAAGGGCTTGAGGTTCTGGAGGTTACTATCCACAAGAGTTCGTGCAGTCAGTCCGAGAGCATCGCGAACTGACTGGAGATCCTGCCAAGATTGAAGGCTTGAGCCGGCCAGATCTTCGACATAAAGGTCGATCAGACGCGCTCGTGGGTCTGCGGATGTGATCGCGCTCTTGGTTGCTTTGGTCAGCTCGCCGCGAAGCCGGTGCTCGTGCATATAGCCGGTGAACTTGCCGTCCGCTGCGCCGCCCGCGTGGATGAGGTCTGGCAATGCGTCTCGGAGTAGTCGCCGGAGGCAAGCGTCGAGTCCGGCGGACGTGAAGACGATGGCGGCACGGACCTGGTCAAGTTGATCCTCTGTTAGGCGGCGCGGATTTCCCTCTTCGGCTGACCTCTCGCGGAGTACGTGAAGGGTGTCGAACAGACCCGTTATCGCCTTGTGTGTAGCTGTCAACCGAGCCCAGCTGGGAGTCACCGCAGCCGGGCAGCCATGTGGCTTGCGACCGAGCGGCGTCAGCTGAACCCTGGTGAGCTTCGGGATTCGGTCCTGGGATTTAGCTGCTGCAGCCATCGGTGCTTCCTCGCGACCTACGCGTATGTACGTTGACCTGGCCAGCGGTTTGAGTCGTATCAAGCAACGGGTCAGATCGCCGGTGGTTGAGCCATCGACACTGCAGCTTATCGAAGACTGATGGCAGGCGTCCGGGAGGACAGCGCCTCTACGTGTCGGCAATCGATCGTTCCAGACGGCCGAGGCACTGCCTCGGACTTGGGTGTGTATAGCTTGAAGAAGGCGTGGTGCTCCAGCTGATCTCCCAGTCGGGCTGGAACCCCGCCCCCGGCGTTCCAGCCCGACTCAGCTCAGCTCCAGTCAGCGCACGAAGAGCCAGTACTCGCCGCTCGGACCGGCCGGCCGGCAGTCCCAGTCGTTGAAGCCTTCGCGGACGTACTGCTGCCCGGCGTCCACGCACCGGCGGTAGTTCGGGTACTTCGCGATCGCCTGCCAACCGGTGACGACCGAGACCGACGTACCGGCCGTAGCTGCGGCCTGGGCCGACACTGCCGGGGCAAGCACGAGCAGTCCGAGGGTGGCCAGACCGGCGCTGGTCAGTGCTGCGGTGATACGCATGGGCGGCTCCTTGAGCAGGGGGATCGGTGTCGTGGGGACACCGGCTTGGCTGAGAGCCTTGTCCGCGCGGCCGGCGGCGTCGCGGTTTTCGAACGAACTCGATCAGCCCGATTTCCACCCTCTACCAGGTGTGAAGTGATCGCTTGATGGGGAGGTAGGGGTAGCGGTAGAGAATCGTTTCCGGTATCGCCTCCCCTGAAGGGCCCGGGAACCGGTAGCCTCATCCAGCCACCTGGATGGCATCGCTGTAACCACCACCGACGAAACTGCCGGAGAGCCCAAACCGGTCAGGAGACCACGTCTTGCAGGAGAACACCACCAGCACCAGTACTGGCGAGCTCGCCAACGTACCCCTTACCGGTGCTGACAAAGTCGCCTACGCCTTCTACGCCACCGCCGCCACAGCCGCCCTCGTCGGACAGGTCTGGGCCGGTGTCACACACATCCCGTGGCCGGACGAGGGCTTCTCGCCGTTCCTCAAGATCGCCCTGGTCACGCCGGCCGTCGCGGTCATCGAGCTCGGAGGTGTCGCCACCGCCGCTCTTGCCGACCTGCGCCGTCGCAAGGGTGAGCAGGCCTACGCCTACCGGGCGATGTCGCTGTTCGCGGCCATCGTCGCGCTCGTCTTCAACGTCGTCGGGCACTGGCGGCCGGAGGAGCGCTTCCTGGCCTTCGGCTTCGGTGGCCTGTCCGCGTTCGCCTACGTGCTCTGGCTGATCCACAGCTCCGCGCGCCGTCGCGACGCGTTGCGCAAGGCCGGCCAGATGGCCACCACCGGACCCGTCTACGGCGTGGTCCAGTGGGCCCGCGAGCCCAAGGTCACCTGGGCCGCGCGCTCGATCGCACTCGAGCACGGCCTCGGCCTGTACGAGAGCCTGCGGGCCGCCCGGGTGCAGCGGCGCAACAACGCGCGCCGCGACGCCATCGCCGGAACCGTGGCCGAGTACATCCGTTCGGAGCACCAGGACGAGCGGCTCGCGAAGATCGCCGAGACGACGTACGACGCGGACCGGCTGGCCGGGATGCTCGAGGAGCGGATCAACTACGAGGTCATCACCAACAAGCTGACGCTGGCGATCTCACCGCCGCCGCCACCCGAGCCGGAGCCGAAGCCGGAGGAGCGTGGCGACCTGCGCGCGGCCGTGTGGGTCGTCGAGGGCACGACGCCGCCACCGGTGCAGCAGATCCCCGTTCAGCAGTTGCCGGCCCAGCAGGTCCGGCCGACCGGCGGAGTACCGCTGCGCGACGACGAGCAGTGGGGCGAGGCGATGACCGGCGAGTTGATGGCGGTCGACTACCTGCCCTACGACCGTAGTACCGAAGAAGCCGACGAGGCCGAGGTGATCGAGGAGGCCGCCGCGGCTGAGGCTGCAGCGGTCGCCGAGGCAGCAGCCGTCGCTGCCGCGCAGCCGGTCGTGGCCAAGCCGCGGCCGGAGTCTCCGTTCGCCGAGCACCCGGTCGACGAGCAGCCGCCCGCTGTCGACAAGCGGCCGGCCCGGAGGCCGGCTGCCAAGCCGGCGGCTGCTGAGCCTGCGGCGGCCAAGACGGCTGCTGCGGCGCCGAAGAAGAAGGCCGTCGTCCGTAACGGCGCGGCCAAGCCGGCCGCGTCCGTGGTCGAGCAGGCTCAGGTCGAGCCGGTTGTCACGCAGCCCGTCGTCACCCAGCCGGTCGTCACGCAGCAGGTCGAAGAGCCGGCCGTCATCGCTCGTGAGGTCACCGCGCGGACTACTCCGTCGCGTCCGGCGGCGCCGCGGCCGAAGTCCAACGGCGCCGGTGGCGACCTGGAGAAGAAGCGGATGCGCGCCTGGGCGCTGCTGTCCGACTGGCCCGAGGACCGTCCGCGCACCGCGGCGACCCTCGCGTCGGCGATCGCGTCGTCCGAGACTGACGCCGCGCGGCTGCTCGCGGAGTACGACAAGGAGAACGGCTCCAGCAACCTCACGCTGGTCGCCAACTCGCAGAACTGAGTTGTTGCTGTGAAGGAGGGGTGGCCGCCTGGGCCACCCCTCCTTTCCAGTTAGCCGAGGTTGACCGGGAGTTCCGCGAGGCCGCTCACCAGCACCCGGCGCCATTTGAGCTCCTCGGCGGGCTTGGCGAGGCTCATCTTCGGGAAGCGGCGCAGAAGCGCGAGCAGGGACTCCTGCAGCTCGATCCGGGCGAGCTGCGCGCCGAGGCAGAAGTGCGGCCCGAAGCCGAACGACAGTTGCTTGTTGTCCTTGCGATCGAGCTGCAACTCGTCGGGATTCTCGAACTGACGCGGATCCCGGTTCGCCGAGTTCAGCGCGGCCATCACGCCTTCACCAGCCTTGATCTGTACTCCGTGCAGCTCGACATCCTCAACAGCCACGCGCAACTGGCCGACCTCGCTGAACCGGTTGAAGCGCAGCAGCTCCTCGACCGCGGACGGCACCAGCTCGTGGTCGCCGACCAGCCGGGCCCAGTTCTCCGGCCAGCGCAGCAGGGTCGCGACGCAACTCGAGATCTGGTTCGCCGACGTCTCGTGGCCGGCCACGAGCAGGTTGACGCCGAACGAGATCAGCTCGTCATGGCTGAGCCGATCGCCTTCCTCTCGCGCCCGGACGAGCTCGTCGAGCAGGTCCTCGGCGGGCTGGTCGGTGGTCGCGAGCTTGCGGGTGACCAGCTCGTCGATGTACGCCGTCAGGTCGGTCATCGCCTGTTCGACGAGATCCTTCTCGGCCATCCGCATGCTGTAGCCGAGTTCCGTCCATTCGCGGAACTGGTCGCGGTCGGCGTACGGGACGCCGAGCAGTTGGCAGATCACCTGGATCGGCAACGGGAGCGCGACCAGTTCGCGGATGTCCGCGCCGTCGCCTGCCCTGGCGACGTCGTCGGCCAGTTGCGCTGACAGCTCGGCGACCCAGGGGCGGGTGCGTTCGATGCGCCGGTGCGCGAAGGTCGTCGAGACCAGTTTGCGCAGCCGGGTGTGCTCGGGCGGGTCGGTGGTGGTGAGGCTGTTCGGCATCGGCTTGGCCAGCGCGACTCTCGGGGCGCCTTGCTTGACGACTGCTGCCCGGGAGAATCGGGGGTCGGCGAGGACCATGCGCACGTCGTCGTACCGGGTCACCAGCCAGACCTCGGCTCCCGCGAGCGTCCGCACGCGCGCGACCGGGCGGCCTTCGCGCAGTTCGGCGAAGGTCGGTGAGGGGTCGAACTGGAAGGCGTCGGCGAACGGGATATCAAGCACCGGTTCCGTCATACCTCCGACCCTAAGCGGGTTAGGTAACCCTTCGCTCAACGCTCCAGCGGGTCGGGTTGGTGTCGCCGCCGAGGCCGCGGAGGAGGGTGTCGATCAGTCGGGTTGCCAGCGCATCGGTGTCGGCCTCGCCGGCGTCGGCGGTGGAGCGATCAAGACAGCCTAGGTTTCCCAGACGGGGACGGAGGGCAGGCCGCGGAGTTGGCGGGCGTCGTCGGTGAGTTCTTGGATGAGGGTCGTCTTGGCGGCGGTGTAGTCGAAGCCGGAGAGGCCTTCGGTGGCGAGTCGGCGTTTCAGTTCGGAGTACCGGCGGACAGCCTCGGGGGTCGCGCGGAGGTGGTCGCGCAGGATGCGCTGGTTGAGGCCGTCCCAGACCTCATCCGGGAAGACGTGCAGGTTGCTGGTGAGGATGCCATCGACAACGCGGGTGTAGGTGCGCCGGCCGGGCGGGCCGGCGGGCTCGTGGTGGAAGCCGAGGTCCGCGAGTTGCGGATCCTTGCCTGAGGCAACTTCCAGCGAGACGGCCCGGGCGGCGATGTCGATGACGGGCTTTGCGACCAGGCACGGCACCGCCGTACTGCCGATGTGCTCCAGCTCGGTGACCGCGTCCCCGAAGGCTTCCTGCAACTCCGCGGCCAACGCCGCATACTGCCCGGCCCAGGCCTCGTCGTACTCCGCCAGAATCGTCACCCAGGCAGGCTAATCGGGGCGAAGGTCCTCCGGTACGCCGTCGGTGTCGTCGCGAGGGTTTTGGCGAAGTGCTGGCGGAGGAGGAGCGGGCTGCCGAAGCCACACGAGGTGGCGATCTGGTCGATGGTGAGGTCGGTCGTCTCGAGCAGCTCCTGGGCACGGGTGATGCGTTGGCGGATGAGCCACTGGAGCGGAGTACTGCCGGTCTGCGCTCGGAACTGGCGGCTCAGAGTGCGCGTGCTCATCGACGCTTGCGCGGCGATCGAGGCGAGGGACAGCGGCTCGGCCAGGTTCTCCTGCATCCACCGCATCACCGGCTCGAGCGAACCCTTGCCGGCGACGGTCGGTGCGGTGATGAACTGCGCCTGCCCACCATCGCGATGGGGTGCCATCACCAGTCGCCGTGCCACGTTGGCCGCGATCGCCGAGCCGTAGTCCCGGCGTACCAGGTGAAGACAGAGGTCGAGCCCGGCCGTCACCCCTGCCGAGGTCAGCAGGTCCCCGTCGTCGAGGTAGAGCACATCGGTCGCCACCTCGACCTGCGGATACTCGCTCGCGAGCCGCTCCGCGTGCGCCCAGTGGGTCGCGGCGAACCGTCCATCGAGCAGACCGGCCTCGGCCAGCGTGAACGCACCGGTGCAGATGGATGCGATCCGGATCCCTCGCCGATGCGCTTCCCGCACGAGCGCGACGACCTCGGCCGATGCCTTGTACGCCGCGGGCACGATGATCGTGTCGGCCTCCAGCGCTTCCTCGAAGCTGTACGGGGCTTGGGCGCGGAAGATCTCCAAACGGTGCGCGCGCACCGTCGTACCGGCCCGGTCGCCGCAGACGCGCACGTCGTACAACGGCTCTCCGCTGGCCGGGTCATGGGCAGCCGCAAACACCTGACAAGCGCCCGTGAGCTCGACCCCGACGACACCTTCGATGGCCAGCACCGCAACTGTCCTCATGGCTCGAATCTAGCCAACGCCGTCCATCGAGCCACTCTCGGCGGTGGGTGGCCGGCCGGGACCGACCTTGCGTACTGGTTGCTGGAACGAGCGCCGCGGTCGGTTGGTGGGGAGCTGCGTGGGGAGGGCCACGCAGCTCCCGGAGTACTACTTCGTGCCGAAGGTGTAGATGGTGGTGGAGGTGAAGGTTTGGCCGGGGCGGAGGACGGTGGAGGGGAAGGTGGGGTGGTCGGGGGAGTCGGGGAAGTGCTGGGTCTCGAAGGCGAAGGCGTCGCCCTGGCGGTACGACTTGTTGCCGATCCCCTGGAAGGTGCCGTCGAGGAAGTTGCCGCTGTAGAACTGGGCGCCGGGCTGGCTGGTGTGGACGGTGACCGTGCGGCCCTCGGTGGGCTCCCAGAAGCGGGCGGCGAAGCGGAGGCCGTCGTGGTCGGGCTTGCCGCTGAGGACGAAGTTGTGGTCGTAGCCACGCCCGATCACCAGTTGGGGGTGGTCGTCGCGGATCCGCTTGCCGATCGCCGTCGGGGTGTTGAAGTCGAACGGCGTACCGGCCACCGGAGCCAGCTCGCCGGTCGGGATCAGGCCGGCGTCCACCGGCGTGTACTTCGCGGCCTTCAGCTCCAGCACGTGGCCGTCGATCGAGCCGGTGCCCTCGCCAGCGAGGTTGAAGTACACGTGGTTGGTCAGGTTGAGCACGGTCGGCTTGCCGGCGACCGTCGCGAGGTAGTCGATCCGCAGGTTGTCCTGCTTGTCGAGCGTGTACGTGACCGTGCTGGTCAACTCGCCCGGGAAGCCCATCTCGCCGTCCGGGCTGACATAGGTGAACGCGACGCCGACCACCTTGTCGGTCTTCACGACCTTGGCCTTCCAGACCTTCTTGTCGAAGCCGATCGTGCCGCCGTGCAACGCGTTCTCGCCGTTGTTGACCGGGATCTGGTACGTGTGACCGTCGAGGGTGAACTTGCCCTTGGCGATCCGGTTCCCGTACCGGCCGACGGTGGCGCCGAAGTACGGGCTGAGGGCCGCGTAGTCGGGCAGGTTGTCGAAGCCGAGGCTGATGTTCTCGACCCGGCCGCGCCGGTCCGGCGTCTCGACCCGCTGGATGGTCGCCCCCCAGGTCAGCATCGAGATCGTGGTCCGGCCGTTGGTGAACGTGTAGACGTCCACGCCGACGCCTTCGGGAGTGGTGCCGAACGGATCCTTGCGGATCTCCAGCTTTCCGTGACCGTGCTGCGCATTCATGGCGGCGACCCTATCCGGGCTCGCGTCCGCGGTGCTGCTCAGCGCACCGGCCGCGGCGGCGCCGAGACCGAGCGCGCCGGCGGTGCGCAGTACTTGTCGGCGGGGCAGGTTGTCTGACATGGAATCCCCTCACTTGTGCTGGGCGGTCGTCGGCGGGGAGAGCGTGCACATGGCCGACCCGGGCACTGTAAGCAGGGTTGTCCAGTGTTTGGAATAGTTTGTAACGGTTCGAATTCGTCCGATGACTGGCCGGTATCGGCCAGTGTGACTGTCGTATTGACCAGATCCGTCCGGCTCGGGGCTGGTTGAAGCCTTACCGACGGTGGGGCTCGGCGCCGACGATGGAGCCATGACTCAGACAGCGCTTCTCGTGATCGACGTCCAGGAATCCTTCCGGGTTCGGCCGAACTGGAGCGAGGTGAACCACCCCGACATCGCCGACCGGGTGAACCGCCTCGTCCGCGCCGCGCGCGCGAACGGCGACCTGGTCGTCTGGGTGTTGCACACCGAACCCGGGACCGGGGGCGCCTTCGATCCGGCCAACGGTCACGTCCGGTTCATCGACGGACTCGAGCCCGCCGAGGGCGAACCGTTGCTGACCAAGACCTCACACAACGCCTTCACCACGACCAATCTGCAGCAGCTCCTGACCCAGCACGGCGTCCGCGAGGTCGTCGTCAGCGGGATCCGTACCGAGCAGTGCTGCGAGACGACCGCGCGGGTCGCCTCCGATCTCGGGTACGACGTGACGTTCGTGACCGAGGCGACCGCGACCACGCCGTTGCCGCACTGGACGATGCCGGCCGACGCGACCCTGGCCGACGTACTGGCCGACCCGCGGACGCTCTCCCCGGAGACGATCGTGGAGCGGACCGAGTACGTGCTGGCCGGCCGGTTCGCCACCATCCGGACACTGGACGAGGTTGCGCCACCGGTTCTGGCATCCTGACCGGATCATGCCTACCCGGGTCGTCTTCTTCCTGCTGCCGAAACTGCACCTGCTGGACCTCGCCGGTCCGGCCCAGGTGTTCTCGACCGCGAACGACCTCGGGTACGGCTACGACCTGACTTACGTCGCGGAGTCGGCGGAGATCGTCACGGCCCAAGGGGTGCCGGTCAAGGCGCAGTTGGAGTGGCCGGAGCTTGGGTGCGCCGACCTGATCGTCGTACCGGGCTGGCGCTCGCCTGCCTTCACGCCGACTCCGCACATGTCCGCGATGGCCAAGCATCGGCTGCGGGCTCATCATGCGGCCGGTGGTTCGGTGGCCAGCGTGTGTTCTGGCGCCGATGCGCTGGGCGCCGCCGGGCTGCTCGACGGGCGGCGCTGCACGACGCATCACGACCTCACTGATGAGCTGGCCGCGCGCTACCCGAAGGCGCACATGGTCCGCGATGTCCTGTACGTCGTTGACGACCGGGTGATCACCTCGGCCGGGATCGCCAGCGGTATCGACCTAGCGCTGCACCTGGTCGCCGCCGCCCGCGGAGCCGAGGCGGCGGCCCGAGTCGCTCGCCAGATGGTCGTCTACGCCCGTCGCAACGGCGACGACCGCCAGGAGAGCGCGATGCTCCGCCACCGCGGCCACCTCAGCGACCTGGCCCACCGAGTCCAAGACATCATCGACAGCCGGTACGCCGACCAGCTCCGCCTAGCCGACCTGGCCGCCGGCGTAGGCGTCAGTGAACGGACCTTGACCCGACTCTTCACGACCGCCACCGGCCTCACCCCGTTGCGCTACCAACAACTCCTCCGCCTAGAACGAGCCGAACACCTGATCAGCCACGGCACCACCGTAGAAGCCGCAGCCCGAGCCGTCGGCTTCGAAGACGCCCGAATGCTCCGCCGCCTCCGCTCCAGAACAATCCCAGCCTGACTGGCGGTGTGCCGCGTCGGGTGGGGGGCTCGGATGGCTTGGTGGCTGGAGTACGTGTCCCCACCCGTGCTCGTGCTGCGCGCACAGTCTTGAGCCCACCCGAACCACTGGGAGTGCGCTGCGTTGGGTGGGGGACTCGGATGGCCGGCGCGGGCTGGCGTGCGGGGCCTCGGTCGGTCACTTGCCGATGGTCGCGTTGCCGTTGGTGTCCTTGTCGCCTCGGTGGGTGCGGGCGATCATCGCGCCCTACTCGCACCCTGGCTGGCGGGGGTCGGCTGGCGACTTGTTCGGCGGCTGACGTCCTGTAGGCGGGCAGTCGCCGAACAACCGGCGTTCGCTCGCAGGGCTCGTCCCGGGGAGCGGGTGCTGCGTGCCACTGGTACCGAACCCGGCAGTGCCCCTTCCCGGGTCGGGAGGGGGCACTGCGGTGTGGTGCGCGATGCGAGTGCGGGTGGGCGAGTGCGCCGACCGGAGCAACCGTTTGAGTCCTTTAGTCGACGCGGTGACCCGCGGGTGGTTCGGGTGGGCTCAAGACTGTACGCGCAAGGCGAGTACGGGTGGGGCTGCGTATGGTCGGTGGGTTAGCCGACGAGGGTGACGGTTTGGGTTGCGTGGTTGAGGGTTTGGGTTAGGGCGGTTTTGTCGGTGGGGCGGCCGCCTACGGTTAGTTCGACGTAGGCGCGGCCGTCGCCTAGTTGGTCGGCGTAGCGGGTGGTGGCGAGGCGCTGGGCGCCGGTGGTGTCGCGGTAGGTGTAGGTGATGTCGTAGTAGGCGACGGTGGGGGCGTTGCCTTGGACGAGGGTGGGCTTTTTGCCGGAGCTCTGGGAGATGATTTTCAGGCCGGGGACCTTCTTCAGGGCGGCGAGCTTTTGGGCTTGTACGGAGCGCGGGCTGTACTTGCTGTAGATCGCGCGGACGCGTAGCTGCGAGGTGCCGTTGGTGAAGCGGGCCTGGAACTTGTCGAGTTTGGTGAACTTCCAGCCCTTCGGGGCCTGCACGGTGACGTTGCAGTGGTCTGCCGAGGTTCCCCAGCACTTGTAGGTGTAGCTCGGGCTCGAGGCCTGGGTGGCGGCGTCGCTGGGGAGGACGGTGGCGAGCATGCTTGCGGTGCCGAGCATCGCGGCGGTGGCCAGGACCCGGGTGAAGTGCTTGTTCATGGTTCGTGCTTTCTGTTCTCGTCGCCGTGCCCCGTTGGCCTGGCACAACTGAGACGCGCGGTTCTGCGAAAAGTTGGGAGCAGTTTGCCCACGTGTCCGTTCGGGCAGGAGGGGCGAAGGTAGGCCTAGCACCACCGGTCCACGGGGGCTGCCACTCCTGAGAACTCGGCAGCCAGCCGCCAGGCTCGTCGTGAGCGGGTACAGCGCCCGTGCGGGGACGGCGAGAGGGCTAACCAGGATGAGCAGGGGATCGGTGACGGTGCGCGTCGCGCGCTGGAGTGCTACCCATCCATGGCGGGCGATCGGCTTGTGGCTGATGCTCGTCGTCGTCGCGGTCGGACTGATGGTCGCGATACCCACCCAGAAGACGAAGGCCGAGGACACCTGGATCGGTCAGTCGGGGACGGCTTCGGAGCTGATCCGCGATGCAGGGCTGGAGGGGAAGCCGAGCGAGACCGTGCTGGTGACCGACGCCGGCCAAAAGCTGGACAAGGTGGCAGCGACGGCGGCGTTCGCGCAGTTGCGGCAGAAGATGACGGCGATCGACGCGGTGGCCTCGGTGGGGCAACCGGTCTGGTCGGGCGACGGCAAGGCCGCGCTGCTGCCGATCTCGTTGAAGGGTAACGAGGACGACGCCGCCGACAACATCGACAAGTTGCTTGCGGCAACCGCTGAGGTGCAGAAGTCCAATCCGGAGCTGACGATCGAGCAGGCCGGTGGCGCGTCGCTGGACAAGGGAATCTGGAAGCAGGTCGGCGACGACCTCGCGCGGGCGGAGAAGATCAGCCTGCCGTTGACGTTCGGGTTGATGCTGCTCGCCTTCGGTGCGCTGATCGCGGCCGGGATCCCTGTACTGCTGGCGTTCTCGGCCGTCGGGGCGGCACTCGGCTTCTACGCGCCGCTGTCCTACGCCTTCCCGGACGGTGGCTCGGTGGCGAACGTCGTCCTGCTGATCGGTATGGCGGTCGGCGTCGACTACTCGCTCTTCTACCTCAAACGCGAGCGCGAAGAACGGCGACGAGGTCATGGCACGGTCGACGCCGTCGAGATCGCCGCAGCCACCTCGGGACACTCGGTAGTGGTCTCCGGCTTCGCGGTCATCGTCTCGATGGCCGGCCTGTACGTCGCTCAGGACCCGGTCTTCTCCTCGATGGCCACGGCGACGATCGTTGTTGTCGCAGTTGCCGTGCTCGGATCGCTCACCGTACTTCCGGCACTGCTGGTGAAGCTCGGCCATCGGGTCGACCGCCCGCGCGTACCGTTGCTGTGGCGGCTCAACCGTCGCATCGGTCCGGGTGGCATCAGCCGGCGGATTCTGGCTCCCGTACTGCGCTTCCCCAAGGTCGCGCTGGTGATCTCGACCGTCGCGGTGGTGGCGCTCGCAGTACCGGCGCTGGGGATGAAGACCGAGCCGGGTGGGTTGAGCACCTTGCCGCAGAGCATCCCTGAGGTGAAGACGATGACTGCGCTGCAGAAGAGCTTCCCGTCGCAGGGCATGCCCTTCGATATCGTTGCGCAAGGCAAAGACGCGGCGGCCGGTCTGGTGAAGTTGCAGGACGCGGCGGTTGCGAGCAAGGAGTTTGTGCCCGGCGGTGAAGTGAGGCAGGCGGGCGATACCGCGGTACTGACGTTGGTGTCGGTGCGTCCGGATACGAGTGAGGACGCGCGGCTGGCTCTGGACAAGCTGCGTGACGAGCTGGCTCCGCAGACGCTGGGGTCGACGCGATGGGCGGTCGGTGGGGAGACGGCGCAATCGGCGGACTACGGGCAGCACCAGCGGGATCAACTGCCTTATGTGATTGCGTTCGTGCTCATTCTGACGCTGGTGATGATGGCGTTCACCTTCCGCAGCCTGGCGATCGCGCTCGTCACGACGTTGCTCAATCTGGCATCGGTGGCGGCCTGCTTCGGCGTACTGTCGCTGGTCTTCCAGCACACCTGGGCCGAAGGGTTGCTGGACTTCACCTCGCCCGGGTTCGTGGTGTCGTGGATCCCGGTGTTCCTCTTCGTCATCCTGGTCGGGTTGTCGATGGACTACCACGTGTTCGTGCTCGGGCGGATCCGCGAAGGGGTCCGCGACGGGCTGTCGCCGCAGGAGGCGGTGCGCAAGGGCATCACCGAATCGGCGGGCGTGGTGACGAGCGCGGCGGCCGTGATGGTCTCGGTGTTCGCCGTCTTCGCCTCGCTCGGGATGATCGAGATGAAGCAGATGGGCGTCGGCCTGGCGGTCGCCGTACTGGTCGACGCCACCCTGGTCCGGATCGTGATGCTGCCGTCGATCATGGTCCTGCTCGGCCGCAAGGCCTGGTGGCCGAACAAGCTCTCCGCGGCTCGGCCAGCACGCTCCGACGACCGTGAGCTTGTCACCGTATGAACAGCTGAGGGGGCCGGCGAGGTGCAACTCGCCGACCCCCTCGTCCTTGTCCGGCTACAGGTTGTACGCCGCGGTCAGCTTCGCGATCGCGTTGCTCAGTTGGCCGTCGAACGCCAGGTGCTCAGCATCCGACGTGAGCTTCGACGCAGCCTCGTCGAGGTTCTGCCCGATCTTGTTCTGAGCGATCCAGCGGGCGCCGGTGACGATAGCGTCGTCCTGGTTGGAGGTGTCCGCCGTCGTCAACTGCAGAGCCGCTGCCGCCTGACCGAGCTCGGCCAGCACAGTCGTTGCCTGCGGCCCCGACCAGTCCTTCACCTTCAGCGCCTGGTCGAGATGCGCGGTGGCCGCAACCACGTTCGGGTCGGACCCAGCCCGGCGCCGCAGATCGTTCCGCGTGTCCGAGACGTTCTCCCGGGCGGAGGCCTGCGTCGTGAGACCCCAGCCGAACGGGTACTGCGGGTCGTACGCCGCGTCGCCGACGTTGATCGGCTCCTGGGCCTCCGACTTCGGCCAGGTGACCGGCAGCCGGCCGCTGAACGGCTTCGTGCCGAAAAGTACGTCCGCCACGCCGGCGCCTTCGGTACCGGGCAGCCAAGACGCGACCAGCGCGTTGATCTTGCCGAGCTGGTCGGCGATCACCTGCGGGCGGCCGGACACGACCAGCACGACACACTTCATCGCGCCGCACACCTTGTCGACGGCAGCCTTGTCGGCGGCGGTCAGGCCGAGTGTCCGGCCGTTGTTGCCGACGTCGCCGATCCCTTCGGCATAAGGCTTCTCACCGACGACGACCACGCCCACGTCGTACCCGGTCAGCGGAGCCGAGGCATCCTGGCTGAACGTGGCGGTCGGTGCGACCTGCTTGATCCCGTCGAGGATCGTCGTACCGGTGGTGGTGTTGCCGGAGCCGCCCTGCCAGGTGATGCTCCAGCCGCCCATCTGGTTGCCCAGGTCGTTGGCGTTGCTGCCGGCCACGTAGACCTTGGCGGTCGGTGCCAACGGCAACAGGTTGCCGTCGTTCTTGAGCAGTACCTGCGACTTGGCGGCCGCCTCGCGACCGACCGCGCGGTTGGCGGCCGAGCCGACGGTGCCGAGCCGGGTCTTGTCGGCGTACGGGTGCTCGAACAGCCCGAGCTTGAACTTCTCGGTCAGGATCCGGCTGACGGCGTCGTCCACCCGGGCCTGGGTGAGCCGGCCGGCGGTGACCTCGTCGGTCAGGCCCTGGGTGAAGCCCTGGTAGTTGGTCGGCACCATGATCATGTCGAGCCCGGCGTTGATCGACGTCCGGATGTCGCTCGGGTAGTCGCCCGGCAGCTGGTCGATCGCCTGCCAGTCGCTGATCACGAACCCCTTGAAGCCCAGCTTGTCCTTCAGCGTGCCGTTGATCAGCGCGGCGTCGCCGTGCATCTTGGTCGGGCCGCTGATGGTCGCGCCGTTGTCGTCGAGGATCTCGACGCTCGAGTACGACGGCATCACGGTGCCGACGCCGAGATCGACCGCGGTCTTGAACGGCGCGAGGTGAATGTCCTCGAGCTGCTTCTGGGTCACCTGGGTGACGCCCTGGTCGATCTTGTAGCTACCCGTCGTGGACGACCCGTACGTCGTACCGCCGTCGCCGACATAGTGCTTGGCGGTCGCGAGCACCTTGTTGTACTTGCTCAGCTCGCTGCCGTCGGCCTTGCCCTGCATGCCGGTGACGACACTGGCCATCACCTTCACCAGCGCGGGGTCCTCGCTGTAGCCCTCGTACGAGCGGCCCCAGCGGTCGTCGCGGACGACGCAGAGGCAGGGGGCGAAGTCCCACGGGATGCCGGTGGCCCGGACCTCGGCCGCGGTCACCGCACCGGTCTTCTCGGCCAGTTCCTCGTCGTGGGTCGCGCCGATCCCGACGTTGTGCGGGAGGATCGTCGCGCCGATCACGTTGTTGTGGCCGTGGACCGCGTCGACGCCGTAGATCAGCGGGACCTGCAGGCGGGTGGCCTGCGCGTTCAGCTGGAAGGTGTCGATCATCGCGGCCCAGGCGGCCGGGGTGTTCGGCGATGGTACGGAGCCACCGCCGGACAGCAGCGAGCCGAGGGCGTAGGTCGCGATGTCGCTCTTGGAACGCAGCGCGTTGCGCTCGGTCTGGGTCATCTGGCCGACCTTCTCGGCCAGGGTCATCCGGCCGAGCAGGTCCTGGACCCTGGTCGCCACGGGCAGGGCCGGGTTCAGGTACGGGAGGTCGTGCGCGTTGATGACGACCTTCGGCTGGGTGACCGGCGGCTTCGCACCGGTGACGGTGAGGTCCAGCGGGATCGTCTCGGCGACCTCCGCCGTGGTGTCGCGCTGGGTGATGACCTTGACGGTCTGGGAGGTGCCTGACGGCGTACCGGCCGGGAAGGTGATGACGCCGGATACCGGGGTGTAGTCGCCTGCTCCGGCGGTGCCGGTTCCGGTCCGGTACTCGACGGTGACGGGCTCCTCGATCGGTACCGAGCCGGTGGTGGCGAGGCTGATCTTGACCTTCGCCGTACCACCTTCCTTGACCGGGTAGACGTCCGCGTCGGTGACGATGCTCGCCTTCAGCGCCGGATCCGCCTTGCCGTAGACCTCGACCTGGTCGATCGCGAACTCACCAGGAGTCCCGACCGGCATGGTGATCGCATAGCCCCACATCTTGTCGAGGTTGAGCACGTGGTCGATGCCGCCGACGGGCTGGTAGTCACCGCGGTAGGCGAGGTCGGCGAACGGGATCTCGACCAGGTGCCAGCCCTGCCAGTCGTCGGTGAAGCTGGTGTTCCACAGCTCCGACGCCTCGGCGTTCGCGCCGCCGTCCTTGATCTCGAAGAAGATCCGCTTGCCCGAGCCGGGCGGCAGCGGCGCGGTGTTCTGGCCGTACCACCAGAACCGGATGCCCTTGTGCGCCGACCAGTCCTGCGGGTTCTGGTCGTACTGCACGTCGTGGCTGAAACCGCCGTACCCGCTGATGTTGTACGTGCCGTGCAGCACCTTGCCGCCGACCGGCGCGTCGGCGCGGGCCTGGAACTCCATCGTGGGCGGGTCGTCGGCATCGCTGCCCCACCCGAAGATGCCGGCGTTGGGCGGCGAGGCGAACTGCTCGCCGCCCTCGAACGCCGCCAGCACGAGCGGCGCCGGGTCGTCGGCGTTGGCCTGAGCAGCCACTCCGAGCGGCAGCAGGCCGGCCAGCAGCGCGACGGAGCTGACCACCGCCGTCCGCCGTCTGGAACGAATCGATCGATTGACAGGCCACCTGGGCATGGGCGACTCCTCCAGCTTCGCTGCGCGAGCCTCACGCACGCGTCGCGCCCGACTCTCAGCCCTCGAACCGATGGCGTCAATACCCCGGCGGTTCCGGAACTAGAGCGCTCTCACTCCGCAAGATTCCCCCCATGGAGCCGGTTCCTGAGGTAAGCACTGCCCAGTACTTCGGGCCGCATGTACGGCCGTGAGCCACCCGGCGCATGCCAGAACCGGACGAGCTCGGCCCGGTCGATGACGACCTCCCCGAACGTGGTGTCTTGGCGGGCCCGCACCCAGTCGATGAGTCGGCCGGGGTCGGGGATGCCGGTGGTGAAGTGGACGAGGTTGAGATACCAGATGTCGCGCCGGCCGTCGGGGAGTTCGTGCCAGGCGTCGTCGCCGAGCTCGTCCTCGAGCCGGTCCATGAAGAGGTCGGCCTGGTCGTCGAGGGGGACGGCGCAGGCCATCACGGTGCCGCGAGTGAGGGTGAGGCCGGTGACCTCGACGCGGGCAGGGCCGGTGGCGGCTCGTTCCATGGCGGACAGGTAACGCTTGATGGCCGGCTCGTCGGGGTCGACGGTGGGGCGGTAAAGCTCGAGCGCGCGGACCGTGAGGTGGGCGGAGCCGAGTTGGCCGGTCTGCCAGTGGCCGTCAGCGCCGGCGTCCGGCCCGTTGGCCAGGGCTGCCGCCTCCGCTGTCAGCTGGTCGAGGGTTCGGCTCAGCGGGGAGTCGGCCGGCGGGCGTAGTACGACGCTGACCGGCCAGCGGCCGCCTTCCTCGGGCGGGGTGTCGCGGGTGTGGTTGCCCTGGGCGATCAAAGGGGTGGATTCGGTGAACAGTTGATTGAACTTCGGCGGGTTGATGGGGATTCCCCTCGTTGTCGGATGGAGCTCTGGACAGGGTCTGGTTGCTGCGTCACGGTGGTGCGAGGTTCGCGAAGCTAGGGGAGGGGCTCTGTGAAGAAGTCGACGTATCTGGTGAGCAGTTTGTTGCTGATTGCTCCGGCTTTGGTGACGGCGGCGGTGGTGCAACCCGCTGTGGCCGCGCCGGTGGCGGCTCAGCCGTCCAAGATTCCGACACTGTTGAGGGACAGCGCGGCGCTTGCGGGCGCGGCTGCCAAGGCGAAGGTCAGTACGGCCTCGCCGGAGGCGCGTTCGCTGGGGATCAGCGGCAACGGGCGGATCGGAGTACAGGTTTATGCGGCTGCGCCGGTGACGGCTCAGCAGGAGGCGTCGCTCACCTCGCTCGGGGTGTCGGTGCTGAAGAACTCGGCCGACTTCAAGGCCGTGCCGGGCGCTGATCTGCCGACGACCGGTCTGCTGTCGACGACCGTTCCGTACGACAAGCTCGACGCGGTGGCGTCGCTCGGCTGGGTCAGCGCGTTGCGGCCTTCGTTGCGGCCGGCGGTCGACGTCGGGCCGATCGAGGCCGAGAGCGTGCAGTTGCACAAGGCCGACCTGGCTCAGGCGCGGGGGCTGACCGGCAAGGGGCAGAAGGTCGGCGCCATCTCCGGCGATGTCGATCACCTGGCCGAGTCGATCGCGCAGGGCGAGTTGCCGGCCGACGTACAGGTTCTGCGGCAGGCGGCGTACGACGATGACGAGGGCACCGCGATGCTCGAGATCATCCACGACATCGCCCCGGACGCGAAGCTCGCCTACGCCAGCACGCGGGACACCACGGCCGAGTACGTCGAGGCGTTCCACGAGCTCGCCAACGCGGGCGTGACGATGATCGCCGAGGACATCGCCCTCGACGACGAGCCGGCCTTCCAGCAGGGCATCGGCGCAGCGACGGCGGAGGGCCTGGCCGCGCACGGCATCTGGGTCAGCTCGTCGGCCGGCAACCTCGGTGGCCGGCATGCGCCGCGGGTCACCGCCATCGGCACCGGCAAGGGAGCCGACGGCGCGGTGGGTCCGTTCACCGGCTGCCCGAACGCGGTCGACAATGTGGTGAAGCTGCGTGGCGACGACACGACGTACGACCTCAACCTGCTGCCGGGGGCGACGGTCATGCCGACGCTGCAGTGGAGTGAGCCGCGCGCAGTCTTCCCGACCGCGGGCCAGGGCGGGTTCACCGACCTCAACCTGTACCTGATGGATGCCACCGGCACCAAGTGCCTCGCGGCCAGCAACGCCGTCCAGGCCGATGGCGTCGGCGACACCATCGAGCAGTTCATCTACCAGAACACGACCGGGGTGGCGCAGCCCGCCAAGCTCGTAGTGGACGTGCAGGGCACCTCGTCGGCCAAGAAGGCGCCGGTGCTCGACCTGCGCTGGCGCGCGCTGTCGGCCGGCGTCCAGACGATCGACCCGCCGGAGCGGGCCGGTTCGATGAACCCGGACTCCAACTACCTGGGCTTCGCGACCAGTGCCGGCGCTGTCAACGCCAGCACCTCGGTCGACCCGAAGACGATCGCGCTGGAGGCGTTCAGCGCGGCCGGCCCGACCCAGATCATCACCACCACGCGCTGCCCGGGCGGCAAGCCCGGTCCGTGCAAGGGAGTCAGTGGACCGCTGTCCCAGAGCTTCCCGGCGCCGTACTGGACGGCCTCTGACGGCGTCTCGGTCAGCGGCGTAGGACCGTTCGGCTCGGGCACCTGCCCGACCGCGGTGGAAGGCCAGTGCCGCTTCTTCGGTACGTCCGCCGCGGCCCCGTCAGCGGCCGGAGTGGCCGCCCTCACCAGGCAGGAGTTCGGCGGCAAGATCCATCCCGTCGTGCTGAACACCATCCTCGCCGCCCGAGCCGTCCACCGAGACGGCGCCGCCTTCGGCGCCGGAGTACTGAGCGCCCGCTAACCGACCCTTACGTCCGAAGAAGTGGAGGGACGTCACTTCCACTTCTTCGGACGTAAGAGGGATTAAGAAGCTGGAGTGGGGATATTCAGTGGGAATTCAGTAGGTGAGGTGCTGGACCGGTTCAGCACCTCACCTATTGGATGGAGGCATGACAACACGGTTTGGATTGTTCGTTCCACAAGGGTGGAAGATGGATCTGGCGGGGTTCAGCGACCCCGTCGAGCAGTGGGAGGCGATGACCGCCGTCGCGAAGAAGGCCGACGAGGGGTCCTGGGACTCGATCTGGTTGTTCGACCACTTCCACACGGTGCCGGAGCCGAGCACCGAGAGCACCTTCGAGGCCTGGACCACGACCGCGGCGCTGTCCCGTGACACCAAGCGGGTGAACATCGGCCAGATGGTCGGCTGCAACGGCTACCGCAACCCGGCGCTCTACGCCAAGATCGCCTCCACCGTCGACGTCGCCAGCCACGGCCGCCTGTACGCCGGACTGGGCGCGGGCTGGTACGAGCACGAATGGAAGGCGTACGGCTACGAGTGGCCGGAGCTCAAGGACCGGATGGGCGCGTTCCGCGAGGCCACCGAGATCATCTACAAGATGTGGACCGAGGACGAGCCGGTCTTCGACGGCAAGTACTACTCGATCGACAAGCCGATCAACGAGCCGAAGGGTGTCCGCAAGCCGCACCCGAGTTTCTGGATCGGCGGCGGCGGCCCGAACGTCACCCTGAAGCTGGTCGCCAAGTACGCCGACGCGGCCAACATCGGCGGCGGCAACCCCGAGGTGATCAAGGAGAAGGCGGCGATCCTCAAGGGTCACTGCGACGCGATCGGCCGCGACTACGACGAGATCATCAAGTCGACCGGGATCAACGCGTTCCCGATCGACAAGGGCGACGACCCGGTCAAGGCGACCGGGAAGGCGCTCGGCCCGATGAACCGCGAGCGGTTCGACAAGGACAACCTGATCGGCACCGAGGACGAGATCGCGAACAAGGTCGAGGCGGCCCTCGAGGCCGGCGCCGACTACGTGATCTTCTACGTCCCCGGCGTGGCCTACGACCTCGACCTGGTCGACCGGATGGAGCAGATCACCAAGCGCTTCGCCTGAGGCCGGCCTGCAAGGCAAAGCTGAAACATCCTCAACTAAGCGCTTGATCACGTAAAGGGCGACGCCACGAAACCGGGGGGAGAGGTTCCGTGGCGTCGCCAGGGGCGCGCCTAAGGGAGGGGTGGGGGCAGGCGCGCCGGCCTTGGGGGTGTCTGCTCAGCCGCCGAGGAGGCCGCCTCCGAGGATGCCGAGCAGACCGAGCAGCGAGAGCAGGTTGCGGATGACCTGGTCGACGGCCTTGGTGCCGCCGGTCTGGAACGCGGTCACGCACTTCTGCAGTTGCTGCTGGGTCGGGTGGGTGATGGTGACCTTCGACAGCTCCGACTGGCAGTAGGTGGTCGCCTTGGTCAGCTCGGTCAGCGTGCTGCCGACCGTGCCGACGATCAGGCCGACCGAGGTCTGCAGCTTCGCGACCACCGGCGGCGCGGCCGGCGGCTTGGTCGTCGGCGGCTTGCTGGCCGGCGGAGTGCTGGGCTTGCTCGTCGGAGGCTTCGACGTGGTGGGCGGGGTCGACGGCTTCGAGGTCGTCGGCGGCCGCTTGGTCGGGGACGTGGTCGGCTTGCCGTCGCCGCCCTGGACCATGGTCGGCGCCGGGGTCGGCTTGACCCCCGGGTACGTCGGGAGGTTGACCGCCTGCGGCAGGTTCTGGTCGGCCGGAGCGTCGATGTTCGGATCGTCGACCACGCCACCGGCCCGGTCGACACCTTGATCGTCGCCCTCGGTGCCGTTGCCGACGGCGATCCAGCTGCCGCCCGCGTACGCCTTGGCGATGCTGATCACCAGGTCGACGTACTGCTGCGAGTGGTTGTAGCGCAGGACGGCCGCATTGAGGTCGGAAGCCTTGGACAGGTTCCCGGTGCCGGAGCACAGGTAGACGGCCGTCGACATCGCCGCGTCGTCGATGTCCTGCGGGTTCTTCACCCCGTCGCCGTCACCGTCGACGCCCATCATCTGCCACGTCTGCGGGATGAACTGCATCGGCCCGACCGCGCGGTCGTACGCCGCGTCGCCGTCGAGCTTGCCGCCGTCGGTGTCGGTGATCTTCGCCGTGCCCGAACCGTCCAGCCGCGGGCCGAGAATGCCCGGCGTGACGACCCCGTTCGTCATCAGCGAGTTGCCGCCGAAACGTCCGTGGTTCGACTCGACCCGGCCGATCGCGGCCACCAGGGTCCAGGGCAACTGACAGGTCGGATCGGCCTGCGCCATCACCTGCTGAGCCCGCGAGTACGCCTTCAGTGCCGCGTTGGGAATGCCGTTGCGAGACAGGCCGGAGACCACTTGGGTCGGCTGCTCACCGGGGTCGACACCGTTGCCGACCACACCGTTGACCGCCACGTTCGCGGGGTCTTCGATCGGCTGCTTCGGTACGACGACCGGGTTGTTCTTCCCCAACCCCTGATCCAGCGCCGCGGTCGCGACGGCCGGATCGTCGGTGGCACTGACGGTGAACGCGCTCGCGAACAACGCCAGCGGGATCAGTGGCGCCACCTGACGCCACCCGCTCCCGCCCATGGCGCGACGCTTGCCCTTCGCCATCGATGATCCCCTCCGTGACTCATCGACCTGCCCCGCCCCACACTGCGGACAAATCTTCTCGTCTGTACCGGTGCCACCGTCCGTTATCGGGTCTAACGCACGTCCCGTGTGTGGGTTACGAGTCGGGCGCAGACAGTGCACGCACGGTCACCGGGTACCCATACTGGCGCGTAACAAGCCAGCTGTGAACCCCCTGGAGACCGCTTACTCGCAGAACTGCCCGATGAGAGCGTGCTCCCCGCCCACCCGGCGCACTGGTCTGTCGGGGAGAATGGCCGCCGTGCCCGACCTCACTGAGCAGTCCGCCAGCTTGTTCGACCGAGCCTCCGCCGTCACCCCGGGCGGGGTGAACTCCCCGGTCCGCGCGTTCCGCGCCGTCGGCGGCGTTCCGCGCTTCATGTCCTCCGGTGACGGATGTCACATCACCGACGTCGACGGCAACACCTACGTCGACCTGGTCTGCTCCTGGGGGCCGATGCTGCTCGGCCACGCGCACCCGGAGGTGACGGCCGCCGTGCAGGAGGCGGTCAGCCGCGGTACGTCGTACGGCACCCCGACCCGTCCCGAGGTCGAGCTCGGCGAGGAGATCGTCTCCCGCACGCCGGTGGACAAGGTCCGGCTGGTGTCGTCCGGCACCGAGGCGACCATGTCAGCGCTCCGGCTGGCCCGGGGCGCGACCGGCCGGGCCAAGATCGTGAAGTTCGCGGGCTGCTACCACGGCCACGTCGACGCGTTGCTCGCCCAGGCGGGCTCGGGCGTCATCACGCTCGGCATCCCCGGTACGCCGGGCGTCACCGAGGCGACCACCGCCGACACGATCGTCCTGCCGTACAACGACCAGGCAGCCGTCACCGCCGCCTTCGCCCAGTACGGCGACCAGATCGCCGCCGTCATCACCGAGGCCTCGCCCGGCAACATGGGCGTCGTCCCGCCGCTGGACAACTTCAACGCCTTCCTCGCCAAGACCTGCAAGGACAACGGCGCACTGTTCATCTCCGACGAGGTGATGACCGGCTTCCGGATCACCAAGTCCGGCTGGTACGGCGTCGACGGCGTCGTGCCGGACCTGATGACGTTCGGCAAGGTGATGGGCGGTGGCTTCCCCGCGGCCGCGTTCGGTGGCCGGGCCGACCTGATGTCGCACCTGGCGCCGGAGGGCTCGGTCTACCAGGCCGGGACGCTGTCCGGGAACCCGATCGCCACCACGGCCGGCCTGACCACGCTGCGGCTGGCCACGGACGAGGTCTACGCCAGGCTGGACGAGACCTCGGCGACCATCCGGCAGCTCGTCACGACGGCGCTGTCCAAGGAGGGTGTGCCCCATCACATACAGAACGCCGGGAACCTCTTCAGCGTCTTCTTCGTGGAGTCTTCGGAAGGCGCCGTGACATCAGCAGGGCCGATTCGGGACTTCGCCGGGGCCGGAGCCCAGGTACTGCCCAGATTCGCTGCGTTCTTCCATGCCATGCTGGACGCCGGCGTCTACCTGCCGCCGAGCGCCTTCGAGGCCTGGTTCGTGAGCGCCGCCATCGACGACGACGCGCTGGCCCAGCTCGAGACCGCACTTGCCTCCGCCGCCCGCGCGGCAGCGGCCGTAGAGAACTGAAGGGACCGGCAACGGTGACCGAAACGACGGTCGTGCACCTGATGCGTCACGGCGAGGTGCACAACCCGACCGGCGTGCTGTACGGCCGGATCCCCGACTTCCACCTGTCCGAGCTCGGCCGCAAGATGGCCGACCGGGTCGCCGAGCACGTGGCCGGCCGCGACATCGTGCACCTGGTCAGCTCGCCGCTGGAGCGGGCCCAGGAGACGATGGAGCCGATCGCCAAGGTGTTCGGCCTGACGCCGGACATCGACGAGCGGGTGATCGAGGCGGCCAACCAGTTCGAGGGCAAGAAGTTCGGCGTCGGTGACGGCGCGCTGCGCCAGCCGAGTGCCTGGTGGCTGCTGCGCAACCCGTGGAAGCCGTCCTGGGGCGAGCCCTACAGCCAGCTGGTACGCCGGATGCGCGACGCCATCGAGACGGCCCGGCAGAAGGCGGCCGGGCACGAGGCGCTGATCGTGTCGCACCAGCTGCCGATCTGGATCGTCCGGTCCGCGGTCGAGCACCGCCGGATGCTGCACGACCCGCGCAAGCGGCAGTGCAGCCTGGCCAGCCTGACCTCGTTCACCTTCCACGGCGACGCGATCGTCTCGGTCGGCTACGCCGAGCCCGCCAAGGACCTGCTCCCGGTCAAGAACCCCAAGAAGTTCTCGGGCGGCGCCTGATGCGTTTGCTCCGTACTACGTCCGTCGCGGCCGCCGTGCTGCTGGCCGCCACGGCCTGCAGCTCCGGTCAGGACGTGAAGGACACCCGCCAGGGCCAGACCGGTTTCGTCAGCGGCAGCGGCCGGGTCTCCAGCTTCGCGCCGGCCGACCGGGAGAAGGCGCCCGACTTCAAGGGCACCACGCTCGACGGCAAGGAATGGAACTTCGCCGACCAGACCGGCAAGGTCACCGTGCTGAACGTGTGGGGATCGTGGTGCCCGCCGTGCCGCAAGGAGGCGCCGGACTTCAGCGCCGCGGCCAAGGAGCTCGGCGCGAGCGTCCAGTTCATCGGCCTGAACACGCGCGATCTCGACCCGGCTCCGGCGAAGAAGTTCGTCGAGGCGTTCGAGGTGCCGTACCCGAGCATCTACGACCCGTCCGGCAAGCAGTTGCTGCTGTTCCGGGGCCAGAAGATCTCGCCGAGCTCGATCCCGGCGACGATCGTGATCGACAAGCAGGGCAAGGTCGCGTCGAGAGTGATCGGCAGCGTGACCAAGCAGACCCTGCTCGGCATGGTGAAGGACGCGAGTTGACCCGTGGGTGAGTGGTTCGCCCAGTCGATGACTGGTTCGATGCTGGTGGCACTGCCGATCGCGGTGCTGGCCGGTGCCATCTCGTTCTTCTCACCCTGCGTGGTTCCGCTGTTACCGGGCTACCTGTCCTACGTGACCGGGCTGTCCGCGGCCGAGCTCGGGTCCGAGCGCCGCGGCCGGATGCTGGCTGGGACGAGCTTGTTCGTCGCGGGCTTCTCCGCCGTGTTCATCCTGACCGGCGTGCTGTTCGGTGCCGTCGGCAACGCACTGCTCGATCACCAGGCAGTGATCACCAAGGTGCTCGGTGGCGCGACGGTCGTCCTCGGCCTGATCTTCCTCGGTGGCTTCGGTTTCGCGCAGCGCGACGTGCGGGTGCACCGGGTGCCGGCCGTCGGGATCGCGGCGGCGCCGTTGCTGGGCGTGCTGTTCGGCTTCGGGTGGACGCCCTGCATCGGGCCGACGCTCGGTACGGTGATGAACCTGGCCGCGACCGAGGGAAGTACCGGCCGGGGTGCGATCCTGGCGCTGGTGTTCAGCCTCGGGCTGGGCATCCCGTTCATCGTCGCGGCGCTCGCCTTCCGGCGGATGCTCGGCGCGGTCGCCTGGGTGCGCAAGCACCAGGTGATGGTGATCCGGATCGGCGGCGTGCTGATGATCGCCGTGGGGCTACTGCTGCTGACAGGAGTGTGGGACTCGATGACCGCCGAGCTCAGGCAATGGGTCGCGAACTTCGGATCGGCGGTGTGACGTGACGGACGTGAAGGATCGCGTCGAGGCGCCGACGCCGCCAGATCAGCCCGACCTGCCCAAGCTCGGCCTGATCGGCTGGCTGCGCTGGACCTGGCGGCAGCTCACCTCGATGAAGACCGCGCTGGTGCTGCTCTTCCTGCTCGCGCTCGGCGCGGTGCCGGGCTCGCTGATCCCGCAGACCGCGATCGATCCGGTCAAGGTCTCCGACTTCCTCGAGGCGCACCCCAAGCTGGGTCCGTTCTACGACAAGCTCGGGCTCTTCTCGGTCTACAAGTCGGCCTGGTTCTCGGCCATCTACCTGCTGCTGTTCATCTCGCTGATCGGCTGTGTGGTGCCGCGCCTTCAGGTCTACCTGAAGGCGATGCGGGCCCGGCCGCCGAAGCCGCCGCGCAACCTGAACCGGCTGGCGGGCTACCAGTCCTTCGAGGCCGGTACCGACGGCGATGTGCTGGAGCTGGCCGCGACCGAGCTGCGCCGGCGGCGTTTCCGGGTCGAGCTGTACGACGGCGCGGTGGCGGCCGAGCGGGGGTACCTGCGCGAGGCGGGCAACCTGCTCTTCCACTTCTCCTTGATCCTGGCGCTGATCGGCGCGGCCTGGGGTGCGTTGTTCGGATACCACGGCACCGTGCTGGTTGTCGTGGGCAACGAGTTCTCGAACTCGATCGCGCAGTACGACGACTTCAGCCCGGGCCGGGTGTTCAAGCCGGACGATCTGCCGCCGTTCTCGCTGAAGGTGGACAGCTTCACGGTCAAGTTCCAGACCGACGGCCCGCAGCGCGGGGCGGCGCGTGAGTTCAAGGCGCCGATCACGTACCAGGAGACGCCGGACTCGCCGGAGAAGTCGTACGACCTGCAGGTGAATCATCCGTTGCAGGTCGACGGTACCGATGTGCACCTGCTCGGGCACGGGTATGCGCCGAAGGTGACGGTTCGGGACGGGAAGGGTGAGGTCGCGTTCTCCGGGCCGGCGCCGTTCCTGCCGCAGGACAGCAACTTCTCGTCGTTCGGGGTGATCAAGGCGCCGGACGCGCGGCCGGAACAGCTCGGTTTCGAAGGGTTCTTCCTGCCGACCGGGGTGATCGATCCGCAGCGTGGGCCGACGTCGGTCTTCCCTGATGCGCTCAACCCGGTGCTGGCGATGACGGCGTACTACGGCCGGCCGTCGGTGGAGACGGGCAAGCCACAGTCGGTCTATCAGTTGGACAAGTCGAAGCTGACGCAGTTCTCTGGCGACGGTGGGGACAAGCTGCGTTTCCAGCTCGCGCCGGGGCAGAGCTTCAAGCTGCCGGACAACCGTGGCTCGATCACCTTCGACTCGTACGACCGGTGGGTGAAGCTGCAGATCAGTCACACTCCTGGTCTGCATCTGGCGCTGGCCGGGATCCTGCTCGCCATCCTCGGGTTGATGGGGTCGCTGTTCATCCACCCACGGCGTACCTGGGTGCGGGTCCGGACGCAGGACGGGCGTACCGTGGTCGAGGTCGCCGGGCTGGACCGGGGGCCCGAACGCGGCCTCGGGGACGAGATCCAGGCCATCGCAGTCGCCCTGAAGCCAGCGCCGCAATCAGCAGAACCGATGCAGGAGAAGCCATGAGCCCGGAGAACTACGCACACCTCTCCAACCTGGTCATCCCGACGGCAACCGTCATCTACATCCTCGCGATGGTCTCCCACACCCTCGAATGGGCGATGGGCCGGGCTGTGGTGACCGAAGCAGTTGCAGAAGACGCTCTGGTCACATCCGCCGTCGGCGCCGGCACCTCCGCACGGGCCGGGTCCGCCGGCGGCGCAGATGGTGTTACGTCAGCCGGCACGCTTACTTCAGCCTCTGGCTCCGCTGGGGCGTCTGCCACCTCCACCATCTCCGGCGCCTCCGCCGCAGGCGGAGGCGCCGGAGATGCTGTGCGGTCGGAGCGCGCGGATGCGGCTAGTCGGGTTGGGTTGTTGCTGACCTGGTTGGCGTTTTTGCTGCATTTGACTGGGGTGGTTACTCGAGGGCTCGCGGCTGGGCGGGTGCCTTGGGGGAACATGTATGAGTTCTCCATCACCTCTTCGCTGGCGGTAGCGGCTGTTTATTTGTTGTTCGTGCATCGGGCCAAGTTGCAGTGGCTGGGGCTGGGCGTCACGTTGTTCGTGGCCGCGGTGCTGGGGCTGGCGACCTTGGCGCTTTATACGCCGGCTGGGCCGTTGGTGCCGGCGCTGCACTCGTACTGGCTGGTGATTCACGTGTCGGCCGCGGCGATCTCCGGTGGCGCGTTCACCATCGGCGGGCTGGTTTCGATCCTGTACCTGGTCAAGGCGCGCGCCGAGCGGCGGGTGCTGGACGGCGGGACGATGTCGGCGTCGCTGAAGCGGCTGCCGAGTGCCGAGGCGATGGACGGTACGGCGTACAAGGTGCTGGCGTTCGCCTTCCCGCTGTGGACCTTCGGCGTGCTGGTGGCCGGGCCGATCTGGGCGGAGTACGCCTGGGGCCGGTACTGGGGCTGGGACCCCAAGGAGGTCTGGTCGCTGGTCACCTGGGTCGTCTACGCGGCGTACCTGCACGCTCGCGCGACGGCCGGCTGGCGTGGCCGCCGGGCCGCGACGATCGCGATCGTCGGCTGGTTCGTCTTCATCTTCAACTTCGTCGGCGTGAACCTGCTCGTGTCCGGCCTGCACTCCTACGCCGGGGTCTGAGCCATGAAGGAATTCGCCATCTACACCGGCCTGCGGCTGGTGCTGTTCCTGGTCTCCTTCGGCATCCTCTGGGTCGCCTTCCACACCTGGCTGAGCGCCTGGCCGCTGGCCCTGCTCGCCCTGTTCATCACCGCCATCCTGTCCCTGTTCGTCCTCCGCTCCGCCCGCGACCGGCTCGCCGCCAAGATCGACGAGCGAGCCGGCCGGATTGCGTCCCGGATGGAGGCCGCCCGAGCGGCCGAGGACGAGGACTGACACCGCCGTGCAGCAGCAGGGCCGCCGGGCGGTTGATCCCCCCGACGGCCCTCAGCCGGGTCAGCCGGCGATGGTCCAGGCGGTGGTGTACCACGTGCTCGAGCTCGCTGACTTCATCCCGGTCTCGAGGTGCAGGAGCGTCTTGTGGCGGGTTCCAGCGCTTCGCTCCAGCGACGTGTAGGTGAAGCTGGAGGAGTAGTACCTCACCGTCTCGGTCAGTGAGGCGCTCTTGGTGCTGTACTTGCCCGCCGACTTGGTGAGCACCTGCACCTTCAGCCGGACGACGTTCTGGTTGCCGACCGTCTTGTCGGTCTTCTTGAGATACGTGCACCACTTGTTCTTGCCGGCGCCGGACTTGCTCAGGCTCATCGTACGGAGTTCGCCGATCTTGTTCCCGAACCCGTCCTTGCGCAGAGCGATCACGCCGACGACGCTCTTGTACCCCAGCGCTTCACACGCCTGCGCGTGCTTGATGGGGCCGCCTGCGGCCTCGGCCGGGAGGGCGGCGGCGGACAACAGCCCCACCGGCAGGGCGAAGGTGCTGAGCGCGACCAGGAGCTTCTTCTTCATGGGACCCCGAAAGTTCTGGTGAGGGCGGACATCTTCTGGCGAGCCTATGACTCGGTCAGACCATCTCCGGTTCCCCTCCCGGTCGAGGTAAGTCAGGCGGCGTGATACCAGCGGCCGACTGGTACGCAGAGTGACGTAGAACACTGTCAGATTTCCCGCTAATTCATTTGTGCACTCCTTCACTTGAGTCGTAACGTGGTTGATGAAACGAAACCGTTTCGTTCTATCAGCAATCAAACGACTACCGAGGGTGATACAGAGACCATGGCCGATGTTGCCGATGCAGGTCCGCGCCAGCGGCCGCGGGTCGAGGGCGGGCGCGAGGACGAGATCCTCGACGCGACGGTCGCGACGCTGGCCGAGCTGGGTTACGACCGGCTGACGATGGACGCGGTGGCGACGGCCGCCAAGGCCAGCAAGGCGACGCTGTACCGGCGATGGTCGACCAAGGCGGAGCTGGTCGTGGACGCGATCAGCCGCGCCAAGGGCTGCCCGATGCCCGAGGACGTCGACACCGGGAGCCTGCGCGGCGACCTGATCTCGATGTCGTGCGGCGAGGGCGGGTTCACCGAGGAGATGCCGATGTCGGTGATGGCCGGTCTGATGACCGCGCTGCACCGCGACGAGGATCTCAAGCAGGCCTTCCAGGAGCTGTTCCTGGCGCCCCGGATCGCGATCACCAACGGGGTCTACCGGCGCGCTGTGGAGCGGGGCGAGATCGGGCCCGACGTGGATGTCGAGCTGCTCTCGGTCACGCTGCCGGCGATCGTCGTCCACCAAGCCTTCGTACTCGGCATCGAGCCGACCGAGGACCTCATTCTCCGAGTGATCGACAACGTGATCATGCCTGCGGCGCGGGGGTCGCAGGTGAGCTGAGCCGGTGAGGGGCCGGCCGGCGACCTAAAAGCCAGTTACACCCAAGAGGGGATATCGCAGCATGTCTGAAGACGTCATCAAGGCCGACCCGCCAGAGGGGCGACCGGTCGACTCGGTGGCCGAACCGGCTACCCACGGCCACCGCAATCTCGGTATCGCGCTCGCGCTGATCTCCATGGCGCAGCTGATGGTGGTGCTCGACGGCACCATCGTCAACATCGCGCTGCCGCACATCCAGAAGGACCTCGGCTTCACCAACGGCTCGCTGCCGTGGGTCGTCAACGCGTACGCGCTCGCCTTCGGTGGTCTGCTGCTGCTCGGCGGCCGGATCGGGGACATCCTCGGCCGCCGCAAGGTGTTCATGTTCGGTGTGGTGCTGTTCGGCGTCGCGTCGTTCCTCGGTGGTATCGCGCAGAACGAGACCCTGCTGCTGGCCAGCCGGGTCCTGCAGGGCCTGGGTGCCGCGGCGGCCTCGCCGAACGCGCTCGCCCTGATCACCACCACCTTCCCGGCCGGCAAGGAGCGCAACCGCGCGATGGCCGTGTACGCCGCCATGTCCGGCGCGGGTGCCGCCGTCGGCCTGATTCTCGGTGGTCTGCTGACCGAGGCGTCGTGGCGCTGGACCTTCTTCATCAACACCCCGATCGGCCTGATCGTCGCGGTACTGGCGATCCGGTACCTCGGTGAGTCGGCGCGTCAGCACGGGAAGTTCGACCTGCCCGGCGCGATCACCGGCACCATCGGTCTGACCTCGCTGGTCTACGGTCTGACCCACGCCGGCAGCAAGGGCTGGGGCAACAGCGCCACCCTCGCGTTCATCATCGGCGGCGTCGCCCTGATCGGTGTCTTCCTGCTGATCGAGGCCCGCTCGCGGCACGCGCTGATGCCGTTCCGGATCCTCGCGAACCGGACCCGTGGGATCAGCTTCTTCGTGATGCTGATCGTCGGCGCGGCGCTGTTCTCGATGTTCTACTTCCTCGGCATCTTCATCCAGAACGTGCTCGGCTACAGCGCGCTGAAGACCGGCTTCGCCTTCCTGCCGTTCAGCTTCGGCATCGTGGTCGCGGCCCAGCTCGCCTCCACGCTGATCGCCCGGATGGACCCGCGCTGGATCTCCGGTGCCGGTGCAGCGATCGCCGCGGGCGGTATGTTCGGCTTCACCCAGCTCGAGGTGGGCTCCAGCTACGCCGCTCACCTGCTGCCGTACATCCTGCTGCTGTCCTTCGGAATGGGCCTGATCTTCGTACCGCTCACGCTGACCGCGGTCAGTGGGGTCGCGGACGAGGACTCCGGGGTCGGATCCGCGGTCCTGAACACGGTCCAGCAGATCGGTGGTGCGGTCGGCCTGGCGCTGCTGGGCACGGTCTCCACCAACGCGATCAAGGACAAGTTCACCGAGCTCGCGCCGGGGCTGGCCAAGGCATCGCAGGCCGCACCGGATCAGGCCGGAGTACTGGCCAAGCAGGCCGAGGCCGTCGCCACCACGCACGGTTTCACCACCGCGTTCATGGTGTCGGCGATCATGTTCGTCGGTGCCGCGTTGTTCACCCTGGTCGGTCTCTCGGTCAAGCACCAGGACCTGGCCAACGACGGCAAGCCGGTCCACGTCGGCTGACGTCACCGTAGTACGCGAAGGGCCGTCTTCCGGAGGGGGAGGCGGCCTTTCGTCATGCCCGGCTAGAGCGGTTTGCGCATCACGACTTCGTGGTGGACGCCGTCGGGCATCAGTTCGCCCTCGATGTCGGTATCGGCGAAACCGCTGCGCAGGTAGAGCGCGTGGGCCTTGTCGTTGCCATCAGCAACGGACAACTGGAGGGTGTGGGCGGCGGCCTGATCGCGCGCCCATTGCTCGACCTTGGCCATCAGCTGGTCGCCGATGCCGCGGCCACGGCCGGTCGGCGCGATCCACATCGAGATCAGCTCGACGACGCCGTTCTCGTCGGTGCGGACGCCGCTGGCCATGCCTACCGGCGTACCGTCGAGGACCGCGACGAAGTTGCGGGAGCCGGGGAGGTCGAGCCGGGCGCGCCAGCGCTCTTCCTCGGCGTCGACCCAGTCGGCCAGCTGCGAGCCGAAGGCGTAGGGGGCTTCCTCGAGGGCGGCCAGCCGCAGCTCACGCCAGAGCTGCCAGTCGTCGGTGGTGAGTTCGCGGAGTTCGATCACCCCGCCAGCCTCTCGCGCTGACGGGGTCGTGCTCAAATGACTAAGACCGCGGGGGCTGGAACTTCGAGGAGACCCAGTCGCGGACGCCGCCGAGGCCGTCGCCCATGTCGCGCAGCAGCTTGGCCAGCGGGTCCTGGGAGCGGGCGAAGGAGTCGGAGTACGACTTGGCGGCGTTCTTCGCCTCCTGCGTCATCGAGGCGTCGCCGTCCTCCTGCCGCTTCGGGTAGGTGCCGGAGACGATCGAGGTGTACTCGCCCTCGTCCACCCAGCGGCGCAGCTCGTGCGCGCGGATGACGGCCAGCGGGTGCGACTGCGCCTCGAGCAGCAGCAGCTTGAGCACACTGTCGCGCAGGTCGCCGGAGCTCTCGTACTCCGTGCCCTGGGCGAGGAACGCGGTCGTGTCGAGCTGGTCGAGCTGGCCACCGCTGGCGAGCTTCATCTGCACCCGCAGCGCGGCCGCCGGGTCCTGTACTGCGAGCAGGCCGGCCCGGTCGCCGGACAGCTCCGCCTTGCGGGACCACTCGTGCAGTGCGGCGATGATCGCGCGCAGCCCGAAGGCGCCGATCGGCATCCAGTTGACGGCGCCCGTGAGCCGCATCAACCAGAGCAGCAGCGACTGGTACAGCGCGTGCCCGCTCTGCGCGTGGCCGAGTTCGTGGCCGAGGATGAACCGGGTCTCCTCGTCGTCGAGGCCCTGGATCAGCGCGCTGTTGAGCACGATGAACGGCTTGTCCATGCCGATCGTGACCGCGTTCCACACCGGGCTGTTGGTGACGTACAGCTCGGGCAGCTGACGGACGTCGAGCGTCGTCGCGGCCTCGGTGTACAGGGTGTGGATCTTGGGGAACTGACGCTCGTCGACCCGGATCGCCGAACCGAGGAACTGCAGCCGGAAGGCCCGCTCGTTGATCAGCCCGGACATCTTCCGCAGGATGAAGTCGAAGCCCTTCAGCTGCCGCAGCGCGACCAGCGCGCCGCGGTCGGCGGGGTGCTCCCAGGCCCGCGAGCTGATGTCGGTCAGAGTCACCCGCGGCCGGGTCGGCCGCTCTTCGTTCTCACTCATCAATCCCCCACGGGTCGGCGTAGACCACCAACCTAGCTCGCTTCGGGGTCCGGTTGCAGAGAGTAGGAATACCTAAACTGTCGGTACTGTCCTAGCCTGACCAGATGAGTAGCAACCGTCCAATGCCGTCTCGGGAGGTTGATCGGCGCGACGACAAGGCTCGGGCCTGGGTCTCCGAGGCGATCCGGCTCGTCGAGGCCGATGCCAATCGCAGTGCCGACACCCACCTGCACGCCTTCCCGATGCCGGCCTCGGTCGGGGTCGACCTGTACCTGAAGGACGAGTCGGTCCATCCGACCGGCTCGCTCAAGCACCGGCTGGCCCGGTCGCTGTTCCTGTACGCGCTCTGCAACGGGTGGATCGGCGAGGGCACCACGGTGATCGAGGCCTCCAGCGGCTCCACCGCGGTCAGCGAGGCGTACTTCGCCCGGCTGCTCGGGCTGCCGTTCATCGCGGTGATGCCGGCCTCGACCAGCCCGGAGAAGATCGGGCTGATCGAGTTCTACGGCGGCCGCTGCCACTTCGTCGAGCGCTCCGGGCAGATCTACGGCGAGGCCAAGCGGCTGGCCGAGGAGACCGGCGGGCACTACATGGACCAGTTCACCTACGCCGAGCGGGCGACCGACTGGCGGGGCAACAACAACATCGCCGAGTCGATCTTCAACCAGCTCTCGCTCGAGCAGCACCCGGTCCCGACCTGGATCGTGGTCGGCGCGGGGACCGGCGGCACGTCGGCGACGATCGGCCGGTACGTCCGGTACCAGCGGCACGAGACGTCCGTCGCGGTGGTCGACCCGGAGAACTCGGCCTTCTTCCCGGCCTTCGAGTCGCTGGACGGTGACTTCGCCACCGGGCGGCCGTCGCGGATCGAGGGGATCGGGCGGCCGCGGGTCGAGCCGTCGTTCGTGCTCGGGGTGGTCGACCGGATGATCGCGGTGCCGGATGCTGCTTCGATCGCGGCGATGCGGTTCTGCTCGGCCGTGACCGGGCGGTTGGTGGGTGGATCTACCGGTACCAACCTGTGGGGGTCGTTGCGGCTGGCGGCGGAGATGCGGCGTACCGGCGTACAGGGGAGCATCGTGACGTTGCTGTGCGACAGCGGCGGGCTGTATGGCGACACCTACTACGACGACGACTGGCTGAAGCGCAGTGGGATCGATCTGGCGCCGTACACCGAGACGCTGGAGGGGTTTGCTCAGACTGGGCGGTGGCGGGAGCCTGTGCGCTAGTTGCCCAGGAAGAGGCCGACGGTCAGGCCGATGGCGTAGACCAGTTCGGTGAGGCCGGTGCCCTGGAGCACGGGGATGAGTGCGGGGCCTACTGCGTCGCTTAGGACCGTTTTGACGGCCTTGGCGGCCAGGGGCAGGGCAACCAGGGCTAGGAGAGTCCAGGGGGTTGCCACGGCTGAGACGGCTGCCAGGATGAAGGCTAGGGCGATCAGGGCGGCGTACAGGCGTCTTGAGTTGGCTGCACCCAGTACTACGGCCAGGGTGCGCTTGCCCGTTACTGAGTCGGTGGGGATGTCGCGGAGGTTGTTGGCGACCAGGAGTGCGCAGGCGATGCTGCCGATGGCTACTGCGCCGGCTACTGCAGTCCAGTGGAGCTTTTCGGCTTGGACGTAGGTCGTACCGAGTACTGCGACCAGGCCGAAGAACAGGAAGACGCTGATCTCGCCGAGGGCGCGGTAGCCGTAGGGCTTCTTGCCGCCGGTGTAGAACCAGGCGCCGAGGATGGATGCGGCTCCTGGGACCAGTAGCCACCAGGTGGTGGTGATGGCTAGTACCAGGCCGAGTGCTGCACCGATGCCGAAGCAGGTGAACGCTACGGTCTTCACCTGCTGCGGGGTGGCGACCTTGGCACCTACTAGGCGGAGCGGGCCGACCCGGTTCTCGTCGGTGCCGCGGATGCCGTCGCTGTAGTCGTTGGCGTAGTTGACGCCGATCTGGAGCATCAGGGCGACGCCGAGTGCGAGCAGGGCCTTCCACCAGACGAAAGCATCGAGGTAGGCGGCTGCGCCGGTACCGACGAGCACGGGAGCGATCGCGGCGGGCAGGGTGCGAGGGCGAGCGCCTTCGATCCACTGGGCAGGGGTGGCCATGGCAAACGATTCTGTCAGCCGGTCGGTAAGGGCTTGCAGCCGGTACGGGACGCGGGGTCGCGCGGGGTGCGCCGTACGCTCGGAGGGACATGTCTACGTTGCGCCTGGTCCCTGGCACCCCGGATGCCGTCCTGTCGGCACTGACCGCCTTGCTGGACGGCACCGGTACTGCGTTCGCCCCGTTGCCGGGCGATCCGGCCGCTGCGGCGCGCGTCCGCCAGGCGGTGGTACCGGACGAGCCCCTCGAGTCTTCCGAGGTCGGCGTGGTGCTGGCGACCTCCGGGTCCTCGGGTGAGCCGAAGGGTGTCTTGCTCTCGACGGCTGCCCTGGTCGCGTCGGCCACGGCCACGCATGAGCGGCTTGGCGGCCCCGGCCAGTGGCTACTCCCGATGCAGCCGTACTTCGTCGGCGGGCTGCAGGTCCTCACCCGGTCAGTGCTGGCCGGCTACACACCAGTGGTCGCGAGCGACTACCCGGACTTCGCGGCGGGGGCCTCGGCGATGACGGGGGAGCGGCGGTACACGGCGATGGTGCCGACGCAGTTGGCGCGGTATCTGCGCACGGATGTCGAGGTGCTGCGGGGCTTCGATGCGATCGTGATCGGCGGGGCGGCGATGCCGGCCGGGTTGAAGGCCGAGGCGGCCGAGGCGGGCGTGACCGCGATTCCGTCGTACGGGATGACAGAGACGGGCAGTGGGTGTGTATATGCCGGCGAACCGTTGGCGGGGACCTCGCTGCGGCTGGACGACCAGAGGATTCTGATCAAGGGGCCGACGCTCTTCTCCGGCTACCGCTTGCAGCCTGAGTTGACGGCGGAGGTGCTGCGGGACGGGTGGTTTCGGACTCAGGACCGTGGTGAGTTGGTTGATGGCCGGCTGCGGGTGGTGGGGCGGGTGGATGATGTCGTCATCTCTGGTGGGGTGAATGTGACGGTTACTGCCGTGCAGGCGCGGTTGCTGGAGCATCCGGGGGTCAAGGATGCTGTTGTGCTTGGGGTTCCTGACAGTGAATGGGGTTCGCGGGTGGTTGCGTTCGTGGTGGGGGAGGTCGGGCGCGAGGAGCTGCGGGATTTTGTGGGTGAGGTGTTGCCTCGGACGTGGGCGCCTCGGCAGGTGGTGAGGTTGAGCGCGTTGCCGATGCTTGCTTCGGGCAAGGTTGATCGGCAGAGGTTGCTGGACGGTGTGCGGTGATCACTTATGCGATCGGGTTGAAGAACCGGTTTCGCGGGATCACGGTGCGCGAGGGGATGTTGTTCGAGGGGCCGGCGGGGTGGGCCGAGTGGTCGCCGTTTCTGGACTACGACGATGCGACGTGTGTGGCTTGGCTTCGGGCGGCGTACGAGGCCGCTTATGACGGGTGGCCTGCGGCGGTGCGTTCCGAAGTACCGGTGAACTGCACTGTGCCGGCGATCGGGCCGGAGAAGGCTGCGGCGATCGTGCGGGCGTCGGGGTGCGGGACGGCGAAGGTGAAGGTGGCTGAGCCGGGGCAGACGCTCAGGGATGACTTGGAGCGGGTGGAGGCTGTCCGCGATGCCATTGGTGGCGGGCAGGTGCGCATCGATGCCAATGGGGCCTGGTCTGTGGATGAGGCGCTGCGGGCGTTGAAGGAGCTGCAGCGGTTCGACCTGGAGTATGTGGAGCAGCCGTGCGCTTCGGTGGAGGACCTGGCGGCAGTACGGCGGCGTACCGACGTACTGGTTGCTGCCGATGAGTCCATCCGTCGGGCCGAGGATCCCTTGCTGGTCAAGAAGCTTGAGGCGGCCGACATCGCCGTACTGAAGGTGCAGCCGATCGGCGGCGTCCGGGCCTGTCTGGACATCGCTGAGCAGATCGGGCTGCCAGTGGTCGTCTCCTCCGCGTTGGAGACCTCTATCGGGATCGCTGCCGGGGTTGCGCTTGCAGCGGCTCTCCCTGAGCTCCCGTACGCGTGCGGTCTTGCCACTGTCTCCATGTTCACGGCAGAGGTCGTCGACGAGCCGCTGCTGCCGGTCAACGGCTTCCTGCCGGTTAAGCGGCTCGTGCCGGCTCCAGAGTTGCCAACTGCTGACCAAGCGACCACAGCCAAGTGGGAAGCGCGGTTCGCGAGGGTAGAAGCACTGAGAGGAACCAGATGAACCCGTCCACGGCATTCGCGACTGTAGTGGTCGACGAGCTGATCAGGTCCGGGGTCCGTGAGGCCGTACTGGCCCCCGGGTCCCGCAGCACCCCACTGGCTCTCGCGCTGGCCGCTGCCGACCGCGACGGGCGTCTGCGGCTCCACGTACGCATCGACGAACGTACTGCGGGCTTCCTGGCGATCGGCCTGATCCGTGGCACCGGTCTGCCGGTACCGGTGCTGACGACCTCCGGGACTGCGGTAGCCAACCTCTACCCCGCGGTGCTCGAGGCGTCCCACAGTGGTCTGCCACTGATCGTGTTGAGCGCAGATCGCCCGCCGGAGCTGCGGGGGACGGGTGCCAACCAGACGACCGACCAGCTCAAGGTCTTCGGCGACGCCGTCCGCCTCTTCCATGAGCTCGGTACGCCGAGCAAGCAGCTCGGGCAGGTCGCCTACTGGCGCTCGTCGATCGCCCGCGCCGTCTCGGCAGCCGTCGGCGCCCGCACCGCCGACCCAGGTCCGGTCCAACTCAACTGCCCGCTAGTCGAGCCACTGGTCCCCACCGACGACGGCGACTGGCCCGAACCCCTCGACGGCCGCACCACCGGCCCCTGGACGAGTGTGCACGCGACGGGTGCGCAGCCCTCCGCCGTAGCCCCCGGCCCCAAGACGGTTGTGGTCGCAGGCGACGGCGCCTCCCAGGCGGCAAGGTTGGCGGCCGAGGCGGGTGGCTGGCCACTGTTCGCCGAGCCGTCCAGCCGCGCGAGGACCGGCCCGGCGGTCATCTCCGCCTACAGATTGTTGCTTGCAGCAACGTCCATTGCTGATGAGATCGAGCGGGTGATTGTGTTCGGGCATCCGACGTTGTCGCGGCCTATCTCCAAGCTGCTCGCTCGGCCGGAGGTTGAGGTGATCGTGGTTGCGCCGACCGGGCTCTGGCCCGATGCTGCGCACCGCGCTGCGTCGGTCGTGACCGGGCTTGAGGTGATCGGCTCGGATCAAACCGACTGGCTGGATCGGTGGTTGCATGCTGACCAGCTAGCCCGAGCCTCGATGGACAAGGTGCTTGCTCCGGCCGGGTCCGGGGCCGGTGGGCTTTCGGGGCCGCTGGTTGCGGCGGTGGTTGGGGAAGCGGTCGGGGCTGACGGGATGCTTGTTGTTGCCTCTTCCAATGCGGTGCGGGATCTTGATCTGGCTCCGGTGGTGCCGATTCGGACGGTGGCCAACCGGGGGCTGGCGGGGATCGATGGGACGCTCTCCACGGCGGTGGGTGCCGCATTGGCCAACGCGGGGGCGACGTACGCGCTGGTGGGGGATCTTGCTTTCCTGCATGACTCCAACGGGCTGGTGATCGGGCCTGCTGAGCCTCGGCCCGACCTTCGCATTGTGGTGCTCAACGACAACGGGGGTGGGATCTTCGCCACGCTCGAGCAGGGTGGTGGCGACCACGCCGACTACTTCGAGCGCGTCTTCGGTACGCCGCATGACGTCGACCTCGCAGCGCTCTGCGCCGCCACCGGTACGCCACACCAACTAGTGGAGACAGCAGACGAGTTGCGGGAGGTACTGGCTCGCACGGTGGCCGGCATCGACGTTGTAGAGGTCAGAGTGGATCGCTCGGCTCATCGAGAGCTACATGCTGACCTACACCAGGCAGTCAGCCAGTTGTAGCTGCAACTTTGGTTCGTGTGGGGAGAGCCGGCTGGAGGGTGCGGAGTCGGCCGAGTAGACAGCCGACTACGACTAGTACCAAGGCCGTGGTGACCAGGATGGGGATGACTGCGCCGCGCAGTGAGGAGTTGAGCGGCGAGGCGATCGTCAGGACGATGCTGACGCTTATCAAGGCAGTGGTGAGCTTGCGGCCGGGGCGGGCCACCGCCAGGAACGGTAGACACCAGATGAAGTACCAGTCGTGCGCAGTCGGCCCCAGCTGAACCAGTGCCAGCAAGGCAATCCCCACTGCCCGAGCAGCGTTGTGGATCGACGACCGCAACCCCAGTACCGCGATCAGCCCGATCGCGATGAGCATCGCCAGCAACCGCACGATCTGCAGCGCCTGCTGGGCAGCGGTGTCCTCGCCGAGCCACCCCAGTACGCCGGAAGCCCCCAACGCAATCAAGTTGGAAATCGACAAAGGCGACTTGATCAGCCCTGGAACATCGAGCGCACTGAGCCACCCCGACCCCACCCCGGTCAGCTCGCCAACGGTCACCAGGGTCAGTACAGAGATCGCCCCCGCAATCGTCAGGCTGGCCAGTCGCAGGCGAGCGCGCCCAGCCAGCGGACTCATCACTGCGGCGATGGCGACGACCACGAGCCCACCCGGGAGCTTCACGGCCGCAGCAACACCGGCGAGGACAGCAGCTGTGCCCCAATGACCAGTGAGGGCTATCGCGAAGGCAGCGCAGGCCAGTCCCAGCATGAGGATGTCGTTGTGGGCCGCGCCCAACCCGTGCGCGATCAGCATCGGGTTGGCGACGACTAGCCAGGTTGCGATGGCCGGGTTGACCCGGCAGGCGGTGGCGAGCCGTGGCACGGCCCAGGCGATCAGTACGAAGCCCAGTACTGCGAGCAGTCGGTGCGCCAGCATGAGTACGTACGGATCCATGGTCAGCCGCGCGACGAGACCGCCGTACGCGAGCGGTATCGGACCGTACGGCGCAGGCGTCTGCATCCACATCGGGTCGACAGCCTCGATCACATGCCCGGACAGCACCCCCGGGCCGACGCTGTAGGGGTCGTACCCCTCCGCGACCAGCGCGCCCTGCGCCGCATAGCTCCAGACATCCCTGCTGAACAAGGGCGGCCCGAGCAGCAGCGGCACACTCGTCCACACGATGAACGGCGTCAACCGGTACCGGACCCCCGCCAGCACCTGCCGTCCGACCGACAGCCAGGCCCAAACCATCAGCCCCAGCCCAGCCACCATGAACGCCAGCCCGGTCATCCGCCCCGGCAGCGTCGACCGCAGGTCACTGGCAATCGGCAACGACGCCACCCACGACGACTCCGGCACCACCGAGGTCACCAAGGAGGCGGCGGCGACAACGCATGAGCCAACCACCCCACGAACCAGCGCCGACGGTACTCGCATACCGCCGACGCTAGTTCGCTAAAACGACCCTCTGATGAACACGAGGGGTCAGGCGGATTCCTTGCGGAAGGTGCGGGCTCCCACGGCCAGGCCGACGACAGTGAGCAGTACTACCCAGAAGAGGCCCCACAGGGACGCACTGCTGGAGATGTCGCCGCGGAAGAGCGCACGGACCCCGTTGACGACATGCTTGAGCGGGCTGATGTCGGACAGCCGCTGCAGCCAGGTCGGGCCGATCTGCATCGGCAGCAGGATGCCGGACAACAGCAGGAGCGGCATGGCGATGCCGTTGAGCAGCGGCGCCAGGGCGTCCTCGCTCTTGGTGATGAGCGCTACGGAGTACGAGAGGGAGGCGAAGGTCGCGCCGAGCAGGGCGACGATCACCAGCGACAGCAATACGCCGCCCCACGGTGCGCGCAGTCCCAGTGGCAGCGCGGCCAGCAGCAGGAGGATCGACTGCACGACGAGTACCACGACGTCTCGTAGTACGCGGCCTGCCATCAGCGCGATCCGGGAGGCCGGCGTGACCCGGTCGGCCTCGATCACGCCGGCCCGGTACTCCGCGATCAGGCCGAAGCCGACGAACATCGCGCCGAACATGCCGAGTTGGACGATCAGGCCCGGGATGAACACCTGGTAGGCGTTCGTGGTCGCGCCCTGGCTGATCTGCGCGGTGATCGGCTTGAGCAGCGGGCCGAACAGGAACAGGTACATCAGCGGCTGGCTCAGCATCAGGATCGACCACATCGGATTGCGCAGCGACAGTCGCATCGCGCGGTTGAAGACGATCCAGGTGTCGGTCAGGACCTTCATGCGGCCTCCTCCTTGTCATCCGCCGAGGAGGCGTCCTCGTCGCGCAGGGACCGGCCGGTCATCGTCAAGAACACGTCGTCCAGGGTCGGCCGGTGGACCTCGACGCCGTGCAACTCGATGCCCTGGGCATCGATCGAGCGGAGCAGCGACGGAAGTACCGAACCGCCCTTGGGGATCCGGAAGCCCACCACATCACCGTCGGTCTCGACGGCGACCGCACCTGGCAGTTCGGCCACGATCTTGCTCACCGCGGGCGCCTGCGCGGCATCGGCCAGGCTCAGCCGTACGCCGTCACCGGAGACCTGCTGCTTGAGCTCCTCGGGCTTGCCGGCCGCGACGATCTTGCCGTGGTCGATGACCAGGATCCGGTCGCAGAGCGCGTCCGCCTCGTCCAGGTAGTGGGTGGTGAGGAAGATCGTCGCACCGCGGTCGCGCAGGCCGCGGATGTGCTCCCACAGGTTCGCCCGCGCCTGCGGGTCGAGGCCGGTGGTCGGCTCGTCCAGGAAGATCAGCTTGGGGTCGTGGATCAGCCCCATCACGATGTCGAGCCGGCGCCGCTGGCCGCCCGACAAGGTCTTGCACTGCCGCCGCCACAGGCCCGGCAGGTCCAGCTCGTCGAACAGCGCCTGGCCGTCGGCGGCTGCCTTCTTCTTGCTCACGCCGTACAGCCGGGCGTGGTCGACGACCTCGTCGCCGGCGATCGCTTCGGGCAGCGTCGAGCCGCTCTGCGGGACGTACCCGATCCGGCGGCGGACACCGACCGGATCGTTGGCCAGGTCGCAGCCGGCCACGGTCGCGGTCCCGCTGGTCGGCGTGATCAGGGTCGCCAGCATCCGCATCGTGGTGGTCTTGCCGGCCCCGTTCGGGCCGAGGAAGCCGACGATCTCCCCGTCGGCGACATCCAGGTCTACCCCCTGCACGGCCTGCACCGGCCCGCGCTTGGTCTTGAAGGTGCGGACGAGTCCGCGAGCTTCGATCATCATGCGGACAGTGTCGAACAATCAACATTGAATAGTCAATGTTGATTAAATCTGAAACCTGGCTCAGCCGGGCGGGTCGGGGATGGTGCCCCAATGGGTCGTGAGCCCGGGAGGCGGCTCCCAGCTCGGCGGCTCGCCGGCGAACGAGTACTCCCCGTCGGCCACCCGCTGGCGGAAGCCGCGCGTCCACTCCAGCTCGCCCCGGTCGCGGGCGCTGGAGATACGGAACATCTCGACCACGTGGTTCGGCGTACCGGGGTCTTCGGCGATCTGGCGCTCGGAGAACGGCTCGGCCTTCTCGAGTTGCTCCAGCTGCACGATGCGGGACTCCAGGGCGGCCAGCACCTCGTCGCGACGCAGCGACCAGAGGAAACTGAGCGCGGCCTGCATCTGGCCGGGCTGGAAGCCGTTGACCGTCCAGAGCGCCGATCGCAGCAGCGAGAAGTACTCCGACTCGCCGTCGTTGGTCAGCTTGTACGACGTCCTGCCGGGTTTGTGCCCGGCGCCTTCCTCCAGCTCCATCAGGTAGCCGTGCTTGGCCAGCGTGCGCAGCCCGGTGTAGATCGAGCCGGGGTTGATGTTCGCCCAGTGCTCCACCTGCCAGGTCATCAGCTCGCGGCGCAGCTGGTACCCGTACGCGGGCTGGAAGATCCGGACGACCCCGAGCAGGAGTAATCGCGTGGTGGACATGATCGCAGTATAAATTCACCTGCCCGTGTCCGTTGCTGCCCGTAGGGTGACTGGGCATGAGCACGCGGCTGACCACCGATCCGGCAGACTTCCAGGCGACCGTCTTCCCGTTCCTGACCCGCGATCCGGTCCGGCACACCCTCATCCTGAGCAACGTGGCCGACCGTGCCGCCAATCAGTACGAGCCCGAGCCCTCGTACTTCGTCTCCGTCCACGACGACGACACCGGCGAGGTGACCGGCGCCGCGATGCGGACTCCCGGCCGGCGCGTCTACGTCGGCGCCCTCCGAGCGGACCTCGCGGCCGAAGTAGCCGAGGCGTACTTCGAGGTGCTCCCCGGACTCGGCGGCGTCGCCGGCGACCGCGCCGCCGTCACCGCCTTCGGCCAACGCTGGGCGGAGCTGTCCGGCGCAGACCGTGCACCTTGGACGGAGTCAGCGGGCACCCGACTGCACCAACTCGAGACGCTCACCCCACTGACGGCCCCCGGCGCCATCCGTCCGATGCGCGAGACCGACATCCAACTCGCCCACGAGTGGATGCTCGACGGCTTCCCCGAGGAGGCCCCCTTCCTGGAACCCGACTGGGCCGAACACAAACTCGCGCAAGGCACTCTCTGGTTCTGGGAAGCCGACGACGAACCGGTATGCATGGCCGCCCACCGCACCCCCGTCTTCGGCGTCAGCCGCGTCGGCCCCGTCTACACCCCACCCACCCACCGCCGCCACGGCTACGCCGGCGCCCTCACCGGCGAGGTCACCGCAAAACTCCTTGCCCAAGGCATCAAACCCTGCCTCTACACCGATCTCGCCAACCCCACCTCCAACAAAATCTACGCCCAACTCGGCTACCTCCCCGTCACCGACTTCGTCGACTTGATCTTCACCCCATGAAGGTCCGCGTAACCGCCGACCCGGCGGAGTTCAAGGTGACCGTTTACCCTTTCCTGCAACGCGATCCGGTCCTCAACTCCTACATCCTCAGCAACACCGAGGACCGCATCAACGGCATCCTGCACGACCCCGCGCCGCCGGTGTTCCTGTCGATCCACGACGACACGGACGCGGTGCTGGGCGCCGCCTTCTGCACCGCACTCCGCGGCATCCAACTCGGCGCATTACCTGATGCCTTGGTCCCGGCGATCGCCGACACCTGCGCCGCCCAAGCACCCAACCCAGACGTCATCGCCGGTACTGCGAGCGCCGCCCTCCTGCTGACCGAGCTGCTTGCCGCGCGCGCCGGCAGAACCTTCCGCCGGACAACCGGCATGCGGCTGCACAAGCTCGGCACCTTCGTCGAACAGCACGCGGAAGGCACCGCCCGCCAGGCGGCCGCAGCGGATGTGGAGGCTGTCGTCCCTCTCCTGACCGCCTACGGAATCGAGCTCGGACATCCCCTGCCACCCGACGAGCAGGAGCGCTGGGTTCGTACCAGGATCGAACGCGGCCGACTATGGCTCTGGGAAGACGGAGGCCGCGTGGTCAGCGTCGTCGGCCACCAGCAGACCCTCTTCAACTCAACCCGGGTGGGCCCCGTCTATACCCCTCCCTCCGCCCGCGGCCACGGGTACGCCAGCGCTCTCACCGCCCACGTCACCCAGGTCCTCCGAGCCACGGGCTCCGAGGTTTGCCTGAACACCGATCTCGCCAACCCCACGTCCAACAAGATCTACGCCGCCATCGGCTACCGGCCCGTGAACGACTTCGTCGTCTACGAACTCAGCTGAAGCCGGTGCTGTTCAGGTGGGCCTCACCCTCGACGTGGAGTCTCAAGAGTGGTTGCTAGCGGCAACTAGTGGACGGCGGTGCATACCTAACACCGGCAGGCAACCGCTTACCCCGGCGCGCCGCGGTGGTTCGCGGGGGTTGTGTATGCGTGGCGGCCCGGTTCCTCACCGATCCAGGCTCTGAGGCGACTTTGTGCTCGAAGCTAGATCCAGCCGTGGGTGCGGGCTACTTGGACTGATTCGTGGCGGTTGGTGGTGTTCAGTTTGGTGGCGGCTGAGGAGAGGTAGTTGCGGACTGTGCCGGGGGAGAGGGAGACGCGGCGGGCTATCTGTTCGATCGGGGCGCCGTCCGCGGCGTGTTCGAGGACTTCGGCTTCGCGGGGGGTTAGGGGGTTGTCGCCGGCGGAGATGGCTTCGGCGGCTAGTTCGGGGTCTACGTAGCGGCCGCCGGTGTGGATGGTGCGGATGACGTCGGCCAGGACCTGGGCGGAGACGGTCTTGGGGAGGAAGCCGCGGACGCCTGCCGCGAGGGCTTGTTTCAGATGGCCGGGGCGGCCGTGGCCGGTGACGATCAGGCAGTGGCAGGTGGGGAGTTCGGTGCGTAGGGCTTGGACTACGCCTATGCCACCTATGGCGGTGGAGCCGGTTGCGCCGGGCATCTGGAGGTCCAGGACTGCTACGTCTGGGTGGTGGAGGCGGGCCATTGCCAGGGCCTCGTCGGCGGAGGCTGCTTGGGCTACTACGTCTAGGTCGGGTTCCAGGGAGAGGAGCGCGGCCAGGGCGGTGCGGATGAGGTTCTCGTCGTCGGCGAGGAGTAGGCGGATCATGTGCTGGCCGGGAGTTGGACGACGAGGATGAAGCGGCCGGGGGTGCTGCCGACGGTCAGGGTGCCGCCGAGGGAGCCCAGGCGTTCGCGGAGACCGGCGATACCGGTACCGGACGAGCCGCCGGCGTCGGCGGCTGCGGAGCGCGCGGAGGCGGAGGCGGTGGCGGAGACGGTGGAGACGGTGGGGGAAGGGGCGGCAGCGGAGGAGGAGGTGCGGACGCCGTCGTTTTCCATGCGCAGGATGGTGAGCTCGGGGCTGAGGTCCAGCTCGATCTTGCAGACGGTCGCGTCGCTGTGCTGGATGACGTTCGTGGTGCCTTCCCGGACCACCCAGCCGAGCGCCGTCTGGCTCGCGGGCGTCAGCGCGGAGCCGTCGCCGATGATGCGGCAGTTGACGCCGGCGGACCGGAGTACCGATTGGGCGCCGGCCAGTTCAGTGGCGAGGTCGGTGGCGCGGTAGCCGCTGACGACGGCCCGCATCTCGCGGAGCGAGTCGTGGGCGATCTGGCGGACGTCGAGCATCTGGTCGGCGGCGCTGGCGTCCCCTCGCGTCGCCAGTGCAGCAGCCAGCTCACTTCGTACTGCCACCAGGGACAGGTTGTGGCCGAGCGTGTCGTGCAGATCACGCGCGAACCGCAGTCGCTCCTCGGCGATCGCCAGCTGAGCGCTGACCGCCCGCGACCGGTCGATCTCCCAACCGAGCCCGAGGGTCCAGGCCGAGATGCGGCAGGTGAAGGCGATGAAGGCGACCGTACTGAGGTAGGCGAACCCCGGCTCCACCCGAACTGCCAACGCCGCGGTCAGAACGCTGCCGGCGAGCATGACCCCGAAGAGGCTCATCCAGCGCAGCATCGGCGTCAGTGCGAAGGTCAGCCCGCCGGCCAGCACCAGGATCACGCCGTCCCGGAGATCCGAGTCGCCGATCCAAGCGAACCTGGGGAAGGCCAGCGCCGCTGCCGGGACCCCGGCTACTGCCAAGGCGATCGGACCGATCAGCGCACGGCTGCTGACCTGCTTTCCATGCAGGTACCGCCCGAGACTCTCGCGAAGCAGGTAGAGGTTGGCCGCGGTGTGCGCGACAACGACGAGCAGAAAGACGACTACGCCCAGGACGCGGTGTTGCCGCTCGCTGAAGATGGCCAGGGCGGCGATCGGGATCTCGGCACAGCAAATGCCGTAGAGCGGCCAGCGGAGGCTGATGTCGAAGCGCTCGGCTCTGCTGCGCGCAAGCCACCAGCGCGGGACGGGAACCATGGTGGTCAGCCTGTCACGTTGCTCAACGACGGGGCTCCCAGCGGAACCAGCGGCGGGTCGCCACCCCACCGACGATCACCCAGGCCAACAGGACCAGCAGCGGCTGTACTGCGGGTACGAACGACCCCGCCAAGCTCACTGTGCTCCCACCCGGCGTGGTGCCCGACAGGCCGAGCCGCAGCAACTCCACCACCGGCGTCAGTGGCAGTAGCCGTGACAAGTGGTCCAGCCACGACGGTAGTTCGGACAGCGGGAAGTACAGCCCACTGAAGTTCAGCGGAACGATCAGGAAGGGCAGGGTCGTCAGTTGCGCCATCTCCACGCTGCGGGTCAGTGCGGTGGTAGCAGCCGCAAGTAGGACGAACACAGCCCCGCCGAGCAACAGGGCGAGCACCACCAGCAGGAGGTTCACCGGTACGGGTAACCCGACCAGCAACGCGCTGGCGATGGCGGCGAGCACCGCCTGCGCCCAGGCGATGACCACTGCGGGGATCGCGGCACCAGCCAGGATCTGCAGGTCGGTGGCTTCGCCGGTGCGCAGTCGTTTGAGGACGAGTTCCTCGCGGCGAGCGACCAGCGAGCTGACCAGGTTGTAGTAGACGAAGAGGTTCAGCGACACGGCCGCGATCATGGTGAGGATCGCCGTGCCCGGGTCCGGGCCGACGACGGACATCAGCTCTGCCGACGACTGCAGTCCGAGGACGACGAAGATCGGCAGACCGATGGCGACCAGTACGGCCAGCGGGTTGCGGCGGAGCAGCAGAGCCTCCGACCAGGCCAGTGAGGTCATGCGGCTGCTCCTTCGGTCGAGTCGGCGATCGGGCCCGCGGCGGCGATCGCGAGGAAGGCTTCCTCCAGCGAGGCCGGGCGGGCGGTGAGTTCGGTCAGCTGGATACCGGCCTGCGCTGCCCAGGCCAGCAGCGCGGTGAGGGTGAGCTGCAGGTCCTCGGTGTCGAGGAAGACCTTGCCGCCGGCGTCGACGGTGGCAACAGCCTGCGGAAGCGAAGGAAGCCGAGCGTCGGCCGGGAGATGGAACGAGATCCGGGCCGGACGGATGCCGGCGATCTCGGCCGGCGTACCGAGTCCGACGATGCGGCCGTGGTGCATGATCGCCAACCGGTCGGCGAGCTCGGCGGCTTCGGCGAGATAGTGCGTCGTCAGCAGCACCGTCGTACCCGACGACAGCAGCCGAGAGATCAGCTGCCACGTGCGTTGCCGGTTCTCCGGATCGAGACCGGCGGTCGGTTCGTCGAGGAACAGCAGGTCCGGCTGGCCGGCGATCGCGAGACCGAGGCTCAGCCGTTGCCGCTCGCCGCCGGACAGCTGGCGGACGCGGACGCCGGCCCGCGAGGTCAGCTCGACGAGCTCGAGGATCTCGCCCACCGGGCGCGGCGTGCTGAGCGTCCCGGCCCACATCTTGGTGGTCTCGGCGACGGTCAGATCGGCCGCGAAACCCCTGTCCTGCAACATGATTCCGATCCGCGGCCGGACCAATCGCCGATCCCGGTACGGATCGTGGCCGAGCACCCGGACGGTGCCGGAGGTCGGTTGCGCGAGTCCTTCGAGCACCTCCAGCGTGGAGGTCTTGCCGGCCCCGTTGGTGCCGAGTAACGCGAAGAGCTCACCCCGGCGTACTGCGAAGTCGACCCCGCGCACCGCCTCGTAGCCGGGCCTGCCGGCGTACCGGCGGGTGAGCCGCTCGACCTGGATGACCGCTGATTCGTCCATACGGATCAGCTTGGCGGCCGAGCGGCCCCGTACCGCGTGAAGCTGTCACCGGTACCGGTGACAAATGTCAGTTGACCTCGACCGTGGTGCCCGGCTCGAGCTGCTGGTACGGCCGGTCCTCGGCGTTGATGAAGCGCTGCATCATGCCCTGACCGATCGTGCTGAGCAGGGCGTCGTGGATGCCGATCGTCTGGACTGCGTCGACAGCGCGGGCGTACTCGACGGCCGGCGGCAGGGCGAACCACGGACCCGAGATCGGCACCAGGTTGGTGTGCACCTTGCGGTCCGGACGGGTGAACGAATCGCCCGGGTGGTAGACCGCGTCCTCGATCAGGAAGCCGACGTTCTCACACGGAACTCCCCACTCCGGCAGGATGATCGCGTGATCCTTGCCATAGGCACGGACCGCGAAACCGGCCGCCTCGAAGTTGGAGCCATCGGCAACGATCTGGACCCGCTCGCCCAGCTCGCCGAGTTGCCCGGCGACACCCGCGTTGGTCCAGATCGGCGCGTCGAGCCCCTTCACCCGGTCGACGTCGAGGTGGTCCTGGTGCTCGTGCGTGACCAGGATCGCGTCCACACCTTCGAAGGCCGCGTCCTCGGTGAAACTGCCCGGATCGACCAGCAACACCTTCCCGTCCTTCTCGAGCCGGACACAGGCATGCGTGTACTTCGTGAGCTTCAAGATCAATCTCCCAGAGCGTCTCGCATCGGAACCAATTTCGCGTTCGTCTCGGCCAGCTCGGCCTCTGGGTCGGAGCCGGCGACGATGCCGGCGCCGGCGAACAGGCGCATCCTGGTCGGGTCGTCGGGGTCGGCCTGGCCGCAGCGCAGGGCGATGCACCACTCGCCGTCACCGGCCGCGTCCATCCAGCCGACCGGGCCGCTGAACCGGCCGCGGGGCATGCCCTCGATCTCGCCGATCACGTCGCGGGCGACATCGGTCGGCGTACCGCAGATCGCCGCGGACGGGTGCAGGGCGGCGGCTAGGCCGAGCGCGGAGGCTCCGTTGGCGGCCACGCCGGCCACGTCGGAGGCGAGATGCATCACGTTCGGCAGGTGCAGCACGAACGGGGTCTCGGGCACGTTCATCGACTTGCAGTGCGGCTTCAGCGCGTCGGCCACCGAGCGGACGGCGTACTCGTGCTCCTCGAGGTCCTTGCTCGACCGGGCGAGGGAGGCGGCCAGCGCCAGATCGTGCGCGTCGTCGCCGGTACGCCGGATGGTGCCGGCCAGCACCCGGGAGGTGATCAGGCCCTTCTCGCGCCGGACCAGCAGCTCCGGGGTGGCGCCGATCAGCCCGTCGACGGAGAACGTCCAGCAGTTCGGGTACGCCGAGGCCAGCCGGCGCAACGGCCAGCGGAGGTCGATCGGGTTGGGGGAGATCGCGATCAGGTCGCGCGCGAGCACCACCTTGTCGAGCTCGCCGTTGGTGATCCGCTTCACCGCGTCGGCGACGATGCCGGACCACGCCGTACCGGAGCGCGCACCGTCCGCGAACGCGACCGCACCGACCGGTTCCGGCTCGTACGTCGTCAGCTCGGGCGGCGCGGCCAGCGAACTCGCACCCGAGATCGTGGTCACCCAGGTGATCCCGCCACGACGGCCGACGATCACCTCCGGCACCACCAGCTCACTGGCGTCGGTGTCGGTGAAACCGAACGAGCCGAAGCAGACCAGTCCCGATCCTGGTACGCCGATCTCGTCGCGCACCACGGCGTTGGCGGTGAGCTCCTTCCACCACGCCTGGGCCTCCGCGAACCGATTGCTGCCGGCAACGTCCAGCCGGGCGGCGACGCCCCAGCCGACGTGCCCGTCGCCACGGCGTACCCAGGCCAGCCCGCCGGTCTCCGGCAGATGGTCCATCAGCGCGGCGGCCACGCCCTCGACACGCTGGCTGCGAACCACCAGCTGCGGAGCCGGCACCGCGCTGCCGGGTTGGAGCGGGTCAGACAGGCTCACGGTTGCACTCCTCGCTCGCTTCCCGGCCCCGGGTCACGATGGCCGGCCGGCTCATTGGAGATTCGCTCACGAGAGGCAAGCGTAGGCCGCCCCTGTAACCGGCGAATTTCGGTGCCTGTCGCGGCCGTGATCAACTAGACAGGTGACCAGGGCGGATCTCAGCAAACAACCCGAAGCAGTGGCCGCGATGTTCGACAACGTGGCCGAGGGCTACGACCGGACCAACGCGGTCGCCACGATGGGGCTGGAGAAGGCCTACTGGCGGCCGCAGACGCTGGCCGAGATCGCGCCCCGGAAGGGGATGAAGATCCTCGATCTGGCCGCCGGGACCGGCGCCTCGAGCGTGAAGCTGCGCGAGGCCGGCGCCGAGGTGGTGTCCTGCGACTTCTCGGTCGGCATGCTCCGGGTCGGCAAGCGCCGCTACCCCGAGCTGGACCTGATCGCCGGCGACGCGCTGCGGCTGCCGTTCGCGGACGAGACCTTCGACGTGGTGACCATCTCGTGGGCGCTGCGGAACGTGAACGACGTCACGGTCGCGCTGGCCGAGATGCTCCGGGTGACCAAGCCGGGCGGCCGGCTGGTGGTGCTGGAGAACTCGCACCCGACCTGGAAACCGTTCCGGGTCGCCTACCTGGAGTACATGATGCGGGCCGTCCCGGTCGTCGCGAAGGCGGTCTCGACGAACCCCGACGCGTACGTGTACCTGGCCGAATCGGTCCGGGCGTGGCCGGCCCAGGCGCCGCTCGCCGACACGATCGCGGCCTCCGGCTGGACCCACGTCCAGTGGCGCAACCTGACGGGTGGTCTGGTCGCGATCCACCGGGCCGTCAAGCCGCTCTAATTACGCAACGAAAAGAGCGCATAAATCGGTTGCAGGCAAGGGGTTCCGGGCCGGTTTCGTGTCCAAGTCAGGCAGTCCTAGACTGTCGGATGACCAGGCCTCGTGAATCCCTTCACGAGTGACACAGCCCTCCACCAGGCCGGGATGAGATGAGCCAGAGCGTGCCTAGCAGGCAGCAGGCCGAGACCGCTGATGTGATCGTCGTCGGCGCCGGGCCCGCAGGCTCGGCAGCGGCGTACCATCTCGCGAACGCGGGCCTCGACGTGCTGCTGCTCGAGAAGACCGCGTTCCCGCGCGAGAAGGTGTGCGGCGACGGCCTCACGCCCCGCGGGACCAAGCAGCTGATCAACATGGGCATCGACATCTCGCCCGAGGCCGGCTGGATCAAGAACTACGGCCTGCGGATCCGCGGCGCCGGGCACGAGTTGCAGCTCGACTGGCCGGACCTGGCCAGCCACCCGAACTACGGGCTGACCCGCAACCGGATGGACTTCGACGACATGCTGGCCCGCCAGGCCGTCAAGGCCGGCGCCCAGTTGCGCGAGCGGACCAACGTGACCGCGCCGATCCTGGACGACCAGGGCTTCATCGTCGGCGTCACCGCCAAGCCGGTCGACGACAACGGCCGCCGGGCCGGCGAGGACCTCGAGTTCCGCGCCCCGCTGGTGATGGCCGCCGACGGCAACTCGTCGCGGCTGAGCGTCTCGATGGGCCTGCACAAGCGTGACGACCGGCCGATGGGCGTCGCGGTCCGGACGTACTTCACCAGCCCGCGGCACGACGACGACTACCTCGAGTCCTGGCTGGAGCTGTGGACCGACGACCCGAAGAACCCGGGTCAGCGCAGCCTGCTGCCGGGCTACGGCTGGATCTTCGGGATGGGCGACGGCACCGTCAACGTCGGGCTCGGCATCCTGAACACCTCCGACGCGTTCGGCAAGGTCGACTACGCGGACCTGCTCAAGCAGTGGCTGAAGAACACGCCCGACGAGTGGCAGTTCCGCGACGAGTTCCAGACCATCCCGATCCGCGGGGCGGCGCTGCCGATGGGCTTCAACCGGCAGCCGCACTACACCCGCGGCCTGATGCTGCTCGGCGACGCGGGCGGGATGGTGAACCCGTTCAACGGCGAGGGCATCCCGTACGCGATGGAGTCCGGCGCGTTCGCGGCCGAGGTCGCGGCGCAGGCTCTGCGCCGGCAACCGAACCAGCGCGAGCGGGCGCTTTCGGCGTACCCGAAGGCGCTGAAGCAGGAGTACGGCGGCTACTACACGCTCGGCCGGGTGTTCGTGAAGCTGATCGGAAACCCGGAGGTGATGCGGCTGTGCACCAAGTACGGTCTGCCGCGCACCACCTTGATGAAGTTCACCCTGAAACTCCTTGCCAACCTCACGGATCCGCGCGACGGCGACGTGATGGACAAGATCATCAACGGTCTCACCAAGGTGGCTCCCGCCGCCTGATCGGCGGGGCGCGTGACGTGAGACACAGCGGTACTGGTAACACAGTGCTGCACCGCAACAGGCAGTACGGCACTACGAACACGACCGACCCACGCAGTACCGGACGCAAGTAAGGAGGGAGCAGCGCCAAGATGCACCCTTACGTACCGATCCTCATCCTCGGTGTGCTCGCGACGATCTTCGTGGCGGGCACCTTGGTGACCAGCGCGCTGGTCGGCCCGAAGCGCTACAACCGGGCCAAGCTCGACTCGTACGAGTGCGGCATCGAGCCGACGCCGCAACCGGTCGGTGGTGGGCGTTTCCCGGTGAAGTACTACATCACCGCGATGCTCTTCATCGTGTTCGACATCGAGATCATCTTCCTCTACCCCTGGGCCGTCGCCTTCGACCAGATGGCGCTGTTCGGGTTGGTCGAGATGGTCATCTTCATCGTTACCGTCTTCGTCGCGTACGCCTACGTCTGGCGCCGCGGCGGACTGGAGTGGGACTGACCTATGGGTGTTGAAGAACAGCTTCCGGCCGGCGTACTGCTGACCACGATCGAGGGCCTGTCCGGCTACATGCGGAAGGCCTCGTTGTGGCCGGCAACCTTCGGGCTGGCCTGCTGCGCGATCGAGATGATGACGACCGGAGCGCCGCGCTACGACGCCGCCCGGTTCGGCATGGAGGTCTTCCGCGCTTCGCCGCGCCAGGCCGACCTGATGATCGTGGCCGGCCGGGTGAGCCAGAAGATGGCTCCCGTGCTGCGCCAGATCTACGACCAGATGCCGAACCCGAAGTGGGTGCTGGCGATGGGTGTCTGCGCCTCGTCGGGCGGCATGTTCAACAACTACGCGATCGTCCAGGGCGTCGACCACGTGGTCCCGGTCGACATGTACCTGCCCGGCTGCCCGCCGCGGCCGGAGATGCTGCTGGACGCGTTCCTCAAGCTGCACGAGGACATCCAGAACGGCAAGCTCGGCGCGAACAAGAAGGCGCTGCAGGCCGAGCAGGAGACTGCCGCCCTGGCCGCTTCCCCCACCCTTGAACTGAAGGGCCTGCTCAGGTGAGCGACACCCAACCAGAGAACCTTCCGGCGACTCAGCCGGGTGCGGACGCGCAGACGCCGGGCGCCGAGGTCATCGACCAGCGCGAGGGCATGTTCGGCGTCCGCGGTACCGGTGACACCTCCGGCTTCGGCGGCCTGCAGCGCCAGGTCGCGCTGCCCGGCGGATCGGCCAAGCCCTACGGCAGCTGGTTCGACGGCGCGACCGAGAAGCTGGAGAGCCTGGTCGGCGACGGCGCGATCGAGAAGGTCGTCGTCCAGCACAACGAGCTGACCCTGCACGTCGCCCGCGAGCGGCTGGTCGAGGTCGCCCAGCACCTGCGCGACGACGAGGCGCTGCGGTTCGAGTTCTGCTCCGGCGTCTCCGGCGTGCACTACCCGCACGAGACCGGGCGCGAGCTGCACGCGGTCTACCACCTGCTCTCGATCACGCACAACCGGCGGATCCGGCTCGAGGTGTCCTGCTCCGAGGCCGACCCGCACATCCCGTCCGTCGTCTCGGTCTACCCGGCCAACGACTGGCACGAGCGCGAGACCTGGGACTTCTTCGGCATCATCTTCGACGGACACCCGGCGCTGACCCGGATCCAGATGCCCGACGACTGGCCGGGCCACCCGCAACGCAAGGACTACCCGCTCGGCGGTATCGACGTCGAGTACAAGGGCGCCGTCATCCCGCCGCCCGACACGCGGAGGTCGTACAACTGATGACCACTACAGACCCCTACGCCACCACCCGGGACACCACCGAGGGCAAGGTCTTCACCGTCACCGGTCAGGACTGGGACTCGGTCGTCTCCGGCCTCGGTGACGAGCCCGAAGAGCGCATCGTCGTGAACATGGGCCCGCAGCACCCGTCCACCCACGGCGTGCTCCGGCTGATCCTCGAGATCGAGGGTGAGAACGTGACCGAGGCCCGCTGCGGCATCGGTTACCTGCACACCGGTATCGAGAAGAACATGGAGTTCCGCTCCTGGACGCAGGGCGTCACGTTCTGCACCCGGATGGACTACCTGTCGCCGTTCTACAACGAGACGGCGTACTGCCTGGCGGTCGAGCGGCTGCTCGGCATCGAGGACCAGATCCCGGAGAAGGCCAACGTGATGCGGGTGCTCCTGATGGAGCTGAACCGCATCAGCAGCCACCTGGTCTGCATCGCCACCGGCGGGATGGAGATCGGCGCCCTCACGGTGATGACGATCGGCTTCCGCGAGCGTGAGATGACGCTCGACCTGTTCGAGCTGATCACCGGCCTGCGGATGAACCACGCGTTCATCCGGCCCGGCGGTGTCGCCCAGGACCTGCCGGCCGGCGCGCTGGACAAGATCCGGGAGTACATCACCTGGATGAACAAGCACCTGCCCGAGTACGCCGAGCTGTGCAACGCGAACCCGATCTTCAAGGCCCGGCTGGGCAACGTCGGCTACCTGGACCTGACCGGGTGCATGGCGCTCGGCATCTCCGGCCCGCCGCTGCGCGCGACCGGGTACGGCCTGGACCTGCGCAAGACCCAGCCGTACTGCGGCTACGAGACCTACGACTTCGACGTACCGACCTGGGACACCGCCGACTCGTACGGCCGGTTCCGGGTGCGGCTGCAGGAGATGTGGGAGTCGCTGAAGATCGTCGAGCAGTGCGCCGACCGCCTGGCCAAGATGGAGGGCGAGCCGGTGATGGTGCAGGACAAGAAGATCGGCTGGCCGAGCCAGCTGGCCGTCGGCAACGACGGGATGGGCAACTCGCTCGACCACATCAAGCACATCATGGGCGAGTCGATGGAAGCCCTGATCCATCACTTCAAACTCGTCACCGAGGGCTTCCGGGTCCCGGCCGGGCAGGCCTACGTGGCGATCGAGTCGCCGCGTGGCGAGCTGGGCTGTCACCTGGTCTCCGACGGCGGCACCAAGCCGTACCGGGCGCACTTCCGCGACCCGTCGTTCGCAAACCTGCAGGCGATGCCGATCCTGTGCGAGGGCTCACAGGTCGCCGACGTGATCGTCGCCGTCGCCAGCCTTGACCCGGTGATGGGTGGAGTGGACCGATAGATGGCTGACACAACCGTTCCCTACAGCACAGGCGAGACGAAGATCGGTGACACCACGATCGCCGAGATGCGCGAGCTGGCCGCCCGGTACCCGGTCGGCCGCTCGGCCCTGCTGCCGATGCTGCACCTGGTGCAGTCGGTCGAGGGCCGGATCACCCCCGAGGGCATCGAGGCCTGCGCCCACGTGCTCGGGCTGACCGGCGCCGAGGTGTCGGCGGTGGCGACCTTCTACACGATGTACAAGCGCCGCCCGGTCGGTGACTACCACGTCGGCGTCTGCACCAACACGCTCTGCGCGGTGATGGGTGGCGACCTGATCTTCGAGCGCCTCAAGCAGCACCTGGACGTCGGCAACGACGAGACCACCGAGGACGGCAAGATCACCCTCGAGCACCTCGAGTGCAACGCCGCCTGCGACTACGCGCCGGTGATGATGGTGAACTGGGAGTTCTTCGACGACATGACGCCGGAGTCGGCGACCCAGCTCGTCGACGACCTGCGCGAGGGCACCGAGGTCAAGTCGCCGCGGGGCGCCACGATCTGCACCTGGAAGGAAGCCGAGCGCGTGCTGGCCGGCTTCCCCGACGGCCGTGCCGACGAGGGCCCGACCGGCGGCAAGGCCACCTTGGCCGGACTCCGGCTGGCTCGCGAGCGCAACTGGACGGCGCCGGAAGGCAGCCACTCCCGCAGCAGCAACGGGCGCGCCGCTGAGGCCAGCGTCTCGCCGGAAGCCGCTGCCGGCCCGCGTCCGGAAGACCAGCCGGGCAAGGAATCCCAGGCTGTGCACACCGACGACAGCCGCAAGGAGGACTGACCGTGCTCACTCCAGTGCTGTCCGACAACTGGGACCAGATCCGCGCCTGGCAGCTGGCCTCGTACCAGCGTTCCGGCGGGTACGACGCGTTGCGCACCGCGCTGCGGATGCAGCCGGCCGACGTGGTCACCGCGGTCAAGGACTCCGGTCTGCGCGGCCGTGGTGGCGCGGGCTTCCCGACGGGCATGAAGTGGTCCTTCATCCCGCAGGACAACCCGAAGCCGAAGTACCTGGTGGTGAACGCCGACGAGTCCGAGCCGGGCACCTGCAAGGACATCCCGCTGATGCTCGCCTCGCCGCACACGCTGGTCGAGGGCGTCATCATCTCCGCGTACGCGATCAACGCGAACACCGCGTTCATCTACGTCCGCGGTGAGGTGCTGCACGTCGTCCGCCGGCTGCAGCAGGCGGTCGCCGAGGCGAAGGAAGCCGGATTCATCGGCACCAACGTGCTCGGCACCGGCTACGACATCGACGTGATCGTGCACGCCGGCGCCGGCGCGTACATCTGCGGTGAAGAGACCGCGCTGCTCGACTCGCTGGAAGGTCGTCGTGGTCAACCCCGGCTGCGTCCTCCGTTCCCCGCGGTGGCCGGCCTGTACGGCTGCCCCACTGTCATCAACAACGTCGAGTCGATCGCATCCGTTCCCTCGATCATCAACAACGGCGCCGACTGGTTCGGCTCGATGGGTACCGAGAAGTCCAAGGGCCCGACGATCTACTCGCTGTCCGGCCACGTCACCCGGCCGGGTCAGTACGAGGCGCCGATGGGCATCACGCTGCGGCAGCTGCTCGACCTGGCCGGCGGGATCCGCGAGGGCCACGAGCTGAAGTTCTGGACCCCTGGTGGGTCCTCGACGCCGTTGCTGACCGCTGATCACCTCGACATCCCGCTGGACTACGAGGGTGTCTCCGGCGCCGGCTCGCTGCTCGGTACCAAGGCGCTGCAGATCTTCGACGAGACCGTCTGCCCGGTCCGTGCGACGCTGCGCTGGACCGAGTTCTACAAGCACGAGTCCTGCGGCAAGTGCACCCCGTGCCGTGAGGGCACCTGGTGGCTGGTGCAGATCCTGGAGCGGCTGGAAGCCGGCCAGGGCGACGAGAGCGACCTCGAGAAACTGCTGGACCTGAGCGACAACATCACCGGCCGCTCGTTCTGCGCGCTGGCCGACGGCGCGACCGCGCCGATCACCAGCTCGATCCAGCACTTCAAGGACGACTACCTCGCGCACTTCACGAACGGCGGCTGCCCGTTCGACCCGATGGCGTCCACCGTCTTCGCGACCGCTGGAGCAACCGCATGACGATCCAAGCCAACCCGCCGGCGGGCCAGGTCGAAAAGGTCGACCTGGTCACCGTCACCATCGACGACGTCGAGGTGAAGGTGCCGAAGAACAGCCTGGCGATCCGGGCCGCCGAGCAGATCGGCGTCCAGATCCCGCGGTTCTGCGACCACCCGCTGCTCGACCCGGTCGCCGCCTGCCGTCAGTGCCTCGTCGAGGTCGTCGACGCGGGCAACGGCCGGGGGATGCCGAAGCCGCAGACCTCGTGCTCGCTGACCGTTGCCGACGGCATGGTCATCCGGACCCAGATCTCCTCGCCGGTGGCCGACAAGGCCCAGCAGGGGCAGATGGAGTTCCTGCTGATCAACCACCCGCTGGACTGCCCGGTCTGCGACAAGGGTGGCGAGTGCCCGCTGCAGAACCAGGCGATGACGAACGGCCGGGGCGAGAGCCGCTTCGAGGGTGTGAAGCGGACCTACCCCAAGCCGATCAACATCTCCGCCCAGGTGCTGCTGGACCGCGAGCGCTGCGTGCTCTGCGCCCGCTGCACCCGGTTCTCCCAGCAGATCGCGGGTGACCCGTTCATCGAGCTGCTCGAGCGCGGCGCGCTGCAGCAGGTCGGTATCTACGAGAAGGAGCCCTTCGAGAGCTACTTCTCCGGCAACGCGATCCAGATCTGCCCGGTCGGCGCGCTGACCAGCGCGGCGTACCGGTTCCGGTCCCGGCCGTTCGACCTCGTCTCGGTGCCTTCGATCGCCGAGCACGACGCGTCCGGTGCGGCGATCCGGATCGACTACCGGCGCGGCAAGGTGATGCGCCGGCTGGCCGGTGACGACCCGGACGTCAACGAGGAGTGGATCTCCGACCGGGACCGGTTCGCGTTCAACTACGCGAACACCGGCGACCGGCTGACCCACCCGCTGATCCGCGAGGACGGCGAGCTGCGGCCCGCCTCCTGGCCGGAGGCGCTGGACTTCGCGGCCAAGAAGCTCGTCGCCGCGCGGGGCAACGCAGCGGTACTGACCGGTGGCCGGCTGACGCTCGAGGACGCTTACGCCTACTCGAAGTTCGCGCGGGTGGCCCTCGGTACCAACGACATCGACTTCCGTTCCCGGCCGTACTCGTCCGAGGAGGCCGACTTCCTGGCCGCCGCGGTCGCGGGCACCGGGCTCGGTACGACGTTCGCCGACCTGGAGAACGCGGCATCGGTACTGCTCGTGGGCTTCGAGCCCGAGGAGGAGTCGCCGTCGGTCTTCCTGCGGCTGCGCAAGGGCGTCAAGAAGAACGGCACCCGGGTCTTCACGGTCGCGCCGTTCGGATCGCGCGGCATCGAGAAGCTGTCGGGTGTCGTCGTCCAGAGCAGCCCGGGCACCGAGGCCGCGGTACTGAGCGATCTGCGCGGCACCGGTGAGACCGGCGCGCAGGCGCTGGACGCGCTCGGCGCCAACTCGGTCATCGTCGTCGGCGAGCGGCTCGCGTCCGTACAGGGCGCGTACTCCGCCGCGCTGCGGCTCGCGCTGGACACCGGGGCCCAGCTGGTCTGGATCCCGCGTCGTGCGGGTGACCGTGGTGCGCTCGACGCCGGCTGCCTGCCGGGTCTGCTGCCGGGCGGTCGCCTGGTGTCGGACGCGGCCGCACGGGTCGACCTGCAGGCCGCCTGGGGCGTCGAGAACCTGCCCAGCACGGTCGGCAAGGACGTCGGCGAGATCCTCGCCGCGGCCGGCTCGCTGCAGGCACTGGTCGTCGCCGGTGTCGAGATCGACGACCTGCCGGACCCGGCGGCTGCGCTGGCCGCACTGGCCGCCGCGCCGTTCGTGGTCAGCTTCGAGGTTCGCAACTCGCAGGTGACCGAGCACGCCGACGTCGTCTTCCCGGTGGTACCGCCGGCGGAGAAGGACGGCACCTTCGTGAACTGGGAGGGCCGCGAGCGGTCCTTCCCGGTCGTGCTCAAGGTGCCGGCCGCGATGCCGGATGTCCGGGCACTGGCCGCGCTGGCCCAGGAGATGGGCTCGCCGCTCGGCTTCAGCACCCCGCACGGGGCGAAGAAGGAGTTCGACGAGCTGGGCCGCTGGGACGGCGACCGGGCCGGCGAACCGACGTACCAGGCGGGTCCGCCGCTCGGCGCGTTCGACTCGACCCGGCTGGCCACCTGGCGGATGCTGATCGACGACAGCCGCGGCAACGACGGTGAGCCGCACCTGGTCGCGACCGCCCGCCGGCCGGTGGCACGGATCTCGCTGACCACGGCCCACCGGGTCGGCGTGAACGACGGCGACGAGCTCGTGGTGAGCACCGACGCCGGCTCGATCCGGTTGCCGGTGGCGATCACCGCGATGACCGACAACGTCGTCTGGCTGCCGGCCAACTCGGCCGACTCGCATGTCCGACGCTCGCTGCATGCCGATCACGGCTCGATCGTGACCATTGCCGGAGGGAACGCATGATGTCCATCCCGCTCGCCCTGCCGCTGGCGCCGCCACCGGACGCGGGGGTCGGCAACGACCCCTGGTGGGTGGTGCTGATCAAGGTGCTGCTGATCTTCGTCTTCCTGATCGTGCTGACGCTCTTCAACATCTGGTGGGAGCGCCGGGTCGTCGCCTACATGCAGAACCGGATCGGGCCGAACGTGCACGGCCCGTTCGGTCTGCTCCAGTCGCTGGCCGACGGCATGAAGCTGATGTTCAAGGAAGACCTGATGCCGAAGGGCGTGGACAAGTTCGTCTACGTCGCGGCGCCGGTGATCGTTTCGATCCCGGCCTTCCTGACCTTCGCGGTGATCCCGTTCGGGCCGACCGTGAAGATCCCCTTCACCGACACCTACACCCGGTTGCAGCTGACCGACCTGCCGGTCTCGGTGCTCTACGTGATGGCGATCGCCTCGATCGGCATCTACGGCATCGTGCTCGGCGGCTGGTCGTCCAACTCGACGTACTCGCTGCTCGGTGGTCTGCGGTCCAGCGCCCAGATGATCTCCTACGAGGTCGCGATGGGCCTGGCACTGGTGACGGTCTTCCTGTTCGCCGGCTCGATGTCCACCTCGGACATCGTCAACGCGCAGGCCTCGCACCAGACACTGAACCTGTTCGGGGCGCACATCCCGATCCCGGGCTGGTACGCCGTGCTGTTGTTCCCGTCCTTCGTGATCTACGTGATCTCGATGGTCGGCGAGACCAACCGGGCGCCGTTCGACCTGCCGGAGGCCGAGGGCGAGCTGGTGGCCGGCTTCCTGACCGAGTACTCCTCGATGAAGTACGCGATGTTCTTCCTGGCCGAGTACATCAACATGGCGACCGTGTCCGCGTTGGCCACCACGCTGTTCCTGGGCGGCTGGCGGGCGCCCTGGCCGATCTCGCTGTGGGACGGCGCGAACTCCGGCTTCTGGCCGGTGCTGTGGTTCGTCGGCAAGATGATGTGCTTCATCTTCATGTACATCTGGCTGCGCGGCACGCTGCCGCGGCTGCGCTACGACCAGTTCATGAAGCTGGGCTGGAAGATCCTGATCCCGGTCTCGCTGGGCTGGATCCTGCTGGTCGCCACGGTCCGCGCGGTCGGCCGTGAGGTGGACAGCGGCAACCAGCGCAACTACCTGCTGGTGGCGGCCGGTGTGGTCGCGGCCATCGCGGTGATCTCGATGTTCCTGCCGCAGAAGAAGACCGACCAGCCGGAACCGGTCGAGGGCGAGGAGTTCGACGCCTTCGCCGGCGGCTTCCCGGTGCCACCACCACTCGTCGATTCCACGAGCACGGACGTTCGTAGCAAGGAAGGCAGCCGTGGCTAGCGTCAAAGAGTCCCTCTGGGATCCGGTCGCCGGATTCGGGGTCACCTTCCGGACGATGTTCCGGAAGACGTTCACCGAGCAGTACCCGTTCGAGAAGAAGCCGACCGCGCCGCGGTTCCACGGCCGTCACCAGCTGAACCGCTGGCCCGACGGCCTGGAGAAGTGCATCGGCTGCGAGCTGTGCGCCTGGGCCTGCCCGGCGGACGCGATCTACGTCGAGGGCGCTGACAACACCGACGGCGGCCGGATGTCGCCGGGTGAGCGGTACGGCCGCGTCTACCAGATCAACTACCTGCGCTGCATCCTGTGCGGACTCTGCATCGAGGCGTGCCCGACCCGGGCGCTCACGATGACGAACGAGTACGAGCTGGCCGACCGCAGCCGCGAGTCCCTCATCTACGAGAAGAAGGACCTGCTGGCTCCGCTGCTGCCGGGGATGTCCGAGCCGCCGCACGACATGCAGCTCGGCGCCACCGACAAGGACTACTACCGGGGCCTGATCGGCGCCGCGGTTCCGACCGAGGGTGGTGACGGCAAGTGACCCCGCTCGTCACCGGCGGCCAGGTCGCGTTCTGGATGCTGGCGCCGATCATGGTGCTGGCCGCGATCGCGATGATCCTGGTCCGCAAGGCGGTGCACTCCGCGCTGCTGCTCGCGACCGTGATGATCTGCCTGGCCATCCAGTACGCGGCGCAGGACGCGCCGTTCCTGTTCGCGGTCCAGATCATCGTCTACACCGGCGCGATCCTGATGCTGTTCCTGTTCGTCTTGATGCTGGTCGGCGTCGACGCGTCCGACTCGCTGGTCGAGACGATCCGCGGTCAGCGGCTGCTCGCCGGGGTCGCGTTCCTGGGGATCGGGATCCTGCTCGTCTTCGCCGTCGGCAACGTGAAGTACGGCGACCCGGTCGGGCTCGGCCAGGCACAGCCGGACGGGAACGTGAAGGGCCTGGCGCAGCTGCTGTTCGGCAAGTACGTGTTCGCCTTCGAGGTCACCTCGGCGCTGCTGATCACCGCGGCGATGGGCGCGATGATGCTGGCGCACCGCGAGCGGCTGACCAAGAAGCTGACCCAGCGCGACCACGCCGAGGAGCGGATCCGCAAGTACGCCGAGGCCGGCGTGCACCCGGGCCCGCTGCCGACGCCCGGTGTGCTGGCCCGGCACAACGCCGTCGACACGCCGGCCCTGCTGCCGGACGGGTCGATCGCGCCGACCTCGGTTTCGCGCGTGCTGCAGGCACGTGGCACGGTGTTCCCCGAGACCGAGGAGCGCGACGACGTCGACCTGGTCCGCGAGATCGCCGACGGCGACGCGGGCGACGAGGTCCCGCCGGAGCCCACCGGTACGGATCTCACCGGATTCCGTGAAGGAGACAAGTCGTGACGACCGAGCCATACATCGTGTTGTCCGCGATGCTGTTCAGCATCGGGGCGCTGGGCGTGCTGGTACGCCGCAACGCGATCGTCGTCTTCATGTGCGTGGAGTTGATGCTGAACGCAACGAACCTCGCGTTCGTCAGCTTCGCCCGCCAGCACGGCAACCTCGACGGCCAGATCGCCGCCTTCTTCGTGATGGTGGTGGCCGCGGCCGAGGTCGTGATCGGCCTGGCGATCATCATGGCCATCTTCCGCACCCGTCGCTCGGCCTCGGTCGACGACGCCAACCTGCTCAAGTACTGAGGTCTGAAACCGATGAGTCATGAGCTGACGTGGCTGCTGGTCGCGATCCCGGCGGTGTCCGCGGCGATCCTGCTGCTTGGTGGCAAAGCCACCAACAAGTGGGGTCACCTGCTGGGCACCGCGGCGTCGCTGGCCTCGTTCGTCTGCGGGGTCCTGCTGTTCTTCCAGATGCAGGGCAAGTCCGGCGAAGAGCGGTCCGAGACGATCAAGCTGTTCGAGTGGTTCTCGGTCGGCAGCGTGCACGTGGACGTGACGCTGCTGGTCGACCAGCTGTCCATCCTCTTCGTGCTGCTGATCACGGGTGTCGGGTCGCTGATCCACATCTACTCGATCGGCTACATGGAGCACGACGCGCGCAGGCGCCGCTTCTTCGGGTACCTGAACCTGTTCATCGCGTCGATGCTGCTGCTGGTGCTGGCCGCCGACTACCTGCTGGTCTTCGTCGGCTGGGAAGGCGTCGGTCTGGCGTCGTACCTGCTGATCGGGTTCTGGCAGCACAAGCACTCGGCCGCGACCGCCGCGAAGAAGGCGTTCGTGGTGAACCGGGTCGGTGACATCGGCCTGTCGCTCGCGGTGATGAGCATGTGGGCGCTGTTCGGCTCCTCGGCCTTCGCGACCGTGAACGCCGGCGCCGAGCACGTCTCCAGCACCTGGGGAACGCTGCTCGGCCTGATGCTGCTGCTGGCAGCCTGCGGTAAGTCCGCGCAGGTGCCGCTGCAGTCCTGGCTGCTGGACGCGATGGAGGGCCCGACCCCGGTGTCGGCGCTGATCCACGCGGCGACGATGGTCACCGCGGGCGTCTACCTGGTGGTCCGCTCGCACGCGATCTACGAAGTCACCGACGCGGCCTCGACCGCGGTGGTGATCGTCGGCACGGTGACCGCGCTGGCCGGTGCGATCATCGGTTGCGCCAAGGACGACATCAAGAAGGCACTGGCCGGTTCGACGATGAGCCAGATCGGCTACATGATGCTCGCCGCGGGCCTCGGCCCGGCGGGTTACGTCTTCGCGATCTTCCACCTGCTCACGCACGGCTTCTTCAAGGCCAACATGTTCCTCGGCGCCGGCTCGGTGATGCACGGGATGAACGACGACGTGAACATGCGGCACTACGGCGGCCTGGCGAAGTACATGAAGGTCACCTTCGTGACGTTCGCCTTCGGCTACCTCGCGATCCTCGGCATCCCGCCGTTCGCCGGCTTCTTCAGCAAGGACAAGATCATCGAGGCCGCGTTCGCGGACAACATCGTGATCGGGCTCTGCGCGCTGCTCGGCGCCGGGATCACCGCGTTCTACATGACCCGGTTGATGCTGATGACCTTCTTCGGCGAGAAGCGCTGGGAGAAGGATGTGCACCCGCACGAGTCGCCCGCGGTGATGACCGGTCCGCTGATCATCCTGGCGGCCCTCTCGCTCGGTGGCGGCGCGCTGTACTTCGCCGGCCACTGGATCGTCGACTGGCTGGAGCCGGTGGTCGGTCACGAGGAGGAGCACGCTCCGGTCAGCGCCGTCGTGATGACACTGATCACCCTCGCGGTGGTTGCCGTCGGCATCGCGATCGCGGTGGTCCGGTACCGCCGTGACATCCCGAGCGAGGCGCCGGTCCGGGTCTCGCCGGTCACCACCTTCGCCCGCCGTGACCTGTACGGCGACGCGCTCAACGAGGCGGTCCTGATGCGCCCGGGCCAGTACCTCACCCGGACGCTGGTCTGGCTCGACAACCGTGGAGTGGACGGCCTGGTCAACGGGCTGGCCGCACTCTTCGGCGGGCTGTCCGGCCGGCTCCGCCGGTTCCAGACGGGCTTCGTCCGTTCCTACGCACTCAGCATGGTCTTCGGCGCCGCATTCGTGGTCGTCGCCCTCCTCGCGGTGAGGTTGTCGTGAAAATCGGTTGGCTGACCCTGACGCTGCTCCTGCCGTTGGTAGGGGCCCTGGCGACGATCGCGGTGCCGAAAGCCAAGGCGCTGCTGTCCAAGCAGGTGGCACTGGTCTTCTCCCTCGTCACGCTGGCGCTGACCATCGTGATCGCTGTCGGCTACCACCAGAACGGTGCCGCCGACTACGAGGAGAACCACACCTGGATCAAGGCCTTCGGCGCGCACTACGCGCTCGGGCTGGACGGCGTCGGGATCGTGCTGGTGGTGCTCACCGCGCTGCTCACTCCGATCGTGCTGATCGCCTCGTGGAACGACGCGAAGACCGGTCGCTGGAGCGAGAAGTCCTTCTTCGCCTGGATCCTCGGCCTGGAGGCGCTGTCGATCGGCGTCTTCAGCGCCACCGACGTGTTCCTCTTCTACGTGCTGTTCGAGGCCACGCTGATCCCGATGTACTTCCTGATCGGTGGCTTCGGCGGTCCGCAGCGGTCGTACGCGGCGGTGAAGTTCCTGCTCTACTCGCTGCTCGGCGGTCTGCTGATGCTGGCCTCGGTGGTCGGCCTGTACGTGGTGTCGGCCAAGAACGGCGGCGACCCGTCGTACCTGCTGACCGACCTGGTCAAGGTCGACATGTCGCAGAACACCGAGCGCTGGCTGTTCCTCGGCTTCTTCTTCGCCTTCGCGGTGAAGGCGCCGATGGTGCCGTTCCACACCTGGCTGCCGGACGCGGCCGCTGAGGCGACCCCCGGTACGTCGGTGCTGCTGGTCGGCATCCTGGACAAGATCGGCACCTTCGGGATGATCCGGTTCTGCCTGGGGCTGTTCCCGGAGGCGTCGCACTGGGCCACCCCGGTGGTCCTGGTGCTCGCCCTGATCAGCGTCCTGTACGGCGCGCTGGTGGCGATCGGCCAGACCGACATCAAGCGGCTGATCGCCTACACCTCGATCTCGCACTTCGGCTTCATCGTGATGGGCATCTTCGCGCTCACCTCGCAGGGGCTGACCGGGTCGACGCTCTACATGTTCAACCACGGACTCTCCACCGCGGCGCTGTTCCTGGTGGCCGGCTACCTGATCTCGCGGCGCGGTTCGGCCCGGATCGCGGACTACGGCGGCGTCGAGAAGGTGGCTCCGGTCCTGGCCGGCACCTTCCTGTTCGCCGGCCTGTCCAGCCTGGCGCTGCCCGGTCTGTCGCCGTTCATCTCCGAGTTCATGGTGCTGGCCGGAACGTTCAGCAAGCACAAGGTGATCGCGGTGATCGCGGTGCTCGGCATCGTGCTGGCCGCGCTCTACATCCTGATCATGTACCAACGCCTGATGACCGGCCCCGTCCGTGACGGGATCGAGAAGCTGAAGGACCTGAACTTCCGCGAGGTGTTCGCGATCGCACCGCTGGTCGTGCTGATCATCGGGTTCGGTATCTACCCGAAGCCGGTGGTCGACATCATCAAGCCGGCGGTCGAGTCGACGATGCAGCGGGTGGGCGTCACCGACCCGGCCCCGCAGGTTCCCGTGACGGAGGGACAGAAGTGAGTGCAGTTCTGATGCCGCTGGCGGCGCAAGCCCTGCCGCTGGCGGACTTCGTCAAGCCGAAGATCGAGTACAACGAGCTGGCTCCGCTGCTCGCTGTCTTCGGTGCGGCCTGTGTCGGCGTCCTGGCCGAGGCGTTCGTGCCCCGGTACGTACGCCACCTGGTCCAGATCGCGATCGCACTGATCGGTGTCGTCGCGGCCGGCGCCTGGACCATCTTGTTGATGAACGACAAGAAGGAACTGCTCGCGGCGCAGGGCGCGATCTCGGTGGACGGCCCCGCGCTGTTCACCTGGATCACGCTGCTCGCCCTGACGCTGGTCAGCATCCTGCTGTTCGCCGAGCGCTCGGTCGACGGTGGCTTGTCGGCGTTCGCCGGCCAGGCTGCCGCAGTACCGGGCAGTGAGGCGGAGCGCGAAGGTACGGCGCTGAAGGTCGAGCACACCGAGGTCTTCCCGCTGACGCTGTTCGCGGTCGGCGGGATGATGCTGTTCGCCTCGGCCAACGACCTGCTGGTGCTGTTCGTCGCGCTCGAGGTCTTCTCGCTGCCGCTGTACCTGCTCTGCGGGCTGGCGCGCCGTCGCCGGCTGATCTCGCAGGAAGCCGCGATGAAGTACTTCCTGCTCGGCGCCTTCGCCTCGGCCTTCCTGCTGTACGGCATCGCACTTCTGTATGGCTACGCCGGCACCATGTCGCTCGGCGGCATCTCGGACGCGCTGGCCACCAAGACCGGTGGCGACGCGATCCTGCTCGCCGGTACCGGCCTGATCGGGGTCGGCCTGCTGTTCAAGGTCGGCGCGGTCCCGTTCCACTCGTGGACGCCGGACGTGTACCAGGGCGCTCCGACGCCGGTCACCGGGTTCATGGCGGCCTGCACCAAGATCGCCGCGTTCATCGGGCTGATGCGGGTGTTCTACGTCGCCCTCGGCGGCTCGCGCTGGGACTGGGCGCCGATGATGTGGATCGTCGCGATCCTCACCATGGTGGTCGGCTCGATCGTGGCGCTGACCCAGACCGACGTGAAGCGGATGCTCGCCTACTCGTCGATCGCGCACGCCGGCTTCCTGCTGACCGCGTTCGTCGGGCTCTCGCAGGCCGGCAGTGGGGTCACCCACGGCATCACCTCGACACAGGCGGTGCTGTTCTACCTGGTCTGCTACGGCTTCCCGACCATCGGCGCCTTCGCGCTGGTGACGCTGGTCCGCGACGCGGGCGGCGAGGCCACCCACCTGTCGCGCTGGGCCGGACTGGGCAAGAAGTCGCCGCTGCTGGCCGGCATCTTCGCCTTCTTCCTGCTCGGCTTCGCCGGTATCCCGCTGACCGCGGGCTTCACCGGCAAGTGGGCCGTGTTCACGGCGGCGTGGACCGGTGGCGCTTGGCCGCTGGTCGTGGTCGCGGTGCTCTGCAGCCTGGTCGCCGCGTTCTTCTACGTCCGCGTGATCGTGCTGATGTTCTTCTCCGACCTGCCGGCCGACGCGCCGGACGTGGCCCTGCCGGGTTGGCAGACCACCACGGCCGTCGCGCTGGGTCTGGCCGCCACGGTGGTCCTCGGTATCGTTCCGGGACCGGTGCTCGACCTGGCTGCCCGGGCGGGTGAGTTCATCCGGTGAGTCCCACCCCGCTGCCGGCCGAGAGCCTGGGCTTCACGTTCGCCGACGAGGCGCTCGAAGCCCGGGTTCGCGCTGGGCTGGTCAAGGTCGAGCAGGCGCTGCGCGACTCCGCGCAGTCCGAGGCGCCGTTCGTCACCGAGGCCGTCCAACACGTGATGGTTGCCGGTGGCAAGCGGTTCCGGCCGTTGCTGGTGTTGCTCGCCGCTGAGCTCGGCCCTTCGTCTGGCTCTTCCGAGGTGATCGACGCGGCCGTTGTCGTGGAGCTGACCCACGTGGCGACGCTCTACCACGACGACGTGATGGACGAGGCGGCGTTGCGCCGTGGGTCGTCGACGGCCAACGCGCGCTGGGACAACTCGGTCGCGATCCTGGCGGGGGACTGGCTCTTCGCTCGCGCCTCGGACTTGGTTGCTTCGCTGGGGCCGGAGGCTGTCCGGATTCAGTCGCGGACCTTCGGGCGGCTGGTCGAGGGGCAGATCCGGGAGACCCTTGGTGTCTCGGAGGGGCAGGATCCGCTGGCGCATTACCTGTCGGTGGTTGCTGACAAGACCGGGTCGCTGATTGCGACGTCGGCTTTGTTCGGTGCTCGCTTCGCGGGGGCCTCGGCGGAAGTACAGGAGACTGTTCGGGCGTTCGGCGAGGAGATCGGGCAGGCGTTCCAGTTGGCCGACGACATCCTCGACATCATGTCCGAGGAGTCCGGGAAGACACCTGGTACGGACCTGCGCGAAGGCGTTCCGACGCTGCCGGTGCTGATCTTCCGGGCTCAGGCCGACCCGTCGTCACCGGTCGACGCGCGGCTGCTCGAGCTGCTCGACTCGGACCTGACCGACGACGCCCGGCTGGCCGAGGCGCTGGCGATTCTGCGGGTGCATCCGTCGCTGCAGCAGGCCGAGGACGACGTGCGGCGTCGCGCCGATGACGCCCGCAAACTGCTTTCCGATCTGCCTGAGGGCCCCGGCCGCTCAGCGCTCGAGTCCCTCTGCGACCTGGTGGTCACCCGCTCGATCTGAGCCGGAGCCGCAGATGACGCCCGTGGAACCGACCGGTTCCGCGGGCGTCGACGTTTGTCCGCCCCTCCTTCTGAGTCTCAGCTGAAGGTGATCCTGGCCAGTCGGTCTGCTTGGTCACGGGTCAGGATCACCGCCGAGGTCGCGCCGGGGACCACCCGGCCGGGATCGGTGACGGCCAGCTCGCGTAGTACCGGCCAGCGGTGGGCATGGGTTTGCATACTTGCCGTCCGGACGACCCGCTGCCGCGCATGCTGACCATGCCTGGCGATGTCGGCCGGCACATCGAGCATGACCAGGTGCACCGGCCGGCCCGCGAGCTTCGCTGCCTGGCCGATCAGGTGTCTGGCCAGCGGCTTCGTCGCGCAGTCGTGAATCACCAAGGGGCCTTTGGATCGGAGTGCACGGAGTACCTGGGCGTAGTAGGTCAGGTGGAGGAGGGGACGCCACGCGGCGTACGGGAGATTGCGCAGTACCGGCTTCCAGCGGTTGCGGATGGGCTCGGAGTCGAGGACCCGGACGGCGCCGGACCCGGCCGGGAACAGCCGCCGGAGCAGGGTGCTCTTGCCTGCGCCGGGGATGCCGGCCAGGACGACAACCGAGTCCTGTGGGTAGTGGAGTTCGCGGACACTCGGTGAGCTCAGCAATGCCGTCACGGGGAGCCTCCTTCGGCGTTCCCCCGATCATCGCCGGGGCCTCTGAGAGCCCTCTGAGAATCCGCTGAAGACGGCTAGCGGTTGGTCCAGGTGGGGCTGTCGACGTAGTGGTTGTCGTAGAGGTCGCTGGTGGTGGCGAGGACGGCGGGGTCGGTCTCGCCGCGGTAGACGCCTTCGAGCAGGCGGTAGTAGTCGAAGCGGGGCTTGGCGTGGGTGAGGACGAAGAGCACCTCGGCTTCCGGCGTACCGGCTGCTTCGAAGGCGTGCGGGGTGTTCGGTGGTACGACGAGGAAGTCGCCCTGGTCGAGGGTGATGAGGTCGTCGCCGGTGAGTACGCGCAGGCTGCCGGCGAGGACGAAGAACAGCTCGGACGCCTCCTGGTGCAGGTGCGGGGGAGCGCCTTCCTTGCCAGGCTTGAAGATCGAGCGGTGGCTGGTGAGGTGGCCGTTCGTGGCCGGGGTGTCGGCGAGCAGGGTGACACCGCTGGCCTCGAGAACCTCGGCGTCGGTGGAACGGATGAGGATGCTCATGTCTTGCTCCTTCAATGTAGACGTTTGATGTCCAGAATTAAGTCCTGCGTTTGCTGCTCCGGGTGGCGCTCAGGACTTGAGGTTGGCGAACCAGCCGCGGGTGTTCTCGGCGGTCTCGGGGTAGGTGCTCTCGACCTGCTCGACGAGGTCCGCGATCGTCTTGGCGGCCAGCTCACGCCGGTAGGTGAGCTCGGCCTTGCGCATGGACATCGAGACCACGCAGGTCTTCCGGTAGTCCGCCTTCTCGTCGGCGCCCGGCCCGGCCTTCAGAATCTGAGTGCACCGAAAGGCGTCCTCGGATCCGTCGATCGCCACCACCACGTCAAGCAAGGTGATCTTGTCGGGCGCCTTGGCCAGCTGAAACCCACCCTTGGGCCCCGAGGTGGAACTGAGAATGCCGGCCCTGGTCAGCGCCTGGAGTTGCTTGTTCAGATAGGCCGTCGGAAGCTCGTAGAACGCAGCGAGCCGCTTGGCGGTCACTGCCTCGCCAGGGATGAAGCACAGATTCACACAACTGTGCACCGCCCACTCGACCCCCTCGTTCATCTTCACAATCTAGATACTAAATATCCAGAATAAAAGTGTCAACCCATACCCCGCACACCACGCCGACGTTCCCCGAATGCCCTGGCGGAGCGGCCGCGGGCAGGTTTTGTGCCGCTGGCGTCAAGGATCACGCCAGCGGTACGAAACCCCGCTAGCGAACACTGTCCGTGACGGTTTGGGGAGGATTCTCTAGGGGGCTGGGGAGGCAAATCGCCCGGTTCGGGGGCAAGAGCCTCCCCAACCTCTTGCCCCCGGACTGCAGGAACGGTGTGTTGGTTACTGATACAGCGTTCTCGGGTCGAGTTGAGTGCTGGGTTGTGGGGAGTTGGTGGGGGTGTTCGTCGGGCGGGTGCGGTGGTGGTGGGGGAGGGAGTCTGCGGTGAAGACGGCTAGGGCTAGCCAGACGAGGGTGAAGCCGGTCCAGCGGATGGGGGACATGTGTTCGTGGAAGACGAGGGTGCCCAGGAGGAATTGGATGACCGGGGTGAGGTAGTTCAGGAGGCCGAGGGTGGTCATCGAGATTCGGGTTGCGGCGGCGCCGAAGAGGAGCAGGGGGATTGCGGTCAGGGGTCCGGTCAGTAGGACCAGGATGAAGTAGCCGGGGCCGTGGTCGGTGACCGTGGAGGTGCCGTGGGCGCCGAGGATGGCGATGGCGAGTAGGGCTAGCGGAGCTACGGTGGCGGACTCGACGGCCATGCCTTCGAGAGCGCCGGCGTTGGCCTTCTTCTTGGCCAGGCCGTAGAAGCCGAAGGAGAAGGTCAGGATCAGCGCGATCCACGGCGGGCGGCCGTTTTCGATGGTCATGCCGGCTACGGCGATGAAGGCGATCACGACTGCCACCCATTGCGCCGGGCGGAGGCGTTCCTTCAGGAGGAGTACGCCGAGGAGGACAGTGAACAGCGGCGTGATGAAGTAGCCGAGCGACGCCTCGATGATCCGGTCGTTGTTGACGCTCCAGATGTAGCCGCCCCAGTTGACCGTGATCAGGACGGAGCCGGCGATCAGCGGCCACCGGCTGCGCGGGTTGGCGAGCAATGCGCGGACCTGACCGAAGCGACGGCGTACCAGGACCAAGCCGGCGATCGTGACGAGCGACCAGACGATGCGGTGGGCGAGGAGTTCGACCGCGCCGGATGAGCTGATCAGCTTCCAGTAGAGCGGGACCAGCCCCCAGAACAGGTAGGACGCGAGACCGAAGAGGAACCCTCTGCGCTGTTCTGGCACGCTGGCGAGTCTAGGTGAGCCGTCATTTGTGTCAATGCACTTTGCTCATGACGTGAGACGGGCTTTGCGGATGAGGTTGGATAGAGGGAGAAAGAGGAGGTACGGCGTGGGTGTGCGGACCGGTCTGGTCTCGGTGACGTTCCGGAAGTTGGCGGTCGACGAGGTCGTCGAGGTGGCCAAGAAGGCGGGGTTGGCAGCGATCGAGTGGGGTGGTGACATCCATGTCCCGCTCGGCGATCTGCCCGCGGCGCGCAAGGCCCGTGAGCTGTGCGAGGCGAACGGTCTGGCCATCGCGGCGTACGGGTCGTACCTGCGGGCCGGCAGCGTCGACCGCGAGGAGATCCGTACGGCGGTCAACACCGCGGCCGAGCTCGGCGCGCCCCGGATCAGGGTGTGGGCCGGAACAGTCGGTACTGCGGAAGCCGGCGTCGGCGACCGGATGGCGGTCACCCGAGGCTTGGCGGAGCTGGCCGATGTCGCCGCCGGCGCGGGGATCGAGATCGCGATGGAGTTCCACCGCGGCACCCTCACGGATGAGGTCGACTCCACCATCACACTGCTACTCGATGTGGGTGCGCCGAACCTCACGACGTACTGGCAACCCCCGGTGGACCTCAGCGACGCCCAATGCCTCGAGCAACTCGAGTCCCTGATGCCCTGGCTGAGCACAGTCCACGTCTTCTCCTGGTGGCCGTCGAACAACCGCCTCCCGCTCTCCGGCCGAGAGTCCCTCTGGCGTCCAGTCCTGGACCGCCTGTCGAAGGAACCCCGAGAAATCAACGCCCTCCTAGAGTTCGTAGCCGACGACTCCGTAGACCAGTTCTCCACCGACGCAGCCCAACTCCACAACTGGATCTGAGCTACTCGGGCAGATAGATCGCGAGGTACAGCATCCCCTTCGTAGGTCGGCCGTCGACGATCTTCAGGGTGACCTTGCCGGCTGGTCCGGCCGGCGCGCCGTAGGTCTGGGTGAGGAAGCCTGGACCGACGTTGGCGGTGCCACCTCCGAGTTGGACGCTGGGATCATTGGCTAGCCCGAGCAGTTTGGCCTGAATCGGTGCCTGACCAGGTGTCGGGCCGCGGGCGGCAATGCCGTAGGCGATGACGTATGGCTTGTCGGCCGGGGTATCGATCGTCAACTCGTCGCCACCGGCCGCAGCGACGGTCCGTGCGTCGGTCCGCAGGTAGCGGTAGCCGCCGTACTCGATCACCTGGTCGATGAGAGCGGTCCCGCCCTGGCCGGTGAGCGCCTGGATGCTTCCCAATGCGTACGCGCCGAATCCGATGTGCAAGGGCGCACCCGCGAACGGCTTCCCGGTCGCGGTCTGCACCACCTGCAGCGTCACCTCGAGGTATCCGTTCTGGGGCCAGACCACGCTGAAGTCGGAACCAGCCTGCTGGAAGACCACAGGCTGCTTCGCGGTGCACCGGTACGACGTCAGCGGCTTCCCGTTGATGATGATCTTGAGGGTGAACTGGCCGGACACCATCTCTGCGGCGCAGAAGGTCCGAAGGCGGATCCCGGCGGAGGGGGCTTTGAACCGTCGGGTCAAGGTCTCTTCCCCGAAGTCGCTGACGGCCGCGCTGACCAGCGTGTCGGTGGCGGTCTTCGCGGGGAACCGGAATCCGTCCTTGACGTAGTCGCCGGGTCCTACCGGTGGGACCCGGACCGGTAGGCCGGCAACAGCCGGATCCACGGGCTGCGCGGTCGATCGATAGATACCGATCGCCAGGCCGGCCACGGAAGGGCTCTCCTTACCTGTGCTCCGGTCGACAACGAAGACCTGTACCCGGGTCGCCTTCCCGGGCTTCGCCTGGAGCCAGAGAAGGTGGTCCGATGGCACCGCCGACGCGTGCCGGGGTGAGTCGCCGGTGTCGTCGCAGGGCTGATCCAGGACGACGTGGGTGTCGACGGTGACTCGGACGAGCTGGCCCTCGGCCTCCGCCCGGCAGTAGGAGCGGAAGGTGAGGTCGGTGCTTCCCGGAGTCCAGCTGAACTCGAGACTGTCGGCACCTGGCTCGGCGATCTCAGCCTTGTCGAGGCGGTCCGCACCTACGGTGCCGGGGATGGTGATGCCGTTCCGGGTGACGTCCGGCGGCGGTTTGGCGGGATCTGGGGTCGAGGTGTCGATGGCGCCGGGCAGCACCGTCGCGATGACGGCGACGGCGGCGGCCGCGGTGGTGAGGATCGTCGCCGCGCGTTGGCGTTTCAGGACTTTGCGGCGGCGGCGGATGGCCGGCAGCGGTACCGGGGTGGCGGGGTCTATTTCGCCGGCCTGCTGGTGGAGTTGGGTGCGGAGGTCGTCGAGGTTCATGGGCGCCGCTCCTTCGCAGGGCTGTGGTCCAGCAGGCTGGGGTCGATGCGGAGCTTGGCCAGGGCTCTGTTGGCCTGGCTCTTGACTGTGCCCACCGAGCAGTTGAGGAGGCGGGCGGTTTCTGTTTCGGTGAGGTCTTCGTAGAAGCGGAGGACTATTACTGCCCGCATGCGTTTGGGGAGGCGGCGGAGAGCCTCGGTCAGGTCGGTGCGGTCTTCGACCTCGGTGCGGGCGTTGGGGGTGGGGGTGTGCGGGAGGTCGTCGGTTGGGTATTCCGAGTTCCAGCGGCGGCGCCACCAGGCGGTGTAGGTGTTGAGCATGGTGCGGCGGACGTAGGGCATCGGGTTGTCGTGGGCGATGCGCTTCCAGACGAGCCAGCACTTGGCGAGGGTGGCTTGGACGAGGTCTTCGGCGGTGGATCGGTTCTGGGTGAGCAGGTACGCAGTACGCAGCAGAGCCGCGTACTGCGTACTGGCAAACTCCTCGAAGTCCGCAGGCCCGCTCATCCCAGCCCTCGTCGTATGCACACCGACAAGGAGCGGCTGAGCGGCCCGGATGGTTGCATCCGGATCAGTCGGCGGGCAGGTAGAGCGCGATGAACAGCGTGCCTTGGGGGCGTTTGACGGGGCGCTCGTTGAAGTCCCTGAGGGTGATCTTGGCGGTGCCGGCCGGGCGGGCCGCGATGCCTACCGTGCCGTAGCCGCCTGCCTGGTCACCGATCTCGTCGCCGAGGCCGGTGAGGTGGACGACATCGCTGTTGCCCTCAGTCGACGGAGCTGCAGTGCTGCCGTAGGAGACCAGGAACGGCGTGTCGGCCGGCGTCGAGAGTTGGAGGTGATCGGCCTTCGCGGCCTCCACGGACACGAGCTGGGTGAGACGGTATTTGTGGCCGCTGTGCTCGGTCAGCTCCTCGAGGCTTGTGGTGTCGACAGTCCGCCGCTTGCCCAGGTCGTAGATGCCCATACCGATCCAGTCCTGCGGTCGGGCGACCGACTGTCCCAGGCTGTTCTCGAGCCGCACTGTCACCTTGACCTTCTGCCCGGCCGGCAGGGCCACGCCGTCGAAGAAGTAGCTCCCGCGTCCGGGATCGATGGTGTCACCGGAGCAAGACACCTTGTTGGCCGGTTGGTCGTCGATCTTGATGGCCAGCTGGTACTCGGGGAACTGGCCGGCGTTGGTCACCGTACAGAACGGGTTGAAACCGACCGCATTTCCGGTGCCGGTGACGTCGAACTCGAACTGGTTCCTGCCGCGGTCGGCGACCATGGCGCCCAGCAGGGTCTTACCGCCGATCTTGGCGCGGTAGCGGACTCCGTCCTTGGTGTAGTCGTCGTCGGAGGTCGGCGGTGCCTGCACGGGAGCGCCTTCCGTTGGGACGGCTGCGGTGCGGTAGATGCCGAGGGCAAGTTGGGTGATCTTGTTGTTGACCACCCGGCCCTTCTGGTCGGTGAGCTGGACTACGACGCGGGCGGGCTTGCCGGCCGGTGCCGCGAGCCACAAGGCACTGTCAGCCTGCAGGCCGATGCCGGCGTCGGGCATGTCCGGGTTGTAGCCGGTGTCGCATGTGTTGGTGCCGACGACGTAGTCGTTGACCGAGATGGTGACGTACTGCGTGCTGCTCGCACTCGACTGACAGATGCCCTCGAACCTGGTGTCTTGGGCCGCCTCCGGCGTCCAGATGAAGTCGAGCTTGCTCTCGCCGGGGCGGCCGATCCAGCCCTTCTCCAGCCGGTCCGCGCCCTCGAAGGCAGGCAGTGTGATGCCGTCCTTCGAGTAATCGCGTGGGGTGGGAGTCTCGGCCGGTTGAGGCGTCGTGCTGGTGATGCCTGGGATCAGGCCGGTGGCGAGGGCGGCGATGAGGGCTACGCCGGCCACGGCGCCGAGGGCTCCGGTCCTGCGGCGGCGCTTGGTGCGGGTGATTTTGGCGTGGACGCCGGCGAGGAGGTCGGGGGTTTCGTCGGTGGTTTCGGCGCGGGTGTTGAGTTCGTCGCGCAGGTCCGTGAGCTTCATCGCGTGGCCTCCCGGTCGGCGGTGGTGTCGGTGGTCAGCAGCGCGGGGTCCAGGCGGAGTTTGGCGAAGGCTTTGCTGGTCTGGCTCTTCACCGTGCCTGGGCTGCAGCCGAGGACTCGGGCGGTCTCTGCTTCGGACAGGTCTTCGTAGTAGCGCAGTACGACGACAGCGCGCTGCCGACGCGGCAGTCGCTGCAGGGCTCGCCACACGTCGGTGCGCTCCTCGGCGCACGTCTGTACTGCGTGCTCGGGCAACTCCTCCGTCGGCTGCTCACCGTTCCAGCGGCGGCGCCACCAGGAGGCGTAGGTGTTGACCATCACCTTCCGTACGTACGGCTCCGGGTCGCCGCCCTCGATCCGGGACCAGGCGAACCAGGCCTTGGCCAGGGCCGTCTGGACCAGGTCCTCAGCCAGCGCGTGGTCCTGAGTCAGCAGGTAGGCGGTCCGCAGCAGTCTGCGAGACCGCGCGAGTACGAACGCGTCGAACCCTTCAGCAGCCGTCACCGGTCGCCCCGTTCCCCGTGCACGCAGTGTGAGCGTGCTGTCGTCAATGGTCACATCATGGAGGACCGGCAAGCTCGTCCGATCGGTTGCCCGCAAGCTGCTGTTCGTCGAAAAGTTTCCAGCGAGCTCTGGTCAAGTGGTGGATTTTGCCGGGACAGTGGCCGGGTCAGGCGCGTTTCGCCCCAAATGCGTTCGGAGGTTCTCGGCATGAGTAAGTACTTCAGTCATCGCGTGATCAGAATTCTGTCCATCCTCGGCTTGTTCGGCGCCCTGCTGGTCGGCTCGGTGGCGACCCAGGCGGTGACCGCGACCAAGGCGTACGCCGACGGTTGCTACACCTGGGGCCGCACGCTGAGCGAAGGCGCCAGCGGCGAGGATGTGCGCCAGCTGCAGATCCGGGTCGCCGGCTACCCGGCGTACGGTGGGCACATCGCCGCGGACGGTGCCTTCGGTCCGGCCACCAAGGCGGCCGTCCAGCGGTTCCAGTCCGCCTATGGTCTGGGCGCCGACGGGATCGCCGGTTCCGCGACGTTCAGCAAGATCTATGCGCTGCAGGACGACGACTGCACCCCGATCCACTTCACCTACGCAGAACTGGACGACGGCTGTGGTGGCAGCGGCTGGGACGGCGGGCCGTTGTCGGCGGCTGCGACCAAGGCCAATGCCCTGCAGACCATGTGGCAGCTCGAGGCCATGCGGCACGCGCTCGGAGACCAGCCCCTGAACATCACCAGTGGCTTCCGCAGCATCCCCTGCAACAACTCGGTCGGCGGTGCGAGCAGCAGTCAGCATCTGTACGGCCGCGCGGCCGACCTGGTCGGCGTCCACTCCCTGTGCACGCTGGCCAAGCAGGCCCGGTACCACGGGTTCGGCGGCATCTTCGGTCCCGGCTACCCGGGCCACGACGACCACACCCACGTCGACATCCGTACCAGCAACTCCTGGTCGGCACCCAACTGCGGCATCTGAGCGGCCGCTGAGTATGGTCCGGGCGGGTCGGCCCGCCCGGACCAGCTGGGTCAGGCTGCCCGGACCAGCGCTGGGTCAGGCTGCCCGGACCAGCGCTGGGTCAGACTGTCCGGACCAGCGCTGGGTCAGACTGCTCGGACCAGCTGGGTGAGGGTGATGCCGGCCGCCCGGTCCAGGTGTTCGGCTGCGAGTCCGGCCGCGCGGGCGCCGAGGACGTCCTTCTCGAGGTTGTCGCCGATCATCAGGGCGTCGGCGGGGTCGACGCCTAGGGCTGCGCAGGTCAGCAGGTAGGACTCCGGAACGGGCTTGCTGACGCCGAGTCCTTCCGACGTGGAGACGACGTCGATGTGGCCGGCCAGGCCGATCGCGGCCAGCTTCGCGTTCTGCTGGCCGACCGTGCCGTTGGTCAGCACCCCGATCCGCCAGCCATTGCTTTTGGCAACTTCCAGTGCCGGGAGGGCATCGGGGAAGGCAGTCCAGTACTGCGGGTAGCGGTCGAGGAACCCGGAGAAGATCTCATCCAGCTCAGCGTCGCCCGTCGGTACCGGATGGCCGACCGCCGGGAGGAAGTCGCGCAGGCGGCCCCGGCGCTGGTCCTGATGGCTCAACTCGCCGGCCAGCCAGAGCTCGAAGTTGCGGTGCTCCGCCACGAACCACTGCGCCACGTGCTCGTCGGTCAACTCGCCGCCTCCGAGCACAGGAACCCAGGCGCGCAAGGTGGCGACGACGGACGAGTAGTGGTCGAAGAGGGTGTCGTCGAGGTCGAAGATGACCGCCTTCACGCGGGGACCACCGACGTCCGGTTGAGCTCCCGGTGGTTCGCATAGCCCGACAAGGCGAGGGTGAGGTCGAGCTCGGCCAGCAGGCAGCGCAGTACATGCTCGACCCCGGCCTGGCCCGCGAGCGCGAGACCGTACAGGAAGGGACGGCCGAGGAGGATCGCCTTGGCGCCGAGCGCGAGCGCCTTCGCGGCATCGGCTCCCGTCCTGACTCCCGAGTCGAAGAGCACGGTGACCTGCTCGCCGACGGCGTCAGCGATCGCCGGGAGCGCGTCGAGGGCCGCGATCGCGCCGTCGACCTGACGACCGCCGTGGTTCGAGACGACCAGGCCGTCGACGCCGTGCTCGGCCGCGAGCTTGGCGTCGTCGACCGAGGTGATGCCCTTGAGCACGATCGGGCCGGACCAGTTGTCGCGCAGGAAGGACAGCTCGTCCCAGCTCAGTCCGACGTTCGGGAACATCTGGGCCCAGTGCATCACCGCCGCCGTCGGGTCCTCCCCGATCGGCTTGGCGAGCTTCGCCTGGAAAGCAGGGTCGCTGAAGTAGTTCGCCAGCCCCTCACCCTTGAGGAACGGCAGGAACCCGCGGTCGAGGTCGGCCGGGCGCCACCCGATCGTGCCGGTGTCGAGAGTGACCACCAGCACGGAGTACCCGTTGTCCTTGGCGCGCTGGAGGAAGCTGAGGCAGACGTCCCTGTCGGTCGGCCAGTACAGCTGGTACCACTTGCTGTCGGCCTCGATCTGCTCGAACGCGTGACTGGCCTGGGTCGAGTGCGTATACGTCAGCCCGAGCGCGCTGGCCGCCCGCGCGGTCGCCAGCTCACCTTCGGGATGCGCCAGCGTCTGTACGCCGACCGGCGCGATCACCACGGGCGCGGGCATCTTGGTGCCGAGGATCGTGCAGGACAGGTCCCGCTCGGTACTACCGCGCAGCATCCGCGGGACGAGTCGCCACCGCTCGAACGCGGCCAGGTTGGCGCGGGCCGTCGAACCACTGCCCGCGCTGGGGACGATGTAGCCCATCGCCTCCGCGGACAGGCTGCCGGCGGCCTGGGACTCCAGCCGGGACAGATCGGTGGTGATCTCGGGCAGGGTGTTCTGGAACATCCCCTGCACGTAGATGCTCAGCTGGTGATCGCCGTAGTTGGCCATGCCGGATGCTTTCATGCTCGCTTGCTCCGCCTCAACGCCCCGAGTCCCACGAGTGTCAGCAGGCACGACAGCCAGGCGAACCAGTCACCCCAGCGGGTGTAGAGGGTGCTGTGGATTCCGGGGTGGAGCTCGCCCAGCAGCGTGGCGTCGGCGCCGCTCGGTGCTGCTACTTGGGTGGTGACGCGACCGTACGAGTCGCTGAGGGTGAGCAGGCCCTGGCTGCCGTTGCGGGCGATCGGGATGCCGTTCTCGATCCCGCGCAGGAGCGCATGCCGGCTGTGCAGCCAGCCGTCGTTGTCGAAGTCGAGCGCGGGGACGAGGAGGAGGCCGGCCTTCTTCTCGCCGTACCGCCGGGCGAGCGCGGGGAAGTCCAGGTCCTTGCAGATCATCACGCCCCAGCTGCCCATCATCGCGAGGTGATCGCCGGGCTCGAACGGCTCGATCCCGGGGATCAGGTGGTGCTTGTCGTACGAGAGGGGAGCGTCGCCGGTCGGGTGGAAGAGGAGGGCGCGGTTGTAGTCGTTGCCGTGATCACCGAAGACGGTGAGCCCGGCCAGCAGCTCGACCTTGCTGCCGGTGGCGATCTTCTGGAGATGTTCTTGCAGGTCGGGGAGGGCCGTGGCGTCGACGTCGATGAACTTTTCCGGGAGTACCACCACCTGGGCGCCCTTGGCCGCGGCTGCCTCGATCTGCTGCGTGTACGCCGTGAGGATCGTCGGTCCGTTGGCGCCGGACCAGCGGGTGTCGTCGAGGCCGTTGCTCGCCGAGACGATCGCGATCTTGACGGCCTGGCCGGTCTCGTCGCCAGAGAGTCGCCAGGCGCCGTAGGAGAAGGTGCCCATGGCAATCAATGCGAGCGTTGTTGCGAGCTTGATGCCGGTACGCCGGGGCGCATGGACAACCGCGGCGACGACGGCCGCCGGGGTGAGGATCAGGTAGCTGAGGCCCCAAACCCCTGTCAGGGACGCGATCTGGGCTACTGGATGGACGTCGGCTTGGGTGTACGCGAGGCTGGTGAAGGCGCCGTGGGGTGAGACGAGCGCGATCAGGTAGTCGGCGGTTGCCCAGCTGGCGGGTGCTGCGATTGCTGCCAGCGCGTAGCGGCCGCGCAGGATGAGGGCGCGGAAGAGCAGGACGGTCAGGGTGAAGACGCCGGCCAGCAGGACGAGGAAGCTCATCGCTGCCGGTGGGAGCTCGAGGTCGTTGAGCAGGTAGCTCCAGAGGTTGGCCAGGCCCAGGGACCAGCCGGTGAAGGCGGTCAACGCGGTCAGTCGCTTGGTGAGGAGTGGGGCGACGAGCAGGGCTGGGAGGGGTGCCAGCCAGGTGAGGGCGGGGATCGTGGTGAGGCCGCTTCCGAAGTACAGGAAGGCGCCGGTGAGGAGGGCGGCCAGAGCGGCATGCAGGCGGTTGTTACGTGCGGAGTCCATCGATCATCCTTTCGCCCAGGCTCAGGCAGAGGGCGCGGAAGTCGGCTTCGGGCATGCCGATCCGGTCGCCGTGGTAGAGCTGGATCAGGCCGTGCAGGAAGGCGGCGATCATCAGGCTGGACTCCCAGATGTCGTCGTCGCGGAAGAGTTTCTGCGTGATGCCGTCGGCGATCGCGTCGGCCAGCAGGGTGAAGGTGGGCGAACGGCGGGCCCGGAAGTCCTCGGGGAACTGCCGCGCCTGATCGCGTCGCTGGGTGAACATGTAGTCGTAGAGCCGCGGCTGGGCGAGGGCGAAGTCCACGTGGTCGACGAGCATCTCGCGCAGCCGCTGGTCGGCGGCGGCACTGCGCGGCTCGGCCTCCCAGCGCCGGACGAGCTCGGAGAACGCGGCATCGGCGACCTCGTGCAGGAGCGCGTCGCGGTCGGGGAAGTACTGATAGATCGCCATCGGCGTGATGCCCACCGCGGCGGCCACCTTGCGCATGCTGACGCCGTCGGCGCCCTTCTCGGTCAGCAGGTAGCTGGCGGCGGCAGTGATGCGGTCCTTGGTGGTCACCTCGGTCATGGTCGCCATTCAAACGCAAATGCCTATACGCCGTATAGGGGAATTACCCTGAACTCGCCCCTGAGGCCGCCGGGCTAGCCCTGGTAGTGCTCGTGGTCGCCTGGCGGCGGGTGGGCGTGGTCACACCGGCGGGCGAGACGGCGGCTGCCGGGGTGAGGGCGGATGCGACAATCAGGCGTGACAAGTTCGGTGACTCCTGACAGTTCGCTGACTGCGCGGCACGTCGGGCTGGCTCTGCTGGCTCTGGCGACCGGTGGTTTCGCGATCGGAACCACCGAGTTCGTCACGATGGGGCTGCTGCCGCAGATCGCCGACGGGGTGGACATCTCGATCCCGACGGCGGGGCACATCGTCTCGGCGTACGCGATCGGCGAGGTCGTCGGGGCGCCGGTGATCGCGGCGCTCGGTGCCCGGACCGGCCGCAAACGCCTGCTGCTCGGGCTGATGGCGGTGTTTGTCGTCGGCAACATTCTGTCGGCGGTCGCCAACAGTTACGAACTGCTGATGGCGGCGCGATTCCTGACCGGCCTGCCGCATGGCGCGTTCTTCGGGATCGGCGCGGTGGTCGGCGCGTCCATGGTGCCGGTCAATCGGCGGGCCTGGGCCGTGTCGATGATGATGGTCGGATTGCCGGTGGCGAACATCGTCGGCGTACCGGTGACCACCTTGCTCGGACAGAGGTTCGGCTGGCAGTTGCCGTTCGTTGCCGTCGGCATCCTCGGGTTGCTGACCCTGATCGCGGTCTGGTTCTGGATCGGGCCGCAGCCGGTCGGCAACGACGTGAACGTCCGCAGCGAGCTGAGCGCGCTGGCCAAACCGCAGGTGTGGATGGCGTTGCTGGTCGGCATGGTGGGCTTCGGCGGGATGTTCGCGACGTACTCGTACATCACCCCGACGATGACCGACCTGGCCGGCTTCAGCGAGGCCGCAGTGACGATCGTGCTGGCCGTCTACGGCATCGGTATGACCGGCGGCACCCTGGTCGGCGGCCGGCTCGCGGACCGCGCGCTGATGCCGAGCCTGTACGGCGGGTTGGTGGCCGTGACGGTCGTGCTGGCCACGTTCGGCTGGCTGGCCCATTCGAAGGCCGGCGCCTTGGTCGGGGTCTTCGCGCTGGGCTTCAGCGCGAGCATCCTCATCCCGGCGCTGCAGACGCGGCTGATGGACGTCGCCCATGAGGGGCAGTCGCTGGCCGCGTCGCTCAACCACTCGACGCTCAATGTGGCCAACGCGCTCGGCGCCTGGCTCGGCAGCGTCGTCCTCTCGGCCGGCTACGGGTACGAGTGGCCGAGCCGCGTCGGCGCGGTTCTGGCGGTCGCCGGGCTGGTTCTGGCCCTGGTGTCGGGGCGGATGGATCGCCGGCGGGCGTAGTACGGGGTAAGTCAAGGGGTGTTGCCTGAGTCCGATCCTTTGCCGGGTTGGTTGAATCTAGGTATGGCGACAATGGTGTTGAGCGGGCCGGATCTGGTGCGCCGGCGTGGGCTGCGGCAGATGCGGATGGTCGCGCTGTCGCTGCTGGTCCTGGCGGCGGTGATCTACGTGTTGACGCTGCACCATGAGGGCGGCTGGGCCTACGTGAACGCGGCCTCCGAGGCGGCGATGGTGGGCGCGCTGGCGGACTGGTTCGCGGTGACGGCGCTGTTCCGGCGTCCGCTCGGGCTGCCGATCCCGCACACGGCGATCGTGCCGACGCGCAAGGACAGCCTGGCCGAGAGCCTGGAGCAGTTCGTCACCGAGAACTTCCTGTCCGAGGAGGTTGTCGGGGAGAAGATGCGGACGGCCGAGGTGAGCCGGCGGGCAGGCGAGTGGCTGGCCGCCGGCAACCACGCCGAACGGATCGTCGAGGAGGGTGTGCGGACGATCGGCGCGGCGTTGCCGAAGCTGGGCGACGACGACGTGACCGCGTTCGTCCGGGGGTCGCTGCTGCCGCGCTTCGCGGAGGAGCCGTTGAGCCCGATCGCTGGGCATTTCCTCGGCTCGGTGGTCGACGACGGGGCGCATCACGCGCTGCTCGATCTGCTGATGGTGGAGGCGTACGACTGGCTGGCCGAGAACCGGGAGCTGCTGGCCGATGTGGTCGGGCCGCGAGCGCCGCGGTGGTCGCCGCGCTGGGTCGACTCGATCGTCATCGACCGGATCCATCGCGAGGCGCTGAGCTGGCTGGCCGCCGTACGGGACGACCAGCAGCACCCGGCCCGCAAGGCGATCGACCGGCTGCTGCTCCAGCTCGCCGAGGACCTGCAGCACGACCCCGAGATGATGGACCGCTTCGAGGCGTTCAAGCGGCGGATGCTCAGCCACCCCGACATGGGCCACAGCCTGACCGCGGTCTGGGACGCCGTCCGCACCGCCCTGATCGACGCGATCGGCGACCCCGAGGGCCCACTCCGCCTGCGCGCCACCCAGACGATCAAGGACCTGGGCAAACGGCTGCAGACCGACGAGGTCCTGATCGCCAAGATCGACACCCGGGCCGCCGAAGCGGTCGGCTACGTGGTCCGCACCTACGGCACCGAGATCGTCTCCATCATCTCCGACACCATCGAACGCTGGGACGGCCGCGAAGCCGCCGACCGGATCGAACTCCACGTCGGCCGCGACCTGCAGTTCATCCGCATCAACGGCACGGTGGTCGGGGCCCTTGTGGGGTTGACGATCCACACCCTCAGCCAGTTGCTCTAGGGGAACTGCCTCAGTCGCCGGGTTGCGGACGCCCGGGCGGCGTATTCTTTGCCGGCTGAGCCTGGGTGGGCCCGGTGTGGGGGAACAGACGGGATTGCGTGATGGATGACGAGCGAGCAGCCGGTACGCCGGCCAAGCGCGGGCCCAGGCGTGGGGTATGGATCGCCGGCGCCGCAGCGCTAGCGGTCGTGGCCGGTGGGGTGACGTACGGCGTGGCCGGACGAGACGAGTCGCCCAAGATCACGGCGGAGACGTCGGTGACGCCGTCGGCGACCGGGCCGGTGGTCTCGGCCGACGAGCTCGCTGAGCAGAAGATGATCGCGGGGATCGACGCCGCGCTCAAGGGGCGGGCTGCCGCGTTGCAGAGTGGAACGCTGGCGCAGTTCCTCTCGTACTCCGATCCGAAGAACGCCAAGCTGCTGCAGCGGGATCGGCAGGTGTTCGCCAACCTGCGGCTGATCGGGGCCAAGCACGTCAGCTATCTGCGCCAGCTCAGCTTCTCGCCGGAGTTGCGGCCGAAGCTCGGCGCGAACGCGCGAGCGGTCCGGATCAAGATGCAGACGCAGCTCACCGGGATCGACCCGGCGCCGCGGCTGACCCAGGTGGGGTTCACGTTGGCCGAGCGCGGGGGCCGGTGGTTGGTCGTGGACGATGACGACGCCGAGGCAGGGGATCGCGGCCCGGCGCGGGAGCCGTGGGAGCTCGGCCCGATCGAGGTGTCGCGCGGGCGCGGCGTACTGGTGATCTCGTCGCCGGGCGAAGAGAAGAACGGCCGGCGGCTGGTACAGGAGGCTGTGGCGGCGGTACCTGCGGTGCAGGCCGTCACCAAGCGTGCTCAGGCGGGAATCCTGGTCGTCGCGATGGCCGCGCCCCGGTCCTGGGCAGGGTTGATGACCGGCGGGCATCCGGCCGGCGCGGTGGCCCTTCGCAATGTGACGCTGACGAACGCCGACGGCACCGAGTTCAAGGTCACCGGCAGCCGGATCGTGATCAACCCGACCGAGCGGAAGACGGCGGATCGCTTCCTGCTCGCGCACGAGTTCACCCATGCGGCGATGGCCCCGCTCGGCGACGGCGCGCCGACCTGGCTGGTGGAGGGCTCGGCCGAGTACGTCGCGTACCGGCTGCTGGACCAGAGCAACTACAGCAACTACGTCGCCGACGAGCGCCGCGCGTACCGCAAAGCGGTCAAGGCGCTCGCGGTGCTGCCGATCGACGGTGTCTTCCACGGGGACTACGACGAGAACAGCTACGGCGTCGCCTGGCTGATCGTCGAGTACATCGCCGACAAGTACGGCCTCGCAACGCTCAACGCTCTGTACGCCGAAACCGCAGCCCAGACCGACGACCCGGTACTCCGCGACAAGGCCATCCACAAACAACTGAAACTCACCGACCCGGCCCTGGTCGCCGCGGTCAAGCAGTACAGAGGTGCCTGACGCAAGCTGCCGGGAACCATCACGCCGGCGCAGTCGAGCTATGTCTTCCGTCGGATTCGGGACGCGCGCTAGAAGTGTTTTGATACGCAGTGCGCGATCCGCGTACCGATTCCGTGTAATTCACGTCACAGTCGGCCGGACCGGCTGTCGTCGAAGCGTTTGAGTCGGCCGCATTTTCTGCGCATTGCCACGTTGCTTCGATCATTTCCTGCACCATCCAGGCGGGCTCCACTCGGGAGTTCGCCTGGCTTCATTTTCAATATCTCGGAACTTCTAGGAATCGTTGTTCGCCGAACGGGTTCTGCCCGCCGGTACAGTCGATCGCGTGTCGCAAGACTTGCGGCACTTCTACACACAGGAAGAGGAATTCGCATGAATCTCCACTCACCACCGCCAGATGTGCGGCCCGAGGCGGCCGGCGCAACATCAGGCAAGTACCAGGTCCCGTTGCTCCCGCTGCAGGTCCTCCTGGTCCTGTCCGTGCTCGTGCTCTCCGTTCGGCGCTGGTCCACCAGGCCGGACTCGTTCTCGCACCGCCTGACCGGCGACGGCGTCGCAGGTGACCACCCGAAGGCGGGACGTCTTCAGGACGTTGCCGATCGGAGCAGCGAACGCAGGCCTTCGGCAGTCCCCAGGGGCCGCTGATGAGCCGCTCATTGGAACGACTCTTGCCGGCCGGTAGGCCGTCTCGATACTGCCGTGTGTTGGAGGTGTCCGGCGACCGAGAGTGACCTGAACGCAGTTCATCGCTCCGCGTCGACACATCAAGCCTGAGAGAAAGCGAGGATCACCGAAACAACGTTCACGGACACCACAACACACGGCGCATCAACAGCAGGACGAGCGCATTCGGTGTAATTACCGTGGACAGAAAAATAATTGCCTCGGCCTCGGGTGTGCCCCTTGGCGTCGGCGCCCATTTCGCGGCTGCTCCCTGGTGGGCTGTCGCCCTGATAGCGGTATTGCCAACTGTGTTCGCCGGATTCGCGAGCTTTTGCCGATGGTTCGCCGGTACTCGTCCGGGTTGCTATATCGGCACCTTTCTCGGATATCGCTTCACCGGCGTTCCGTCCGAGGAAGCCCGCAAGAAGGCTGAGAAGTACGCATTCCCTGCAGGCGAGCAAGAAGTTGGATCCTCGACAACCCCCACACCTACCGACCCTCCCGTACGACCGAAAATGGTGGCGGCGGCAACACCTGAGCCTCCGCCCGGCGGACGTGCTGGACAGGCGAAAACAGCGGCCACCCCCGCAGCAGAGCCTGATCTCACAGCCGATCCAGATCCTCCCCCCGACCCGTCGACCAGCAAGCGGTGTCACCTGCGCGTCGTGCCGCCCCTGGATCGTGAATCCTGACCCATACCAGCCCCTTCTGGAGGTCCTGTCATCTGATCCCGGAACGGCTCCGCCCCGGCAGGCAAGGAATCCAGGGCGGAGCAGGCGCACCGGGCTTGCTCTAGTCGACGGTCCAGGTGTCCGAGCCGGTGATGAGGGACTGGAGAGAGCCGCCGGATTGGGTTTCTTTGGAGGTTTCCACCTGCTGGCGGACGAGGTCGTCGTACGCCGGGCGGGCCACCGAGCGGAAGATGCCGATCGGGGCCTGGTGGAGGACGCCCGCGTCGGTGAGGCGGGAGAGGGCGAAGGCGTAGGCCGGGTCTTCGGTGTGGGCGTCGTGGATGACCAGGTCGGATTCGCCGCCGGGGAGGTCGGCCACCTCGCGGACCGCCAAGGAAGCGAAGCCGTCGCGGACGACGCCGAGGTGGCCGTCGGTGCCGAAGCGGATCGGTTCGCCGTGGACGAGCGGGATGATCGCGTCGTCACGGGTCTCGGGGTTCTTGAAGGCGTCGAAGGCGTTGTCGTTGAAGATCGGGCAGTTCTGGTAGATCTCGACGAACGCCGTACCGCGGTGCTCGGCCGCTGCCTGTAGTACCGACGTGAGGTGCTTGCGGTCGGAGTCGACGGTGCGCGCGACGAAGGTCGCCTCGGCGCCGAGGGCCAGGGAGACCGGGTTGAAGGGGTTGTCGACCGAGCCCATCGGGGTCGACTTGGTGACCTTGCCGGGCTCGGAGGTCGGCGAGTACTGACCCTTGGTGAGGCCGTAGATCCGGTTGTTGAAGAGCAGGATCTTCAGGTTCACGTTGCGCCGGAGCGTGTGGATCAGGTGGTTGCCACCGATCGACAGCGCGTCGCCGTCACCGGTCACCACCCAGACGCTCAGGTCGGGCCGGGCCACCGCGAGTCCGGTCGCGATGGCCGGCGCGCGGCCGTGGATCGAGTGCATGCCGTACGTCGACAGGTAGTACGGGAAGCGGGACGAGCAGCCGATGCCGGACACCATCGCGACGTTCTCGCGCTTGATTCCCAGCTCGGGCAGGAAGCCCTGAAAAGCCGCCAGTACTGCGTAGTCGCCGCAACCCGGGCACCACCGGACCTCCTGGTCCGACACGTACTCCTTGCGGTTCTGCGGCTCGGTCGCGGCCGGTACTCCGGCCAGCCCGCCCGGCAGGCTCGGCAGGCCGAGGTCAACGGTGCTCATCGTGCTCCCTCCGGGTGGTGGACGCCGTTCGGCTGGACACCCAGCGCCTCGCCGTGAGTCACAGCGGCGGCGGCCTCACCGAGGTGCCGCGCGTCGTCGTCGATGCCTTCGGTCTCCTCGACCAGGTTGCCGATCACCTCGGCGAGCTCGGCGGCGCCCAGCGGCATGCCACGGACCTGCGCGTACGAGACGATGTCGACCAGGTACTTCGCGCGCAGCAGCATCGCGAGCTGGCCGAGGTTCATCTCCGGCACCAGCACCTTCTCGTACTGCGCGAGCACCTCGCCCAGGTTGGCCGGGAACGGATTGAGGTGCCGCAGATGCGCCGACGCGATCTTGCCGCCGACCTTGCGGACCCGGCGTACCGCGGCGCCGATCGGGCCGTACGTGCTGCCCCAGCCGAGCACCAGCACCCTCGCCGTACCGTCTGGGTCGTCCACCTCGATCGGGGGCACGGTGATGCCGTCGATCTTGGCCTGCCGGGTGCGGATCATCAGGTCGTGGTTCGCCGGGTCGTAGGAGATGTTGCCGGTCTTGTCCTCCTTCTCCAGTCCGCCGATCCGGTGATCGAGGCCCGGCGTACCGGGGATCGCCCAGGCGCGTGCCAGCGTCTCCGGGTCGCGCAGGTAAGGGAGGTAGACCGGCTCGCCCTTGTCGTTGGTCGAGTTGTGCTCGGTGGTGAAGTTCGGGTCGATCTTCGGCAGGCTCTCGATCTCGGGGACCTGCCAGGGCTCGGAGCCGTTCGCCAGGTAGCCGTCGGACAGCACGATCACCGGGGTGCGGTAGGTGACCGCGATCCGGGTCGCCTCGACGGCGATCGCGAAGCAGTCCGCGGGGGACTGGGCGGCGACGACCGGCAGCGGCGCCTCGCCGTTGCGGCCGAACATCACCTGCAGCAGGTCGGCCTGCTCGGTCTTGGTCGGCATACCGGTCGAGGGGCCGGCGCGCTGGATGTCGCAGACGACCAGCGGCAGCTCGAGCATCACGCCGAGACCGATCGTCTCGGACTTCAGGCTGATGCCCGGGCCGGACGAGGTGGTCACGCCGAGCGCGCCGCCGAACGACGCACCGAGTGCAGCGCCGACGCCGGCGATCTCGTCCTCGGCCTGGATCGTGGTCACGTCGAACCGCTTCAGCTTCGACAGCTCGTGCAGCACGTCGGAGGCCGGCGTGATCGGGTACGCGCCGAGCACCAGCGGCAGACCCGCCCGCTGGGCGCCCGTCACCAGGCCGTACGCCAGCGCGAGGTTGCCGGAGATGTTGCGGTACGTACCGGTCGCCATCCGGGCCGGCTTCACCTCGTACCGGACCGAGAACTCCTCTGCCGTCTCGCCGAAGTTGTAGCCGGCCCGGAACGCCGCGATGTTGGCGTCGCGGATGTCGGGCTTGCCGGCGAACTTGGTCTGCAGGAACGCGATCGTCGACTCGACCGGCCGCTGGAACAGCCAGGAGACCAGGCCGAGCGCGTACATGTTCTTGGCCCGGGAGGCGTCCTTGCGGGTCAGCCCGAACTCCTTGACCGACTCCACCGTCATGCCGGTCAGGTTCAGGCCGATCACGTGGTACGCCTCGAGCTCGCCCGATTCGAGCGGGTTCTCGTCGTACCCGATCCGCTTGAGGTTGCGCGCGGTGAAGTCGGCGGTGTCGATGATCAAGGTGGCGCCGCGCGGTACCTCCGGCAGGTTCGCCTTGAGGGCCGCCGGGTTCATCGCGATCAGCACGTCCGGCGCGTCACCCGGGGTCAGGATGTCGTGGTCGGCGAAGTGCAGCTGGAACGACGAGACGCCCGGCAGGGTGCCGGCAGGCGCCCGGATCTCGGCGGGGAAGTTGGGCAGCGTCGACAGGTCGTTGCCGAACGATGCCGTCTCTGCGGTGAATCGGTCTCCGGTGAGCTGCATCCCATCGCCGGAGTCACCGGCGAAACGGATCACCACGCGGTCGAGCTGCTTGACCTCGATGGTCACGTGTCAGTCATCTCCAAGTCGAAGCTTGGGCCGGCCAGTTCTCTTGTGGAGAAGAGGACGATCCCCCCAGTGGGCGATACCTCAATCTTAGTTCGCCCCTTGTACGGAACCATGTATGAGACCGGAAGGTCCACAGCCTGGGATCAGCCGATATCGAGTTGCATTTCGATGCTGTCGATGCGGGCCGCCGAACCTTTCAGTGTGACGCAGGGCAATCGTTCGCTTGCCATCCGCAGCCAGGTCGGGAAGAGTGTCTTCATCAAGCTGTGATCTACCCCGGGTGCCACCCGGGCTCGAGGGAGTTCCACCATGGGCGTTCGTCCCATCCTTGCTCTGTTGGCCGTCCTGGTCCTGCCGCTGAGTGGCTGTGCCGCCTCCGCGGTGCCGGCCGAGAGCGCGATGGCCGTCCAGGACGCTCGCTCGGTGCCGTCCGCCGTCGCCAGTACGCCGGTGCGGACGGTGAAGATCACCAGTATCAAGACCACCGACGCGACCAAGGGTGTGCTGACGGTGGTCGGGCAGATCACGCCGGCACCGGTGGCCAGGTCGCGGGTCTCGCTGCAGCGCTGGTCGGGCGCGCGCAGGTGGGAGGAGATCGGCTACGGCGTGACAGTGGGGACGAGCATCACGATCCCGCGGAAGCTGCCCGGGTCGATCAGGACGTACCGGCTGTCGATCGGTGCGCAGGCGCCGTACGCCGCTGCTGTCTCGCCGACGGCCAGGTTCTCGCACTACGTGTATCGCGGGATCTTCAAGAAGCCGCTGCTCGCCGCGGGCGGCAAGGGGCATCCGCAGTTCAACGTGGTGCCGGTGAGCGAAGGGCCGCGGCGCGCCGAGGCGGAGGTGCTGGCGGACAAGGCCGGCGTCGTCTGGGGTGACGTCGACAGCACCGGCTGCCGCTGGGTGCGGACCTGGCTGGGCAACATCACCGACGGCACGATCCGTGCGTCCCTGCTGAACGGCAACAAGGTTGTCGGCACGGTCGACATGAAGCAGGAGTCCGAGACCTGGCTGAACCGGGACATCCTCGGCGTCAACCGGCTCCGCCTGCAGATCGCCGACCTGAAGTCCGGCTACGGCCCGATCGTCGCCATCGACGCGTTGCTGCTCTGCACCAATTAGGGTGTTGCCCATGATCGGGCTCGTGTCGCAGTCGTACGGCGTGGTCGGCGCGATCGTCGTCCTCGGCCTGCTCGGACTCCTCGGTGCCTTCGCGCTGAACAAAGCGCTGACGATCACCTACCCGACGCCCGACAAGCTGAAGACGTACGAGTCCGGCGTCGACCCGGTCGGCGAAGGCTGGGCCCAGGTCCACATCCGGTACTACCTCTTCGCCTACCTCTACGTCATCTTCGCCGTCGACGCCGTCTACCTCTTCCCCTGGGCCACCGTCTTCGCGGCCGTCGGCGTAGCCAGCCTGATCGAGATGTTCATCTTCCTGGCCTTCGTCGCCGTCGGTCTGCTGTACGCCTACCGCAAGGGCATCCTGTCGTGGACCTGAGCGGTCTCCCCGAACACTTCGAGAAGTACCTCGGCGAGATCGAATGCGGCTGGAACACTGACCCGGACGGTCACCCGATGCCGTTTCAGGTCGTCCGGTACCCGCAAGGCTCAGGCGCTGGGTCGTGTGCCTTCAGCACACTGGGCATCAGCGGGCACGAGCTGGACTCACCCAGCGGGCGGGGCCTTCGGCAGGAGTTGCTGATGCTTGTCACGGACGATCATCGCGACGGTTCGATTCCGGCGGTGCTCCAGCAGGTCGGCATGATGCTGATGGAGCGCCATCGCGCCGTACTGCTGGGAGACCTCCTGGGACCGAACGGGCCGATCGTCGCCGGGTCGCCGCTGGAGGCGTTCTGGGTCCACCAGCCGGTGTATCAGCCGGATGACTTCGCCGTCTTCCAGGACTCGGTCGTCATCGCCTGGCTGATCCCCGTCTCACCTACGGAGGCCGGCTACATCTGTGAGGAAGGCTCCGAAGCCTTCAAGGAACTCCTGATCGAGCATGACCCCAACCTGATGGATCTCTCGCGGGCCTCAGTCGTCTGAGTTGGCGAGGGCTCGGGCGATGGACCAGTCCTGGCAGCCGACGCCTACTGATTTGAAGACCGTGCGGCCGGTGGGGTTGGGCTTGGTGGTCAGGGCGGTGCCTAGTTCCAGTAGGTCGGACTCTTTCAGGGCGCCTTTGGCCAGGGCGTCGATGATTTCGCCGGACTCCTCCAGGGCTGCCTCGCGTTGGTCGACCATGACGAGGTCGGCGGTGGCGAGGAGGTCGCGGGGGAGTTCTCGCATGGTGGGGCGGAAGGCGCCGATGGCGTTCACGTGGACGTTCTGTGGGAGGGCGTCGGCTGTGAAGAGTGGGGTGGTGGAGGACGTCGCGCAGCAGATGATGTCGGGGGTGGCGATCGCGTCGTCGATCGAGGTGGTGGGGGTGAAGGTGACGATGGGGAATTCGGTGGCCAGGGTCTTGGCCAATTCGGTGGCGCGGCGTTCGTTGCGGCCGGCGATGGTTGTCGTGGCGATTCGGCGTACGGCGAGGACCGCTCGGACCTGATCGGCTGCTTGGGCGCCGGTGCCGATCAGGGTCAGGCGGGTCGCGTCGGGTGGGGCGAGTAGGTCGGTAGCGACGCCGACGACGGCGCCGGTGCGCAGGGTGGTGATCGAGGTGCCGTCTGCCACCAGTTGTTCGCCGCCGCCGGTCCAGATGACAGTCGCCCGGATCGCCGGTACCTGGCTGAGGTTGATGCCGATCTTCTTCACCACGGCGGTACCGGTCGGGGAGTGGTACGCCGACATCACGAGCACCGTGCCGTCGCCGAAGATCTGCCGGGCGGGCAGGACGAAGTTCCCGGCGGCCAGCTCGAGGAAGCCTTCGCGGACCGCGTCGATGGCGGCCGGCATCGAGACGGTACGGCGTACGTCGGCCGCGGTGAGGACCTTCATCAGCTCAGCTCCTTCATGGTCGGCGACGTTATAGCGTGGCGGGACAGTCGACAGTTGGAGGGGCACCGATGACGGACCTGCACGGCGACGCGGTAGTGGCCGATGGGCACAACGATCTGTTGATGCTGGTGGCGCGGCGGCCGAAGGAGGTCTGGGTCGAGTACTTCCGGGATCGGTGGATTCCGCAGTTGCGGGCGGGCGGGATCGACGTACAGGTGCTGCCGGTGTTTCTCGATTCCGAGTTCCTGCCCGAGGGGGCGTTGCGGGAGACGCTGCGGATGATCGAGGCGGCGCATCGGATCGCCGAGGGCAATGCCGATCAGGTGACGCTGTGCCGGACCGGATTCGAGATCGACGAGGCTGTGGCGGCCGGGCGGATCGCGTTGGTGCTGGCGCTCGAGGGGTGTCCGCAGATCGACAAGGATGTGGAGATCTTTCAGACGCTGGAGCGGCTCGGCGTACGGATGGCCTCGTTCACGCACTTCGGGCGGAGCGCGCTCGGGGACGGTTCGGGCGAGGACGCGACCGGGAGCCGGCTGACGAAGGCGGGGGTCGAGGCGGTCGGGTTGCTGGAGGAGCTCGACGTACTGATCGACGTCTCGCATGTCGGCCGGCGCGGGGTCGAGCACATTCTCGAGCTGGCGACGAAGCCGGTTGTCGCGTCGCACTCGAGTGCTTTCGCCGTACGGGAGCATCACCGCAACCTGACCGACGAGCAACTCCGCGGGATCGCCGCGACCGGCGGGGTCGTCTGCGTCAACTTCTTCGCCGGCTTCCTGACCGCCGATCCGCGGCCGACGATCGAGCATCTGGCCGACCACATCGAGTACGTCGTGAGCGTGGCCGGCGAGGATCATGTCGGGCTGGGCAGCGACTTCGTCGACGAGGTGTTCGCGGAGAAGATCCCGGCCTGCGATCGCCCGCTGATCATCGAGGGCGTCGACACCGCGATCCTGGTCCCCGGGCTGGAAGGGCCGGCCGGGATGCCGCTGGTCACCGAGGCGCTGCAGAAGCGCGGCCTGCCTTCAGCCCTCATCCGGAAGATTCTCGGGACCAATCTGGTCCGCGTCCTGCACCAGGATTGATCACTGAGAGTAGTTGCTGGACCCTCGTGGAGATCGTTGCCTCGTCACCCTTGGTTATTGCATCGGTCAACGGTTGTGTTCGGAAACCTCGCTCTGTAACGGATTGCGATGAGACCATCGCCAATTGCTGAGATCGGGGTTACAGTAATTACTGGGGGGAACGGGGCGAATACGGGGCGGTGGGGTATGTCTTGGCAACTCTGGGTATTGATTGCGGCGGCAGCAAGCGGCATCGCGGCCATCCTGCTGGTGAAGCTCAGCCAGGCCCAAGAAGTCTTCGAGCGCATCGTCGAGCCCAACAGCGGCGCACGCTCCGACCGGAACCCGCGACCGCGGTCCGACCGTCCTGAGACCACGGTCGACGACCTGATCAGGTACCGCCGCCGGCAGGAGCCGCGGCTGACCTGGTTCCCTCTACCCGCCCATCCACAGCACCGCTCGCGCGGCCACCACTGACCCTGGTACGTGCCCTGCGGTGATAGTGGGCACCCGCCTGCACAACGTCGGCTCCCGGGCCACCTACCCCCCGGCCCCGGACCCCACAGTGCAGCTGGGTGCCCACCTCGCGTACCTGCGGGTGCCGCCGGGAGTGGTGGCACCCGCAGGGGGTCAGGCCCAGGGGTCGAAGGGGATGCCTGCTGGTTTGGAGGCGTTGAGGAGGTTGTGGAAGCGGTTGTCCTTGTCGGTGATCTTGATGGTGGCGGAGCCGAAGTCGGCGTTCATCAAGGTGTCGCGCAAGGTGAGGCTGGGCCAGCCGTTCCAGTCGACGAGCGGGGGGTAGCGCCAGTTGTGGTAGTGGTTTTCCGGCGGCTCGTCGTTGTTGTTGGCGAGGCGGAAGAAGTGCGTGCTGGCGCCGTCCTTGTGGTAGACGACCTTCGGGTGGGAGCCGTCGAAGCGGACCTGTGAGCGGGCGTACGTCACCTGGCTCGAGTGCTGCGTCGTGGTCACGTACTGGACCTCGTTCGCGGCCTGGTTGATCCACGAGATGACGTGCTCGAAGTCGTGCCGGTGGCCGCCGAGGCCGCTGCCGGCGACGGCCTGGTCCTTCTCGAAGTAGCTGGCGTAGACGACCGCGCACCAGCCGTTGTTGCACGACGAGCGGGCGTAGGTCTGCGAGTTGTCGAGGTCGGACTGGTCGCGGCAGTTGCCGTTGACCGCGCCGCTCGGGTTCAGGCCGGGGTTCAGGGTGCCGTTCGCGCCGATGGCGGGGGTGGCGTAGCAGCCGTCACCGTCGTAGTCGTACGCCGGGGAGAAGGACTGCTCCCACCCGCCGGCGTTCTGCGGGAGGCCCTGAGGCGGAGCGGCGAAGGCGAGAGCCGCGGAAGTGACCATCAGCGCGGCGGTACCGAGGGCGACGCCGGCGACACGGCGCCGGCGCTTGGACTGTGGCTTGGGGGCGGAAGGGGGCGACAGCTTGTCCATGCTTCGCTCTTTTCAACGATGTCGCTGGGCGGTTGCGAACGTTGAAGAGGATGACACCAAAAGGGCACGTCAGTACATACTTCACGCCAACAAGAATCGACGCCGAGTGAACAAGCCCCCACGCCAAGTGAACAGTTCTACTCGAGCAAGCCGTCCCGCCGGGCCACCGCGGCCGCCTCGGTACGACTCCGGACACCCAGCTTGGCCAGGATGTTCGACACGTGAACGCTGACCGTCTTCTCCGAGATGTACAGCTCCCGAGCCAGCTGCCGATTGGTCCGCCCCTCGGCCAGCAGAGCCAGTACTTCGGTCTCGCGCGCCGTCAACGCCGCCGGACCCGCACCCGCCCCACCGCCCTCGGCTCCGCCCAACTCATCCAGCAACGGCTTGGCGCCGAGCCGGCGAGCGGTCTCCGTCGCGAGCGCCACCTGCTCGTTCGCATCAGCCAACCGACCGGCCGCTCGCAACGCAGCCGAGAAGTGCAGCCGCGACCACGCCTGCTGATGGACGTCGCCGTACCCGAAGGCGTCGACCGCGCGCAGCCAGGCCGCGACGTGCTCGGCCGGTGTCGGCGGATCGATGTCGGCCAGCCAGCGGAGGCGCTCCCATTCCGCCTCCAGCCTGGCCAGCCATGCGATCCCCTCGGCGCCGAGCACCCGGCCGGGAGGCATCCCCTTCTCAGCTGTCGTCCGGCCGTCGCTGACCAGCTCGGCGCCACGTGCCACCAGCTCGGCGGCCGCGGTCGGTTCGTGGACGACGCGATGGCTCAGCAGCTGCAGGCCGATCGTCGAGAAGCGGACCCGGGCCGTGAACCACTCGGTCTGGAAGATGTCCGCGCACAGCGCCGACACGTCGGCGATCAGCTTCTCCGCCTCGGCGACCCGGTTCAGCGCGAGGTAGGCGTCGACGGCCGGCTGCAGCCCGATCAGCGGCGACAGCACGTCGAGCGACCACATGTTGCGCATTCGCTCCAGCTCCTCGGCGACCGAGGTATCGCCGCGACCGCCACGAACGCCGATCCCCACCGCACGCAAGGCGGCGTCCGCGACCGCCGGAGTCATGGAGTCGGTCCGCGTGGTCTCCGCGGCCTCATCCCACTCGCCCAGTACGAACTGGGTCAGCGCCAGCATCCGCCGCGCATCGAAGCCATAAACCGCCCACTGCCTCCCCAGCTCACCTGCTCTCCCAGTGGCCAGCTGGAACGCGGTCCGGGCACTGACCAGGTCACCCATCTCGTAGTGGTTCGACCCCAGCAAGAACCGGCTGCGGACCTCGGCCGCCGAGTCACCGGCCAGCTGGGCTCGTACCGCCGCCTCCTCCAACTGCTTGGCCGCGGCAACCGGATCGCCGGCCCGCCGACGCAACTGGGCAAGGGTGATCCCGGCGTCGCTCGCCGCCGACTCCTGGCCGACCTCTCGGGCGATCTGCAACGCCTCATGCGCCCAGCGCTCGGCCTCCATCGGTCGCCCGAGGGCATCCGAGACCCGCGCGTACATCGAGGCGACCTGGGCCTTGAACACCGTCGCGGGCTCGTCCGAGGTCAACCGCAGCGCTTGCGAGATCGCCTCGTGCGCTTCCTGGTCGTTGTCGATGGTGAGGGCGATCTCGGCCAGCGGCATCAGCAGCTCGGCCCGCTGGAGCCGCGGCGCGTCGGCCGGCATCTCGGCCAGCGCCTTGCGCAGCAGCTTCAGCGCACGCAGGTGTTGCGCCGACAGCGCCGCAGCAGTCGCCGTCTCGACGATCAGCCAGGTCTTGTCGATGCTCGCGTCGGGCGCCGCATTCGGCAGCAGCTCCAGCGCCATCTCGTAGTGCTTCAGCGCCTCCTGCGGCGCCGCCACCGAGATGGCCTCCTGTCCAGCTCGTACGCGCGCCTCGAAGGCAGTGGCCAGGTCGTGGGACCTGGTCGCGTGCCCGGCCAGCTCCGCCGCAGTACCGGCGACGGTCTGGTCCTTCAGAGCCTTCGCGTACGCCGCGTGCTGCCGCACGCGCTCACCTGGCAGCAGGTCGTCATACACAGCCTCCGCCAGCAGCGCATGCCGGAAGTAGTAGCTCGCATTGCCCGGGTGCTCGATGATGTGGGCGTCGATGAGCTCCCGTAGCGCCGCATCCAACTCGCGGTCGGGCAGCCCGGCCACAGCGGTCAGCAGCGTGTGCGGAACGCGTCGGCCGGCCACCGCGATCACCCGGGCGACCTGCCGGGCATCGTCCGACAGCGGGTCGAGCCGGACGAGCAGTAGGTCGGCCAGGTCCGGCGGTACGGCGTCTGCGTCGCCCATCGACGCTGCAGCGACCAGCTCCTCGGTGAAGAACGCGTTGCCGCCCGCACGCTCGAGGATGCGGAGCTCCTCCAGCTCGGGCAGCGGCTCGGTGAGCAGTGCGGTCAGCAGCGTGCGGGAGTCGGCGGCGTCCAACGGCAGCAGGCTCACCCGGCGTACGCGGGGGTTGCGGGACCACTCGGCGATCGGGCGGCGCAGCGGGTGCCGCCGGTGCAGGTCGTCGCTGCGGTAGGAGACGACGAGCGCGAGCCGCTGCGAGGTCAGCCGGGTGATCAGGAACCCGATCAGGTCGCGGCTGGAGTCGTCGGCCCAGTGCGCGTCCTCGATGATCACCACCAGCGGCTCGCTGGTCGACAGCGCGGTGAAGGCGCCCAGCACGGCATCGAAGAGCGCGGCCCGGTCGAGCTGCCCGTCCTGCGGGACCGTCTGTGCGCCGATCAGGCGGTGGGTCGGCAGCAGCCGGCCGATCGCCGGGAAGTTGGTCAGGACGCTCTCGACCACCTGCGGGCGCTCGTCGGCCAGCCGGCCGAAGATCTCGGTGAAGGGCAGGTACGGCAGACCGGCGTCGCCGAAGTCGGTGCAGTGCCCGACCAGTACGCCGAAGCCGCGCTCGTGCGCGCCGTTGGCCACCTCGTCGAGCATCCGGGTCTTGCCGACGCCGGCGTCACCGGACAGCAGGATCGCCCCGGCGCGGCGGGTCTTCGCCTCGTCCACGGCGCTGAGGAGTGCGGACAGCTCGGACGAGCGGCCGACGAGAGGTGTCGAGTTCCAGGGCACGTCGTCCATCTTCGCCCCTTGCACCGACACAATTCGACGGCATCCCGTCCGCGGAGCGTCCGCCGACAGAAAAACACCGTTCCCGACCGGGGCTATCCGGTCGGGAACGGCGGTCGCGGCGGTCATGCCGCGGTAGTGGGTCGCAGGGTGCGGCGGGCGTGCAGCGGCTCGGCCTTCTCGGCCCGCTTCGCGCGCAGCCGGCGGCCGTTGGCCCGGCCGTACTCACGCTTGATCCGCTCCTGCCGGTAGGCGGTCTCCGCCTGGATCGACTGGGTGCTCATGAACATTGACATGGTGTGTTCCTCCCTTCAGGCGCTCTTGGTGAACAGGTGGACGATGCGTCGCGTCACCGGCTTGCCGGTGGTCCTGCGGTAGTCGCGGGTGAGGCGCTCCTTGCGGTAGCTGACCTCTGCCTTGACCGACTCGTTCGTGAACATCTCGCTGCCTCCTGGCTGCTTCGGTTGATGCCCCTAATCTGCTCGTCTGAGGAGGACCGGCACATCGGAACTAGTCCCTATCCGGGGGTCCTAGGGGCCTACTAGGTAATCCGGTTGACGCCTAGGAACGGCTGGAACAGCAGTACGGCCGAGCCCCGGGTGAGGGGCTCGGCCGTACTGGATCGAGGGGGTCGGTGGTGGTCGCGCGCTCACATCGCGTGCCTGGCCTGTACCGCCGGCAGGCACGGTGTGCTGCTCACCGGCTTCCTAGGCGTGCGCTTGAACCACATCGGACGCTGGAAGTCGCGCTTGATTCGCTCCTGGCGGTAGGAGACCTCCGCTTGGAGCGCTGGCATCGTGAGATAGAACATGGTGTCCTCCGGGAGCTTCAGTCGATGCCATGACTGTGCTCGCCTGAGGAGGAGGGCCACATCAGCACTACTCCCTATGCGCCGACTAGTCGTCCCTTAGATAGGCCTCTAGCTCGTCCCTAGTGGGTGCAGTGGCCGGTCCGCGCCGGGTCACCGCAAGGGCTGCCGCTGCGTTCGCACGGCGGGCCGCCTCGGCCGGTTCCTTGCCCTGGGCAATCCCTGCCAGGAATGCCCCGGCATGCGCATCTCCAGCGCCATTGAGGTCCACAGCCTGTACTGCGAACCCGTCCACCTGCGTGACGCCCTGACCCCGTACTGCGAGCACGCAGCCGTCTGGTCCGGTGCGGACGAGCACGTCGGCCCGACAGGTCTTACCTCGTACTGCGCGAGCTGCGTCGACTGGATCCGCCTGGCCGGTCAGCAGGGTCGCCTCGGCGGCGTTGGAGCTCCACCAGTCGATGCGGTCGAGTACTGCCTCTAGTGCGCTGGTGGGGATCTCGGCGACGAGTGGGCCCGGGTCGAAGAAGACCTCGATGTCGTCGGGGAGCTTGGCTAGCCAGGGGAGGAGGGCGGCTCGGTTGGAGTCGTGCAACAGGCTGTACCCGGACAGGTACACGAGGTCGTCGTCGGCTGGGGTCGGGAGCTCGTCGCCGGTGAGGGTGGCCTCGGCGCCGCGGCTGGTGACGAAGGTGCGTTCGCCGGTGGCGTCGACGAGGGTGACGACGAAGGCGGTGTCGAGGTCCTCCCTTGCCGGGTGCAACCACTCGATGCCGGCGGTGGCAAGGGCTTCGCGGGCCATGGAGCCGAAGGGGCCGGTGCCGTGCGCACCGGCGTACAGGGTGGGGAGGCCTTGGCGGACGGCGGCAGCCATCACGTTGAAGCCGCCGCCGGGGGTGGTGGCGGTGCTGGAGGCGATGACGTCGCCGCCGCGGGGTGGGAGGTCTCCGACGGTCAGGACCAGGTCGATGACGACGTTGCCCAGGTGGAGGAGTCTCATCCGGATCGGACCTGCAGGAGTTGAGTGGCGAGTGTGTCCAGGTCGAGGTTGTTGACGGTGGCAACGGTGGAGCGGGCGTGGGCGGGGAAGCCGTCGAGGCCGTGGCAGGCGCCTGCGATCGCGCCGGCGATGGCGGCGATGGTGTCGGTGTCGCCGCCTACCGATGCGGCTAGGCGGACGGCTAGCCAGGGGTCGTCGGGGTAGGCGGCGAGGACCGCGAATGCGGCCGGTACTGATTCCTGGCTGGCCAGGCTGGTACCGACCAGGTCGTACAGAAGTGCAGACACGGCGCCCAGCCGAGGAGGGGTAGTGCCAGACGCCGTGTCGATCAGGGGGACGGCCGTATCGCCGTCGGCGGCGCGGGTTGCCGGTCCGCCGCCGGCGGCCGCGGTCGCGGGTCCGCCGCCGGGCCCGGAGCTTGCCGGCCTGCTGTCGACTGCAGAGGCGGGGCGGGTGAGGCGGGGGTCGGTCGCCAGGGAGGTGGCCCACTTGATGCGGGTGGCGATGTCTGCGCCGGCTACCCAGTGGCCGTTGGTTGAGGCTTTCGTGGCCGCTGCGATCGCGGCGGTGGTTGCTTCGGGGATGGTGGCGCCGTCTAGGCCTGCGCTGACGGCGGCGGCTACTGCTGCGGCTGCGGAGAGGGCCAGGCCGGTGTTGTGGGTTGCGGCGCTGGCGGCGATCACGCGGTCGATCAGCAGGTCGAGGTTGTCCGAAGGTGTTGCGATGCCGACCGGGGTGATCCGCATCGCGGCGCCGTTCGTCGTCCCGTACCGGCCGGTCTCGTCGATGTCCTTGCCCTGCAGGAGTTCGTCGATGGCGCGCTTGGTCGACGGCCCCAGCAGATCGAGTGACCCACGCGCCCGCATCCCGTCCTCCCACGCCAGCAACCGCTGCGCCAGCTCCCGCCCGTCAACCTTCCCACCGGACTCCACCACCAGCCGGCCCAGCAACACAGCCTGCTCGGTATCGTCCGTAACCGCCCCCGCCACCATCCCCGCCGCCAACGGCTGATCCTCCGGCGCCGCGTGAAACCCATCGACCACCTCGCCGTACCGCTCAACAATCAGTGCCCGAGGCAACGACTGGGTCGGCATCCCGAGTGCATCCCCGATCGCCAACCCGTACAGCGCGCCTGCCGCGCGTGAGCCCGCGGCGCCGGGCACCCCGCTCGGAACCAGGCCGTTCACGGCGTCACCCGCTTCGCCGCAGCTCGCACCGCGTTGCTACGAGCCATTTGAGGGGTTAACCCCTCAAATGGTGGGTTGCCCCCTCGGATGCAGGTGGGGCAACCCACCATCTCGGGGGTTAACCCCTGAGATGGCGGAGGGGCGCTCGGTCGGGCGGGGGGTGGGGGGTGTGGTGGAGGGGTGGCTGGTGCGGAGGGTGGTGTTGTCATTGGTTCGGTCCGGCGTACGTGAGGCTCAGCTCGAAGTGTTCTGGGTCCAGGAGGCTGTCTACCTGTTCGGCGAAGCGGTTATCGGGGGTGTAGCTGACTCGGCGGGTGTGGAGGAACCAGGTGCCTTCGGGGCGGCCCAGCAGAGTGGCTTCTTCGGGGTCGAGGGGGCGGCCTCGGAGGCGTTGTTCGCCGTGGTCGAGGTGGAGGCCGGCTCGGGCGAGGGTGGCGGTGATGGAGTTGTCGTCGAGGCCGCGTTCGGGGAGGTCTTGGAGTTCGTCCAACGCTGGGATGCAGCTGCGTTCGATGGAGATGGCGGCGCCGCCGACGATCACCCGCAGGCGCTGGATGACGATGACGTCGGGGGAGTCGAGGCCGAGGCGTTCGGCCAGTTCGTGGTCTTCTTCATGGGCGAGCCGCAGCATCTGCACCCGCGTCTCGACACCCTGCTGAGCCAGCGCGTGCGTCCACCCGAGCCGATCGTCCAGCGGTCGCCCGTCAAACAGTACAAACGAACCCTTGCCGGTCCGGGTAGTGATCAATCCGTCTTCACTCAGTACTGCGAGAGCCGACCGAACCGTATTGCGACTCACCGCAAAGCGCCTGGCCAGCTCCACCTCACCCGGCAGCTGATCGCCGTGCCCGACCCGCCCCGACCGGATCTCCCGCGCCAGGATGGACGCGATCCGCTCGTGCTTGAGGTTCATCCCACGGATCACTGGGTGCGTACTTCCTCGACCGTCACGACCTCCAACATCGGCGAGTACAACCGCATGATGTCGAGCGTCTTCTGATGACTCGCCTCGTCAACCCCAGCGCAGGCATCCGCAACCACCTGAACCCGTACGCCGGCATCGACCGCCGCGAGTGCCGTCGTCAACACGCAGCAATCAGTCGTCACGCCGGACAACACCAGCTGCCCGCCCGGCCCGACCGCCTCGGCCAACTCCGGCCCCCACTTGCCGAACGTCGTCTTGTCCAGGGTCGGCGCACCCCGGAACTCGTCCACCAGTTGATAGGCGTACGAGTCCGGCGGCTGCAACGCGAACGGCCACTGTTCGTAGTACGGGATCCACGACCCGGTCGGCTCCGAGGGCGCGACGAACCGGGTGAAGACGACCGTCGGGATGAGCTCGATGAGCTGCTGCGTCGGCTTGATCACCCGCTGGAAGTCGGGCGTCGCCCACCCGCTCTCCGGCTCGGCGAAGATCCGTTGCAGGTCGATCAGCGCGAGGACAGTCATGCGACCTGCTCCTGAACGCGCACTTGTGGCCGTGCCACGAAGTACTGGACCAGGAAGCCAATGACCAGCGCGAACAGTACGCCGAGGTTGGCGAACGCCCACGCGCCTTCCTTGCCGCCGAGACCCAGTGGCTTGAGCAGATAGCCCTGCCAGGTCAGCCAGCTGGCGAGGCCGTTGGTGACCAGGCCCCAGCCGATCGCCGTCGCGACCACGACGGTTGCTATCGGCAACCACTGGATGTCGCCGTACCGGCCGCGCCGGTCGAACAGCTCGGCCTCCGCGTAGTCGCGACGACGAGAGGCGATGTCGGCGAGCATGATGCCGCACCAGGCCGCCACCGGGACGCCGAGCGTGATCAGGAAGCCCTGGAACTGGGACAGGAAGCTGTCGCTGGAGAAGAAGACCACGTAGATCGTCCCGGCGATCATCACGAGGCCGTCGATGAAGGCGGCGACGTACCGCGGTGCGGGCAGCCCGACCGACAGCAGCGCGAGGCCGGAGGAGTAGATGTCCAGTACTGCGCCGCCGACCAGCCCGAGCACCGCGACGATCACGAACGGCACCAGGAACCAGGTCGGCAACGCCTCGGCCAGCGCGCCGATCGGGTCGGCCGCGATCGCACTGCTCAGGTCCTGTGACGAGCCGGCCAGCAGGAGTCCGAAGATGAACAGCACTACGGGCGCGACCGACGAGCCGAAGGTCGTCCAGCCGACCACGCCCCGGCTGGACGCAGTACGGGGTAGGTAGCGGGAGTAGTCGGCGGCGGCGTTCACCCAGCCGAGACCGAAGCCGGTCATCAGGAAGACGAGCGCGCCGACCACCGCCTGGCCCGAGCCGCTCGGCAGCGCGCTGACGGCGCTCCAGTGGACCTGGTCGGCGACGAGGATGATGTAGACGACGGTCAGTACTCCGGTGACGACCGTGATGACCGTCTGCGCGCGCATGATCAGGTCGAAGCCCAGTACGCCGCACGCCACGGTCAGCGTGCCGACGACGACCAGCGCGATCACCTTGGTGATGGAGCCGCCGCCCCAGCCGAGCCGTTCGAACACGGTCGCCGTGGCCAGCGTCGCGAGGATGGTCAGCACGGTCTCCCAGCCGACCGTCAGCAACCAGCTGATCAGCGACGGGAGCTTGTTGCCCCGTACGCCGAACGCCGCCCGGCTCAGCACCAGCGTCGGCGCCGAGCCGCGCTTGCCGGCCAGGGCGATCAGCCCGCAGAGCAGGAACGAGAAGACGATCCCGATGACTCCGGCGATCACCGCCTGCCAGAACGAGATGCCGAAGCCGAGCGCGAAGGCGCCGTAGCTGAGGCCGAGCACCGAGACGTTGGCGCCGAACCAGGGCCAGAAGAGCTGGCGTGGCGTGCCTTTGCGATCCGTGTCGCTGATGACATTGAGGCCATTGCTCTCGACCGAGAGCGCCGTGCGCCCCTCGACCGCATCGACCCGCAGCTGATCGGCCATTCGCGCTCCAACCCGAAATGAACCTGTCCAGTCCTGTCCAGTTCACGGTAGGTCGGCGGTGTCGCGGGGTCAAGGAGCTGGGGTTTGACCTAGACCGTTCTCTAGGACCTAGCGTCGGGAGCCCCCGACGCTAGGAGCTGGCTGTGCAGAGGTTCGAGAACAAGGTGGCCTTCGTGACGGGCGCCGCCCACGGGATCGGGCGGGCGACGGTACTACGCCTGGCGGCGGAGGGAGCGTTGGTCGGAGCGGCCGACATCGACGCCGAGGGGACCGCTGCTGTCGTCGCTGAGGCTGGGAGCTCCGTAGTAGCTCTCAATTGCGACATCACCTCCACTGCCTCGGTTGAGGCGGCCGTAGCGGCGACTGTCGAGCGGTTCGGGCGGCTCGACGTACTGGCCAATGTGGCCGGTCACAACCTCGCGCTGGAGGGAACGGACGAGCAGTGGGGTCGGCAGTACGACTTCACGTTCGTCGGAGCGACCCGCTGCATCGAGGCGTCGTTGCCGCATCTACTGGAGTCGCGTGGGTCCGTAGTGCTGGTCGGGTCGATCAGTGGAGAGGTAGCGCTCGGTACTGCGCCCTATGCCGCCGCGAAGGCCGCACTGGCCAACCTGGTTCGCAACCTGGCCACTGACCACGGGCCGAAGGGTGTGCGGTTCAACGTGGTCGCGCCGGCCACTGTCGCCACTGATCGGTTTATCGGCAAGGAGGCGCTGCTGGAGGAGCTCAAGGCGATCTACCCGCTCGGCCGGGTCGGCACGGGCGAGGACGTGGCCGCGGCGATCGCCTTCCTGGCCTCCGATGACGCTTCGTGGATCACCGGCATCACGCTTCCGGTGGAAGGCGGACTGACAACCGGCCCCGGGCACGTGCTGAATCTGCTCTGATGGAGCCATGCCGACTAGTGCAGCTGTAGACGGGTTCTCGCTGGCTTACGACCGCGACGGGGAGGGGCCGGCCGTCGTACTGCTCCACGGCTGGCCCGGTGACAGGACTGACTACCGGCGGCTGGTGCCGTTGCTGGTGGAGCAGGGGCATGAGGTCGTCGTACCGGATCTGCGGGGGTTCGGGGAGTCGGACAAGCATGTGGCCGACCCGGCTGCGCAGTACGGGGTCGCTGGGCAGGCGCGGAGCGTACTGGGGCTCATCGAGGAGTTGGGGCTCGATCGGCCGGTACTGGCCGGGTACGACGTCGGTAGCCGGATTGCGCAGGGGATAGCGCGCAGCCACCCGGAGCTGGTCGACGGGCTGGTGGTTGCGCCGCCGCTGCCGGGTATTGGGAAGCGGGTGTTCTCGGAGAAGGCGCAGGCGGAGTTCTGGTACCAGGCCTTCCACAAGCTGCCGGTGATCGAGTCGCTCGTCGACGGCCAGCCTGAGGCGGTACGGGCGTACCTGGAGCACTTCTGGACGCACTGGTCGGGTCCGGGCTTCGTACCCGAGCTGGATCACCTGGTGGAGATGTACTCGGCGCCGGGCGCGTTCACTGCGTCGATCAACTGGTACCGGGCCGGGGCCGGCTCGGTGGCGACGTCGGCGGCTGAGACGGCTCCGGCGTCGTACGACCGGATCGGCGTACCGACGGTGGTGCTGTGGCCGGAGTTCGATCCGCTGTTCCCGCGGGCCTGGTCGGACCGGCTCGACGACTTCTTCAGCGACGCCCGGCTGCGTCTGGTCGACGGCGTCGGCCACTACGCGCCACTCGAGTACCCAGAGATCCTCGCCGAAGAGATTGTCGGACTAGGCTGACCTCCATGCCTGACAGCCCGGTCCACCTGCCGACGCCGACGGTGCGACCGATGGTGGGCGCGCTGGCGAAGCTCGCGCCCGAGCCGGTGCGGTACCTGCTGAACTGGGGCCGCAAGTACTCGCTCTGGGTCTTCAACTTCGGCCTCGCCTGCTGCGCGATCGAGTTCATCGCCGCCTCGATGGGACGGCACGACTTCATCCGGCTCGGCGTGATCCCGTTCGCGCCCGGGCCGCGGCAGGCCGACCTGATGGTCGTGTCGGGGACCGTGACGGACAAGATGGCGCCGGCGATCAAGCGGCTGTACGACCAGATGCCGGAGCCGAAGTACGTGATCTCGTTCGGCTCCTGCTCCAACTCGGGCGGGCCGTACTGGGACTCGTACTGCGTCACCAAGGGCGTCGACCAGATCATCCCCGTCGACGTCTACGTGCCAGGCTGCCCGCCGCGGCCGGAGGCGTTGCTGCAGGGCATCCTCAAGCTGCAGGAGAAGATCGCAGGCGAGAACGTGACGTCGCGGTACGAGCCGTCTCCGCAAGCCCTGACCCGCGGATTGGTTGCCCCGCCCGAGGTATCGCAGTGAGTGATGACGTGGTCGGCGCCCTGACCGAGGCGGGCATCGCGGCGACCAAGGTGGACAGCTTCGGCCCGGAGACGATCGACGTACCGGCCGAGGCGTGGGTCGCGACGCACGAGGTGCTGCGCGACGAGGTCGGGCTGACCTTCTTCGACTTCCTCACCGCGAGCGACGAGCTCAACGACGGCTTCCGCGTCGTCACCCACGTCGCCGACTTCTGGGGCGGCGCGCATGTCGACCACCTGCTCGTGCGCACGCTCATCCCTCGCGCTGCTCCGTCGTTGGCGTCGCTGTCCGGCCTGTACGCCGGGGCGAACTGGCACGAACGCGAGACCTTCGAGATGTTCGGCATCACCTTCGACGGTCATCCGAACCTGATCCCGCTGCTGCTGCCGGACGGGTTCGAGGGGAATCCGCTGCGCAAGGAGTTCGTCCTCGCCTCGCGGATCGCCAAGCCGTGGCCGGGGGCGAAGGAGCCAGGCGAGTCCGATCACGCGCCGAAGGCCGGGGCGCCGAGTCGGCGTCGGACGTTGCCGCCGGGGGTGCCCGATCCCGAGTCGTGGGGTCCGCGGCCGCCGGGGTCGCCGGATCCGGATCCGCTGGCGCCGGCCTTGTCGGCGGCAACCCCGGCACGTCCTCGTCGAGCCGCGGGCGAGCGGCGTACGGCCAAACAAACCGAGCCGAAGCCGGTCGAGCCGGCGCCTGTCGAACCGGCGCCTGTCGAACCGGCGCCTGTCGAACCGAAGCCGGAGACTGAGTGATCCCCGATCCTTGGGAACTTGCTGCCTACACACTCGAACGCCAGCACCCGCTGACCCGGAGATGGGTGGACGACGAGACCCGGCTGGGATTGCTGGCCGAGCTGCACGCGGGAGTGGACATCCTCCTGGCGACCGACCGGTCGATTGCCGAGTCCCGCGCTGAGCGGATGGCCCCTGGTACGCCGGTAGACGCGATGCTCAACCACTGGGTGGCAGTGGCCGACGACCTCTCCGCCATGCTGAGCATGCGCTTCGAGGGCCTCGACATCACCAAGCCCTTCGTCGACGCCACCCCAATGAGCCGCCCACTGGAGCCCCGCGACCTCCCCGCCCTAGCTGCGGCAGCCCAAGACCTCTACGGCATCCATCACCCGCGCTACGTGCGGCTGCGGAGCGCAGAGCCAGTAGACGCCTTCCCCGGAGCGCTGCGCGACCGCCGCCAATACGCTGCGCTCATCAAAGACCTACAGCCCCGCAACGTCCCGCCCGGCCTGGTACTGACTCCTGCCACAAACGTGGACCACTACGAGGAAGCCCAGCGAGCCTACGACGCCGTAGACCAGGCCCACCCCGAGCACCCGACCCAGGCCCACCTCCAATCAAAGGAGAGCCTGCAGGAGTCGGTAGAAGCCGGCCGCCTCTTCGACGTCACTGTCGACGGCACCTGGGCCGGCTACGTAGGAGCCCTGACGGACAGCGAGGAAGCACTGGCCCTCCCCGCCTACGTAGTAGAAGAACTGATCCTCACCCCCGCCTTCCGGGGTAAAGGCCTGGGCACCCACCTCTCCACCCTGATGGCCCAGTCCCTCCCGCCTACCCACCCCATCCTCATAGGCACAATCCACGCCAACAACACCGGCGCCATCACCGCGGCCACCCAAGCCGGCCGCCAAAACATAGGCGGCTGGCTCCTCCAACCCCTCTAACCCCTGAAGTCGGCTGCGTGGTCTTCGGCCCATTGGTGGTAGGTGCGGGCGGGGTGGTTGAGGAGGGTTTCGACTGTGGTGGTTACTGGTTCGGGGGTGGTGACCAGGGACGCCCAGTAGGTGAGGGCGGAGTCGACGAAGGCTGGGTCTAGGCCTTGGGTGAGCATTGAGTGGCGGGCCTCAGGGGTGGGGATTTCTTCTACGCCGAGGGGCCTGTCCAGGACTTTGGCGAGGGTGGCTACCTGGGCGGCTTGGGTTAGGACCTCTGGGCCGGTGAGGGTGTGGGACTGGCCGATGTGGGTGTCGCCGAGGAGGGCTTGTACTGCTACCTCGGCGATGTCGCGTTCGTGGATGAGGGAACGGGCGGCGTTGGGGGAGGGCAGTCGGACTACGTTGCCGGTGCGGAGCTGGTCGGCCCACTCGAGGGTGTTGGTCGCGAAGCCGCCCGGGCGGAGGAAGGTCCAGTCCGCGCCCGCGTCCGTCAGCAGCAGTTCGAGCTCGCCCCACACGCCGCCGGCGGCTGGGTCGGCGTCCCTGACGCTCATTGATGACAGGTAGACGATGCGGGACACCTGCTTGGTCAGTGCGGTGACTACGTCGGCAGCGCGGTCGGCGGTGAAGGCAGGCCAGAGCAGGAAGGCTGCGTCGACACCAGTAGCTGCCTGACCGACAGCAGCAGGGTTGTAGATGTCGCCGCGTACTACCTCCACCTCCGCGGGTAGGGCGGCTAGTGCTGGGTTGCGGACGAGCGCCCGCACACCTACTCCCGCCTCCAGCAGGCCCTGTACTACGTGACGCCCGACGTTCCCGGTCGCGCCGGTGACGAGGATGGTGGTCATCTCGCAAACAACTCCTTCACTAGGTGCCACCCACCCTGCGACCTCAACGGCGGTTCAGGTCAAACCGGCGCGACGGACCACCTCAGCGCCAGCGCGATGGGGTGGCCAGTAGATAGGCTGCCGCCATGCTCGAATTCGTGGTGCGGGTCGTGGGAGTGCTGGTCGCGTTCCTCGTCGCGCCGCTCGTGGTCGGGCAGGCCGAGCACAAGGTGATGGCGCACATGCAGTCGCGGCTCGGGCCGATGTACGCCGGTGCGTTCCACGGCTGGGCGCAGTTGGTCGCCGATGGGGTGAAGTTCATCCAGAAGGAGAGCGTCACCCCGGCCGCCGCGGACAAGCGCGTCTTCGAGTGGGCGCCGATCGTCGCGATCCTGCCGTACATGGCGGCGCTCGCCGCGATCCCGCTCGCGCCGGGCATCGTCGGGGCGGATCTGGACTCGGGGCTGTTCTACGTGCTCGCGGTGATGAGCATCGGCGTACTGGGTTCGCTGATGGCGGGCTGGGCGAGCGGCAACAAGTACAGCCTGCTCGGCGGGTTGCGGGTGGCGGCGCAGTTGATGAGCTACGAGCTGCCGTTCGTACTGTCCGCCGCGAGCGTTGCTGTCGCCGCCGGGACGCTGAGCCTGAGCGGGATCGTCGGGGTGTGGAATCCGTGGTGGTTGCTCTGGCAACTGCCCGGCATGGTCGTCTTCTTCATCGCCGGGCTCGCTGAGCTGCAACGCCCGCCGTTCGACATGCCGGTGGCCGACTCCGAGGTGATCTTCGGGCCGTACACGGAGTACACCGGCCTCCGCTTCGCGATGTTCCTGCTCGCCGAGTACGCCGGAATCGTGGTACTGGCCGGCCTCACGACGGTGTTGTTCCTGGGCGGCTGGAGCGGCCCCGGGCCGGACAGCATCGGCTGGATCTGGACCGTCCTGAAGGTGGCGGCGGTGTCGTTGCTGGTCATCTGGGTGCGCGTGGCATTCCCCCGCCTACGTGCCGACCAACTCCAAAAACTTGCCTGGCAGGGCCTGGTGCCGGTGGCGCTACTCCAGCTAGCCCTCACCGGCATCGGCGTCGTCATCTTCTACTGAACACTCCCGTCCTGCCGTCTCCGCGTCTGGGGGTCGCCAGGTGTCCTCAGGGCGTTGCCAGCGCTTCCGTGGGGGAGAGGCGGGAGGCTCGGATGGCTGGGTAGAGGCCGGCCAGGCCGCCGATCAACAGGGTCGCCGCGATGCCGCCGGTCAACGCCCAGAGGGGGAGGACTGTCAGCCAGCCTTGGTACGAGGCGTAGGCGGCGGTTACTGCGCTGCCGAGGATTGCGCCGCCGACGCCGCCTAGAGCTGAGAGCAGCAGCGACTCGGTGAGGAACTGGGTCCGGATCTGGCCTCTGGTCGCGCCGAGGGAGCGTCGGAGGCCGATCTCGGCGCGGCGCTCCAGTACGGAGATCACCATGATGTTGGCGACGCCGACACCACCGACGACCAGGGCGACCGCGCCGAGGCCGAGCAGCAGTGCCGTGAACGCGTCACCGGCCGCCTGCTTCGCGGCGAGGGCGTCGGAGGGGCGGGAGACGTCGACCTCGTTGGGCGCCTCGGGGTTGGCGGTGGCGCCGAGTACTTCGCGTACTGACTCGACCTGGCTGTCCGGCGTACGGGTGTAGATCTTCGTCGCGTGACCGTCGAAGCCCAGCGTGGAATCCGCCGCGCGCCAGCCGATGAGAGCAGCGCTGTCCAGCTCAGGCGCCAGCGCGGCTGGCTCGAGGATCCCCAGAACGGTGAACCACTCGTCCCCGATCAGCACCTTGGTGTCCGCACCCGACCGATTGATCCCCAGCCGCTCAGCCGCCGCCGACCCCAGCACCGTCGCCGGATACGACCCGGTTGCCGCATCCAGCCATCGCCCATTGCGCACGGTCGCCCCGATGGTCTCCAGCAGATCGGTACGTGCCGCGTACGCCGCAATCCCATTGGTCTGGATCGCCGGAATCCGATCACTCCGATAGACCGAAGCCCCATCCACCAACCCGATGGCCGACAACGCCTCCACCGGCCCGATCCGCCGAACCATCCCCTCCGCCGCCAACGGCAACTCCGCCGCCTCCCCCGTCAACCGAGTCCCCGGCGCCACCGTCAGCAAGTTGGTCCCCAACGCATCCAACGTCTCATCCAGCTCAGCCCGCGAAGAAGCCGAAATCCCCACCACACTCACCATCGCCGCAATCCCGATAGCAATCCCCAACGCCGACAAGAACGCCCGCCCCGGCCGAGTCCGCAACCCCACCCCACCAACCCGAACCAAATCCCCAACCCCCAACCGCCCAGGCTGAAGCCCCCGTCCACTCCGCTGCGGTGGGACTGCTCGTCCGCCGCGCTCCGAGGACGCTGCCTGCGCATCTGGTTCGAGCGGGGCGACCTCGCTGTTCCGCTCGGGCGGGGATGTGTCGGCACTGGCACCGGCTTCTCGCGGCGCGGTCGGCTGCGACTCCGTCGCTCCCGCTCCCGCTTCCGGTGCCGCGGGTCCACTCCGTTCGGGTGGAACTGCTGGCCAATCGGCTCCTGGCTTGTCCTCGGTCATGGGTGGAGCTCCTGGGTTAGGTGGCCGTCTCGCATGTGGAGTTGGCGGGGGAGGGAGGCGGCTATTTCCCGGTCGTGGGTGATGATGACGACGGTGGTGCCGGTGGTGTTCAGGTCGTGGAGTAGTTGCATGACGGTGGCGCCGGAGGTGGAGTCGAGGGCGCCGGTTGGTTCGTCGGCCAGCAGGACGGCGGGGGTGCCGGCTACTGCTCGGGCGATGGCTACTCGTTGGCGTTCGCCGCCGGAGAGTTCGTGGGGGTGGTGGGTCAGGCGGTGGCCCAGGCCGACCCGTTCGAGGGCGGCGGCGGCTCGTTTGCGGCGTTCGGGGCGGCGTAGGCCGGAGTAGAGGAGGCCGTCGGCGACGTTGTCCAGGGCCGGTACGCCGGAAGCCAGGTGGAACTGCTGGAAGACGAAACCGATTCGGCTCGCCCGCAACGCCGACAAACCCGCGTCGGACAGTTGGGCCACGTCGTAGTGGTCGATGCGGACCTGGCCTGTTGTCGGGCGGTCCAGGGTGCCGATCACGTTCAGCATCGTTGATTTGCCGGATCCGGACGGGCCGACGATCGCGACCAGTTCGCCGGCCTCGATTCGCAGCGATACGCCGGCCAGCGCGGCGACGCCACCGGCGTACACCTTCGTCACCTCGGTGAGCTCGATCATTTCGGCACCGCCACGGCCAGCCCCTCGACGATCCCGGCCCCGCTGACCTCGACCCGTCCGGCCGCGAACAGCCCGGTCTTCACCGGCCGGTACTTCGGTGTGCCCGCGACCTCGACCCCGAACCCACCCTCCTGCAAGGCAAGCAGCGCCGAGACCGGCACCGTCAGCACACCCTTCCGCTCCGCCGCGGTGAACGTCACGTCAACCGAAGCCAACGCGTACGCCGCCACCGCCTTCTGGTTGCCCAAGGCAATGACCACGGAGACCTCGGTCGTGGGATCCTGATCCGGCGACGCGGCCGGCACGATCACCGTCGACACCTCGGAGACCTTGCCCGCGACCGTCGTGTCATCCGGCAATGTCACCGACACCGTCGCGCCCTTCTTGGCCAGCCGCTGGTCCGCAGCCTCCAACGACACCGTCACAGCCTTCGTCGTCCCCGTGTAGCTGAGCACTTTCTGCCCAGGCGCAACCGGATCGGACACCGCCGCCTCCAGGCTGTCCACCCGCACCGCCGAAGGCGCGAACACAACCTGCCCCAGCTCAACTACCCCCGTCTCCGGCAACCCGCGATCCTCCTGCCACTCCTCCACCGCCTCCGCGGTAGCCGAAGTGAACGTGTCGTCGACGGTAAACCCCTTGTATCCAAGGGCTTTGAGGTTCCGCTCAAGCTGCAGCACGTCAGCTCCCTCGCTGTCCTCCGCCAACCGCCGGTACGCCGGCAGCGCGCCGTAAAACAGAGTCGTGGGCAAGTTGTTAACCCGGTAAAGCGTTTCCCCTCGCCCGACCTGCTCTCCGCTCTCGGGAAGCCAAGTGAGCGTCCCGGCAGCCCTGCTGGTCGCGGTGGTGGTCGTGCCATAGGCGAGCTCGCCATCAGCCGTCTCGGTGTCCTTGAGCGTCTGCCGGGTGACCTTGGCAGTGTTGGTCAGCGCCGCCGGACTCTCGCCCGCAGCCTCACTGCTGTCGCCCCGAGTCAGCAGCCCGGCTGTGAGTCCACCACTCGCAGCCAGTACCGCGACCGCCGTCAGCACAGTCCGGCGCGCCATCACTTACCGGCCAGGATCGGCTGGCAGGCCTCTTGCGCCTTCGGGAAGTCCGGGTCCTCCCCGGCCGCCCGGTCGATCATCACCCCGCGCTGACCGGGCTTCGGGTCCGGGAACTTCTCCACTCCGTGTTCCCGCATGCAGGCGGCGAACTTGCGGCCGTTCTCCTCCTGCTGGGGATCGGGCCCCGCCTCCCCTTGCGGGTTGAACTCCTGGCAGTCCTCCATCGCCTTCTGCATGTCCTCCTGGCTGATCCCGCTGCTCGGGTCGAGCTTGATCATCGGGCCCTTGCCCGGTTCCGGATCGGGCACGTCGATGCCGTGCTCACGCAGGCATTGGGTGAACTTCACGCTCTTCTCGTCCCGGCTGAGGCCCTCGCTGCCGGGGCTGGTGCTGGTGCCGGCCCCGGCGCTCGTGCCCGTGGTGGGCTGAGCGCCGCTGCCGGAGGCGACTTGGTTGTCCTGGCCATCGGTGTCGGACCCGCAGCCGGTGAGGGCGATGGCGAGGGCGATGGTGGCCAGCGCGCCGAGGGCGTGCTTTCGCGTCACGGTCTTCTCCTTGAGGAATGGGGATGCCGGCCTCAAGACAAGTCGCGACGGCGTTTCCCTGCTGTTTCCTGCTCGGGTAACACCGGGGAAACGCGGCGTCGGGGATCATGGACAGTCACGACGGAAGGTGGCGTTGCGATGCGGGTACTGGTGGCCGAGGACGAACCGTTGCTCGCGGCAGCGATCGCGGAGTGGCTGCGGGACGAGCCGCATGCCGTCGACGTCGCGCCGGACGGTGAGTCCGCGCTCGAGCGGCTGGCGGTCAATCAGTACGACGTACTGGTACTGGATCGCGACCTCCCCGTCGTCCACGGCGACGAGGTCTGCAAGCAGGTAGTCGCATCCGGATCGCCCACTCGCGTACTGATGCTCACGGCCGCAGCAACCGTCACCGACCGGGTCGACGGGCTTGGGCTCGGCGCCGACGACTACCTGACCAAACCGTTCGCCTTCCCCGAGTTGGCGGCCCGCGTGCTCGCCCTCGGCCGGCGCAGCCGCCCTGCCGATCCGCCGGTACTACGACGCGCCGGCCTAGCCCTGGATCCGTCGCGGCATGAGGTCTTCCGGGACGGACGCTATGTACCGCTCGCGAAGAAGGAGTTCGCCGTACTGGCCGAGCTGCTGCGTGCCGACGGCGCGACCGTGTCGGCGGAACAGCTGCTGGAGAAGGCCTGGGACGAGCACGTCGACCCGTTCACCGGCGTGGTCCGACTCACCATCCTCAAGCTGCGGCGCAAGCTCGGCGACCCCGCCGTTGTCGAGACCGTCACCGGCGTCGGGTACCGGATCCCATGAAGCTGACCCTGCGCGCCCGCCTGATGCTGATCTACACGGGCCTCTTCCTGGTCGCCGGTGTGCTCCTCCTGGCCGTCACGTATGCCCTCTTCAGCAACCAGCTCTCCAGAGACCACCGGGTGATCATCCAAGGTAAGTACCTCTCACCACCAGCCAGTACGCCGACGGCGAGCGAAGAAAAGGTGCCCACCAAAGAGCTGTACGTGATGAACAGCGCCGGCGACGTGCTGACCGGGCCGGACGCCGAGGAGGTGATGCGAGAGCAGAACGCGCGCGTCAAAGCGGCCGCCACGAAGACCCTGCTGGCCCAGGGGAGTATCGCCCTGGTCATCGTCGGCGGGCTGGCCGCTGGGTTCGGGTGGCTGGTCGCGGGGCGGGTGCTGGCGCCGCTGCATCGGGTGACCGACACCGCCAAGCGGATCGCGGCGGCGCCCGCAGCAGGTCGCGGTCTGCATGAGCGGATCGCGTTGAAGGGTCCGGACGACGAGGTGAAGAATCTGGCCGACGCCTTCGACACGATGGTCGAGCGGCTCGACCACTCGTTCGACGGGCAGCGGAGGTTTGTCGCCAACGCGTCGCACGAGCTCCGTACGCCGCTCACTCTCGGCCGCGCGCTGGTCGAGGTCGCCATGCATCGCAAGACCGCCTCCGACGACGTACGGCAACTCGGTGAGACGTTGCTGGAGATCAACGCCCGGCACGAGCAGCTCATTGGCGGCCTGCTTCTGCTGGCGGATTCGGAGAAGCAGGTCACGGCCACGTACCCGGTGAATCTCGCCGACGTGATCACGCACGTCACCGCCCAGCTCACGCCGGAGGCCGAGACGGCTGGCGTCAGCATCACCACCGAGCCTGGTGATGCGCCGGCGACCGGCGACGCGCTCCTGCTCGAACGCCTTGTCCACAACCTGGTGGAGAACGGGATCCGGCACAACCTGTCCGATGGCGGGTGGGTCCACGTGGTCAGCCGAACGGCGGGGGAGCGGGTCGAGGTGGAGGTGACGAACAGTGGGCCGAGCGTTCCGCCGTACGAGGTGGATGGGCTGTTCAAGCCGTTCCATCGGCTGGCCGACGATCGGCTGGTCGGGGCCAAGGGGGCGGGGTTGGGGTTGTCGATCGTGCAGTCGGTCGCCCAGGCGCACGACGGGTCGGTCAGCGCGAAACCACGGGAGGTGGGCGGGCTGGCGATTATTGTGAGCCTGCCTGTCGATCCGGGCTGAGGGCGTTCGTGTAGGAGGTAAAGGAGGCAGCATGAAGCAGTACCTGCTCAGCATTTACCAGCCTGACGGACCGGCGCCGGCGCCCGAGATCCTTGAGCCGATCATGAAGAATCTCGCCGTCTGGAACGACGAACTGCGGGCGGCCGGGGCGTGGGTGTTCAGCGCCGGACTGCATCCGCCGGAGTCCGCGACGGTACTCCGCGCCGACGGCGACGAAGTCCTGCTGACCGATGGGCCGTTCACGGAGGGCAAGGAGCATCTCGGCGGCTTCACCGTCGTGCAAGCGGCCGATCTCGACGAGGCGCTGGCCTGGGCCCGCAAACTAGCTGCCATCCTCAAACCCCTGTCCATCGAAGTCCGCCCCTTCACCGGATGACCGACCACCCCGAGCGCCCGGCTCCCGCGCAGCCGGAGAGTCCGCGGCCCCCGTCGCCGCAGTCGGCGGAGCCGGAGCAACCGGTCCCCGGTCAGCCGGTGGTGGTGTCTGCGGCCGAGGTGGCGGGTGTGTTTCGGACCGAGCATGGGCGGGCGGTCGCCGTGCTGGCTCGGGTGTTCGGGGATCTGGATATCGCGGAGGACTCGGTTCAGGAGGCCTTTGCGAAGGCCTTGGAGAAGTGGCCGGCGGACGGGCTCCCACCCAGCCCGGCCGGCTGGATCATCACGACCGCGCGCAACCGCGCGATCGACCGCCTGCGCCGCGAGTCCTCCCGCGAGGACAAGCACGCCCAGGCCGCGCTGCTGCATGCCCAGGACGAACCAGCGGAGGAGGGGATTGTGCGCGACGACCGGCTCCGCCTGATCTTCACCTGCTGCCACCCCGCCCTGGCCCTGAACGTCCGCGTCGCCCTCACCCTGCGCCTGCTCGGCGGCCTCACCACCACCGAGATCGCGCACGCGTTCCTCGTCCCGGAATCGACGATGGCGCAGCGGATCGTCCGCGCGAAGGCGAAGATCCGCACCGCGGGCATCCCGTATCGCGTGCCCTACGAGGCGGACCTTCCCGAACGCGTCCGTGGTGTACTAGCGGTCGTCTACCTGATCTTCAACGAGGGGTACGCCGCTTCGTCCGGCGACGAACTCATCCGCACCGAACTCTGCCAAGAAGCCGTCCGCCTCGGCCGGCTCCTCGTCGAGCTGATGCCCGATGAACCCGAAGCAGTCGGCCTCCTCGCCCTGATGCTGCTCCAGGAATCCCGCCGCCCGGCCCGAGTCGACGCCACCGGCGCAATGGTCCTGCTGACCGACCAGGACCGCGACCTCTGGGATCGAGCGCTGATCGCCGAAGGGCAAGACCTGGTACGCCGATGCCTGCGCCGCGGCCGGCCCGGTCCGTACCAGTTGCAAGCGGCGATGAACGCGGTCCACAGCGACGCCGCCTCTGCGGCCGACACCGACTGGGGCCAGATCGTCCAGCTGTACGACCACCTGCTCACCTTCGAGCCGACCCCGATCGTCGAGCTCAACCGAGCCGTCGCGGTCGGCGAGGTGGACGGGCCGGCCGCTGCCCTCGCACTGGTCGACGACCTCGACCTCGGTGGCTACTACCTCTTCCACGCGATCCGCGCCGAACTCCTCAAGCGCCTGGACCGGCGCGACGAGGCGGCCTCGGCGTACCGGGCGGCGCTGGAACTGACCGTCAACACGGCAGAGCGCGACTTCCTGCAGCGCAGCCTCGACGCCCTCTGAGATTCACCCGCTCGCCACATCCGGGCGCTTGATCCGCACGCCCATCTTCAGCAGCGGGAGAGCAACGTCCGGGCGCGTGGCGTGTTCGCTGTCGTTCGGGACGCCGTCAGCCCGACGGAGCAGCCTCCGCCGACGCACCGTGCCGGCGATCCCACCGATGACGGCGAGGAACGGCGCCATAAACAGCGCCGGATCGGTCCACTCGTAGTGGTCAGGCGCAGTCGCGAACCAGCTGGGCGCGACGTTGGCGACAACCAGCGTGGCTGCGCCGGTCAGGCACCAGATCAGTGGCTGGTATCGGCCCATCCCAAGACCGGACGGCCGACTAGGGTCGGTTGCCATGGGTGACGGGTTTGAGCTGATCTGCGAGGTGGAGCCGCCGACGCGGCCGGATCTCAAGAAGGTGCGGCACCAGATCGGGGTGATGAGTCCGATCGCGGATGCGTTTCTGATTCCGGACAACCACATCGGGCGGGCAACGGTCAGCAGTGTTGCCGTGGCCAACGAGGTGCAGGCGATGGGGGCTCGGGGGATCGCGTGCCTGAACTCCCGCGATCGGAACCTGCTCGGTTTCCGCCGGGACCTGCTCACGGCGGCGGCGTACGGGGTGGAGCAGTTCCTCTTCGTTCACGGGGACGACCCGACCGAAGGCGCGCGGACCAGTCAGCTCACCGTGCGGACGATGATCGACGAGGCCCGGGCGACCAGCTTTCCGGGGATCGAGCCGTTTCAGGTCGGCGCGGCGACGCGGCTGCGCGCAGTACCGGGTTGGAAGGCCGAGGCCGACTTCCTTTACGTGCAGGTCAGCTATGACCTCGACGAGCTGCTCAGGTGGCGCGACAGCGTGGACCTGAACATCCCCGTGTACGCCGGGGTGATGGTGCTCGCGAGCGCCAAAATGGCCGCTGACCTGGCGAAACTGCCCCAGCTGACCATCCCCGACGCGCTCGTCGCCGCCGTCGAGCGCGACCGCGACGCAGGTGTGGAGGCTGCCTGCGAGCAGATCCTGCGGATCCGGGACAGTGGCGCGTTCCAGGGTGTCCATCTCATTCCGGTGAGCCGTTACCGGCAGGTCGCGGCACGCCTGGAACGCGAACTCTGACACCGGTTGGCACCGTCACCGGCCGAAACCGACTAATGTCAGCGTGCAGAGCTGACTGAGGGAGGAGGGGGCATGGTCGTACCAGGCAAGGGTCTGATCGATGGCCTGAAGGTCACCGCCAAGACGCTGGGCCGCCGTGCCGTCACCGAGCAGTATCCGGACGTGCAGCCCGAGCTGGCGCCCCGGACGCGCGGCGTGATCGCGCTGATGGAGGAGAACTGCACCTCCTGCATGCTCTGCGCGCGGGAGTGCCCGAGCTGGTGCATCTACATCGACTCGCACACCGAGACCGCGCCGTCGGTCGGTGAGCAGGCCCGCGAGCGCAGCCGGAACGTGCTCGACCGGTTCGCGATCGACTTCAGCCTCTGCATGTACTGCGGGATCTGCATCGAGGCGTGCCCGTTCGACGCGCTGTTCTGGTCGCCGGAGTTCGAGTACGCCGAGACCGAGCTGCGCAACCTCACCCACGAGAAGGACCGGCTGCGGGACTGGATGTGGACCGTCCCCGCGCCGCAACCGATCGACCCGGGCCCGTCGGTGATCGAACCGATCGAGGCCATCGAGGCGGCGCCGAGCGACGCGGCCCCGGCCGCCGGATCCGCGAGCGCGCCCGCGCCGCGCGAAGGCGGCTCGACTCCCCCCATCGCGGAGGGCGAGGAGTGACCACTGCGCTCTTCTCCATCGCGGGGGCGGTGGCGCTGCTGGCAGCGGTCGTTACGGTCACCTCCCGCCGGATCGTGCACGCCGCGCTCTGGCTGGTCGTCACGCTCGGCGCGGTGGCCGGCTGCTTCGGCGCCCTGCATGCCGAGTTCGTCGCGCTGGTACAGATCCTCGTCTACGTCGGCGCGATCGTCGTCCTCGTCCTCTTCGCCCTGATGCTGACCAAGGCGCCGACCAACCCGCTGCCCGCGCTGACAACCCGCCGCAGCCCGTTCGCCGCAGTGGTCGCCCTGGTGCTCGCGCTGATCCTCGGCACCGGCGTGGTACTTGCCTTTGGCAACCAAAAGATCAAGCCGGTACCGACCGGCAGCGCCGAATCCATCGGTACCGCCGTCTTCCGCAACTGGGTGCTCCCCTTCGAAGTCCTCTCGGTCCTGCTGCTGGCCGCCCTGATCGGCGCGATCGTCTTGTCCCAGCGCCCGGGGAAGAAGGGCGACTGACCATGCCGATCATCGTCCCGCTCCTGCTCGCCGTCGCGCTGTTCTGCATCGGCGTGTACGGCGTACTGGCGCGCCGCAACGCGATCACCATGCTGATGTCCTTCGAGCTGATGCTGAACGCGGTCACTCTCAACCTGGTCGCGTTCGACGCCTGGCGCGTCGACGGCCTCGCGACCGGGCAGACCCTCGCGGTCTTCGTCATCACCCTGGCCGCCGCCGAGATCGGGCTGGGCCTCGCCATCATCCTGCTGCTCTTCCGCGGCCACGGCCATGTGGACGCGGATGCGGCTCGCGACCTGGTCGAGGCCGCTCCTGGCGAGCACACCGAGGTCGAGCAGTGATCGCCACCGCCTGGCGCGTGATCGGCGTCGGCTTCTCCCTGCTCGTCCTGCTGACCGCCGGCCTGCTCTACGGTGTCGACCCGCAGCAGGAGCGCTTCGGCGGTGTGTTCCTCAGCCGCGACGTGTACCTCAGCTACGGCGTCCGTACCGACGATCTGACCGTCTTCATGCTCGCGATCGTCGGCGTCGTCTCGCTCTGCGTGCAGGTGTACTCGATCGCCTACGTCCACGAACGTGTGGCCTCCTACACGGCCCTCGTCACGCTCTTCACCGCATCGATGGTGACCGTGGTCGTCTCCGACAGCCTCTTCCTGCTACTCATCGGCTGGGAGCTGATGGGTGCGTGCTCGTACCTGCTGATCGGTCACTACTGGGAACGCCGCGACGCCCGCTCGGGTGCGATGAAGGCGTTCCTGATGACCCGGCTCGGCGACGTCGGCTTCCTGTTCGGCATCTTCGTGCTCGGCCTCGGCTACAAGACCTTCACCCTCTCCGAGCTCGGCGACCGGCAGATCTCGCCCGGACTGCTGACCACCGGCACGCTGCTGATCCTGGTCGGCATCGTCGGCAAGTCCGCGCAGGTCCCGCTGCAGACCTGGCTCCCCGACGCGATGCCCGGCCCGAGCCCGGTCAGCGCGCTGATCCACGCGGCCACCATGGTCGCCGCCGGCGTCTTCCTGATCGCCCGCCTGTACGACGTGTTCGCGGCGGCCGAGACGACCTTCACCGTGCTGGCCGTGATCGCCTGCGTGACGATGCTCTTCGCCGCCTTCTGCGCGATGGCGGCCGTCGAGGTCAAGCGCGTCCTCGCCTGGTCGACGGTGAGTCAGCTGGCGATCATGTTCGCCGGCCTCTCGCTCGGCACCCACGAAGGACGGCACGCGGCGCTCTTCCACTTGCTGACGCACGCAGCCTTCAAGGGTCTGCTCTTCCTCTGCGCCGGTGTCCTCCTGCATCAGGTCGGCAGCGCGGCCTTCGTCGTACTGCGCCGGTACACCCGTCGCGGAGCGCTGCGGAAACGGATGCCGGTCACCTTCATCACGATGACGATCGGGCTCGCCGCGCTCGCCGGAGTACCGGGCTTTGCCGGCTTCTTCTCCAAGGACTCCGTGATCGAGGCCGCCTGGGAGCACGCCCGCGACGGGTCGACGATCGGCTGGGTCGTGCTCGTCTCGGTCTGCCTGACGGCCGCGCTGACCGCCTTCTACTGCGTTCGCCTGTGGCTTTGGGTCTTCTTCCGTACGCCGGCCCTGGCGGGCGCGCTCGGTGCCTTCGAGGACGACGACCCGATGGCCGATCTCGAGGAGCCGGATACCGCCAAGCTGCGGGACGGGTCGTGGCTGATGCTCGCCCCGCTGGTGCTGCTCGCGGTCGGCGCCATCGGGCTGGGCTACACGGATGGTGTCCACCTCAAGTGGCCGATCGCGTTGGTGACGACGGTGCTCGGACTGTTCGGCGCGCTGCCGGCGTACTCGTTGTGGCAACGGGGGGCTGATCCGCGGCCGGTCGTGCTCGAGCGTGAGTTCGGGGTGGATTCGGCGTACCAGCGGGTCTTTGCCGTACCGGTGCAGTGGCTGGCGAAGCTGGCGGTTGGCGGGGATCGGGACGTGATCGGGGGGTATGTGCGTGGGGCCGGGCGGGCCGGCGTACTGGCCTCGGCCGGGTTCCGGAGGCTGCAGACGGGCAACGTGCAGACGTACTTGACGGCGGCCGTGATCGGGGCGGTCGCGCTGGCGATCCTGGCGGGGGTGATCGGCTCATGAGCGTGTTGCTGATCGCGCTGCTCGTCGTACCGGCTTTGACTGCGGCGATCCTGTGGGCACTGCCTGCTGGGACCGGTGATCGCGTTGCTGCGATCGTCGGATCGGTTGTCTCCGGGCTGGTGCTGGTCGGTTCGGCAGTGCTGTGGTGGGATCTGATCCGGCCTCGGAAGCCTGAGTTCGAGACGCTTATCGACCTGAACACCAACAGTCTGCCGCGCACGCTGCCGGGCAAGATCCACGCGTTCGCCGAGACCGACAGTTCGTGGATCCCGGCGCTGGACGTGCGGTTCCATCTCGGCGTCGACACTATCTCGCTGCCGCTGATCGTGCTGACCGCGCTGCTCGTCTTCCTCTGCTGCCTGTACTCGCTGCGGATCACCCCGCGCATCGGCCGCACGCGGTCCCTGATCGCGCTGCTGCTCGTCATCGAGACGGGTGTGATCGGGACCTTCTCGGCGCTCGACCTGGTGCTGTTCTTCCTGTTCTTCGAGGTCGTGCTGATCCCCATGTGGCTGGTGATCGACATCTGGGGCGACGATCACGACCCGGCCGGGCGACGGCGGGCGGCGACCACCTTCGTGCTGATGACGGTGTTCGGGTCGGCGCTGATGCTGCTCGGCTTCCTGCTGGTGCATCGGCTGGCGGGGACGTTCGATCTCGAAGTACTGGGCTCGAACCCAATCGCAGGTGGGCATGGGATCGCGCTGATCGCGGCCGTCCTGATCGCTCTCGGGCTCGCGGTGAAGATGCCGCTGTGGCCGCTGCACATCTGGCTGCCCGACGCGCACGCGAAGGCGCCGACGGTCGGTTCGGTGCTGCTGGCCGGCGTACTGCTGAAGCTCGGCAGCTACGGCATGATCCGGATCCTGCTCCCCGTGCTGCCCGACGCGACGGCCACCATCGCGCCGTACCTGGCCGGCTTCTCGACCGTCGCGATCATCGCCGGGTCGCTGGCCTGCCTCGCGCAGACGGACGTCAAGCGGCTGATCGCGTACTCGAGCGTCGGCCACATGGGCTTCATCGGGCTCGGGATCGCGACGATGTCACCGGAGGGCCTGGCCGGCGCGCTCTACGCGAACATCGCCCACGGCATCATCACCGGCCTGCTGTTCTTCCTGGCCGGCGCGATCAAGGACCGGCACGACACCAGCGACCTGCGCGCGATCGGCCGCGCCCTGTACGCCCGGTTGCCGCGCATCGGCGGACTGCTCACGTTCGCGTGCCTGGCGTCGCTCGGGCTGCCCGGGCTGGCTGGGTTCTGGGGCGAGATGCTGATCCTGCTGGGTGCCTACCATCCGGCGGATGTGTTGCCGCGGACAACGTTCCTGGTGCTGATGGTGATCGCTGGGCTGGGTGCGGTACTGACCGCGGCGTACTTCCTCAAGCTCATCCGCCAGCTCAACCAGGGTGACCCGGCCGAGAACCCGGCCAGTGCCTTCGCGGTGGACCTGAGCCGGATCGAGCTGATCACCTGGGCGCCGCTGATCGTGCTGACGGTCGTCCTGGGACTCTGGCCGCCCTTCCTGCTCGACTACTGGACGTTCGCATGACGATCACCTGGACCGACTGGCAGACGATCGCCGTACCGCTGGTACTGGCGGTGGGCGCTGTCGCCGTGCTGCTGATCGACGGGTTCTGGAGCAGTGGTTCCAAGCGGGCCAAGCACCTGGTGGCCACGTTGATCACCGGGGGCGTGATCGTCTTCGGGCTCGCCTTCGTGATGGCGCAGCGGAACGGGTTCAAGGCGGCCTTCTGCCGCTTTGCGGTCGAGGGTCCGGCTGAGTGCAGCCTGGTGCTCGATCCGCTGACGATCGGGTTGTGGGCGGTGCTGCTGATCGGTGGCCTGGGGGTCGTCGGGCTTTCGGCGTACCGGTTGTTGTCGGCTGAGATTCCGGTGGGGGAGTACCACTTCCTGCTGCTCAGCGCGCTGGTCGGCGCGACGGTGCTGGCGGGGGCGCGCGATCTGGCGACCGTGGTGATCGCTCTTGAGGTGGTGTCGCTGCCGAGCTTCGCGATGGTGGCGTTGCGGCGGGATCGGCGCGGGTCCGAGGCAGCTCTGAAGGCCTTTTTGGTGTCGGTGCTGTCGACGGCGGTGATGCTGTTCGGCATTTCCTACCTGTACGGCGTGACCGGGTCGCTCTACCTGCAGACGATCGCGAACCGGTTGCCGGGGATCGATCCGGATCTGCGGCGGGTGGCGTTCGCGGCCGGGTTGTTCGTGATCGTGGGGTTCGGCTTCAAGATTGCTGCGGTGCCGTTCCATGGCTGGCTGCCGGACACGTACGCCGGGGCGCCGGTCGAGGTGACTGCCTTCCTCGCCGTCGTCTCCAAGTCGGCCGGTGTCGCGGGGCTGCTCGTGCTGGTGACGTACGGGATCACGCCGTCGGGGCCGGATCTGCGGATCGCGGTGGCTGTGCTGGCGGCCTTGACGATGACGGTCGGCAACTTGGCCGCGCTGCGTCAGGTCGAGGCGGTCCGGCTGCTCGCATGGTCGTCGATCGGCCAGGTCGGCTTCCTGCTGGCGCCTTTGGCGGTCGGGGATGCGCAGGCAGTGGTGGCGTACTTGGCGGCGTACGTCGTCGTCACTCTCGGCGCTTTCGGGGCGGTCGCTGTGGTCCAGCGCCACCGGCCGGGCGGCCTGTTGCTGTCGGACTATCGGGGCATGGTCCGCTCGGAGCCAGGCCTCGGTACGGCCCTCATCTTCTTCCTGGTCGTCCTCGCAGGCCTACCACCAGGTCTGGCGGGCCTCTTCACCAAGTTCGCCGCCTTCCAGTCCGTCATCGACGCCCACTACGGCTGGCTGGCCGTGGTGATGGCTCTCAACGTGATGATCGGCCTGGCGGTCTACCTCCGCTGGATCGCCGAACTGGTCCGCCTCCCGGCCGACGACCCGTTCTCCGTCGACATCGAAACCCCCGCGGTCACCGTCATCTCGCTCTGCGCCGGCGGCGCCGTCGTCCTGTCGATCCTCCCCGGCACATTGTTCGCCCTGGTCAACTAGTTGACCGGTTGAGGACAGAGCCACCTGAGGGCCGCGCGACCTTTGCGATGGTTCATCGGGTCGCCGTACTGGGGCTGCTGCTCGTACTGACCGGGTGCTCGAGCCCGGCTGAGGAGAAGGGCGCTGCGCCGCAGCCGTCCAGCGCCCCGACCACGACGCCGGTGCCGACGCGGGTGCTCGTCATCTGGTCCGACGTGATGTGCTCGACGATCGGCGAGTTGACGTCGGCGCAGGCCGACCTGGCGAGCCTGAACCAGAATCTCACGGGTCCATCCAGGCTGATCTGGAGCTGGCTGGCGGGTTGTTCGCCCGCTAGCGACCTGTGGAGCGTCAGTCGGCGAAGAAACAGCGTTCGCTGGGAGGTTTTGGTGCCGCTGACGTGATGCTTCATGCGAGCAGCCCGAGAACCTGCCGGTGGGCGCGCGAGATTGCAGCCCCGATGTTGGCCGGGCAGGCAGGGCCGCAACCCCGCTGGTGGCCTGCTCATCAGGGCTGCCGGCGGCAGCAGCTGGGGCAAGAAGGACTCGATGACCTCAGGAAGGTCGTCGGTCTCAATGCCGCAGCCGCTGTCGTGGAGCTCAGTTCTACTTAGCAGCGAGGGCGAGGCGGAGGATGGTGTCGTAGTCGACCAGTTCGATGCCGGGCTCGGTGGTGGTTTCGTTGGTGGCTAGGACGAGGAGCTTGCGGGGGTCGGTGACCTCCACGTTGTACTTCGTCTTCGCGAACGCCTGGTTCTCCGCGTTGGCGAAGTACTCCCCGTACTGCGTGAGTCGGGCGACCCCGTCCTGCGCGGTGGTCGAGCGACGGCGCTTCTTGCCGTCCTTGCCCGTTTCGAGCAGGGGGAGGGCCAGGTCGCCGATGATGTGGCTGCCGTCTTCGCGCTCGAGGATGAAGTCGGGCGTCACCGAAGTACCGTCTGCTGCTTCGAGCACCGGCTCGCGGACCAGCTGCGTCGCGCTGAACGCGGACAGCAGGATCTCCTCGTGCTGCTGCAGGAACTCGCCGACCGTCGTCTTGTGCAGCCCGTGCTGGTACGTCGCCCCGAACGGCTCGGCCTTCAGCAACTCCTCCACCTGACCGCGCGGCACGGCGAGCGTGCCGATCGGGTCGAGGTGAGCGGCCTCGTTGACCAGCTGCTGCAGGTACTGGCGGTACTTGTCGGCCGGCTCGGAGCGGTGGATCGCGATCGCGAGGAAGGTCCAGCGGACCCGCACGGACGTGTCGACGCTGGAGGCGAGCAGTACGCGCTCGAGCGTCGTGTAGTTGCCCGGGGTGAAGCTCAGCAGCTTGCTCTCACCGGTGCCGACCAGCTCGCGGCCGATGATTCGCTCAGCGCTCGGGTACCGGCTGTCCAGGGCTGCGCGGCCGTACTCCGTCGCGATCGTCGCGTCCTGGTACCGGTCGTCGTTCCGCAGCACCACGACCGTACCGGCCTGGTCCTTTGCGGCGCCGAAGTACTCGTCGATCCCCGCAGCCTTCTGCCGCCGGACGTCCAGCGACCGGAACTCTTTCGACACTCCGACGAGCTCCAGGATGTTCCAGTCCGGCGTCTCCGTCAGCACCAACTGCCGCGGATACAGCAACGGCCCCACCAACTCGCGCCCATGACTCCCCGGCAGGTGCTCACTCACGCTCTTGAGGTGCTCCCCCCAGAACTGACTGTTCACCTTCACGAACTCGGTGGGTTTCATCGCCTGCTCTCTCCTACCTCTAGCCAACCCGACACAACAGCCAACCCCCGCCGGCCCGGCAAGTATTCCCCGTCACCCCGCTGATCGCATCGCCGGGGCCAACGAGAACAGCCCCCGGCCTGTTTCCAGGTCCGGGGGCTGTTTCAGCTCCTGTGGCGGGTGCAGGGTTCGAACCTGCGTAGGCATAAGCCGACAGATTTACAGTCTGCTCCCTTTGGCCACTCGGGCAACCCGCCAGGGTGCTGCCGGTTCGTGAACCGGCGTGAGAGACGATACAACAGACAGTGGCCCTGACAGCAAATCGGTTAAGACAGTCAGCTTCAGAAAGGACGTGCCCATGGCTTCGGAGTCCTCCTTCGACATCGTGAACAAGGTCGACCAGCAGGAGGTGGACAACGCCGTGAACCAGGCGGCCAAGGAGATCAGCCAGCGGTTCGACTTCAAGAACGTGGGCGCCGAGATCAAGTTGTCCGGCGAGGCGATCGACATGCAGGCGAACACCGAGGAGCGCTGCAACGCCGTCCTCGACGTACTCAAGGACAAGCTGGTCAAGCGGCAGATCTCGCTCAAGGGCCTCGAGGTCGACGAGCCCAAGCTGTCCGGCAAGATCTACAAGCTGCAGGCCACCATCAGCGCCGGCATCAGCCAGGAGAACGCGAAGAAGATCTCCAAACTGATCCGCGACGAGGGCCCCAAGGGCGTCAAGGCGCAGATCCAGGGCGACGAACTCCGCGTCTCCAGCAAGAGCCGCGACGACCTGCAGGCCGTCCAGTCCCTGATCAAGGGCCAGGACCTCGACTTCGCCGTCCAGTTCGTCAACTACCGCTGACTCTCGCCGGTGCCGGATTTGCGCAGGTGGATCAGGGACGACTTCGGTCTCGACGTGACCGAACTCACCCAGATCCACCACGGCGCCGACACCGGGGCCGAGGTCTGGCGAGCCGACCAGTACGCCGTGAAGTGGACCACCGGCGGCACGACGGCGGCGTACGAGGTGACGTCGTACCTGGCTGAGGCCGGCGTCCGTGGCGTCCCAGCTCCCATCAGGACCCCCGCCGGCGCCCTCTGGACGACCCGCGAAGGCAGGCGCCTCTCCCTGACCCCTTGGATCGACGGAGCTCGCGCATCCGAGACGGGCCTCACCACGGACCAGTGGAGGCAGTACGGCGGACTGCTGGCCGAGGTGCATTCTCAGGCGGTACCGGACCGGCTCAGAGCGCTACTGCCGCCCCTCAACCCCATCAACGCCCGCATGCCGGCCCTGGCCGGTGAACTCGGCCAGAGGTTCGCCACGCGGGCTCCTGAGGACGACCTGGAGGCTGAGCTCGCCACCACCTGGCTGGCCCACCAGGGCGCGGTCGACGCCCTCGTGGAGCGCACTGCCCAGCCCCCGGCTGCAAGCCCCCGCGTGATCTGCCATGCCGACCCGCACCTGGGCAACGTGCTCGTCACACCCGAGCAGCTCTACTTGATCGACTGGGACGACGCGGTACTGGCCCCCATCGAGCAAGACCTCCTCTTCATGCTCGGCGGCATGGGCTCCTTGGGCCCCACCACCGAAGCAGACCAAGCCGCCTTCTTCGCCGGCTACGGCTCAGCCGCCCTGGACCCCACCCGCCTCACCTACTACCGCTCAGCCCGAGCCCTGGAAGACGTAGCCCTCTGGGCCGAACAAGCCATCACCGGCCCCGACCGTGCAGAGTCCCTGGAGATCCTCCAAGAAGTCCTCGGCCCAGACGGCCTCGTAGTACAGGCCCTGAGCTAGGCGTGGCGGAGCCAGATGTTGGGTTCTGTGTAGAGGCCGGTGTTGGAGGGCTTGTCTATGGCGAGGGTGGCTAGGCCGCTCGGGATTACGTAGGTGCCGGTGGAGGGGAAGGCTAGGCCGGTCCAGGACTCCCACTCGGGGATGGTGCCGGTGATTGTTTGGGAGATGGGGGCGGGGGCCAGGAGGGTGGCGCCTAGGCGGATGTGGGTGCGGAGCCAGGGGTCCAGGGGGAGGCCGTCTTCACGGGTCCAGGTCATGAATTCGGCGATGTCGGTGAGGGGGTAGCTGGATTTCAGGGTGGGGCGGACGGGGGCGATCATGCGCGTGAGGCCGCGGGTCAGGGCTTGTTGTTTGACTGCGGTGATGACCCGGCTGGCGTGGCCTTTGCCTTGTTCGTCGTTGCGGACGGCGGCGGCCATCAGGACGAAGGTGTCCGGCTCGGCGCCTGCCTCGTAGGAGTCGACCGAGCGGACCAACGAGTCGGTGAAGCCGCCGGGGAGGTCGGGGACGGTGCCGTTCCAGGGGAGGGGGACGCCCCAGCAGCCGCCGATCAGGCGGCGGGTGTCGTCTACGAGGTAGAACTCCCAGTCGGAGAAGTACGAGCGGCGGCGATCGCGGTACTGGTGCACCACCTCGTCGTGGAAGATGAACTCGGGCCACTCCTCCACGAACCGCTGTTCTGCTTCAGCGTCCAGTTCCGGCGCGGAGGCTACCGGGATCAGCTCGTACATGCCCCAAACGCTAGACCGGCCGAGTACCCGCGGCCACCGCATTTCCAGCCCGTACTGCGCGTGGCGCGCCGCCCAGTTCGCGGTGGCAGGTCTTGTTGAAGGCCTGTAGGTCGGGGATGCCGACAGTGGCGGCTATTGCAGGGATGGAGAGCGTGGTGGAGACCAGGAGATGGCGCGCTCGGGCCATGCGACGTTGGCGGATGTAGGCGACTACTGTCATGCCGGTTTCGGTGCGGAAGAGTCTGGTGAGGTGGTTGTGGGATACGCCGGCTGCGGCGGCTAGGGCGGGCACAGTGAGAGCCCGTGCGAGGTTGGCCTCGATGTAGCTGATCGCTGCCGCCACTGCCGAGTGGCCGGCCGCTACGCCGCCTTCGGTCAGGGGCGCGGACAGTTGGGCGACCCGCCACAGCGCGGCCCACACCTCGGCCACTACCCGAGGAGAGCCGCTTGGTGAGGCCCCGATGGCTGAGCGGAGCATGTCGGAGAGGACAGGGGCCGTAGTACCGGCGTCCTGGACGACAGGCACGTATGACGGCTCGCCGGCGATCCGCGGCCGGAAGTGCGCGAAGAGGTGTTCCGAGCGACCCCGGTAGTCGAACTGCACCGGTACTCCGGCAGGGGTCAGGCTGACCGACCCAGGGGCGACCGGGTACGTCGTACCGCCCACCGTCAGGTCGGCCGAGTACCCGTAGAGGTGGAACTGCCACAGATCCGGCAGCCGGAACACATCCCGCAAACCACGCACCCCGTGCACCCCGACGCCGACGTTCACCAGCTCCGGCGGCTCGGCCAGGTGCAACGGAATCATGGTGAGAAATTACCACCAATGGTGAACACAACCCACACAAACACAGCGCGAGGAAACCTAGCCTGGAGGAGTAGCAACCACCAGCACTAGTCGCCCCGAAAGGGAGAGACATGCCGCATCCGCATCGCAAGAACCTCCTCACCTCCGTCCAGATGGCGAGTTTCGTCGCCACCGGCGCGTTCCGGATGGACGCCGTCGTGCCCGACGAGATGAACCAGCAGGCGCTCGACGTCCTGAAGGCCGGCATCCCCGGCGTCCCGTACGGCACCCCGCTGTCGGAGGCGTTCGTGGACAGCGAGTTCGTCCAGCGGCTGGTGCAACTGCCCGAGGTCGCGGGCGCCATCCACAGCCTGGTCGGCCCCGAGCCGACCGTCGACCACCACGCCGTGCACATCCGCAAGGCGCACGAGGGCGAGGCGCAGAACCTGCACGGCGACGCGATCATCGACGTCCGCGAGGACGCCTTCGACGTCCAGCTCATGTACTACCCGCAGGAGGTGACGCTCGAGATGGGCGGCACCCTCAGCGTCCCGGGCAGCCACCTGCGCCGCACCAACGAGTCCGACACCGGCCGGTACCAGAACCTGCTCGGCCAGACCCGGCTCACCTGCCCGCCCGGTACGGTCGTGCTGCTCCACCACGGCATCTGGCACGGCGGCCGCAAGAACGACAGCGCCATCGACCGGTACATGTTCAAGATCCGCTTCAACCCGACCGTCCGCCAGGTCCGGCTGTGGAACACCGACGACCTGTACGACGACGCCGTCGCGCAGGAGCTCGGCCAGTACTTCCCCTGGTACGAGAACGCCACCGGCCGGCTGGAGATCTACAACCGGGTCAAGCTGTGGCAGGCCCTCACCGGCGATGACACCTACGACCCGGACTATTGGGTCACCCGGGTGACCAACCGTCCGCGCCGCGTCGTCGCCCAGCGCAGCCTCAACCCGCACGCAGCGAAGAAGGAGATGGCATGAGCATCACCCCCGACCAGCAAGCCCTCGGCCTGCAGGCCATCGGCGAGCAGGTTGTGCGCCAGCAGGTTCTGGTGCTCTACCTGGCCTCATCCGCGCTGGACTCGCGCACGGTCGGCTGGTCGACGTACGACGGGACCGGTGCGACGACACCCACCACGGGTGACTCCGACGTCCCGCCGTACGCCAGCGGACTCGACGCGCTCAAGGACGGCTGGCGGCTCTTCCAGGCCGCGCAGCTGCTGCCGCCGCAGCCGGGTCACGAGTACGACGTGTCGTTCCTCAAGCACGAGTTCTTCTTCGAGAAGCTCGTCGCGATCTGACTAGTAGGGCAGGACACAGACCGGTTTCGGCCAGTTCAGCGGCGTCCCCGTTGCGGTGAGGGCGCCGCTGCTCTGGTCGACGGTGAAGACCGCGATGGTGTCCGAGGTCTCGTTCCCGGCGTACAGCTGCAAGCCATCCTTGCTGAAGGCGAGGTGCCGCGGCCAGGTCCCGCCGGAGCTGATTGTCTGGATCAGCTCGGCTTCGAGGCCTTCGGCGCCGGTCTCGAAGACCGCGATCGTGTCGTCGCCGCGGTTCGAGCCGTAGACGAAGCGGCCGTCGGCCGACACCAGTACCTCGGCCGGGAAGTTGTCGCCCTCGGCGCCGTCCGGCCGCGTCGACACGGTCTCGGCGATCGCCAGCTTGCCCTCGGCGTGGCTGAGCACGATCAGCGTCGAGTCGAGCTCGTTGATCAGGTACGCCGCGTGGCCGCCCGGGTGGAAGACCAGATGCCGCGGCCCGGCGCCCGGGTGGGTCTGCAGCCGGCTCACCTCTTCCAGCCGGCCCTCCTTGCTCAGCGTCGAGACGTACACGCTGTCCGACCCGAGATCGATGTCGAAGGCAAACGATCCGGACGGGTCGAAGGTGACATGGTGGGCGTGCGGGCCCTCCTGGCGCTCCTCGTTCGGGCCGCTGCCCTCGCGCTGCAGGATCTGGCTGGGGTCGCCGAGCGAACCGTCTTCCTTGATCGGGTGGACCGCGATCGAGCCGGAGCTGTAGTTGGCCGACAACAGGAACTTGCCGGACGGGTCGATCTCCAGGTGGCACGGGTCGGCGCCGCCGGTCGGCTGGTGGTTGAGGAACTCCAGCACGCCACTGTCCGCGATCGCGAACGCGCTGACGCGGCCGGACGGCAGTTCGTTGGTCGCGTAGAGGTACCGGCCGTCGGCCGAGATGGTCAGGAACGACGGATTGGCGGTCGCCGCGGCGACCTGCAACTCCTCCGTGGTACCGAACCCGATGCCTTCACCGCCACCGTCCCGAAGGGTGTAACTGCCGACATAGATCTGCTCCGAGGTCATGGCGTCCACCCTGCCAGGTAAGTCAACCGCAAGCACCCATGGGGCTCGTAGGCTCAGCCCATGGACACCGCCGCCTTCCTGCATCGCATCGGCCTCGCGTCGCATGCCTCCTCGTACGCCGCCGGGCACGCTGCCCCGAGCGTCGAGGGGCTGTCGGAGCTGCACGAGGCCTTTGTCGGCACCATCCCGTACGAGTCGGTTCAGTTCCAGTTCGGACAGGGCGGGTCGATGGACCCCGAGGCGGTTGCTCGGCGCATCATCGCGAGGGAAGGTGGCGGGTACTGCTTCCAGCTCAACGGAGTCCTGGCGCACCTGCTGACTTCACTCGGGTACGACGTGACGCTGCACCGCGGTGGCGTCCAGACGGCCACCCGACCAGCCGTCGTCGACGCGAGTCACATGGTGTTGACGGTCGAACTCGACGGGGAGACGTGGTTGGTCGACGCGGGGTTGGGCGACGGCCTGTTGACCCCGATGCCGTTGCAGGCCGGCGCATCGGCGTACCAGGACCCCTTCACCCTGACGCTGCGGAAGTCGGACCTCGTCGACGGCTGGCGCCTCGACCACGACCCCCGAGCCGGCCTGATCGGCATGGACTTCGAGTCGGCCCCCGCGACCTTCACCGACTTCGAAGCCCAGCACCAACACCTCTCCTTGTCCCCGGACTCACCCTTCGTCCGCACCTGCTCGGCATTCCTCCGCCGCCCCGGCCAGATGGCGGCCCTACGCTCCGTCGGCCTGACCCAAACGTACAAAGACCGGATCGACAATAAAATCATCGATTCCCAGCCCGAGTACTACGAAGTCCTCGCCGACCTCTTCCAGCTACCCCTACTGCATTTCACCGCTGCCGACCGCGACGCATTATGGCGCCGGGTCTGGACCCAGTACGAGAACTTCCTGGCAGCCCAGCAGCACGGTTAACCCGGCGGGACCAAGGTCCATTTTTGTTCCTTGCCGTCACCGCAGGTCCAGTGGATCAGTTTCACGACGTCCTCGCGCGGTCCGCCTGGTACGGCAAGGCAGTCCCCGCTGCTGTGGTTGTGCAGCCGATAGGCCTTGTCGTAGGACCAGATCTGGTTGTCGTGCGCGGCGAGGCAGGTGTATTGCCAGACCGGTCCGCCGTTGCCGCCGGCCGCCGTCAGGCATTTCCCGGTCTTCTTGTTCTTGAAGATGTAGGAACTGTTGTCGTAGTCGTCCAGGCCCACGTCCGTGACAGCCCACTGCTGTTCTGAGTCCAACTTGATGTTGCAAGGGAACTGAATCACCTGCACCTTGTCGGCCGGATTGGCGCCGGGAACGGCGACGCATTTCAGCGTCTCCCAGGTCGTGAGGTTGATGACAGGGTAGACGTTCTCCGTCTGAGACGAGGCGTTCGCGGACACTGCCAGGCCGGCCGTCAGGCAGCCGGCGCCGGCCAGCGCGATGAGTCCGGCAATTCGTCGTCGAGCGCGCACGGGTGATCCTCCGTTGGTTGTTGCTCCGGAGTCATAGGGAATGCGATCCGGGGGCGTGGGTCAACGGTGGAAAAAAGAATTGCAACTAGCTGCAGGGGCTGCAACTGAAGGGGGTTGGCCGGGTTTTGATGGCCGGCGTGGGGCGTCAGCGGTTTGTGGGTGGGGTGACTTCGTAGATCGTGTCCATTACCTGGCTGTGGTTGCGGAAGCCTCGGTGGTAGGTGATCTTTACGCCGGAGGAGTGCAGCGGGCGGGCGTCGGAGGTGACGCGGTAGCGGAGGTAGATGATGCCTTCGAGGGTGGACTCGGGGGCGATCTGTTGGCCGCCGATCGGCTTGGAGGGGAGGGTCGGCGGGCTTGAGCTCTCTCCTGAGCCGGGGGACCAGGCGAGCCAGGATCCCTCCTTGCGGGGTGGCGCGGGGTACAGCCGGGCCTCGATGAACTCCATGCCGGGGTCGGTTGTCTGCGGTTCGACGGCGACGAGTTCGAGCGGCTGGCGGCTCTTGTTGACCACGGAGGGCGCCAGGTAGTAGATCTCGTCGCCCTTGCGTGGGTTGCTCAGTCCGGTGGTGGTCGAGCCGTCGCCTACGTCCAGCGAGGAGCCGTTGAGATGGTCTGCCAGCCAGGCGCCGAAGACGAGTACGAGCACCAAGGCCATGGGCAGGATCTTCTTGCGCATGACGTCCCCCGGTCGGTCAGGCGTTCAGGAGGGTGAGGTCCTCCGTGGACAACATGATGGCTGCTGCGGCGATGTTCTGCTCGAGGTGGGCCGGGTTGCCGGTGCCGGGGATGGCCAGGACGGTGGGGGATTGGTGGAGCGTCCAGGCCAGGCGGATCTGTTGGTCTGTGGCGTTGTGGGACTTGGCGACGGTTTGTACTGCGGTCGCGGCCGTGCCCGTCGTACCGGCGATGGCGAAGAACGGGACGTACGCGACTCCGCGGTCGGCGCAGACCTGGATGAAGGCGTCGTCGGAGCGGGACGTCTCGAGGGAGTAGCGGTTCTGGACGCAGACGACCGGAGCGATCGCCTCCGCCTCGTCGAGGTGGTGCGGGCTGACGTTGGAGATGCCGAGGTGGCGGATCAGGCCGGCGTCGCGGAACTCGGTGAGCCAGTGGAAGCGTTCGGCCAGCGACTCGCCGGGCTGGTTCATGATCCGCAGATTGACCACGTCGAGGTGGTCGACGCCGAGCCGGCGCAGGTTCTCGTCGAGCTGGACGCGCAACTCGGCCGCGGTCGTCGCGTTGTGGAAACCGCGCTCCGGGCTGTCTCCGGGGCCGATCTTCGAGGTGATGACGAGGTTGTCCGGGTACGGCGAGAGCGCCTCCCGGATCAGGTCGAGCGCCGGCCCGTAGAAGGCGGCGGTGTCGATGTGGTCGACGCCGAGCTCGACCGCGCGCCGCAGGACCTGGAGGGCCACCTCGCGATCCGGACTGCCCGCCAACCGCATCGAGCCGAAGCCCATCCGGTTGACGGTGAGGTCGCCGAGTTTCCAGGTCCCCGCGGCGGCCGCGGTCAGCTCGTCAGAAGACACGCAAGGAGCCTACTCACTCCTCGATCGCGCCACCGACACCGCGAAGATGCTCGCGAAAGGTGAGCGACGGACGCTCCTTGCGGGCGGCGAGGTAGGCGTCGAAACCGACTTGCCGGCGCAGCGAAGTACCGGCTCTGATGAGTTCTGCCTGGCGTCGTTCGGTCGACTGGATCGAGGCGGCGAGGTCGAGCAGTTCGTCGGCGCGGCCGGCCGGGATGAAGATGACGCCGTCCTCGTCACCCAGTACTACGTCCGCCCTGGTGACCGTCCATTCGCCGACGACCGCATACTCCAAAGCGTCAGGCGCCTGCGGATCGAGCCGTAGCGGGCCGGTCGGCAGCGCGCCGAGGCTGTACACGGGCAGACCCACCGCCTGGACGTCGACGGTGTCGCGGTGCAACCCCCAGACGACAAGGCCGGTGACGCCGGCCGCCTTCGCCTCCTCGGCGACCAGGTCACCGACGCAGGCCTCGTCCCGGCGCCCGCCGTTGTCGACGACGAGCACATCACCGGCCTCGGCCGACTCGAACGCCTCCAGATAGATGTCGACGCTCCCGACGTGGCGTACGGGCAGCACCCGGCCGGCGACGCGCCCCGAGGTGACGGGCAGCAGCGACACCGTCCGCACCGGAACGTCCGCGCGCAGGCAGGCGTCGGCGACATGAGCAGTGGTCAGATTCTCGAACCGCTTCAGCAGATCAACCATTCCCTGACTTTAGTCAGATGATTGATACGGAGCTAGCAGGTTCCAGTACTACGGACTGACGTGGGACTGGGCGCCTATTCGGTGGCGGAGCGTGGTGGCGGCTGTGGTCGCGTCGGTGGCGGCGGGGTGGTTGCCGATGGCGGTGTAGTGGCGGGCCAGGCCGTCGAGGCAGTCGGCGGCCAGTGGGTCCTGGAGGCCTTCGGTCAGGCGGGCGGCTTCGATGAACTGGTCGCCGGCTTCGGAGGTGCGGCCGTCGTCGGCGGCCAGGTGGGCGAGTCCGAGGAGTGCTTGGGCGATTCCCCGGTCGTGGTCGATTTCGCGGAAGATCTCCAGACCTTGCCGGTACGCGGCGCCCGCAGCGGCGGAGTCGCCGCGTCGGCGTTCGACGTCGCCGACGGAGGTCAGGCCGAAGGCCAGGCCGTAGCGGCTGTCCATGTGCGCCGCCTTCGTGACGGTCGTCCGGAAGTACTCGGCCGCTTCGTCGTACCGGCCGAGGTCGTAGTACACGATGCCGAGGTTGTGGGTTGCGGCGTTGGCCGTGTTCAGGTCGCCGGCCTGCGTCGCGAGCTCGGCCGAGGCGAGGAAGAACTGCTCTGCCTGGTCGTACTCACCGCGCAGCCGGGCGGTAGTCGCGCTCCACAGCAGCAGTTTGGCCTTGATGAGCAGGTCGACGGAATCGTCCAGCAGCCCACGGACGGCGGCGAGCCAGTGGTCGGCTGTGGCGAGGCGGCCGTGCCAGGTCCAGTACCTCCAGAGCTGCCGCACGAACTGGATCGACCGCTGCGGATCGCCGGTCGCAACCACATGTCCGACGGCAGCGTCGACATTGGCGTCATCGGCGGCGAGCCGGAGCTTCCAGCGAGTCTCGTCCGGGCCGACCATCTCGGCGCGGGCGGTCAGCTCGAAGAAATACGCGTCGTACTTCGCCAGTACCGCCTCGCGATCCGCCGGCTGCAACTGCTCATCGGCGTACTGCCGAACCATCTCCAGCAACCGGAACCGCTCCCCGTCCGGCGTCACCAGGCTGCTGTCGACGAGCGCGGCGAGATCCCGCACCGACGCCCCCGTCACCGCGATCGCCGCCTCTGTGCTGAAACCACCGACGAACACCGACAACGCGGCCAGCGCCCGCTGCTGGCTCGCCGTCAGCAATTGGTTGCTCCAGGCAAGTGTGTTCCGCAATGCCTGATGCCGCTCAGGAAGGTCCCGCGGCCCATCCGCCAGCAACTCGAGCTTGCCAAGCTGCTCCAGCAGCTCCTGCTCCGACAACACCCGCACCCACGGCGCCGCCAACTCGATCGCCAACGGCAACCCGTCCACCTTCCGGCAGATCGCCGCGACAGTCCCCGAATTCCCAGCAGACACAGCAAATCCCGGTACGACGGCCAGCGCCCGCCGGGCAAAAATCTCCACCGCCGGCAGTGTCAGCAACTCACCGGCCGACAACTCCTCCGGAACGTCCAACGGCCGCAACGGAAACACCCGCTCACCACTGACCCGCAACGGCGTCCGACTGGTCGCCAGCACCCGAAGCCGCGGGCACGCGGCGAGCAACTCCGCCACCACCCCCGCCCCCGCCACCAAATGCTCGAAGTTGTCGACCACCAACAACATCGCACTACCCCCGATAGCCTCGACCGCCCTGGCTACCGGGTCCGTCCCACCCCGCTCCTTCACCCCCAACGACCGAACAACCTCCACCCCAACCTGCCCCACCTCCCGCAAATCCCCCAACCCCACAAACACCACCCCACCCCCAAACACCAGCCCCGCCCGACCCGGGACGTCCGTGGGCCGCGCGGGTGCCGCTGAATCCTCGCCATCCGCTGGCGCCCCCGCTACCAACTCGCCGTCGGGCGAGAGCGCCGCGCCACCAGCGAACTGGCTGGCGATCTCCAGTGCGAGGCGGGTCTTGCCCACTCCTCCCGGGCCAACGATGGTCAGCAAGCGGACTGATGAATCTGCCAGCAGCGTGATGGCCGAGGCGACCTCGGTGGTGCGGCCGAGGAGGGGATTGGGCGGGATCGGGAGCGGGCGTCGTTCGCCAGGGGTGCCGGGGGAGCGGGTGATCAGCTCCCCTTGGCGGGCGCGTTCCAAGTCCTCCCGGTCGGTGGGGGTGAGGTGTAGGGCGGCGGCGAGGGCGGTGAGGGTTTGGCGTTGGGGGCGGCGGCGTTCGCCTCGTTCGAGGAGGCCGATGGCGTCGACGCTGAGGCCGGCGCGTTCGGCCAGTTCCTCCTGGGTCAGGCCGGCGCGCTGCCGGTAGGCGCGCAGCAGTTCGCGGAACTCCCCCTCGGCCGGCTGCATCTGTCCGATGGTAGCCAGCCGGTTCGGCGTTTGTCGGGGTGTTTGTCGGTGGCCGGCAACGGACGGTGCGCGGAGGCTGTACGGCGTACAGGGACGTCGGACGGGCTGGGGGAGCTGTGGCGCACTATCGGGGGCTGGGCCGCGTACTAGCGGTCAAGGAACTGGATGATCGCCGGGAGGTTCGGCTGGTAGCCGTCGGTGGTGTCGACCGTCAGGGTGGGGACCGGCAGCGTGATCGGGTCGAACGCGGTGTGGCCGCGGCGCCAGGTCTCCGCGGAACGGTGACCGTCCTCGTGGGCCTTGCGGAGGGTGTTCTCGGTGGCGCGGGTGGCGATGCGGTCGTGCGCGATCTCGGCGGAGACCTCACAGTGCACGATCCGCAGTTCGGCCAGCCCTAGGAACGGCGTCAGCCCCGGCCGCCAGACACGATCCTGGAACGCGGCCTCGGCCACCACCGTCGAGCCGCGACCGATCAGCAGGCCGATGACGTCGAAGAACGTCGCGAGCGTGCGCATCGTCAGCGGATCCGCGGGACCCGGCACGAACCCCGGCGTCGCGTGCGCCATCCCTTCCTTGATCTCGTCCCGGCAGATCGCCGGACAACCGACAGCGGCCGCGATCCGGTGGGCGAGTGTGGTCTTGCCGCTGCCCGGGGGACCGCTGACCACGATGAGCATGGGCTTCGACGACATCCGGGCACCTTAGCGGCCTGTCCGGTGATGATCGGCATCTGTCCGGATATGACTGGACGGACCAGCCCAGTATCAGCACGATGGCTGAGTGACCACGTACTCCGCAGTCCGTACCACCGGCATCTACTGTCGCCCCGGCTGTGGCGCCAAGCCGTTGGCGGAGAACGTCGAGACCTTTGAGCTGCCCGCTGCCGCCGAGGCCGCCGGTTATCGCGCCTGCCTGCGTTGCCGTCCGTACCGTGTCGCCGGCACCGTTGCCGACGAAGCCCCGGAACTCGTCTGCCGAGCGGTCCAGTTGATCATCACTGGGGTGCTCGACGACGCGGATGAGGCCGCGTTGGCCGCACGGCTGGGGCTGTCGGCGCGTCATCTGCGGCGGATGTTCAACGATCATCTCGGCGTCACCCCGGATCAGTTCGCCCGGTCTCGTCGCGCGCATTTCGCCCGGCGCCTGCTGGACGACTCGGAGCTGACGATCGCCGATATCGCCTTCGCGTCCGGCTTCGGCAGCCTGCGCCAGTTCAACCGGGCGATGCGGGAGATCTTCCGGTCGACCCCACGCGAGTTGCGCGAGCGGCGTCGGCGTACCGACCGGCTCACGGCCGACGGAGGGCTCGTACTCCGGATGCCGTACACCCCGCCGTACGACTGGCCGGCCATGCTCGCCTTCCTCGAAGCCCGCGCGATCCCCGGCGTCGAGTCCGTCATCGACGGCGTCTACCGCCGCACGATCGCCCTCGACGGCGACCCCGGCCTCCTCGAACTCGCCGCCGGCGGCCCGGACCACCTCATCCTGCGAGCCCATCTCCCTTACTGGGAGGGCGTAATCCACGTCGTAGAACGCGCCGGCACCCTGGTCGGCCTCGAAACCGAACCCGTCCTGGCCACCGCCCAACTGACCGGCGACCCAACCATCGGCCCCCTCATCAAAGCCCGCCCCGGCATTCGAGTGCCTGGCGCCTGGGCGCCGTTCGAGATCGCCGCCGCGTCGGTCGTGCGAGACCTGCTGTCCAGCGGGCACCGTCAGTCGCTCGCGCAGTTGGTGGAGGCGGTTGGTACGCCGGTGGCTGGGCTCGGGTACGGGCTCACTCATGCGTTTCCTTCGGCTGAGACGGTGGCGAGGCAGTACGACCAGCCGGGGCGCGTCGGCGAGACCCTCCGGGCGCTGGCCAATGAAGTTGCTGTAGGCAACATCAAGCTGGACGGCGGCGAGCCGCTCGAAACCCTGGTCCCGGCCCTCACCCGCATCGACGGGATCAGTGCGACCGCCGCGCACCACATCGCCCTTCGCCTGGGCGCCCGCGATGCCTTCCCGGGCGAGCCCACCACGGACTCAGAAGCCTGGCGTCCGTGGCGGGCTCTCGCTTACCTTCATCTACTGCAGTAGTGCGTTGTGCTTGCCCAGGTCACCCAAGAACTCATAGGTGCCGGTGGTAAGCACCTCCTGCGCAGCCGCCGCCGCGAGCCCATAAGCGCCCGCACTGAGAGCCGGCCCAAGACTGATCCGAGCGACCCCCAACGCGGCCAGCTCGCCAATCGACGGCCCGCCGGGGCCGGTCATCACGTTCAGCGGAAGCGGTGACCCGGCGACGAGCTCGCGGATCGTTTCCGCGTCCCCGACGCCTGGTACGAAGAGTACATCGGCGCCGGCTTCGGCGTACAGGCGTGCTCTTTCGAGCGTCCCGGTCCCATCGCCGAACAGATGGGTGTCGGTCCGCGCGTTGATCACCAGGTCGATGCCTGCAGCAACCGCTGCCTCGCGTGCCGCGGCGATTCGCGAGGCCAGCAAGGACGGATCGCCCAGCACGTGCGCGACGCTGTCCTCGAGGTTGATGCCGACGACGCCGATCTCGATCACCTCGGCGACGGTTTCGCCGACCTCGGCCGGCGTCTCGCCGTACCCGGATTCCAGATCGGCGGTGAGTGGTACCGAGATGACGGCCGCGATGCGGCGCAGTACCGCAAGCGCCGCGGCGCGGGTGAGACCACCCGCGTCCGCGACTCCCTCGGCCCACGAAACCCCCGCGCTCGTCGTCGCGACAGCCTTCGCTCCGGCCGCCTCGATCGCCCGCGCCGAACCCGGGTCCCACGCGTTCGGCAGGACCAGCGGCCCGTCCGCATGCAGTGCCCGAAAAGCCCGAGCCTGGGCCTGGGCCCGCTCGGCGTTCACAGGCTGACCAGCAGTTCGTGATCGATCTCGACGAACTCCACGATCAGCTCGGCGAACTGCCCCGCGATCAGCTCCTTGTACGCCGACGAGCCGGTGTGCGCGTCGTACGCCGCCTGGTCCGCGAAGTGCTCCACGAACAGCAGGTAGTCGGGTGTCGCCGGGTCGCGATACACCCGGAACGACAACGTCCCTTCTTCCTGCCCCGGCCCCTGCGGCGCGAACGCCTGAACAAGCTCCTCGGCCTTCGCCTGGTTGCCGCTCTTCAGATGAATGGGAAACACCTTTGCCAGCACTTCTTCCTCCTGATGGATGCGTTCTCAGGACTCAAGAATCACCCGCCGGGCCGGTCCCGGTCTGGCCATATCCGGTCATCATCTTCGTCTCGATATTCAAGACAATATGTCTCATTGAGCAAGATGAAGCGCTAGCCTGAGCGGGTCGACCGAGGACAAGGGAGTCCGTCATGAACAACGTGTACACGCACGGCCACCACGAATCCGTACTGCGCTCGCACAGCTGGCGCACCGCCGAGAACTCCGCCGGCTACTTGCTGCCGCAGCTGCGTCCCGGCCAGTCCCTGCTCGATATCGGCGCTGGGCCCGGCACCATCACGGCCGACCTCGCCAGGCTCGTCCAGCCGGGCCGGACGACGGCCCTCGAGGCGAACGAGAGCGCGCTCGACATCACCCGCGCGACCTTCGCCGAGCTCGACATCTCGGTGGACTTCGTCGTCGGCGACGTCCACCGCCTCGACCTGCCTGACGACTCCTTCGACGTCGTCCACGCCCACCAGGTCCTGCAGCATGTCGCCGACCCGGTCCAGGCGCTCCGCGAGATGCGCCGCGTCTGCAAACCCGGCGGCATCGTCGCGGCCCGCGACTCCGACTATCAAGCCTTCGCCTGGTTTCCCGAGCTGCCGCAGCTCACCGAGTGGATGACCTTGTACCAACGCCTGGCCCGCGCCAACGGCGGCGAACCCGACGCCGGCCGGCGCCTGCTCTCCTGGGCCCTCGCAGCCGGCTTCGAGAAGGTCGAGGCGACAGCCAGCAACTGGACCTTCACCACCGACGAGGACCGGGCCTGGTGGGGTGGCATGTGGGCCGACCGCATCCTCCAGTCGGCGATGGCGAAGCAGGCGCTCGCTTCCGGCGTACCGCAGCAGACTCTGGATGAGATCTCCGAAGCCTGGAAGGCTTGGGCGGCCGACCCAGCAGCCTTCATCTCTCTACTCCACGGCGAGATCCTGGCCACTGCTTGAAGCCAGCACAACCAGGTAACCGTCGGGGTCGCGGAGCCAGAGTTCGTGGTGGTCGGCGTTGGGGTTGTGGTGGATCGTGGTCTGGACGGTGGCATCGATGGTGGTGGCGCGGTCGGCGGCTGCGTGCAGGTCGTCGACCTCGAACCAGAGCGCGACTCCGTTGCCCAGAGGCTGGCCGGGATCGCCGATGGTGCCGTGGTGGTGGCCGAGTTCCAGCTTGTGGAGTTGGAGGATCATCGCGTCGTCGACCAGCAGTTGCTCGTACTCCGGGCCGCCGTGGCCACTGGTCGCGCCCAGCACAACGCAGTACCAGGTGCTGCTCTTCTCGACGTCGGTGACGGCGATCATCGGTTGGGGACGAGTAGTCATGGCGACCAAGTTATGAGTCGCCGCTGCCGCCGGTCTTGAAGGATTGGGAACGCTGACGGGAGGTTTCGTAGAGGACGGCGGTTGCTGCGTTGGCGGCGTTCAAGGAGCTGGCCGAGCCGGTCATCGGGATGCGGACCAGGTGGTCAGCGAGTTCCTTCCAGGCGGCGCTGAGGCCTGAGGTCTCGTTGCCGATCAGGAGCAGGGTCGGCCGGGTGAGATCGAAGTCGAAGATGTCGGCCTCGCCGTGCTCGTCCGTGCCGACCACGACAACCGGCGTACCGGCCGCGCGCTGCTCCTCGATCCACGCCATCACCTCGCGCTGCGACGGCACCCGCACGGCCGGTACTGCGAACAGCGACCCCGTGCTCGCCCGGACGGCCTTCGAGTCGTACACGTCGGCAGCGTGCCCGGTGACGATCACGCCGTCAGCACCGAAAGCATCCGCGGACCGGATGATCGACCCGATGTTGCCCGGCCCGGTCGGCCGATCGAACACGACGCCGAGGAAGTCCGGCCCGACCTTGATCCGATCGAGGTCGTCCGCAGGCATCTCGACAACCGCGATCAGTTCGGGCGGCGTCTCGCCCTTCTCACCCAGTTCGGCCAGCAGCTCCGGCGCCATGCTCACCCGCTCGACGCTGCGATGATCCTGCAGCAGATCGCCGGCCCAGCGAGACAGTCCGCGTTCCGAGTCGTACAGGAACGCCCGAATGGTCCACCCGTGCTCGATCGCCAGGCTGATCGGCCGGACTCCCTGCACCAGGAACTCGCCGGCCCGGAGCCGCTTGTTCCGGTTGGTGAGCAGCGCCTCCCACACCTGGAAGCGAGCATTCCGGCTACTGATCCGCTGCGCCGCGGCCATCGGTCCTCCGTCTGGTCAGCCGAACGAACCCCCACAGTACGAGGCTCGGCAGCCAGACCAGCACCAGCCACGGAATCCACCATCCTCCGAACCCGTTGCCGACCTGCGGTTGTGGTTGAGCCGCAAACGGTCGCGCCGTCGCCGACCAGACCAGGAACGCGTCCCCGATCGGCATCAGCCCGAGCGCATATCGCTTCGTATGCAACCCAGTGACCGGTACGCCCAGCAGCTCACCCTCCCGAGCCAGTACGCCGGCCAGCCGATCGTGCTGCACCCTCGCCGCCCCGAGCCCGACCGTCGTCGCCGACAGGCTCACCCCGAACACCAGCGGCCCGGAATCGACATCCCCACTCCCGTCGGTCCCCTCAGGGAACTCCCGGATCGCCGGCCCGAGCCCAGTGACGAACTTCTCCCGGAACACTTCGTACTGCGACCGCGCGAACCCCGGATCGATCTCCAGCAGGAACCGATGGATCAGCGTCTGCGACGTACCCCGAGCCCCCGTGCTCACCGGCGTCACCTGGTGCGGCATCAGCCCGGTCGCCGGATCGAGCCGCGTCTTCACCCCGGCCACCCAGCGCTCCACGGTCGGTTGGAAACGAGGTGTCACCAGGTGGTCGTAGAGAGCGATAGAGGCCATCGCCACCGTCGAGTCGACCGGCCACGCCTGACCCGGATACGCATCCAGGTAAGGGGTTTGCGACGCATCGAAGGCTTTCGCCAGCTCGGTCGAGGTTTTCGTGTACGCCGTGAGGTCGCGCGACTCGGGCGGCTGCAGCGCGACGATGCCGCCGCGGAGCCAGTTGGTCCAGCCCGCGTGGAATACGCCGTACCGGGGGCTGAGTCCGGTGAGGTCGAAGGGTCTCGTGCCGTCGGCCGTGTAGAGCCGGTTGAGTGCCCACTGCGCTTGGGTTGTCGCTTCGGCCCGGCGTACCGGCGAGTCGAGACCGACCTGCACCCAGGACAGCCCGTAGAGCACATTCATGAAGAAGTAGCCCTCGGGCTTGATCCCCTGAGCGTCCTGATCGGCCCCGTTCTCGATCGCTTGCCTCAGGAACCGCAGTTGCTTGACCGCGCCGTCGGTGGGCTCCCCACGGGGGCCGACCAACCGCGCGGTTCCCACCAACGACAGCAGAGTCGCCACCACGGCGACAACGATCAGCAACTTGCGGAGCACTCGCATCCCCCTACGATTCTGCTCCCTGAACCGTAGGGGGCGCCGAGGTCAGGCGATGACCTGGATCAACCCCAGCGTGTTGCCGTCCGCGTCGGTCGTGGTCGCGAGGCGCTGGCGACCACTGGAGACGATCTGAGGGTCGGTTGCGGTGATCCCCGAGCCGGCGAGCGTGGAGAGCGTCGTGTCCAGGTCGTCGACGGCGAAGTTGACCGACGTACGACCTGCCCGATCGGGGTCCTGGAAGACCTGGACCACACCGAACTCGCTCAAGTGCCATTCCGCCAGGGTGTCCATCGGCTGCTGGTCCGCGGGCCGCCCGAAGAACGACTCGTACCACTGAGCCGCCGGCCCGAGCTCATGCACTGGAATCACCGCGAGCACAGCCTTGAACATCACGTCACCCTCACCTCATCGGACCGCCACCCGAGGTCCGAGTGACGCACTCCCTGGCCTGCCAGTGCCCACAATGCTCCTTCGCCATGCTTCGGTGGGTGTCATGCTCAGGTGCTCGCGCAGTCCGGCGGGCGCAGCTCTCAGCTGAGTTTTCGGCCCAGGAAGTCCTTGATCAGGTCGGCGATCTCCGGGGCGTTGGATTCGAGGGCGAAGTGGCCGGCGTCGAGGAGGTGGATCTCGGCGTCGGGGAGGTCGCGCTGGAAGGCCTTAGCTCCGGCGGGTGGGAAGATCTCGTCGCCTGCTCCCCAAGCTGCCAGCAGCGGGACCTGGCTGGTGCGGAAGTACTCCTGGAACTTCGGGTAGAGCTTGAAGTTGTCCAGATAGGTGCGGACCAGGTCCAGCTGCACCTGCTCGGCGCCGGGGCGGGCGAGCAGCGACAGGTCGTGCTGCCAGGCGTCGGGGCTGAGCAGAGTCTGGTCCTTGACGCCGTGTTGGTAGGCCCACTTCACCAGCGCCTCGGTCTGCATCTCGGCTGCCGCCTTGGCGGTCTCCGGGGTCGGGTTCGCGTCGTAAGCGACGACGGCGGCCCACATCTCCTCGACGTACCCGTCCTCGTAGGCGTTGCCGTTCTGGGTGATGATCGCCGTGATCCGCTCCGGGTGCTCCAGCGCCATCCGCCACCCGATCGGCGCGCCGTAGTCCTGCACGTACAGCGCGTACTGCGTGAGGCCGAGCGTCTCCGTGAAGGCGGTCGTCAGGCCGGCCAGCTCGGCGAAGCTGTACTCGAACTCGGCCGCTGATGGCATCGCCGAGTATCCGAAGCCGAGGTGGTCGGGCGCGATCAGGTGGTAGCGGTCTTCGAGCAACGGGATCAGGTCGCGGAACATGTGCGAACTCGCCGGGAATCCGTGCAGGAGCAGCAGTACGGGCGCGTCGGCCGGTCCTGCCTCCCGGTAGAAGATCTCGTGTCCATCGACCTCGACGGTGCGGTGGTGAACGGTCATCGTTTAACCCCTTTGCGAGTTTTATCTGGTTACAGGGGCTAGCGAACACTGTCGAGGTGTAACCTGTCAACATGGTTAATGCGGTTATGCCTGATGAGGCAGCCTTGCTCGCGCTGCTCAACTCGGCGCCGATCGTGGACGGCGTACCGACCGATGAGCTGCGCGGCGCGGGGGCAGCCGAGTGGCTCCGCGCGCACGACATCCCCGGTACGCCGGCCGCCGCGCGCGAGGTGCGTGATGCGATCGCGGGCGTAGTGCGGGGGCAGGAGCCGGCGGCTGGGCTGCAGCGGTTCGTCGCCGAGGTGCGGCAGGTGCCGGTCGTGGGGGAGGCCGGTGTGGAGTGGAAGCTGGAGGGCGCGCGGTTCGCGGCGCGGGTGGTGCTGGCGTGGGCGACGGTTCAGGGCCGGTTGCGGCCGTGCGAGAACGTTGCCGAGTGCACCTTGTTCCTCATCGACCGGAGCAAGGCGAACGCACGGCGGTGGTGCTCGATGTCAACGTGCGGGAACCGGTTGAAGGCGCGGCGGCATCAGGACCGGCTTCGGAGTACCTAGTCCGTGGTGGCTAGGACTTGGTGCTGGTCTGGCGGGTCTCGATGACGCGGGCGCAGAGCTCCATCAGCTCGGTCTCGTTCTTGACGATCTGCTTGGCTTTGGGGCCGAGGGCAATGATGTGCTCCTTGGACTCCTGCAGCCTGGCGAACAGGCGCTCGCGCTCGTTGGCGTCGTCGGTGTACTCCGCGTCGAGATAGGCGAGCGCGTCGCGGCGGATGTTGGCCATCGCCGTCTGGGTCCGGCCGCGGGTGCTGAACAGCGACGCGAGGATCGTGATCACCAGCACCACCAGGATCACCACCAGTGACAGGCCGGTGCTGATCTCCATCACCTCGATCGGCTCGCCGCCGTTGATGAACGGCAGGTTGTTCTCGTGCAGCGCGTGCAGGATCAGTTTCGCGCCGATGAAGGCGAGGATCGCGGCCAGCCCGAAGGACAGGTAGATCAGCCGGTCCAGCAGGCCGTCGAGCAGGAAGTACAGCTGCCGCAGGCCGAGCAGGCTGAACGCGGTCGCGGTGAAGACGACGTACACGTTCTGGGTCAGCCCGAAGATGGCCGGGATCGAGTCCAGCGCGAACATCAGGTCGGTACCGCCGATGGCGACCATCACGAGCAGCATCGGGGTCATCACCCGGCGGCCGTTCTGGTGCGTGATCAGCTTGTCCTCGTCGTAGTTCTCGGTGGTCGGGAAGAGTCTGCGGGCCAGCCGGACGATGACGTTCTGGGCTGAGTGGGATTCCTCGGTCTGGGGCTTGAGCATGTTGCCGGCGGTGATCAGGAGCGCCAGGCCGAACAGGTAGAAGACCCAGGCGAACGTGTTGAGCAGCGCCGAGCCGAGGAAGATGAAGCCGGCCCGGGCGATCAGCGAGATGACGATGCCGACCAGCAGCACCTTCTGCTGGTTCTCCCGGGGGACGCGGAAGCTGGTCATGATGATCAGGAAGACGAACAGGTTGTCGACCGACAGCGCCTTCTCGGTGATGTAGCCGGCGAAGTACTCCGAGCCCATGCCGGTGCCGCCGATGACGAGTGTGCCGAGTCCGAAGGCGATCGCGATCCCGACGTACAGGCTGGACCAGACGGCCGCTTCCCGCAGGGTCGGCACATGCGCGCTCCGCACGTGGAAGAAGTAGTCGAAGGCAAGCAGCCCGACAATCGCCAGCACGGTCAGAACCCAGACCACCGCAGAAACGCCCATCCTCAACATCCGATCACGAGGGACCCAGCCGCCCCCACCCAATCACGCCCACCCAACCAATGTCCCCAACCAACCCACATTCCCCGACTGCTTCCCCCACGCCGGCTGCGCGGGCCTGGGGGTCAGGAGCGTTCGGCCCAGCGGCGGGACCATGCGTCGAGGGGTTCGAGGGCGGCGCGCAGGTCTCCGCCCAGTGATGTGATGGCGAATCGGCCGTCGCTGTGCTGGATGACGAGTCCTGCTTCCGACAGCTCGCGTAGCCGTTGGTACAGGACGCTCGACGACATGTCGTCACACCTGTCCTTGAGCTCGAGCGCCCGCAGCGGCTGATGGGAAAGCTCCCACAGCACCCGCAACGCCCACCTCCGGCCAAGAAGGTCCATGGCCGCCATGACCGGGCGTCCGGTCGACGAACCGCGAACCGGATGACCCGGGGCCGGAGTGGTCGGCGTCACACATCCTCCTGGAGGTTTTCGGATTTAGAAATGCTAGCGTGCCGAGCAAGGATTTCGATTTACGAAATGAGGAACCGGCCGTGCGAATCACTCCGCTGGAAGCCCCGTTCGACCCGGAGGTGGCAGCTGCGCTCGCCCCGATGATGCCGCCGGGTGTCCCCCCGATCGGGCTCTTCCGCACGTTTGCCAAGAACCTGTCGATGACCAAGGCGATGCACGGCTGGGGCGCCTACGAGTTGAGCCGTGCGCTCTCCATCAGCATGCGCGACCGCGAGATCCTGATCGACCGTACGTGCGCCCGCTGCGGTTGCGAGTACGAGTGGGGAGTTCACGTCGCCTTCTTCGCGGAGCGGGTCGGCTTCTCGTCGGAGCAAGTCACATCCCTGACGCACGGAGGCCCCGGTGACCCTTGCTGGACCTCGACGCGGGACCGCCTCCTGGTTCGTGCGGCTGACGCACTCCACGACAACTCCACGATCCCGGAGCCGCTGTGGGACCTGCTCTCGGTTGAGTTCACCGAGGCGGAGCTGCTCGACATCACGCTGCTCTGCGGCTGGTACCACGCGATCTCCTTCGCTGCGAACGCCGCTGGGGTCCCGCTCGAACCGAACGCGCCCACCTTCGACAGCGTGCGCGTGCTCGACGATGCAGGCAGTGCCCGTGACGCATTGCGGCTCGCGAACCTCGATCCGGACGAGGTGCTCGGCCTGCTGCGGGCGGCAATGGCCGAAGATCTGTCCGAGGCGGGAGACCTCACATCGCTGGCGACGATCCCCGCCGACGTAGACCTCGAGGTCAGCTTCACCTCACGCAACGTCGGTGTGGCCTGTGGACTCCCCGTTGTGGCCTTGCTGTGCGAAGACGCAATCGGCCCGTCGGCCAAGTTCACGCCTTTGGTGACGGACGGAGACCGCGTCGCTCCCGGTCAGCACCTGGCGACTCTGAGTGCGCCGGCGCGAGCCGTGTTGGCGGTCGAACGAACAGCGCTGAACCTCCTCACTCACCTGAGCGGAATCGCGACCGCTACCCGGACCTGGGTCGACGCGCTCGAAGGTACCGGGGTCGTGGTGCGCGACACCCGCAAGACCACACCGCTGCTCCGCGCACTCGAGAAGTACGCCGTACGGTGCGGCGGCGGCGCCAACTACCGGCACGGCCTGTTCGACGAGATCCTCATCAAGGACAACCACGTCGCAGCCGCCGGAGGGATCCGCAACGCGCTTGCCCGCGTCGCCGAGGCTCACCCCCGTGGTGCGGTGCCGGTACAGATCGAGGTGGACTCATTGGACCAGTTCGACGAGGCTCTCGCTCACGGCGCTGACCAGATCATGCTGGACAACTTCGCCGTGAACGACATGCGGATCGCCGTCGAACGCGCACGCAGCTGCCCGCGCGACGTGCGACTCGAGGCCAGCGGCGGATTCACCTTGAGCGATGCCCGCCAGGTCGCGCTCACCGGAGTGGACTCGATCGCCCTCGGCGCCATCACCCATTCCGCGCCGGCGATCGATATCGGACTTGACGTCTTGATGCCCGCCGACCCGCAGTGACCAGGAGAGTCGCCGGCCTGGCGGCCTTGGGGCGGCTGCTTCGTCAGGTTGGTGGGGCGGGGACCTTGGTTTCGGTGCGGAGGGCTTGGAGGGTTTCTATCTCTCGGGTGATGTCTCGGCGTTTGGATTCGAGGCGTTCTAGTTGGTCGGCCAGGAGCTGCTCGAGGACGCCGGTGCGCTCCTCGGGTGGGGATTCCAGGCAGGGGAGCAGCTCGTTGATGGTGGTGCTGCAGAGGCCGGCGGCGAAGAGGTGCTGGATGAGGACCACGCGTTCGACCGTGTCGTCGTCGAAGTCGCGCCAGCCGGCGGGAGTACGGGCGGCCCGGATCAGGCCGTGCTCCTCGTAGTACCGCAAGGAGCGTGGGCTGACGCCGCTGGCTTCGGCCAGTTCTCCGATGCGCATGGGGGCCATTCTTGCAGTTGACGCCGGTGTGAGGGTTCACGATGAGGGCCGCATCAGGACCACGGAAGGACGGATCATGGAGTGGCTTCATCTCGGCGTCGCGGTCGTCTTCGAGATCACCGTCGCGATCGCGGCGAGTAAGGCGCAAGGGTTCACCCGGTGGGGATGGACCGTGGCGACGCTGGTCAGCGGTGGCGTTGCGACGTACTTCCTCAGCCTCGCGCTGCTGACCTTCGACGTCGGCGTCGGGTACGCCGTCTGGACCTCTGTCGCCGGGATCGGGATCGCCGTCTTGGGCGCAAGCCTGTTCGGGCAACGGCTCGGCCGGCGAAAACTGATCGGTATCGCCGTCATCATCGTCGGCGTCGCCGGACTGCAACTCAGCGGATCGACGCTGTGACGGCGCGGGCACGGGGATGGCTGGTGCTGCTTCTCGCCGGCGTGTTCGAGGTCGGCTACGCCCTGTCCGTCGGCGGAAGTCACGGGTTCAGCGTGCTGTCCTGGTCGCTCGTCGCGGTGGTGTTCTTCCTGCTGACGCTGTTCGCGCTCAGCGTCGCCCTGCGGACGATCGACATGGGGATCGGGTACGCGGTCTGGGCCGGGATCGGCGCGGTCGGCGCCGCGCTGCTCGGCCCCGTCTTCTTCGACGAGACCCTCACCCCGACAAAGGCGTTCTGGCTCGCCGTGATCGTCAGCGGGGTCGTCTGGCTCAAGCTGTCGGACCGGTCCACGCCATCTCCCGATGCGGCTGGTTCAGCGACTTTTGACCAAGGCAACGAGGTACCGGGTGGTGCTGGGCGTGGGGTTGATGAAGGTGCACGGCGCGGGGGCGCCTAGCTGAAGACAGTCGCCGGTCGACAGTTGGTGGAGGATCTCGCCTTCCTGGAAATGCAGGCTGCCCTCGAGGACCCAGATCTGCTGGTACTTGAAGATGTACGCGTCCGCCGGGTACGAAACCGAGGCGCCCGGCGGCAGCTCGACCTCGACCAGTTCGAGCGGGCTGTCGCTGATGGGGGAGATCGCCCGGCGACGGTACCCGGTGGCCGGGTCGGTCCATGTGGGCTGATCCGCCGCTCGCCGCAGCAGCTCATCGGCCCCGCCCTCCGCCCGCGCGACCAGCTCGGACAACGTCAGCCCGAGTGCTCCGGAGAGCCTGCCCAGCAGTACTGCGGTCGGCTGCGCCTCCCCGCGCTCGATCTTCCCGATCATCGCCCGGGACACCCCCGACCGGTCGGCGAGCGCGTTGACCGACAGCTCGCGACCGACGCGCGCGGCCTGCAACGTCGCCGCCAGCGAGGCGGACAGCGGATCATCCATACTTGCCACTATAGCGGCATGTATGGCTACTATCGTGGCATGGGAAAGATTCGCGATGCGACCGCACTGGACGCCGAAGCCTGCGCGGCGATCTACGCGCCCTACGTCCGTGACACCGCCATCACCTTCGAACTCGACCCGCCGTCGGTCGACGAAATGGCCACCCGAATCGAGACGGCCACGCGAACCCACGCGTGGCTGGTCCTCGAGGATGACGACGGCACGGTCGTCGGCTACGCGTACGGCGGAGTCATGAAGCCGCGAGCGGCGTACCGGTGGTCCTGCGAAGTCAGCATCTACCTGGAGCTGGGCCGCCGCCGCACCGGAGGCGGCCGAGCCCTGTACGAAGCCCTCTTCGACCGCCTGACCACCCGCGGCTATCGCACCGCCGTCGCCGGGATGACCCTCCCCAACCCAGCCAGCGAAGGCCTCCACGCAGCCCTGGGCTTCGAACCCATCGGCACCTACCGAAAAATAGGCTGGAAACACAACGCCTGGCACGACGTCCACTGGACCCAACGCCCCTTGGCCACCACCGACGACCCACCCACCGAGCCGACCTAAGAAAGCAACCCGAGCACCCGCTCGGCCTGAAGCTCGGCAGTCCCGGCCGGGTTGGCCAGCTCGATGGTGAGATCGCTCTGGCCCGCATCCTCGAAGTCGATGATGCGGACCTGACTCCCGTCCCAGAGATTGTTCGCCCGACGAGTTCCCTCGCCGAACCCGCTCGACGAAGGCCGTGTAGTCGACGGGCTCCAGACCAGTCGGAGCGATTGACCAGAGCTCGCTCAGGGCAACTTGAAGCCCCCGCAGTTGCTCTCCGGTCAAGGACCCGCCCAACGGCTCACCCGGAAGGCGGCTCATGGCGATCGACGGCTGTGGTCTCGGCGGTACGAACTCGATCGGCGTCGGCGCCAGATGAGACTTCGCGGCAGAGATCAGCTGCAACGCGCTCCACTCGCGCAGATGCTCGTCGCGCGCCCAGTCGACGTACGTCTTGATGACAACCTCACCAGCGATGTCGATCCGGTGCGTATGAGTCGTCATCCCTCTCCCGCTCTGAAGTCCTCGCGGAGGGCCTTAGGCCCGTAGTGCGGCGACGCTGCCCAACAGTCCGTTGTGGTCGAGCGAAGTCAGAACGTCGTCGACTGTGCCTGGTGGGTTTCGTCGAGCGTCGGCCATACGTTGCACCTGGGCGTAGACGGCGGGCCGGTTCAAGTCGATCAGATCCAGCACGAAATCGTCAGCGCTGCGGGCCTCGACGTTCCAGGGCGTGAGCTTGGCCTGGGGGAAGTCCTTCAGGTTGTCAGTGACGATCAGCTGGGCGCGCGCTTTGATCGCCGCTGCAAGGACATGCCTGTCATCGGGGTCCGGCAGGTCCAGCGCATCGATCAGAGGTTCGTAGTTGGTGACTATGACGTCGCGGATGGCCGTGTTCATCAACCGACGGGTGCGTTCGATTTTCGCCGGGTCAAGATCTGGCCGATTGATCTTGAGGTTCCGGAAGGTCTCGTCGAGGATCTTGTCGGTCCATTTCGCCTGAACCAGGTCAGCCTGTCCGATTCGGATCAGCAGGTCACGAAGGCTGTTGGGATAGAGCACGTTGGCGTCGTAGACAACGATGAACGGCACGTCAGTACAGACCCATCTCCCGATTGAGCTCGGTCAGCTCGTCGGCGACGTCGCGGCGCTCGCGATCATCCTTGCGCTTGTAGTCCATCAGGGAGTCGACCCGCACCCGGCGATGTGTTCCGACCTTGCGGTACTCGATCTCGCCGGCGTCCAAGAGGCCGATGAGATAGGGCCGAGAGACGTTCAGCAGGGAGGCTGCCTGTTGGGTCGTCAGCTCAGCGTGTGCGGGGACCACGGAGACGGCCTGGCCGGTAGCCATGTGAGCCAGGACCTTGGCCAGCAGCTCTACGACGCTGCGCGGAACAGCCAATGTGTCGTCGGGATCGCCGCCGACGGTCAGGCGAATTTCACCTTCCTCGGCGTGAGTGGCCAGGTAGCGCTTCACTCTGCGCATGGCGATGTCGGCAGAATGAACTTGAGCCGCGTCCGGTTGTGCGTCTGCCCGTTCTGGGCTGCCCATAGCTTCTCCTCCTCTGGTCGATCGCCGGTCTTCAACGGTGATCGACAAATGCAGTATCCGCAATAAACGCAGCAAACGCAACCGTTGTCAGCGGTCCACTGTCTGGGGCATGAGCTAGCGACGGAGGAGCAGCCGTCGGAGATTGCGTGGGGGAACCACGGTCGGCGTCATCACCAGTCGAGGTGGTGGGTGCCGAGGCGGTCGGTGTACCAGGTGCGGATTGCTTGGACGGTATCGGTGGGTAGGGGGTTGGAGGCTGCAGCGATGGTGGATTGGAGGTGAGTGATCGAGCGGGTGCCGGGGATGACGGTGGTGACGCCGGTGTTTGCGAGGAGGAACTGGAGGGCGGCGTCTACCAGGGATACGCCGGAGGGGAGTAGGGCGCGGAGTTCGTCTACCAGGCCGGCGCGGAGGGCTACGTCGTCGGGAGACCAGCGGGAGCGGACGTCGGTGAAGGTGCTGCGCGCGTCGTACCGGCCCGAGAGCCAGCCGGACTCCAGGGGGACCTTGACGACGACGCCGGCGCCGTGGGTGGGGGCTTCGGAGATGCTCGGCCAGGTTTCTTGGAAGAGTGCGGACATCCGGACCTCCAGGGCTTGCGAGCTGGTGTTCGTCAGGACGGTCCGGACGTCCCGGTCCCAGTCCACCGAGGCGCCGAAGGCGCGGATCAGACCCTTGTCGCGCAGGGCTTCCAGAGCGGCGTAGTGGTCGGCGCTGTTCAGTACCTCCGGCGGCGGGCTGTGCAGGACGACGATGTCGATATGGTCGACGCCCATCCGCCGGGCGCTGCCCTCGACCGACGTCGCGATCGCGTCGACCGACCAGTCGGCGCGCCCGTCGTGGGTCGGGCCGACCTTGGTGCAGAGCACGACCTGGTCGCGGGGGACGGTCTGCAGCGCGGTGCCGACGTTCAGTTCGCTCTGGCCGTCCGCGTACGCCGGGGCGGTGTCGATGAAGTTCACCCCGGCGTCCAGGGCGGCGTGCACGATCCGCACCGCCTCGTCCGGGTCGGGACCGGTCGGCCAGCTCGAGGACTTGCCGAGCTGCCAGGCGCCCAGCCCGATCGTGGTGACGTCGATACCGGAAGAACCGAGGGGACGCGTCTGCAGGGTCATGACGCCAAACCTAGCTGTCCGGCCTTGCGGCAGACCTGGGGTTTTACGGCTTCGCGCGGGTTGTCAGGTGTTCCCGCCACTTCTCCATCGCCTGTTGCAGGGCCTCGCTGACGAAGGTCAACAGTTCGGCGGATTTGTCGAAGCGGTCGCCCGCAGGGGTGGTGGGGCCCAAGAGGGTGGCGGCCTGGCGGGAAGCGGCGATCAGGGCGTTGTTCATCTGGAGGGATGCGAGCAGGTTGCGCAGCCAGATCTCGTCGTCGATGACGTAGCGCTCCCGGCGTTCGCCGGGGTCGCGTCGGCGGAGCAGCATGCCTTGTTGTTCCAGGAAGCCGACGGCATGGGAGATCGAGGCAGGGCTGACGCGGAGGCGTTGGACCAGGTCGGCGGCGCTGAGGGCGCCGGAGTCGGTGATGTGCAGGCAGGCCATCACCCGGGCTTCCATTCTGGGGAGGCCCTGCTGGACCAGGAGGTCGGTGAAGGACTCGGTGAACTCCTGGACAGCCTTGGGGTCACGACCGTAGCTGCTGTCGGTGGGGGCCGGCGCCGGCGGCTGCGGCTGGTTGTTGCGGCGGGCGCGGGTGCTGGTGTCCTGCTGGGCGCGGTCGGCCTGGTAGTTGTCGGGGCCGCCGTTGCGGGTGACCTCTCGCATGATCGTCGAAGCGGGGCGGTCCAGGCGCCGGCCGAGTTCCGCGTAGCCGAGTCCTTCGGCCAGGCCCGCGGCGATCAGCCGCCGGTCCTCCTCGGTGAGTCTGCCTCCGGGCATCGGTACTGGTCTCCTGTCGCTGTCGGACGTCCGCCAAGTATGCATTCACCCTCAGGCCATTGCAACGCAACGCCGGAGAGGCCATTGCGTTTACGATCAGACTCATTGCAAAGCAAGCCCAAACAAGCCAAAAATAAGGCGAAAGAGCGTGAAATCAGTGTTGCGTGATCTCTGAACGCAATGTAGCGTTCTTCTTGTTCGGAGATTCCTGAACACAAGAGCGCTAGGAGATCGTGATGGGAAACATGCAGATGGTGCCGGTCGACGACACGGCGCTGGCGATGACGGACAGCGGCGGCTCCGGCCAGGCGATCGTGTACCTCAACGGCGCGTACGCGGACCAGCGGCCGTGGCGCCCGGTGATCGAGGCCCTCGGCAACGAGTACCGGCACATCGCGTACGACGAGCGGGCCCGCGGCAAGTCGAAGCAGTCGGCGGACTACTCGTTCGAGGGGACCTTGCGGGACCTCGACGCCATCCTCGAGGCGACCGGCGTGGAGAAGCCGATCCTGGTCGGCTGGTCGTACGGCGCGACCATCGCGGCGCACTGGGCGGCCCGCCACCCGGACCGGGTGCTCGGGGTCGTCATGGTCGACGGCGCGATGCCGTACGGGCTGACCGGCGAGGAAGGGCAGGAGCGGATCCGCAAGCTCTTCCACAAGATGCGGTTCGTCCTCCCGCTGGCCCGGCCGTTCGGGATGGCGGCGCGGATGAGTGCCGCGATGCACGCCGAGGTCAACATCGAGATCAACGAGATCGTCGACTCGGTGGACGTGGAGCTCGACCAGGTGACCTGCCCGGTGCGGTACGTGCTGGCCACCGGGTCCAACCTCGGTGGCGGCGAGGAAGAGATGGAGGCCGCGCGGGCTTCCCTCGACCCGGTGCTGGAGCGCAACCCGAACATCCAGGTCAGCGCCAAGGTCCCCAGCAACCACTCGAAGATCCTCAAGAAGGACTTCAAAGCCGTCGCCCAGGCAGTCCGCGAAACCATCGCGGCCGCCCGGCAGCTCAACAACAACTAGTCAGCAAGACACCAACCAGCCAAGGAGAAACGCCATGACCATCACCCTGAACGACCAGGACAAGAACACCCTCCGTACCGCCGCGTACGGCGCCGTCTCGCTGATCGCCGCCGCCGCGAGCAAGCCGCACAAGGTCGCTACCGACGGCACCATCGCCCTCACCTCCGCGACCGGCCTGGTCGGCCACGTCCTCAACGAGAAGTCCAAGGGCATGAACCTGAGCGGCAAGACCGTCGCCGAGCTGGCCGACAACGTCCTGCCGGCCCTGACCGCGGCGATGACACTGCTCAAGGACCAGGCCCCGGCCGAGGCCGACAACTTCCGCAGCACCGTCGTCCTGGCGATCGAGGCGTCGCAGACCCACCTCGGTGAGCCCAGCCCGGTACTGGCCGACATGGCCCGCAAGATCACCGGTGCACTCGACGCCGCGTGATATCCCAGGAGACAGCACGTCCAGCGGCTACCTGCTGCTGGACGTGCTCTTCATGGGTGGGCAGGTCCCACCCGGCGTCGTGGCCAGCTCGAAGTGCCAGATCTCGTTGGCCAGCGTCTGGCAGAGCCCGAACCGCGCACCCTTGCGATTCAGCCAGTCGTCCGCGTCGGTCGGCCCGACGTCGACCGCATTGCCGGTGACGTGGTGCGATTCCTCCGGCGTAGCGACGTACTCGCTGGCCTTCTCCCGGCTGCCGTAGCGCTTGATCGCCTTCTCCAGCAGCTCTTCCTGGTACTCCTTGCTCCGCCACCCGGTCGTCAGATGCAGCTTGATCCCCGCCTTCTCGGCAGCGCGGGCAGCATCCTGGATCGCCTTCAGAAGGTCGGGATTCAGCTTCGCCACCCCTGGCAACGAGGTGTCGAACGGCGAGGCGTTGTCCGGCAGTACGCCGTCCTCCGGCCCTGGATCGCCACGGTGCTGCTTGGTGGACTTCACCGGATCCGGGGCGCCAGAGCCGGCCGGCTCCGAGGTCGAGGAGTGGGTGTCGTCGACCGAGGTACAGGCAGCCAGGGCGAAGCAGGCGATCGCGACCACGATCGCCACCACGACCAGCACGTTGAGCCGGCGCATTTTCTTGCGAGTGGCAACGAGTTCGTCAGGGATCATGCCATTCAGTGCACAGTTCACGACGTTGCCGGAGCGTCAACGTTTCCGGATACGTTTTCGATACGTCCGGCCTGCTTCAATGGTGGTCATGCGGGTTCTGGTCGTGGAGGACGAGGTGTACCTCGCCGAGGCGATCCGGGCCGGGCTGCGGCTGGAGGCGATCGCGGCCGACCTCGCCTTCGACGGCGAGACCGCGCTGGAGTCGATCAGCATCAACGAGTACGACGTGGTCGTGCTCGATCGGGACATCCCGCCGCCGAACGGTGACGAGGTGGCCCGCCGGATCCTCGCCGAGGGACTGCCGGTCCGGATCCTGATGCTCACCGCCGCCGGGGATCTCGACGACAAGATCAGCGGCTTCGAGGTGGGCGCCGACGACTACCTGACCAAACCGTTCGAGCTGCGCGAGCTCGTTGTCCGGCTGCGGGCGCTGGCCCGGCGGCCGGCTGAGTCGGCGCCGACGGTGCTCGAGTACGCCGGGGTCAGCCTCGATCCGTTCCGGCGGGAGGTCTACCGGTCCGGGCGCTACGTGAAGCTGACCCGCAAGCAGTTCTCTGTCCTGGAGGTGTTGATGACGGCCAAGGGTGGAGTGATCAGCGCCGAGACACTGCTCGAACGCGCCTGGGACGAGAACGCGGATCCGTTCAGCAACACGGTCCGGATCACGATCTCCACGCTGCGCAAGCGGCTCGGCGACCCGTGGGTGATCCACACCGTGCCGGGCGTGGGCTACCGGATCGGCGATTCATGAGTACTACGCCCGCCGTACCGGCAGGTCCCGGGCGTCCCGTAGTACCGGCTGAGCCTTTGATGAGCTGGCGGCCGCGGTTGACCGTGCGGCTCCGGTTGACGCTGAGCTACGCGTTGCTGCTCGTGCTCGCGGGTGGCGTGATCGGCGTCATCATCTACGCGGTGATGCGGTTCGTACCGAACTACCCGCTGACCGCGGCCAACCCGCGCGACCAGACGCCCGTGGCGACGCGCGGCGAGATCCTCGACACCGTCGTCAAGCTGACCCTGTATGCGTTGGCGTTGCTGGCCGCGATCGGGATGGGTGCCGGGTGGATCATCGCCGGGCGGATGCTGCGGCCGTTGCAGGAGATCACCTCGGCGGCGCGGCTGGCGGCGAACGGGTCGCTGGATCATCGGATCAGGCTGGGTGGGCCGCGGGACGAGTTCACGGATCTGTCCGACACGTTCGACGAGATGCTCGAGCGGTTGGAGCGGGCGTTCACGCAGTACCGGCGGTTCGCGGCGAACGCGTCGCATGAGCTGCGGACGCCGCATGCGGTGATGAAGACGATGCTCGAAGTGGCGATCGCGGATCCGGATCACCAGGACGTGCGGGAGTTGGCGCGCCGGCTGCACGAGACGAATCAGCGGGGGATCGACATCGTCGAGGCGTTGCTGGCGCTGGCGGCGCTCGGCAATCGCAAGGTCGAGCTGGAGCCGGTCAACCTCGCGTCGATCGCGCGGCAGGCGGTCGCCGAGCTGCAGCCCGAGGCGGAGGCGGCCGGCGTCGAGCTGAGCACGTCGATCGAGGGCTCGATCGTCGAGGGCAACGAGACGCTGCTGCACCAACTGATCATCAACCTCGGCCAGAACGCCATCCGCCACAACCTGCCCGTCGGCGGCACGGCGAAGCTGACCGTGCAGGCGGGCCGGCTGACTGTGGTCAACACGGGCGAGGTCATCGACCCGGCGAAGGTCGCCACCCTCGCCGAACCGTTCGCCCGAGGCGCCCGCCTCGCCAAACACTCCGGCGGCGGCCACGGCTTGGGCCTGGCCCTGGTTGCCGCCATCACCACCGCCCATGGCGGCACCCTGTCCCTAGCCCCTCGACCGGTAGGCGGACTCACAGCCTCAGTCCACCTGCGCCCCGCGACTCCAACCCCGCACACGACCTTCTGAAGCCAAGCGCGCGCGCCGCTCCGCCTGGGTTGGCTCGGCAGGCGCGCTCGAAAGCAGCGGGAGAGCCCGCAGCAGCCGAACCGAAGTTGGCCAGGGTGGGCCGGGAGCGGGGCGGCCCACAGCTCGGTGGACCTGGGGTGGGTGAGGATTGGGGTATGGGTGAGGTGACTGTGCGGCGGGCCGTCGAGGGTGACGAGGCGGCGCTGCTGGCGATCGAGTTGACGGTGTGGGACGCGTCGTCGGGGTTTCCGTCGATGACGCCGGCGGACAAGGACGCGTTCTTCAACGAACGGAGTGGGCCGGACGCCCATCTGGTGGCCGAGGACGACGGCGAGGTGCTGGGCTATCTCCGGCTACAGGACAAGTACACGTTCCCCGAGGGCGACGGCGTGCTGTCGATCAATGGGGTCGCGGTCGCCAAACAGGCGCAGGGCCGGGGCATCGGGTCCATCCTGCTGACCGCGGCGACCGAGGAAGGGACGCGCCGCGGCGCCCGCAAGATCACCTTGAATGTGCACGGTACGAACACCGTCGCAAGGCGGCTGTACGAGCGCCACGGTTACGTTCTCGAAGGAACCCACCCACGTGAGTTCGTGATCGAGGGCCAGTATGTCGACAAGCTGACGCTGGCCAAGGACCTCTGAGCCAGGGCCCGCTGAGACAGGGAATTACGGGTTGACCCCGTGCTCCCGCAGCCACGGCTTCGGGTCGATCGGGTCGCCGCCGCCGGGCAGTACCTCGAAGTGCACGTGCGGCCCGGTCGTGTTGCCGGTGACGCCGATCGCGCCGACCTGGTCGCCGGCCTTGACCGTGTCGCCGACCGAGACGTCGAACTCCGACATGTGGCTGTACGACGTGACGGTGCCGTCCGCGTGGCGGACCTTCACCTGACGGCCGTAGGCGCCTTCGTAGTCGGCCTGGATCACTTCACCCGCCATCACCGAGCGGATCGGCGTACCGAGTGGGGCCGCGAAGTCGAGGCCGGTGTGGTTCCTGGCCCAGCGTCCGCCTGCCTGGCCGAAGCCGGCCGTCAGGTGGTAGCCGGTCGTCGGCAGCACGACCTTGGGAGCTGCCGCAGCCTTGGCAAGAGCCTCGGCCTTCGCCGCAGCGGCTGCCTTGGCGAGCGCCTTGGCCTTGGCCGCGGCCTGTGCCTTGGCGGCCGACAGAGCCAGCGCGCGGCGGGCGGTCAGCGTTGCGTTCGCGGTGAGCTTCGCCTGACGAGCCTTGGCGACGGCGGCCGCGTCGATCTGCGCCTTGCGGGTGGAGGCGAGCGACAGATCGAAGCGCGACGCGTCTCGCGAGGCGAGGTCACGGCGCTCGACCCGGGCTGCGGTCATCGCTTCGAGCTGGCCTGCGGTGGCGCTGGTCCCGGCGTTGGCCGGACCAGCTGAGGGGGAGAGGGCGACGGCACTGGTGCCGGCGGCGGCCGCGAGGGCAGCCGTCAGGCCGACCAGTTGGACGCCACGGACGGAAGTACGGCGGGTCAGGCGGTGCTTCGCCACCCGACGCGCGCCGGCCGGAGTACGACGAGGTGCCGTACGTCCTGCTTCCGACACGTCATGGTGAGGGGACACGAGAGCCTTCCAGAGTCGAGTTGCCGCCAGGGTCATCCCCAGCGGCCCATCGACCATAACGAGGAGGTCACGGACTCCTCAAACGCGCATTGCGATCAGATCACCGAATCCCGCTACCCACGGTGACGGAATCCGCGCCATCCGTCGCCGCCCAGGCGTAAAAGTGACCAATGAGTAGTTGAATGATGCCGTGACCGGGATCACCCGAGTCACAGCTCCTCAGGGGCCTCCGGAACCGTTATGGAGCGTCCAGAATATGAGAGGTTTGTCTACCGACTTACTTCCCTTTCAATGTCCTCGCATACTGGGATCACCAGGCCCGAAGAAAGGAGACGGTGATGACAGAACCAGCCCGGCGTGAACTCGCCTTCTACCGTCTCCACATCGACCTGCAGCGCGTCTCCAGCGCCCTGTGTCTGCTCTGACAGCTCTCTAGAGCCACCTCTTCCACTGTCACGACGGTCCGACCGTCCGCAGCGCCGTGCCCGCAGCTCCTGCCGGTACCGGCGTCACCCCTGCCTGCCCGCCGCCCGGGAGTTCAACTGTGTCGACCACTTCGCTGACCTCGGCGACCGCCGCCGCCGATCCACCTGACAGCCCTGCCCTGCTGGACGCCGACCTGCCCGTGATCGGGCGCCGGCACCCCTGGCGCTGGGTCGGTGTCGCCGTCGTCCTGGTGCTGCTGGCCATGTTCGCGCACGGCCTGATCACCAATCCGGGCTGGGACTGGCCGACGTTCTTCCAGTTCTTCACCACCAGGACGATCTTCTCGGCTCTGGCCGTGACGCTGCAGTTGACCTTGTACGGAACGGTTCTGGGCTTCGCGCTCGGTGCGGTGATCGCGACGATGCGGTTGTCCAGCAGCCCGTTCCTGCAAGTAGTTGCCTGGGGCTACATCTGGGTGTTCCGCTCGATCCCGTTGATCGTCCAGCTGCTGTTCTGGTTCAACCTGGCCTATCTGTACCAAGAGCTGAGCATCGGGATCCCGTTCGGACCGGAGTTCGTGCGGTTCAGCACGAACAACCTGTTCGGGCCGCTCGGCGCCGCAGTACTGGGGCTTGCGCTGCACCAGGCGGCGTACGCGGCGGAGATCATCCGGGGCGGCATCATCTCGGTCGACCAGGGGCAGTCGGAGGCGGCGGCCGCACTCGGCATTCCGCGCAGCCGGCAGTTCTTCCGGATCGTGCTGCCGCAGGCGATGCGCTCGATCCTGCCGAACGGCGCGAACGAGGTGATCCAGCTCTTCAAGGGCACCTCGATCGTCTCGGTGATGGCGATCCCGGAGCTCTTCTACCAGGTGCAGGTGATCTACGGCCGCAACAGCCGGGTCGTTCCGCTGCTGATGGTGGCGACGGTCTGGTACATCGTGCTCACCACGGTGCTGTCGATCGCGCAGTTCTACCTCGAGCGGTACTTCGCCCGCGGTACCAGCCGGTCGTTGCCACCGACCCCGATCCAGCGGATCCGCCGAACCTGGCGGACCATCCAGGCCAGGGCCGCGGCACGACCCGGAGTGGGGGTCGGCTCATGACCGCCATGCTCGACGTCAAGGGCGTGCACAAGAGCTTCGGCACGCTGGAGGTACTGCGTGGGGTCGACCTGGAGGTCCGGGCCGGCACGGTGACGGTGATCCTCGGGCCGTCGGGGTCGGGCAAGTCGACGCTGCTGCGGTCGATCAACCACCTGGAGAAGGTCGATCGTGGCCTGATCCGGATCGACGGTGAGCTGATCGGGTACAAGCGGCGTGGCGACAAGCTGCACGAGCTGCGTGAGCGGGAGATCCTGCACCAGCGTTCTCAGGTCGGGTTCGTCTTCCAGAACTTCAACCTGTTCGCGCATCTGACCGCACTGCAGAACGTCGTGGAGGCCCCCGTCTCGGCGCAGCGCCGCAAGCGTCGCGAGGTGGAGCCGGTCGCGCGGGAACTGCTGGACCGGGTCGGAGTCGGCGACAAGGCCGATGTCTACCCGCGCCAGCTGTCCGGCGGGCAACAGCAACGAGTAGCCATCGCACGGGCTCTGGCCCTGCGACCGAAGGTGCTGTTGTTCGACGAACCCACCAGCGCGCTCGACCCCGAGCTGGTCGGCGAGGTGCTCGACGTGATCAAGGAGCTCGCCCGGGACGGCTCCACGATGGTCGTCGTCACCCACGAGATCGGCTTCGCCCGCGAGGTGGCCGACACGGTGGTCTTCATGGACGGCGGCGTGATCGTCGAGTCCGGCCCACCGCACGAAGTTCTCGACAACCCTTCCCACGAGCGCACCCGCGCCTTCATCTCCAAGGTTCTCTGATGAAACGATCCTTGCTCGCCGTCGCCCTGCTGCCGATAGCTCTCCTGGCGGCCTGCGGTGCAGATCCGGTGAATACCCAGAACGCCGCCGCCGACACCGGTGGCATCAATACGGCGCCCGAACAGAACCGGGTGGTGGCGGCGAAGAAGAACGATGCGGCCGCCGCGCTGCTGCCGGCCAAGGTTCGCGAGCGCGGCACCCTGGTGATCGGTGGAACGGTCGGTACGCCGCCTCTCGGCTTCGTTGCCGATGACAACAAGACCCCGATCGGCATCGAGATCGACATCGCCACCCTGGTGGCCAGCGAGCTCGGGCTGAAGCCGGACTTCCAGGTGACCAGCTGGGAGAACCTGTTCGTCGGGCTCGACTCCGCGAAGTACGACGTCGGCTTCTCCAACATCACGGTGACCGAGAAGCGCAAGCAGAAGTACGACTTCGCCACCTATCGCAAGGACGACATCTCGTTCGAGGCGAAGAAGGGTGGCAGCTGGAAGGTCGACAGCGGCAAGGACGTGGCCGGCAAGACGATCGCGGTCGGCAGTGGTACCAACCAGGAGAAGATCCTGGTCGACTGGAACGAGGCGAACCTCAAGGCCGGTCTGCCGGCCGCCTCGATCAAGTACTTCCAGAGCGCGTCCGACACCTACCTGGCGCTCTCGTCGGGCCGGATCGACGCGTACTTCGGGCCGAACCCGAGCGTCGCCTACCACGTGAAGACGAGCGGCCAGACCGAGACGATCGGCAAGTTCTCCGGCGCCGGCGCCTCGCTGCAGGGGCTGATCGCGGCCACCACGAAGAAGGACAGCGGGCTGGTGAAGGCCTTCCAGGCTGCTCTCAATGCGGCGATCGCGGACGGCAGCTACGCCAAGGTGCTGGCCCGCTGGAACGTGTCGAACGAAGCGGTCGGCAAGTCCGAGATCAATCCGCCCGGCCTTCCGATCACGAGCTGAGGACCTTCGATGAAGAAAGCATTTGCTGGTCTGGGCGTGCTGTTGCTGGCGCTGGCAGGCTGCGCGGATCCGGTCGCCGAGGCGCCGAAGGGCAGTGACGCTTCGGCGATCGCGTTCGACACCTCGGCCGGGCAGTCACACATCACGTCGGCCAAGGTGGACAGCATCGCGGCCGAGTTGCCCGCCTCCGTACGGGAGAGCGGGAGGCTCGTCGTCGGCAGCGGTTCGGCCGGTGGTGGGTTGCCGCCGCTGGCGTTCACGGCCGACGACAACAAGACGCCGGTCGGGGTCGACATCGACTTCGCCTACCTGGTCGCGAGCGTGCTCGGGCTGCAGGTGGAGATCCAGACCACCAGTTGGGAGAACCTCTTCCTCGGGCTGGACTCCGGCAAGTACCAGGCCGGTATCTCCAACATCGGCGTCTCCGAGCTGCGCAAGGAGAAGTACGACTTCGCGACGTACCGGCTCGGGCTGCACGCCTGGGAGGCGAAGAAGGGGTCGGGCTGGAAGATCGGCAAGCCAGCCGACATCGCCGGCAAGACGGTCGCGGTCAGCTCGGGCACCTTGCAGGAAGCGATCCTGCTCGACTGGAACAAGCAGAACGTCGCCGCGGGCCTGAAGCCCGCGACCCCGAAGTACTACCAATCGGCGACTGACTACTACCTCGCGCTGGATTCCGGCCGGATCGACCTGTACCTCGGCCCGAACCCGACCGCGACCTACCACGTGGCCACGTCGGGCAAGACCGAGATCGTCGGCACCGTCTCGTCGAGCTACCCGATCCAGGGGCTGGTCGGGGTGACCACCAAGAAGGGCAGCGGGCTGGCCAAACCCTTCGCGGACGCGCTGAACGCGGCGATCGCGGACGGCAGCTACGCGAAGGTCCTGGCCAAGTGGCACCTGGAGGCAGAGGGCGTGCAGAAGTCGCTGGTGAACCCGCCTGGACTGCCGAAGAACAAGCAGAAGTGAGAGAAGGAGCAAGGGGCTCATGGCAACTATCGCGACCATCTCCAGCAGTCCGTCCGACGTGTCCCGGACCGACGCGGTGCTCTCCTATGTGACGAAGCGGCTGCTCAGCCACGGGCATCGGGTTACGCCGATCGTCCTGCGCGACCTGCCGGCCACGCCGCTGCTGCGGGGGCAGGCCGACGACCCGGCGATCGCGCGCGCGGTCGAGACCCTGGCCGCCGCCGACGCGGTGGTGGTGACGACGCCGGTTTACAAGGCGGCGTACGCGGGACTGCTGAAGGTGTTCCTCGACCTGCTCCCGCAGTACGCGTTGCGGGGCAAGCCCGTGTTGCCGTTGGCAACGGGCGGATCGCCGGCTCACGTGCTGGTGATCGACTACGCGCTCCGGCCGGTGCTCACCAGCCTCGGCGCGGGCTCGATCGGGCAGGGATGGTTCGTGTTGTCGTCGCACATCCGCCTGTACGACGGGGGCGGACTGCTGCTCGACCCGGAGGCGTCGGTGCCGCTCTATCAGGTGACCGAGGCGTTCCTGTCCACGGTGGAAGGCCAGCAGGTGGTGGAGAGCCTGCCGGTCCAGCCTTCGGCGCTGGAGGTTGTCCGGGTACGGCCCGAGGACCCGGAGGCCGCGCCCCTACTGGCCGACCTGGTGGTCGAGTACAGCACTCGGTACGGGCGGAGCAACGACCAGATCCTGCTGACCGAAGTACCGCCGTCGGACTTCCATGCCGAGCGCGGTGGCTCGTTCGTCCTGCTCCGGCACGGCGGGCAGACCGTTGCCGGGGGCGCCATTCGCCGGTACGACGACGAGACCGCGGAGGTGAAGCGGATGTGGACCTCACACCTGCATCGACGGCAAGGACTCGGCCGGCGGGTGCTGGCCGAGTTGGAGGTGGTGGCGCGCGATCTCGGGTACCGGCGGTTGTACCTGACCACCGGGCCGCGGCAGCCGGAGGCCAGTGCGTTGTATCTGGCGGCCGGGTTCGAGCCGCAGTTCGACGTCGACGCCGATCCGGAGTCGATCGGGCCGCTGCCGTTCAGCAAGAACCTGCCGGTGAGCTTGCAGGTGGCGTCATGAGCCGGCGACTGATCACGGCGATCGAGATCGATGGCGCCGGTAGCCATCCTGATGCTTGGCGAGGGGCCTCGGTCGATCCGTCGGCGATTCTGACGGGGGAGTTGGCCTTGCGTGCGGTCCAGCGGGCGGAGGCGGCGGGGATCGACTTCGCGACCTTCGTGGACACGTTGGAGGCTCCGGCTGATGAGCCGTCGCGGGTCAGTGCGCGGCTGGATGCGTTGGGGTTGGCTGCACGGATTGCGCCGTCGACCGATCGGATCGGGTTGATTCCGACGGTGACGGTCACGCATACGGAGCCGTTCCACGTGCAGGCGTCGGTTGCGACGCTCGACTACGTGTCCGCGGGGCGCGCGGGGTGGCTTGCTGAGGTCTCGACCAGCGCTGAGGCGGCTGCGGTCATCGGGCGCCGGGAGCCGGCGGAGGCTGCTGACACCTGGCGGGAGGCTCGGTATGTCGTCGATGTGAGTCGCCGGCTGTGGGACTCGTGGGAGGACGATGCGATCATCCGGGATGCGCCGACTGGGCGGTTCATCGATCGGGATCGGATTCATTACGTCGACTACAGCTCGCCGGCGTTCTCGATCAAGGGGCCGTCGATCGTGCCGCGGCCGCCGCAGGGGCACCCGCTGGTCGCAGTACGGCTGAGTTCTGCTGAGGCGCTGCAAGCCGGGGCGGATGCGGATCTGGTGTTGTTGCCGGGGGCAACTGGCCTCGACGATCGGCTGGCGGAGGTACGGGCGGCGAGTCTGACGCCGCGGGTGCTGCTCTCGGTGAGTGTGGCGCTCGGCGACGGGCCGGCCGCTGGGGTTGATTACGCCGGTGGTGTCGAGGAGTTGGCCGATCTGGTGGAGGGCTGGAACGCGGCTGGGGTGGATGGGATCCATCTGCGGCCCGCGTCGCTCGAGCTCGACGTGCCGGTGATCGCGGAGCAGCTGGTGCCGTTGCTGCGGGAGCGGCGGTTGCTCGGGCCGGCGGTGGAGCGCGCGACGTCGCTGCGGAACCGGCTCGGGTTGAAGCGGCCGGCCAATCGGTATGCGGGGAGTGGGCGATGACGAAGCAGATCCATCTGGCGGCGCACTTTCCGGGCGTCAACAACACGACCGTGTGGTCGGATCCGGAATCGGGATCGCAGATCGACTTCGCGTCGTTCCGGCAGTTGGCGGAGACGGCCGAGCGGGGGACCTTCGATTTCTTCTTCCTGGCCGAGGGATTGCGGCTGCGGGAGGTGAAGGGGCAGATCCACGATCTCGATGTGGTCGGGCGGCCGGAGTCGCTGACTGTGCTCAGTGCGCTGGCGGCGGTGACGACGCATCTCGGGCTCGCGGCGACGGTGAATTCGACCTTCAACGAGCCGTACGAGCTGGCCAAGCGGCTCGCGACGCTCGACCATCTGTCGGGCGGTCGAGCGGCGTGGAACGTCGTCACCTCGTGGGACGCGTTCACCGGCGAGAACTTCCGGCGCGGTGGATATCTGGACAAGAGCGATCGGTATGTCCGGGCGCGGGAGGCGCTGCGGGTGGTCCGGAAGCTGTGGGATTCCTGGTCGTCGGAACTCGTGCTGGACCAGGACGGTGGGGTCTTCGCTCGTGAGGGCGCTGGGGCCTTCGCGGACGAGGGCGCCCACTTCTCCATCCGCGGACGGTTTGGGTTGCCGCCTTCGCCGCAGGGGCATCCGGTGGTGATTCAGGCGGGGGACAGCGATCAGGGTCGGGACTTCGCGGCTGAGGGCGCGGATGTGATCTTCAGCCGGCATGGGAGTTTCGAGGCTGGGCAGGCGTTCTACAAGGACGTGAAGGCGCGGCTGCCGCAGTACGGGCGGTCCGAGGACTCACTGAAGATCATGCCTGCGGTGACAGTTGTCGTCGCCGCTACCGATGCTGAGGCGGCGGAGAAGGCGCAGTACATCCGCGAACAGCAGGTCTCCGGACCCACCGCGATCGTCCTGGCCGAACTCCTGTGGGGCCGGGACCTCTCTTCCTACGACCCCGACGGCCCGCTACCCGCCGAGGACCCCGTCGTCGGCTCAGCTGTCACCCAAGGCCGCGTCGGCTACAACGATCCGGCCCCCATCGTCGCCGAATGGCGGGCCCAAGCCGAAGCTCACGGCTGGTCCCTCCGCCAAACGGTCATCAACCAGCAAAACCGCCAAACCTTCATCGGCTCCCCATCAACAGTCGCCACCGCGATGAACCGCCACGTCCAGGAAGACGCCGCCGACGGCTTCGTCCTCGTCCCCCACCTGACCCCCGGCGGCCTGGACGACTTCGTCGACACGGTCGTCCCGTTGTTGCGGGAACGAGGAGTCCTCCGCACCGAATACACCGGTACGACGCTTCGCCACCACCTCGGACTCGACGCATGACCACGCCGACTGTTCTTCACCCGCATCGTCCTCTCGCGGACCCGGCGACGATCGTCTTCGTCGGGGGTGGGCCGAGGACGGTTGGTCTGCTCGAGCGATTCGCCGCGAGTGCTGAGGAATTGCTCGGCGATCGCGAGGTGGAGATCCACGTCGTCGATCCGTATCCGGCGGGTGGGGGGCGGATTTGGCGGCGGGAGCAGTCGCGGTTGTTGTGGATGAACTCGATGGCCTCCGACGTCACGATCTTCACCGACGAGTCGGTGGTGTGTGAGGGGCCGATCGTGCCGGGGCCGGATTTGGCTACCTGGGCCAACGGGGTGGGGGCGACGCTGCTGGAGGAAGCCGGGTTGGAGACGACCGGGCCGATGGATTTTCCGCCGCGGTTGTTGCAGGCGGAGTACTTGAGCTGGGTTTGGGATCGGGTCGTGCGGTCGTTGCCGGCGGGGGTGACGGTGACAACGCATCTCGAGCGGGCGGTGTCGCTGACCTCGGGGTGGGGCAACCGCGTGGAGCTGGCATCGGGGGAGGTGCTGGAGGCGGACCTCGTCGTACTCGCTCTCGGGTATCTCGACCGGGTGCCGACGGCTGACGAGGCGGCGCTGGCGGACTCCGCCTCGTCAGCCGGTCTGACCTACATCCCGCCCGGCTACACCGCCGACGTCGACCTGAGCGAGCTGCGCCCGGCCGAGCCGGTGATCGTGCGCGGCTTCGGCCAGGCGTTCGTCGACCTGATGGTCCTGCTGACCGAAGGCCGCGGCGGCTGGTACGACGGCTGCAGCGGCCGGCTCGAGTACAACCCCTCCGGCAGCGAACCGATCCTGTACGTCGGTTCGCGCCGCGGCGTCCCGTACCACGCCAAACTCGGCTACACCGTCCCCGGCACGACCCCCGTCCCCACCCGGTACCTGACAGCCGAGGCGTTGGGCACCGAGCCACTCGATTTCGTCACCCAGGTGCAGCCGCTGGTCGAGAAGGAACTGACCTTCGCCCACTACCAGCAGCTCTTCCTGGCCCATCCGGAACGAACTGCCTGGCCATGGCAACAGTTCTTCGGGGTGCTCGACCGGACCTTGCCGTCCTCACCCGAATTCATCGCTGCCGTCAACGAGGCCGTCCCCGCTGTCGAGGATCGCTTCGTGCTGGCAGCCATCGACCGGCCACTGGCCGGGCTGACCTTCGACGATCCGGAGTCGCTGGACCGGGAGTTGGTGCGGCTGATCGAGGACGACCTGCTGCGCCGGGCCGATCCCACCTTCTCGGCCGATCTCGCCGTCTTCAACGCACTGCTGAGCGTCTACAGCGTGCTCTCGGTGGCGATCACGGCCGGCCTGCTGTCCGACGAGGACCGGGTCCGGCACGTCGAGACCGAGTGGCACGGCTTCTTCTCCTTCGTGGCCAGCGGTCCGCCACCGCGCCGCCTGGAGGAGTTGCTCGCCCTGCACCGAGCCGGCCTGGTCCGCTTCGCCGGCCCATCGCTGGAGGTTGCCCTACGCAACGACCGCTTCGTCGCCTCCAGCCCGGCCCTGCCGAGGGAGATCGAGGCACGCGCCTTCGTGGAAGCCCGCCTGCCGCGGCCGGATGTCCTCGCAACTCCGGATCCCTTGCTGAAAGGACTGCTCGAGTCAGGTCTGCTCGCCGCCGACGAGCTGATCGCCTCCGACGGTACGAGCCTGGGCGGCGGCCAACTCAAAGCCGATGGCGAATGCCGCGCGATCAAGGCCGACGGCTCGGTCCATCCATCGCTGTTCCTGCTCGGCCCCTCGGTGTCCGGCTCGGCCGGTTCGTCGGGCTTCTCCCGCCCACATTTCAACGGTCCGGGCTTCCGCCAGAACGACGCGGTCGCCCGTCAACTCCTTCAGCTCGTCGCTGTTCAGTCCGAGAAAGCAGGTCGACGTCATGCCAGTTGAGTTCCTCGGTATCGCCGGGACGAACCCGGCCAGCGAGGTCACGCCGCGAACCGGTGGCGCCCTCGATCTCGAGTACACCGCCAAGCTCGCCAGGGCCCATGAGGACAACGGGTGGGACCGGATCCTGTTCGCCTACCACTCGGGTTCGCCCGACCCGTCGCAGGTCGCGGCGTACGTGGCGGGCAAGACCGAGCGGATCAACCTGGTGGTGGCGCATCGGCCCAACGTGGCCTACCCGACGTTGACGGCGAAGACCTTTGCGACGCTGGACCACCTCAGTGGCGGGCGGTTCGAAGTCCACGTGATCACTGGTGGGTCGACGGCCGACCAGGCCGCGGAGGGTGACTTCCTGGCCAAGGACGATCGGTACGGCCGGACGCGCGAGTTCATCCAGATCCTCAAGCAGGCTTGGACTTCGGACGAGCGCTTCGACTTCGCCGGCAAGCACTACCAGTTCGAGCAGTTCGTCGCGGACATCAAGCCGTTGCAGCAGCCCCGGCCGCGGATCTCCTTCGGTGGCTCGTCGGCGGCTGCCTATGCTGTCGGGGCGTCCGAGGCGGACATCTTCGCGCTGTGGGGCGAGCCGTTGGCCGGTACCAAGGAACAGCTGGCCACGATCGACGCGGAGGCTTCGAAGGCCGGCCGTGTCGACAGGCCGACCATCCAGATCGCGTTCCGGCCGATCCTGGCGGAGACCGGGGAACTGGCTTGGGCGAAGGCGGAGCGGATCCTCGGCCGGATCAAGGACGCGCAGGCCGGCGGCGGAGCGGCCCGCGGCCGGTACCGCGATCCGCGCAAGACGCCGGAGAACGCAGGCTCCCAGCGACTGTTGAAGGCGGTCGAGGCCGGCGAGCGGCACGATCGCGCGCTGTGGACCGCACCGACCGGCCTGACCGGTGGTGGCGGCAACTCCACCGCACTGGTCGGTACGCCGGAGACCGTCGCCGCCGCGTTGCTCGACTACTACGACCTCGGCGTACGGATCTTCTCCGCCCGCGGCTACGACATCTACGACGACGCCGTCGACTTCGGCCGCTACGTGATCCCGCTCGTCCGCGAGGAAGTCGCCCGCCGCGAGAACGCCACCAGAGAGGACCTGGCCTCATGACCATCACGACTTCGCAGGAACAGGACTGGCAGACCTGGCACACCCTGCGTGAGCAGGACCTCAACACCGACTATGGCTGGCTCACCATCGTCGCCTTCAACTGGTTGCCTGCTTCGCCGTCGGCGCTCCCGGGGTTGCCCGGTGAGTGGTGGACTGCTGACGGACTGGCGCATGTGAGGGCAGCTGACGGCCTGACGCTCAATGGAGAGCCGTTGGAGGGCACTGTCTCGGCCAGCGTCGCCGAGGCTGGTTCGCTGAGCTGGCTGCTCCATGGGGACAAGCTGGTTGAGCTAGTACTCCGCGGAGGCCGCTACGCGATCCGCCAGCGCGACCCACGCGCCGCTACCCGGGCCGGCTTCAGCGGGGTGCCCACCTTTGCGGTGGACCCGTCCTGGGTGGTCACCGGTCACTTCAGCCCGTACGAGGAGCCTGTGCGGGTTGAAGTCGCTACTGCCCGGCCTGACCTTCGACAGCACGTGACGGCCATTGGGACGGTTCACCTGGCGCTGGGCGATTCGGCGTACGAGCTGGTGGCGACTGCGGCGGGGGAGGGGAAGGTGTCGCTGTCGTTCCATGACGAGACCAATGGGGGCGAGACGGCTCCCTGGCGCACGGTGACCACTGGACCGGTGCAGGCCGACCGGAGTGTGGTGGTGGACTTCAACCGGACCATCAACCTGCCCTACGCCTTCACCGACTACGGCACCTGCCCAGCGCCGGTCACTGGGAACCAGTTGGCTGTAGCCGTCACAGCGGGGGAGAAGAAGCCCCGGTGAAGTTCTGTACGTACACGCTGATCGACAACTCGCCGGACCCGATCAGCGGTCGCCAGCTCTCGACGTCCGAGCGGTTCCAGCACGTGGTCCGGCAAGCGCAGTGGGCGGAGGAGCTGGGCTTCGACGCCTATGGGGTGGGTGAGCGGCATGCGCAGCGGTTCATCTCGTCCTCGCCACCGGTGGTGCTCTCCTACATCGCTGCGTCGACCAGCCGGATCAGGCTACTCACTACGGTGACCGTGCTGTCGCTGCTGGACCCGGTGCGGGTTGCCGAGGACTACGCGACGCTGGACCAGCTGTCGGGTGGGCGGCTCGACATCATCATCGGCAAGGGCAACGACCCGGATCAGAACGCACTGTTCGGGTACGACGTCGACGGGCAGTGGGACCGGAACAGGGAGAAGTACGAGCTGCTGCGGCGGCTACTGCGGGAAGAGTCGGTGTCCTGGTCCGGTACCTACCGTCCCTCGCTTGTGGATGCCACTACTCAACCGAGGCCGCTGCAGTCGCCGCTGCCGATCTGGCACGGCTCTGCGTCGTCTACCGAGTCCACGGAGCTCGCGGCGAAGTGGGGAGAGCCACTGTTCTCGGCGAACGGCTTCCACCCGATGGAGAAGTACGCAGGGTTGATCCGGCACTACCGGGAGCGCTGGGAGGCGTACGGGCATGACCCGGCCGATGCGGTGGTCGGGGCCGGGTTCAACGGGCTGTACGTGAAGAAGAGCTCGCAGGAGGCGGTGGAGGGGTACCGGCCGATCTTCGACGCGTTCATGGACTCACCGGGGGCCAAGCACAACAAGCTGCCGTTCACGACGCTGGAGGAGTTCCTCGAGCAGGGGTCGGTGCTGGTGGGGTCGCCGGAGCAGGTGATCGACAAGTTCGGGCGGTACCAGGAGGCGTTCGGGCACGAGCTGTCCGGCGTCTCCCTGGAGGTCTCCGGGCTGTCCGACGAGGAGAACCGGGCCAGCGTCGAGACCTTCGTGACCGAGGTCATACCGGTACTCCGCGCGACGTACCCCAGTCGGGTCTGGAACTAGTGTCCTGCGTCCGGCGCTGGTCGGCGCTTGCGGCGCCCAGGCACGCACCTCGCGGCACTGGCGAAGCATCCACGATGCTCCGCATCGAGGACGCTCCTCCAGCACCGCGCTGCACGCACCTGGACACCGCAATCACTCGACCAGCGCCGGACGCAGGACACTGGGGCTAAAACTGGTCGGAAGCACTCCCGGGAACCGGTATGCTTCTCTGGTCGGAACGAGGGGCCTGCAAGGCGCTTCTTCCCCGATTTCACATCGGGGCGGGAGACCGTGTAATCTCTCTCCTCGGCCCGCCCCTTTAGCTCAGTCGGCAGAGCGTCTCCATGGTAAGGAGAAGGTCTACGGTTCGATTCCGTAAAGGGGCTCAGAGATCGCGTCCCACCCGGTCGCCCGGGTGGGATGGCGGACTTACCCGGCGGGGTAGCTCAGGTGGTTAGAGCACACGGCTCATAATCGTGGTGTCGCGGGTTCGACTCCCGCCCCCGCTACTTCGAGAACGCGATCACTCCAGTTGCGCGTTCCAGACAAAAGAGGCAGTAATGGCTAAGGCAAGCGACGTCCGCCCGAAGATCACCCTTGCGTGCACGGTCTGCAAGGAGCGCAACTACATCACCAAGAAGAACCGGCGCAACGACCCGGACCGTCTTGAGCTGAAGAAGTACTGCGCCCGCTGCAACGACCACACCGATCACCGCGAGACCCGCTGATCTCAGCAGTCTTCACGTCAGGCCCGCTTCACTCCCAGTGAAGCGGGCCTTTCGCTGTCCCAAACCCCTTACGTCCGAAGAAGTGGAGGGACGTCACTCGACTTCTTCGGACGTAAGGGGTTTGGGTCAGACGGTGAGGATGGGTTTGCCGGCCTCGTAGGCGGTCAGCCGGTCCTCGCGAGGCGTGAGGCAGCAGGAGCCGCAGACTGTCCCGCAGCCCTTGACGCTCGTGTAGTAGAGGCAGCAGGTGTTGCGGAGGTACACGAGCTTGCCGGCCGCCTCCGTGACCTCGCCCAGGCGGGCCAGCCCGGCCGGGGCCTTGGCGACGAAGGTCTGCCAGCGTTCGAGGAGGTAGGACGGGGCGACCGTCTCCTGCTCGCGGGTGGCGGCGCAGAAGGCCATGGCGCATCCGGCGGCCACCCCGCCGTGGAGCTGGCGCAGGCCGGCCCGGGTCCGGCGGTGAAGCTCGGCCGAGAGGGGGAGCAGGTGCTGGGTCAGCACCACGTCGTACAGGGTCTGCAGGCCGCCGGGGAGGAAGTCGGCGGAGCGGATGGCGACTGAGGCGATGCCGTGGCCGTCATGCGGCTTCACCCAGAGGTTGTGCGGGCGGATGTCGAGCACGCGGCCTTCGAGGGCCCAGAGCAGCAGCGCGGTCGCCGGGGCACGGCCCGCGTAGAAGGACATCAGGCTGAGCGCGTTCGCGTGGGCCGAGACGTGGTCGCTCGCGTCGTGGTCGCGTTTGAGCAGCTCGGTCAGTTCGGGACCGTCCGGCTCGAGCAGCCGGTCGACCCGGAGCCAGTCCGTCCCGCTCGGCTCACCGATCTCCAGCCCGTACCTCGGGGCGTAGCGGGCCAAAGCGGCTACACCTCCGCGCTTTGAAACGACACTGTCTGCCGTCACGCGTGTCCTGCCCTTTCCGTCTCGGGAGGAGTGGGTGGCGGCACTCGGCTCCCAGTCTGCCAGTAGGGTTACTGGACATGACGATCGACGCCACGATGGTCGGCCGGAGCTATTCGGCCGCCGAGTCCTACCAGGTCGGCCGGGAGAAGATCCGGGAGTTCGCCGACGCGATCGGCGACCCCAACCCGGCGTACCGGGGGGTGAACGCGGTCGCGCCGCCGACCTTCGCCTTCATGGTCGCCAACCCGGCGCTGCTGGAGTTGCTCGCGGACGAGGAGCTCGGGCTGCGGCTGGACCGGATCGTGCACGGCGCGCAGAAGTTCAGCTACACCCGCCCGATCAAGGCCGGCGACGAGATCGCCGCGACCGCCACCATCACCACCGTGCGCAAGGCCGGTGACGTCGAGGTGATCATGTACGAGACCGCGCTGACCACCGTGGACGGCGAGCCGATCGCCACCTCCACGTCGACGATCTCGCACAACCGGGCGGACTCATGAGCACCGTCGAGGTGGGTTTCGAGCTGCCGCCGCTGACCGTCACGCTGCGGCGCGAGGACCTGGTCCGGTACGCCGGTGCGAGCGGCGACTTCAACCCGATCCACTGGAACGACCGGATGGCCGCGGCCCTCGGGCTGCCCGGCGTGATCGCGCACGGCATGCTCACGATGGCGAGCGCGGCCCGGGTCGTCACCGACTGGCTGGACGACCCGGCGGATCTGGTCGAGTACGGGGTGCGGTTCACCAAGTTCGTCGTCGTACCGGACGACGACAAGGGCGCGACCGTCACGTTCTCGGCCAAGGTCGACAAGCTGACCGACGGCCACGCCGAGATCGACATCACCGCCCTGGCCGGCGAAGAAAAAGTCCTGGGCCGCGCCCGAGCGGTCGTGCGACTCCCGTGACCACTCCGAACGTTCCTGTCACCGGCGCCACGGCTGCCGGGGCAACCATCTCCAAGGATGTCCGGCTGGCGGACTTCACCACGTTGCGGATCGGCGGACCCGCCGACCGCCTGGTCGAGGTGACCACCGAGCAGGAACTGATCGACGCGGTCCGCGAGGCCGACGCCGCATCCCAGCCGGTGCTGCTGCTGTCCGGCGGCAGCAACGTGGTGATCGGCGACGAGGGCTTCCGCGGCACGGTCATCAAGATCGCCACCCGCGGCATCCGGGTCGACGCGGACGCCTGCTCCGGCGCGATGATCCACATCCAGGCCGGCGAGGACTGGGACGCCGTCGTCCAGCGCGCGATCGCCGAGGAGTGGAGCGGCCTGGAGTCGATGTCCGGCATCCCCGGGCTGGCCGGCTCGACACCGGTCCAGAACGTCGGCGCCTACGGCCACGAGGTCGCCGAGACGATCGCCTCGGTCCGCGTCTGGGACCGGGTCGACAACGCAGTACGCACGATCTTCGCCGCCAACTGCGGCTTCACCTACCGCAACTCCCGCTTCAAGGCCGACCCGACCCGGTACGCCGTACTGGAGGTCGCCTTCCAGCTCCCCCTGGGTGACCTCTCCGCCCCGATCGGCTACGCCGAACTCGCCCGCACCCTGGACGTAGAGCCCGGCTCCCGAGCCCCCATGACCGAGGTCCGCGAAGCCGTCCTGGCCCTCCGCCGCAGCAAAGGCATGGTCCTGGACGAGACCGACCACGACACCTGGTCAGCCGGCTCCTTCTTCACCAACCCCCTCCTGGACACCACCGCCGACGTCCCCGCCGGCGCCCCCCAATGGCCCCAACCCGACGGCCGCATCAAGACCAGCGCCGCCTGGCTGATCGAGCACGCCGGCATCGCCAAGGGCTTCTCCATCGGCAACGCCGCCGTCTCCACCAAACACACTCTGGCGCTGACCAACCGAGGCAACGCCACCTCGAAGGAACTCCTGGCCCTGGCCACCCACGTCCGCACCCAGGTCCACCACGCCTTCAACATCACCCTCGTCAACGAACCGGTCCTGGTGAACTGCGCCCTCTGACGCGCTGATCAATTCGTCGGGGATGTGGTTGCTGCTTGTTGCAGCGCCGCGCTCTTGATTCGATTTTTCGCGGCAATGACGCTGTATTCGTGTGCGAGTCAATCCGCCCGAATTCGCACAGGCCCGGCTCGAGCGCAGCGGTAATCGCGGCAAATGCATTGGCCACGATTCTTTGTTGTCCCGCGCCACCGCTGTGTCGTCGCGTGTCCCCGCGACCGGTTCTCCTTCCGGGCGGAGCTCTCTGGAGGGTGGGAACACGATGCAGAGAAAACGAATACTCGCGCTGGCGGCGGTCGCCGCGCTGGCGGTGGGCTTCACGCCGGCCGGGAACGCCATCGCGCATCTGACGGTGGCCGAGGGCGATCCGGTGGTCAAACCGGGCAGCCCGGGCTCGGGGCAGGTGGACCTGCGACAGCCCCCGGACGCCACCGGCAGTGTGCCGGTCGATCCGAACGCGGGGGCGGCCAGTCGCGACATCGCGACCCTGAACCAGCGGTACGCGCTCACCGCCGCTCAACGGGTGCAAGCCGAGACGATCCTGCAGAACAGCACGGTTCTGGGCAGCGCGCTCAAGAAGAAGAGCGCGAGCAGCCTGCCGTACACGGTCGACCAGTTCGGGGCCTGGCGAGACGACGACACCGGCGTGATGCACGGTGCGATCTACGACATCACGCTGAGCCGGCCGATCAACACCTTGATGTCGCGGTTGCCGGTGCTGACCGCCGACGGCCAGCCGTCGACCATCCAGGTCAAGCTGACGAACCTGCAGAAATTCACCATGATCGTCTCCTTCGACACCCAGGCGGTGGTCGAGGTCGATCCGATCGCCACCGAAGGCGCCGTCTTCACTCCTGGCCCGGAGACGACACCGCGGCCGACCCCGACCGGAGACGGTGATCAGTGATGGGAACGCGATTCAAGCGGCTGGCCGCGCTGGCAGGTGCCCTGGTTCTGGTCAGCTCGGTCTCCGGCCCGATGATCGCCCGGGCGGCCGAGGCAGGCAACGCGCAGGGGCTGCGGATGGGTACCGACCTGTTCTGGAACTACGACTTCACCACCAAGGTCGGGGCCGGCTGGGACAAGGTCGACTGGAACGTGACGTTGCTGTTCTACAACAACGCCGAGGTCGACAAGGTGAAGAACTCCTCGGCGATGCGGTTCTCCTACCCGTTCTCGGGCGGCTCGATGTACGCCTTCATGAACGACGGCGCCGGCGGTTACTACGACTCCGACCGGGGACCGAAGACGGACACCCCCAGTTGCTTCGGTGACACCCGGCACTTCCGGATCTACGCCGACGCGGATGACCGGATGTACACCACCGGGCTGGGCTACTGGGTCTTCGCGACGACGCACAAGGACTTCAACGAACTCTGCGCCGACTACTACGGGGACACCAACGGAACCGAGGCAGACGTCGCCAACCGGTTCGCGAGCAAGGGCTACACGGTGCTGCGGAACTACAGCTACTTCTACAACTACGAGCCGTACCACCTCGATCCACGCAACAAGAAGCACCGTTGGCAGTGCGACGGGTACGCCACCTACATCCGGATGTGAGCGGCGTGCGCAGAGTCCTCGCAGTGCTGGCCATCGGTCTTGCCCTGCCGTGCTCCGCCTCGGTCGCTACTGCGGCCGAGGCGCCGGCCCCGGTGACGATCGAACCCTCGAAGGCGTCGTGGCCGGTGGCAGACCTCGACCCGGCGGCGCGCACCGGCGTCCAGTTGGTCGGCGCCAAAGGTCAGCGGTACGACGTGAAGTTCCGTCTTCCGGAGGGTGCGGCGAACGGCAAGCCGGACTGGTTCCTGATGAAGCTGGACCTGCGCTTGCGGTTCGCCGCCCAGGCGCGCGGCGAGTGGGCGGTGGTCGGTGACATGAACGGCTTCACCGGCGCCCGGGTGGACTTCTCGGTCGAGCAGGGACAGGCGACGGTGAGCAGCCTGTCCCTGCTCGGCGGCCGACGGACCCGGACGACGGACGCGGCCGAGGTGACCGAGCAGTTCGTCAACTACGCCCAGGACGGTGGCTTGATCCCGGGCAAGGTGAACGTGCTCTCGTTCCGGATCGAAGCCGAGAAGGCCGCCGGACTGACCTCGGTGGAGGTGATGCCGACCTCCGGCCTCGAACTGACCAAGGCCCAGCCGGACGAGATCGGGCTGGGGACACCGGACAAGGCGCTGGTGGCGGCGGTCGGTGAAACCATCGAGGTTCCGTTCGGGGTCAGCCGTCGCGGCGGGCATCCCGACGCCCCGATCGACGTCGAACTGAGTCCTTTGCGATCGGGAATGTCGGTGGTCGGGGAATCCCATCAGAAATTCCCCGGAGTGGGCTCCGGAATACGCGGGAAATTCGTCATCAAGGTCGACAGCGCGGGCGAATACCGGGTCGCTGTCCGGGCTATCGGCAGTTACAATCCGGCGGGCGGTGAGATCAGTATTCTGGCCGGTCCGCGAGGCCCTGATCGGGTACGCTGGTGGTTGATCATCCCGGTGGCGCTGTTGACGCTGACCTTCGGGCTTCGACGGTTGCTGCGACACCGCAAGAACACAGCGGAGGTCCCATGATGCCGACGACGAACGACTCGGCGGTGCGGCGGCGGCCGTTGCTGGCGGTCGGCGGGCTGGCACTGGTGGCGCTGGTCGTCGGCCTGCTGTTCGGGGTGATCTTCGCTCTCCCGGTGGCACTGCTGGGCGTGGTGGCTGCCGTGGTGCTCCTTCGCAAGACGCCCGGGCCGTTGGTTCTCGGCGGCGGGCTGAACGTCGGCGTTCTCGTGGTCCTGTACCTGATCGCCGCCTTCACCGGGAAGTGACGGCCGGTCAGGCCAGCGCCTTGCCGGTTTCCTGGTCCAAGGGGCTGCGGACCGTGGCCGGGTGGCGGGTGAAGTCGAGGATGCTGTTGCGGAGTGCCTGGGCCGCGGGGGCGTCGACGTAGCTGCGGGTGGTGGTCATCGCCGCCACCTCGCTGATGCGGTGGATCAGGGGGCGCATCCGGTACTCCGTGCGGGTCTCCAGGACTGGGATGAGGGTTTCGCGGGCGCCGTCCAGCTCTCCCAGGAGGAGGTGGGCCTTGACCTGCTGGAGGCGGGTCATGCGTTCGGAGCCGTGGTTGCGCAGGGCGTGCGGGGCCGACTCGAAGAGGGCGACGCTGCGGTTGGCGTGCTCGAGGGTCAGGTCGGGGTGGCCCAGCGTCAGGTAGGCGTCGGACCAGAGGCCCTCGGCACGCTCTGGGGTGCAGAGGAAGAGGCCGCCTACCTCTGGTGCGGCCGGGTCGGGGGTGGTGCGCTTGGCCTGGTCGAGCATGGTGCGGGCCTCGTCGGTGCGGCCGGCTCGGGCCAGGTCCAGGGCGGCGGCCGACGCCAGGAACAGGGCGGAGGTACCGGAGGCGTACCGCAGGCCGTCCAGGGCGAAGTCCACCGCGTGGTCGATGTCGTCCTGCCAGAAGGCGGCCGTGTGCTGGGTGGCGCGGACCCAGGCGCGCAGCTCGTCGTAGCCGGAGGCATCGGCGCATGCCCAGGCTGTCCGGGTATGGCTCTCCGCGACCTCCGGGCGACCCAGGTCGACCGACATCCACCCGAGCAGGGTCAGTGCCCAGCCGGCTGCGGCGTACAGGTCGCGGGTCTGCTGCGGTGGCTGTCGGCCGCCGAGCAGCTTGAAGGCGCGGTCGCGGACGGCGATGCTGCGCTGGAACAGAGCCTTGGTCGGCACCTTGAGGTAGTTCTGCGCGATCCGCTGGATGTCGGCATGCAACTGCTCGACGGTGAGGCCGCCGACGTTCGACTCCTCGGCCAGGGCGAGCAGCGAGACCGACTGGTCGCCCGCGTCGATCAGCTGGTCCTCCATCCCGGCCATGGAGCAAGTGGTCAGCTCCGGGCCCAGCGGTCCCAATGTCCCGGCCTGGCCGAAGCCCAGCTCGCTGTCGGTGGCGACGTGCAGCACCTCCCGCAGCCCGGCCCGGTACGCCGCACCCGGCCAGCGCACCGCGCCGCGTTCGAGTTTGGCGATGTAGTGCCCGTCCAGCTCGTACCGCGTATCGGTGGTGGCCCACAGCCAGGCGCAGACCGCCTCGGCCAGTTCCGCGCGGGACAGGTGGGCGCCCGGCGTGTTGGGGGACGGCGTCCGTTCCCGGGCGGCTCGCAACAACTCGTTCGACTCTGGCATGACGGTAACTGTAGGTGCCCGGACACGCTCCGCGACGGTGTTCAGGGCCCCTGTGGAGGAGCTGCCCCAAGCTGCCCCGCGGTGCCCCGAGCTGCCCCGTTTCCCAACCCCGCTTAGGCTTTGGCAGATGGCCGAAGAAGCAGTGACGACGTTGCGCGCCGAGCTGCGCCGGTTCGGGCGGGCCGAAGAGGCGTTCGCCCTGCTGGAGACCTTCCTCGAGGTCGCCCGCCCCCGGCTCGAGACCGCGTCGCTCGACCCCAGAGAGCTGTACCTGCCCGAGGAGATGACCGACGACCGGGCCGTCGTCCGGGATTTGATCGATGCCATCGGCAACGAACCGAAGCCGCAGCGCCGGCTCCTGGTCGTCGCCGAGCGCAAGTACGACCTGGATGACGTGCAGGCCCGCTGGGACTTCACCCGGCTCGCGTACTGCTCCGACCTGGCCACCGTCTGGAGCCGCGGCCGGCGGACCACCTATTTCGAGGTGACCGACAAGAGCAGAGCGACGTACTGGCTGCCGGACACCCTCAAGATCCAGTACTTCGACGCGATCGCCGCCAAGGGCTGGGCGGTCCCCGAGGACTGGCTCAGCGCCCCCTCGAAGACCCCCAAACCCTGGTGGCGCCGCTTCTAGACCGCAGGCAGCTTCTCCAGCGCCGCCGCGACCGAGGCCTGCAAGTCGGCGTCGTCCCAGGCCCGGTCGGTCATCGCGCCGGACAGATAGGCGTCGTACGCCGCCAGATCCAGATGCCCGTGCCCGCAGAGCGCCGTGAGAATCACCTTCGACTCGCCCGACTCCTTGCACCGCTGCGCCTCCTCGATCGCCGCGGCCAGCGCATGCGTCGGCTCCGGCGCCGGCACGATGCCCTCCGACCGCGCGAACAGCACGCCCGCCGCGAAACACTCCGACTGTGGCTTCGCGATCGCCTCGATCTCGCCCGTCTCGTAGAGGTGGCTGATCAGCGGGCTCATCCCGTGGTACCGGAGTCCGCCGGCGTGGATCGGATCCGGGACGAAGTCGTGCCCGAGCGTGTGCATCTTCATCAGCGGCGTCATCCCGATCGTGTCGCCGAAGTCGTAGGCGTACGTGCCCTGCGTCAGTGACGGACACGCGGCCGGCTCCACGGCCCGTACCACGGGAGACATCCGCCCCGCCCACTTCTCCCTGAGGAACGGAAACGCAAGGCCGCCGAAGTTCGACCCGCCACCGGTGCAGCCGACCAGTACGTCGGGAGTCTCGCCGACCATCGCGAGCTGCATCAGCGCTTCCTCACCGATGATCGTCTGGTGCAGCAGCACGTGGTTGAGCACGCTGCCGAGCGCGTAGTGCACGTCAGGATCGGCGACCGCCATCTCGACGGCCTCGCTGATCGCGATCCCGAGTGAGCCGGTGGAGTCAGGATTCTCGGCGAGGATCTTCCGCCCCGACTCGGTCAGGTCCGACGGGCTCGGGTGCACGGTCGCGCCGAACACCTCCATCATCGTCCGCCGGTACGGCTTCTGGTCGTACGAAGCCCGCACCTGCCAGACCTCGCAATCCAGCCCGTACTGCGCGCAGGCGAAGGCCAGCGCGGTGCCCCACTGACCAGCGCCAGTCTCGGTCGTGAGCTTCCGGACCCCCGACTTGGCGTTGTAGTACGCCTGCGGCACCGCCGTATTCGGCTTGTGCGACCCGGCCGGCGACACGCCTTCGTACTTGTAGTAGATCCGGGCCGGCGTATCGAGCGCCTTCTCCAGCCGATGCGCCCGATAGAGCGGACTCGGCCGCCACAGCCGGTAGACGTCGAGCACCTCACCGGGGATGTCGACGTACTGCTCCTGCGACACCTCTTGCAGGATCAGGTCCATCGGGAACAGCGGCGCCAGGTCGTCCGGCCCCACGGGCTGCCCGGTGCCGGGATGCAGCACCGGCGGCGCTGGCGTCGGCAGATCGTGCAGCACGTTGTACCAGCGGGTCGGCAGCTCGTCTTCGGGCAGCAGGATCTTCGTCGGCGTCATGAACGCAAAGTAAGGCCTACAGCCCAGCCTTTTCCAGAGTGTCGACGCCGAGCCACGTGTCGATCTCACCGAGCAAACTCTTCTGTACTTCGGGAGGCGCCGTCGACGCGAGCACCGAGCCCTTCGCCAGGCCGGCCAGCTCGACATCGGTGAAGCCGTGCACGCTCCGGGCCGTCTCGTACTGCTCCGCCAGCCGCGACCCGAACAGCAGCGGGTCGTCGGCCCCCAACGCGATCCGGGCGCCCGCCTCGTACAACTGCCGCAGCGGCACGTCCTCCGGTCGCCGGTACACCCCCAGCGACACGTTGGACGCCGGGCAGACCTCCAGCGCGACCTGTGCGTCGACCACCCGCTTCAGCAGGTCGGGGTCCTCGACGACTCGCACACCGTGACCGATCCGGCCGGCACCCAGCTCGTCGAGACACGTCCGCACGGTCGCCGGACCGCAGAGCTCGCCGCCATGAGGTGCGGCCAGCAGGCCCGCGTGGTGGGCGATGCGGAACGCCGGGGCGAACTCGGACGTAGTACCGCGCCGCTCGTCGTTGGAGAGTCCGAAGCCGACGACTCCACGGCCGACGTACTGCGCGGCGAGCCGGGCCAGGGTCCGGGCGTCGAGGGGATGTCGCGTGCGGTTGGCGGCGATCACGACCTGGACCGAGATGCCGGTGCTCGCGGATGCGTCGCGGGCTGCGTCGAGTACCAGATCGGTGAACTCGGTGATGCCGCGGAAACGGCTCGCATACCCGGACGGGTCGACCTGGATCTCGAGCCAGCGGGAGCCGTCGGCGCGATCGTCCTCGGCGGCTTCGCGGACCAGGCGACGGACGTCTTCCTCGGTGCGCAGGACCGACCGGGCGACGTCGTACAGGCGCTGGAAGCGGAACCAGCCGCGCTCGTCGGCCGCGGACAGCTGCGGCGGCCAGTCGGTGCGCAGGGCGTCGGGCAGCCGGACGCCGTGCTTGTCGGCGAGCTCGACCAGCGTGAGGTGCCGCATCGACCCGCTGAAGTGCAGGTGCAGGTGGGTCTTCGGCAGCAGCCGCAGGTCCCGATCCGTCATTACAGAAGGTTACCGACAGACCGCCCGGAGAAGAAACCGGGCGGTCTGCCAGTGGTCGGCCAGGGGCCGGCCGGTGGTCAGCCGAGCAGCTTGGCGATCCGGCCGATGCCCTCGGTCAGATCCGCGTCGCCGAGTGCGTAGGACAGCCGCAGGTAGCCGGGCGCGCCGAACGCCTCGCCGGGCACGACCGCGACCTCGACCTCGTCGAGGATGATGCCGGCCAGGTCGGTCGAGGTGTTCGCGACCTTGCCGTTGATCTCCTTGCCGAGCACGCCCTTGACCGACGGGTAGGCGTAGAACGCGCCGGTCGGCTCCGGGCACTCGATGCCGGGGATGTCGTTGAGCAGCTGGACCATCAGCTTGCGCCGGCGGTCGAAGGCGACCTTCATCTCCTCGACGGCGCTCAGGTCGGCCGTCAGCGCCGCGATCGCGGCCCGCTGGGCGACGTTGCAGACGTTCGAGGTCTGGTGCGACTGCAGGTTCGTCGCGGCCTTGATGACGTCCTTCGGCCCGATCATCCAGCCGACCCGCCAGCCGGTCATCGCGTAGGTCTTGGCGACGCCGTTCAGCACGACGGTCTGGTCGGCGAGCTCCGGTACGGCGACCGGCAGCGAGGTCGACTTGGTGTCGCCGTAGGTGAGGTGCTCGTAGATCTCGTCGGTGATCACCCAGATGTCGTGCTCCAGCGCCCAGCGGCCGATCGCCTCGATCGCCTCCGGGGTGTCCACCGCGCCGGTCGGGTTCGACGGCGAGCAGAACAGCAGCGCCTTCGTCTTCTCGGTCCGGGCCGCCTCCAGCTGCTCGACGGTGACCAGGTAGTTCTGGCTCTCGTCGGCGAGCACCTCGACCGGCACGCCGCCGGCCAGCTGGATCGTCTCCGGGTACGTCGTCCAGTACGGCGCGGGCAGCAGCACCTCGTCGCCCGGGTCGAGCAGGGTGGCGAACGTGTTGTAGACGGCGTGCTTGCCGCCGTTGGTGACGAGCACCTGGCTCGCCTCGATCTCGTACCCCGAATCCCGCTTCGTCTTCTCGACGATGGCCTGCTTCAGCTCGGGCAGACCACCCGCCGGGCTGTAGCGGTGGTTCTTCGGATCGCGGGCGGCCACGACGGCCGCCTCGACGATGTAGTCCGGGGTCGGGAAGTCCGGCTCGCCGGCGCCGAAGCCGATGACCGGACGGCCGGCCGCCTTGAGGGCCTTCGCCTTCGCGTCGACAGCGAGGGTGGCCGATTCACTGATTGCACCGATACGTGCGGAGATGCGGGAGACCATGGGCCCCATCCTGGCACTGACCGGCCGCTGGTCACATCCGGGTATCGCCTGGTGACCGGAACCATGGTGGCCCCCCTGGCGTTGCAAGGGCGTGGAGACGGTAAGGTTCTGCCCGCAGTACGACGTCCGGCCCGAAGTCCACGGAGGTTCGCCGCCGTGGTGGGGACCCGGAGCAGCCTGGGGCTCAGTTCGACCAGGTGGCCCCGACCCCGTACACTCTTCTGGTCTGGGCGTTGATGGCCCTGACTCGGCATGCCCGAGATCAGGTCCGGCGGCGTTCGGAACTTTGCAGAGGGCACTAGCTCAACTGGCAGAGCATCGGTCTCCAAAACCGAAGGTTGGGGGTTCAAGTCCCTCGTGCCCTGCAAATCCTGATCGGTACAAGGCCGGTCAGGCCGCCGCTAGCGAAAGAGGTAGGTCGTGACGGAGACGCGCACCCCGGCACCGTCCGGCGCCGGCAAGCCTGCGGAGAGCAAGGGCGGAAACCGCCTGCTGCGCTTCTACCGCCAGGTGGTCGCCGAGCTCCGCAAGGTGGTCTGGCCGACCCGCAAGCAGCTGTCCACCTACTTCGTGGTCGTACTGACCTTCGTGGTGTTCGTCATCGCGATCGTGTCGGTGCTCGACCTCGCCTTCGGCTGGGCGATGTTCAAGATCTTCGGCTGACGCCACAGCCGCCGCCCGCACCACAGCCGGAGCCCACCCCGGTTCCACCACCCGATGCACAGATGACGGAGTACAACGTGTCCGACCAGCGCGACGACGAGGTCCTCGACGAGGACGAGTTCGACGTATCCGCTGACTCCGACGACGACCTCGATCTCGACTTGGGTTTCGACGACTCCGACGACGATGACGACGACGACCTGTTCAAGGACATCGAGGTCGAGGTCGGCGACGATGACGACGTGCCACTGGCCGCCGACAGCGAGTACGCGGCTGACGACGAGGCCGAGGACGGTACGGCCGACGAGGACGACTCCGACGACGAGCCGGTGGTGGTCGTAGCGGCCGCCGACGACGCGGAGGACGCCGAGGTGGTCACCGAGGCCGACATCGACGACGCCGCGGACGAGCTCGCCGAGGAGACCGCCGAGACGGCTCCGGACGACACCACCGAGTCGGAGCCCGAGGTCGACGAGGTCGTCTTCTCGTCCGCCGGTGACGACTCCGACTCCGACTCTGCTGACGAGGACGAAGCCGAAGAAGAGGTCGAGCCGGCCGAGCCGGGCGACCCGCTGGAGGAGCTGCGCGCCACGCTGCGCTCCCAGATCGGCGACTGGTACGTGGTGCACACGTACTCAGGGATGGAGAACCGGGTCAAGGGCAACCTCGAGAACCGGATCAACTCCCTGAACATGGAGGACTTCATCTTCGAGATCGTCGTGCCGACCGAAGAGGTCGCCGAGATCAAGAACGGGCAGCGCCGGATGGTCAAGCGCACCGTGCTCCCCGGCTACGTGCTGGTCCGGATGGACCTGACGGACGAGTCCTGGTCGACCGTGCGGCACACGCCGTCGGTGACCGGTTTCGTCGGGAACAGCCAGAAGCCGGTCCCGCTCAGCCTCGAAGAGGTCGAGAAGATGCTCGCTCCGGCCGTCGTGGCGGCGGCCGAGGCAGCGGCTGCCGAGACCGGCGCCGCACCCACCAAGACCGCGGCCAAGAAGAAGGTCGAGGTCGCCGACTTCGGTGTGGGCGACTCGGTCATGGTCGTCGACGGGCCGTTCGCGACCCTGCACGCCACCATCACGGAGATCAATGCCGACGCCCAGCGGATCAAGGCGCTGGTGGAGATCTTCGGCCGGGAGACCCCGGTGGAACTCAGCTTCAGCCAGATCCAGAAAGTCTAAGGACCCGAGAGAATGCCTCCCAAGAAGAAGATCGCTGCCCTCGTGAAGGTGCAGCTCCAGGCCGGCGCCGCGACGCCGGCCCCGCCGGTCGGTACCGCGCTCGGTCCGCACGGCGTCAACATCATGGAGTTCTGCAAGGCGTACAACGCCCAGACGGAGTCCATGCGCGGAAACGTCGTGCCGGTCGAGATCACCATCTACGAAGACCGCTCCTTCACGTTCATCACCAAGACGCCGCCGGCGCCGGAGATGATCAAGAAGGCCGCGGGCCTGCAGAAGGGTTCGGCCGTCCCGCAGAAGGACAAGGTCGGCAAGATCACCAAGGACCAGGTCCGCGAGATCGCCACCACCAAGATGCCCGACCTGAACGCGCGCGACATCGACGCCGCGATGAAGATCATCGAGGGCACCGCGCGCTCGATGGGCGTCACGATCGAGAAGTAAGCACCTCTTTCCGGTTCACCTCGGTGAGCCAGCAGGAGTGGAAGGGCGATCAGTTCGCCCGTCAAGACCACATCGGACGACGAGTTGCCGTCCGCAAACAGGAGATTTGAAATGGCACAGCGCAGCAAGAGCTACCGCGCGATCGCGGAAAAGATCGACTTCGACCACCTGTACACCCCGCTCGAGGCGATCAAGCTCGCCAAGCAGGGTGCGACCGGCAAGAAGTTCAACTCGACCATCGACGTCGCGATGCGGCTCGGGGTCGACCCTCGCAAGGCCGACCAGATGGTGCGCGGCACCGTCAACCTTCCGCACGGTACCGGCAAGACGGCACGGGTCCTCGTCTTCGCCACCGGTGAGAAGGCCGAGGCCGCACTGGCCGCCGGCGCCGACTACGTCGGTGACGACGACATGATCAAGAAGGTCACCGACGGCTGGCTCGACTTCGACGCCGTCGTCGCCACCCCGGACATGATGGGCAAGGTCGGCCGGCTGGGTCGCGTGCTCGGACCGCGTGGTCTGATGCCGAACCCGAAGACCGGCACCGTCACCCCGGACGTGACGAAGGCTGTCACCGACATCAAGGGCGGCAAGATCGAGTTCCGCGTCGACCGGCACGCGAACCTGCACTTCATCATCGGCAAGGTCTCCTTCGACGAGGCCCAGCTGGTGGAGAACTACGGCGCCGCACTGGAGGAGATTCTCCGGCTGAAGCCCTCCAGCTCGAAGGGTCGCTACATCAAGAAGACCGTCTTCTCGACGACGATGGGTCCGGGCGTCCAGGTTGACCCCAACCTGACCCGCAACCTGCTCGAGGAGAACGTCGAGGCCTGAGCCTCCCGCTTTTCGTCTTCACCAGAACGCCCCGGTCTCCCGACCGGGGCGTTCTGCTGTCCCCACGCGCCCCGCGCTGCACGCTGCTCCCTGCTCCGGGCGCTCCCGCCCGCCCTTTTGCGAGCACATGCGTGCTGCGCCCGCTCTTCTGCGAGTGCGCGCGTGCTGCGCCCGCTTGGTGAGAGCTGGGTGCTGTCCCGCGCAGAGGCGACCGTCTGGGGTGGTGCTGTCCCCACGCGCTCTGCGCCGCTCGCTGCTCCGGACGCTCCCGCCCGCCCACCTGCGAGTGCGCGCGTGCTTCGCCCGCTTGGTGAGAGCGAGGTCGGGCGTCGGGGAGCCGCCTGGCGTGGTACCGGGTGGTGTGCTCCTGCGCCAGCCGGCTAGGTGTGAGCAGGACGGCGGGGTGCTCATGCTGCGGGCGAGTGTCCGGTGTGGTGCTGGGTTGCGCGTGCTGGTGCATGGGTGCTTGGTCGGGGCGGGGTAGCTCGGATCTCGAGGAGGGCGAGCGTGCGTGGTGGCGGCCGAGCGCGGGTGGTCGGCGTCTCACGCAAGGGTGATCGGCTGGGGTGGTGCTGGCGGGGTGGGCTCGCTGCGTCGCCTGCCTAGTGAAGGTAAGCGGCTGGCGTCTCGCGCAACGGTGGTGAGCGTGTGGGGTGGTGCTGGGCGCGGGGCTGACGGCCGCTTGTTAAGGCGGGGGACGGACCTCCGGGGTGGTACTGGCGGGCGGGCTCCTGCGTTGCTTGGAGCCGTCGGCTGTCCGGGGAGCGGGCGCTGCGCTTGCGGTGAGCACGGCTTGGTGAAGGTAAGCGGCTGGCGTCCCGCGCAACGGTGGTGAGCGTCTGGGTGGTGCTGGGCGCGGGACTGTTGTGCCGCCTTCGCAGATAGCCAGACTGGTCGCCACCGTCGCGCCGTTTGGTCTGGGGTGGGTTGTTGGGGGGCAGCTACGGCCAGGTCGGGGCAGGTGGGATGGCCGGAGTGGTGGGGCATCGTAAGGGACAGGTGTTGGTGGGGGAGCTAGCTGGTGAGGAGGTCTGGGGTTAGGTCGGTGAAGGTGCGGGCGCCGGCTAGGCGCATGGCGTGTTCTAGTTCTTCGGCTAGGTCTGTGAGTAGGCGGGTGACTCCGGCCGAGCCGTCGACTGTGAGGGCCCAGAGGGCGGGGCGGCCTAGTAGGACGGCTCGGGCGCCTAGGGCCAGGGCGGCGAGGATGTGTTCGCCTCGGCGGATTCCGCCGTCTACGTAGAGTTCGGTGGTAGTGCCGGAGAGGGCTGCGGCTACCTCGGGGAGAGCCTGGGCGGTGGGGATTGCGCCGTCCAGTTGGCGGCCGCCGTGGTTGGAGACGATGATGCCTGCGGCGCCGGCGTCTGAGCAGCGTTTGGCGTCGTCGCCTCGGAGTACGCCTTTGACCAGGACGGGGAGGCCGGTGCGTTCGGTGAGCCAGCCGATGACGTCGGGGGTGAGGTCGTCGGCTTTGGCCAGGTCGTCGTCGGCATAGTCGCCAGCGGGGAGGTTGGCCAGCAGGTGGTCAGTGGGGGCCACCGTCCAAACAGTCGGGCCGTCATCCTCCTTGCGTCCGACCACGGGTGTGTCAGCGGTCAGTACTACGGCCCGCGCGCCCCCAGCGACGGCAGCATCCAGCATCTTCAGCGTGATGTCGCGGTTCCGAACTACATAGATCTGCACCCACCACGGCGTACCGACCTCGCCGACCGCCGCGAACGTAGTACCGGCGTTGCTCGACACCGCGAGCGCCGACCCGGCCGCGCCGACCCCAGCGGCCATCGCCAGCTCGCCATCCGGATCGGCCTGGCGCTGCAGCGTCGTCGGCGCCACCAGCACGGGCAACTGGACCGGCGTCCCCAGCACGGTCGTCGTCAGGTCAACGGTCGACACATCAGTCAGCACCCGCGGACGGAAGCGGTACGAACTCCACGCCGCCACCGCCTCGCCGACACTGATCCCGCCGGCGGAGCCCTGGCGGAAGTACCGGTGCACGGGCTCCGGGAGCTTCTCGCCGGCGGCCGCTTCCAGACCGTCGATCCATCGCATGCCACCGATCCTTCCACGCATCGGCGCGGTACCCCGAGCACCCCCAGCCAGCCTTCCGCGCCAACTCCAGTACCCGGTCGTCGGTAGTCTCTCGCCCACTTTGTGCTCGACCTGAGCAATTCCTCCGGCCAGATTTGCTCAGCTGAAGCACAAAGTGGTCCCGTCCCCACAAACCCGCCGCCCAGACCTCGGCTGCGGCTCTGCGGCCGGGGAAAGGTGGGCGCGTGGTTGGCGGCGGCAGGTAAAGTGGGGGGCATGAGGCAGTACGGGCAGCGATTTCTGCGCCCCGGCCGGCACAGTGGTGCCGACGGGGTGAGTCGCTGCTGCGCTCTCTCCTGAGGTGACCGCGGCCGGTCGGGGTGTCTGTTCCCCGGACCCGCTGCTCACAGGAGAGAACCGAAATGTCTGTACTGACCGCTGAAGAACTGAACGCCAACCTTGCTCTGCGCGACCTGGCCGACCCGGCCCAAGGCCCGCATGCGATCCAACTGGTCGTCGACCAGATCCGCACCGCGCTCGGCCAGGCCTGGCCGTACACGGAGATCTGGACGCGCCGGGATCACCCCGTCGTCACCCTGGCCGACAACTACGACAACCTCGGGTACGCCGCCGGCTCCGTCACCCGCGAGGAGCGCTACACCCGCTACGCCTCACCAACCCAAGTACTGCGAAGCCACACCTCCGCAATGATCCCGCCCGCCCTGCGCGAGCTGGCTACATCAGAGGCATCCGACGTGCTGATGGTCTGCGCCGGCATCTGCTACCGCCGCGACTCCGTCGACTGGCAGCACACCGGTACGCCGCACCAGCTCGACCTCTGGCGGATCAGCCGCAACGTCACGCTCGGCGAGCCCGAACTGGAAGCCATGATCGCCAAGCTCGTCGAGACCGTCCTCCCCGGCCAGACCTACCGCACAGTCCCTGCCGTCCACCCGTACACGATCCACGGCCGCCAGATCGACGTCCTGCTCGGCGACCAATGGATCGAGATCGGCGAGTGCGGAGTCGCGGCTCCCGCCGTACTCCGCAAGGCCGGGCTGGACGAGAGCTGGTCGGGACTCGCGATGGGCCCCGGTCTCGACCGGCTGCTCATGTTGCGCAAGGGCATCCGGGACATCCGCTTGCTCAGGTCAACCGACCCACGAGTCGCCGAGCAGATGCTGGACCTCACGCCGTACAAGCCGGTCTCGGCGATGCCCGCCGTACGCCGCGACCTGTCGGTCGTGGTCGGCCCCGACGTCGACATCTCCGACGAGGTGCTCGGCGACCGGGTGCGGCAAGCCCTTGGCGCCGACGCCGAGGCGGCGGAATCGGTCGAGGTGCGCGGCGAGACGTCGTACGACGACCTGCCCGCGGCTGCCCGCGAACGGCTTCAGCTCGAGCCCGGGCAACGGAACGTGCTGGTCAGGCTGGTCCTCAGACCGCTCGACCGGACGCTGACCGATGCTGAGGCCAATCGGCTACGCGATCAGGTCTACTCGGCGCTACACGAGGGACCCGTGCTGGAACTGATAGGCCGATAGTCACCCGCTCGGGACGCGGCCGGAGGGTCCTGCTGGCGAGAACGAACGCGCAGATCGCCAGCGGGACCTCCAGCACCAGGCCTTGGGCGAGCGCGAGTCGGTGGTCGAGACCGGGACCGGAGGTGTTGATGTCGAACCAGGCGTCCGCGATCAGCAAGGTCCCGGCCGCGACCGCGGTCAGCGCCGCGCGCGGATCGTGGCGGCGCAGGAGGAAGGCAGTCAGACCGGCGGTCACCGCGATGGCCAGGTCGAGCCCGATCCAGGCGAGGTTCCAGTTGTTGGCCTCGTAGGTCGACGGCAGCGTGACGGCAAGGATCAGCACCCAAGGCAGCAGCACGACCGCCACTCCGCCCGCGACCAGGGTCGCGATGCCGACCGCGGATCGGCGCGGACGGATCTTCCCGTCCAGCCGCCCCTCGGCCAGGTAGTCGTCCAGCGCCTCGGCGACCCGGTCGTCGATGGCGTCTCCCAGCACGTTGTTGATCAGCGTCGTCATGCCCTCGAGAATTCCTCGATGTGTGCCATGGCACAGCCCGGCCAACCCACGAACCGGACCGGGGGATAACCCCCAGTGGTTTCGGGGGTTTCCCGGCTGCCGGGTGATCACCCAGCGCCGTAGGTTGTTGCCTGTGGCCAATACCCCCAGCGAGAGCGCCGTGCCCCGGACGCCGTGGGGGCTGTGGCGTTCGCCGTACCTGTGGCTGGCGACCGTGCACCTGGTACTGGACACGGCTGTCGTGGTCGGCGGGGGACTGCTGGTCCTGGCGATGCTCTGCGTGGGGGTGCTCGGGTTGCCGCTGGCGTACCTCGGCCTGCCACTCACCGTCTGGGCGAACCGGGGCGTGTACGCACTGGGCGGCATGGAGCGGTCCCGCGCACTGCTGACCCGCAACCAGGTGATCCGCGGGCTCATCCCGCCGCAGCGGACCGGTTCGACCATCGCCGACGCCCGGGCCGCACTATCCGACCGGGGGCTGTGGCGTCAGGTCCTGTACTTCGTACTGCTGCTCCCGCTCGCGATGCTCGGCCTGGCCGGGGTGGTCCTGGCCTGGTCGGTACCGCCGGTGCTGATGGCGCTCCCGCTGTACTTCTCCAAGTTCGCGGCTGCCCAGGCGCAGCTGGGTCCGTTCACCGTCGACGCGGCCGGCGAGGCGCTGAGCGTCGCAGGGGTGGCGCTGGTCTTCCTGCTGCTCGTCTCGCCGCTGCTGATCCGCGGGCTGTCGGCCAGGGATGCGCAACTGGCCCGGGCGTGCCTGGGCCGGTCCGAGACGGGTGAGCTGGCCGAGCGTGTCGATCAGCTGGTCACGAGCCGGCAGAAGGTCGTGGACTCGGCTGAGGCTGAGCGCCGCCGGATGGAGCGGGATCTGCATGACGGCGCTCAGCAGCGGCTGGTCTCGCTGGCGATGACGCTCGGCCGGGCCAAGAACAAAGCGGCTGGTGTGGATGGCGGGTTGCAGGAGCTGATCGCTGAGGCGCACGCGGAGGCGCTGCTGGCCATCGGCGAGCTACGGGATCTGACCAGAGGGCTGCATCCTCCGGTACTGACCGACCGCGGGCTCGACGCGGCGATCTCGGCGGTGGCGGCCCGGGCGCCGTTGCCGGTGCGGGTGGAGGTACAGGTGTCGCCGAGGCCGTCTCTGACGATCGAGGCGATCGCGTACTTCGTCGTCACCGAGGCGCTGACCAATGTCGCCAAGCACGCCAAGGCAGCCCGGGCGGAGGTCAGCATCCACCGCAACGACGACGTACTGCGCATCACCGTCACCGACGACGGCAAAGGCGGCGCCGACGCAGACCTGGGCACCGGCCTCCGCGGCCTCGCCGACCGAGTCTCCGGCGTCGACGGCAAGTTCGCCGTAGTCAGCCCCCTCGGCGGCCCGACCATCCTTACCGTCGAGGTCCCCTGTGGCCCGGACACACAGCCTGTGGAGGACCGATGAGAGTCGTGATTGCCGAGGACTCGGTGTTGTTGCGGGAAGGGCTGGTGCGGCTGCTGGACGAGCAGGACTGCGAAGTACTGGCTGTGGTCGGAGATGGGGACGGGCTGCTCAAGGCGGTCGATGAGCATCGGCCGGATGTCTGTGTCGTCGACGTGAGGATGCCGCCGACCTTCACCGACGAAGGGCTGCGGGCAGCATTGGTCATCCGCCGGCGGTCGCCGGAGATCGGGGTGCTCGTGCTCTCGCAGTACGTGGAGGAGCGGTATGCGAGCGAGCTGATCGGCAACAACCCCGGCGGCGTCGGCTACCTGCTCAAGGACCGCGTCGCCGACGTCGACCAGTTCATCGACGGACTCCGCCGGGTCGCGGCAGGCGGTGCCGCGCTCGACCCCGAGGTGATCTCGCAACTCCTGGTCCGATCCCGCAAAGCCGACCCACTCGCAGCCCTGAGCCCACGCGAACAGGACGTCCTGAGAGCGATGGCCGAGGGCCGTTCGAACGCAGGGATCGCGCAGGCGCTCGTGGTCGGCGAAGGGTCGGTGGAGAAGCACATCAGCAACATCTTCGCGAAGCTCGGCCTGGCACCCACCGACGGTGAGCACCGGAGAGTCCGCGCAGTACTGAAGTTCCTGGAGAGCTGATGAGTCTCACCGGAGCCCAGCGCAGGCTGCTCACCCTCGGCCTGATCCCGGTCATCGCCCTGGTCCTCGGCGGTGGTGCCGTCACCGTCGCCACGATTCGCGGCAAGGTCGACTACGACGTCTCCTCGGCCTACGTCCTGCCGCGCAACGGGGTCAGCATCGTCACCGACGTACCGGTGACAGTGACGCCGAGCACCGATGACAAGGTGCACGTCACCGTCGGCGGGACCTACACCAAGCTCGAGCCGTCGGTCGACGTGCGCAAGTCGGCGGGGGAGGAACTGCAGGTCAGCACGGCCTGTCGCGGTTCGGGCTGCCGGATCGACCTGACCGTCCGGGTGCCGAGGGCGGCCTCGGTGAAGCTCACCACCTCGGGCGTCTCGGTCGACCTGGTCGGGCTGGCCGGCGATGTCCGGCTGGTCGTCGGCAACGGCTCGATCAACGCGGTCCAGCTGCAGAGCCAGCAGGTGTCGGTGAACGCCCGGAACGGCTCGGTGGATCTGTCCTTCGACAGCCCGCCGCGCAACGTCGTGGCGAACACGACGAACGGGTCGGTTCAGCTGCTCGTACCGACCGGTTCGTACGCCATCGACGCCGCCGCCCTGAACGGCAGCACCCAGCTCGACCTGCCCAACGAGCTGGGTGCTGAACGTCAGCTCCACGTGCGCACCACCGGCGGCAGCATCACCGTGGCAGCGTCCGACTAGATGATCACCCAGAGCAGGGAGGCCATGCCGAAGCCGACCAGGGAGAGGATGGTTTCGAGGACCGACCAGGTCAGCAGGGTTTCCTTGACGGTCATGTTGAAGTACTTCGCGACGATCCAGAAGCCGCCGTCGTTGACGTGGCTGAGGATGATCGAGCCGGCGCAGATGGCCGCCGCGATCAGCGCGAGATGCGCCTGCGAGTAGCCGTCGGTCGTCAGCAGCGGGCCGACGATGCCACCGGTCGTCACGATCGCCACGGTCGCCGAGCCCTGCGCGATCCGCAGACCACACGAGATGACGTACGCGAGCAGCAGCACCGGAAGCCCAGCACTGGAAAGGCTCTTGGCGAGAGCCGCACCGACACCCGTGGCCGAGATGACCGCGCCGAAGAAGGCGCCGGCGCCGACGACGAGCAGGATCATGCCGACCGGCTTGAGCGAGTTGCTGCTCAGCTCGCTGAACTCCGCGTTCGTCATGCCACGCCGTACGCCGAGCAGGTAGTACGCAAGCAGCACGGCCAGCAACAGCGCCACAGCCGGGTTGCCCAGGAATGTGAGGAAGCTCAGCAGATCGCGATGCGGGTCGAGGATCAGGGTGCCGAAGGTCGCGCCGAGGATCAGTACCAGCGGCAGCAGGATGACCGCCATCACCAGACCCAGTGACGGTTCGGGCTTCTCCTCGCCCTCGACCTCGGCGGCGATGAACTCGTCCGGCACGCTCACCGGCACCCGGGGAGCGATGTAGAGCGGCCAGACGATGCCGGCCACGGCGAACGCGGGCAGACCGCAGGCCAGGCCGATGATGATCAGCCAGCCCATGTCGACGTGCAGCAGTCCGGCGACGGCGGTCGGACCGGGGTGGGGTGGCAGGAACGCGTGCGTCATCGAGAGGCCGGCCAGGACCGGCAGGGCGTAGAGCACGAGCGACTTGCCGCCGCGCTTCGCGGCGACGTACACGAGCGGCGCGAGCACGAAGATGCCGATGTCGAAGAAGACCGGGATGCCGAAGATCAGGCCGACCAGGCCCATCGCGACCGGGGTGCCCTTCGGCCCGAACAGCTTCAGCAACCGGCGGCTGAGCACGTCGGCGCCACCGGACTTCTCCAGCAGTGCGCCGAGCACGGTGCCGAGGCCGATGATGACGGCGATATGGCCGAGGATGCCGCCGAAGCCCTTCTCCAGCACGGAGTCGCTCGACTTGAGCGCCGTACCGACGATGGTCCGGACGTTCAGCCCGGCGGCCAGGGCCAGGAACAGGCCGGTGGCGAGCAGCGAGATGAACGGTTCGAGCTTGATCTTGATGATCAGGAACAACAGCAGCGCGATGGCCACCAGACACAGCAGCAGCAAGCCTGCGGTGTCATGGTGCAGCCAGTCGATGGCTCCGGACATGGGGACGCTCCGAGGGGTGGGGTGGGGGCGGAATGGGGGCGGGGCTCAGCTCAATGCGGCGCAGAAAGCCTTGGCGTTGCTGGTGATCTGGGACCAGTTGGCAGCGGTGATGTCGGCGGGGGAGACGACGTCGGTACCGGCGCTGACCGCGAGCGCGCCGGCTTCGAGGAACTGCTTGGCGTTGCCGGCGTTGACGCCGCCGGACGGCACCAGCGGCACACCGGGGAACGGGCCGTTGAGGTCCTTCAGGTACTTCGGGCCGAGGTGGTGGGCGGGGAAGATCTTGACCGCGTCCGCGCCGAGCGCCAGCGCCGTCATCACCTCGGAAGGGGTGAAGGACCCGAGCACGATGGGGATCCCGGCGTTCTTCGAGGCCGCGACGATCGCCGCGGCCTCGGGGCCCTGCCCGGGCGTGACCAGGAAGGCCGCTCCCGCGTCGATGGCTGACTGAGCCTGCGCGGCGGTCTGCACGGTACCGGCGCCGACCACTGCTCCGGTATCACCGGAAGCGGCCCGCTCGAGGTGCCGGGGGAGGTCGGGGGTGGTGAACGTCAGCTCGATCACATGGATGCCACCGGCAACTAGTGCGGAGCACAGGTCGCGGGCGTCGTCGAGGGCCGGCGCGCGTACGACGCTCAGCACCCGGTCGGCGCGGAGCAGGTCAAGGGTGGTCATCTAGGTCCTTCCTCAGGGGCGGCAGGGCCGGCAGGCGCAGCGGGGCCGGCAGGGGCAACGGGAGCGGCGGTGGGAACGGGGGCGGCAGAGGCGACATCGGTGCGGCGGATGGCGCGGCCGGGCAACGCGTCGGTGCGGTGGCCGTTCTCGATGACGGGGACGCCGTCGACCAGCACCCATGGGATGCCCTCGGCCTGCTGGCGGGGGTTGTCGAAGGTCGCGGTGTCCCGTACGCCGGCGGGGTCGAAGAGCACGAGATCCGCGTGGTACCCCTCGCGGACCAGCCCCCGATCGGTCAGCCGCAGCCGCTTGGCGGGCCGGCCGGTGAGGTGGTGGATGCAGTCGGCGAGCTCGAGAACGCCCAGCTCACGGACGTACTGGGACAGGTACCGGGGGAAAGTGCCCCACGCTCGCGGGTGCGGTTTGCCGCCGACCAGGATCGCGTCCGAGCCGCCCGTGTGCGTCGGGTGCTTCATGATCGCCTGCACGTTCTCCTCGTGGCCGACGTGCTGCAGGATCGTCGTCGCGAGGTTGTCGCGGATCAGCAGGTCGAAGAAGACCCAGGACGGCGGTTTGCCGATCCCGGCCGCGATCTCCGCGACGGTGTTGCCGACCGCGCCGCTGAGCGTCGCGTTCTTGACCCCGCCGATCTCGATCGTGTTCCAGTCGGTGACGCAGCCGTGGCAGCCGTCGGTGCCGACCTGCTCCAGCTCGTACGTGATCCGCTCGCGGTCGGCCGGATCGGCCAGCCGGGCGAGCAACGCGTCCGAACCGCCCTCGGCGCTCCAGCTCGGCAGGATCGCCGACAGAGTGGTTGCCCCGGGCAAGTATGGATAGGTGTCGGTGGTGATGTCGGCGCCGTCGGCGAGCGCCTCGTCGATCATCGCGAGCAGGTCGACGCCGCGGCCCTTGTTCGGCTCGAAGTTCATCGTCGCGTGAGTCAGATGCAGTGCGCAGCCGGACTGCCGGGCGATGTCGATCATCTCGCCGTACGCCTCCAGCGCGCCCTTGCCGTAGGAGCGCTGGTGCGGGCTGTAGTAGCCGTCGTACTCCGCGAGCACCTTGCACAGCTCGACGAGCTCCGTGGTGTCGGCGAACATGCCGGGCGTGTAGGTGAGCCCGCTGCTCATCCCGACCGCGCCCTGCTGCAGCCCCTCGGCCAGGAGTCGCTTCATCTCGTCCAGCTCGGCTGGAGTGGCGGGGCGGTTCGCAGTACCGACCACCATCATCCGCAAGGTGCCCTGCGGGACCAGGTACGCCGCGTTGCAGGCGATGCCCTGGTCGAGCCGATCCAGGTAGCCGGCGACGGTCGACCAGGAGAAGTCGAAGTCGTCGGGCTCGCCGTTCCAGCCCGCGATCTGGCGTCGTACCGCGATCCTCGTCGGGTCGTCGATCGGGGCGAAGGACAGCCCGTCCTGGCCGAGCACCTCGAGCGTGACGCCCTGGCTGACCTTGGCCGTATGGTCCGGGTTGGCCAGGATCTGCAGGTCCGAGTGCGCATGCATGTCGATGAAGCCGGGCGCCACGACCAGCCCGGTCGCGTCGATGGTGCGGCCGGCACTGACGCTGCCCGGCAGGTAGTCGCCGATGGCCACGATCCGGCCCGCGTCGACGACCACATCGGCCCGCCCGCCCGGTGAGCCGGTCCCGTCGATGACGGTCGCGCCGGTGATCAGTAGGTCTGTCATGAGAAGAAGGTTCGGACAAGGTCGACGATCACGGGGTCATCTGCGGCGGGATCGTCGATGACCGGGATCAGGCCCCACTTGTCGAAAGCCGTGCAGGGATGGGACAGGCCGACCCGCAACTCGTCGCCGATCACCAGGGGGATGTCCGATGGGAAGCGCAGGAAGCCGTGCTGGTCGTTCATCTTCGTCACGGTCATGCCCTCGACCGGCCGCACGTGCTCGTCGGCGGATCGCGGCCGCAGCAGCTGCGGCTCGGGCAGGCCTTCGTCGAATGGTAAGTCCCGCTTACCGGCATCGAAGATCGCCAACCCTGGTTCGGGTTGTGAGGTGACCCGGATCCAGCCGTGCATGGCCGGCACCAGCTGCTCGCCATCCGTCCGCGGGTCGAGGCCCAGCGGCGAGATCTCCCGGTAGTACCCGTCGTCGTGCGCGATGTAGGCGCCGGACCGCAGTACGACCCTTGCACCCTCCTTAGCCAGCGGAGCGAGCACCTGCGCCACCTGCTCGAAGTACGCGCTACCGCCCGCACTGACGACCGGTACTACGCCGTCGTCGTACTTGAGGCTCTGGTGCACAGCAGCCAGGTCCCGCAGATAGGAGCGGACATGCTCGAGCCCCTCGTCGGAGGCCCCGTGCGCGATCGCCCCTTCATAGCCAGCAACCCCAGCAAGCCGCAGCGTCGGGGCAGCCGCAACTGCAGCGGCCACAGCCAGCGCTGTCTCGGCACCACGAGCCCCTGTCCGCCCACCGACACCACCGACCTCAACCAGTACGTCGAGCTGCCGCGCCCCCGCATCGACGTGTGCTGCCCGCGCCGCCTCCATGATCTCGACAGTGCGCACCGAATCCGCCCACACCATCACGCTGAACTCGGGGTCGGCCGCGAGCTCGTCGGCGATCCACCGGAGCTGCAGCGGCGAGACCACCGAGTTGGCGACCATCACCCGGCTCACCCCGTAAGCCCGGGCGACTCCTAGCTGGAAGACGTTCGCCAGCGTGATTCCCCAAGCGCCTGCCTCGAGCTGCTTGGCCCAGAGCGCCGGAGCCATCGTCGTCTTGCCGTGCGGCGCCAGCTGGACCCCGTGCTCGGTACACCAGCGGGCGAGTGTCTCGACGTTGTGCTGCAGGCCGGGCGCGGACAGGGTGAGCAGGGGAGTCGGCAGCTCGGACAATCGCGGCTTGCCGGCCAGTACGTCGGCGACGGTCCGGCCCCAGAAAGCAGGCGGCAGCGCCTTGTCCCGCCAGCTCACCTGCTGGTCGGCCAGGGCTGCGACGGCGGCGGCATCGTACGAAGCTGACATGACGTCCTCTGCGCTGGTTGCGTTCTGCGCAACGCTCGTTGCGCATTCTGACGTCTCGGTTGTAGCATCACGCCAGAACTTCCGTCAACGACATCCCGCCCGAGAGGACTCATCGATGGCCGATCTGGTACCTCGGGCGGTCTGTCTGGGCGAGGCGATGATCATGCTCGCCGCCGAGACCGGTGCCCCGCTGGAGGATGTCGAGACCTTCCGCCGGTCGGTCGGTGGCGCCGAGTGCAATGTCGCGGGTGGACTCGCCGCGCTGGGGATTCCGACGGGCTGGATCTCGCGACTCGGCGCTGACGGCTTCGGGCGGCACGTCTTGAGCGACCTGGAGAGCCGCGGGGTCGAGGTAGGCGGAGTAGAGGACGACCCGACGCGGCCGACCGGGCTCTATGTGAAGCACACGATCAACGGCCGGACACGGATGCACTACTACCGCTCCGGCTCCGCTGCGGCGGCCATGGATGCCGACTTCTTGGACCGGCCCGCAGTGCGCAACCGGTTGGTCGGTGCGGAGTTGGTGCACACCACTGGGATCACTGCGGCTATATCTACGACGGCGGCTGCGTTGCTGGACCGGTTGGCCGCGCTACGGGACACCCTGGGCTTCACCTTGAGTGTGGACCTCAACTGGCGGCCGGCGCTGTGGCGGGACACCGACCCTGCTCCACTGTGGCGACTGCTGCGGGCGGCTGACGTAGTACTGATCGGTGCGGACGAGGCTGCTCTCTTTGCGGGCACCGGTGATCCCGACGAGTTGCGCGAGCTGTTCGGGGCGCGCGCGACCATCGTGGTGAAGTCGGATGCTCATGTGGCGCTCGCGCTGGAGCCGGGTGGGCGGCGTACCGAAGTACCGGCGCTCACTGTCGAGGTCGTGGAGCCGGTGGGTGCAGGGGATGCCTTTGCAGCCGGCTACTTGGCTGCGACGCTGCAGGGGTTGCCGATGGAGCAGCGGCTACGGCTGGGACACCTGAGTGCTGCGGCCGTACTGGCTGTGCCGGACGACCATGCGACGCCTCCGGACGCCCGGGTGCGGCAGGCGTTGCTGGACTGCTCCGATGACGACTGGGCCAACACCCAGGTGGGTCCGGCCGGGATCAGGTCCCCAGCGCTGATGGGAGGTGTGGTGTGAGTCAGAGTTTGGCTAGAGCCCTGCAGATCCTGGTGAGCCTGGGGGAGGGGGACCGGTCGCTGGACCAGCTCGCTACCGAGCTCGACGTCCACAAGACGACAGTGCTCCGGCTGCTGCGGACCATGGAGGTCGAGCGGTTCGTTCGCCGCGATGAGGCGCACCGCTACCGGCTGGGGTCCCGGCTGTTCTCTTTGGCCGACTCCGCGAGGGAGCAGCACGTAGTACGGGCTGTTGCTGCTCCGCACCTGCGGCAGCTCAACCAGCGGACCGGGCAGACGGTGCACCTGGCGGCATACGAGAACGGGCAGGTCATCTACATCGACAAGCTCGACAGTGTGCAGTCGGTGCGGATGTACAGCCAGATCGGCGTACCGGCGGCGCTGCACTGCACCGCAGTCGGCAAGGTGCTGCTCGCCGCGCAGCCGAAGCGCCAGCGGGAAGGCCTGCTGAACACCATCGAGTACCACCGGTTCACGCCGAACACGATCTCCGGCCCGGACGAGCTGCGCGACGAGCTCGACCTGGTCCGGTCGCAGGGATGGGCGCACGACCGGGCCGAGCACGAGTCGTTCATCAACTGCATCGGGGCGCCGATCACCGAGCGCTCCGGCCGGGTGGTGGGGGCCGTCTCGGTGTCGGTACCGGACGTTCTGCTCAACTATGAGCAGGTGCTGGAACTGCTGCCCGACCTGCTCGCCACCACGGCCGCCATCGGCGCCGACTACAGCAACTGACCTACGACAACTGATCGAGAGGAACCCTCGAAATGTCTGACAAGACCGCCATCTCCACCCCCGACGCCCCCGCGCCGATGCCGGTGTTCTCCCAGGGAGTCCGCAAGGGCAACGTGCTGCAGGTGTCCGGCCAGGGCTCGGTCGACCCGGAGAGCGGCGCGTTCGTCAACGAGGGCGACGTCAAGGCGCAGACCACCCGCGTCCTGCAGAACATCGAGGCGATCCTGAAGGCCGGCGGCGCCACCTTCGACGACGTCCTGATGCTCCGCGTCTACCTCACCACCCGCGACGATTTCGCCCCGATGAACGAGGCCTACGCCGAGTTCGTCACCCCGCGCACCCCGAGCGGCATCCTCCCCTCCCGCACCACCGTCTTCACCGGCCTCCCCCTCCCCCAGATGCTGGTGGAGATCGACGCCCTCGCCGTCCTTTCCTGACCCGGGCCGCTCCAGGCACATGGTGCTTATGCGATAGCACCATGTGCCGACTTCCGGCGATGATGGCCAGATGAGCGGACAGCCCGAGAGCACGCCATCTGAGTCGCCGATCGGATCCGGTGACCTTGCCTCCACCCCGCTGGGCGCCCTGCGCAAGTTCGTCTCGTGCCCTGAGTTCGCAGTGCTGTCCCGTTCTGCGCCGGATGTCGCGCTCGAAGCTTTCCGTGCTGACCAGGACACTCTCGTCAACCAGGAGTCAGACGACTTCCATCTGCCCAGAGACAAGGCCTGACCGCTTACTTGTGGAAATAGCTGTTTGTCTTCAGGTCTTCCAGGAGGGTTGGGCCGGTTGGGGTCCAGCCCAGGAGGGTTTGGGTGGCGGTGCTGGACGTTAGTAGGTCCATGGCGAAGAAGCCGCCGAGCCAGCCGAGGTGGGTGATTGCGTCCTCCGGAGTGACGGAGGTGGCGGGGAGGTTCAGGCCGTCAGCTATTGCTTCGGCGATTGCGTGGGTGGGGACGCCTTCCTCGGCGACGGCGTGCAGGATGGCGCCGGCCGGAGCCTTGTTGATGCCTAGGGCAACCAAGCGGGCGGCGTCGGAGCGGTGGACGGCGGGCCAGCGGTTGGCGCCGTCGCCGACGTACGCCGAGAAGCCGGCCGCCCGGGCTCCGGTGACGAGCATCCGGATCAGGCCGTGGTCGCCGGCGCCGTGGACGGTCGGGGCGAAGCGTACGACGATCGGGTGCACGCCCTTGTCCTGGTAGGACAACGCGAGGTTCTCGGCTCCGCCGCGAGGGCTATCGGGGCCGTGGTGCGGTGAGCGGTCGGCCTCGGTCGAGGCGCGGCCAGGGACCGGGTTCATTCCGCCGGCGATCAGCAGCCGTCGCCCCGACCCGGCGAGTTCGTCGCCGATCGTCTGGACGGCGATCCGCTCGGCGTTGTTCGCGGCGGCGTCGAAGGTGTGTTTGTTCGCCAGGTGAATGACCGCGTCGGCGCCGGCCGCGCCGGTCCGTAGTACCTCGAGATCGTCGAGGTCGCCGCGCAGTACCTCCACGCCCTTGGCGGCCAGTGAAGCCGCGGAAGCGTCCGAGCGGGCGAGGCCGACGATCTGATGTCCGTCGGCGAGCAGTTCGTCGACGCTGGCGGAGCCGATCCAGCCGGATGCTCCGGTGACGAATACGCGCATGGGATTCTCCTCGGAAAAGTTATGTCAGTGGCTGACATCAACCACAGTAGCTCGCTATGTCAGTCACTGTCATCAACTAGACTGTCCGCATGGTGCGATGGGAGCCGGGCGCGACGGATCGGCTGCGCGTCGCCGCGCTGGAGCTGTACGTCGAGCAGGGCTTCGAGCAGACGACGGTCGGCGAGATCGCCAACAGCGTCGGACTGACCGAGCGCACCTTCTTCCGGCACTTCGCCGACAAGAAGGAAGTCCTCTTCGACGGCCAGGACCAGCTGCGGCAGGCGTTCGTCGACGGCATCGCCGCCGCGCCGCCGAGCACCCCGCTGGGCCTGGTCGCCACCGCGCTGACCCAGGTCGCCGAGTACTTCACCGAAGACCGGCGTACCTGGTCGAGAAAGCGGCATCAGGTGATCCAGGCCAACCAGCCCCTCAAGGAGCGCGAGCTGCTGAAGCTCGCCGGCCTCGCGACCGCGGTCACCGAAGCACTCCGCAAGCGCGGCATCAAGGACCCGGCGGCGACGCTGGCGGCAGAGACCTGCGTCACCGTCTTCTCGATCGCCTTCGTGCAGTGGATCGCCGACGGTGAGACGCGATCGCTGGCCGAGGTGGCCCGGGATACGTTGAGTGAGTTCAGGATCCTCGCCTTGGAGACAGCCGAGCCTTAAATGGCAGACCCCGTCAGCCTCTGGAAGATCGCGCCTTCGGTCTATCTGCCGGCGCTGCTGTACGGCATCGGCTCAGGGGCGATCGCGCCCGTCGTCGCACTCTCCGCGCTCCAGCTCGGCGCTCCAGTCGCGGTCGCCGGTCTGGTCGTCGCCGCTGCCGGTCTCGGTCAGGTGATCGGCGACATCCCGGCCGGCACGCTGGCGACCCGTGTCGGGGAGCGCCGCGCGATGGTGCTCGCCACCGTCCTGGTCACCGCCGCGCTGGTCGGCTGCCTGGTCGTACCGACGGTCTGGGGTCTGGCGATCGCGATCGCCCTCACCGGGGTCGCCGGAGCCGTCTGGAACCTGGCCCGCCAGGCCTACCTCAGCGAAGCAGTGCCGCTGAACATGCGGGCCCGCGCGCTCTCGACCCTCGGTGGCGTCAGCCGGATCGGCTCGTTCATCGGCCCTTTCGTCGGCGCCTTCGCGATGAAGTTCCTCGGTACCGACGGCGCCTACTGGGTCCATCTGGTCGCCGCCGCGCTCGCCTGCGTGGTCCTGCTCAGCCTCCCCGACATCGAGTCCGTACGCCGTAAGCGCATGGCCAACCCAGTAGTCATGCAATCGACCGCCGCCGTCATCCGCGAACATCTGCCGGTACTGCGAACGCTCGGCTCCGGCGCACTGCTCGTCGGCGCGGTCCGAGCCTCTCGTCAAGTCGTGATCCCGTTGTGGGCCGAGCATCTCGGCCTGGATCCGCAGACCACCAGCATCATCTTCGGCATCTCCGGGGCCGTGGACATGCTGCTCTTCTATCCGGCCGGCTCCGTGATGGATCGCTTCGGCCGCAAGTGGGTCGCAGTACCGTCGATGTTCGTTCTCGGGCTGGCCCACCTGCTGCTGCCACTGACCCACTCGGTCACCTCGCTGACGGCGGTCGCGCTGCTGATGGGAGTCGGCAACGGCCTGGGGGCCGGCGTGATCATGACGCTCGGCGCCGACGCCTCGCCACCCGTCGGCAGGGCGCAGTTCCTCGGCGCTTTCCGGTTGTTCGCCGACGCGGGGAGTGGGGCGGGACCGTTCATGGTCGCCGCGGTGACGGCGGTGGCCGGGCTCGGGCCCGCAGTACTCTTCATGGGACTGGTCGGCTGGGGCGCCGCGACCGCGATGAACCGGTGGATCCCGGCCCGTCCGCAGGCGCCGGAGTAACCGATTTGGTCGTCGTGTCACCGGCGGTTACTCTTGACTCTGCCGAAGACCGCTGGTCGTTGCTCCCGGAGCAACTGAAAGTCCCATGAATTTCGTGGGCGGCCCGCGCAGGTGACAAGTAAGTGAAGCAGTTTCTTTCACGCCCTTGCGCCTGCGCAGGGGCGTTTTCGATTTTCTGGGTCTTGGCTTGCGCGGCAAGAGAAGCCAACTCTGCGGATTCGCAGAGCGGAAGGAGACCCATGGCGAGGCCGGACAAGGCAGCCGACGTCGCGGAGCTGACTGAGAACTTCAGAAGCTCAGGCGCCGCCGTACTGACCGAGTACCGCGGACTCACCGTGGCGCAGTTGCGGCAGTTGCGCACTACGCTCGGTGACGACGTGCACTACGCCGTGGTGAAGAACACGCTGACCAAGATCGCGGCCAAGGACGCGGGTGTGGAGTCGTTCGACTCCCTGCTCGAGGGTCCGTCGGCCATCGCCTTCATCAAGGGCGACCCGGTGGTCGCGGCCAAGGGGCTGCGTGACTTCGCCAAGGCCAATCCCCTTCTCGTCATCAAGGGCGGTGTGCTGGACGGCAAGGCACTCGGCTCCGACGAGATCACCAAGCTCGCTGACCTGGAGTCGCGTGAGGTTCTCCTCTCGAAGCTCGCAGGTGCGATGAAGGCGGCCCCGCAGCAAGCGGTGTCGCTGTTCGCTGCTCCGCTCGCACAGGCTGCCCGCCTGTTCGCGGCGCTGCAGGACAAGCTGCCGGCCGACGCCGCCCCCGTGGCGGACGAGGCTCCGGCTGCGGAGACCGTACAAGACGCGGTCGACGCACCTGCCGAGGAGACGAGCACCGAGGAGACCGCTTCAGCTGACAGCTGACGCGTTCGATTCACTGCAGGACCCCAGTCAGTAATCACCTAGCAACACGTGAAGGAAGGACCGCCAAAATGGCGAAGCTCAGCACCGAAGAGCTGCTCGGTCAGTTCAAGGACCTCACCCTGCTCGAGCTCTCTGAGTTCGTGAAGGCCTTCGAGGAGGAGTTCGGCGTGACCGCCGCCGCTCCCGTCGCCGTCGCCGCTGCTCCGGGCGCCCCGGGCGCCCCGGCCGAAGAGGCCGCGGAGCAGGACGAGTTCGACGTCGTCCTGGAGTCGGCCGGCGACAAGAAGATCCAGGTCATCAAGGAGGTGCGTGGCCTCACGAGCCTCGGCCTGAAGGAGGCCAAGGACCTCGTCGAGAGCGCGCCGAAGGCCATCCTCGAGAAGGTCGACAAGGCTTCGGCCGAGAAGGCGAAGGAAGCCCTCGAGGGCGCCGGCGCCACCGTCACCCTCAAGTGACCTGTGCGGCGTAGCCGCACAACGAAGTGATACCAGTTGGAGGGCGGTCCTACGGGGCCGCCCTTCGGCATGTCTGGGGCGGGTCTAGGATTCCCAAGGTTCCGGTGCGTGACCGAAGCGTGACTCGTCGGTCATCGAACACTTGACACACAGGGGTTACGTAAAACCGTACTCGTGCGTAACCTAAGCAACCGCGCCCTCGTTGAACCGGCGAAAGCACGTCGGTCGGGGCTGCACGACGAACCCGTTGAGGAGGACCGGTGGGCGTAGAGGTCCGTGTCGAGGGACTGTCCAAGTCCTTCGGGAGCCAGCTGATCTGGGGCGACGTGTCCCTGACCCTGCCGGCCGGCGAGATCTGCGTCATGCTCGGCCCTTCCGGCACCGGGAAGTCCGTATTCCTGAAGACGCTGATCGGTCTGCTCAAGCCCGACAAGGGTCACGTGCACATCGAGGGCGTCGACATCGCGACCTGCTCCGAGCGGCAGCTCTACGAGGTCCGCAAGCTGTTCGGCGTGCTGTTCCAGGACGGCGCCATGTTCGGCTCGATGAACCTGTACGACAACGTCGCCTTCCCGCTGCGCGAGCACACCAAGAAGTCCGAGTCCGAGGTCCGCTCCATCGTGATGGAGAAGATGGAGATGGTCGGCCTGGTCGGCGCCGAGCGCAAACTGCCCGGCGAGATCTCCGGTGGCATGCGCAAGCGGGCCGGGCTGGCCCGCGCGCTGGTGCTCGAGCCGGAGATCCTGCTCTTCGACGAGCCCGACTCCGGCCTCGACCCGGTCCGGACGGCGTTCCTGAACCAGCTGATCATCGACCTGAACGAGATGACCCAGGCGACCTGCCTGATCGTCACCCACGACATCAACACCGCCCGGACGGTGCCGGACAACATCGGCCTGCTGTACCACCGGCACCTGGCCATGTTCGGCCCGCGCGAGATGCTGCTGTCCAGCGAGGAGCCGGTGGTCCGCCAGTTCCTGAACGCGCAGCGGATCGGCCCGATCGGTATGTCGGAGGAGAAGGACGCCGACGAGCTCGCGGCCGAGGCCGACCAGGAGCTGCCGCCGCTGCCCCCGATCCCGATCCAGCAGCTGCCCAGTTCCGGCGTACTGCGCCCGACCCAGCGCCCGCCGGGCCAGTGGTGCGCGGACAACGGCGTGATTCCACCGCCCGGTTCCTTCGCCAGTGATGTGGTGACGACTCAGTGACCGTCGACGCCACCGCCCCGCTGAAGCACGCAGGATCGCTCTTCGCTTTCGCGCTCGACACCGCTAGGGCCTCGGTCCGGCGGCCGTTCCAGCTGCGCGAGTTCCTGCAGCAGGCGTGGTTCGTGGCGAGCGTGACGATCATCCCGACCGCGCTGGTCGCCATCCCGTTCGGCGCGGTGATCGCGCTGCAGGTCGGCGGCCTGATCAAGCAGTTCGGCGCGCAGGCCTTCACCGGTTCGGCCGCGGTACTGGCCGTCGTCCGGGAGGCGTCGCCGATCGCGACCGCGCTGCTGATCGCGGGCGCCGGCGGCTCGGCCATCTGCGCCGACCTCGGCGCGCGCAAGATCCGCGAAGAGCTCGACGCGATGATGGTGCTCGGCATCGACCCGATCCAGCGCCTGGTCGTCCCGCGGGTGCTGGCCACCATGCTGGTCGCGTTCTTCCTGAACGGCTTCGTCAGCGTGGTCGGCGTGATGGGCGGCTACGTCTTCAACGTGGTCCTCCAGGACGGTACGCCCGGTAGTTACATAGCCTCCTTCACGGCGCTCGCCCACCTGCCCGACCTCTGGCAGGGCCAGGCGAAGGCGCTGGTGTTCGGCTTCATCGCCGCGGTCGTCGCCTCGTACAAGGGCGTGAACGCCGGCGGCGGCCCGAAGGGCGTCGGCGACGCGGTGAACCAGTCCGTCGTGATCACCTTCATGCTGCTGTTCGTCGCGAACTTCTCGATGACGGCGATCTACTTCCAGCTCGTCCCGCCGAAGGGAGCCTGACGATGTCCTCGATCGTCGACACCCTGGTCAAGAAGCCGCTGAACTCGCTCGACCGGCTCGGTGAGCAGCTCGCCTTCTACATCAAGGCGCTGGCCTGGTCCGGCAAGTCGGTCACCCGGTACCGCCGCGAGATCCTCCGGCTGCTGGCCGAGGTGACGCTGGGCACCGGGGCGCTCGCCGTGATCGGCGGCACCGTCGGCGTGATCACCTTCCTGGCCTTCTTCACCGGCACCGAGGTCGGCCTGCAGGGCTACTCGGCGCTGAACCAGATCGGCACCTCGGCCTTCGCCGGCTTCGTCAGCGCGTACATCAACACCCGCGAGATCGGCCCGCTGATCGCCGGCATCGCGCTCGCCGCGACCGTCGGCTGCGGCTTCACCGCCCAGCTCGGCGCGATGCGGATCAGCGAGGAGATCGACGCCCTCGAGGTGATGGCGGTCCCGTCCCTGCCTTACCTGGTCACCACCCGGATCATCGCCGGGCTGATCGCGGTCGTGCCGCTGTACGTCGTCGGGTTGCTGTCCTCGTACTTCGCCACCCGGCTGACCGTGACCACCTTCTACGGCCAGAGCACCGGGACGTACGACCATTACTTCCATCTGTTCTTACCACCGGGCGACGTGCTCTGGTCCTTCGGCAAGGTGCTCGTCTTCTCGGTCCTGGTGATCCTGGTGCACTGCTACCACGGGTACCACGCGACCGGCGGCCCCGCAGGCGTCGGCGTCGCGGTCGGCCGCGCAGTACGGACCTCGATCGTCGTGATCAACGTCGTCGACCTGCTGCTGTCGATGGCGATCTGGGGCACCACGACCACCGTCAGGCTGGCGGGATAGCTGATGACCAGACGAGTGCTAGGTACCGCCTTCATCGGGATGCTCTGCTTCCTGCTCTGGCTCACGTACGCCTTCTACGCGAAGGTCTTCACCGCGACCGTCGACGTGAAGCTGCAGACCAGTCACATCGGCCTGCAGCTCAACCGGCACGCGGACGTTAAGCTGCGCGGCATCATCGTCGGCGAGGTCCGCGACGTCTCCACCGACGGCGACTTCGCCACCGTCCACCTGGCCCTGAAGCCGGACCAGGTGAAGGAGATCTCCGCCCAGGTCAGCGCGCGGATCCTGCCGAAGACGCTGTTCGGCGAGAAGTACGTGGCCCTGGTACCACCGCCCGGCCCCGAAGGCCGCGCGATCAAGGCCGGCGACACCATCTCGCGGGACAAGACCGCGGTCGGCATCGAGATCGAGAAGGTGCTGAACGACGCGCTGCCGCTGCTGCAGGCCGTCGACCCGGCCGATCTGAACGCGACGCTGAACACGCTGGCGACCGCGCTGGAGGGTCGCGGCAGCGAGATCGCCGACACCCTCACCCAGCTCGACGGCTACCTGAAGAAGCTCAACCCGAACGTGCCGAACCTGATCGCGGCGCTGACCAAGCTGACCCAGGTCGCCAAGATCTACGGCGACGTCACGCCCGACCTGGCCCGCGCGCTGCGCAACCTGACCGTCACCGGCAACACGGTGGTGGAGAAGGAGAAGCAGTTGCAGACGTTCTTCACCGACGTGCAGACGCTGTCGACGACCGGCAACGCCTTCCTCAAGGAGAACGAGGACCGGGTGATCCGGCTCGGCGAGGTGAGCAGGCCGGTACTGGACCTGCTCGAGCGGTACTCGCCGGAGTTCCCCTGCTTCCTCAAGGTGATGACCGACACCATCCCGACGCTGAGCGACACGTTCCGGGACGGCCGGCTGAACATCAACCTCGAGCTGATCACCAACCAGCCCACGCCGTACCAGCCGAACGAGACGCCGGTCTTCGGCGACCACCGCGGCCCGACCTGCGTCGGCCGCAACTACACCGTGCCGGGGGAGCACCCGGGTCCGTACACGCAGGACAACCCGGCGCCGTACGTGACGGGTGTGGACGGCGTGATCGGTGACCACGGCAAGAAGACCCGCTTCCCGGTCAACCTGCAACTCAACCGCGCGATGCCCGGCTTCGTCAGCGACACCGGCGGCGCCGGTACGCCGGCCGAGCAGAAGGTGATCGACGCCGTGGCCGGCCCCGCGATGGGCATCCCGGCGGACGAAGTACCGGACCTGACAACCCTGATGCTGGGCCCCCTGATGCGCGGCGGGCAGGTGAATCTCAAATGAAGCTGCTGGACAAGAAGACCTCGATCGACACCGTGCGGCTGGCGATCTTCGTCGTCGTCACCACGGTCGCGACGGCACTGCTGGCCGTGACGATCGGCAACATCAGTTTCAACGCGACCACGAAGTACCGGGCGGTCTTCACCGACGTGGTCGGGCTGAACAAGGGCGACGACATCCGGATCGCCGGTGTGCGGGTCGGGCAGGTCGACAAGATCGCGATCTACCAGGACAAACTGGCGATGGTCACCTTCAGCGTCGACTCCGGCCAGGTCCTCGACACCACGACGCACGCGACGATGCGCTACCGGAACCTGGTCGGCAACCGCTACATCGCGCTGACCGAGGGTGTCGGCGGCGGTACCCGGATGAAGAAGAACGGGATCATCGACAAGGACCGGACCGCGCCCGCGCTGGACCTGTCGGTGCTGTTCAACGGGTTCAAGCCGCTGTTCACCGCGCTCACCCCGAAGGACGTGAACCAGTTCGCGTTCGAGGTGATCAAGGTGCTGCAGGGTGAGGGCGGCACGATCGAGAGCCTGCTGGCCCGGACCGCCTCGCTGACCACCACGCTGGCCGACTCCGACCAGGTGATCGGCGACCTGATCACCAACCTGACCTCGACCCTGCAGATCGTCTCGCAGCGGCAGCAGAACTTCTCCCAGCTGCTGATCAACCTGCAGCAGTTCATCACCGGGCTGAGCCAGGACATCAACCCGATCCTCGGCTCGCTCGGCTCGATCAACTCGCTGAACACCAAGACGGCCGGCCTGCTGCAGCAGACCCGGGTGCCGCTGAAGGCGGACCTCGACCGGCTGCGCGAGGTCTCGACCACGCTCGACGACACCCAGGCGATCTGGGTGAAGACCCTGCAGAACATGCCGAACAAGCTCGAGACGCTGACCCGGACCGCGTCGTACGGGTCCTGGTTCAACTTCTACCTGTGCGGCTTCGACGGCAACGTCACGCTGCCACTGGGGGTCCGCATCCCGATCAGCCACGACGTCAACTCGGCGAGGTGCGCGAAGTGACCCCCATCGAACGCCGGGCACGCATCTCCGGCGCCCAGGCGGACACCTCGCTGCGTTGTCGTCGGGGCACGATGAACACCGCATCGTGCCCCTCCTCCGCCTTGCGATGCACCCACCTGGACACCGGAGCTACGCACCCGAATTCCGATGGGGGCCACTTGTGAAGCCGTTCAGGGAACAGAACCAGGTCACCATCGGGGTGGTCGGGCTGACGGTGATCGGGCTGATCATGCTGGCCGCGTTCAAGGCGCAGGATCTGCCGCTGATCGGGGGCGGCACGAAGTACTCGGCGCAGTTCTCCGAGGCCGGCGGGCTGAAGCCGAACGACGAGATCCGGGTGGCCGGTGTCCGCGTCGGGCAGGTCCGCAAGGTGGAGCTCGAGGGCACGCACGTTCGGGTGGACTTCGTCGTCGACCGGGGTGTGAAGCTGGGCGACAAGACCGGCGCCGAGATGAAGATCAAGACGCTGCTCGGGCAGAAGTACCTGAAGCTCGACCCGGAGGGCGGGGGAGAGCTCAAGGAGGGCTCGGTGATCCCGCTGGCCCGGACCATCGCGGCGTACGACGTCGTGGACGCGTTCACCGACCTGGCCAACACCACCGAGCGAATCGACACCGCACAGCTCGCGAAGGCGCTCGACACCTTGTCGGCGACCTTCAAGAACACCCCGGAAGAGGTTCAGGCCTCGCTGACCGGGCTGTCCCGGCTGTCCCGCAACGTGGCCAAGCGCGACGAGCAGCTGAAGCTGTTGCTGCAGCACTCCGACGTGGTCACCAAGGTCCTTGCCGATCGCAACCAACAGCTGATCAAGCTGATGAAGGACGGCAACACGGTGTTCCAGGCGGTGCAGGCACGCCGGGCGCTGATCCATGAGTTGCTGGTCTCGACGCAGAAGCTGGCCGCGCAGGTCAGGGCGCTGGTGCAGGAGAACCGCAAGGACCTCGCGCCGACGCTGACCAAGGTGAACGCGGTGCTGGCGACGTTGCTGAAGAACCAGGACGCGCTCGACGCCAGCATCAAGGGGCTCGCGCCGTACGCGCGGGTGTTCACCAACACGCTCGGTACCGGGCCGTGGTTCGACACGTACGTGCAGAACCTGGTGCCGGTACCGGAGATCCCGTTGCCGCAGATCCCGATCCCTGGGCTGCCACCGATCCTCAGCGGACTGACCGGGGGTGCGGGCCGATGAAGGTTGCGTCCCTGTCCCGGCTGATCGCGTTCGGCGTGGTCGTGGTGATCCTCGCCGTCAGCGTCATCTCGTTGTGGCCGCACCCCGAGCGGGTGAGCGCGACGGCGTACTTCCCGCGCGCGGTCAGCGTCTACCCGGGCTCCGATGTGCGGATCCTCGGCATCAAGGTCGGCGAGATCGAGAGCGTGACGCCGGCCGGACGCGCGGTCCGGGTGAAGTTCTGGTGGGAGGCCAAGCACAAGGTGCCGGCCGACGCGAAGGCGGTGATCGCGTCGCCGTCGATCGTCGCGGACCGCTACATCCAGCTCACCCCGGCGTACTCCAAGGGCGCCGTGATGGCCGACGGCGCGTCGATCCCGCTGGACCGCACGGCCGTGCCGCTCGAGCTGGACCAGATCTACCAGAGCCTCAACGACCTGTCCGTCGCGCTCGGGCCGAAGGGCGCCAACGACCAGGGCGCGCTGTCGCGGCTGCTCGACGTGTCCGCGGCCAACCTGAACGGCCAGGGCAAGAAGCTCAACCAGACCATCACCGACGTGTCGACGCTGACCACGACCCTGTCGAGCAACTCCAAGAGTCTGTTCAGCACGATCCGGCAGTTGCAGACCTTCGTCTCCGCGCTGGCCGCGAACGACGGCCTGGTGAAGCAGTTCAACGCCAACTTCGCCGGTGTCACGACCACGCTGGCCGGGGAACGTCAGGACCTCTCGGCCGCGCTGTCCACGCTGGCGGCGGCGCTCGGCGAGGTCGCGAACTTCGTCAAGGACAACCGGTCGTTGCTGAAGACGACGATCTCCGGCGCCACCGACGTCTCCCAGATCCTGGTCAAGGAGAAGGCCGCGCTCGCCGAGATCATCGACACCGCGCCACTCGGCCTGGGCAACCTGGCCCGCGTCTACAACCCGCAGTTCGGCACGCTGGACCAGCGGATCAACCTGGCCCAGCTGGACGACCCGGCGACCTTCATCTGCTCGCTGCTGCTCCAGGCCAACCAGCCGTTGTCGACCTGCTCGGCGCTCAAGCCGGTCTTCAACGCGTTGCCGAAGCTCCCGCTGCTGAGCGCCATCACCGGCTCGGGCGGCCCAGCCGGTACGCCGTGGGCACCGGCCCCGCAGCCCAAGCTCCCCAGCCCCGACCCCGTCGACGACACCCTCGGCGGCCTGGTCCCGGGTGGTTCGCGATGAGGCGCCGTACTACGAGAAGCGGCGGCGCGGCTCGTCGGCGTACCGGCCTGGTGGCGGGTGTCGTTGCGATGGCGACCCTGCTCAGCGGGTGCGACTTCAGCGTGTACTCCCTGCCGTTGCCGGGTGGCGCCAAGATCAAGGGGCCGTCGTACACGGTGACCGTGGAGTTCACCGACGTACTGGACCTGGTGCCGAAGTCGTCGGTGAAGGTCGACGACGTCACCGTCGGCACGGTCGAGAAGGTCTGGCTGGACGGCTACGTGGCCAAGGTCCGGGTCAAGCTGCCGAAGAGCCTCGACCTGCCCGACAACGCCCGCGCGACGATCCGCCAGACCAGCCTGCTGGGCGAGAAGTTCGTCTCGCTGGAGCAGCCGTCGGGCAGCGAGAAGCCGCACGGCAAGCTGGAGAACGGCGAGCTGATCCCGCTGTCCCGGACGACCAGCAACGTCGAGGTCGAAGAGGTCCTGTCGGCGCTCTCGCTGCTGCTCAACGGCGGTGGCGTGGCCCAGCTGCAGATCATCACCCAGGAGCTGAACAAGGCGCTGACCGGCAACGAGCCGGCCATCCGCAGCGTGCTGACCCAGCTGAACACCTTCGTCGGCACGCTGGACCAGAACAAGCAGAAGATCGTCACCGCGATCACCGCCGTCGACCAGCTGGCCAAGCAGCTGAACGCGCAGAAGACGACGATCGCGACCGCGATCGACTCGCTGCCCAAGTCGATCGCCACCCTGGACAAGCAGCGCGCCGCACTGGTCAAGACGCTGCAGGCGCTGGCCTCGCTGGGCAATACCGCGACCCGGGTGATCACCGAGTCTCAGAAGGACCTGGTCGCCAACCTGCAGTCGCTCTACCCACTGCTGACCAAGCTCGCCGAGGCCGGTGAGAACCTGCCCAAGGCGCTGCAGCTGATGCTGACCTACCCGTTCCCGGACGCCGCGACGGGTGCGGTCAAGGGTGACTTCACCAACCTGAACATCACCCTCGACGTGAACACGCAGAAGGCGCTGCAGGGCCTGCTCGGGCTGAACCTGCCGAACGTCGGCCTGACCCTGCCGACCACCGAGATCAGCCTGCCGCTGCACAACCCGCCGAAGTTCCCGACCAGCAAGCCGACGGCCGGCGGTCTGCCGCAGCTGCCGGTCCCGACCGGCGCGGGGACCACCTGCGTGACGATCCTCGGCCTGCCGGTCTGTACGCCGAAGCTCAACCGCGCCGGGTTCGATCCGGAGCTCGCGAAGGTCCTGATGCCGGGGGTGGCCAAGTGATCACCAGAACGGTCCGGATCCAGCTGATGGTGTTCCTGCTGATCACCCTGCTCGGCGTCTCCTACGTGGGCGCCAAGTACGCGCAGGTCGACAAGCTGCTGTTCGACGACGACTACACGGTCAGCGCCAGCTTCGCCGAGTCCGGCGGCATCTTCTCCGGCGCCGAGGTGACGTACCGCGGCCAGCCGGTCGGCCGGGTCGGCGAGCTGAAGCTGCTGTCCGACGGCGTCGAGGTCAACCTCGACATCGAGAAGAAGACCAAGATCCCCAACGACCTGCTCGCGGTGGTCGCGAACCGGTCCGCGATCGGCGAGCAGTACGTCGACCTGCAACCGCGCCGCGACGGCGGGCCGTACCTGCAGAACAACTCCAAGATCAGCCGGCAGAACACCGCGCTGCCGATCGACACCACCGAGCTGCTGCTGAACCTGGACCAGCTGGTGAACTCGGTCGACAAGAACAGCCTGAAGACCACCGTCAAGGAGCTCGGCGACGCGCTCCGCGGCCGGGGCAGCGACCTGCAGAAGATCATCGACAGCTCCGGCGCGCTGATCAGCGACGCGGACGCCAACATCCTGCAGACGATCAAGCTGATCAACGACGGCAACACCGTGCTGGCCACCCAGGTGGCCAGCGGCGACGCGATCAAGACCTGGGCGAAGAACCTCGCGCTGCTGTCCGACACCCTGGTCAGCTCGGACGCCAGCCTGCGGGCCGTGATCGACAACGGCTCGGCCGCGTCGACCCAGCTGACCGCGCTGATCCAGGAGAACAAGGCCGACATCGCGGTACTGCTCGGCAACCTGCTGACGGTGAGCGAGCTGACCGCGGTCCGGCTGGACGCGGTCGAGCAGCTGCTGGTGGTCTACCCGGCGGTGGCGATGGGCGGATACGTCGTACCGGGCAAGGATCCGGGGACGGGGCACTACGACGCGCACTTCGGTCTCGTACTCGGCTTCAGCCCACCTGCTTGCCGGGCCGGGTACAACGGAACGGACAAGCGCGTGCCGCAGGACACCACCAACAAGCCGGCCAACACCAAGGCGAGCTGTACGGCGTCGCCGGGGTCGGGGATCAACGTCCGCGGCTCGCAGAACAAGCCGACGCCGTCGACGCGGTCGTCCGACGCCAACCGGATCGGGTACGGCGTCGGGTACGACCCGGCCACGGGCGCTGCCGGTGGTACGGATGGAATGCCGTCGCTGGTGCTCGGCTCGACCGGAGGACAGGAAGAGATGCTCGGTAAGGACTCGTGGAAGGCCCTCATCCTCGGACCGGTGACCGGCAAGTGACCGCGCCGCTCGTCACCCCCCGGCCGCCGGCCGAACGCCCGCGGCCGAAGGGCCCGATGATCGTGGCCTGGGCGCTCAGCGTGCTCGTGCTGGTCGCCCTGGTCGGCGCGACGCTGTCGGTGGTCGCGTTGCGTGGGCAGGACGCTCGCAAGAGTGAGCGCGAGGGGGCGATGAAGGCGGCCCGGCAGTTGGCGCTGGACTTCACGACGTACGACTACAGCACCTGGGACGCCGACGCGAAGCGGGTGCTGGACGACTCCACCGGGCAGTTCAAGGAGGAGTTCAAGTCGGGCTCGGACTCGGTCAAGACCGAGGTGGTCGCGAACAAGGCGACCTCCAAGGGCGATGTGAAGGAGGCCGCGGTGGTGTCGAACGACAAGGACTCGGCCCAGGTGCTGGTGATCGTGAACGCCGTCGTCACCAACACCGCCTCCAAGGACGGGGTGGAGCGCCGGTACCGGATCAAGCTCGACCTGGTCCGGGAGAAGGACCGCTGGCTCACCGCCGACTTCCAGGTGGTCGGCTGATGCCCCGCAAAATCGCCGGCCAACGCCGCCGCCCCGAAACCACCCCCGAAGTCAACCCCCAAACCCCCCCAATCAAACCAGTGACTCAGGCCACATCGGGGCTTCCCGAGGCCCCTGCGGGGCGGTCACAGGAGACGCCCGCGACTACGCTCGGTGACGAAACGGCCGCCGCTGGGCCCTCGGATCCGCACTCGGGAGCCGCCGACGAGCGGGCGCTCACCACCCCGGAAAGCGACGCCGAAGGCGCTGGTGCCGCCCCGGCGGCGGAGGCCGTGCGCGCCGACGCGGGCGTAGCTGCGATGGCAACGCCGGCAACTGCCGATGCGGGCTCCGCTGCCTCCTCCGCCCCGTCCGTGACCGCGCAGCGCTCGCGGACGGCGGTGGTGTTGTCGGCTGCTCTCGGGGTTCTGCTGGTGGTGATCTTGGCTCTGACCGCGATTCTGGGTGTGAAGGCCTGGAAGGGGAAAGAGGCTGAGGATGCTCGGGATCAGGCGGCCGCGGCGGGGCGGAAGGCTGCTGAGACTGCTTTGAGTTACGACTACCGGACGCTGGACAAGAGCTTCGCGGCGGCGCGGGCGACGATGACGCCGGAGTTCGCCGGGCAGTTCGACGCGACCGCCAAGGTGGCCGGCGAGCTGGCCACCAAGACCAAGGCGACGGTCCGCGCCGAGGTCCGCGAGGTCGGCGTCCGCGACGGCGACGCGAACCGGGTGACGCTGATCATCTTCGTCAACCAGACGACCACCAGCACGATCACGAAGGGTAGTCCCCGGGTCGACCTGAACCGGACGAGATTCACAATGGTCCGAAACGGCGATCAATGGCTGGTCCAGGAGATCGCCGGACTGTAGTCTCTAGGTGACTCCGGAGAGGTCGTCCGGGCGGCTCGCAGGCTGGTTACCTGCTGGAGAACCCGGGTCGATTCTTGACGGAGTGGGTGGTCCGACGGCATAGTGTCGGACCCCATTGGACAGACTTGCCCAGATCGGGTAGCCTATTGCTTTGCGCTGCCTTTAACCGCACCCTTGTTCATCCTCAGAACTTGACGAGGGTCGTTTGGCATGCGCTCCCAGCACCGAAGTGCCGCTTCGAAGTTACTTTGCGAGCCCGTGGAAGGACGCCCCTTGGTCGCCTCGCGCAACCCCCAGTCCGACAGCACTACGAATGTTTCCGGCGCACCCCGTCGCATCAGCTTCGCGAAGATCTCCGAGCCTCTCGAGGTTCCGGATCTTCTTGCGTTGCAGGTGGACAGCTTTGACTGGCTGGTCGGAAACGAAACCTGGCAGGCCAGGGTGGCCGCCGCCGAGGCAGAGGGACGGACCGATCTGTCCTCCCCGTCCGGCCTCGAGGAGATCTTCGAGGAGATCTCCCCGATCGAGGACTTCAGCGGCACCATGTCGCTGTCGTTCCGCGACCACCGGTTCGAGCCCCCGAAGAACACGGTCGACGAGTGCAAGGAACGTGACGTCACCTACTCGGCGCCGCTGTTCGTCACTGCCGAGTTCATGAACAACGAGACCGGCGAGATCAAGAGCCAGACCGTCTTCATGGGTGACTTCCCGTTGATGACGCGCAAGGGCACGTTCGTGATCAACGGCACCGAGCGTGTCGTCGTGTCCCAGCTGGTCCGCTCGCCCGGCGTGTACTTCGAGCGCACGCCGGACAAGACCTCGGACAAGGACATCTTCACCGCCAAGATCATCCCGTCGCGCGGTGCGTGGCTGGAGTTCGAGGTCGACAAGCGCGACATGGTGGGCGTGCGGCTGGACCGCAAGCGCAAGCAGAACGTCACCGTGCTGCTCAAGGCGCTCGGCTGGACCGACGCGCAGATCCTCGAGGAGTTCGGCGAGTACGAGTCGATCCGGCTCACCCTGGAGAAGGACCACACGTCCGGCCAGGACGACGCGCTGCTCGACATCTACCGCAAGCTGCGCCCCGGCGAACCGCCGACGCGTGAGGCTGCCCAGGCGCTGCTGGACAACTACTACTTCAACGGCAAGCGCTACGACCTGGCCAAGGTCGGCCGGTACAAGATCAACAAGAAGCTCGGCCGGGACGAGACGCACGACACCGCGGTGCTGACGATCAACGACATCGTCGCCACGATCAAGTACCTGGTGGCGCTGCACGAGGGCAAGACCGAGCTGACCGCGCCGCAGGGCGAGATCGTCGTCGAAGAGGACGACATCGACCACTTCGGCAACCGCCGTCTGCGGACGGTCGGCGAGCTGATCCAGAACCAGCTCCGCACCGGCCTGGCCCGGATGGAGCGGGTGGTCCGCGAGCGGATGACGACCCAGGACGTCGAGGCGATCACGCCGCAGACCCTGATCAACATCCGTCCCGTGGTGGCGGCGCTGAAGGAGTTCTTCGGTACTTCGCAGCTGTCGCAGTTCATGGACCAGACCAACCCGATCGCGGGTCTGACCCACAAGCGCCGCCTGTCGGCGCTTGGCCCGGGTGGTCTGTCGCGTGAGCGGGCCGGCTTCGAGGTTCGTGACGTGCACCCGTCGCACTACGGCCGGATGTGCCCGATCGAGACCCCGGAAGGCCCGAACATCGGTCTGATCGGCTCGCTCGCGACGTACGGCCGGGTGAACCCGTTCGGCTTCGTCGAGACGCCGTACCGCAAGGTCGTCGACGGCCGGGTCACCGACCAGGTCGACTACCTGACCGCGGACGAGGAGGACCGGTTCGTCATCGCTCAGGCCAACGCGGCACTGACCGACGACGACGCGTTCGCCGAGGACCGGGTGCTGGTCCGCCGGCGCCACGGTGAGGTCGAGCTCGTGCTGGTCGACGACGTGGACTACATGGACGTCTCGCCGCGCCAGATGGTGTCGGTCGCGACGGCGATGATCCCGTTCCTCGAGCACGACGACGCCAACCGCGCCCTGATGGGCTCCAACATGCAGCGCCAGGCCGTTCCGCTGATCACCGCGGACGCCCCCCTGGTCGGTACCGGCATGGAGTTCCGTGGAGCGGTCGACGCCGGTGACGTGCTCGTCTCGGAGAAGGCCGGCGTCATCAAGGAGGTCTCGGCCGATCTGATCGAGGTCGCCGCCGACGACGGCACGTACCAGACGTACCGGCTGCAGAAGTTCCGTCGCTCGAACCAGGGCACCTGCATCAACCAGCGTCCGCTGGTCGACGCCGGGCAGCGGGTCGAGGTCGGCTCGCCGCTGGCCGACGGTCCGTGCACCGACGAGGGCGAGATGGCGCTGGGCCGTAACCTGCTCGTGGCGTTCATGCCGTGGGAGGGTCACAACTACGAGGACGCGATCATCCTCAGCCAGCGCGTCGTGCAGCAGGACCTGCTGACCTCGATCCACATCGAGGAGCACGAGGTCGACGCCCGCGACACCAAGCTGGGCCCGGAGGAGATCACCCGCGACATCCCCAACGTCTCCGACGAGATGCTGGCGGACCTGGACGAGCGGGGCATCATCCGGATCGGCGCGGAGGTCACCACCGGTGACATCTTGGTCGGCAAGGTCACGCCCAAGGGTGAGACCGAGCTGACCCCGGAGGAGCGGCTGCTCCGGGCGATCTTCGGTGAGAAGGCGCGCGAGGTGCGCGACACCTCGCTGAAGGTGCCGCACGGTGAGAACGGAACCGTCATCGGGGTCCGCGTCTTCGACCGCGACAACGGCGACGAGCTGCCGCCGGGCGTGAACCAGCTGGTCCGCGTGTACGTCGCGCAGAAGCGCAAGATCTCCGTCGGCGACAAGCTCGCCGGACGCCACGGCAACAAGGGCGTCATCTCGAAGATCCTGCCGGTCGAGGACATGCCGTTCATGGAGGACGGCACCCAGGTCGACATCATCTTGAACCCGCTGGGCGTGCCCGGCCGGATGAACGTCGGTCAGGTGCTCGAGACCCACCTCGGCTGGGTTGCCAGCCGCGGCTGGAAGGTCGACCCGGACAGCCCTGAAGAGTGGGCCCAGCGACTGATCAAGATCGGCGCCGGCGAAGCCGAGCCGTTCACGAACGTCGCCACCCCCGTCTTCGACGGCGCGCGTGAGGAAGAGGTCACCGGCCTGCTCGGCTCGACCCTGCCGAACCGCGACGGCGACCGGATGGTCAACAGCACCGGCAAGGCCAACCTGTTCGACGGCCGCTCGGGTGAGCCTTTCCCGCAGCCCGTCGGCGTCGGCTACATGTACATGCTGAAGCTGCACCACCTGGTGGACGACAAGATCCACGCCCGCTCGACCGGTCCGTACTCGATGATCACGCAGCAGCCGCTGGGTGGTAAGGCGCAGTTCGGTGGTCAGCGGTTCGGCGAGATGGAGGTGTGGGCCCTCGAGGCCTACGGTGCCGCCTTCGCGCTGCAGGAGCTGCTGACGATCAAGTCGGACGACGTGGTCGGCCGGGTCAAGGTGTACGAAGCGATCGTCAAGGGCGAGAACATCCCGGAGCCGGGTATCCCGGAGTCGTTCAAGGTTCTCGTCAAGGAAATGCAGTCCCTGTGTCTGAACGTTGAGGTGCTCTCGTCCGACGGAAGCCGGGTCGAGATGCGCGACAGCGAAGAGGATGTCTTCCGCGCGGCGGAGGAACTGGGAATCGACCTGTCCCGGCGTGAGCCGAACAGCGTCGAGGAGGTCTGAGCGGGTTGCCGCTTTCGATCAACAGTCAACTCACTCAGACCATTTTTACAATCGGGAGATAACACATCGTGCTCGACGTGAACTTCTTCGACGAGCTTCGGATCGGCCTGGCGACCGCGGATGAGATCCGCCAGTGGTCGCACGGCGAGGTCAAGAAGCCCGAGACGATCAACTACCGGACGCTCAAGCCTGAGCGTGACGGCCTGTTCTGCGAGAAGATCTTCGGTCCCACCCGGGACTGGGAGTGCTACTGCGGTAAGTACAAGCGTGTTCGCTTCAAGGGCATCATCTGTGAGCGGTGTGGCGTAGAGGTCACCCGTTCCAAGGTGCGCCGCGAGCGGATGGGCCACATCGAGCTGGCCGCGCCGGTCACCCACATCTGGTACTTCAAGGGTGTCCCGTCGCGACTCGGCTACCTGCTCGACCTCGCCCCGAAGGACCTCGAGAAGGTCATCTACTTCGCGGCGTACATGATCACCGACGTCGACGACGAGGCGCGGCACCGCGACCTCACGTCGCTGGAGGGCCGGACCGATGTCGAGCGCAAGCAGCTCGAGGGCCGGCGCGACAACGACATCGAGACCCGGATGAAGAAGCTCGAGGAGGACCTCGCCCAGCTCGAGGCCGAGGGCGCGAAGGCCGACGTTCGCCGCAAGGTGAAGGAAGGCGCCGAGCGTGAGGTCAAGCAGCTGCGCGACCGTGCGCAGCGCGAGATCGACCGCCTCGACGAGGTGTGGAGCAGGTTCAAGAACCTCAAGGTCCAGGACCTGGAGGGCGACGAGATCCTGTACCGCGCCATGAAGGAGCGGTTCGGCAAGTACTTCGAGGGTGCGATGGGCGCGGCCGCGATTCAGCGGCGCCTGGAGACCTTCGACCTCAAGGCCGAGGCGGACAGCCTGCGCGAGACGATCAAGACCGGCAAGGGCCAGCGCAAGACCCGCGCCCTGAAGCGGCTCAAGGTCGTCACCGCGTTCCTGGCCACCAACAACAGCCCGATGGGCATGGTCCTGGACTGCGTCCCGGTCATCCCGCCGGACCTGCGGCCGATGGTCCAGCTCGACGGTGGCCGGTTCGCCACCTCCGACCTGAACGACCTGTACCGCCGGGTGATCAACCGGAACAACCGCCTCAAGCGGCTGCTCGACCTCGGCGCGCCCGAGATCATCGTCAACAACGAGAAGCGGATGCTCCAGGAGGCCGTCGACGCACTGTTCGACAACGGCCGCCGTGGACGTCCGGTCACCGGCCCGGGCAACCGGCCGCTGAAGTCGCTGTCCGACATGCTCAAGGGCAAGCAGGGTCGTTTCCGTCAGAACCTGCTGGGCAAGCGCGTCGACTACTCGGGCCGCTCCGTCATCGTGGTCGGCCCGCAGCTGAAGCTGCACCAGTGCGGTCTGCCGAAGGCGATGGCGCTGGAGCTGTTCAAGCCGTTCGTGATGAAGCGGCTGGTCGACCTCAACCACGCGCAGAACATCAAGTCCGCCAAGCGGATGGTCGAGCGTCAGCGCGCCCAGGTCTGGGACGTGCTGGAAGAGGTCATCACCGAGCACCCGGTTCTGCTCAACCGTGCACCAACCCTGCACCGGCTGGGTATCCAGGCGTTCGAGCCGCAGCTGATCGAGGGCAAGGCGATCCAGATCCACCCGCTCGTCTGCTCCGCGTTCAACGCGGACTTCGACGGTGACCAGATGGCGGTGCACCTGCCGTTGTCGGCCGAGGCGCAGGCCGAGGCCCGGATCCTGATGCTGTCGACGAACAACATCCTGAAGCCTGCTGACGGCCGTCCGGTCACGATGCCGACCCAGGACATGATCATCGGCATCTACTTCCTGACGATGCTCAAGGAAGGCGAACTCGGCGAGGGCCGGGCGTTCAGCTCGATGGCGGAGGCCCTGATGGCCTTCGACCGCAAGGAGCTGTCGCTGCAGGCCAAGATCACGCTCCGGCTCGACCAGGCCGGCGCGCCGGCCGGTTCGACCGAGCGCCCGAACGGTGGGTTCTCGCTGGAGACCACGCTGGGTCGCGCCCTGTTCAACGAGGCGCTGCCGAGCGACTACACCTTCGTGGACACCGAGGTCGGCAAGAAGCAGCTGGGCTCGATCGTCAACGATCTGGCCGAGCGGTACTCCAAGGTCCAGGTGGCGTTCTGCCTGGACGCGCTGAAGGACCTCGGTTTCCGCTGGGCCACCCGTTCCGGTGTCACGGTGTCGATCGACGACTTCAGCACGCCGCCGAGCAAGCCGGAGATCATGGCTCGCTACGAGGCCCAGGCCGAGAAGGTCCAGAAGCAGTTCGAGCGGGGTCTGATCACCTCGTCCGAGCGGCGGCAGGAACTGATCGAGATCTGGACCGGCGCCAACGCCGAGGTCGGTAAGGCCATGGAGGAGAACTTCGCCAAGGCCAACCCGATCTGGATGATGGTGCACTCGGGTGCGCGAGGCAACATGATGCAGATCCGGCAGATCGCCGGTATGCGTGGTCTGGTGGCCAACCCGAAGGGCGAGATCATCGCCCGGCCGATCAAGTCCAACTTCCGCGAGGGCCTGTCGGTGGTCGAGTACTTCATCGCCACCCACGGTGCTCGTAAGGGTCTTGCCGACACCGCGCTGCGGACCGCCGACTCCGGGTACCTGACCCGTCGTCTGGTGGACGTGTCGCAGGACGTCATCATCCGCGAGGAGGACTGCGGCACCGAGCGTGGCCTGCCCAAGCAGATCGGCGAGGCCGGTCCGGACGGCAAGGTCGTGCACGCGGAGAACGTCGAGACGAGCGCCTACGCGCGGACCTTGGCGACCGACACCTTCGACGCCAAGGGCAACCTGGTCCTGGCGGCGGGCAGCGATCTGGGCGACGTGTCCATCGCGCTGCTGGTGGAGGCCGGGATCGAGCAGGTCAAGGTCCGCTCGGTTCTGACCTGTGACGCCAAGACCGGTACCTGCGCGAAGTGCTACGGCCGTTCGCTGGCGACCGGCAAGCCGGTCGACATCGGTGAGGCCGTCGGCATCATCGCGGCCCAGTCCATCGGTGAGCCCGGTACGCAGCTGACCATGCGTACCTTCCACACCGGTGGTGTCGCGGGTGATGACATCACCCACGGTCTGCCGCGTGTGGTCGAGCTCTTCGAGGCCCGTCAGCCCAAGGGCAAGGCGCCGATCGGTGAAGCCGCCGGCCGGATCGCCATCGAGGACACCGACAAGACCCGCAAGCTGGTGCTCACCCCGGACGACGGTTCCGAGGAGGTCGCCTACCCGGTGTCGAAGCGCGCCCGGCTGCTGATCGAGGACGGTCAGCACGTCGAGGTCGGCCAGCAGCTGACGCAGGGTACGCCGGACCCGCAGGAGGTTCTGCGGATCCTGGGCATCCGCAAGGCGCAGGAGCACCTGGTGGACGAGGTCCAGGAGGTGTACCGGTCGCAGGGTGTGGCCATCCACGACAAGCACATCGAGATCATCGTCCGGCAGATGCTGCGCCGGGTCACGGTGATCGAGTCCGGCGAGGCGAACCTGCTGCCGGGTGAGCTGGCGGACCGGCTGATGTTCGAGGCCGAGAACCGTCGCGTCGTGGCCGAGGGCGGTACGCCGGCCTCGGGTCGTCCGGTGCTGATGGGTATCACCAAGGCGTCGCTCGCGACCGAGTCGTGGCTGTCGGCCGCCTCCTTCCAGGAGACGACCCGGGTCCTGACCGAGGCCGCGATCCACGGCAAGTCCGACTCGCTGGTCGGTCTGAAGGAGAACGTCATCATCGGAAAGCTGATCCCGGCGGGTACCGGCATGGACCGTTACCGCAACATCCGGGTGGAGCCCACCGAGGAGGCGAAGGCCGCGATGTACTCGATGGTCGGCTACGAGTCGTACGACTACGACTTCGGCCCGTCCGCCGGGCAGTCGGTCCCGCTCGACGACTTCGACCTGGGCTCGTACCAGAACTGAAGTCAGCAACACCTGCCGAGGGCGGCACCCCACCAGGGGTGTCGCCCTCGGGCATTTCCGGGTGCCGCGGCCCGGCCCCGCCCTCCGGGGCGCAGCCCGGCCTCCGCCACCCGGGGCGCGGCTCGCACTCCGCCTTCCTTCGCTTCCTCCAACACCCTTGTTGCCCTTGGCAACAAGGGTGTCGGAGGTCAGATCGCCGTACCGGCAGGGGTTGTCGGGGAGAGCGTCGGTGCGACACGCCGAGGGTGGTCGATCGGCTGCGGAGTGTTGCGAGGGGTCGGCGTGGAAGTGTCGGCGGGATGCGCGAAGATGACGCGTATGACGGACCTCCCGCCCTACCTGCAACCGTTCGTGCTGGACGTCGAGCAGGGTGCGGAGCACCGGGTCGACCGGGTCGGCGAGCTCGACTTCCACCGGCCTGCCGGGACTGCTCGCACCGGCGCGATCCTGTTGGTCCACGGTGGTCCCGGACCTGCTGATCTCGAGGTGCCGCCGCGCGACTGGCCGGTGTACCAGGGCTATGCCGCGGCCATCGCTCAGCGCGGCCAGGTGGCCGTCGTGGTCGACCACAGCCTGATCCGTGGACTCGACCAGCTGGCCACCGCCGCGGACGACGTAGAGGCCGCTGTCGGCGTCCTGCGGGCCGATCCGCAGGTGGACCCCGAGCGGGTCGTGCTGTGGTTCTTCTCCGGCGCCGGCCTGCTGGCGGGGGAGTGGCTGGACAGCCGCCCCGACTGGCTGCGCGCCGTCGCCCTCACCTATCCCTTGCTCGCCACTCCGCCTGGTGTCGACGAACTGGTTTCCGCCGCCGAGGTAATCGGCAAACACAAGGACCTGCCGGTGCTGCTGACCCGGGTCGGGCGCGAGCGCGAAGAGCTCGCCCGACCGGTGGCGGAGTTCGTCTCCGCCGGTGGCGCCGCGCTGGACATCATCGACGTACCGAAAGGGCAACACGGCTTCGACATGCTCGACCACAGCGAAGAGTCCCGCGCCGCGGTGACCAAGGCCCTCGACTGGGCCATCGCCCACCTGGGCGAAGACCCCACCGCACCCACCCAACTCCCCATCCCCGCCGCCACCATCCCAGCCCCCCAACCCACCAAAGCCGCGGCAGCAGTAGCCGCGCCTCGTGCGTCAGCCAACCAAGCTGCCCCGGCGGCCACAGGTTTGGTAGCCCCTCCCGCCGCACGGGTAGAAGTACGTGCCGAGAAGGCTGCTGTGCCCGCCAGCCAGCAGAGTGCACCGGCGACCAGCAGTACCCCCGCGACCACCACCAGTGCGACTGCGACCGCCTCTGCTCCGGCTGTGGTGCAGGAGGAGACTGCTGCTTCTCGGGTGGTGGCTCGGGAGCATGCTGCGTTTGAAGCTCATGACCTGGAGGCGTTCCTGGCGATGTACTCGCCGACGGCTCTGCTGCAGTTTGCTGATGGGCCGGTGATGCGGGGACGGCGTTCCCTGCGTGAGCACTACCGGCCGCAGTTCGAGGCGGGCGAGTGCAAGCGGGAGCTGGTGCAGCGGATGCTGGTCGGCGACTGGGTGATCGAGCAGACGATCACCAACCAGACCCCGACCGTCGCGCTGTACCAGGTCCAGGACGGCCTGATCACCGAGGTCCGCTTCATCAGCTGAAACACGAAGCCTTGAAGTGGTTCGAGCGCACTGCGACCAACCGGACGCAGTGCGCTCGAACTGCTCAGGCCATGATGCCGAGCGGCGCCGGCTTCCAGCCCGGGAAGACCTTGCCTGCTTGCGCTTCGCTGAGCCCCAGCCGCCGCATCACGATCTCCGACAGCACATCGCGGTAGTCGTTGGTCCCCGGCACGTCACCTTGATCCAGTACGCCGGGCGCCAACCCCTCCCACTTCCCGTGCACCCCGCCCTTGACGCCCCCACCAAGCACCAGCGCCACCCCACCGTGCCCGTGATCCGTCCCGCTGTTCGCGTTCTGCTCCACCCGACGCCCGAACTCGCTCATGGTCACCACCGTGGTGTTGTCCAGCTCAGGCCCGAGCTCAGCAGCAAAAGCGGCAAGCGCCGTCGCCACCGTCTTGAGCGAGTTCGTCATGTCACCACCGTCGACCGTGCCGAGATCCGTGTGCATGTCCCAGCCACCCAGATCCACCGTGGCCACCCGCACTCCGGCCTTGGCCTTGATCAACTGCGCCAGCGTCGCCATGGACGCCCCGAACTCGCCATCCGGATAGCCACGCTCCTTGGCTGGCTTCTCCTGCTGCTTGGCATACCCCTGTGCCTGCGCCGAAGCCTGCAAGGCATCCAGCCCCTGCACCCCCAGCGGATGGTCTATGCCCGTATAGAGCGTCTTCAGCGCCGCCAGCGTCTGCGGTGCCACGCCATCGATGCCCTTGACGGTGAAGTCCTTCAGCGAGCTGAGCATGATCGGGTTGGAGCTCCCCAGCAGCGACCGACTCATCCGGGTGCCAAGACCCAGCCCGCGGAACGTAGTACCGGGCCCTAGCTCCTGCAGGACTCTGTCGAGCCACCCGGACTGCATAGAAGACTTAGCAGCCCCACCACGCTCCAAGCAGTCCTGCGCCTGGAAGTGGCTGCGAGTCAGGTCAGGGGTAGACACAGCCGGTACTGCGGCCAGCCACCCCGTCGTCATCATCGGGACCAGCGGAGCAAGCGCCGGGTGCATGCCGAACCCACGCTGCAGGTTGAGCAGCGAAGCGGCCCGTACTGCGATCGACGGCCGAGCCTTGAGCAGCTCTGGATCGTCAGCCGGCACCAGCACGGACAACCCGTCCATACCGCCGCGCAGGAACACCACGATCAACGTGCCACCCGGCGCAGCGCCGGGAGCAGCCCACGAGACGCGAGTAGTCACCAGTTGAGTAGCAGCGACTCCGACTCCTAAGCCACCAGCCAGCAGACGACGCCGGGTGAACCCTCTGCTCCACTGCGACTCCCTGTCCTCCGCATCGGCCACTACAGCCGCAGCGCCGGCCCGCAGAGCGGCATCGGCCTGTGTCGGACCCAGCCGTCGCCAGTCCGGGCAGTCGGGATGCAGCGAGGCGAATGTGTCTCTCATAAGTCAGTACTCCTTCAACGAGCAAGGAACTGTGGGGAGTCGAGGACCAGGGCGACGACGTGTCCTGCCTGCCACTCCATCCGTCCCCGGTCGACCCGGGAGGTGAGCTTGGCCCCGACGAACGTCGCCAGAGCGCTGCGCTGCCGGGCGTTGGGCAGCTGGCCGAGCAGCTGCACACCGAGCCGGTCGAACCACTCCCGGTAGGTGTCGCCCTTACGGGGTTGCAGGGCGGCCGGCAGCTTCGCCTGCTTCATCCCCTCCCACCAGCCGTACGTCATAGCGCGGTGCATCGACCAGCGCTCGAGCATCTGGCCGGCAGACGCCCAGGCCGGTGCCACGTCCGGGTAGCCGTTGGGGGACGGCCAGGCGAGCGGTGCATGGCCAAGGTTGTTGAGCTCCCAGTAGACGGCCTCCAGGCCCTTGGGGGTGGCCGGCCCGAACGGTAGGTCGAGCGCCCGCGCACTGCTCACCACGTCTTCGAGTGGCCGCTTCGTCTTACTGCCAAGGGAGTCCCAGAACTCGCTACTGCGGAACAGGGCGGTCAGCATCGGCAGGATGGCCGTGTTGTTGCGCAGGTAGATCTGCGCGAGCCGGTTGACCAGCCCAGCCGGGGGAGAGTCGTCTACGAACCGTACGACGAGCTTGCGGGCGATCGTCTTCGCAGTAGCCGGGTGTTTGGCCAGGTAGTCGAGATAGCGGTCGCCGACGGCCAGACCGCCTTTGCCCGAGCCGTTGGCCGCAGACCAGTCGAGGACCTTCACCCGGCCGGTCCGGTGCTTGTCGGCGTCGTACTCGAAGACACCGTCCTTGGTGGCGCCTCTGCCACTCAGTACATAGGCACTGGCTCGTACGTCCTTCTCTGTATAGCCGGACGACACCCCAACCGTGTGCAGCTCCAGCAGCTCGCGGCCGAGGTTCTCGTTGACGCTGTCGCGCGTGGAGGCGTCGTTGTCGAGGAACCGCAGCATCGCGGGATGCCGCATGGCGGCCTGCAACATATCGCTGTACCGCCCGAAGGCATGCCGTCTGATCACCGACACCGCGTACTGCGGCGCCACATCCCAACCGCGATCGGACGGCGTCGCGACATGCAGGTGGTTGGCGAAGACATCCACCACCACCTCGAACAGCTGCCTGCTGCCGAACACCTGCCGGCCGAGCGTCGCGATCCCGGTGTGGAACATGGCCTCCCACGAGTACTCATCAATGGACCTCCGGACAGTGGCGGCATCCGCGCCCGCCAACGGAACAGCACGCCAGACCCGGTCGCCCGCCGCATCCTTGGCAGTCGGCGACAACTGAGCCGCCAGCCACTTGTCGATCCCGAGCCGCTCAAGAGCCTGTACGTCGGATGGCCGCGGCCCGAACGTCGCGCGATTGAGCAGATGCCGCCGGGCCTGGGCATCGGTCAGCGGACCGCTCTTGCCGGCCAGCAGGCCGGGGGAGGCGCGGCCGGCCTTGGCCGCGGCCGCATAGCCGGCGTACTCGGTGGGCCTACCGGTCTGCCCGGTGGCCTTGGAGCCCTTGCCGGCAACGAAGCTGGAGTCGCGGTCCTCGCCGTCGGTGGCCAGGCTGGGCTGCTGCGCGACCCGGGCGCGGGCGGCGACCGTGGTACCGGTCGGGTCGCCGGTGCGGGCAGAAGCCAGCACCCGGTTGCGGAGGGTGTCCGGGCGGCTGAGGATCTCGGCAGCCAACCCGCCGGCGGCCAGGGTGCCGGCGACGGCACTGATGGCCGCCCGGCGGGCCACCGGCGACAGGGTCCGTGGGGCGGGCGGACCCGGCGGCGGCTGCTCGTCCGCGGTGAGGCGGGGACGGTTCGAGGGGGCGGGACCGTGATCCACGAGCGTTTCTCCAGGCGAGAGCGGCGGCAACGACGGATCCCCGTTATCAGGCCGTTACACCCGACGGGCGTGACTATGCCGCAAAGTCCGCGGTCCCGAACCGGCTCCGGGCGATGTTTACGCCGATCAGACATAAGGAATCCGAATGGCCCGGTCCGGCCGCGGTGAGAGTGCCGTCAGGGATCCGGTAGACTGGCAGTGCGGCTGCGCCTCTGCACAGCGCGGTGTTCTGTTTTGACCGTGCTTGAGGCAGCCGCTAGTCTTAACGATCGTGCCCGGGTCATCCTGGGCCGTCATGCGTGCCCCTCGTACTTTTCGGGTCAGCGCGTGGCACGGGACTTCTGCCGACAGTCAGAAAGTTTATGACTCCGGCGTGTCCGTGCCCTCGCGACACACCCGACCGCGGGGGTCAGGTGCGCAGCAACCGACCGGACGACAGAAAGAGACCTACGCGGTGCCCACCATCCAGCAGTTGGTCCGCAAGGGCCGCCAGGACAAGGTGTCCAAGAACAAGACGCCGGCCCTGAAGGGTTCCCCTCAGCGTCGTGGTGTGTGCACGCGCGTCTACACGACCACACCGAAGAAGCCGAACTCGGCGCTTCGCAAGGTCGCTCGTGTTCGCCTCACCAGCGGCATCGAGGTCACCGCCTACATCCCCGGCGTCGGCCACAACCTGCAGGAGCACTCCATCGTGCTCGTGCGTGGTGGTCGTGTGAAGGACCTCCCGGGTGTCCGGTACAAGATCATCCGCGGTTCGCTCGACACCCAGGGTGTGAAGAACCGGAAGCAGGCTCGCAGCCGGTACGGCGCGAAGAAGGAGAAGAGCTAATGCCCCGCAAGGGTCCCGCACCCAAGCGGCCGGTCATCATCGACCCGGTCTACAGTTCCCCGCTGGTCACCCAGTTGATCTCCAAGATCCTGGTGGACGGCAAGAAGCAGATCGCGCAGAGCATCGTCTACACCGCCCTCGAGGGCACCCGGACGAAGACGGGCACCGACCCGGTCATCACGCTCAAGCGCGCCCTGGACAACGTGAAGCCCAGCATCGAGGTGAAGAGCCGCCGCGTCGGTGGCGCCACCTACCAGGTGCCGATCGAGGTCAAGCCCGGTCGCTCGACCACGCTCGCCCTGCGCTGGCTCACGTCCTACTCCCGGGCCCGTCGCGAGAAGACCATGTCCGAGCGCCTGATGAACGAGATCCTGGACGCGTCGAACGGTCTGGGTGCCGCGGTCAAGCGCCGCGAGGACACGCACAAGATGGCCGACGCCAACAAGGCTTTCGCCCACTACCGCTGGTGAGCCGGGGCCCGTTCCGGGCCCCCGAGTTCACTCTTTTGAAGCTAGACAGAAGCGAGAGGTAGACCACCGAGGTGGCCGTACAAATCACCACCGACCTGAGCATGGTGCGCAACATCGGCATCATGGCCCACATCGACGCCGGCAAGACGACGACGACCGAGCGGATCCTGTTCTACACCGGTATCACGTACAAGATCGGTGAGGTCCACGACGGCGCCGCCACGATGGACTGGATGGAGCAGGAGCAGGAGCGCGGCATCACCATCACGTCCGCCGCGACGACCTGCACCTGGAAAGACCACACCATCAACATCATCGACACCCCCGGGCACGTCGACTTCACCGTCGAGGTCGAGCGCTCGCTGCGCGTCCTCGACGGCGCCGTCGCGGTCTTCGACGGTGTCGCCGGTGTGGAGCCGCAGTCCGAGACCGTGTGGCGCCAGGCGGACCGGTACGGCGTACCGCGGATCTGCTTCGTCAACAAGCTGGACCGCACCGGCGCCGAGTTCATGCGCTGCGTCGACATGATCGTCGACCGGCTGGCCGCGACGCCGCTGGTTCTGCAGCTGCCGATCGGCGCCGAGTCCGACTTCATCGGTGTCGTCGACCTGATCGGGATGCGCGCGCTGACCTGGCGTGGCGAGACCACGATGGGTGAGGACTACACCGTCGAGGAGATCCCGGCGACTCACACCGAGCTCGCCGCGGAGTGGCACGACAAGCTGATCGAGACGCTGGCCGAGGCCGACGACGAGATCATGGAGATGTACCTGGAAGGCGAAGAGCCGACCCAGGAGCAGGTCATGGCCGGCATCCGCCGCGCCACGATCGCCTCCAAGCTGACCCCGGTGCTGACCGGTACCGCGTTCAAGAACAAGGGCGTCCAGCCCCTGCTCGACGCGATCAACGCCTTCCTGCCGAGCCCGCTCGACGTCCCCGACATCGAGGGCCACGACATCAAGGACGGCAGCGAGGTCGTGCTGCGCAAGCCGGACGACAGCGAGCCCTTCTCGGCGCTGGCCTTCAAGATCGCGGCCGACCCGCACCTGGGCAAGCTGACCTTCATCCGGGTCTACTCGGGCAAGCTCGAGACCGGCACCCAGGTGCTGAACCCGACCAAGGGCCGCAAGGAGCGGATCGGCAAGATCTACCGCATGCACGCGAACAAGCGTGAGGAGATCGCGTCGGTCGGCGCCGGCCACATCGTCGCCGTGATGGGTCTGAAGGACACCACCACCGGTGAGACGCTGTGCGACCCGGCCAAGCCGGTCCTGCTCGAGTCGATGACGTTCCCGGCGCCGGTCATCTCGGTCGCCATCGAGCCGAAGTCGAAGGCCGACCAGGAGAAGCTCGGCGTCGCGATCCAGCGCCTGGCCGACGAGGACCCGACCTTCCAGGTCCGGACCGACGAGGACACCGGCCAGACGATCATCGCCGGGATGGGCGAGCTGCACCTCGAGGTGCTGGTCGACCGGATGAAGCGCGAGTTCCGCGTCGAGGCCAACGTCGGCAAGCCCCAGGTCGCCTACCGCGAGACCATCAAGAAGAAGGTCGAGAAGGTCGACTACACGCACAAGAAGCAGACCGGTGGTTCGGGTCAGTTCGCGCGTGTGATCCTCACGATCGAGCCGACCGCGGTCGAGGCGGGTGGCGAGGGCGGTTACGAGTTCGTCAACGCCGTCACCGGTGGCCGCATCCCCCGGGAGTACATCCCGTCGGTGGACGAGGGCGCGCAGGAAGCCATGGAGTTCGGCGTCCTGGCCGGTTACCCGATGGTGGACGTCAAGGTCACCCTGACCGACGGCGCCTACCACGACGTCGACTCGTCCGAGCTGGCCTTCAAGATCGCCGGTTCGATGGCGTTCAAGGACGCGGCCCGCAGGGCGACTCCGGTCATCCTGGAGCCGATGTTCGCGGTCGAGGTCATCACGCCCGAGGACTACATGGGTGAAGTGATCGGCGACCTCAACTCACGCCGTGGCCAGATCCAGTCGATGGACGAGGGCCCCGGTGGCAGCCGGGCCGTGAAGGCCCTGGTGCCGCTGTCCGAGATGTTCGGGTATGTCGGTGACCTGCGGTCGAAGACCCAGGGTCGCGCGTCGTACTCGATGCAGTTCGATTCCTACGCCGAGGTTCCGAAGAACGTGGCGGAAGAGATCATCAAGAAGGCCCGCGGCGAGTAATCTCGCTCCGGACCAACCAACCCACAGCGCGTCGGCGTACGGCGTAAGTCAACATTTCCCAGGAGGGCCCCAGTGGCTAAGGCGAAGTTCGAGCGGACTAAGCCGCACGTCAACATCGGCACCATCGGTCACATCGACCACGGTAAGACCACTCTTACCGCGGCGATCACCAAGGTGCTGCACGACAAGTACCCGACCCTGAACGAGGCGTCGGCCTTCGATCAGATCGACAAGGCGCCGGAAGAGCGTCAGCGCGGTATCACCATCTCCATCGCGCACGTCGAGTACCAGACCGAGGCCCGGCACTACGCACACGTCGACTGCCCGGGTCACGCGGACTACATCAAGAACATGATCACCGGTGCGGCCCAGATGGACGGTGCGATCCTGGTCGTCGCCGCCACCGACGGCCCGATGCCGCAGACGCGTGAGCACGTGCTGCTCGCCCGTCAGGTCGGCGTGCCGGCGATGGTCGTCGCGCTGAACAAGTGCGACATGGTCGACGACGAGGAGATCCTGGAGCTCGTCGAGCTCGAGGTTCGCGAGCTGCTCTCCGAGCAGGAGTTCGACGGTGACAACGCGCCGGTCGTGCACGTTGCCGCCCACCCGGCCCTGCAGGGTGACGAGAAGTGGGGTGAGTCGATCCTGAAGCTGATGGATGCGGTCGACTCCTACATCCCGCAGCCGGTTCGCGAGATCGACAAGCCGTTCCTGATGCCGGTGGAGGACGTCTTCACCATCACGGGTCGCGGCACCGTCATCACCGGCCGGATCGAGCGCGGTGTGATCAAGGTCAACGAGACCGTCGACCTGATCGGCATCCGCCCGGAGAAGCAGACCAGCACGGTCACCGGCATCGAGATGTTCCGCAAGCTGCTCGACACCGGTGAAGCCGGCGAGAACGTCGGTCTGCTGCTTCGTGGCACCAAGCGCGAAGACGTGGAGCGCGGCATGGTCGTCATCAAGCCGGGCACCACGACCCCGCACACCAACTTCGACGCGTCGGTCTACATCCTGTCGAAGGAGGAGGGCGGCCGTCACACGCCGTTCTTCCAGAACTACCGGCCCCAGTTCTACTTCCGCACCACGGACGTCACCGGTGTCGTCACGCTGCCCGAGGGCACCGAGATGGTCATGCCGGGCGACAACACCGACATGTCGGTCGAGCTGATCCAGCCGATCGCCATGGAAGAGGGCCTGAAGTTCGCGATCCGGGAAGGTGGCCGTACCGTCGGCGCCGGCCGGGTCACCAAGATCCTCAAGTGATTTCATGAGGTCCGTGAGGGCTCGCATCTTGAGCCCTCACGGACCTCTGCTTTAGGCGGGATCCGCAGGCGAGATCGGCGGGGCAAGTCGGGGTCGGTGACTCCGGAACGGTCCCTCGATCAAGCGCGGTTTCTGCCTGGAGCCACCTCGATTGGCATTCCGATGCCGATCTCTGGCACAATATTCAGGTTGCTCAGGCGAGGTTGCCGGGGCGCGCCCCAGAGACGTTTTCTGGCTGGTGCGCCGGACCGGAGACCATGCCGAGGTGCCGGTCCGAGACCGGGCCCCGATCTCCATCCCAGGGTCGAAAGTGTGTGGTGACGCGCGTGCCGCGTCCGCGACACACCCGACCGCGGGGGTCGGAGCGACAAAGACGAAGACAAAGAGAAGGACGTAGCGAAGCGATGGCGGGACAGAAGATCCGCATCCGGCTGAAGGCCTACGACCACGAGGTCATCGACAGTTCGGCGCGCAAGATCGTCGAGACGGTGACGCGTACTGGTGCGAAGGTTGCTGGCCCGGTGCCGTTGCCGACGGAAAAGAACGTGTTCTGCGTCATCCGCTCGCCGCACAAGTACAAGGACAGCCGCGAGCACTTCGAGATGCGCACCCACAAGCGGCTCATCGACATCATCGACCCCACGCCGAAGACCGTCGACTCGCTGATGCGCCTCGACCTGCCGGCCGGTGTCGACATCGAGATCAAGCTCTGAGGGACGCGAACAGCCAATGAGCAAAACCAAGAACACGCGCGGTCTGCTGGGCACCAAGCTCGGCATGACCCAGACCTGGGACGAGAACAACCGTGTCGTCCCCGTCACCGTGATCCAGGCCGGCCCGTGCGTGGTGACCGAGGTTCGTACCTCGGCCAGCCACGGCTACGACGGCGTGCAGATCGCGTTCGGCGACATCGACCCCCGCAAGGTGACCTCGCCGATGCGCGGCCACTTCGAGAAGGCCGGCGTGACTCCTCGCCGCCACCTGCTCGAGCTGCGCACCGCTGACGCCAGCGAGTACACGCTCGGCCAGGAGATCAAGGCCGAGGCGTTCGCCGCGGGCGAGATCGTCGATGTCTCCGCCACCAGCAAGGGCAAGGGCTTCGCCGGTGTCATGAAGCGGCACGGCTTCCACGGCCTGCGCGCCACCCACGGTGTGCACAAGAAGCACCGCTCGCCGGGTTCCATCGGCGGCTGCGCGACCCCCGGTCGCGTCTTCAAGGGCATGCGGATGGCCGGCCGGATGGGCAACGAGAAGGTCACCACGCAGAACGTGACGGTCCACGCGATCGACGTCGAGCGCGGCCTGGTCCTGCTCAAGGGCGCCGTCCCCGGCCCCAAGGGCGGCCTCGTGCTGATCCGCAACGCCGCGAAGGGAGCTACCAAATGAGCACCGTTGACGTCGTCGTCGTGAAGGGCGACAAGGTCAGCAAGAAGGGCTCCGCCGAGCTCCCCGCCGAGCTGTTCGACGTCCAGGTCAACATCCCGTTGATCCACCAGGTCGTCGTGGCCCAGCTGGCCGCCGCCCGTCAGGGCACCCACAAGGTCAAGCGCCGTGGCGAGGTGTCCGGTGGTGGCGCCAAGCCGTACCGCCAGAAGGGCACCGGCCGCGCCCGTCAGGGCTCGACCCGCGCGCCGCAGTTCACCGGTGGTGGCGTCGTCCACGGCCCCACGCCGCGTGACTACAGCCAGCGGACCCCGAAGAAGATGATCGCCGCCGCCCTGCGCGGAGCGCTCTCGGACCGGGCCCGTGAAGGCCGCGTGCACGTGGTCGACCAGTTCGTCGACGGCGACGTGCCCTCGACCAAGGCCGCGAAGGCCGTCCTCGCCGAGGTGACCGAGTTCCTCAAGGTGCTCGTGGTCGTCGAGCGCGACGACGACGTCTCGCTGCTCAGCCTGCGCAACGTGCCGACCGTGCACCTGATCGCGGCCGACCAGCTGAACGCCTACGACGTGCTGTGCAACGACGCGGTCATCTTCACCAGCAAGTCGCTGGAGACCTTCGTCGCCGGTACGCCCAAGGGCAAGTCCGTCAAGGCTGTCGCGACGTCGACCGAAGCCGAGCAGGAGGTAGAAGCATGAGCCACGGAGTCAACAAGGACCCGCGGGACGTGCTGCTGCGGCCGGTCGTGAGCGAGAAGAGCTACGGCCTGCTGGACGAGCAGAAGTACACGTTCGAGGTCGCCCCGGACGCCAACAAGACCGAGATCAAGCTCGCGGTCCAGAAGGTGTTCAAGGTCCGCGTGACCAGCGTCAACACGATCAACCGCAAGGGCAAGCGCCGCCGTACCCGTACGGGCTGGGGCAAGCGTCCCGACACCAAGCGAGCGATCGTCAGCCTTGCCGGCGACGACCGCATCGACATCTTCGGAGGCCAGTCGTAATGGGTATCCGCAAATACAAGCCGACAACGCCGGGCCGTCGTGGCTCGAGCGTGGCCGACTTCGTCGAGCTCACCCGTTCGACCCCCGAGAAGTCGCTGCTGCGTCCGCTGCCCAAGAAGGGCGGCCGGAACAGCTCCGGCAAGATCACCACCCGGCACCACGGTGGCGGTCACAAGCGGGCGTACCGCCTGATCGACTTCAAGCGGTACGACAAGGACGGCGTCCCGGCGAAGGTTGCCGAGATCGAGTACGACCCGAACCGCACCGCGCGGATCGCGCTGCTGCACTACGTCGACGGCGAGAAGCGCTACATCCTCGCCCCGGCCAAGCTGGAGCAGGGCACCATCGTGGAGAACGGCCCCGCGGCCGACATCAAGGTGGGCAACAACCTCCCGCTGCGCAACATCCCGGTCGGTTCCACCATCCACGCCGTCGAGCTTCGGCCCGGTGGCGGCGCCAAGATGGCCCGCTCCGCCGGCGCCAGCGTTCAGCTGGTCGCCAAGGAGGGCCGGATGGCCACCCTGCGGATGCCGTCCGGCGAGGTCCGGATGGTCGACGTGCGCTGCCGCGCCACCCTCGGTGAGGTCGGCAACGGCGAGCAGTCGAACATCAACTGGGGCAAGGCCGGCCGGATGCGCTGGAAGGGCAAGCGCCCGACCGTCCGTGGTGTCGCGATGAACCCGGTCGACCACCCGCACGGTGGTGGTGAGGGTAAGACCTCCGGTGGACGTCACCCGGTGTCCCCCTGGGGCCAGCCTGAGGGCCGCACCCGCGGCCGCAAGGAAAGCGACCGCATGATCGTCCGGCGCCGCAAGGCCGGCAAGAAGCGCTGATAGGAGCCGGACAGAATGCCACGCAGCCTGAAGAAGGGCCCGTTCGTCGACCACCACCTGCTCAAGAAGGTGGAGGTGCAGAACGAAAAGGGCACCAAGAACGTGATCAAGACCTGGTCGCGCCGATCCATGATCATTCCGGACATGATCGGCCACACGCTCGCGGTGCACGACGGCCGCAAGCACGTCCCGGTGTTCGTCACCGACGCGATGGTCGGGCACAAGCTCGGCGAGTTCGCACCGACCCGGACGTTCAAGGGTCACGAGAAGGACGACCGCAAGGCACGGCGTCGCTGACCCCGGTCAGTGACTACGCGCAAGCAACCTACGGAGAGATTCGAACATCATGAGCGTTCAAGAGCGTAGGGCCGTCAGTGCCCGTCGCGAGAGCCTGCTGGGCGAGGAGCCCGGGGCCTTCGCGGTCGCGCGCTTCGTCCGCGTGACGCCTATGAAGGCGCGCCGCGTGGTCGACCTGGTGCGCGGCATGGGCATCGACGATGCACTCGCCACTCTGAAGTTCGCCCCGCAGGCCGCTGCCGCGACCGTGTACAAGGTCGTCGACAGCGCCGCGGCGAACGCCGAGGGCACCGAGCACCTGAGCCGGGCCGACCTGGTCGTGGTGAAGGCCTTCGTGGACGAGGGACCGACGCTGAAGCGTCACCGCCCGCGTGCACAGGGCCGGGCCACCCGGATCGACAAGCGGACCAGCCACATCACCGTCGTGGTCGGCCCGAAGGTCGAGATCGCGCCGCCGGTCAAGAAGGCGGAGGCCAAGAAGGCCGAGGCCAAGACTGACGACGCCAAGAAGGCGCCGGCCAAGAAGGCCACTGCCAAGAAGGCGCCGGCCAAGAAGGCGACCGCCAAAAAGGCTGAGAAGAAGGAGACCCGATAGTGGGCCAGAAGGTTAACCCGCACGGGTTCCGACTCGGCATCAGCACGGACCACAAGAGCCGTTGGTACGCCGACAAGCTCTACAAGGACTACGTGGGCGAGGACGTCAAGATCCGTCGCCTGCTGAGCAAGGGCATGGAGCGCGCCGGCATCTCCCGCGTGGAGATCGAGCGCACCCGTGACCGGGTTCGGGTCGACATCCACACCGCGCGTCCGGGCATCGTGATCGGTCGCCGCGGCGCCGAGGCGGACCGGATCCGGGGCAGCCTCGAGGAGCTCACCGGCAAGCAGGTGCAGCTGAACATCCTCGAGGTCAAGAACGCCGAGGTCGACGCCCAGCTCGTCGCCCAGGGTGTGGCCGAGCAGCTGTCCGGCCGCGTGGCGTTCCGCCGCGCGATGCGCAAGGCGATGCAGACCACCATGCGTGGCGGCGCCCTGGGCATCCGGATCCAGTGCTCCGGTCGTCTGGGTGGCGCCGAGATGTCCCGGTCGGAGTTCTACCGCGAAGGCCGTGTGCCGCTGCACACCCTGCGCGCGGACATCGACTACGGCTTCTACGAGGCGCGTACGACCTTCGGCCGGATCGGCGTGAAGGTCTGGATCTACAAGGGCGACCTGGCCGGCACCCGCGCCGAGCGCGAGGCCCAGGCAGCTGCCCGCGCCGCGACCCAGCAGCGTGGCCGTCCGGCCCGCCGTGACGGTGGCGGTGGCGACCGCGGTGATCGTGGTGGCCGTGGCGGCGACCGTGGTGGCCGTCGCGATGGTGGCGCCCCCCGCAACGAGGCTCCGAAGGCCGAGGCGGCTCCGGCTGCCGACAAGCCGGCCGAGACGACCGGAACGGAGAGCTGAACCGTGCTCATCCCCCGTAAGGTCAAGCACCGCAAGCAGCACCACCCGAAGCGCTCCGGCGCTGCCAAGGGCGGCACCACGCTGGCGTTCGGTGACTTCGGTATCCAGGCGCTGGAGAACCACTACGTCACCAACCGGCAGATCGAGTCCGCTCGTATCGCGATGACCCGGCACATCAAGCGTGGCGGAAAGGTCTGGATCAACATCTACCCGGACCGCCCGCTGACCAAGAAGCCGGCCGAGACCCGGATGGGTTCCGGTAAGGGTTCGCCCGAGTGGTGGATCGCGAACGTCAAGACCGGACGCGTGCTGTTCGAGCTGTCCGGTGTTCCCGAGGACATCGCTCGCGAGGCCATGCGCCGCGCGATTCACAAGTTGCCGATGAAGTGCCGCTTCATCACCCGAGAGGCAGGTGAGAACTGATGGCTACCCTGACCGCCGCCGAACTGCGGAACCTGGGAAAGGACGAGCTTCTGGAGAAGCTCGGTAACGCCAAGGAGGAGCTGTTCAACCTCCGGTTCCAGGCTGCCACGGGTCAGCTGGAGTCCCACGGCCGGCTGCGCGCCGTCCGCAAGGACATCGCCCGCATCTACACGGTGCTGACCGAGCGTGCGCTCGGCATCACCGAAGAGGTCGACGCACCGGTGGCCGCGGCTGACGCCGATGACACCGCTGAAGAGACCGCGGACGACAGCGAGAAGGCTGGGAGCAAGGCATGACCGAGAATGCAGCGAAGGACGAGACCGTGAGCACGACCCCGCAGCGCAGCAGCCGCAAGACCCGTGAGGGCCTGGTGCTGAGCGACAAGATGGACAAGACCGTCACCGTCGAGGTCGAGGACCGGGTCAAGCACAAGCTGTACGGCAAGGTCATCCGTCGTACCAGCAAGCTCAAGGCCCACGACGAGCAGAACGCCGCCGGGATCGGCGACCGGGTCCTCCTGATGGAGACCCGGCCGCTGTCGGCGACCAAGCGCTGGCGGATCGTGGAGATCCTCGAAAAGGCGAAGTGAACCGCGGCGCCTCGCAGTACCCAATCGAAATCATTCGTTCCGCAAGGCTCACCGAGCGTGAGAACCAGCGAGACAACCAGGAGATCAACAGATGATCCAGCAGGAGTCGCGACTGAAGGTCGCCGACAACACGGGTGCCAAGGAGATCTTGTGCATCCGCGTTCTCGGTGGCTCCGGTCGGCGCTACGCCGGTGTCGGTGACACGATCGTCGCCACCGTCAAGGACGCGATCCCGGGCGGCGGCGTCAAGAAGGGCGACGTCGTCAAGGCTGTCATCGTGCGCACCGTGAAGGAGCGCCGGCGTCCGGACGGCTCCTACATCCGGTTCGACGAGAACGCCGCCGTGATCCTCAAGGCCGACGGTGAGCCGCGCGGCACCCGCATCTTCGGGCCGGTCGGCCGGGAGCTGCGCGAGAAGAAGTTCATGAAGATCATCTCGCTTGCTCCGGAGGTGCTCTGAGATGTCAGGTAAGCCCCAGCAGAAGGTGCAGCGTTCGCTGCACGTCAAGAAGGGTGATCTCGTCCGCGTGATCGCCGGCAAGTCCAAGGGCCTCGAGGGCAAGATCATCTCGGTCCTGCCCGAGGCCGAAAAGGTCATCGTCGAAGGCGTGAACCGGGTCAAGAAGCACACCAAGGTGCAGCAGGCCCAGCGCGGCGGCACCACGGGTGGCATCGTCACCCAGGAAGCCCCGATCCACGTCTCCAACGTGATGCTTCTGGTCGAGGTCGAGAAGGACGGCAAGAAGCAGAAGGTGACCACCCGCGTGGGTTACAACCGCGTCGAGGTGCAGAAGCGGCGCCCCGACGGCTCGACGTACACCGGTTTCCGGAGCGTTCGGATCGCGCGGCGTACCGGCGAGGAGATCTGATGACCACCGCAGCCCCCGAGGCGAAGACGTTGCCCCGGTTGAAGACCAAGTACCGCGAAGAGATCGTGGCGAAGCTGAACGAGGAGTTCAACTTCGAGAACGTCATGCAGGTGCCCGGACTCACCAAGATCGTGGTGAACATGGGTGTCGGCGAGGCGGCTCGCGACTCCAAGCTGATCGACGGTGCCATCAAGGACCTGGCCGCGATCACCGGCCAGAAGCCGTCGGTGACCAAGGCCCGCAAGTCGATCGCGCAGTTCAAGCTGCGTGAGGGCATGCCGATCGGCGCGCACGTCACGCTGCGCGGCGACCGGATGTGGGAGTTCCTGGACCGGTTGCTCTCGCTCGCACTGCCCCGGATCCGCGACTTCCGCGGTCTTTCCCCGAAGCAGTTCGACGGCAACGGCAACTACACCTTCGGTCTGACCGAGCAGGTGATGTTCCACGAGATCAACCAGGACAAGATCGACCGGGTTCGCGGAATGGACATCACCGTGGTGACCACCGCCAAGAACGACGACGAGGGGCGCGCGCTGCTGCGGCAGCTCGGCTTCCCGTTCAAGGAGAACTGACGTGGCGAAGACAGCACTCAAGGTCAAGCAGGCCCGGACGCCGAAGTTCGCGGTGCGTGGTTACACGCGCTGCCAGCGCTGCGGCCGGCCCAAGGCCGTCTTCCGCAAGTTCGGCCTGTGCCGGATCTGCCTGCGCGAGATGGCACACCGGGGCGAGCTGCCCGGCGTCACCAAGTCCAGCTGGTGACCATCCGCACTGCCAGCACGGTTCTTCTCACTACTCAAAATCTAGTCACCGTAGGTCGCCATGAGGCGAAACCACGGCGGGAAAGAGGCCCCAGGCCATGACGATGACCGACCCGATCGCAGACATGCTCACTCGTCTGCGCAACGCCAACCAGGCGTATCACGAGTCGACCCAGATGCCGTACAGCAAGATCAAGCAGGGCATCGCCGACATCCTCCAGCAGGAGGGTTACATCTCCTCCTACCAGGTGGAGGAGCCCAAAGAGGGCACCGTCGGCAAGACGCTCGTTGTTGATCTGAAGTTCGGCCCGAGCCGGGAGCGCTCGATCGCGGGCGTTCGCCGGATCAGCAAGCCCGGCCTGCGGGTGTACGCGAAGTCGACCAATCTGCCCAAGGTGCTCGGTGGCCTCGGCGTCGCGATCATCTCGACGTCGCAGGGACTCCTGACCGACCGGCAGGCCAAGAACAAGGGCGTTGGCGGGGAAGTCCTCGCCTACGTCTGGTGACGAAGAACCGGAAGGAGGACCACTCTCATGTCTCGCATCGGTAAGCTCCCGATCACGGTCCCGTCCGGCGTCGACGTCACGATCGACGGCCAGACGGTCACTGTGAAGGGCCCCAAGGGCCAGCTCTCGCACGTTGTTGCGGAGCCCATCGTGGTCGACCGCGACGAGGACGGCACGATCGCCGTCAAGCGTCCGGACGACCAGCGCAAGAGCAAGGAACTGCACGGCCTGTCCCGCACTCTGATCGCCAACCTGGTGACCGGCGTGACGGACGGCTACGAGAAGAAGCTCGAGATCGTCGGCGTCGGGTACCGCGTCCTGGCCAAGGGACCGACCCAGCTGGAGTTCTCGCTCGGCTACAGCCACACCATCACCGTGGACGCCCCTGAGGGCATCACGTTCGTGGTCGAGGCCCCGACGAAGTTCTCGGTGCAGGGAATCGACAAGCAGTCGGTCGGCGAAGTTGCCGCCAACATCCGCAAGCTGCGCAAGCCCGAGCCGTACAAGGGCAAGGGTGTGCGGTACGCGGGCGAGCAGGTGCGCCGCAAGGTCGGAAAGGCTGGTAAGTAATGGCGATCGGATTGCGTCACAACAAGCACTCCGCCAAGAAGACCTCTTCCCGGCTGCGTCGCCAGATCCGCGTCCGCAAGAAGGTCAACGGCACGGCCGACCGGCCGCGCCTGGTGGTCAGCAAGTCGTCGAAGCACCTGTTCGCTCAGGTCATCGACGACGTCGCCGGCGTCACGCTGGTCTCGGCTTCCACGATGGAGGCCGACCTGCGCGGTGCGGAGGCGAACAAGACGGACAAGGCCAAGACCGTGGGCGGTTTGATCGCCGACCGCGCCAAGGCCGCTGGCATCGACGAGGTCGTCTTCGACCGCGCCGGGAACAAGTACCACGGCCGGATCGCGGCCCTGGCCGACGCCGCCCGTGAGGGCGGCCTCGGCTTCTGACATGGCGACACAAAAGGAAGAAGGTAGTTCGAAATGAGCGGAGGCCAGCAGCGTCGCGGAGGCGGCGCCGGTGGTGAGCGCCGTAACCGCGACGGTGGTCGTGGTGCGGCAGCTGACAAGACCGCCTACATCGAGCGCGTGGTAGCCATCAACCGTGTCGCCAAGGTCGTGAAGGGTGGTCGTCGCTTCAGCTTCACCGCCCTCGTGGTCGTCGGCGACGGTGAAGGCACCGTCGGTGTGGGGTACGGAAAGGCCAAGGAGGTGCCCGCGGCGATCGCCAAGGGTGTCGAGGAGGCCAAGAAGTCGTTCTTCAAGGTGCCGAGGATCCAGGGCACCATCCCGCACCCGGTCCAGGGCGAGAAGGCCGCAGGCGTTGTGATGCTGCGTCCGGCCGCTCCCGGTACCGGTGTGATCGCGGGTGGCTCGGCGCGCGCCGTACTGGAGTGCGCCGGGATCCACGACATCCTGAGCAAGTCGCTGGGGTCGTCCAACGCCATCAACGTGGTTCACGCCACCGTTGCGGCGCTGCAGTCCCTGGAGACGCCGGAAGCCGTGGCCGCGCGCCGTGGCATGCCGGTCGAGCACGTCGCCCCGGCGGCGCTGCTGAAGGCGCGGGCGGAGGGGATCTCCTGATGGCACGCTTGAAGGTGACCCAGACCCGTTCCGGCATCGGTGGCAAGCAGAACCAGCGGGACACGCTGCGTACCCTGGGCGTCAAGCGGATCGGCGACACCGCCGTCCACGAGGACCGGCCCGAGGTTCGCGGAATGGTCCGTGCGGTTCGCCACCTCATCACCGTCGAAGAGGTTGACTGACATGGCGCTCAAGGTTCATCACCTGCGTCCGGCGCCCGGAGCCAAGACCGCCAAGACCCGCGTTGGTCGTGGTGAGGGCTCCAAGGGCAAGACGGCCGGCCGCGGTACCAAGGGCAGCAAGGCCCGTAACAACATCCCCGAGAACTTCGAGGGTGGCCAGATGCCGTTGCACATGCGGCTCCCGAAGCTGAAGGGCTTCAAGAGCAGGAACCGAGTGGAGTTCCAGGTCGTTAACCTGGACAAGCTCGGACAGCTGTTTCCTGACGGTGGCGAGATCGGCGTAGCCGACCTGGTCGCCAAGGGCGCGGTCCGTGACAGTCTCCCGGTGAAGGTGCTGGGCGACGGCGAGCTCACGGTTGCTCTGCAAGTTTCGGTGCACAAGTTCTCGAAGTCCGCCAAGGAGAAGATCGCGGCGGCCGGAGGAACCACTACCGAGGTGTGAGTACCCAGGGCTCGTGCGAGCCAGCGCTTGTATATTGTGCGCTGGAGTTCGGACGGGCCCTGGTTCGTCTCTTGCCCAGCTGCTTTGCTAGTGCCCTGCCCTGCCCGGGGCAAGGAAAACATGTGGGAGGACAGGGTGTTAGGCGCCTTTGCCAACGCGTTCAAGACTCCGGACCTGCGCCGGAAGATCTTGTTCGTGCTCTTCATCGTCGTGATCTTCCGGATCGGCTCCGTCGTGCCGGCACCTGGCGTCAACGTCAAGTCGCTGCATACCTGCATTGACGTGGGTAAGAACGGCGCGAACGCGAACCTGTACAACCTGATCAACCTGTTCTCCGGTGGGGCACTGCTGCAGCTCGCGATCTTCGCGCTGGGCATCATGCCGTACATCACCGCCAGCATCATTCTGCAGCTGCTCACCGTGGTCATCCCGCGGCTGGAGTCGCTGAAGAAGGAGGGCCAGGCGGGCCAGACCAAGATCACCCAGTACACCCGCTTCCTGACCGTCGGACTGGCGATCCTGCAGGCGACCGCGTTCGTCGCGCTCGCCCGCACCCCCGGCCGGCTCTTCCAGGGCTGCAGCGAACCGCTGCTGTACAAGGACGGCTGGTTCCCGGTCGTCGTGATGGTGCTCACCATGACCGCCGGTACCGGTGTGGTGATGTGGCTGGGTGAGCTGATCACCGATCGCGGTGTCGGCAACGGCATGTCGATCCTGATCTTCACCCAGATCGTCGCCACCTTCCCGACCCAGCTGTGGAGCATCCGCAAGTCGAAGGGCATCGGCACCTTCATCGTCGTGCTCGTCATCGGGTTGGTGATCATGGCCGCGGTCATCTTCATCGAACAGGCGCAACGCCGGATCCCGGTGCAGTACGCCAAGCGGATGGTCGGCCGGAAGATGTTCGGCGGCACCTCGACGTACATCCCGCTGAAGGTGAACCAGGCCGGCGTCATCCCGGTCATCTTCGCCTCGAGCCTGCTGTATCTGCCGGTGCTGGTCAGCCAGTTCCGGCAGGACAAACCATGGGCGCAGTGGATCCAGGGCAACCTGGTCAAGGGCGATCACCCGATCTACATGGTGACGTATGTCGCCCTGATCATCTTCTTCACGTACTTCTACGTCTCGATTACCTTCAATCCGAAGGAAGTTGCAGACAACATGAAGAAGTACGGCGGCTTCATTCCCGGGATCCGGGCGGGCCGGCCGACCGAGGAGTACCTCTCCTACGTTCTGTCCCGCATCACGTTGCCCGGCGCGATCTACCTGGCGATCATCTCGATGATTCCGCTGGTCGCCCTCGTCCTGCTCAACGCCAGCCAGAACTTCCCGTTCGGTGGTACGTCGATCCTGATCATGGTGGGCGTCGGTCTGGACACGGTGAAGCAGATCGAGTCGCAGCTGCAGCAACGTAATTACGAAGGGTTCCTGCGCTGATGAGAATGTTGCTGATGGGTCCGCCCGGAGCGGGTAAGGGTACGCAGGCAAAGGTGCTTGCGGACCGGCTCGGGATCCCGGCCGTATCCACCGGCGACATCTTCCGCGCGAACGTGAAGGACGAGACCCCGCTGGGTCTCGAGGCGAAGCGGTACATGGACGCGGGCAACTACGTCCCCGACGAGGTCACCAACGCAATGGTGCGCGACCGGTTGTCGGAGGCGGACGCGGGTGAGGGCTTCCTGCTCGACGGGTACCCGCGGACGCTGCCGCAGGTCGGCACGCTGGACGACATCCTGGCCGAGCACGGCCACCAGCTGGACGCCGTGGTCGCGCTGGTCGCGGACACCGACGTACTGGTCGACCGGATGCTCAACCGGGCCAAGGTGGACGGGCGCAGCGACGACTCCGAGGATGTCATCCGGCATCGCCAGGAGGTCTACACCGCCGAGACCAAGCCGCTGCTGCGGGTGTATGCCCAGCGCGGCCTGCTGGTCGAGGTGGACGGCGTCGGCGAGATCGAAGAGGTCAGCGAGCGAGTGCTCACTGCGTTGAAAACCCTGGAAGGTTAAGAGCAGTTCAGTGATCTTCAAGGACCGCGGGATCGAGATCAAGACCCGCGAACAGATCATCTCCATGCGTGCGGCCGGCCTGGTCGTCGGCCGCACGCTGGAACTGCTCCGCGGCGAGGTCAAGCCCGGTATCACCACCGGTGAGCTGGACGCGATCGCCGAGGACGCGATCCGCTCGGCCGGCGCGACGCCGTCGTTCCTGGGCTATCACGGCTTCACCGGCTCGATCTGCGCGTCGGTGAACGACGAGATCGTGCACGGCATCCCGGGCGACCGGGTGCTGGCCGAAGGCGATCTCATCTCGATCGACTGCGGTGCGATCGTCAACGGCTGGCACGGCGACGCGGCCATCACGGTCGGCGTCGGCCAGGCCGCTCCGGAGCTGCTCGAGCTGGCCCGGATCTGCGAAGAGTCGATGTGGCAGGGGTTCGCTGCTGCCAGGCTGGGCGGCCGGCTGAGCGACATCTCGGCGGCGGTGGAGCGGCACGTGCGCGCCAACTCGGCGTACGGGATCGTCGAGGACTTCGTCGGGCACGGGATCGGGACGGCGATGCACCAGCCGCCGAACGTGCCGAACTTCGGCAAGGCGGGCAAGGGGCCCAAGCTGGTCGAGGGTCTCGCGCTGGCAGTCGAGCCGATGCTCACGCTGGGCAAACAGGACAACCACACGCTCGAGGACGACTGGACGGTCGTCACGGACGACGGGCTGGCCGCCGCGCACACCGAGCACACCTTCACCCTCACCCCGCAAGGGCCCTGGGTGCTGACCGCCCTCGACGGCGGCGAGGCCAAGCTCAAGGAGCTCGGCGTCACGTTCGGCCCGCTGGCCGACTGACCCACCGGGTCCACTCTCCGAGTGACTCCGCCATCCACCGGCCGGGGGACGCCGTGCGCTCCCGAGCTGAGGCACACTTGAGGCATGCCCAGTCAGTACCAGCCACACCAGCGGTTCACCGAGGCCGACCGCGACAAGATCGCCGGCCGGTTGCGGGACGCCTTCGCCGACGGCCGGCTGGATCAGCCCGAGTTCAGCTCGCGGCTCGACCAGTTGTACGCCGTCCAGACGTACGGCGAGCTGGAACCGCTGGTCCGCGACCTGCCGCCGGTACGGACGTACCAGACCCCTGCGGTGGTGCAGAACACGACGCCCGCGCCGGCTCCCGGTGACTTCCCCGAGCGGCAGCCGATGAACAAGCGCGGGAACGGCCTGGTCGCCCTCGGCGGTGGCTTCGGCGGCGTCGTCTTGCTGAACGTGGTGATCTGGTTCGTGGTCGGGCTCGGCAACGGCGGGGACTGGCCGAAGTTCTGGCCGGTCTGGCTGTTGATCCCGTGGGCGTTCATCATCCTCGGCCAGCTCGGAAAGCGACGTTGACGGCGGCCCCGGTCAGTCGTCACACCCGGCGTCCACGGCTCCGGCCGGACTGGGTGTGGCAACTGCGGCAGGGGTCCGCGCTGGTCTTCGTACTCTGGTTCGCGATCGCGATCCCGCTGGTGATCGCCGGCCTGCTGGTCGAACCGCGCTGGGTCGGCTGGCTGGTCCTGGCCTGGTTCCTGGTCCTGGTGATCTTCACGGTCGCGATGCGGCTGTCCGACGGCAAGCAGCGGCGGGCCTGGGCGGAGACCGCCGAGCAGCTCGGCTGGCAGGTCGGCGCGGCCGACCCGAGACTGCTCGAGCGCTGGCCGTTCCCGCCGTTCAGCACTGACCTCGCGGCCGAGGTCTTCGACGTCACCACGGGGCGCCACCGCGGCCGCGAGCTGCTGGCGGGCCGCTTCCGGCACAAGGTCGGGCGGCGCCAGTTGGGGTTCGACTTCCTCGACCTGGCCGTCGACCGCCCGCTGCCGCCGTTGCAGGTGCTGCCTGCTCAGCTCGCTCCGGTCGCGGCGGCCAGCCTGCTGCCGATCAAGCTCCAGATCGAAGGGCTGCCCGGTACGTACCAGCTGTTCAACGGTCGCGAGGACTTGGCCAGCCAGGTCCTGCATCCCCGCGCCGCTGAGGCGCTGGCCCAGGTCCCACCCTTCGGCTTCAGCTCCGAAGGCCGCCGCTTCGTAGTCATCCTGCCCGCCTACCGCGACACCGGTACTGCGCTCGCGCAACTCGACGCGGCTTGCGACCTCCTCGACCTGATGCCGGAGCACGTGTGGCAAGCCGGCGAGCAGTGGCTGGCCACCGGATCCCTTTAGTTCTTGGCGAGTAGCCGCACCAGCACTGCCAGGTCCTCATCGCCGTGGCCCTCTGCGACGGCCCGGTCGAGCAAGCTGTGGATCGGCCGCAGCACCATCGGATCGACGCCCTGAGCCTCCGACGCATCGATGAAGTTGCCGAAGGCAGCGGCCTGCATGGCGAGGTTGGAGCCGGCCGCGCCCGATTCGGCGCCGTACTCGAGATCCTTGGCCAGCCTGGTGACCGAGCCAAGCATGGCGGTGAGCCAGGGGACCAGCAGGTCATCGGTGAACGCGGTCGGCGAGAGCTTCTCGCTGGAGACCATCGCGAGGGCGTGCGCGACACCGCCGAACATCCCGTACATCGCACTGAGCAACGCCAGGTCCTGCAGGGCAGCGAGCCCGGCGTCGGCACCGACGTACGTCGGTCTGCCCAGTACCGCGAGGTCGTCCCGGTGCTGTTCGAACGCCTCCGCCGAACCGCTGTAGAGGATGAACGCGGCCGGCCCGCCGATCATCCCGGGGACAGCCATGATCCCGCCGTCCAGGTACTGCGCTCCGTGCTGTGCGGCCCAGTCGAGGCCTCGCCGGGCCTGCTCGGGAGTGCCGTTGGTGAGGTTGACCAGCGTCCGCCGCGAGAGCTCCGAGGCTGCCGGCTGGAGCGTGCTGCGGACCGAGGTGTCGTCCAGTAGGCAGACGACGACCAACGGGCTCGCGACGACGGCATCGACGACGCTCCTCGCGCGGATGACACCCAGGTCGTCGAGCTCGGGGGAGCGGCCTGCGGTGCGGTTCCAGACGGTGGTCGGGTGGCCGGCGGCCAGGAAGGCCCGGGCAAGGGCGGTGCCCATCGCGCCGAGACCGAGGACGGTGACAGGTGTCTTCATGTGGTCCAGACTTGCCGTCAGACTATAAAGTCGACAAATACCTACTAAATAGTCAGGTACTCACCAAAAGGTAAGGATGGGACGATGGCCGCGGTGCTGCCGTACACCTGTGGACTGGACGCCGCGGCGGATGTGATCGGCGGGAAGTGGAAGCCGAGGATCCTGTGGGCGCTGCACCACGGGCCGCGCCGGTTCGGGGAGCTGCGCAAGGACGTGACCGGGGTGACCGAGAAGATGCTGATCCAGCAGCTGCGGGAGCTGGAGAGCCGCAACATCGTCCACCGCGAGGTGTTCCACCAGGTTCCGCCCAAGGTCGAGTACTCTCTTACCAAGCTTGGTGAATCGCTCAACGTCGCGTTGATGCCCCTGGATCAGTGGGGCGCCGACCATCTGACCGAGATCGAGGCCTCCCGTCCCTGCTGAGGCGGTCCTGAGGCCCGATTGGGTTTTTCGTGGGTCGGTGGCGTAAACTCTTTCCTTGGCCCTTCGTGGCCTCTTCTCGTGCTGCCCAGTGCGGTGCGGGTCGGCAGTACCACCAATTCAGTTGTCGTCTACAGAAGTGCGAGGACATGCCCAAAAAAGAGGGAGTAATCGAACTCGAGGGCACCATCGTCGAGGCCCTGCCGAACGCGATGTTCCGTGTTGAGCTGTCCAACGGGCACAAGGTGCTCGCGCACATCAGCGGCAAGATGAGGCAGCACTACATCCGGATCCTCCCCGAGGACCGGGTAGTCGTGGAGCTGTCGCCGTACGACCTCACCCGGGGTCGCATCGTCTATCGGTACAAGTAAGACCACCACACCACCTGTCGAAGAAAGAAGCTCGATGAAGGTCAATCCGAGCGTCAAGAAGATCTGCGACAAGTGCAAGGTGATCCGCCGTCACGGCCGGGTCATGGTGATCTGCGAGAACCCGCGGCACAAGCAGCGGCAAGGCTGATACAAGCCCCACTCGAGCAGGACACAGCACTTTCGCATCACAGCGCGCATGCTCGTCCAGCACCGCAACAAGCTGGACGCTGCCCCCGGAACAGAGGCCGGGGCCTTGCCGGTGACAAAAAACTCACCGAGGCGGGCAAGGACGCAGCGCGCCACCACACCTCTGCCGACGAAAGGAACACCGCCACATGGCACGCCTCGTAGGAGTTGACCTTCCGCGCGACAAGCGCATCGAGGTCGCTCTCACCTACATCTTCGGTGTAGGTCGCACTCGCGCCCTGAAGACGCTCGAAGCCACCGGCATCTCCGGTGACAAGCGCGTCCACGAACTGGGCGACGAGGAGCTGGTGAAGCTCCGGGACTGGATCGAAGGCAACTACAAGATCGAAGGTGACCTCCGTCGCGAGGTGACCGCGGACATCCGCCGCAAGATCGAGATCGGGTCGTACCAGGGTCGCCGGCACCGCAGCGGCCTGCCGGTGCGTGGTCAGCGCACGCGGACCAACGCCCGCAGCCGTAAGGGTCGTCGCAAGGCGATCGCCGGCAAGAAGAAGAAGTGACCCGGATGACTTTCGACCACCCCAGGAGTATCTGACCTATGCCTCCCAAGAGCCGCACCGCGGCCGGCGCGAAGAAGGTGCGCCGCAAGGAGAAGAAGAACGTGGCCGCCGGCCACGCGCACATCAAGAGCACGTTCAACAACACGATCGTGACGATCACCGACCCGACCGGCGCGGTCATCTCGTGGGCCTCCGCGGGCACCGTCGGCTTCAAGGGCTCGCGCAAGTCGACCCCGTTCGCCGCGCAGATGGCCGCCGAGGCCGCTGGGCGCCGGGCGATGGAGCACGGCATGCGCAAGATCGACGTGTTCGTCAAGGGTCCCGGCTCCGGCCGTGAGACCGCGATCCGTTCGCTGGGAGCTGTCGGCCTCGAGGTCGGCACCATCCAGGACGTCACCCCGACCGCGCACAACGGCTGCCGCCCTCCCAAGCGGCGCCGGGTCTGACCCAGAGAGAGGCAGGTAACTAACAATGGCCCGTTACACCGGACCCATGACCAAGAAGTCGCGCCGTCTCGGGGTCGACCTCGTCGGTGGCGACAAGGCGTTCGAGCGTCGTCCGTACCCGCCGGGTATGCACGGCCGCGGCCGTCCCAAGGAGAGCGAGTACCTGCTCCAGCTTCGTGAGAAGCAGAAGGCTCGTTACGCCTACGGCGTGCTCGAGAAGCAGTTCAGCCTGTACTACAAGGAGGCCTCGCGGCGTCCTGGTAAGACCGGTGACAACCTGCTGATCATCCTCGAGTCGCGCCTCGACAACGTCGTGTACCGCGCCGGTCTGGCCCGGACCCGTCGTCAGGCCCGTCAGCTCGTCGTGCACGGTCACTTCACCGTGAACGGCATCAAGGTGAACATCCCGTCGTACCGCGTTTCCGCGCACGACGTGATCGACGTCCGGCCGAAGTCGGTCGAGATGACCCCGTTCATCATCGCCAGGGAGACCCACTCCGAGCGAGTGGTTCCGGCCTGGCTGGACGCGCTGCCCGAGCGGCTGCGCATCCTGGTTCACCAGCTGCCCACCCGGGCGCAGATCGACACCCAGGTCGCCGAGCACCTGATCGTCGAGCTCTACTCGAAGAACTGATTCCGTCGCCGCCGCCGGCTGTCCAGCCGGCGGCGGCGCGGGTCGTTTCTTCGGTTCGCGACCTCAAATAGTGGTCGTCGCGGAACTCTAGAAGGAAGAACACACAGTGCTTATTGCGCAGCGTCCCACCCTGGCCGAAGAGGTCGTCGACGAGCACCGCTCGCGGTTCGTGATCGAGCCGCTGGAGCCGGGCTTCGGTTACACCCTCGGCAACTCCATCCGCCGTACCCTGCTGTCGTCCATCCCGGGCGCGGCCGTCACCAGCATCAAGGTCGACGGGGTACTGCACGAGTTCTCCACCGTCGCCGGGGTGAAGGAAGACGCCACCCAGCTGATCCTGAACCTCAAGGACCTGGTCGTCTCCTCCGAGCACGACGAGCCCGTCACCATGTACCTGCGCAAGCAGGGCCCCGGTGACGTGACCGCCGCCGACATCGCGCCGCCGGCCGGTGTCGAGGTGCACAACCCGGACCTGAAGATCGCCACCCTGAACGAGAAGGGCCGGCTCGAGATGGAGCTGGTCGTCGAGCGGGGCCGCGGCTACGTGTCCGCGATCCAGAACAAGTCCGCGGACGCCGAGATCGGCCGGATGCCGGTCGACTCGATCTACTCCCCGGTCCTCAAGGTCACGTACAAGGTCGAGGCGACTCGTGTCGAGCAGCGCACCGACTTCGACCGTCTGGTCGTGGACGTCGAGACCAAGCCGTCGATGCTGCCCCGCGACGCCGTCGCGTCGGCCGGTAAGACGCTGGTCGAGCTGTTCGGCCTGGCCCGTGAGCTGAACGTCGAGGCCGAGGGCATCGACATCGGCCCGTCGCCGGTCGACGAGCAGATGGCGGCCGACCTGGCCCTGCCGGTCGAGGACCTGCAGCTGACCGTCCGGTCGTACAACTGCCTCAAGCGCGAGGGCATCCACACCGTGGGTGAACTGATCTCGCGCAGCGAGCAGGACCTGCTGGACATCCGCAACTTCGGCTCCAAGTCGATCGACGAGGTCAAGCTGAAGCTGGCCGAGATGGGCCTGTCGCTGAAGGACTCGCCCCCCGGCTTCGACCTGCGCGCCGCCGCTGAGGCCTATGGCGACGACGCCGAGGACGAGGACGAGAGCTTCGCCGAGACCGAGCAGTACTGAGCTAGCAAGGCCCATCCCAAGGCCCGTACCCGGGCCTGAGATTTCTGGAGTAAAGACAGATGCCTACCCCTACCAAGGGCTCCCGCCTCGGCGGCAGCGCGGCGCACCAGAAGCTGATCCTCAGCAACCTGGCCACCTCGCTGTTCGAGCACGGCGCGATCACCACCACGGCCACCAAGGCCAAGCGCCTGCAGCCGCTGGCCGAGTCGATGATCACCAAGGCCAAGCGCGGTGACCAGCACTCGCGTCGTCAGGTGATGAAGCGGATTCGCGACAAGTCCGTCGTGCACGTGCTGTTCACCGAGATCGGCGAGCGCTACGCGGACCGTCCGGGCGGCTACACCCGGATCATCAAGCTCGGCCCCCGCAAGGGCGACAACGCCCCCATGGTGAAGATCGAGCTGGTCGAGGCGCTGGCCGACTCGCCGAAGGCCAAGGCCGCGGCGAAGAAGGCTGCTCCGGCCAAGAAGGCGACCGCGAAGAAGGCGGCCGCCAAGGACGAGGCCAAGGTCGAGGACACCCCGGCCGAGGAGACCAAGGTCCAGGACGTCGTCGCGGGCAAGTACGAGGGCTCCGCGGCTCCGCTGGACGGCGGCGCCGCTCCCGAGGGCTACACCATCAAGGGCAACGAGGACTCGATGAAGTACCACGGCACCGACTCGCCGTGGTACGACCAGACGGTCGCCGAGGTCTGGTTCCAGACCGAAGAGGCCGCTCAGGCCGCCGGCTTCACGAAGGCCGGCGAGACCGCCGAGGACAAGTAACTCCTCAGCAGCGCATCGGCAGCGCCCCTTCACCCGTTTTCGGGGGGAGGGGCGCTGCTGCGTTAGATTGCCCTGTGCGCTGGCGGATCGATCTCAGGTATGACGGCACCGAATTCCACGGCTGGGCCCGTCAGGAGGGCCTCAGGACCGTCCAGGGGGTGCTTGAGCAGGCGCTGGCCACCGTACTGCGGCAGCCCGAGCTCCCGTCCGTGACTTGTGCCGGCCGGACCGACACCGGCGTCCACGCCAGAGGCCAGGTCGTCCATGTCTGGCTGCCCGAGGGGATCGTCGCGCGGAACCTGGTCCACCGGCTCAACGGCGTACTGCCGGACGATGTCTGGGTGATCAAGGGCATGGAAGCTCCCGAGGGGTTCGACGCCCGCTTCTCGGCCCTGTGGCGCCGCTACGTCTACCGGATCTGCGACGACAACATCGCCCGGGATCCGCTGACCAGGAACCACGTACTGCGCGTGCTGCAGCCACTCGACGTGGACCGGATGAACGAGGCCTCTGCCCGGCTGCTGGGCGAGCACGACTTCGCCGCCTTCTGCAAGCGACGGGAGGGTGCCAGTACGGTCCGCGCCCTGCAGGAGTTCAGCTGGCGCCGTACTGCGCCCGGCCTGGTCGAGGCCACTGTGATCGCGGATGCCTTCTGCCACTCGATGGTGCGGGCCCTGGTGGGGTCGATCGTCCCGGTGGGCGACGGACGCCGTGACCTGGACTGGCCGGCCAAGGTGCTGGCAGCGAAGGTCCGGGACTCGGCAGTGACCGTTCTGCCCGCCCATGGGCTCACCCTGGAAGAAGTCGGGTACCCAGAAGACGACCAGCTGGCGGCGAGGGCCATCGAGGCTCGCAACGTCAGGGGAGAGGTTCACACGCGTGGCTGACCACTTTTTCACGGCAGAGCCGACCTCAGCCGACGTACGGCGTACCGTCGGCGCCCGGATCTGGGGACGTGAGTACACCTTCACCACGTCGAGTGGTGTCTTCTCCCGCGACCGGCTGGACCTCGGTACGTCGATCCTGCTGCGCGAGGCGCCCGTACCGACCACAGGCGGCACCTACCTCGACCTGGGCACCGGCTACGGCCCGATCGCGTGTGCCCTGGCGGTGGAGGACCCTGAGGCGCAGGTCTGGGCAGTGGACGTGAACAACCGGGCACTGGAGCTCACTGCTGAGAACGCCAAGGCTGCTGGGGTTGCTGAACGAGTGCACGCCAGCCTGGTGGAAGACGTGCCGGAGGATGTGCGGTTCGACCAGATCTGGTCCAACCCGGCCATCCACATCGGCAAGCCCGAGCTGCACAAGATGCTGCTGCACTGGCTTGCTCGCCTTGCCCCCGACGGCGTGGGATGGTTCGTCGTCGGCAAGAACCTCGGTGCGGACTCGCTGCAGCGCTGGCTGGGTGAGCAGGGTTACCCCTGCGAGCGGATCGCCAGCGCGAAGGGCTTCAGGGTTCTGCGGGTGACTGCAACGAACGAGGATCCAGCGCCGTCCTGAGGGTATGGAGGCAGCCTTGGCGGCAGCAGAGGCACAATCCAGCGCTATCGACTTCGAGTTGTGGGTGACGGAGAAGTCCGATGCGCTGCTGCGGTTCGCTTACGTCCTGACCGGCGACAAGACGCTGGCCGAGGATGCGGTTCAGGACGCCCTGACAACCGCTTGTGCGCGCTGGGGCCGGGTCAGCCGGGCGGAGGACCCTGAGGCCTACGTGAAGCGGATGGTCGTCAACGCGCACATCTCCTGGTGGCGACGCTTCCGCCGCCGGGAGGCCCCCGTGGAGGAGCCGACCAGGACTGCTGCCGCAGCTCCGGACGGTGCCGGCTCCAGAGCCGAGGCAGAGGCCGTGTGGGCGCTCTGCGCGACCTTGCCGGACAAGCAGCGCACTGCCGTGGTGCTGCGCTTCTACGAGGACCTCTCGTACGCCGAGATCGCAGACCTGCTGCACTGCGCCGAAGCCACGGCCAGATCGCACGTACACCGGGCACTGGCAGTACTGAAGAACACGCTGAGCAAGGAAGGAGCCGAGGATGCCTGAGCCGGACGAGCAGGAGCTCGGCCCGCAGATCGCGGATGCCTTCCAGAGCAAGGCCCACACGGTGCAGGGCTTGCGTAGTGCCGGCTACGCCGCGGAAGCGCGCAGACGGGTCCACAGGCGGCGGCAACGGCTCACGATGGCCGCTGCGGCGGTAGTGGTCGTCGCGGCGATCGGGGGAGTGTGGGGGGTCATCGGCGGTCCGTCGCCGGTCACCACCAGCTCGACCGCCGGCTCCGCTGCGGACAACGGCTCGAAGATGGCGCCGGGGGCTCCGGCAGAGGCCACCGTTGTGTGTCCGGAACAGCACGCGATCCTCGCGGCGCCCACTCACGAAGCACTGCCGTCCGGCGACGGCCTGGATCTCGACCACGCCATCGTCTTCGGCCTCGAGGTCTGTCGCTACCGCCTTGAGGGCGCGCAGATGCTGCTCGGGTCGGCGCACTTCAACGCGGCCACGGCACAGCAGGTGGTCGACGCGATCAAGGTGCTGCCGGAGCGCAACCCGAGCCTGCCCGTCTTCAAGTGCACGCCGCAGACGGCCCGGCCGAAGGAAGCGATCGTGCTGCGCTTCGACACGGCGACGGGGATCCGCGAGGTCTGGGTCGGCTACGACGGCTGCTCGTCGGCCGGTTTCTTCACCGGCACCCGCACCTACGGCCTGTACGCCGCCCCGCTCAAACTCTTCATGACGGGCACGGTCCGCCCAGCCGGTGGCATCTACCTCGACCACCTAAAGGGATGGTGACTGCCCCTTCTCCGGCTTGGCCCGCAACGACCGCACGTTGTCGGGCGCGGCGCCGTCCCCCTGACCCCCGCGATAGCTCCCAGCCTGCGGCGGCGGTCCACCCAAGAACTTCCGCAAATGCGCCACCTCAGGCGACTGCTGCTGCGCCTGAGCGCCCGCATTCCGGTACTGCTCCTCAAGCCCAGCAGTCGTCGTACTCAGGGCCGTGACCGCCCGCTGGGCATGCTGATGTCCACCGATGCTCTTGGCGACGTCGGAAAGATTCCGGTCCCGTTGGGTGCCGACGACGTCGGCGATGGCGGGCCGCATGGACTGCAGTAGTTCGGTTCTGACCGCTTCGCGGTCCTGCGGTGGCAGTACGTCGCTCAGCCGGTTCTCGATCACCAGATCGGCGGCCGCGCCCCAGCGCTGGGCTCGTGGGGCCTGGTCCAGTTGCTCCCGGACCTGGCTCTGGGACAGCCCGGTGACGTCGGCCGTACCGCGAACCAGTTCGTCGGTCGCGGCCGTGTACGCCGGGTAGGAATCAGGCGAGTCGACGCCGAGGAGTTCCGGTTGCACCCGGTCCATACCGATGTCCTGGATGACGTCGTTGACGTTCTCGTGCGCCCAGGTCTCGGTCAGCCCCTCCTCGACCACCAAGGTGTCGGGGGAGTAGACCTCGGTCGCGCCGGGCCCGGACTCGTCGCCCAGCGCATTGGTGAGGTGCTTCGCCTCGTGGACCACGGTCAGGACGGCGTCCTGCGCATCGATCAGTTCTTCCGGGGTGAGCGGACGGCCCGCCGTGTACGCCTGGGCGATCGGCTTGAGCACCTCGTTGACCTTGAGCGTCATCCCGCCGTCGTCCCGCGCGCTCCCGGCCACGTTCGGCCGGGTCTCCTCGTACAGCTCGCCGTTCCACCGCGACGGCCGGCCGGAGAGCTTCTCCACCGACCGGATCACGCTCTGGACCCAGAGGTACTCGTTGCTGTTGCGGGGGACCGGCCGACCCTCGCTCATCCGGCCGTACTCCGGAGGTGGTCGACGAGCCGGATCAGCGGGCTGGACATCCGGCGGATCGCACCGGCCTCGCGGCGCGGCGCCTGGGTCGACAGCAGGCCGATCTGCTCGATCGCGCGCTCGATCTCCGCGATCCGGGTCTGCGCGGGTCCGTCGCCGTCGATCGCCTCGGCGAACAGGATCTGTGCCTGCCGGAACTGCTCACTGGTCGCCGGGGCCGGTCCGGCCAGCAGGCGCGGCAACTCCGCGGCGCGGAAGCGGGCACGTTCGCGGCCGCGCTCGTCCTGGACCTGCTCGGCCATCGCCTGCAGTCGCGCGGTCTCCGCCTCGACGATCTCGGGGGCGGCGCCCTTGAGATCCGAGAGCAGCCGGCGCATCTCGGCCTGGAAGGTCTCGTAGTCGGCCGGGTTGTCGGTCATCGTTCTCCCTGTTCGGTCAGGGAAGACGATAACCGGTCGCGGGCGGCTGGGGCGGGCCGTCAGACTGGGGGTATGGGTCACGTCGAGGTTGCGGGGATCGGGTTCGAGTTGCCGGACGGGCGGGTGTTGCTGGACGACATCACGTTCCGGGTCGGGGACGGGGCCAAGGTCGCCCTGGTCGGGGCCAACGGGTCGGGCAAGACGACGTTGACGAAGATCATCGCGGGCGATCTCAAGGCGCACAGCGGGAGCGTCGCCCGGTCCGGTGGGCTGGGTGTGATGCGGCAGTTCGTCGGGTCGGTACGGGACGAGACCAATGTCCGTGACCTGCTGCTCGGCGTCGCGCCGGAGCGGATCCGGGCGGCCGCGGCCAAGCTGGACCAGGCCGAGCTGGCGATGATGGAGGCCGACGACGAGAAGACCCAGCTGCGCTACGCCCAGGCGGTCTCCGACTGGGGCGAGGTCGGCGGGTACGACGCCGAGGTGCTCTGGGACGTCTGCACGATGAGCGCGCTCGGGATCCCGTTCGACAACTGCCGCTGGCGTGAGGTGAAGACGCTGTCCGGCGGCGAGCAGAAGCGGCTGGTTCTCGAGGCGCTGCTGCGCGGCCCGGACGAGGTGCTGATGCTCGACGAGCCCGACAACTACCTCGACGTACCGGCCAAGCGCTGGCTCGAGGAGCAGCTCAACGCGACGCAGAAGACGGTCCTCTACATCAGCCACGACCGGGAGCTGCTGGCCAACACGGCGACCCGGATCGTCACCGTCGAACTAGGTGCCGCGGGCAACACCATCTGGACGCACGGCGGCGGCTTCCAGACGTACCACGAAGCGCGTAAGCACCGGTTCGAGCGGCTGGAGGAGTTGCGCCGCCGCTGGGACGAGGAGCACGCCAAGCTCAAGGCGCTCGTGCTGATGTACAAGACGAAGGCGGCCTACAACGACGGGCTCGCGTCGCGCTACAAGGCGGCGCAGACCCGGCTGGCCAAGTTCGAGCAGGCCGGTCCGCCGCAGGCGATCCCGCGCGAGCAGAAGGTCAGCATGCGGCTCACTGGCGGACGTACCGGCAAACGCGCCGTCGTCGCCACCGGGCTCGAGTTGACCGGCTTGATGAAGCCGTTCGATCTCGAGGTCTGGTACGGCGAACGCGTGGCCGTCCTTGGCTCCAACGGCTCCGGCAAGTCGCACTTCCTGCGATTGCTGGCCAACGGCGGGTCCGACCCGGACATCGAGCACCAGCCGGTCGGCGAGATGGTCATCCCGTCCGTCGCGCACACCGGCAACGCCAAGCTGGGTGCGCGGGTGCGGCCGGGCTGGTTCGCGCAGACGCACGAGCACCCCGAGCTGGCCGGCCGGACGCTGCTGGAGATCCTGCACCGCGGCGACGAGCACCGGGAGGGGATGGGCCGGGAGCTGGCCTCGCGCAAGCTGGATCGGTACGAGCTGGCGCACGCGGCCGAGCAGAGCTTCGACTCGCTCTCCGGTGGTCAGCAAGCGCGCTTCCAGATCCTCCTGCTGGAGCTGTCCGGCGCCACCTTGCTCCTCCTCGACGAGCCGACCGACAACCTCGACGTCGAGTCAGCCGAGGCACTCGAGGAAGGCCTGGATTCCTTTGACGGAACGGTTCTGGCGGTCACCCACGACCGCTGGTTCTCCCGCGGCTTCGACCGCTACCTGGTCTTCGGCAGCGACGGCAACGTCTACGAATCGCCCGAGCCGGTCTGGGACGAGGCCCGCGTCCAGCGGGCGCGTTAGTCCGTACCGCACCACGCATCGCGGTACGTCGCCCAGTGGTCGGGGGTGGCGGTGAAGTCGACGTAGAGGGCTAGGCCGAAGTTTTGGCGGGGGGAGGTGTTCAGGCCTAGTTGGGCGCCTCGGATGGCGGCTCGGACTGTTTCGGCGGAGCCTCGGTGGGAGAAGTTGTCTTCCCAGTAGAAGGGGAGGCCCATCAGTAGGTCGACGTGGGGTGGGGTGACCTCCAGGGCCATCTCGGTCTGGCGGGCGACGTAACCGCCGTACAGGGATTCCAGTGGGGTCCAGGTGTCGTAGGACATCACGGCGATCTGCTCGACGCGGCTGGCGACGGCGCCGAAGTACGACTTGGTCCACCATTTGCTCTGGCCGCTGACGCCGACGAGCAGGCCGTTGAGGCCGGGTGCGGGGTTGAGTTGCGCTGCGGCGACTGAGAGCGGGACGTTGCGGGCTGAGGTCATGGCGTGGACTTGGTCCAGCAATGCCAGGAAGCCTTTGGAGCCGGAGCGGACGGGCTCCATGTCGAAGTGGATTCCGTCGAAGCCCTGCGCCAGCACCTGCTCGGAGGTCTCGGTCACGCGGGTGCGAACGGCGGCGTCGTCGAGGTCCATACCGGGGTTCTTCTCCGGTTGGAGGACGTCGCCGAGCCAGGCCTGGACGCGGAGCTTCGGCATTGCCTGGTGGACGGCGCCGGTGAACCACTTGGCCTTCGGCGAAACCTTTGCCAAGGGCAACGTTCCGTCGTGTTCGAGGGGGCCGGTGTGGACGTAGAGGTCGCGGATTCCGGTGCCCTGCAGCTGATTCGCGAGGACGGCGATGTCGGCGGCGGTCTTCCGGCCGTCGACCCAGGCGTGGCCGAGCCAGATCGCGTCCTGGCCTTTCGTCTTCGCGGTGGCTTCACCGGTGTAGGCGATGCGCAGGGAGACGGCCAAAGCGCTTAGTGGCAAGGGGATCAGCAGGACGAAGGCCAGCGCGAGGCTGAGGAGGACGCGTCGGCGGCGGGACCAGGATCGCCAGCGCCTCATGACGTCCCGGTTCGCAGGCCGTCGTACAGGAGGGCGAGCATGCGGTCGCGGGCGTCGGATTCGAGACCGGTCGCGGTGGCCCCACGGGAGGCGCCGACCAGTAGGGCGTAGACCTCGGGGAAGGCGGCGTCCCGGCGTACGGCGCCTGCCTGCTGGGCCCGGTCGAGCAGGGACCCGAAGGCTTCGCGCATCCCTTGGCCTGCTGCCTTCGCCTCGTCGCCGGCGACGGTTCCCGACGCGCTCAGAGCCTCCGCGATGGCCAGCTTCGATGCCGATTCGGCGACCACCTGGCTGAAGAATCCGAAGAACGCGAGGCCGGCGTCGTCGCTGTCGGCCAGCTCGAGAGCACGGTCGCGCAGCCGTTCCAGCCGTTGCGTCAGGACCGCCTCGAGCAGCGCGACCTTGGTGGGGAAGTGCCGGAAGACGGTGGCGATCCCCACCTCGGCGAGCTTCGCGACCTCGTCGGTGGAGGCGGCCGGCGACCGTCCGAAGACGTCCTCCGCCGCGCTCAGAATCCGCATCCGGTTGTCCCGGGCATCCGCGCGCAACGGCCTCATCCCACTCCTAGCTGTCGTCGACCCCATCAGCGTAGGAGACGCCGGAAAGCAGCCAGAGGTTGTAACCGGAGTTGCGACTCCTTATATTCGGAGTCATGACTCCGGAACAGACTTTCCTCCGCCTGGTGCACGGCGTCGCCGATCGCGACCTCGAGGCGCTGCCGGCCCTGTACGCCGAGCAGACCGACGTCCGGCACCCGATGTCGCCGTACGGCGATCAGCCACTGCTCACCCGCGACGCGCTCCGCGAGCACTTCAACGGCCGTGGTCCGGCGGTGGCGGAGGTGGTGCGGTTCCAGCCGGACGCGATCCGGGTCCATCAGACCCAGGATCCGGAGGTGATCGTCGCCGAGTTCGACTACGCGGGGACGGTGATCGCGACGGGGGAGAGCTTCCGGGTGCCCTGCGTCTTCGTCCTGCGGGTCCGCGACGGCGAGATCGTCGAGTCGCGCGACTACATCGACCACGTGGCGATGGCGCGCGCCCGTGGGCAGCTGGACCAACTCATCGCGGTACTACGGGAACCGGTGCCGGCGCGGTCTGCGTCGTAGTACCCAGAAGCGCAGAAACGGCCCCGATCCCTGGCAGGTAAGCCGGATCGGGGCCGTTCCCAATGGTGCTACCGGTGTTTAGCGGTCGCCCATCGGGACGTACTGGACGCCGCGGGCGCCGGTGTAGATCTGCTTCGGGCGCGCGATCTTCTGGTCGGTGTCGCCGAGCGACTCCTTCCACTGCGCCAGCCAGCCCGAGGTGCGCGGGATGGCGAACAGCACGGTGAACATCTCCGGCGGGAACTGCAGGGCCTCGTAGATCAGGCCGGAGTAGAAGTCCACGTTCGGATAGAGCTTGCGGGAGACGAAGTACTCGTCCTCCAGCGCGATCTTCTCCAGCTCGACGGCGATCTTCAGCAGCGGGTTGATGCCCGTCACCTCGAACACGTCGTCGGCGGCCTTCTTGATGATCTTGGCGCGCGGGTCGTAGTTCTTGTAGACCCGGTGGCCGAAGCCCATCAGCCGCTCTTCACCGTTCTTGACGCCCTCGATGAACGAACCGACGTTGTCGACGGTGCCGATCCGGCGCAGCATCTTCAGCACCGCCTCGTTGGCGCCGCCGTGCAGCGGGCCGTAGAGGGCCGCGATGCCGCCGGTGACCGCGGAGTACGGGTCGACCTGGGTGGAGCCGATCGCCCGGACCGCGTTGGTGGAGGCGTTCTGCTCGTGGTCGGCGTGCAGGATGAACAGGATCTCCAGCGCGCGCACCAGCCGGTCGTCGGCGGCGTACTTCGGCTCGCTCATCTTGAACAGCATCGACAAGAAGTTGGCCGCGTAGCTCAGCTCGTTGTCGGGGTAGACGTACGGCTTGCCCTGCGCGTGCCGGAAGGAGAACGCGCCCAGCGTCGGCATCTTGGCGATCAGCCGGCGGATCTGCAGGCCCCGTGACTCCTCGTCGAAGATGTCGCGCGACTCCGGGTAGAAGGTGGACAGCGCACCCACCGAGGCGAGCAGCATGCCCATCGGGTGCGCGTCGTAGCGGAAGCCCTGCATGAAGGTCTTCAGGTTCTCGTGCACGAACGTGTGATACGTCACGTCGTGCACCCAGGCCTCGTACTGGGTCTTGTCCGGCAGCGCACCGTTCACCAGCAGGTACGCGACCTCCAGGTAGTTCGACTGCTCGGCGAGCTGCTCGATCGGGTAACCGCGGTACTCCAGGATGCCCTTGTCGCCGTCGATGAAGGTGACGGACGACCGGGTCGAGGCGGTGTTGACGAAGCCGGGGTCGTAGGTGGCCAGGCCACCGTCCCCGTCGGTTGCACTGATCTGCTTGAGATCGGCGGCACGGATGGTGCCATCGGTGATGGCAAGGTCGTAGTCCTTGCCGGTCCGGTTGTCCCGGACGGTGAGCGACTGTTCGGTCACAATGCCCTCTTCGGAAGCTGGCGCATCGCCGGAGTGAGTGAGGGTTATCGTCGCCGGCGGGACGCGGATCGGACTGCAATCTTCACCGCTAAACTAGTGCGGTCCCGGGTTGGTTCCAAGCCGGGGTCTCCGACCGGCTCAGGCTCGCTTTGACCCCGAGGCGTCCACGCCGGTATTCTGGGCTGCTGTTGTGCGTTCCTGGTCCTCGCCGGTGTGATTGCGGGCCGCTCGCCGACGTACCAGTTCTGATTTGTCAACCTCTGAGAAACGAAGGTCAACGACCGTGCGCACGTACAGCCCGAAACCTGCTGACGTCACCCGTGAGTGGCATGTGATCGACGCCACCGACGTCGTGCTCGGTCGGCTCGCCGTCCAGATCGCCACCCTGCTGCGTGGCAAGCACAAGCCGACGTTCGCCCCGCACGTCGACGGTGGCGACTTCGTCGTCGTCATCAACGCGTCGAAGATCGCCCTGTCCGGCAACAAGCGGACCGACAAGCTGGCGTACCGCCACTCGGGTCACCCGGGTGGTCTGACGGCCACGCCGGTCGGCGAGATCCTCGAGAAGGATCCTCGCAAGGCCGTCGAGAAGGCTGTCTGGGGCATGCTCCCGAAGAACCGCCTGAGCCGTCAGCTGCTTGGCAAGCTGAAGGTCTACGCCGGTCCGGAGCACCCGCACGTGGCCCAGCAGCCGAAGCCGTTCGAGATCACCCAGATCGCTCAGTAGTAGCGATCGCCGAGCCAGGTAAACGAGGATTCACAGCGTGAGCGACATCACCACCGAGACCGAAGAACTCGACACCGAGGTCCCCATCGACACCGAGGGCCCGGTTGCCTACACCTCCGAGACGAACCCGAGCCCGGAGCAGCGCGCCGAGTCCGGTCGCGTCGCGGTGATCAACCCGGCCGGTGCCACCGGCCGCCGTAAGGAAGCCGTTGCGCGCGTCCGGCTGATCCCGGGCACCGGCAACATCACCGTCAACGGCAAGCCGATCGACGTCTACTTCCCGAACAAGGTTCACCAGCAGCACGTGAACGAGCCGTTCGTGGTCGCCGGCCTCGAGGGCTCCTACGACGTCATCGCCCGGATCAACGGCGGCGGCATCACCGGCCAGGCCGGTGCCCTGCAGCTGGGCATCGCCCGGTGCCTGAACGCGGCCGACGAGGAGGCGAACCGTCCGGGTCTGAAGAAGGCCGGTCTGCTCTCCCGCGACGCGCGGATCAAGGAGCGCAAGAAGGCCGGTCTCAAGAAGGCCCGTAAGGCTCCGCAGTACAGCAAGCGCTGATCACCTGATGTCGCGTTTGTTCGGCACGGACGGAGTCCGTGGCCTGGCGAACGTGGATCTCACCGCGGAGCTGGCGCTCGACCTCTCGGTCGCGGCAGCTCACGTACTCGGCGAGGCCGGTGCCTTCGAAGGGCACCGGCCACGCGCCGTTGTGGGGCGGGATCCTCGGGCCAGTGGCGAGTTTCTGGAAGCAGCCGTGGTGGCCGGTCTGGCCTCCGCCGGCGTCGATGTCGTCCGGCTCGGCGTGCTGCCGACCCCGGCCGTCGCCTATCTGACCGGCTCGACCGGCTCCGACCTCGGGGTCATGCTGTCGGCCAGCCACAACCCGATGCCGGACAACGGCATCAAGTTCCTGGCCCGGGGCGGGATCAAACTCGACGACGTCATCGAGGACGCGATCGAGGTCCGTACCGGCGAGGAGTGGCAGCGCCCGACGGGTGCCGCCGTCGGCCGGGTGCTCGACGACGGGCAGGGCTTCGAGACGTATGTCTCGCACCTGGTCCGGTCGGCCCCGAACCGGTTCGACGGCGTCAAGGTGGTCATCGACTGCGCCAACGGCGCGGCCTCGCTGACCGCGCCCGAGGCATTGCGCCGGCTGGGCGCCGAGGTCATCACGTACGCCGCTGCGCCGGACGGTCTGAACATCAACCTCAACTGCGGTTCGACCCACATGGAGGGTCTGCGCCGCGAGGTGATCGGGCACGGCGCCGATCTCGGCATCGCGCTCGACGGTGACGCGGATCGCTGCCTGGCGGTGGATGCGGCCGGCGAGCTCGTCGACGGTGACCAGATCCTGGCCGTGCTCGCGTTGGCGATGCGCGACCTGGGCCGGCTGTCCAACGACACCGTGGTCGCGACCGTGATGAGCAACCTGGGCTTCGTCCAGGCGATGGTCCGGGAGCGGATCGCGGTCGAGCAGACCAAGGTCGGCGACCGGTACGTGCTGGAGGCAATGAAGGCCGGCGGACACAAGCTGGGTGGCGAACAGTCCGGCCACGTGATCCTGTCCGACCACGCGACCACCGGCGACGGCACCCTGACCGCGGTCATGCTGCTCGCCCGGATCGCCCAGACCGGCAAGTCACTGGCCGACCTGGCCGCCGTGATGACCCGCCTGCCGCAGGTCCTCGTCAACGTCCCCAACGTCGACAAGACCCGCGCCGGCACGGACGCCGAAGTACAAGCAGCCGTAGCAGCAGCCACCGCCCGCCTGGGCGACACCGGCCGCGTACTGCTCCGCCCCTCCGGCACAGAGCCCCTCGTCCGCGTCATGGTCGAGGCAGAGTCCTCCGCCACCGCCCACGAGGTAGCCCACGACCTGGCCGGCATCGTGGAGACCTCGCTCAAGCTCTGATCCGATGCAACTCCGCCTCCTCTGCCTGCCGTACTAAGGGAGACAGAGGAGAGTGGAGGGCCGATGCCTGATCAGGATCGGGACTACGTCGAGTTCGTCGTAGCGTCCAGTACGACGCTGCGCCGGACCGCCTACCTGGTCTGCGGTGATTGGCATCGTGCCGATGACGTGGTCCAGGACGCGTTGTACAAGCTGTACCTGTCCTGGTCGAAGGTGGATCGCGGCGGGAATCCTCTCGCCTACGCCCGCCGGATCGTCATCAACGCGGCCCTGGACATCGGTCGGCGCCCCTGGCGCCGGGAAGTGTCGACCGACAGTCCGCCCGAGTACGCCCGCAACGACGACACGGCCGATGTCTACGCCGAGCGCGACGAGGTCCTGTCGGCTCTGCTCCAGCTCGCGCCGCGTCAACGGGCCTGCATCGTCCTGCGGTACTACGAGGATCTCTCGATCGAGCAGACCGCCGAGATCCTCGACTGCACGCAGGGCACGGTCAAGAGCCAGGCCGCTCGCGGACTCGAAACTCTCCGTCAGACCATCAACCGGACCCGCTCGATCGGGCGGGTCTCGTGAAGGAGACGGACATGCAGGACGCCCCGGAGATCGGCGCCGAGCTTCACCGGCTGGCGAGCAGGGATCCACTGGCGCCGGTCGACGCGACCGGTCTGCTGGAACGCGGCCGCCGCGGCCGTCGCCGGCGCAGAGTCGCCGCCGTCAGTGGACTCACCGCGGCGGTGGTCGCGATCGGCGCCGGCCTGGCGTTGGTACCGGGCATTGGTTCTGCGCATCGGGAGTCAGAGGTCGCCGGCACGGCCGCTCCGCTGTTCACGCCGCTTCCTGGGGTGCCGCAGGGCGAGGCCGCGCTGGGGAAGATCACCCAGGCAGAGGCGGAGCGCCGCTGCACCGTCCGGTACGGCGTTCAGCCGCTGGAGAGGTTCCATCCCAGTGTCTACCGCGCCACGATGGGACTGATGAGCCCGCTGCCCGGGAAGAAGAACATGTTCGGGCCGGGGTGCATCGTCCCGGGTGACTCGAGGCCGACGGCCGCGGCGCTGGCGAAGGCGAAGGCGGATCCGATTCCGCAGACCGCCGACGGCCAGTTGCTCAACTGCTCGGTCCAGCTATGGCACGACCTGACGAAGTGGCGGGTCGTGGCGGCGGAGCCTGGCTATACGGGGATGAGCCAGGTGCTGAGGGTGCTGGCCGTATCGCCGACCGGCCACAGCGCCGCTACCTGCGACCTGGTCCCGTCAGGCAACGCAGCCCTCCAGGGGAAGTCGTCCAGGCCGAGCATTCTCACAGCGCAGGACGTGAGCCTGACCTCGCTGACTGGCGTTGCCGTGAACGAGGGCAGCGGCGAGGTCGGTTGCAAGGCGAAGTGCAGAGGCTGGACCTACATCGGCTATGGCCGGGTCGACCCGGCCATCACCCGCATCCACTTCAAGACAGTCAGCGGTGCCACCCACGACCTGACAGTCAGCAACGGTTGGTACGCCCTCTGGTGGTCCAACGGCGACCTCAAATCCCGCAGAGCGGCAACCGTCACCGCCTACAACGCCGCCGGCAAGCTGATCGAATCCGCTCATATCCCGGAGTTCAGCCTCAGGTGATCACTCACTGAACGGTGTGCCACCTCAGGCACACTGTTCAGTCGTCATCCGCCCCTGCCATTACCGCGCGCTACGGAGGTGGGGCGGTGGATTCGCCGAGGTGGAGTTTGGCGGGGATGAGGTGGGGTGGGGGGAGTGGGGTGGCACCCTCCAGTTGGCGGATCAGGGCTTCGGTGCCGAGTCGGCCGAGTTCGGGGCCAGGGGTTCGCATGATGGTCAGCTCGGGATTCGAGAGGGCTGCTGTGTCCGGGGCCATCAGCGAGAGCACCGAGATCTCGTCCGGGATGCGGCGGCCGAGGCGGTTCAGGCCGGACATCACGCCGAGTGCGGAGTACTCGTTCAGCACCAGGACGGCCGTCGTCTCCGGGTGATCTCGCAGCAACCTGGTCGCCGCCTCCCGGCCCGCGCGGGTCGAGTCCGAGCACTCCAGCACGATGGTCTCGATGCCGTACCCGGCCGCGACCCGGCGATAGGCGGCCTCGGATCGCACGTACGGTCCGTAGGTGTGGAATCTCGGGTCGGCCAGGTCGCCGGAGACCAGCACCAGCCGGCGGTGCCCGAGGCCGTGCAGATAGCCGACCGCGTCCTCGACCGTGGTGTCGAAGTCGATGTCGACGTGGGTCAGGCCTTCCAGGGCGGTGGTCCGGCCGATCAGCGCGAACGGTGTCCGGGTCCGCTGCAGCACCGCGATCCGTGGATCGTCGAGCTGGACCTCCATCAGGACGACCCCGTCGACCAGTGACTGCCCGACCAGTTCGGTCAGCTCGCCGCCGTCGTTCCCGACCGGCCAGAGCACCAGGTGGTAGTCCTGCTGGCGCGCCGCTTCGGCCGCACTGGTGAAGAACTCGGCTGCCGAGAATCCGAACCGGTGGTCCAGTGCCGGATAGGCCATCGCGATGATCCGGGTACGGCGGCTGGCCAGCGCGCGGGCGACCATGTTGCGGCGGAAGCCCAGCTCCGTCATCGCGAGCTCGATCCGCTCCCGGGTCGCCGGGGTCACCGGCTTGGTGTCGTTGAGCACGAAGGAGACGGTGGCGATGGACACGCCCGCCCGCTTCGCCACGTCCCGCATGGTCACCATCGGCCGTTGCCACCCCGCTCTCGTCTGCCGCCCAGCCTGTCACGAGGACCGCCCCAGGCCCTTGACAGTGGTGTGACGCAGGGCACATAGTCCCTGACTACGCGGCTAGTTAACCGCTTTGCCAGCCATCCCACAACTGAACGACGGCTTCCTTTCGTGATCGTGGTTAAGCGCTTGACCAGCGCCGGGACGGTGGCTGTCGCCGACTCACCAAGGAGTGCAATGTCATGATCACGCAGCGGATCGCCGCGGCCCTGGCGGGGACGACTGCTCTTTCGCTCGTCATCGCCGGCTGCGGTGACAGCGGGAACCAGTCACCGTCCTCGTCCGGCGGCAGCGTCAGCAGCCTCTCGGTCCTCGACTACTACAACAACGACCCGGACAAGGCGCTCGTGCAGAAGGGGCTCGACTCCTGCGCGGGCAAGCTCGGGATCACGCTGCAGCGCGAGACGGTGCCTGGTGACACCTTGATCGCGAAGGTGCTGCAGCAGGCCTCGTCGAAGACACTGCCCGACGTGCTGATGCTGGACAACCCCGACGTCCAGCAGATCGCCGCGACCGGCGCGCTCGCGCCCTTGAACGACCTGGGCCTGAGCGGGGACGGGGTCATCCAGGGCATGAACGACGCGACGTCGTACCAGGGCAAGCTCTACGGACTGGCGCCGGTGACGAACACGATCGCGTTGTTCTACAACACGCAGCTGCTGCAGGAGGCCGGCGTCCAGCCGCCGAAGACCTGGGACGAGCTGAAGGCCGCGGCCAAGAAGCTCACCAAGCCCGGCCGGTACGGCATCGCCTTCAACGCCAACGCGACCTACGAAGGCTCTTGGCAGTTCCTGCCGGCGATGTGGACCAATGGTGGCGACGAGACGGACCTGAAGAGTCCGCAGGTCGCGGAAGCGCTGCAGCTGTGGGTGGATCTGGTGCAGTCGGGCTCGGCGTCGAAGAGCGTGATCAACTGGACGCAGGGCGATGTGAAGGACCAGTTCGTCGCCGGCAAGGCCGCGATGATGGTGAACGGTCCGTGGCAGATCCCGGCGCTGGCGAAGACCCCGAACGTCAAATGGGACGTGGTCACGTTCCCGCTGAACAAGCCGGACCAGACGCCGGTCGCACCGCTGGGCGGCGAGGCCTGGACCGTCCCGCTCAACAAGGACCAGGCCAAGCAGCAGAAGGCCGCCGACTTCGTGAAGTGCCTCAACTCCGACGAGAACGAGATGGCCTGGGCCAAGGCCCGCTTCACCCTGCCGACCAAGATCGCGCTGCTCGACCAGTACGCCAAGGAAGTGCCCTCGATGAAGGCGTTCGCCGAGCAGGTCAAGACCGCCCGGGCCCGGACCGGCAAGCTCGGCGAGAAGTGGCCCGACGCCGCCAAGGTGATCTATCAGGCGATCGCGCTGGCGCTGACCGGCAAGGCCTCGGCGCAGGACGCTTTCAGCAAGGCCTCCGGCGGGTGAGCTCTCGGGGACGGCGCCGTCGCGGTGAGGACCTGACCAAGGTCCTCTTCGTGGCGCCTGCCGCGCTGGCGATGCTCGCGCTGTTCGGGTACCCGGTGCTGAAGAACCTGATGATGAGCCTGCAGGACTACACCCTGCGGACGTTCTTCACCGGGCAGGCGCCGTGGGTCGGACTGCGGAACTACACGACGGTGGTGACCGATCAGATCTTCTCGCAGGCGATGGTGAACACGGCGTTGTTCACCATCGGCTCGATCGCCTTCCAGTTCGCCGCCGGTCTGGCGCTGGCGTTGTTCTTCCGCCGCCGGTTCCCGCTCAGCGGACTGCTGCGGTCGCTGCTCCTGCTGCCGTGGCTGCTGCCGCTGATCGTCTCCAGCGCGACCTGGCGGTCGATCCTCGAACAGGACAGCGGCATCCTGAACCGCACGCTGACCGGGCTCGGCCTGATCCACGATCCGGTGCCGTGGCTGAACTCGCCGTCGGTGGCGCTGATCGCGGTGATCGGGGTGAACATCTGGATCGGCATCCCGTTCAACGTGACCCTGCTGTACTCCGGACTGGCAGAGATCCCGCACGAGTTGTACGAGGCCGGCCAGCTGGACGGCGCCACCGGCTGGCGTGCCTTCCGCTACATCACCTGGCCGAATCTGCGGGCGGTGGCCAGCGTGCTGCTGGTGCTCGGCGTCGTCTACACGATCAAGGTGCTGGACATCATCCTCGGCCTGACCGGCGGCGGCCCGGCCAACGCCACCCAGACGCTGGCGACCCAGTCGTACCAGCGCTCGTTCGTCGACTTCAAGTTCGGCGAGGGTGCGGCCCTGAGCAACATCCTGATCGCGATCTCGCTGCTGTTCGCGGTCGTCTACCTGCGCGGCACCCGCCGTGCCGTCGACGAATAGGAGGGGTACGACGATGTCCGACTCGGCTGTTCGTCGCGCGATCTACACCGCGATCGGCGTACTGATCCTGGGCATGATGCTGTTCCCGGTCTACTGGATGGTGAACGCCTCGCTGCAGCCGTCCGGCAACACCCTGACGGCCGGCTTCCTGCCGCTGGACCCGACGTTCGCGGGCTACCGGCGGGCGCTCAGCGAGCAAGGGCACAACCTGGTCACCAGCGTGCTCATCGCGGGTGGCACGGTGGTGCTCTGCCTGCTGATCTCCGCGCCCTGCGCGTACGCGTTGTCGCAGTTCCGGTCCCGCTGGGTGGGGATCGGGCTGCTGGCGATCCTGGTCTCGCAGATGATCCCGGGGATCGTGATCGCCAACGCGCTCTACACGGCCTACGAGCGGATCGGGCTGCTGAACTCGATCCCCGGCCTGATCGTGGCCAACTGCAGCAGCGGGATCCCGTTCGCGATCCTGATCCTGCGCTCGTTCATGCTCTCGCTGCCACCGTCGCTGGTGGAGGCGGCCCGGGTGGACGGCGCCGGCCTGTTCCGGGCGTTCGTCGCGATCGTGCTGCCGATCAGCAGGAACTCGCTCATCACCGCCGGGCTGTTCACCTTCCTCTTCTCCTGGAGTGACTTCCTCTTCGCCCTCACGCTGACCACCAAGGGTGGCGTGCGGCCGGTCACGCTCGGGATCTACCAGTACCTGGGTACGCAGGTACAGAACTGGAACGCGGTGATGGCGACCGCCGTACTGTCCGCGGTCCCGGCGATCGTGCTGCTGGTCGCCGCTCAGAAGTACATCGCCGCCGGCGCCATCGGTGGCGCCGTCAAATGACCCGACCCATCGATCAAGGACTACTGACATGACGCTTCGCGTACTCGTCTGGGGCGAGAATCGGCACGAGCAGGTCGAGCCGCACGTCGCCGAGATCTACCCCGACGGCATGCACACCACGATCGCGGAAGGCATCGCCGAGAATCTCGGTGACGCGGTCGAGGTCGCGACGACGACCCTCGACGAACCCGACCACGGGCTGACCGAGGAGGTGCTGGCGGGCACCGACGTACTGGTCTGGTGGGGTCACGCCGCGCACGGTGAGGTCGACGACAAGGTGGTCGACCGGGTGTACCAGCACGTCCTGTCGGGGATGGGCCTGCTCGTCCTGCACTCCGGCCACTGGTCGAAGATCTTCGGCAGGCTGATGGGCACCACCTGCACGCTGCGCTGGCGCAGCGAGCAGGATCGCGAACTGGTCTGGACGGTGAACCCGACGCACCCGATCGCGCGCGGCGTCCCCCATCCGATCGTGATCGAGCAGCAGGAGATGTACGGCGAGTTCTTCGACATCCCGGTGCCCGACGAGCTGGTCTTCGTCTCCACGTTCAGCGGCGGCGAGGTGTTCCGTTCCGGCTGCACCTTCCGCCGTGGCCACGGCAAGATCTTCTTCTTCTCGCCTGGCGATCAGGACTACCCGGTGTACCACCACAAGGATGTCCGCAAGGTGATCGCCAACGGGGTCGAGTGGGCCAGGACCGACCTGCCGGAGCGGGCGCTGCCGACGTTGCTGCGGTACGACACCGGTGACTTCTTCAACGGGCACGGGTACGCCGGGCCGATCGAGACCGAGTCCGATGAAGAGCGTGCCGATGCCTGAAACCCTCCGGCTCCTTCAGGCCGGCGCCGGTGGCATGGGCCGCGCCTGGCTGCGCAACATCAAGCAGAACCCGGACGTCGTCCTGGCCGGGCTGGTCGACCTCGACGTACCGCTGGCCCGGGCAGCGGCCGACGAGCACGGGTACGCCGAGGTCCCGGTGGCGGCATCGGTCGCCGAGCTGGCCGAGCGGACGGGCGCCGAGGCGGTGATCGATGTGACCGTCCCGGCGGCCCATCCGGCGGTCAGCGTGGATGCCTTGCTGCGCGGCCTGCCGGTGCTGTGCGAGAAGCCGCTGGCCGAGTCGGTCCGCGAATGCCTGACGATGGTCGCGGCCGCCGAGGCGAGTGGCAGGCTGCTGATGGTCTCGCAGTCCCGTCGGTACTTCCGGACCGGCGAGGCCTTCGGGGGGCAGCTGGCCGGGCTCGGCCCGATCGGGTCGTTGTCCTGCGAGTTCTCCAAGGCACCACGGTTCGGCGGCTTCCGGGAGCAGATGGCCGAGCCGCTGCTCGTCGACATGGCGATCCACCAGTTCGACCTGGCCCGCAAGCTGATCGGCTCCGAGCCGTTGTCGGTGTACTGCGAGTCGTACAACCCGGACTGGAGCTGGTTCGCCGGGAACGCGGCCGCGGACGCGGTCTTCAGGTTCGACGGGGGAGCCAGGTTCGTCTTCACCGGAAGTTGGTGCGCGCCGGGGCTGGAGACCTCGTGGAACGGCCGCTGGCGGGCGAGTTCCGCGGACGGCACGGCGATCTGGGACGGCGACTCCGCACCGGTGGTCGAGAACGCCTCAGGGCCTGCTGTGCCGGCCGAGATCGGCACCGGGCCCGAAGAGATCGCTGGGTCGCTGGCCGAGTTCGTCCAGGCGCTGCGTACCTCCAGCACGCCGCAGACGGAGGTGCACACCAATGTGGTCAGCGTGGCGATGGTCGAGGCGGCGGTCCGCTCGTCGGCGTCGGGCGTCCCGGTCCGGATCGCCGATGTCGTCTCGGCTGCCTACGCCGAGGCGATCGAGACCACGCCGGCCGGGGTGCTGCTCGAGGTGCTGCGCTCCTGGTCGTCGGTCCAGCAGGTGGTCGGGCTGCCGGAGAAGTACTGAAACGATGTTCGATCGACAAGAACGTCGTTTCAGTGATGGGCCAAACGCTTGAACGGTGCGGTTCGTTGTCGGGTGGGTGCGGGGAGTGTTGGATAGACGCGCGGTTCCCCTTGACCCGGGCGAGGCCTGTGGGTAACTTTCGCGTGCGGGGGCACGGTTGTAATTCAATTACCTGAGGGGTCGGTCATGTCCGCCTTGCGCCGTTTCGCCGTTGGCAGTCTTGGTCTTGCGATCATCGGGGCTCTGGTCCCGGGGAGTGCGGTGAGTGCTCCGCCGCCTGAGCCGGTCACGAATCTGCAGTTGGCCACCAAGGCGCTGCAGGGGATGACGCTCGAGGACAAGATCGGGCAGATGTTCGTCTTGTTCGCCTACGGGCCGGACGCGAGCAAGCCAGACGCCCGCAACACCGCCCTGTACGGCGTGGCGACGCCCGCCGAGGTGGTGGCGAAGTACAAGCCGGGCGGGTGGATCTACTTCAACGCCCGGGACAACGTGACCAGCCCGACCCAGCTGGCGACGTACTCCAACCAGCTGCAAGCGGCTGCCCTCAAGACCGGCCTGCATCTTCCGCTGACGATCGCGACCGACCAGGAGCAGGGCGTCGTGGTCCGCATCGGTCCGCCGGCCACGCAGTTCGGCGGCAACATGGCGCACGGGGCGACCCGCGACACCAAGGACGCCAGGACGGCCGCCGGTATCACCGGCCGCGAGCTCAAGGCGATGGGAATCCGGCAGGACTACGCCCCGGTCGCCGACGTCAACGTCAACGCGCTCAACCCGGTGATCGGCGTCCGCTCGTTCTCCAGCGACCCGAAGCTCGTCTCGGACATGACGGTGGCGCAGGTCAGGGGTTACCAAGAAGACGCCGGCATCATGGCGACCGCCAAGCACTTCCCCGGCCACGGTGACACCGTCGACGACAGCCACAACGCGCTGCCGACGATCAACCACACCCGCGCGCAGTGGGACGCGATCGACGCACCGAGCTTCAAGGCCGCGATCAAGGCCGGGATCGACTCGATCATGACCGCGCACATCGTCGTACCGTCCCTGGACCCCTCCGGTGACCCCGCGACGCTGAGCAAGCCGATCCTCACCGGCGTACTGCGCGGCGAGCTGGGCTTCAAGGGGCTCGTCATCACCGACGCGCTCGAGATGGCCGCCGTCCGGGCCAAGTACGGCGATGCCGAGGTGGCCGTCCGGGCGATCGAGGCCGGCGCCGACCAGCTGCTGCTGCCGCCGGCCCCCGACGTCCAGTTCAAGGCCGTCGTCGATGCCGTGAAGTCGGGCCGGATCAGCGAGCGCCAGGTCAACGAGAGCGTGCTGCGCGTGCTGCTGATGAAGCTCAAGAACGGTGTCCTCTTCCAGCCGTACGTCGACCCCGCGAAGATCGCGACCAAGGTCGGTACGCCGGCCAGCCTCGCCACCGCCCAGAAGATCGTCGACAAGTCCGTCACGCTGGTGAAGAACGACGCCAAGGCCCTCCCGCTGACCAAGGACCCGCGCAAGATCCTCGTCACCGGCTGGGGCGTCACCACCACCCAGTCGCTGGCCAACAGCCTCACCAAGCGAGGCGCGACCACCACCGTCGCCCAGACCGGCGCGGCCCCCACCGACGCCGCCATCGCCGACGCGGTCAGCAAGGCGCAGGCCAACGACGTCACCGTGGTCCTCACCCAGAAGGCGTGGGACACCAAGGTGGTCGACCCGGGCGCCAAGCAGCAGAAGCTCGTCAAGGACCTGCTGGCCACCGGCAAGACCGTGATCGTCGTGGCTGTCCGCGACCCGTACGACATCGCGTACTTCACCGCGGCGCCGACGTACCTGGCCACCTACGGCTACGCGGCCGTCTCGATGGAGTCGCTGGCCAAGGTCCTGTACGGCGAGATCGCACCGACCGGCAAGCTCCCGGTCGACATCCCGGTCGCCGGCGATCCCGCCACCCCGCTCTACAAGTTCGGCCACGGACTGTCCTGGTGACCCGTACTTCCAAAGGAGAACCGATGAAGCGCCGCAGCCTGCTCGCCGGTGCGGGAGCACTCGCCGCAGCCCCGCTGATCGACATCCAAGGAGCCGCCGCCGCGGAGCCTGCCAAGAAGAAGGGTGTGACGACCGGCGCGCAAGCGCTCGCGAAGGACAACTGGAAGGCGCTGGCCGGCCAGAAGGTCGGCGTGATCAGCAACCCGACCGGCATCCTCGACGACCTCAACCACATCGTCGACACCATGCACGCGTCCGGCAAGGTCAATGTGGTCGCCGTCTTCGGCCCCGAGCACGGCTTCCGCGGCAGCGCGCAGGCCGGCGGTTCCGAGGGCGACCACGTCGATCCGCGGACCGGGATCATGGTCTACGACGCGTACGGCGCGGCCGCGGCCAAGCTCGCCACGCTCTACACCAAGGCCGGCGTCGAGACCGTCGTCTTCGACATCCAGGACGTCGGCGCGCGGTTCTACACCTACATCTGGACGATGTACGAGGCGATGCTCGCGGCCGTCCAGACCGGCGCGAAGTTCGTCGTACTGGACCGGCCGAACCCCACTGGCGGCTCGGCGCGCGGCCCGATGCTGAAGCCCGGGTTCACCTCGGGCGTCGGCAAGCGGGAGATCATCCAGCAGCACGGGATGACCGTCGGCGAGCTGGCCCGGCTGTTCAACGCGGAGTACCTGCCGCTCGACACGAACGGTGCGCGGCTCAAGGAGCTGCAGGTGATCGAGGTGAAGGGCTGGAAGCGCGACCAGCTGTACGCCGACACCGGCCTGACCTGGGTGATGCCGAGCCCGAACATGCCGACCCCCGACACCGCGTTGCTCTACCCGGGCGCGTGTCTGTTCGAGGCGACCAACATGTCCGAGGGCCGCGGTACGACCCGGCCGTTCGAGCTGATCGGCGCGCCGTACGTCGACTACAAGTGGGCGCAGGCGCTGCAGGCCAAGAACATCCCGGGCATCGAGTTCCGCGAGGCCTACTTCACGCCGTTCATCTCCAAGAACGCCAACGTGCTCTGCGGCGGTGTGCAGATCCAGATCACCGATCCGGACCGCGCCGAGGCGATCGTGGCGGCGACGCACATGATCGTGGAGGCCAAGAAGCTGTACCCGGGGTTCGCCTGGCGTACCGGTGACAACCCGCCCGGCCGCTGGATCGACCTGCTCACCGGCTCGGACCGGTACCGCACGATGGTCGACGGCGGCGCCACCGCCGAGGCGGTCGTCGCCGCCTGGCAGAGCGAGACCGACGCCTGGACCGCCCGCCGCGCGAAGTACCTGCTCTACAAGGGAGATCACCGGTGAAGAGAGCCTTCGTGTTCACGGTAGCCTCTACCCTCATGCTGACCATGGCCGGCCCCGCGGTTGCCTCAGGCAACAAGTCCGGACGTTTCGACCACCCGTACGACGGCTACGCGCCGAAGTCGACGCTGCTGCGCGACTCGACTCCGGCCAAGGCCGGTCTCGACCCCGCGCCGATCGACGCCGCGCTCGCCCAGGTGGCCGGCTGGACCCAGCCGTCCGGCACCACCAAGCCCCTGTACGCCGGCGCCGTCACCCTGCTCGGCCACGACGGCAAGATCGTCACCAAGACGGCGACCGGGCTGGCCCTCAAGTACTCCGACGGCAGCGGCACCGAACTGCCCGCCGACCAGCAGATCCCGATGCGCACCGACACCATCTTCGACATGGCGTCGGTCTCCAAGCTGTTCACCTCGATCGTCGTGATGCAGCTGGTCGAGAAGGGCAAGGTCGGCCTGGACACCCCGATCGCGACGTACGTGCCGGAGTTCGCCGAGAACGGCAAGGCCGCGATCACGGTCCGGCAGGCGCTCACCCACACGACCGGGCTGCCCGCGTTCCTGCCGCTGTGGAGTGACCAGCCGACGCCGGAGCTGCGCCTGCACGAGGCACTCACGGCCAAGCTGAAGAACCCCGTCGGCACCACCTATCTCTACAGCGACCTCAACCTGATCTCGCTGGGTGAGGTCGCGCACCGGGTGACCGGCAAGACGCTCGACAAGCTGGTCGCGGACGGCATCACCAAGCCGCTGCAGATGCGCGACACCGGCTACAACCCGGACGAGAAGAAGAAGCCACGGATCGCCGCGACGGAGTACCAGACGGCCCCGCCGCGCGGGATGGTCTGGGGCTCGGTGCACGACGAGAACGCCTGGTCGCTCAACGGCGTCGCCGGGCACGCCGGGGTCTTCTCGACCGCGGACGACCTCGCGGTGCTGGCGCAGACGTTCCTCAACGGCGGTAGCTATCGCGGTGCGCGGATCCTGAAGACGGATTCGGTCACCGCGATGATCACCAACTTCAACCAGGGCTTCCCGGGCAACGACCACGGGCTGGGCTTCGAGCTGAACCAGCGCTGGTACATGGGTGGGTTGTCGGGTCCGCGGACGGCGGGGCACACCGGCTACACGGGGACGTCGATCGTGATCGACTTCGATTCGCGGTCGTTCGCGATTCTCTTGACCAACCGGGTGCATCCGAGCCGGAACTGGGGGAGTAACAATCCTGCCCGCAGGGCCGTAGTACAGGGCCTGGCGTTGTCGCTCGGGGTCGGGCCGCAGCATGGCAAGGATGCCTGGTTCTCGGGGACGACGGACGCCAGTACGACGACGCTCGCGGCCAAGGTCGCCGTACCGGCCGCCGGTGCGAAGGTGTCCTTCGACCTGTTCGTGGACACCGAGGACTCCGATCTGCTGTACCTGGAGAGCTCCGCCGACGGCACGACCTGGACGAAGGTGCCCTTCACGGTGCGCGATCGGGGGACCGTCATCGACACCGACGGCTCGATCAGCGGCTCGGGCGACCGGCACTGGCACCAGGTGACCGCGGATCTCGGGGCGGGTGATCAGACCTTGCGTTGGCGCTACACCTCCGATCCGCTCTACCAAGGCCGGGGCGTCTACGTGGACGGCGTGAAGATCACCTCGGGCCACGAGGTTCTTTTCGACGGTGAACGAACGCCTGAATCATTTGTCGCAACTGGTTGGAGACTTTCGCGTCGGTGACCCCGCTCGGTGCTTAATCGCCGTACGGTGGCGTCATGACTTCAGTTACCTCTCCAGAACCCACGGGGCCGCTGCTGGTCCGGGTCCGCGCGGTGATGCCCGCGCTGGCGCCGGCCGAGCAGCGGGTGGCGAACGCGGTCCTCGCGGACCCGGGCGGAGTGGCGGCGATGACGATCTCCGAACTGGCCGAGGTGGCGTCCACCTCGGAGACCACGGTCATCCGGTTCTGCAAGCAGATCGGCGTCCCCGGTTATCCGCAGCTCCGCCTGCAGTTGGCGGCTCAGTCGGCCACGGAGAACATCCGGCCCGAGGTCGGCGGCGACATCGAGCCGGGTGACTCGCTCGCCGACGTGGTCGGCAAGGTCGCGTTCGCCGACGAGAAGGCCGTCCGGGAGACCGCGCAGCAGCTCGACATCGAGTCCCTGAGCATGGTCGTCGCCGCGGTCGCCAAGGCGCCGCGGGTCGACCTGTACGGGACCGGCGCCTCAGCGTTCGTGGCGCTCGATCTGCAGCAGAAGCTGCACCGGATCCGCCGCGTGGCCTTCGCCTGGTCGGACGTGCACGTCGCGCTGACCAGTGCCGCACTGCTCGGTGAAGGCGATGTCGCGATCGGCATTTCCCACACCGGTACGACGGCCGAGGTGGTCGAAGCGCTCGAGGAGGCCGCCAAGCACGGCGCCACCACGGTCGCGGTGACCAACTTTCCGCGGTCCCCGCTGGCCCGGACCGCCGATCTTGTGCTCACCACGGCCGCGCGCGAGACGACTTACCGTTCGGGCGCGATGTCCAGCCGGATCGTGCAGCTGATGGTGATCGACTGCCTGTTCATCGGCGTGGCCCAGTCGGTGCTGCCGGACGCCCGCAAGGCGCTCGAGGAGACGGCCACCGCGGTCCGGAGTCACCGGCTGAAGACGTCTGTCAATGATCAACAGAATTGAAAATCCTTCAGTAGAAAACTAACATCGTATCTGTGATCACACCCACGGAGCAGCGCAACCCCAGGACGCTCGCGATCGATGCGGTGGGCACCACCGAGATACTCCGGCTGGTCAACGCGGAGGATGCCAAGGTGGCCGGCGCGGTCGCCGCGGTGATCCCCGAGCTGGCGCGGGCAGTGGACGCCGCCGTCGAGGCCGTGCGCAACGGCGGCCGCGTGCACTACTTCGGCGCCGGTACGTCAGGCCGGCTCGCGGTGCTCGACGCTGCTGAGCTGCTGCCGACCTTCCACACCCCCGACGACCTGGTGGTCGCTCACCACGCGGGCGGCATGGAAGCGCTGCTGCGCGCGGTCGAGAACGTCGAGGACTCCGAGGAGGGCGGTGCGGCCGACGCCGCCTCCGTCACCAGCCGGGACATCGTCATCGGACTCGCGGCATCCGGCAGTACGCCGTACGTCGCCGGCGCTCTGAAAGCCGCCCGGGCGGTCGGCGCCACAACGGCCCTGGTGACCTCCAACCCAGCGGCCCCGCTGGCCCCGCTGGCCGACATCGTGATCGCCGCCGACACCGGCCCCGAGGCGATCGCCGGCTCCACTCGCCTGAAGGCCGGCACCGCCCAGAAGCTCATCCTGAACAGCTTCTCGACCACCCTGATGATCAAACTCGGCCGCACCTGGTCGAACCTGATGGTCGACATGGTCGCCACGAACCAGAAACTCCGCGGCCGCATGCTCCGCATCCTCGGCGAGGCCACCGGCGCCGACCCCGAAGCCTGCGCCGCCGCCCTCGCCGAAGCCGACGGCGAACTCAAACCGGCCCTGGTGCACCTCCTGACCGGCTCTCCCATCGCTGACGCCCGCCGAGCCCTCTCCCAGGCCGGCGGCCGGGTAGCCGTCGCTCTGGGCCTGCTGAGCGCCTCCGCGTAAAACCGTTCGCCGGGTGGTCGCTGTCTCCCTAGAGTCGGGAGGGTGATCACTGAGCGCATCGACCCTACGGATTCGGCTGCTTTCGACGAGTGGCATGGCGCCCTGGTGGAGGCCTCGGCGGCGGGCCGGGAGTTCGCCATCTGGTGGCCGCTGGAGGAGATGCGGGTCGCGCTGACCCGCCGTACGCCGTACTTCGAGCGGGAGCTGTGGGCCGTGCGGGACGAGGCGGGGGCGATCGCGGGGGTGCTTTATCTGGATCTGCCGCAGAAGGACAACACGTCGCTGGTGTCGGTGGAGCTGGCGGTTGTGCCGGGGCGGCGGAGGCAGGGGTACGGGACGGCGCTCGCCGAGTTGCTCGATGAGCGGGCCGCGGTGCGTGGGCGGACGATCGTGCACACGATGGTGCATTGTCCGCTCGGTGGGGAGGCGCCGGGGCAGGCGTTCGCGCGGGCGCGGGGGATGACGATGGGGATCTCCGACATGCATCGGGTTCTTCAGTTGCCGCTCGATCAGGGATTCCTGGAGGAGCTGGCGGCTGAGGTCGCCGGGCATCATCGTGACTACCGGCTCGTGAGTTGGCGGGATCGTTGCCCCGACGACCTGGTGGACGCGTACGCGGCGCTCGAGGGCACGTTCAACGACGAGGCGCCGATGGGGGAGCTCGAGATGGAGGCCGAGGTGTACGACGCGGCCCGGATCCGGTCCCGGGAGGACCAGGCCCGGGCACAGGGCCGTCGGTCCTGGGTCACGGTGGCGATCGCGCCGGACGGAACGCTGGCCGGGCAGACCGAGCTGCATGTCTCCGGCAACGAGAAGGTCAACGCCTTCCAGTCGGGCACGTTGGTGGCGCGGGCGCATCGCGGCCACCGGCTCGGGCTGGCGCTGAAGGTCCGCAACCACCTCGAGCTGCAGCGCACCAACACCGAGCAGCTGGTGATGCACACCTGGAACGCCGAGGAGAACACCGCGATGAACGCGGTCAACGCCGCGCTCGGGTACCGGGCGGTCGAGCGGACCGAGGAGTGGCAGCGGAAAATCTGAAAAATTTCTGCCGCCGAAGTTGTGGATCAGTGCGGAATTCAAAGGATTGAATTCCGCGGGGGGAACCCTTCGCGGTCCGGATGTTGATCGTAAAAGCTAACCGGTCGGAGTCTTGATACCGGTTTTTGAGTTAGTCGGCTGTTTGACTTTTGCGGCGCGCAAAACGGAGCAGCATGGCTGATCGGGGACCGAAAGAAAAGCGATCTCGGCCACATAGCGAAGGGTAGCCTTCCCATCACTTTCGGTCCGTAGACCGACTGCGTGATCGTGTCGTATCGTCACGTCATCGCCAAGCCTTGGTGGGGGCTCTGGTGCTCTGAATCCTTTGTGTTCAAGGCAACCTCGGAGCTCGGATGACCATGGACGGTACTGTCGTGGTGCCCGGAACCACTATGGGCGCCCAGTGGGTCGATGAAGTGCTGCTGGCCGGTGCGGCCAGTGACATCTGTTTTCGGCTACCCACTCCAATTGATCGCGGAATGCTGCGCCGGCTGGTGCTGGAACGGCAGACCGAATTGGCGGAATCGGGTTTGCGCCCGGGTGGTGCCGCGGCATTGCGGTTACCTCCGTCAATGGCATTTGTGACGCATTTGCTGGCGGTCTGGCGGCTCGGTGGGCAGGCGATCCTGCTGGACCACCGGCTGACCGACTACGAGGTGCGCCGGGCGGTCGAACGGCTGGTTCCGCAGGTGGTGGTGTCGCCGGACGGGCCGGTCGCGGCCGGGTTGCGCACGTTCGTGGACGTCGAGACGGCCGTCGCCAGCTACTCGGGGCACCCGGCCAACACCTCGCATGCCGTCGTCCAGCTCAGTTCTGGGTCGACCGGGCCGTCGAAGGTGATCGGGCGGACCGCCGAGGACCTGATCGAAGAGGTTCACCGGTACACCAAGATCGACGGCGTACCGGTGCGGGGCGAGCGGGTGATCCTGCTGCCGTCGATGGTGCATGTGCTCGGTCTCGTGGGTGGGCTGATGTACGGCCTGCACGCCGGCGTCGAGCTGGTCCCGCCGGCGCGGTTGACCGGGGATGCGATCGTCGCGGCGATCGCCAGTGGCAAGAGCCCGGCGACGGTGCTCGGGGTGCCGTTCCACATCGGGTTGCTGGCGTCCGTCAACGAGCCGCCGCGGTTGCCGCAGTTCAAGCGGATGACGACCGGTGGCGAGCTGGTGCCGTCGGCGGTCTCGGGCGCTTTCGAGGACAAGTACGGCGTACCGCTCGGCAACATGTACGGGATGACCGAGGTCGGGGTCATCGGCACCGATCTGTTCGGCGCGCATCGGCCGGCGATCCAGCCGGCGCCCGGCATCGACGTACGGGTCGTCGATGGGGAGCTGCACATCCGCCGGCCGGAGTCGCCGTATCTGGGGTTGTCGGATCCGACCCGGTGGGCCGACGGGTGGTTGCGCACCAAGGACGCGGGTGTGATCGACCCGGACACCGGGCTGGTGTCGATCAAGGGGCGGCTGGACTCGCAGGTGTCGGTCGGTGGGTTGAAGGTCGACCTGACCGAGGTCGAGTACACGATGAACACGCTGCGCGGCGTCGAGGCCGCGGTGGTGGTCCACGACGGGTCGATCACGGCGTACGTGCAGCTCAACGAGCAACGCGACGTGGCGCGGATCGAGGCCGATCTGGCGCAGCTGCTGGCGTCGTACAAGCGGCCACGTAGTGTGCGCGTGCTCGCTCAGTTGCCCCGGACAACCACCGGGAAACTCGTCCGCGACACCGCGGTACTCCGCAAAGCGGCGCCGTGATGCTCACACACCTCGATGGCCGGAGTACCGACCGGCACGACAACAGCCACGACCGCATCAGCCGCAACCGGCAGATGAACCAGCACAAGGTGCGGCGCGGAGGCGATCAGCCCGCCGACGAGCGGCTCACCCCGCCGAGCCCCAGCGGGCGCGGGGGCGGTGAGCAACGGCATCGGGCGGCGCAGGCCTCCGCTTCGGAGGCCGGTGCCGAGGGCCTTGCCTACCGCTTCCTTTGCCGTCCAGAGGTGCAGGAATGCCTCGAGTTCTTCGGGCTGGACGCGCATCCAGGCGAGCTCGGCCGGGGTGAACCAGCGCCGGGCCAGGGCGGTGACGGGTCGGCGGTAGCGGTCTTCGAGGTCTATGCCGACTGGGCCCGCCAGGCCGGCGACGACCGCGACCAGCCGCTCGCTGTGGCTGAGGCTCACGGCGAGCGGGTCGACGTGCGGACCGCCGGCGGCGTCATGCCGAAGGACCGGCGCGCCGTCGGTGAGCAGGGTGGCGGCGAGGTCGAGGAGGAGGGCGTGGGCGGCGGATCGCTGGTCGCGCGCGACGGGTTTCAGCCAGACGTGCACGGGGGCCAGATCGGTGCCCGGACGCTGAGTCACAGGAAGAAGGTATCCCGATGAGGGAAGAGGTTCGCGAGTTCGTCCTCGCGCAGCTGCAGGACATGAACTACGACGTCGAGGGCATCGACGACGAGACGACGCTCGGCCCGGCCGGCGTCGACCTGGAGTCGCTCGCGCTGGCCGACCTGTCGGTCCGGGTCGAGGACAAGTTCGGCGTCCGGTTCTCCGACGACGAGTCCGAGGAGCTGGCCCTGATGACCGTCGGCGAGTTCACCACCGCGGTGGCCGGCCGGGTAGCGCAGCAGGTCTGATGAGCAGCATCCCCCAGCCCTCGGCCCAACCGTCCGCACTGCCCCCGCCCGGCAGGGCCGAGATCGTCGACTGGCTGGCCGCGCTGGGTGATCGCCAACCCGGCGAGGTCCGGGAACGGATCGACTCGATGGAGCTCGCTTGGCTCGTGCATCAGGTCGAGCAGCGGTACGGGCTGGAGCTGGACGACGACCAGCTGGACCGGATCAAGACCATCGACGACGCCGTGACCGTGCTCGCGGAAGCGCTGAAGAGCCATGTCTGATCAGGTCTCCGTCACGGGCTTCTCCGTCCTGAGCGCGCTCGGCCGTGGTGCCGAGGCGCAACTGGCGGCGGCCCTCCCCGGCGCGGCCGCTTTCGGCGAGGTACGCCGGTTCGACACCTCGAACCGGCGAGTGACCCGGGCGGCGACGGCTGTCGACGTCCGGTCGCTGGAGGAAGAACTGCTCGACGCGGTCATCGACGCGTGCGCCGACGCGGGCCTGACCGCGGCCCAGCGGGCGACGACACCGTTGTTCCTCGCGGTCCACGGTCGTGCCGGCGTCCGTGGGCTGGCGACCAGGGCCGCGAAGATCTACACCAGCGCGTGCGTCTCAGCCAGTACTGCGGTCGCTGACGCTGCCGCGCTGATCCGCTACGGCTATGCGGAGCGGATCGTCGTGGCGGCCGGCTACCTGGTCGAGCCGGACCAGTTCGCTCTGTTCGACGCGGGCCGGGCCTTGTCGGACGACAGCACGGTACGACCGTTCAGCCTCGACCGCAGAGGACTCCTGCTCGGCGATGCCGTCGTCGCCGTCGTCCTGCAAAGGGGAGAAGGCAAGGCGGAGATCGCGGGTTGGGGACGAGCCGGCGACGCGCATCACCCGTGTCAGCCTGCGCCGGATGGTCAGGGGCTGGCGGCGGCGATCGAGGCTGCGTTGCGGAAGGCGGACCTGCCGTCGGACGTCGTCGGTTACATCAACGCGAACGCCACCGGGACGATCTTCAGCGACGCGTCGGAGGCGGCCGCGATCCGGATGGTGTTCCCGACGGGCGTTCCGGTCAGTTCGACGAAGTCGGTGCATGGGCATGCCCTGGAGGCGTCCGGATTGCTCGAGCTGGTGATGACAGTGCTGGCGCTGCGGGCCGGAAAGCTTCCGGTCAATGCAGGGTTCACGGCCGCCGATCCGATGTGCCTCCTCGACCTGATCGTCGATGCGCCGCGGCCTGCGACAGCGCAGTACGGGCTGACCTTGAATGCTGCCTTCGGCGGCGCCAACACGGCTTTGCTGGTGCGTGCGGGATGAGCCACGCGGTCGAAATCCCCGAACTCCGCGTGATCACGGACAGTCACTGGCCGCAGCCGGGCGACGACGCGCCGGCAGGCCCGCCGGTGCTGCCTGGCTTCATCGGGTCGACGTTCAGCCCGTTGGTCGCCGTCGTCGCCGATCGGTGCCTGCAGTCCCTGTACGGCGAAGTCCCCGCGAAACAAGGGGAAAAGGTCGGCATCGTGCTGGTCAGCAGGACGGGGGACCGGGCCTCGGCCGAGCAGGTCCGGCAACTCGTTGCTGATGGCAAGCGAGTCGGGCCGCTGTACTTCTTCCAATCCGTCCCGAACAGCGTGGCGGGGTACGTCGCCGCGCGCTGGGGACTGCATGGGCCGGTCGTCTGTCTGAGTCCGGCTGGTGATGCCCGGCAGGCCGGATTCGACCAGGCCGCGCTGCTGATCGCCGACGGTGATGCGGACCAGGTGCTGGTCGTGCTCGTGGAACAAGCAAGTCAGGGCGACACCGCCGTCGCCCTGCTGGTGAGTGGGGGAGAACCTTCATGAAGAGTCTGAGAGCTGCACTCGCCGCGGATCCGGCCATCGGAGCCGGCAACGTGCTGGCGACGGTGATCGCGCATGGTGCCGATCTGAACGGTCCGGGGCTGACGTTCGACACGCCTGTCGACGACTTCCCGGCCGAGCATCCGTTGACGCTCGGTGAGCTCGACGAGCGGGTGCAGGCGCGTACTGCGTGGTTGCACGGGCGCGGGATCGGTCGGCGGGACGTCGTCGCGATCTGGGCGACCGAGGCGGCCGACATCGTGCTGAGTTTCCTCGCATTGACCCGGATCGGGGCGATTCCCGCGTTGCTGAACGGGAAGATGGCGCCTGCGATCGCTGAGGAGTACATCCGGCGGCTGCGGGTTACCGGGGTGCTGGTCGGCGAGGCGCACAGTGGGTTGTTGCAGGAGGCGCCGATCCTCGGGGCGCCGCGCGACTTGGGTACTGGAGATCCGGCGCTGGCGCCGGCGGCGTACCGGCATCATCAGGACGATCCGGTGGTGATCACGCACACGTCCGGGACGACCGGGGTACCGAAGGCTGTGCTGCACAGCCACAAGACTTTGTACGCCGCGTTGAAGCACCTGCTGACGATGCCGCAGTCGCAGGGGACCGACCGGATTCTGAACGCGCTGCCGATCCCGCACACGGCGACGATCCTGATGGTCAATCAGGTGCTGGGGAACCGGGCCGAGATGTTGCTGCTGTCGACTCAGGACGCGTCGACGGTGCTGGCACAGATCGAGCGGTGGAAGCCGCACGGTGTGTATGGGTTTGCGGTCACCTGGGCGGGGCTGGCCCGGGAGGATTTGAGTAAGCACGATCTGGACTCGGTGCGGATGTGGTTCAACACGGGTGACTGTGCGCATGAGCCGCACATCCGCAAACTCGTTGCCGTCGGCACCCGGGAGACGGTGACGCGGGAAGGGCGGGTGACGGTCCGCGGCTCGCACTTCGTCGATGGGCTGGGGTCCAGCGAGATGGGGCACAACGGGTTCCACATCACGCACACGATCGACAGCGATCACTACGGGCGATGCATCGGCAAGCCGTATCAGTTCGCGTCGGCGACCGTCCTCGACTCCAGCGGGGAAGAGCTTCCGCCGGGCAAGGTCGGGTTGCTCGGCTTCCGGTCGCCGACTGTCTCGCCCGGCTACTGGAACGACTCGGTCAACACCTACAAGTTCCGGCTCAACGGCTGGTTCCTGACGGGTGACTTGGTCTACCGCGACGAGACCGGGCACTACTTCCACCTCGACCGGGTGCCCGACGCGGTCGCCGGCTTCGACGGTCCACAGCTCTACACATCGATGTCGGAGGAACGCATCCTCGCCGCGTTGCCGGAGATCCAGGACTGCACGGTGATCATCGTCCAGGAGAACGGCCAGTTCCTCACCGACGTACTGCTCGAGGTCCCCGCCGACGCCGACCCGATCAAGGAACGCGACGAACGCATCCTCGCCGCGGTAGGCGAAGAGGTGGCGAGCACGATCCGCCGCATCCACGTGGTCGGCGAGGACGAGGTCCCGGTCACCGTCACCGGCAAGGTCCGCAAGGTCGCCCTCCGCACTGAGCGCCTGACCAGCGCGCGTGTCGAGCAGCCGGCGGCCCCGGCGGCTGTCCTGGCGGACGGAGCGCGGCGATGAGCCCCGTGACCATCACCGGGATGGGACTGATGACGCCTGTGGGGCGGGGTGTCGACGACGTGTTCGGCGCCTTGCTGCATGGGCGGTCGGGGATCAGCCGGCCGCCGGCGGGGCATCCGGTGGCTGACTCCGTTGAGTTGGCGGGGTTCTTGCCGGAGTTCGATGCGGGAGCCATTGCCGGCGGGCCGGACGGGAAGGTGATGGATCGGACCGTCATCTTGGCGCAGCTGACTGCTGAGGAGGCGTTGGCTGATGCAGGGCTGGTGGTTGGAGAGAACATCGAGCCGGAGCGGATCGGCATCATCATCGGCGGGGTCGGTGGGATGGCGACGCTGGAGAAGCAGGTGCTGGCGAGGGCCGAGCGCGGACGGGCTGCGGTCAGTCCATATCTGCTGACGGGGATTCTGCCGAACATGCCGGCCGCCCGGGCAGCGATCCGGTTCGGCATCCGCGGCTACACCTCTTCAGTCGGTACGGCGTGTGCCTCCGGCGCTCAGGCGATCGCCGACGGAGTGCGCCTGATCCGCAGCGGTGAGCTGGACGTGGTGATCTGCGGGGCCAGCGAGGCGCCGTTGTTCCCGACGTTCGCGGAGACCTTTGCCAATGCCCGGGCGCTGGCACGCGGGTGGGACGACCCGACCGAAGCCAGCCGGCCGTTCGACCTGCTCAGGAACGGGTTCGTGCTGTCGGAAGGGGCAGCGCTGCTGGTACTGGAGAGCGCCGAGCACGCCGACAAGCGCGGTGCGCGTGGATACGCCGACGTCGCGGGGTACGGCGTGAACGCCGACGCCCACCACCCGACGGCGCCGCGTCCGGACGGTACCGGCGCAGCCGCTTGTATGCGTCTGGCGTTTGCCAGCGGCCACATCACCCCGGATCGAGTCGGCTACGTCAACGCCCACGGCACCAGCACCAAGCTCGGTGACGTCGCCGAGTCGACGGCGATCGGCCTTGCCTTCAAGGGATCCAGCCCGGCCGTGAGCTCCACCAAGGCGCTTACCGGCCACATGCTCGGTACTTCGGGAGTCGTCGAAGCGGTCGCCAGCGCGCTGGCGGTCAGCACCGGACTGTTGCCCCCGACGTACAACCTCGATGACCCCGATCCGGCCTGCCCGCTGGATCACGTGCGCAAGGAGCCGCGCGAGGCGCGTCCGGAGTACGCGCTGTCGAACTCGTTCGGGTTCGGCGGCCAGAACGTCAGCCTGCTGTTCGGACCTCCGAGCACAGAGATCAAGAGTGAGGGGAAGGCCTGGTGATGGAGATCTACGGGATCGACCACGTGGAGATGTACGTGGGCGACGCCAAGCAGGCGGCGTTCTACCTGGCGCACGCCTTCGGCCTGCAGGTGCACGGTCAGGGCGGACCGGAGACGGGTCTGGCCGGCCAGCGCTCGCTGCTGCTGCGGGAGAGCGCCGTACAGATCGTGTTGACCTCGGGGCTGGCCGCCACCCACCCCGCGGCCGAATACGTCCAGCGGCACGGTGACGGCGTCGCCGTGGTGGGCATCGAGGTCGACAACGCCTCGGTCGCCTACACCGAGCTGCTGAACCGCGGCGCCGTCTCGGTGAGCGAGCCGTCGACGTTCACCGACGAGCACGAGACCACGGTCGTGATCGCGGAGGTGGCCGGGTTCGGCGACGTGATCCACCGGTTGGTCGAGCGGCACGGGCCGCGGCGGGAGTTCCTGCCCGGCGCGTTCACGATCACCGAGCCGTCGAAGGGCCCGGACGAGAAGCTGTTCAGCGAGATCGACCACCTGGCGATCTGCGTGCCGTCGGGCGAGCTGAAGTCGACCGTCGAGTTCTACGAGAACGTCTTCGGCTTCGTGCCGATCTTCGACGAGTACATCGAGGTGGCCGGCCAGGGGATGGAGTCGACCGTCGTCCAGAGCCCGTCGAAGCACGTGACGTTCACGCTGATCGAGCCCGACCCGAACCGCCGGCCGGGGCAGATCAACGACTTCCTCACCTGGCACGCGGGCGCCGGCGTCCAGCACATCGCCTTGCGGACCAGCGACATCGTCGAGGCGGTCGGCACGCTGAAGGAGCGCGGGGTCAACTTCCTCGCCTCGCCGTCGGCGTACTACAAGGCGCTGCCGGACCGGGTCGGCGAGGTCGAGACGCCGATCGCGGACCTGGAGGAGCTCGGCATCCTGGTCGACAAGGACCACTGGGGCCAGCTGCTGCAGATCTTCACCGAGTCGATGCACATCCGCCGGACCCTGTTCCTGGAGATCATCGAGCGGCGCGGCGCGATGACGTTCGGCAGCGGCAACATCAAGGCCTTGTACGAAGCCAAGGAGCGCGAGCTGCAAGGGGTCGAGGTATGACCATGCTCGAGTTCACCTTGTCAGCAGAAGAGATCGACCTGCTCCCGTCGGACGACGATGTCGCGTTCTACCAAGAACATGGCTGGTACCTGTCCAAGAAGCTGCTCACCGACGCCGAGACCGACGAGCTGGTCGACGCCAGTGAGCGGTACTACGCCGGCGAACGCGACCGCAATCTCCCCGTCGCGCCGCCCAAGCTCGCCTACTGGGACCCGTCCAAGGGCGACGTCCAGCGGCACAACGACTACGTGCACTACGAACACGACGGCCTCGCCAAGATCCTCGGCAAGCCGTTGATCGGAGCGGTCGCGGCCCGGCTGGCACAGGTCGACGAGATCCGGATCTTCCAGTCCACGCTGATCTACAAGCCGCCGATCGAGGGCGAGCCGTCGAACATCGTGCCCTGGCACTTCGACAAGCACTACTGGTCGTCCTCGTCGTCGGACCGGATGCTGACCGCGTTCATCCCGTTCCACGACTGCCCGCCCGAGATGGGCACGATCACGATGGTCGACGGCTCGCACCGGTGGAAGGAGATCGGCAGCGACGACACCGTCGTGCGGCACTTCGCCGACCGGGACAAGTCGCAGCTCGACCAGATGCTGATCGAGAACGCGCAGTACAACGGCGTCGAGGTGGTCAAGCTGCCGATCACCATCCCGCGCGGCCACATGAACTTCCACCACTGCCGGACGTACCACGGCAGCGGTGCGAACGTCAGCGACCGCCCCCGCCGGGCGATCTCGCTGCACCTGCAGGACGGCGGCAACTCCTACCGGGAGTTCCCGCTCTCCGACGGCACCCTCGCGGCGTACAACCACGACGCGCTGGTCCGCCGGACCCCGGACGGCAGGCCCGACTACGCCGACCCGGACTTCTGCCCGACGCTCTGGGCCGACCGCTAACCAAGGAGAAGGACATGTCACGTTACGACTGGGGTCAGACCCACCCCGGCATCGAGCAGCTGGAGAAGGCCGTCTCCGAGGCCCGCGACAAGGTCGTCCAGCACCCGCTCTACGCCAACCTGGACACGCACGAGTCGCTGGTCACGTTCATGGAGCACCACGTCTTCGCCGTCTGGGACTTCATGTCGCTGCTCAAGTCGCTGCAGCGCGAGCTCACCTGCGTGACGGTGCCGTGGATCCCGACCGAGCACCGCAGCAGCCGCCGGCTGATCAACGACATCGTGATGGTCGAGGAGAGCGACGAGCTGGGTGGCGACGACGGCAAGCCGGCGTTCATCAGCCACTTCGAGCTGTACGTCGACGGGATGCACGAGGCCGGCGCCGACACGAGTGCGATCGACAAGCTGATCGGCCTGCTCCGCGACGGCAACCCGGTGGTCGAGTCGCTGGCCGCGGCCGGCGTACCGCAGGCTTCGATCGACTTCGCCGGTACCACCTGGACGATCATCGAGAGCGCGCCGGTGCACTGCCAGGCGGCCGCCTTCGCGTTCGGCCGGGAGGACCTGATCCCGGACATGTTCACCCAGGTCGTCGCGGTGAACGAGCGGTCGAAGAAGCTGAACACCTTCGTCGACTACCTGGAGCGGCACATCGAGGTGGACGGCGAGTTCCACACCCCGATGGCGATGCAGATGGTCGCCGACCTGTGCGGCGACGACCAGGACAAGTGGGACGCCTGCGCGGACACCATCAACACCGCGCTCGCCGCCCGCGCCCGCCTGTGGGACGCCATCCTCGCCGCGATCAAGGGCTGAATCACGGTGACCACCATCGATCTCTACCGGACCGTGCGGCTGATCCGCCGCTTCGAGGAGCGTGCGATCGAGTTCGTCCGGTCCGGCGAGATCGTCGGCGGTATCCACCCGTACGTCGGTCAGGAGGCGATCGCCGCCGGGGTGTGCGCCGCGTTGCGGGCCGACGATCTGATCACCAGCACGCATCGCGGGCACGGCCACGTCCTGGCCAAGGGGGTGAACCCGGCCCGGATGTTCGCCGAGCTGATGGGCCGGGAGTCGGGGCTGAACAAGGGGCGCGGCGGTTCGATGCATGCGGCCGACTTCAACCTCGGCATCCTCGGGGCCAACGCCATCGTCGGCGCGGCCGGGTCGATCGCGACCGGGGCGGCCTGGGCCCAACGCAGGCTGGGCAAGTCGACCGTCGCGGTCACCTTCTTCGGCGACGGCGCGGTCAACGAGGGAATGTTGCTGGAGGCATTCAATCTGGCGGCGCTGTGGAGTGTGCCGGTGTTGTTCGTGTGCGAGAACAACGGCTATGCGACGACGATGCCGGTGGACTCGGCGGTAGCGGGAAGCATCACGGGCCGGGCGAAGGCTTTCGGTATGCCTGCCTTCACGATCGACGGTCAGGATCCCGAGAAGGTGCTGGCGGCGGCGACGGCTGCCGTCGAGCGGGCCCGGGCCGGCAAAGGGCCGACCTTCCTCGAGTGCACGACGTACCGGTTCGACGCGCACCATACGTTCGAGCACCGGGCGCGGCTGAACTACCGCTCTGATGAGGAAGTCGCTGCCGGATGGTCGCGGGATCCGGTGGAGATCCAGGGGGCTCGGCTGTCCGTGGACGACCGGGCGGCCGTCGACACCGAGATCGAGGCGCTGCTCGACGCGGCGGCCGGGATCGCGCTGGGCAGTGCTCATCCCGATCCGGACGCGGCTCTGCAGTATCTCTACGCGTCGCCGGAGGTGTTCAGCTGATGCCCAAACTGTCCTACCTGAAGGCTCTCAACCGCGCGCTGGGCGACGAACTCGAGGCTGACGAACGCGTCTTCGTGCTCGGTGAGGACGTGCGGGTCGCAGCCTCCAACCTGACTGCCGGGTTGTTCGGCCGGTTCGGTGCGGAGCGGGTGATCGACACTCCGTTGTCCGAGCAGGCCTTCACCAACTTCGCGACCGGCGCTGCGCTGGCCGGGCTGCGGCCGGTGATCGAGTTCCAGATCCCGTCCCTGCTCTTCCTGGTCTTCGAGCAGATCGCGAACCAGGCGCACAAGCTGTCGCTGATGTCCGGTGGGCAGTGCAAGGTGCCGGTAACGTACGTCGTACCGGGCTCAGGCTCGCGTACTGGGTGGGCCGGTCAGCATTCCGACCATCCCTACAGCCTGTTCGCGCATGTCGGGGTGAAGACCGTGGTGCCGGCGACTCCGTCGGATGCTTATGGGCTGCTGTTGTCGGCGATCCGTGATGACGATCCGGTCGTGGTGTTCGCGCCGTCGGGAGCACTCGGGTTCCGCGACGATGTCGACTTCTCGACCTTGGCGCCGGTGCCGCTCGGGGTCGGGCGGATCGCGCGGCCGGGATCGGACGTGACGGTGGTTGCCCTCGGCCACCTGGTGCAGGACGCGTTGGCGGTGGCCGACGAGTTGGCCGGAGAGGCGTCGATCGAGGTGTTCGATCCGCGGACGGTCTACCCGCTGGACGTTTCGGGGCTGGTCGCGTCGGTCGCGCGGACCGGGCGACTGGTGGTCGTCGACGACTCCAATCGGACCAGCGGGTTCGGGGCGGAAGTACTGGCTGTGGCCGCTGAGCGTTGCTCGCTCGTGGCGCCGCCCAGACGGGTGACGCGGCCGGATGGGGCTGTGCTGCCGTTCGCGCCGGCCCTCGATCGGGCGGTACAGCCGGGACGGGACGACTTGGTCGCGGCGATCCGCGGCGTACTGGAGGGGGACGAGAAGTGACGACGACGAGGGCGTCCGCAGCTGAGCTCTGGCCGGTGCTGCCGGATGAGGTCCGCGAGAAGTTGCTTGCCTACGGCCACAAGTACTGGCAGCAGGTCTACGACGACGTCGCGCTGCAGAACCAGAACTGGATCCCGCTCCGCTCGCCGGTCGCGACCCACGCCGGGTTCGCCGAGATGAACCGGATCACCGCGCGCGTCTCGCAGTTGGTGCTGGACGCCTGCCGGCGGCGGGCCCGGACGGCCGGTGAGCTGCGTCGGGTGTTGGGCGTGCCGGACGACCGGATCCAGTTGCTGGACGACAGCGAGCCGCTGACCGGGCGGCTGATCAACGCGATCCGCTCGGACCTGCTGCTCGAACGCGGGGTGCCGCGGATGGTCGAGTGCAACGTCGAGAGCGCGCTGGGTGGGGTGCTGGATGCCGATGGCGTGATCAAGCGGTGGATGGAGGTCTATCGCGACGAGCCGATGTTCACCGCGATGGGCGCCGCCGCGCCGCCGTCGGCGATCGACGGGCGGTTCGACGCCATCCGCGCGGATGTCGGGCCGGGCAAGACGACCGGGATGATCTACGCCGCCGGCGGTGGCTATCCGCGCGCGGACGACGCGGAGTACATGATCAACCGGCTGCGGCCGTTCGCCGATCGGGGCCGCGAGCTGGGTGTCGATCTGATCGTCTACCCGCTCGAGTGGATCGTGCAGGACGCGGACGGCCGGCTGCTGGCGGGGGATCGGCCGCTCGACGCGGTCTGGCGGATGTTCGTGCCGACGTACGACGAAGGGTCCGCCGGGATGGCCGCGCTCAGAGCGGCGAACACGGCGGGCAGCTTCCGGATGTTCCTGCCGTCCGCGGTCTGGTTGCTGAGCAACAAGACGATCTTCGCCTGGCTGTGGGACGACCTCGGCGAGCTGCCGGCCGAAGACGCCGAGATCGTTCGCGCGCACATCCCGCGGACCTGGCTGTACGGACCCGAGTTGCGGCAGCGCACGCTCGACGAGCGCGAGCGGCTGGTGTTCAAGCCGACCGACGACTACGGCGGTCACGGGGTGTTCATCGGGCCGCTGACCTCGCCGGAGGACTGGCAGGCCGCGGTCGACGGGGCCGAGGGGCCGCATCTCATCCAGGAGCTGATCGAGGCGGATCCGCTGACCATGCAGTTCCTCAAGCCGGAGTCGGGCGAAGTGGTCGAGGCGGACGTCTCGTACTGCGTCTCGACGTACCAGTTCGACCGGGTGCCGTCCGGCGGCTTCACCCGCTTCTCGCCGCCCGGTGCCGGCGGCGTCGTCAACCTGACCCAGGGCGCACTCACCGGCGGCCTGCTACTCGTGAATCCGGAGGAGCACTGATGGACTTCGACTGGCGTGGCACATCCTTCGACTACTGGGAAGAGTTGCCACAGGCAACGAAAGACCAGGTGCTGGCGGCTGGTGCCGAGGACTGGAAGACGGTCTTCAGTGGGGTGCTGACCTTCAACAAGTCGTGGCGTCCGTTGCGGCCGGTGCTGATTCATCACAAGACGTACGAAGCGCTCGGCGAGGTGATGGATCGGCTGCTTCAGTTGTTGCTGGAGACGGGGCAGCGGCGGGCGCGGACTGCTGGTGAACTGCGCAAGCTGCTCGGTACGCCGGATGGGTTGGTCGGCTATCTGGACTACGAGGAGGAGTTGGGTGAGCACCTGATCCAGTCCGGGCGGCCGGACATCCTGATCAGCGGTGGGGTGCCGAAGTTCGTCGAGTTCAATGTCGGGAGCGAGGCCGGATGCGTCTGGGACACCGAGCGGGTGTCGACGCGGTTCCTGACGTCGTTCTCTTCGCATGGGCTGACGACGCTCGATGGTGCTTCGGGTCCTGTCGAGGTGCTGGCGCCGCCTTCGCCGGTGGACGGGCGGTACCAGGCGATCATCGACCTCCTCGGGCTCAAGCCGGGCGATCGGTTGACGACCGTACTGCGCACTGAGGGGGAGTACCCGGGCAGTGACAACCTGCCCGCGATCGTGCGATCGCTCGACCCGTACGTCGAACGCGGTAAGGCTCTCGGCATCGATGGGGACGTCGCGCCGCTGATCTGGCTGGAGACCGACTCGGAGGGGTTGCTGGTCAACCAGGGGCGGCGGGTGGATGCGGTGTTCCGCTTGTTCGTCTGCACGGATATGCCCGACGTGCCGGGTGAGGCGGCGCTTCGGGCCGCGGTCGAGTCGGGTCAGACGAAGCTGTTCACGTCGACGGCTGGGTGGTTGCTGGCCAACAAGATCATGCTGACCTATCTCTGGGATGACATCTCGTTGCTGTCGCCTGAGGACCAGGAGCTGGTGCGGCTGCATGTGCCGTGGAGTCGGCTGCTTACCGCTTCGATGCTTGAGGATGCTGTTGCCCAGCGCGCTTCGCTGGTGTTGAAGCCGGCTGACGAGTACGGCGGTGCCGGCGTACTGGTTGGGCACGAGACCGACCCTGCCGAGTGGCGGGAGGGGCTCGTCGCGGCGGTGCGCGACGGTGGGTTCTTGTTGCAGGACTACGTACGGCCGGATCGGTTGACGATGGATCTCGCTCATGTCGAGACCGGCGAGCAGGTGCAGGTCTCGGTGCCGTATTCAGTGGGGCCGTACACGTTCGGGCGCAAGCCTTATGGGTGCTTCTTGCGGGTGGGGTCGCATGAGCATGGTGAGGTGCTCAACCTGAAGCGGGCGATCCATGTGACCGGGCCGCTGCTGGTGACGACGTGAGCGGTTACGACTGGGCCGGGCGTCCCGGGTTCGATGCTTGGGGCAACTTGTCGGCTGAGGTGCGGGCGGCGGTACTGGCGGCTGGTGCTGCGGGGTGGCAGACGGTCTTCGACGAGGTCGCGACGTACAACGAGACCTGGAAGCCGTTGCGGCCGGTGCTGATGAGCAAGCCTTGGCTGGATGAGCTCTATGCGTTGAGCGATCGGATGCTGCAGCTGTTGCTGGAGTGTTGCCGGCGGCGGGCCGGCACTGCGGGTGAGCTGCGCAAGTTGTTGGGGATTCCGGACGGGCGGGTCGAGTTTCTGGACGACTCGGAGCCGCTGGGGGATCACCTGGCGATGTCTGGGCGGCCGGACATCCTGCTGACGGACGGGGTGCCGAAGTTCGTCGAGTTCAACGTGGGTAGCGATGTGGGGAGCGTGTGGGACTCCGAGAAGGTGTCCTCGCGTTTCCTGGAGCTCTTCCGTACATCCGGTGTGGCCTCGGTGCTGCCGGTCGAGGCGCCGCCGTCGGCTGTCGACGGGCGGTTCGCGGCGATTCGGTCGACGCTCGGGTTGGAGCCGGGGGCCCGGCTGACGATGGTGTTCCGGACTGACGGGGAGTATCCGGAGTCGCATGATCCGGAGAAGCTGGTCGCGTTGCTGCAGCCGTTTGTGGAGCGTGGCATCGAGAACGGCTTCGACATGGATGTGCAGCCGGTGGACTGGCTGACGCTGGATGCCTCTGGCTCGCTTGTCGGGCGTGGGCGGCGGGTGGAGGCGATTCTGCGGCTGTTCGTGTGTTCGGAGATGCCGCCGACGGTCGGGTTGCAGGCGATCAAGGATGCGCTTCGGGGTGGTACGGCGTCGCTGTTCACGTCGGCTGCTTCGTGGTTGATCAGCAACAAGCTCGTCTTCGCTTGGTTGTGGGAGGACGCTGCTTCGTTGCCTGCGGCTGATGCTGCGCTGGTACGGGCGCACTTGCCGCGGACGCGGATGCTGACGCCTTCGCTGGTGCCGTCGGTGGTTGCCGAGCGGGAGCAGTTGGTGCTGAAGCCGGCTGACGAGTTCGGTGGGTCGGGGGTTGTGGTTGGGCGGGAGGCGTCTGCTGGGGAGTGGCAGGGGCTGGTCGAGCGTGGGGCGGCTGAGGGGCTGCACCTGGTTCAGGACTACTCGCGGCCTGACCGGATGGTGATGGACTTCGTGCATCTGACGAGTGGGGAGCACGAGACGGCGGAGGTGCCGTTCTCGATCGGGCCGTATACGTTCGGGCGTCGCGGGTCCGGGTGCTATGTGCGGATCGGCAGTCAGGGCGAGGGGGAGGTCCTCAACCTCAAGCGCAATGTGCACGTCACCGGGTCGTTGCTGCTTGGCGGCGCCTGATGTCAGACGACGTACTCGAGCACTCGTGGGCCGGCCGTGGGGTGGTAGATCGCCTTACGGCTGAGGCCTGCGGCTGCGGCGACGTCGTCGTACTGCGCGAGGGTGCGCTCGCGGCCGTGCCCGAGCACGAGCATCAGCAGATCCATGCTGGCGAAGACGGCAGGCGTCGCGTCGGACGCCTCCAGGACGAGCACGCACCCATTGGGCTCGAGCGCCTTGCGGCACTTGGCGAGCGCCTCGACGGCCTGGTCGTCCTCGAAGGAGTGCAGCAGGTACCGCAGTACGAAGGCGTCGGCCCGCGGCAACTCCAACTCGAACAGGTTCCCACCGAGCACCCCGCAGCTCACTCCCGCTTCGGCGAACTGTTGTTGTGCCGTGACGATGCTCGCAGGCAACTCCACGAGCGTGCCCCGGAGGCCGGGGAAGGCGGTCAGCAAAGCGATGAGCTGAGCCCCCGTACCACCGCCGACATCAACCACATGCTTGAACCGGCTCCAGTCGAGCACCTCGGCGAGCGCCGGCCCTTCCGCGCGAGCCCGCTCAGCCATCAGCTCGTCATAGGACCCGGCGGCTTCCGGGCTGAGACTCACCTTGTTGCCCGCAGCAACCGGCCCGCCGGCGCGAACCGTGCCAAGCAACTCGAAGAAGGCACGATCCATGTGCCCACCGAACCCCTCCAAATCCAACCACTTCCGAGCCGACCCCGGCGCCCCATCCAGCAACCACCTACCACCCTCACCCAGAGCAAACCGACCCCGACCGCCAGCCTCCACACCAGCGCGTCCGCCCCGACCTACGCCAGCGCCCGGCTCCACGCCAGCGCCTTCGCCTTGACCCACGCCGGGCTGACCAGATGCGCCTTCCTCCCGCTCTTCCTCGTCGCTCGTGGACTCGAAGAGTCCGCGGGCGACGAGATATCTCATCAGGCGGCCGAGGGCTTCGGGATCTGCATGGGCTTTGGCGGCGAGAGCATCGGCGGTGAGGGGACCGTCGGCGAGGTGGTCGGCGAGTCGGAGGGTGGCGGCGACTCGGATGGCCATCGGCATGATCAGGTCGCTCATCGCGGCCAGGTCGGCCGGGCCGGGAGTGGGGCGGTCGGTCATCCTGCTTCTCCTGCGGGTTGGGCGGGTTCTGTTGCCGGGGGTTCTGAGGAGGCTCGGCGGTATCTGAACAGGGGGATGAGGGTCAGGGTCAGGAGGACGGCTCCTCCGATCAGGATCGTGGGTTTGAGGCCGGCGCCGGCGGCTGCGATGCCGGCCAGGGCGCTGCCGATGGGGATGCCGGAGACGGCGACCGCGGCGACGACGCCGAAGACCCGGGTCTGGAGCTCGACCGGGATGCGCTCGTACAGGATCGCGCCGACCACCGGATTCACGCTGGCTATTCCGAACCCGGCGAGGAATGTCACCACCAGGACGACCGCCAGGTTGTCGGTCAACCCCAGCACCAGGATTCTCGGCGCACCTCCGATCGCCGCGCCGATGAAAAAGGAAAGCATCTGCGGAAGCTTCGTCGAGAAGATCGTGAATACCACGTTCCCGGCCAGCGACCCGGCCGCGAAAACGCCGAGGATGATTCCGATCCTGGTCGGCGATCCGAAGACTTCCTGCACCCACAGCGGCAGCAATACCGTACTCGCCGCCTGCTGGAAGAAATTGATCAGGAACAACGTCGCGATCATCCCCAGCAGCAGCTTGTCCGTGCGCAGGAAACTGAATCCACCGCGCAATGCCTTCAGGTACGGTTCCTTGGCCGGCGCGACCTCCTCCGGCTCCGGCGCCGGCCGCACCAGTGCCCACACGAGCACCGCCGCCGCCAGGAACGTCCCCGCGTCCAGCCAGATCGTGTGCCGCGCCCCGAGCGTTGCCACCAGGATGCCCGCGAGCGGCGCCCCGATCAGCCCCGCAGTGCGGTTCATCGCCTCATATGCGCTGGTCACACGGATCATCGGGATCCCGGACTCCGCCGTCACCGGTCGCAGCAACACGTGCTTGACCCTGTCCCCGACACCCCGCATCCCGCCGCTCACGGCGATCAGCAGCACCAGCTGCCAGAAGCCGAAGTCAGGTGCCGCGGCGACGATGCTCATCGCCACGGCCGAGCTCAGATCGCACGTGATCGATGTCCGCCGCATCCCGAACCGGTCCGCGATCGGCGCCGCCAGCACGCTCGTCAGCAAATACGGAATCATTTCCGCCGCCGCCACCAGGCCCATCTTCGCGGGACTGCCCGTGGTGATCAGTACCAGCCACGGAATGGCGACCACCGAGAATCGGCTGCCAAAGGCGGAGAACACGTCGGCGGTGAGCAATGCGTAAAGCCCGGCTCGCCGTTTCTGAATCACAGTCTCCCCCATGCTCGTCGCGTCCTCCCCCGAGAATCAGCGTACGGCACGGATTCAATGGGGGTAAGTGTTCCGCAGCAATCGTCAATGCCGCGGAAAGAAGGCAGGCAAGGCGATTTCGGCATGCCGGAATGTTGGGGGAGAAAATGACTTCGGACACAATCTTGCGGGCGCTGGCGTCGGGTGGGACCGACGATCCGTACCCGCTGTACGCCGAACTGCACCGGCTCGGTGAGGCGGTGCCGGTGACGGCGCCCGAGCTGCCGTACGCCGCGGCCGTCTTCGGCTACCGGGCCGTCGACCGGATCCTGCGCGACCCCGCCTTCGAGGTCCACGACGCGTACCGGCTGGAGCCGATGACGCCGGGCTGGCGCGACCACGCGGTGCTCGTGACGCTGATGAACTCGATGATGTTCAGCAACGGCGACCGGCACGGCCGGATGCGCGGGCTGTTCCGCAAGGTGTTCACCCCGCGCCGGGTCCAGGCGATGGAGCCGGACATCATCCGGATCACCGGCGAGCTGCTCGACCGGGTCGCCGAGTTGGGTGCCGATGGCAACGAGGTTGACTACATGGCCGAGTTCGCCTATCTGCTGCCCGCGCGGGTCGTCGGCCGGTTGCTCGGGCTGCCGGACGAGGACATCGCCTGGTTCCGCTCGCAGGTCGACCTGATCAACGACTGGCTCGACTTCCGGCGCAAGGGGTTCGATGTACTGGAGGCGGCGGATGAGGCCGCGATCCGGATCACCGACTACTACCTCGACCTGATCGCGCAGCGGCGGGCTTCGCCCCAGCAGGACTTGATCAGCGACCTGGTCCAGGCGGGCGGGCATGAGGTCACGGATCTGGAGCTGGTGGGCAACCTGCTGGTCCTGTTCAACGCGAGTTTCAGTACGACGATCCATCTGTTCGGCAACGCGCTGCCGCTGCTACTCCAGCGCCCGGCGGTCCGGCGTACGCCGGAGTCGATGCCGGCGTACGTCGAGGAGGTGCTGCGGTTCGACACTCCCGCGCACGTGTTCATCCGGGTGGCCAGTGCTGACACGGAGCTGCTCGGAGTACCGCTGCGGGAGGGGGAGCTGGTCGCAGTACTGACTGGGGCCGCCAACCGGGATCCGCGGCGGTTTGCCGCGCCGGACCGGTTCGATCCGGCGCGGGTGGACAACCAGCCGATCAGCTTCGGGGCGGGCGCCCACTACTGCCTGGGAGCTGCGCTGGCGCGGGCCGAGGCGCAGATCGCGCTGCCGATGGTGTTGGAGCGGTTCCCGCACCTGGCGCTCGGGAGCGCCGCGGTGCGGACCGACCAGCTGATCCTGCGCGGCTACAAGTCGCTGCCGATCACGGTGACCGACCGGGTGCTGGTCACGGCCGGGGGTACTGCTGATGCATCAGAGTGATGTCCTTCAGCTCCGCGTCGTGCGGCGTCTCCAGCACGTTGCGGATGGTCCGGGCCATCGTCTCGGGCTGTACCCACGCGTCCGGCACGTACTCCTTGCCCTCCTGGGCGTGCACCTTGGCCTGCAGCGGCGTCGCCACCCGGCTGGCGAAGATGCTGCTCACCCGGACGCCGGTCTCGAACTCCTCCAGCCGCAGCGTCTCGGCGAAGGCGCGCAGACCGTACTTGCTCATCGCGTAGCCGATCCAGCCGGGCCACGGGTACAGGCCGACGAGCGAGTTGACCAGTACCACGGTGCCGCGCGCTGCTCGGAGCGCGGGCAGGGCGAGGCGGGTCAGCTCGGCCGGGCCGACCAGGTTGACCTCGAGGTGCTCGCGGATCTGGGCGGGGTCGCTGTCGCTGAGCGTGCGGCCCTCGCAGATGCCGGCCGCGTGGACGACTCCTTTGAGCTTCCGCGGGAGCTCGAGGTTGCCCGCGAGGGTGTCGGCTCGGCCGATGTCGCCGACGAGTACCTCAGCGTCGGGGAGTTCGGCGGCGAGCTTGGCGAGGCGCTCTTCGTTGCGTCCGAACAGGACGAGGGCGCGGCCATCGGCGTACAGGGACCTGGCCAGCGTGCTGCCGATGCAGCCGGTGGCGCCGGAGATCAGGATCGGGTCGTTGTCGGCCATGGCCGGACTGTAGACGAAGTCACGACATTTCGGCAGTGTTCGGAAATCACCATCCGGGGAAGTCCGTGAGTGAGGAGCAGCCTGTGCCGAGTGCGCCAGACCCTGATGTCGTCTATCCATTTAATGATCGACGGCGCACTGTTTTTCTGAAACCCCTGATTACGGTCCCCTATGTCCAAATCGGGGAATTCACTTATTACGACGATCCGGACGATGCTGCCGGTTTCGAGCGGAACAATGTGCTGTATCCGTTCGGGCCGGAGAAGCTGATCATCGGCAAGTACTGCCCGATCGCGGCCAAGGCGACGTTCCTGCTGTCGTCGGCCAACCACCCGCTGGTCGGCGTCTCGGCGTACCCGTTCTTCATCTTCGGCGGCGCGTGGGCGGAGCAGACGCTGTCGCCTGCGCTGTCGGCTCCTCGCAAGGGCGACACGGTGGTCGGGAACGACGTCTGGATCGGCTACGGCGCGACGATCATGCCCGGCGTCACCATCGGCGACGGCGCGATCATCGCCACCGGGGCCGTCGTCACCACCGACGTCCCTCCGTACGCCGTGGTCGGCGGCAACCCGGCCCGAGTCCTCAAACACCGCTACTCGCCCGAAGACACCGCCCGTCTCCTCCGAGCCGCCTGGTGGCACTGGCCGGTCGACCTGGTCACCCAACACACCCACACCATCTTCACCGGCACCCCCACCCAGGTCGAACAGATAGCCCTGGATCACGGCCTAACCACCGACCAGTAGCCCCCGGGCGGGCAGGAGGTGGTGGGGGTGAGCCGCCTACCGGGGGTTGGTGGGGCGGGCTCGTGGCCTTCGGCCACCTCGCCGCCTGCGGCGCGGATGCGGTGCGGAGGTCTGCCGGTGGCGCGCGCCGGTCCGCCGGTGGTTGGCTCCGGCGGGCGCGCAGGAGGTGGTGGGGGGTGAGCCGCCTACCGGGGGTTTGGGGCGGGCTCGTGGCCTTCGGCCACCTCGCCGCCTGCGGCGCGGATCCGGTGCGGAGGTCTGCCGGTAGCGCGCGCCGGTCTGCTGCTGGCTGGGGTCGGCGGGCGCGCAGGAGGTGGTGGGGGTTAGCCGCGTGGTGGGGTGCGGGTGGGGCGGGCTCGTGGCCTTCGGCCACCTCGCCGCCTGTGCGCCAGCGTCCCCAACCACCAGCCGACGGGCGCGCTACCAGCCAAAGCTGCCCACACCAGCGCCGCAGGCGGGGAGGTGGTCGCAGGCCGGGAGCCGGGCCCCGCTCGCAGCTGGTGAGCGGGTGGGCTAGCGGGTGGCTAGGTGGGCTGCCAGGCGGCGGATTGTTTCGGCGGTGGCTACTGCGTCGCTTCGGGCTGTGCCGTGGCGGCCGTCGGGGGAGTAGAGGGTGGGGTCTGTGGAGAGGGGGTGGGTGGTTAGGTGGACGTGGATCGTGCCTAGGCGAGCGGCTAGGGCTTGGGTGCGCTCGGAGAGGAGTGTCATGCGGGTGCGGAGGCCGGGGCGGAGCCAAGCAGGGATGGCGGGGGAGTAGGAGACGTTGAACATGCCTAGGGTGATTACGTCGGCGCCGGCTGCCTGCAGCGCCTGCACCATCTCGGTTAGTTCGGTGTCTACTCGGTCGGGGTTGTAGCGGGCGGAGAAGGCGTCGTTGCCGCCGCCTACCACCAGGGCCAGGTCGGGGCGGAAGGCCAGGGCGGGGGCTAGCTGGGTGGAGCGGATCTCGTGGGCTCGGAGGCCGGAGACGCCTAGGTTCAGGTAGTGGGGGACGGCTAGTTCGGCGGCTAGGCGGTCGGCCCATTGGAGGTCGGAGTAGCCGGGCACGGGGGAGCAGAGGCCTTCGGCGACGCTGTCGCCTAGGACTGCGAAGCGGCGCCAGGGGTGGCCGGCCAGGAGCTTGGCGGACTCGCCCTCGGACAGGCAGTACTCGTCGGTGGCTTCGGTGATCATGCTGCCTCCTTGGAGCGGTAGTTGGGGAGCTCTACCGGGTGGCGCCACCAGCGGTAGACGGGGATGAGGGTGACCAGGAGGAGGATCACGCCGGAGCCGATGACCGCGGGGCGCAGGCCGAACGTGGCGGCAGACCAGCCGGCCAGTACGCCGCCGATGGGGATGCCGATGAAGGCGATCGCGCCGGTCACGCCGAAGACCCGCGTCTGGAGTTCGGCCGGTACCCGTTCGTACAGGGTCACGCCCATGACCGGGTTGACCGCGGCGTTCGCGATGCCGCAGGCGAAGCTGACTGAGATGACCACCCAGACGTGGTGTGACAGGCCCAGGGTGAACAGGCGTGGGGCGCCGCCGATCGCGGCGCCGATGACGAAGGACGAGTACTGCGGGAGGCGCGGGCCGAGCAGTGTGAAGATGACGTTCCCGAGCAGGGCGCCGGCCGCGAAGCCGCCGAAGAGCAGGCCGAGGGCTGCGGGCGACTTGAGGACCTGCTCGACCCAGAGCGGCACGAAGACCGCGGTGCCGGCCTGGTTGAAGACGTTCAGGAAGAAGATCATCACGATCATCCCGAGCAGCAGCTGGTCCTTGCGGAGGTAGGCGAACCCACCCCGCAGCGCTCGGAAGTACGGCTCCCGCGGCGGCGCGGGGGTGTCATCGACGACGGCCGGCAGGCGTACCAGGAAGCCGATCAGCGCGGCGCAGACGACGAACGAGATCGCGTCGACGGTGATCGCCTTGTTCGGGCCGATCCAGCTGATCAGGAGCCCGCCGAGGGGTGCGCCGACCAGCGTCGCGGTACGGGTGAAGCCCTCGTACGACGAGGTCACGCGGATCATCTTGACCCCGGCCGCGTCCGCCATCGGCTTGAGCATGACGTGCTTGACCCGGTCGCCGCAGCCGCGCAGCGCGCCCGCGATGGCGACCAGCAGGCACAGCAGGGCGAAGGACGAGCCCGGCGTCAGCACGATCGCAGCCATCGCCAGGGCGCTCCCGAGGTCCGTCACGATCGACGTCCGGCGCAGCCCGAAGCGGTCGGCCAGGGGCGCGGCGAGCACGCCCGATACGACGTACGGGAGCATCTCGGCCCCCGCGACCAGGCCCATCTTCGCGGGGCTGCCGGTGGTGGTCAGGACGAGCCAGGGGATCGCCACCATCGACACCCGGTCGCCCAGCACCGACAACACATCCGCGCTGAACAGCGCGATCAGCCCAGCCCGACGCCGCCCGGACGCCTGCGCCGACGGCTCGCTCATGCCGGCTTTGCTTCGTGTCGGGAGCGCAGGGCCACCTTGTCGATCTTGTGAGCGGAGGTCAGCGGGAGATCGTCCAGGAACTCGATCTCGCGCGGTGTCCACATCTCGTTGAACTCGTTCCGGACCAGCGTCTGCAGCTCGCCGGCCGTCACCACAGCGCCGTCGTACCGGACCACGTACGCGTGCGGCACCTCCCCGAACGCCTCGTCCGGTACGCCGATCACCGCCGCCGCCCGTACCCCCGGATGCGACTGCAGTAGGTCCTCGATCGGCCGGCAGTACACGTTCCAGTTGCTCGACCCCGTGACGATCGTGTCCTGCACCCGATCGACGACGTACAGGTACCCGTCAGAGTCCAGATACCCAAGATCACCCGTCCGCACCCAGTCGTCGACGATGGCCTGCTCGGTCAGGTCCGGCCGCCCCCAGTACCCCGCGAAGCGGAGCCTGCTGGTCGCGTAGATCTCCCCGGTCTGCCCCGCCGCGACCGGTGCCCCATCAGGTGACCGGATCTCCACGCGGACGTCCCCGTACGGCGTACCGCTCGACCGCAGTCGCTCGGGATGCTCCGGGTCCTCGGTCAGCCCAGGCTGGGCCGTCACCACGATGACCTCGCTCAGCCCGTACACGATCCGCAGTACCGGCCCGAAGCGCTCGATGGCCTGCCGTAGCCGGGACGGAGCGGCGGGGCCGGCCCCCACGTTGAGCATGAACAGGCTGCTGACGTCAGTGGTCGGCAGGTCCGGGTGGTCGAGCAGCTGGTAGAGCAGGGGCGGCGACACGTACGTCGAGTTGATCCGCTCGCGCTCGATCGTCGCCAGCGCGCGGCCCGGGTCCCAGTCGTCCTCGAGGAACAGCACGCCGCCTATGAACAGGTTGAAGAAGCTGGTGATCTGCCCGCTCGCGAACGCCATCGGCGAGTGCGACAGGTGCCGCAGCACGGGCAGCCCGGCGGCCAGGTAGTCGGCGGCCAGCGTGAGGATCTGCTCGTAGAACGCCTGCCGGTGGTGCACCAGCTTGGGCTCCCCGGTGGTACCGCTCGTCTGTAGGCAGGTGGCCGGGGTCAGCTCCCCGTACTCCGGTTCGAACGCCGTGGCCGGTGGGGCCAGCAGATCCGGCCCCAACCCGCCTGCACCGAGGCAGTGCACCGGTACTGCGAGGCTCACCGCCAGCCGCTCTCCGACGACGGCCTTGGTGCGGGCGTCGTAGACGAAGACGTCCGCCTCGGACAGCCGCGCGAACGCCTCGATCTCCCGGCGGCCCGCGATCGGCGCGATCCACATCGTCCGGGCGCCGACCAGGTGCAGCGCGAGCTGGAGGGCCGGCAGCTCGATCGTGTTGCCGGCCAGCACGAGCACGCCGGTACCCGGGCCGACGCCGCGATCCTGCAGCGTCGCGGCCAGGTCGAGCACCTGCGCGCGCAGCTCGGCGTACGTCAGCCGCCGGCCGCCGGCGACGATCGCCTCGGCCTCGCCGTACCGCGCGAAAAGCCGGAGCGCAGCGACCACATAAGAACCGGACCGCTCCAGGTTCCGGTCCAGCACGAAATCGACCGACATGGCGCCCCACCCTTTCGGTATCCGGGGCGACTGTACTTCCGATATTTCCCGGCGGCCAGCGGTCGGGTGAATTCAAGCGAACAATTCAAAGCGCCCGTTGACGTGTCAGGAATCCGGAACTAGGTTTCCGTCACCGCCACTCGCGCAGGGTATTTCTCACCCGTCGCGCGCCAACCCATTGGGGGGTTGTTCCATGCGCATTCCCAGTACCGTCAGATCGGCCGCACTAGCGGCCGCCGTTTCACTGGCCGGCTCGGCCCTGGTCTTCACCGGATCGTCGGCTCAGACGTCCGGCGGCCACGGCGACCGGTCCGAGTGGGTGGGCAGCTGGTCCGCCGGCATCGTCAAGCCCGAGACGGCCGGGTTCACCGCCACCGGTCTCAACAACCAGAGCGCCCGCTACGTGGTCCGGCCGTCCGTGGGGGGCGACAAGGTCCGGATCCGGTTCACCAACATCTACGGCGACCGACCGGTCCAGATCGGCGCGGCGACCGTGGCGTTCGGGGACACCTCGACGCCGGTGCAGTCCGACATCGTGGTGGCGTCCAAGCGGGCGCTGACCTTCAACGGCGGCTCGCCGACCGCGGTGATGAACAAGGGCGCCGAGCTGCTCAGCGACCCGGTCAAGCTGACCGTGCCGGACCTGAGCACGCTGGTGATCAGCGTCTTCTACCCGACCGCGACCGGCCCGACCAGCTGGCACGCGTCCTCGGACCAGGAGAACTTCTTCGGTCCGGGCGACCTGACCAACGCGCCCGACGGGACCGGGTACGACCGGACCCGGGCCTGCTGCTGGACGTTCCTGTCCGGCGTCGACGTCCTGACCGAGAGGTCGGCGGGCTCGATCGTCGTGCTCGGTGACTCGATCGCGGACGGCCTGCTCAGCACGCTCAACGGCAACAACCGCTGGCCCGACCAGCTCGCCGAGCGCCTGGTCGCCGACCGTCACCACAACGCTCCCGGTGTGCTGAACGTCGGCGAGGCCGGCAACCGGCTGCTGCAGGACAGCGACGGTCTGATCCTCGGTGGCCCGAGCGGCACCGAGCAGCTCGGCCCGAACGCGCTGGCCCGGCTGAACGAGGACGTCTACGCCCAGACCAACGAGCGAACCGTCATCACCCACCTCGGCGTGAACGACATCTGGATGAACGGCGCCGGCTCGGACCAGATCATCGGCGCGCTCAAGCAGATCAACAGCCAGCTGCACGAGAACGGCATCACCAGCATCGGCGCCACCATCACGCCGTACGGCGGCTTCACCACGCCCGGCGGCTGGACCCCGGAGAAGGAGGCGACCCGGGTCGCGGTCAACAAGTGGCTGCGCAACCAGCACGAGTTCGACGGCGTCATCGACTTCGACAAGGCCGTTCGGGACCCAAGCGCGCCCGAGAAGCTGCTGGCTGCCTACGACGGCGGCGACCACATCCACCTGAACGACGCCGGCTACCAGGCGATGGCCGACTCGATCCCGCTGCAGCTGGTCCGGTGAGCCGCTGATGACCACCGCCGCCGATCAAGTGCTCAAGGGACTCTTCAGCGAAGCCGGTCTGGACGATCCATACCGGTACTACGCCGAACTCCACAAGCTAGGTCCAGTCTCCCTGTTGGGAGGCGATGGCGGATATGCGGCGGTGGTCACCGGCTACCAGGCAGCCGACGAGCTGCTGCGCGACCCGCGGTTCCATGTCGCCGACGACGTGTTCAGCGACGATCACGGTGGTCCCGGGTGGCGCGAGCATCCGCTGCTGGCGGTGCTCAACAACTCGATGATGTACAGCAACGGTCCCCGGCACCTGACGGCCAGACGCCTGTTCCACCAGGTGTTCACGCCCCGCCGGGTGACCGAGCTGGAGCCGGCTGTCGGTCAGTTGGTCGACGGCCTGATGGACCAGCTGGCCGAGCGGTTCGACCGGGACGGGGAGGCGGACTTCATGACCGAGTTCGCCTACCCGTTGCCGAGCAGCGTGGTCGCTGCGCTGCTCGGCATCCCGCAGGACGACCTGGCCTGGTTCCGGCCCAGAGTCGAACGAATCAACGACTTTCTCGATGTGGTCGGCAAGACCGACGAGGTGCTGGCGGCCGCCGACCAGGCGACTCGCGAGCTGTCCGACTACTACCAAGACCTGATCGTCGCGCGCCGGAAGACGCCGAGCGACGACCTGATCAGTCAGCTGGTCGCGGCCATCGACGCCGGGCTGCACGAGGTGTCGGACTACGACCTGATCTGCAACCTGCTGGTGCTCTTCAACGCCAGCTTCGTGACGACGATCCACCTGATCGGCAACGGGATGTGGCAACTGCTCGACCAGCCCGGGTTTAGCGCGGCCGCCGGCTCGCCCGCCTTCGTCGAAGAGGTTCTGCGGTACGAGGCGCCGGTACAGTTCGTCGCCCGCTGGTCCGAAGAGGATGCCGAGATCGCCGGAACAGTCCTTCCAGCCAAGGAGATCGTGTTGGTGATGCTCGGTGCTGCCAATCGGGATTCGCTGCGGTACCCGTCGCCGGATCTCTTCGATGCGGGGCGGACGGACGTGAAGCCGTTGAGCTTCGGCGCCGGTCCGCACTACTGCCTGGGTGCGGCGCTGGCCCGGGCGGAGGCCCGGATCGCCTTTCCGCGGTTGCTGGAGCGGTTCCCGTCGTTGCGGGCCGCGCGGCCGCCGGTGCGGAATCCACAGCAGTTCCTGCGCGGGTACAAGTCGATGCCGGTGGCAACATGACGGCCGACGAGATCCTTGCGCTGCTGCAGACCGACGAGGGGCGGCGAGCGCCGTACCCCTTGTACGAAAGACTTCATGAGCTGGGACCGGTCAGTTTGACACCGGCCAGTACTGCGTACGCGGCCGTGGCCAACGGGTATGCGGCGGTCGATCAGATCCTGCGTGATCCACGCTTCGTCAAGGGTGGTCCGCCGCCCGGGCCCGACGCCGATCCGGTGTCGACGGCGCTCGGGAACTCGATGATGTTCCGGACCGAGCCTGATCATGGGCGGATGCGGCGGGCGTTCCATCAGGCCTTCACGCCGCGGCGGGTCGCCGAGCTGGAGCCGGAGATCGTCGCGTTGACGGACTCGCTGCTGGATCGGCTTGGCGTGTTGGGTGCTGATGGGCCGGTCGACTTCATCGCGGAGTTCGGGTATCTGCTGCCTGCCGGTGTGATGAGTGCGTTGCTGGGGATCCCGGCGCCGGATCTGGAGTGGTTCAGGACCCGGGTGCAGCGGGTGGAGGACTATCTGGACTTCGGTGGGCGGACGGTCGAGAAGGTTGCCGCGGCCAATGAAGCTGCCGTGGAGATGTCGGCGTACTACCAACAGTTGATCGCGGACCGTCGTGTTGCCCCTGGCAACGACCTGATCAGCGGGCTGGTGCAGGTGATCGACTCCGGTGACAGCGTGCTGACCGATGAGGAGTTGGTCGGCAACCTGCTGGTGCTCTTCAACGCCAGCTTCGTCACGACGATCAACCTGCTCGGCAACGCGCTGCCGCCATTGCTCGAGCGGCCGTCGCTGGTGAAGGCGCTGGCTGCCGATCCGGTGGTGGCCGAGGCTTGCGTCGAGGAGGTGCTCCGGTGGGACGGGACGGCGCAGGTCGTAGTACGGACTGCTTCTGAGGATCTGTCGGTGGGTGGGGTGACGATCCCTGAGGGTGGGCTGGTGCTGGTGATTCTGGGGGCGGCCAACCGGGATCCGGCGCGGTTTCCTTCGCCAGAGGTGTTTGATGCGGAGCGGGCGGACAAGCGGCACATCACGTTTGGGGCCGGCGCGTACTTCTGTATCGGGGCGGTGCTTGCGCGGGCTGAGGGGCGGCTGGCGTTGCCTCGGTTGTTCCAGCGGTTCCCGGAGCTGGCGCTGGCCGGGGCGCCGGTGCAGAGTGCCGGGTTTGCTCTTCGTGGGTTCGCGACCATGCCGGTCACGCTGACTTGAGAGGTGCTTGAGATGCCATTGGATCCTCAGGTCGAGGAGATGCGGGCGAAGCGGGCGGCGGACAACGTGCCGCAGCTCTACACGCAGACGCTGGCCGAGGCGCGGGCGGCTGATCTCGCGTCCATCCAAGCGGGTGGTGGCGAGGTTGAGCCGGTGCACTCCGTGCGGGATGTCGTGATGGAGGAGTCCGGGCTGACGCTGCGGATCTACCGTCCGGTGGGGGATGGGCCGTTGCCGACGCTCGTGTACTTCTTCGGTGGCGGATGGACGCTCGGCAGCATCGAGACCGCTGACGGGGTGTGCCGTCGGCTGGCCAACCTCGTCCCGTGCCAGGTCATCACCGTCGGCTATCGCCTGGCGCCGGAGAACCCCTTCCCGGCGGCGGTCAACGACTGTCACCGAGCAACCCAATGGATCGCGGCTCATGCCGTCGAACTGGGTGTGGACGTAGCCCGTCTAGCTGTCGGAGGCGACAGTGCCGGCGGCAACCTCGCGGCCGCAACCACCTTGCTGGGAAGAGATTCCGGCCCGTCCCTGGCTGCTCAACTCCTGGTCTACCCCAACACTTTGTATGGCTCCGACACCGCCTCCATGCGCGCCGGCGACGACCCCTTCCTCTTCAATCGCACCTCAGTCAACTGGTACTGGAAGCACTACCTGCGCGACGAGTCCGACGGCACCAACCCGCTCGCCTCCCCACTCCTGGCCCCCTCCCACGCCGGCCTCCCGCCGGCGCTGGTCATCACCGCCGAGTACGACCCCCTAAGAGACGAAGGCGAGTACTACGCCGAAAAGCTCTACGCCGCCGGCGTCCCCACCCATCTAACCCGCTACGAAGGCATGCCCCACGGCTTCTACACCATGTCCGGCATCCTCGACACCGCCCGCAAGGCACTGACCGACTCCGCCGACTGGCTAAGAAAGACCTTCACCGATGCCTGACCTCCAGGCACCTCCCGCACCCGCGTTGTGTCTCGACGACTTCGAGGGGTTGGCGGCTGGGGTTCTGCCTGTTGAGGTGAGGGAGTTTGTTGCTGGGGGGAGTGGGACTGAGACGACTCTCCGGTTGAATCGGTCGGCGTTGGATGGGGTGACTGTGGTGCCTCGGGTGCTGGCGGGGGTGGCTGAGGCTGAGGTGGGGTGTCGGCTGGTTGGTGGACAGGTGGGGATGCCGGTGGTGGTGGCGCCGATGGCTTATCAGCGGCTGGTGCATCCGGGTGGGGAGTTGTTGCTGGCTCGGGCGGCTGCGGCGGCGGGGGTGCCGTATGTGATCAGTACGTTGAGCAGCTTCCCGCTGGAGGAGATCGCGGAGGTGGCGCCTTCGTGGTTTCAGTTGTATTGGCTGCGGGATCGGGCAGTGGTGGAGTCGCTGATCGATCGGGCGGAGGCTGCTGGGTGTGGCGCGTTGATGGTCACCGTGGATGTTCCGGTGATGGGTCGGCGACTGCGGGATGTGCGGAATGGCTTCGCGTTGCCCGAGGATGTGGTTGCGGCCAACCTGGTCGGGGCGCGGAGCGAGGCGCACGTCGGAGTACCGGGGTTGTCTGCTGTCGCGGCTCATACGGCATCGGCCTTCGAGCCTGCGGTGTCGTGGCAGGACCTCGAGTGGTTGCGATCGAAGACCAAGCTTCCGCTGTTTTTGAAGGGGATTCTCGATCCGCGCGACGCTGTGCGGGCGGTGCAAGTGGGTGCTGATGGCATCGTGGTGTCGAACCATGGCGGTCGGCAGCTGGACGGGGCGGTTGCCTCGGTCAACGCCTTGCCGAGGATTGTGGATGCCGTGGGCAAGGAGTGTGAGGTGTTGCTCGACAGCGGGATTCGGAGCGGTACCGATGTACTGCGTGCGCTCGCGCTCGGTGCTTCCGGAGTACTGATCGGCCGTCCGTTGCTCTGGGCACTTGCCGTCGACGCGTGCGGAGAAGCTTTGGAGCTGCTGCGCAAAGAGCTGGGCGACGCGATGCTGCTGGCAGGCTGTGCGAACGTCCAAGATGCAGCGCGCCTCACCACCGGGAGGGCCTGATGGCCGATCTGAACGTCACCGACCTGCACGGTTCACTCACCGACCGCGCGCTGAACTCGATGAACTTCCTCAACGAGGTCGCCAACCACTACCCCGACGCGATCTCGCTCGCGGCCGGGCGACCGTACGAGGAGTACTACGCGCTCGAGGACCTGCACTCCTACCTCGACACCTTCGCGGAGTATCTGCGCGACGAACTCGGCTACGACGAGGCCGGCGTGCGACGGCAGATCTTCCAGTACGGCCGCACGAAGGGCATCATCCACCCGCTGGTCGCCCGCAACCTCGCCGCCGACGAGGGCATCGCGGTCGACCCGGACGCGATCGTGGTGACGGTCGGCTGCCAGGAAGCGATGGTCCTCGTACTCCGCGCGCTCCGCGCGACCCCCGCCGACGTCTTGCTCGCCATCTCCCCGGCCTACGTCGGCATCACCGGCGCCGCCCGACTCGTCGACCTCCCCGTCCTCCCGGTTGCCGGGGGCAACGATGGCGTCGACCTCGACGACCTGGTCGCCGTCGTCAAGCGAGCACGAGCCGACGGTCTCCGCCCACGCGCCTGCTACGTCATGCCCGACTTCGCCAACCCATCCGGCCTCAGCCTCGACCTGGAGACCAGACGGCGACTGCTGGAGATCGCCGCCCAGGAAGACCTCCTCCTGCTCGAAGACAACCCGTACGGCCTGTTCCCCGCCGCCGGCGTCGACCGGGTGCCGACCCTGAAGGCCCTGGACACCGAGCGACGCGTGATCTATCTCGGTTCTTTTGCCAAGACCGCGCTGCCCGGCGCCCGGGTCGGCTACGTCGTCGCGGACCAGACCGTCGCCACCCCCGACGGCACCGTCGGTTTGCTGGCTGACGAACTCTCCAAGCTCAAGAGCATGCTCACCGTCAACACCTCAGCCGTCGCGCAGGCGGTGATCGGCGGCAAGCTCCTCCAGAACGACTGCAGCCTGGTCACCGCCACCCTGCGCGAACGCGACATCTACGCCACCAACCTCCGCGCCATCACCGACGGCCTGGCCGCCCGCTTCCCCGATGGGGACGTTACCTGGACGGTCCCGTCCGGCGGCTTCTTCATCGTCGTCACCGTCCCCTTCCCGGTCACCGACGCACTGCTGGAGAAGTCCGCCCACGAGTACGGCGTCCTCTTCACCCCGATGAGCCACTTCTACGACGGCGACGCCCCGCTCAACGCCCTCCGTCTCTCCTGCAGTTCAGTCACCCCGGCGCAGATCGACGCCGCATTGAACCGCTTGGCCGCCCTGATCCACGACCAGCTCTGAAACTGGTCCTCCCTACGCCCCAAGAACTGGACCTGTAGACCAGACCGCTCTGCTCCTACGGTGAATCCATGACTACCTGCGAGCTCCCGGCCACCGCCGACCTACAGCCACCAGCGCCCGAGGCGAAATCGCCGGAGCGGTCGCCGGCAGCCGGATCGGCGCTGGTGACGCCGGCCTTTGCGCGGTTGCTGGTGATGGTGTTCGGGTCCGGGCTGAGCATGTACCTGCTGACCTCGGTCGTACCGCTCTACCTCGCAGCGAACGGAGCCGGCGGCATCGGCGCCGGCCTGTCGACCGGGGCGATGATGCTGGCGGCAGTGGGTGTCGAGCTGCTGGTACCCCGGATGCTCAGGCGGTTTGGGTATCGGGGGACGCTCGCGCTGGGGCTCGTGTTGCTGGGTGCGCCGTCACTTGCTCTGGTAGTGACCTCATCGCTCCCACTCGTGCTGGCCGTCTGCGTCGTTCGCGGCGCCGGGCTGGCGATCATGGTCGTCGGCGCGGTCGTGCTGGTCGCGGATGTCGCCCCGGCCCACCGACGGGGCGAGGCGCTGGGGATCTACGGCGTCGTCGTCGGACTGCCCGCGGTGATCGGGTTGCCGTTGGGGATCTACCTCACCGGCGTCATCGGGTACGACGCGCTGTTCGTCCTCGCCGCCGTCGCGTCGCTGGCCGGCCTTGCGATGGTGCCGGGCGTGGCGGCGCGTAGTACCGGCAGTGAAGAGCAGCACGTGAAGGTGCTGGGCGGCTTGCGGGGCAGCGGACTGCTGATGCCGACGCTCGTCTTCGCGGCCGTGACCGTTGCCGCAGGCATCAGTGTGACCTTTCTGCCGCTGGGATCCAGCAACCACTTCGTGGTCGTCCTCGCCTTGCTGATCCAGGCGATCGCCGCGCCGGCCGCCCGCTGGCTGGCCGGGCGGGTCGGTGACCGCGTCGGACCGGCCAAATTGTTGCCTCTGGCCATCATCCTGGCCGCGCTGGGCGCCGGCGCGCTGGTCTTCATCGGCAACCCCGCCGCCGTCATCACCGGCGCCGCGCTCTTCGGGATCGGCTTCGGCGCCGCCCAGAACCTCACCCTGGCGATCATGTACGACCGTTCACCGAAGTCCCGGTACGGCCAGGTCAGCGCGTTGTGGAACCTCGCGTACGACGGCGGCTGGGGCGCCGGCGCCATCATCTTCGGCTTCGTGGTCGCCGGGACCGGCTATCCACTGGCCTTCGCGCTGACCGCCGCCCTGGTCGCCGCAGCCACTCTTCCCACCCTGCGAGCTCACTCCAGGTAACGAACTGACTGCGGTCGATGCACGAACCGGCAGCAATCCATTGCACGAAGATGCAAATCTCACGCGCGTCGCCCGGTGGCGAAGTTACCGTCAGTTCGGTCCCGGGGTGCCCTGGACCGAACTGCTTTGCCGAGAGGATGACCTCAATGAAGCTGCAGCGCCTCGCAGTCGCCGTCGCCGCCGTCGGAATGCTCGCCGCCACGGCCGCGTCCGGACCGGCCCTCGCCACCACCCAGAACGACCCGGCGCCGTCCTGGGCGCAGCGGGCCGCCAACACCAAGGAAGCGGCGGCGAAGTCGGACAAGTCCGTCGCCGCCGAGGCCGAGTGCGTCCAGTCGCTGGTCTATCCCGAGGCCACGAACGTGACCGGAACGGTCGACGTCACCCCGGCCAAGCCGCCGCGGGTCGACCAGTACGCGCCGTTCAACTTCGGTGCTGCCCGCTACACGGCGACCTGGTACGCGGCGGCCAACGCCTCCGCCACTCAGTACTTCGCCTATGGGGTGTTCCTGACCGGCGACAACCTCTACCGGCACACGACCACCCTCCCCGCGACGGGCGAGCCGAAGACCACCAGGGTCAAGATCGGTTCCGGCTGGGCCACCTTCCGGGCGATCGCGACCTCGAACTACCAGGTCGCCGCGCCCACCCACTCGTACCTCTACGGCCTGAACACCAACGGATTGCTGTACCGATACGCCAAGAACGGCACCACCTCCACCTACAAGGCGCTCGGCACCTTCGGCGGCTACGCATCCTTCAAGTCACTGGCCGTGATCAGCGAGACGGCGACCTACGACACGCTGCTGCTGAACACCAGGGCCGGCGGGCTCTACACGATCCGGATCCCGATCACCGCGTCGGCGAAGCCGGTCCTCAAGACCATCCGGTCCTCCGGCTGGTCGGCGTACGAGTCGCTCGCGACCCAGGCCTGCGGCAACCGCGGTGGCACCCTCGTCATCGGCGTCGACCACGACACCCAGACCGGCTACCAGTACGCCTTCGGCCACGCGAACGGCACAGCGACCGTGATCACGTCGTACGGCAAAATCCCGGCCGTCCTCGACGGCAACAACCACGCCCCCTTCACCTGGTACAAAGACAACCTGAACGGCGAGTAACACCTCGACCCGACCGGGGACAACCGTTGCGACGGTGTCCCCGGTCGGTCCTTTTACCGCCCTGGAGGGGGACTCCTGAGATGAAGCTGCAGCGCTTCGCACTCGTGCTTGCCGGTGCCGGTCTGCTGGCCGCCACCGCCGCGTCCGGACCGGCGTTCGGCGCCACCCAGTCCGGCCCGGCTCCGGCCAGCGGGCCGCCGTGCGGCAACCAACTCGTCTGGCCGACGGCCAAGGGCACGGTGGAGTCCGCGGAGGTCATCCCGGCCAAGCCGCCGCGGGCGCTGCGGTACGAGCCGTTCAAGTTCTTCGCCACCCGGTCCATGGCGACCTGGTACGTGGCTCAGAACAGCGCGGGCACCCGAGTCTACGCCTACGGCTTGTTCCTTCAGGGCAGCAACCTGTACCGGCACACGACCGTCATTCCGAATGATGGCAGCGCGCCGCGGCCGACCGCGGCCAAGGTCGGCTCCGGCTGGGGAACGTTCAAGGCCATCGCGACCTCCAACCACAGCGTCGGGGCTCCGAATCACGCGTACCTGTACGGGCTGAACGCCAACGGCCGCCTCTATCGCTACGCGAAGAGCGGCGCCGGCTACAAGGCTCTCGGGTCGTTCGGCGGCTACGCATCGTTCAAGGCGATGACCGTGATCAGCGAGACCCAGACGTACGACACGTTGCTGATGACCACGAAGGCCGGCGCGCTCTACACCGTCCACCTCCCGATCACGGCGAAGACGACGCCGGTCGTCAAGCTGATCCGCAAGACCGGCTGGGCGGCCTACGAGTCGCTCGTCGTCGAGGGCTGCAACTTCGGCGGCTCCCTGGTCGTCGGCATCGACCACGACACCGACTCCGGCTACCAGTACGCCTTCGGCCACGCGAAGGGGACGGCCACCGCGATCACGGCGTACGGCAAGATCCCGGTCGTCTTCAATGGCATCAGCCACGCCGCGCAAACCTCCCACTACGTCCCACTAGAAGGCGAGTAACTGCCAATGAAACTGCAGCGCTTCGCGCTTGCGCTGGCTGGTGCCGGGCTGTTCGCGGCCACCGCCGTCTCCGGTACGGCCGTCGCGGCCGATCCGAACCCGTCGGTGAAGAGCAGGATCGCCGCCCTGAAGCAGCAGGCCGCCGCGAAGGCCGTGGCCGAGCCCTGCTCGAGCCTCCTCGGCGGGGTGACCGCCAACGGCGCCGTGAACTCGCTCGAGATCCTGCCCGGCAAGCCGCCGAAGGTCGAGCCGTGGTTCGATTTCAAGTTCTACGCCGCCAAGGCGACCGGCACCTGGTATCTCGCGCAGAACGCGTCGGGTTCGCAGCTGTACTACTACGGCGTGTTCATCCAGGCCGGCAACCTGTACCGGCACACGACCTACATCAACCAGGACACCGGTGCGGTGACGCCGAAGATCGCGAAGGTCGGCGGGGGCTGGGCAAGCTTCAAGACCATCGCGACCTCGAACTACAGCATCACGGCGCCGCGGCACGCCTACATCTACGGCCTGAACGCGAACGGCAAGCTCTACCGCTACTCGCAGGTCGGCACCGCGGTGAAGTCGCTCGGCAACTTCGCCGGCTTCAAGCCGTTCAAGGCGCTGACCGTGGTCAGCGAGAACCCGAAGTACGACACACTCCTGATGACGACGACCGCAGGCGCGCTCTACACCGTGCGCATTCCGGTCACGGCCACCGCCAAGCCCGTCCTCAAGCTGGTCCGTAAGAGCGGTTTCGCGGCCTACGAGGCGCTGACCGCCCACAACTGCGGCGTCCGCGGCGGCTCGCTGATCGTCGGCGTCGACCACGACACCGACTCGGCGTACCAGTACGCCTTCAGCAAGTTCAACGGAACGGCTACCGCCATCACGGCGTACGGCAAGGCCCCGGCCGTGCTCAGCGGCGTCACCACAGCGCCGTTCACCACGCACTACGACCAACTGGTCGGCGAGTAACACCAGACGAACACCCAACCGGGCCAGGGCTTCCACAGCCCTGGCCCGGTTGTGCCTGCCAGGACCTTTGCGGGTGAACGCAATAGTCGCCGATCCGGACCGATCGCGTGGTTACCGTCGGCCTGACCTCGGTGCGACCGAGCCAGATTTGTTTCCTGGGAGGGGAATTCAATGAAGCTGCAGCGTCTCGCGCTCGCCATGGCAGGGGTCGGCATGCTCGCCGCCACTGCCGCGTCCGGACCGGCGATCGCCGCCACCCAAGGGGAACCGTCGCCGTCCTGGACGGCCAAGGCGGCCGTCAAGCAGTCGGCGAAGGCCGTCGCCGCCGGACCTTGTATCAGCTCGGTCGCCTTTCCGACCGCCGCCAACACCGCCGAGGCGGTCGACGTCACCGCCGCCAAGCCGCCGCGCGCGGTGGCGTACGAGCCGTTCGACTTCTTCCCGGTCCGGACCGCCGCGACCTGGTACACCGCAGTGAACGCCTCGGGGACGCAGTACTACATCTACGGCCTGTACCTGCTGGGCGGTGACCTCTACCGGCACACGGACGTCCTCCCCGACTTCGACCCGCCGAAGCCGACGACCGCCAAGATCGGGTCCGGCTGGGGAGCGATGAAGACGATCGCCACCTCCAACTACAGCATCGTGGCGCCGCGGCACGCGAACCTGTACGGGCTGAACACCAACGGCAGCGTGTATCGCTATGTGCGCAACGGTGCCGGGTACAAGTCGTTCGGCTCGTTCCCCGGCTTCAAGTCGTTCAAGGCGATGACGGTGATCAGTGAGACGGCGACCTACGACACGCTGCTGATGACCACCAACGCCGGCGCGCTCTACACGATCCGGATCCCGCTCGCGGCCGGGTCGAAGCCGGTCGTGAAGCTGATCCGGAACTCGGGCTGGGCGGCGTACGAATCCCTGGTCGTGCAGGGATGTGGCACCCGCGGCGGCTCGCTGGTGGTCGGTGTCGACCATGACACCGACTCGGGGTACCAGTACGCCTTCAGCAAGGCGAATGGGACGGCGACGGCGATCACGTCGTACGGCAAGATCCCGGCCGTCTTCAACGGTGTCAGCCACGTCTCGTTCGTCACGCACTACGACCAGCTGGTCGGCGAGTGACTCGGGGCCGTTGCAAGTAGCTGCAATTGATGAGGGTTCAGGCCGGTCGGGCCGCTACGGTCTGCTTGACCTCGGTGCGACCGAGCCAGAATCCTGTTTTTCCTGGAGGGGAATCTCATGAAGTTGCAGCGCCTCGCGCTCGCCGTGGCGGGTGCCGGCATGCTCGCCGCCACCGCCGCATCCGGACCGGCTCTCGCCGCGACGCAGGGGGAGCCGACGCCGTCCTGGGCCAAGTCCGCTGCCCAGCAGCCCTCGGCGAAGGCCGTCGCCGAAGCCTGCGTCAACACGGTCATCTGGCCGACCGTCGCGGGCACCGTGGGGGTGGCCGAGGTCACCGCTGCCAAGCCGCCCCGGGCCGACCAGTACGTGCCCTTCAATTTCGCTGCGGACGTCCGGTCCATGACCACCTGGTACCTGGCGTCGAACTCCTCGGGCACCCAGGACTTCGCCTACGGATTGTTCCTGCAGAACGGGAACCTGATGCGGCACACCACCGTCTTCCCCGACGAGGGTGACCCGCGGGTGACGACGACCAAGGTCGGGGCCGGCTGGACGGCCTTCAAGGCCGTCGCGACCTCCAACTACAACGTCGCGGCGCCCGTGCACTCGTACCTGTACGGCCTGAACACCGACGGCAAGCTGTACCGGTACGCCAAGAACGGCACCGGCTACAAGAACCTCGGCAACTTCGGTGGATTCGCGGCTTTCAAGACGCTGACCGTGATCAGCGAGACGCCGACCTACGACACGCTGCTGATGACCACGAAGGCCGGCGCGCTCTACACCATCCACATCCCGATCACGGCGGCCGCGAAGCCGGTCGTCAAGGTGATCCAGGCCTCCGGCTGGTCCGCCTTCGAGTCGCTGGTCACCCAGCGCTGCGGCGTCCGCGGCGGCACGCTCGTGGTCGGCATCGACCACGACACCAACACGGGCTACCAGTACGCCTTCGGCAAGGCGAACGGCAAGGCGACCGTGATCACCTCCTACGGCAAGGTCCCGGCCACCTTCGACGGCGTCAGCCACGTCGCCGCCACCTGGTACAAGGACCAACTGATCGGCGAGTAACTCAGCAGGTAGACGGCGGGCCATCGCACAAGCTGCAATGGCCCGCCGTTCTGTTGGTCAGCTCGACGTCTTGGCCGACCGTGGTGGGGTTGTCCCACGCGGCCTGCGCCTGCCCGCTCCTGCATCGCGTGCGGCTTCGGTCGCTCCCGCCCGCCCGTGTTTGGACGCTCCTGCGTCGCGCGGTTGCGACCACTGGAGTGGCTGGCGTGGCTGCTTGGCGGCCCGTTGCCCGTTGCTCCGCTCGAATTGGCTGGGGTGTAGCGAAGGACGGGCAGTGGTCGCTCATCCGCCGTCGTCGGCAGCCCGGCTGAGCGTGCTCCTGCCAGGGAGCATGAGGGCGTCCTGTCCGCCAGGACGCGCAGAGCGGCAATGGCGCCTGGTGGGGCAAGTCCACCACAGCAAGCTGAGCGGATTGGCCGACCACTCCAGTGGTCGCGCTACGAAGGAGCGCCAAGCACCGGGTGGGCGGGAGCGGGCGGAGCGGCACGCGACGTAGGAGCGGGCGGCGGAGGCCGCGTGGGGAATTACCTGCGTGGGGGATTCTGTAGTTCAGAGTTTGCGGAGGCGGACCCAGCGGACTGCGTGGTCGGCGCCTTTGCGGAGTACCAGGGTTGCTCGGGAGCGCGTCGGGAGGATGTTTTCGCGGAGGTTGGGGCCGTTGATGCCGTCCCACAGGGACTCGGCCTTCGCGATCGCCTCGGCTCGGCTCAGTTCGCCGTAGCGGACGAAGTAGGACTCGGGGTTGCGGAAGGCTGTTTCCCAGAGTTTCAGGAAGCGGTGGACGTACCAGGAGCGGATGTCGTCCGCAGCGGCGTCGACATACACGGAGAAGTCGAAGAAGTCGCTGACCGCGAGCCCGCTCTTGCCGTCCGCGTGCCGGGGTGCGGGCTGGAGCACGTTGAGGCCTTCGAGCAGCAGGATGTCGGGTTGCTCGACGGTGGTGCGGACGCCTGGCATCCGGTCGTAGTGCAGGTGGGAGTAGACCGGCGCCTCGACGTTGTCCATGCCGGACTTCACCTCGACGACGAAGCGCAGCAGGGACTTGCGGTCGTACGACTCCGGGAAGCCCTTGCGCAGCATCAGGCCGCGCCGCTCGAGCTCCGAGTTCGGCCACAGGAAGCCGTCGGTGGTGACGAGCGCGACGCGGGGGTGCTCGGGCCAGCGGGCGAGCAGTTCGCGCAGCAGCCGGGCGGTGGTGGACTTGCCGACGGCAACGGATCCGCCGATGCCGATCACGAACGGGGTCCGGGTGGCGGCCGGCTTGCCGAGGAACGCCTCGGTGTCGGAATGCAGCGCCCGGGCGTGCCGTACGTAGAGTGACAGGATCCGCGACAGCGGCAGGTAGACCTCGCGGACCTCGTCGATGTCGATCTCGTCACCGAGACCGCGCAGCCGCTCGACCTCCTCGGCGGTCAGCGGTGACTCGGTCGTCTCGGCCAGCTGGGACCAGGCGGCGCGGTCCAGCTCGGTGTACGGGGTCACCTCCCGCGACGGCTGCAGCATGGGGCCCATTCTTCCCACACCTGGCGGGGATACGCTGACCGGCATGTGCGGCAACGAGACTGTGGGTGTGGCAGTTGTCACACCAGGGACCCCATGATCGTCGGCGTGGGCATCGATGTGGTCGACGTGGAGCGGTTCATGAAAACGCTCGAACGGACCCCGATGCTGCGTGATCGCGTCTTCACCGAGGCGGAGGCGAAGAAGCCGCCCGCGTCGCTGGCGGCCCGATTCGCGGCCAAGGAGGCGCTCGCCAAGGCGCTCGGCGCGCCGGCCGGGATGCAGTGGCACGACGCCGAGGTCTGGACCGACGAGACCGGCCGGCCGTGGCTGGAGATCACCGGCACGGTCGCCGAGCAGGCCGCGCGGCTCGGCGTACAGAGTCTGCATCTGTCGCTGAGCCATGACGCCGGCATCGCGTCGGCGGTCGTCGTACTGGAGGGCTGAGATGCGCCGCGCTCACACCGTAGACCAGGTCCGCGCCGCCGAGGCCGCGCTGATGGCGAAACTCCCCGAGGGCACGCTGATGCAGCGCGCCGCGACCGGGCTCGCCGTTGCCATCAGCAACTTCATCGGGTTCACCTACGGTGCCCGGGTGGTGCTGCTGATCGGCAGCGGCGACAACGGCGGAGACGCCCTGTACGCCGGTACGCACCTAGCTCGTCGAGGCGCCGAAGTCACCGCGGTGCTGCTGTCCGACAAGTACCACCGCGAGGGGCTGGCCGCCCTGCTCAAGGCCGGTGGTCGCGTGGCCGACGGGGGAGGGGCAAGCGCCGATGGGCAGCCGGCTGCGGCTCGGGCGATCGCCGTGGCTGATGTTGTTGTCGACGGCATCGTCGGGATCGGCGGCCGGCCAGGCCTCAAACCCGAAGCGCTGGCGGCGGTGAAGCTCGCCGAGGAGCACCAGGTGCCGATCATCGCCGTCGACATCCCGTCCGGCGTCGACGTGGACACCGGTGAGACCCCCGCCGAGCACGTCAAGGCCGCACTCACCGTCACCTTCGGCACGCACAAGATCTGTCACCTGATCGACCCCGCCGCGGCCGCCTGTGGTCCGGTTCACCTCGTCGAGATCGGCCTCGACCTACCTCCGGCACCGGTCGAATCACTCCAGGATCCCGACATCCGCGCCCTGTACCCGACCCCCACCGGCGAATCCGACAAGTACTCACGTGGCGTCCTCGGCCTGATGGCCGGCTCCACCCAGTACCCCGGTGCCGCCGTCATCGCCACCTCCGGAGCGCTCGCCGGCCCGATCGGCATGCTCCGGTACGTCGGCCCCGACCCCGTCGCCGAAGCAGTTCGCGCTCAGCACCCCGAGGTGGTGGCCGGTGAAGGCCGCGTCCAGGCCTGGGCGATCGGCTCCGGCCTCGGCGACGAACTCGACGTCGACAAGATCCGCGAGCTCCTCGACGCCGAAGAGCCCGTACTCCTCGACGCCGACGGACTGAAGGCGCTCGACGACTCAGGCGACCGGGCCAACGTCCTGATCACCCCCCACGCGGGCGAGCTGGCCCGGTTACTCGGCGTCGAGCGCCATGAGGTCGAGGCAGAACGCCTGAAGCACGCCCGCCAGGCGGCAGAGCGCTTCGACGTGACGGTCCTGCTGAAGGGCTCGACCACCGTCATCGCCGCCCCGGACGGCCAGATCCGCGTCAACACCAACGCCGGCGCCTGGCTCGCCACCGCGGGCGCGGGTGACGTACTGGCCGGCCTGACCGGAGCCTTCCTGGCCGGTGGGCTGACCCCGATCGACGCGGCTGCTGTCGGCGCCTACCTGCACGCCGCCGCCGCCAACCTGGCGTCGAGGGGTGGGCCGATCACGGCGATGCAGGTTTCTGCCCACGTTGCAGAAGCGACCCGGCAGGTCTTGCTTGAAGAGTGAATAGCCGGGTAGGACGAGAAGTGCCAGTGCCTCCACCGCCCGAGGAGATCGCACATGAAGCGCACGCTCGCCCTGCTCGCCGCCGTCCTGCTCCTCACCACGGGAGTTCAAGTCCAGGCGCAGGCCGCACCAACAACAGAAGCCGGTACGTACGTCGCCGACAAAGCGACGAAGATCGACGTGATGGGCGAGTGGGCCCACCCCGATGACGACACCAGCATCATCGGGCCGTGCGGCGTCTGGCATCAGCGCTACGGCACCAAGTGCGGGATCATCATGGTCACCCGCGGCGAGGGCGGCGGGAACTCCGCGGGCAACGAGCTCGGTCCCGACCTCGGCCTGCGCCGGGAGAACGAGGACCGCGTGGCGCACTACCGCTCCGGCACCGTCGACATCTTCAACCTCGACCGGGTCGACTTCTTCTACAACCAGAGCGCCCCGCTGACGCAGTACTTCTGGGACGAGCAGGAGACTCTGCGCCGCGTCACCCGGGTGATCCGGACGACGCAGCCGGAGATCTACATCGGCTTCACGCCCACCCTGCAAGCCGGCCACGGCAACCACCAGCAGGCCGGCCGCCTGATCTGGGAAGGAGTGCTCGCCGCAGCCGACCCGACCAAGTTCCCCGAGCAACTCAAGGGCCCGAAAGCGCTGAGCACCTGGCAGGTCAAGAAGGTGTTCTCGGGCGGCAGTACTGCGGGCACCGGCGGCACCACGACAGCTGCCAACTGCACCACCGGCTTCGTCCCCACCGGCCTCGACCCGGTCGCGGGCGTCTGGACCGGCTACGACTCGCCGTACAAATGGCCGGCCGGAAACCTGCAGGGCCAACCAGCCGGTACGCCGAAAAGCTGGCAGCAGGTGGCCGACGAGGGACGCGCGGCGTACCCGACCCAGAGTCGCGTGATGTACAAGGGCGTTTCGGCGCCCGCCTGTCCCCGCTTCGGGATGACGCAGTCGTTCGTACCGTTCCAGCCGAACACCAGCCCCGCGGCCGGTCAGGACGACGCGATCCTGTTCGGCGCGACCAAACAGGATCCGGGCGGCCTGCCGAAGGGCACGGTCGAGTACCTGACCTTCTCCCGCTTCCTCAACGTCGCGGGCGAACCCTTCCAAGCGACCCTGCATCTCAAAGGCTCGCTACCCAAGGGGCAGGTCGCGCTGACCGTGCCGGCCGGCTGGACAGTGAGTGCGCCGCAGAAGACCGGCAAGATCAACGGCAGTAAGGAGCTGACCTTCACGGTCACGCCCAGCAGCACTGCCGCGGTCAACCAGAACTTCAAGATCTCCGCCCTCTTCACCAGCGACGACGGTAAGTCCGGCTACACGGACAGCGTGATCAGGATCGTCTCGCCGGCCGAGGGCCGGTTCCAGCGCTGGGGGAACTGGCAGGAGTACGACCAATGGCTAGCCAACACAGCTCCGCAGGCGACGAGGCTGGGCAGGTCGGCGGCGATCCAGTCGATGGCGGTCGGAGGCACGATCGCGCTGCCGGTCGTCGTCCACAACTGGTCGAGCCAGCCCCAGAGCGGCACAGTCGGCCTGACCCTGCCTGCCAACTTCAGCGCCGACGCGACCAGCAAGCCATACCCAAGCATCCAGCCCGGCGCCGAGACGACGGTGACGTTCCAGCTCACCAGCACCGACACCAGCCTGCCGCCGACGCAGAACGTCTCCATCCCGATCACGACGACCTACAGCGCTCCGTCCGGCTCTGGCAGCGAGACCCTGACACTGTCGCTTGTCCCCGCGACAGCGATCGCCCATGCCGCTGCAGCGCCAGTTGTCGACGGTGTGGCGACGCCAGGGGAGTACAGCGGCGAGACGCTCGACATCGGGAGGGTCTGGCAGGGTGCTTGCTCGGATGCCAACGACTGCGGCGCCGGGAGTACCGCGAAGGTCACCTGGTCCGACGACGCGCTCTACTTCTTCGTCCACGTCCGGGACGAATACCAGTCCTATGCCGTCACCCCGCAGGAATGCGTCGGCCACTGGCAGGCCGACTCGGTGGAGATCCTGCTCGACCCCCGCGGCACCGCATCCCAAGTCCTCAAAGACACCGCGAACACCTTCAAACTCGGCATCTTCCCCTTCACCAACGACCCCGCCAACGCCAACGGCCCCTGCTGGGAGCGCGACGCCGACAATCACCAGGGCTACTCGTCCGGCCCGCTCAGCATCGGCAACGCCCCGGGCGTCCAGGTCGCGACGACGGCCAAGTGGGTCGGCAGCAACGAGACGACCACCCCGCACGCGTACGCCGGTGGCGGCTACGACCTAGAGGTCAAGATTCCCCTCTCCGCCCTCCCAGCCGCCGTCGACCCAGCCCGGCTCGGCCTCAACATCACGCCGTACGACAACGACGACACCTCAGCAGCCGGTACGACGACGTTGCGCCACATCGACATGAGCACCCGCACCGGCTGGTCAGCCCTCGGCTCGGTCCAGTCCGACCCGTACCGCTGGGGCCAGGCGACGCTGACCGGCTACACCCCACCCGCCGATCGCCCGACCACGCCGGCCCCGCCCAACGTGTCCAACCCCAACCTCGACGGAGCACTGTCGCCCCAGACGATCGCCCAGTCGGCGCGTACCGGCGTACCGATCTCTGGTCGCGTACCGACCAAGGACCTCAAGCTCCTGTACGCCGAACTCGGCCGCAACTCACTGGAGCTCTACACGTTCGCCAAGACCCCAGGGACGGCAAGGCTGTTCCTGTGGACGGGCGCGATCGGCGCGATCCCGGTCTACACGACGAGCTGCTCGCCCGCCGCCGACCCAGCACCCGACTACGGCCTCACGCCCTGCGCCGTCACGGATGGCGGTTATCCGCCGTGGTCGCCGGACATGAGCGGTCATGTGGTGAAGCAGGCCGAGCGGCAGCTCGCCAACGGCGTGAAGCACCTGTCCATCCCGTTGACCGCAGCGCAGCGAGCGAAGCTGGCGGCGGACGGCCGACTTCTGGTGTCCTTCGAGACAGCGCAGAACGAGGTACAGGCGTTCGACGTACGGCTCAGCGGGCGGTGAGGTCGAGGCCGTTGCCGTCTGCGGCGCGAAGCTGCAGGCGGTTGGCCTCGATGGTGTAGGTGACCTGACCCTTCAATGTGGTGACGAAGGCCTTCTCCAGCTTGCCGTCGTCACCGGCGCAGGCCTTCTGGGTGCTCACCAGGTCGCTGAAGGTCAGCTGGTTGCCGGTCGTCGCGACCACGCCCTGGAAGTCGTTGCAGCCGGTGAATCCGGTGATCCGCTCGCCGCTGATCGTCAGGTGAGCCTTCTCGGAGCCGACCAGGTGCCACTCGGTGTCGCCGCCTTCGACGACGGTCTCGAGCGACCATCGGGTGCCGTCCAGCACCTTGTCGGGTTGCACGACCTTGCGATCCTTCAGGACCACCGTCGTGGTGCCGCGGGTGAGAGTGAGCGTGTCGGCGTCGAGCTTCCAGGTGGGCCGGTCCTTCAGGAGTTGCTCGACCCAGTACTGCTGCTCCTGCCGAGGTGTGTCGCAGCCCATCTCGGTGCCGCCGAGGACGTCGATCGTCAGCTTGCCGCCGGCGGTGGAGACCTCGCCGCCGACCTGGTTGCAGCCGGTCTCCGCATGCACGTTCCCGTCCGCGAACCGCAGCCCGATCCGGGTCTTCGGTGCGAGCTCCTTCGGCTTCCCGTCCTCCGTCACCGACACGGACAGGAAGGACCGCCCGTCGAGCGACCCACCACCGCCAGGCGCACTGCTGGTGGGCCCGCTACTGGTGGACCCGCCGCCGCCTGGTCCGCCCGTGGACGGCTCACTCCCGCAAGCCGTCAACATCATCACTCCGGCCACCGCCGCCACTACTATCCGCATCCTCACAATCTAAGGACGCCGCGGGGCGTCCAGGCGTTGCAGGTGAACACCTCGGATGCCGGAAGCAAACAGTCGCCAACGCTGGTTTCGGCGCGGCGTTCGTAGCACCATGCTCCTCGGTGGGAATCAATCCGATCTAGGTGGGGGAACATTCAAGTGGCATATTCCAGAGCGCGCCGGCGCATTGTGGCGGCAGCGTTACCGCTGGCCGTCATCACGGCGATGGTGGGGCTGCCCGGTACCGCGAACGCCTTGTCGACCGACGTGGTCATCTCGGGCGTCTACGGCGGCGGGGGTAACAACCTGGCGGTCTTCAAGAACGACTACATCGAGCTCGCGAACCTGAGCGACAGCCCGGTCAGCGTCGCCGGCTGGAGCGTCCAGTACGCGTCCGCCGCAGGCGCCGTCTTCCAGATGACGAACCTGACCGGCAGCATCCCGGCCCACGGCAAGTACCTGGTCCAGCAGGCCGCGGGTGCGGGTGGCACGGTCGCCCTGCCGACTCCCGATGCGACCGGCTCGGTCCCGATGTCGGCGACCTCCGGCGTCGTCGCCCTGGTCACCGCACAGATCCCCTTGGTGGGCTGCGGGATCACCTGCTCGACCGCGCCGAACGTCAAGGACCTGGTGGGCTACGGCGCGACGGCGAACGTCGAGACGCTCGCGGCTCCCGGCCTCACGAACACCACGGCCGACGCCCGCAGCGGCGCGATGATCGACACCGACAACAACTCGGTCGACTTCACCTCCGGCGTACCGAAGGCGACCAACAGCGCCGGTACGACGGTCAGCGCCGGAGACCCGGGCGACCCCGGTGACCCGACCCCCGGTACCGTCCGCATCCACGACATCCAGGGCACCGGCCGGATCTCGCCGATCGTCGGCACGTCCGTCACCAACGTCCCCGGCATCGTCACCGCGGTCCGTACCACCGGCTCCGCGCGCGGTTACTGGTTCCAGGACCCGACCGCCGACGCCGACCCGCTGAGCAGCGAAGGCATCTTCGTCTTCACCGGCACCACGACCCCGGCGGTCGTGGCCGGCGACTCCGTGCTGGCCACTGGCCGGGTCACCGAGTTCCGCCCGGCCACCGGCGCCCAGTCGCTGACCGAGATCGGCGGCCCGGTCAACACGATCAAGCTGACCAGCGGCAACCCGCTGCCGGCGCCGGTACCGGTCGTCTTCCCGGACGCCTACACCAAGACCGGCTCCCTCGAGGCGCAGCCGCTGGAGCCGAACAGCTACGTGTTGGACTGGCTCGAGACGCACGAGGGCATGCGGATCTCGATCGACCAGGCCACCCGGCTGGTCAGCCCGGTCAACACCCAGTTCGGTGAGCTCTGGGTGACGCTGAAGCCGGGCCAGAACCCGACCCCGCGCGGCGGCACGATCTACAAGTCGTACGACGACCAGAACAGCGGCCGGCTGATGATCGCCTCGCTGATCGGCGCTCCCGCGGCGAACGTCGGCTCGACGCTGGCCGCCGGCACCGCCGGACCGCTCGACTACCAGTCGTTCGGCGGCTACGCGCTGATGGCGACCCAGCTCGGCACGATCACCGAGGGCGGTCTGAAGAAGCAGATGGTGCTGCCGCCGAAGAAGGCCGGTGACCTGTCCGTCGCGACCTACAACGTGGAGAACCTGGCCGCCACCAACCCGGACTCCAAGTTCGCGAAGCTGGCCCAGGCGGTCGTCAGCAACCTCGGCAGCCCGGACATCCTCGCGCTGGAGGAGATCCAGGACAACAACGGCGCCACCGACAACGGAGTGGTCGCGGCCGACCAGACCATCGCCAAGTTCATCGCCGCGATCCAGGCGGCCGGCGGACCGACGTACGACTGGCGCTCGATCAACCCGAACAACGACACCGACGGCGGCGAGCCGGGCGGCAACATCCGCCAGGTGTTCCTGTTCAACCCGGCCCGTACGACGTTCGTCGACCGTCCCGGCGGTGACGCGAACACGGCCGTCCAGGTGGTCCGCGCGCGGCCGACCAGCAACCAGGTCTCGCTGTCGGTCTCGCCCGGCCGGATCGACCCGACCAGCGACGCGTGGCCGTCCAGCCGCAAGCCGCTCGTCGGCGAGTTCCTCTACGACGGCAACAAGCAGCTGTTCGTCGTGGCCAACCACTTCAACTCCAAGGGTGGCGACTACCCGCTGTCGGCCGCGGTCCAGCCGCCGGTCCGCAGTAGCGAGGTACAGCGGCAGAAGCAGGCCGCCGAGGTGAACGAGTTCATCTCCGACCTCAACACCAAGTCGGCCGGGCGGGCCCGGGCGATCGTGCTGGGCGACCTGAACGACTACCAGTTCAGCCCGGCCGTCCAGACCCTGACCGGCAACGGGACGGTGCTGAAGACGCTGATCGACACGCTGCCGGCCGACCAGCGCTACAGCTACATCTTCGACGGCAACTCGCAGGTGCTCGACCACATCGCGGTCAGCCCGGCGATCAAGGGCTACTCGTACGGTGTCGTGCACATCAACGCGGAGTTCTCCGACCAGGCCAGCGACCACGATCCGCAGATCGTCCGCATCCTGACCGGCTGTGACGTAGACCCCCTCCCGACCCGCTGCCTCCCCGGCAGCCCGGTGGTCGACGTCCCGTAGCACCTGGCCTCACCACCATCTCGGGGGTTAACCCCCGAGATGGTGGGTTGCCACCCGCGGTTCTCGGGAGGCAACCCACCAGGTGAGGGGTTAACCCCCGAGATGCCGCGGTGGGGGCGGCCGGGGGTTGGCGGGGTGCGTAGGGTCTCGGTGTGAGCGGACCCGGATTGGTGATCTTCGACAACGACGGCGTGCTGGTGGACTCGGAGCGGCTGGCCAACGGCATCCTGGCCGAGTTGCTGACCGAGGCGGGGCTGCCGTACACGTTCGAGGAGGCCGTGCGGGACTTCATGGGCGGCAGCATGGCGTCGATGCGAACGATGGCCGAGGCCAAGCTCGGGTCGCCGTTGCCGGCTGATCTCGAGGACCGGTACCACGAACGGCTCTTCGCCGGATTCGCCCGGCTGGAGCCGATTCCCGGCGTACGGGAAGTGCTGGATCAGCTCGACGCGGAGGGCATCAGGTACTGCCTGGCGTCGTCGGGAACGCATCGGCGGATCCACACGGCGTTGACCGCGGTCGGCTTCTGGGACCGTTTCGAGGGCCGGATCTTCAGCTCGGAGGACGTCGCGCACGGTAAGCCGGCGCCTGATCTCTTCCTGCACGCCGCGGCCACGATGGGCGTCGCACCGGCCGGCTGCGTGGTCGTCGAGGACAGCCCGCTCGGCGTCGCCGCCGCCAACGCGGCCGGCATGAGAGTCTTCGGTTTCGCCGCGATGACCGACCCGGCGAAACTGGCCACCGCAACCCAGGTTTTCCACAAGATGACCGACCTCCCGGAGCTTATCCACCAGGCCTGATGGACACTGGTAGGGCTATGTCAGAGCTTGAAGCCCCCTCGAAGGTTCGCGCTGTCGCGGTCGTGGACCTCGGCGCGATCCGCCACAACGTGGCCACGCTGCGTGCGCGCGTGGGCTCGGCGCAGGTCATGACGGTGGTGAAGGCGGACGCGTACGGGCACGGGATGATCCCGGTCGCCAGGGCCGCGCGGGAGGCCGGCGCGGACTGGATCGGTGCGGCCGTACTCGATGAAGCGCTCGAATTGCGGGCGGCCGGGGACACCGGGCCGATCTTCTGCTGGCTGACCACGCCGGGAGAGCCGCTCGCGCGGGCCATTGCCGCGGGCATCGACCTGTCGGCGTCCGCGCCGTGGGAGATCGACGAGCTGGCCGCGGGTGTGGACGACCGGCCGGCCCGCGTGCACCTGAAGATCGACACGGGCATGAGCCGCGGGGGCGCCGTACCGGAGGAGTGGCCGGCCCTGATCCGCGCCGCGCTGGCCGAAGTGGCGACCGGGCGGATCGAGATCGCGGGCATCTGGTCGCATCTGGCGTCGTCGGACGAGCCGAAGAGTCCGGTCAACGAGGCGCAGTTGGCGACGTTCCGGCACGCAGTAGAGGTGGCGGAGTCGTTCGGGGTGGATCCGGGGCTGCGGCACATCGCGAACTCGGGTGGCACGCTGGCGCTGCCGGAGACCCATCTCGACCTGGTGCGGCCTGGCATCGCCACGTACGGGCTGTCTCCGTTCGGGCACGACGTGCCGTCCGGGGAGCTGGGACTTCGGCCGGCGATGACGTTGAAGGCGCGGTTCGCGATGGTGAAGCGGGTGCCGGCCGGCGTGGGCGTTTCGTACGGGCTGACCTGGACCGCGCCGCGGCCGTCGACGCTCGGACTGATCCCGCTCGGGTACGGCGACGGCCTGCCGCGGCACGCGTCGAACGGTGCGCCCGTCCAGGTGGGCGGCGAGCGTCGTACCATCGTCGGCCGGATCTGTATGGATCAGTGCGTGGTGAATCTCCAGGACGACCAGGTGGTCGCGGGCGACGAGGTCGTGCTGTTCGGCCCGGGCGCCGATGGGGAGCCGACCGCGGACGACTGGGCGGATGCGGCAGGGACCATCAACTACGAGATCGTGACCCGGCTGGGAGCGCGCATCCCCCGCCGGTACGTCGACAGCGGGAGGTGACCGGGATGGCGAAGGTAGGACGCACTGCCGGTCTGATCGGCGCCGCGGTCGGTGTGCTCGCGGCAGGTGCTGCCGCCGGCGTGGCCGTCGAGCGGCAGGTGATCGGGCGCCGGTCGGGACAGCGCGCGCAGCTGGAAGCCGAGCCGTTCGGCTCGCTGCGCGGTACGCCGCACGTGTTCACGGCCGATGACGGGGTCGAGTTGTACGTCGAGGTCGACGCCTTGAAGCGATCGCGCCGGCCCGAACCGCCGCCACGGCGACGGCTGGGTCGCAAGGTGCCGCCGCCGATGGAGGATCTGACGCTGATCTTCCTGCACGGCTACGGGCTCAACATGGACTGCTGGCACTTCGAGCGCCGCGACCTGGCCGGGATCGGCACGATGGTCTTCTACGACCAGCGCTCGCACGGGCGGTCCGGGCGGTCGCCCAAGGAGAACGTCAGCATCGACCAGCTCGGGCGGGATCTGTACGGGATCCTGGAGGAGTTCGCCCCGACGGGTCCGGTGATCCTGATCGGGCACTCGATGGGCGGCATGTCGATCATGGCGCTGGCCGGCGAGCATCCGGAGCTGTTCGGGGATCGGGTGATCGGGGTCGGGCTGTGCTCGACCAGCGCCGGCGGGCTGGACGACGTGCCGATCGTTTTTCCCGGTCGGGTCGGCATGCTCGCGCGGGCTTTGGCGACGCCGACGGTTGCGGCGCTGGCGCGGATTCCCGATGTGGTCGAGCGGAGTCGCAAGGCTGGTACGGACATCAGCTATCTGCTGACCCGGAAGTACTCGTTCGGGTCGGAGGTACCGCCGGCGTACACCGAGTTCGTCAACGAGATGATCGCGGCGACGCCGATCTCGGTGATCGCGGAGTTCTACCCGATCTTCGCGCTGCACGACAGGTACGAGGACCTGGAGCCGTTGCAGAAGGTGGAGTGCGTGGTGATCGGTGGGGACTCCGATCATCTGACTCCCTTCGAGCACTCCGAGGAGATCGTCCGGCACGTGCCGGGGGCAGAACTGGTCGAGGTACCGAACTGCGGTCACCTCGGCCTGATCGAGCATCATCGTGAGTTCACCGCGGCCCTGCTCGGCATGATCGAGCGCGCCGAACTAGCCCTGGGACAGAGATGACCCGGCCCAGCTCTCGGACAGACACGACCGCACTAGCCCTGGGACAGAGATGACCGACCTGCACGTGGTGGACGCGACTGCGGAGCACGTGGACGAGATCGTTGCGGTGATCCATCACGCGTTCGCCGCCCGCCGCACCCTCGACCCGCCCTCCACCGCGCTGGAGGAGAACGCGACGACGGTCGGCGAGGCAGTCTCGACGTACGGCGGCCTGCTGGTCCGCATCGACGGCGAACCGGCCGGCGCGATGCTCTTCGAGATCTCCGGCGACGTCCTCGGCCTGCGCCGGGTCTCGGTCGACCCACGCTTCCAGGGCCGTGGCGTGGCGTCCGCGCTGGTCGGTTGCGCCGAAGATGCCGCGCGCGCACGCGGACTGCGCCGAGTGCGCTTGATCGCCCGGGTCGAACTCCCCGACACCGTCGAATTCTGGCGCCGCCGCGGCTACTCCGTCGTTGCGCAGGAGGGCCAGAACCTCATCTACGCCAAGGCGATGCCCGTCTTCCTCACCGTCCCCACCGCCGATGACATGCGCTCGATCGCCGAGGAACTAGCCGGCCAGCTACGCGCCGGCGACGTATTGGTCCTCTCCGGCGACCTGGGCGCCGGCAAAACCACCTTCACCCAGGGCCTGGGCGCGGGCCTGAAGGTCCGAGGCGACATCACCTCCCCAACCTTCGTAATCTCCCGAGTCCACCCTTCTCTGTCCGGCGGCCCCGCCCTGGTCCACGTAGACGCCTACCGCCTAGGCGGCTTCGCCGAACTGGACGACCTGGACCTGGACGCCTCCCTGGAAGAAGCGGTAACAGTCGTCGAATGGGGCCAAGGCCTAGCCGAAGCCCTAGCCCCCGACCGCCTGGACATAGTCGTCACCCGAGGCGACAACGACACAGACGAAACCCGCGAACTCCGCATCACCCCCGCAGGCCCCCGCTGGGCGGAGAGCGGCATCCACCTGACTGCGCCTGCCCAGCCGGCAGCAGATCTGCCGGCGAGCGACAGCACGGCGCAGCCGGCTGCCGATCAGAGCGTGGACTCGCCCTCCGCGAGCGCCGCCGGAGGTGGCGCGGTGCGGAGTGCCGACGCTGGGCTTGAGGAGAACTGACGATGCTGCTTGCTTTTGACACCTCCAGTGCTGCCGTGACTGTGGCGCTTGCCGACCCGGTGACCGGGGCGACCGTTGCTTCTTCTTCGACAGTGGATGCTTTGCGGCATGGGGAGTTGTTGGCTCCTGCTATCGAGCAGGCGTTGGCTGCGGCGGGGGCGACTCCGCGGGATCTGACGAAGATTGCGGTGGGGGTTGGGCCGGGGCCGTTCACCGGGTTGCGGGTGGGGTTGGTTACTGCCCGGACGATGGGGGAGGTGCTGGGGGTCGAGGTTGTCGGGGTTTGCAGTCTTGATGTGTTGGCTCGGCAGTCTTCTTTGCAGTTGCCGGTAGCGGTCGCGACGGATGCTCGGCGGAAAGAGATTTACTGGGCGTTGTATGACGGGCCTGCGGCGGACGGGAGCCGGCGGCGGCTCGAGGGGCCGGCGGTGGACAAGCCGGCGGACGTTGCGCACGTGCTCGCCGGGTTGCCGGTGATCGGGCGTGGGGCTGTTTTGTACGGCGAGGCGTTGGGGCTCGAGACGAGCGACGTGATCGAGTACCCGTCGGCTGAGGTACTCGCTCTGGGAGTTACGACGGGCACGCTGCCGGTCGTCGCGCCCGACCCGCTCTACCTCCGCCGCCCGGACGTCACCATGTCGGGCGGGCCCAAGAGCGTGCTGCCGAAGTGAGACCAGGGATCCGACCAGCGAAATCAGCCGACCTCGATGCGCTGGTTGCGCTCGACAAGGTTTGTTTCGGCGACTCCGCGTGGAGTGCCGAGTCGTGGGCAGCGGAGTTCGCCCGGCTCGGTACCGACCGGGTCATGCTCGTGGCGGACGAGGGAATGCAGGTCGGGTACGTCGTATTGCTGATGCCGCCCGCACCGGAGGACCCGGTTGACCTGCTCCGGATCGCGGTGAGCCCGGCTGACCGGCGTACCGGGATCGGTGGGCAGTTGATGACCGCCGCGTTGCAACGATGCACCGGCCGGACGGTCCTGCTGGAAGTTGCTGCAGGCAACGAAGGGGCCGGGGCTTTGTACCGCGGCTACGGTTTCGAGGAGATCAGCCGGCGGCGCGGGTACTACGCCGGCGGCGAGGACGCAGTGATCATGCAGTGGCAGGAGAAGGCTTGATGAGTGACAACGAACCGCTGATCCTCGGGATCGAGACGTCGTGCGACGAGACCGGGGTCGGCATCGTCCGCGGTCAGACGCTGCTAGCCGACGCGATCGCCTCCAGTGTCGAGGAGCACGCGCGGTTCGGCGGCGTCGTACCGGAGGTCGCCAGCCGTGCGCACCTCGAGGCGATGGTGCCGACGATCCGCCGCGCCTGCGAGACGGCCGGGATCAAACCCACCGACGTCGACGCGATCGCCGTCACCAGCGGTCCCGGCCTGGCCGGCGCGCTGCTCGTCGGCGTCGCCGCCGCCAAGGGCCTCGCGCTCTCCCTCGAGAAACCCTTGTACGGCGTCAACCACCTCGCCGCGCACGTCGCCGTCGACACCCTCGAACACGGTGACATCCCCAAGGGCGCGATCGCGATGCTCGTCTCCGGTGGGCACTCGTCGCTGCTCGCGGTCGAGGACATCACCGTCGGCGTCGAGCCGATGGGGTCGACCATCGACGACGCGGCCGGCGAGGCGTTCGACAAGGTCGCGCGGGTGCTCGGGCTGCCGTTCCCCGGAGGTCCATATGTCGACAAGGCGGCACGGGATGGCGGAGACGCTCTGTACGTCCGCTTCCCGCGCGGGCTGACCAGCCAGAAGGACCTGGAGCGGCATCGCTTCGACTTCTCTTTCTCCGGGCTGAAGACGGCCGTCGCGCGCTGGGTCGAGGCGAAGCGGCGCGACGGTGAGGACGTTCCGATCAACCACGTCGCGGCGGCCTTCCAGGAGGCGGTCTGCGATGTGCTGACCCGCAAGGCGATCGACGCGTGCAAGGACCGCGGCTACGAGCACCTGCTGATCGGCGGCGGCGTCGCGGCCAACTCGCGACTGCGGGCTATGGCCGAGGAGCGCTGCACCGCGGCAGGCATCGCAGTCCGGGTTCCGCGGCCGGGGTTGTGCACGGACAACGGGGCGATGGTGGCCGCGCTGGGGTCGGAGCTGGTCCGGGCCGGCAAGGAGCCGTCGCCGTTGGGATTGCCGGCCGACTCGTCGATGCCGATCACGACGGTGCTGAACTCATGAGGTGGCAGCACGACGGCGGGTTCGTCGCCGATGACGACGCGGCCCGGATCGATGTCGATGTGGTGCACGGGTTCCTGCGTACGGCGTACTGGTCGCCGGGTGTGCCGCGGGATGTGGTCGAGCGGGCGATCGCCGGGTCGTTGAATCTCGGTGTGTATGACGAAGCGGGCGCGCAGGTGGCGTACGCGCGGGCGGTGACGGATCGGGCGACGTTCGCGTGGATCGCCGACGTGTTCGTGCTGGAATCGCAGCGGGGGCACGGACTCGGCAGGTTCGTCGTGTCCACGCTGCTGGAGCACCCGGAGCTGCGTGGGTTGCGGCGCCTGATGCTGGCGACAGCCGACGCACACGACCTGTACCGGTCCTACGGCTTCCACGACCTGCCCGACCCAAGCCGGATGTTGGTGGTCCAGCAAGACCCAGCCACGCTGTACGGCAGCCACGCGTGAGTTTTCCGAGGATTGATCTGCTGGTGGCGCCGTCGGAGGCGACCGAGCTGATCCTCCTGGCACATGGTGGTGAAGAGGACTCGCGGGAGCCGGCGGGTGCCTGGCGGGCGGCGATCCTGCGGATGTGGCCGTTTGCCCCGGCTGCTCGGGCTGGTGCGCCGGGCGCTGCCGTCGGGCTGATGCGCTATCGCTACCGCGGCTGGAACGGCGCTGACGCCGATCCCGTGGCTGACCTCCGGGCGGTGCTGGATCGATTGCCTGCACGGATCACCCGCGTCGTGCTGATCGGGCACTCGATGGGCGGGCGCGCCATCGTTGCTGCGGGCAACCACCCGCTGGTCGACGGGGTGCTGGCGCTCGCGCCTTGGCTGCCGGACGGTGAGCCACTGGTGCAGTCGCGCGGACCGGTCGTGTTCGCCCATGGCACGGACGACCGGATCACCGCCCCGGCGCAGACGGCCGCCTACGCCAAGCGGTTGCGGGCTTCCGGAGTACCGGTTGCTCTGTTGTCGGTGGCAGGCGAGAACCACACGATGCTCCAGCGCAGCCCGGACTGGAACGCGCTGGTACGAGACTTCGCTGCCGGTACGTCGTACGAGCTCAGCCTCGACTCCGATCGCGTCGACCCGCTGCCGCACTCGAAGCACGCGGACAGCGCGCTGCGCGGCGTACTCGACATCGCCAAGGCACGGCTGACCCATCGGGTCGTCGGGCGGCTGTAGAAAACTGCGGACCAAAGTGCACCGCTAGGTCCCCAGTAACGGCCAGCGGTAGGCCGGTTCTGAGGATCAGCCTGCCTCGACAAGGTGAACATCCTCCTGCGTCCGCATGACGCCGAGCTGTCGAACGACGGCCTACTGCTTAGTGGCGGGCTCCTGGCCGGGGCGGCGGCAACGGACGCAGCACCTCGTCCGTCGGCGAGCCGGTCAGGAGCCCGCTCGTGAGATCGATCATATGTTCGAATCTCCTGCGAACGCAAGTCAGGGGCGGGCGACCCGCCGGCAGGAGTACGCGACGGCGTCCCGGCCGATCCGGGTGACGATCAGGGTGGCGCTCGCCGCGCCCTTGGGGGCCAGCTTCTTGCGCAGGACGGCCGGGTCGAAGTCCACGCCGCGCTTCTTGATCTCCAGCGTCCCGATGCCCTGTGTGCGCACCCAGGACCGCAGCGCCTTCTCCTTGTAGGGCAGCTCCTCGACCACCTCGTACGCCGATGCCAGCGGCGTCGCCACCAAGCTATCGGCGCTCACATAGGCGATCCGCGGATCCAGCAGCCACCCGTCGACGGCTTCGGCCACTGCGGTGACCAGGCCGGCCCTGACGACGGCTCCGTCGGGCTCATAGATGTACTGGCCGACCGGAGCGCTGTCGACCTCCGGTGCGGACGTCACTGTCGCTCCACTGGGGAGGAGGGTCGCACGGCGCGTAGTACCGGCGTAGAGCTTGCCGGACCAAAGCGCTGCCTCTTTGACCTCGCCTGCGTCGCTGACCCACTCAGCCTCGACGCCGTCCGGGACGGCCTCGTGCGGGATGCCCGGGGCGACCTTCACGCAGGCAGTGCCCGCCAGTAGATCGGTAATGAAGGACCACGGCGGCGAATAGGCGTTGTGATCGAACACCCGCTTCCCGTCCGCCCGCCGTGCCGGATCAGCAAACACCACCTCGTACTGCGAACAGTCCTGCGCCTCTGCATCACCCACCAGAACTTGGCCGGGCAACTCCAGGGCGGCAAGGTTCGCCTGAGCCGCTGCAGCCGTCGCGGGATCCCGCTCGACACCGGTGACTCTCAACCCGGCCCGTGCCGCGCTGATCAGGTCGCCCCCGATCCCACAGCCGAGGTCGACCACAGTTGCTCCCGGAAGCGTCGCAGCGATGCGAGCGGCCCGGTGCACCCCGACCGTCGTGCGCGTGGCCTGCTCCAGGCCGTCCGGGGTGAAGTACATGCGTACTGCATCCTCGGCACCGAACTTGGCCACCGCCCGATGCCGCAGAGAAGCCTGCGTGACAGCAGCGGTGACCACAGCAACGTCGTACCGGCGTCTGAGCTTCTCGACCAGGCGTAGTTCGCCTCCTGGCGTGAAGCCGGCGCAGGCCTCGGCTAGCACTTCAGCTCCGGCCGGCGCCAGCAACAGCGAGATCGAGTCAGGTGTCACCCGGCACAGTCTGCCCCGCCGCTCAGAGCGGGCTTGCGCAGGTGTTGCTCCAGGCGTGCTTCTGCAGCGAGTACATCCGCCAGTTCATCGCGGACCTGGTCTTCGGGCCGTAGATGCCGTCGGCGGTGATCTTGTGCTTGCGCTGGACCTTCAGCACCGCCGCGCGGGTCTTGCTGCCGTACTTGCCGTCGACGGTGAGCTTGCTGCCGTAGCAGAAGTTCAGGTCCCGCTGCAGGGCCTTGATCGCCGACGCGGGATCGCCGACGTAGTCCGGGCCGTAGCGCCGCGGGTTGTCGCCGTACTTCAGGTTGCAGTTGGTGGAGGTGTCCTCCCAGCCGCCCGGCACCTGCACGGCCCAGCCCTTGCCGACCGGCTTCATCAGCGCGGACAGACACTGCTCCAGCCCTTTGATCTTGACCGGTGCGGCATCGGCCGTCGTGGTCGCGACCACTGCGCCGCTGATGGCCATCACGGCCGTCGCGCCGACAGTGACTGCGGTACGTAGAAATCCCATGGTGTGCCCCTCGAGTATCCGATCCCCCCTCCGGGATCGCTTGCTCGTTGAGACTGCGCCGGCTGCCCTTTTGTTCGTTGCAGTTGGTTGCAGGAAGTTGCAGCGGGTCAGAGCGGGCTGGAGCAGTTCTTGCTCCACGTGTTGGTCTTGGTGGCGTACAGGCGCCAGTTCATCGCCGAGCGGGTCTTTGGACCGTAGATGCCGTCGACGGCCAGCTTGTGGCGCCTCTGGACGGCCTTGATCACTCCACGGGTATTGCTGCCGTAGATGCCGTCCACTGTGAGCCTGTAGCCGTAGCAGTAGTTCAGGTTGCGCTGAAGGACCCGGATGGCGGTGTCCGGGTCGCCTCTGTGGTTCGAGCCCCGGAACGGGTCGTCGCCGTACATCAGGTTGCAGGTGGTGCTCGGGCTGTTCCACAGCGACGGCATCGGGATGCCCCAGCCGGTCTTGCCGATCGGTACGACCCGGGCATACAGGCACTGCGGGGTCGCGGCGGCCGCCTGGGCCGCTGCTGTCCGGGCAGCGGTCTCTGCGGCCGCGTCCTTGGCCTTGAGCTGTACTGCGGGCGCGGCGCCGCCAGGGGCCGCGTTGCCGGGGTGGCCGGAGGAGGAGTCGTGCGCGCCTTTGGCCGCGAGGCCGGCGACCGCGAACGGGCTGATCACCAGCAGTGCGATCACCACCGTCTTGCGGGTGGTCAGCTTCGGCAGTGACGGGAGGTGGAGCGCCATGGTTCTCTCCTCGGGCGGTCGGTCCCGGGGCGGCCGGGATCCCTACAGAGACGACGGTCCCACGAGCGGGCGGGGTTCGCCCAGCCCTTGATGGCAGAAAGCGTCGAGGCGGACACGGGCGGTACCTGCGTTCGCCGGTGGCGAGAATCTGGCACTCGAGTTGACCGAGTGCTAATCGCGGCCTAGATTCTTTATTGGCACTCTCCACTCGAGGGTGCCAGCGGCCCGGCCTCTGATCCCCGCGACGGCAGAGGTGGAACGGCCGCTCGCAGCACCCCTTGAACACACAAGAACTCGACCGTGGAGGTCAGCAAGTGTCGGTCACGATCAAGCCGCTCGAGGACCGTATCCTCGTTGCGCCGCTCGAAGCCGAGCAGACCACGAAGTCCGGCCTGGTGATCCCGGACACCGCCAAGGAGAAGCCGCAGGAGGGCGAGATCCTCGCCGTCGGCCCCGGCCGCATCGACGACAACGGCAACCGCGTCCCGCTGGACGTCAGCGTCGGCGACAAGGTCATCTACTCCAAGTACGGCGGCACCGAGGTCAAGTACGACGGCCAGGACTACCTGATCCTGGGCGCCCGCGACATCCTCGCAGTCGTCACCAAGTGACGATCGCTCGTTCCTGACCGACACCGCTCCGGCGCCGACTCGGCTCCGGAGCGGAGTCGTTCGGGTCGCGGGCATCATTGTTGAAACTCAGAGAGGGACTTGTTTTTTATGCCGAAGATCCTCGAGTTCGACGAGAACGCGCGGCGCGCGCTGGAGCGTGGCGTCGACAAGCTCGCGAACACGGTGAAGGTGACGCTGGGGCCCAAGGGCCGCTACGTCGTGCTGGACAAGAAGTGGGGCGCCCCGACCATCACCAACGACGGTGTCACCGTCGCGCGTGAGGTCGAGCTGGACGACCCGTTCGAGAACCTCGGTGCGCAGCTGGCCAAAGAGGTTGCCACCAAGACCAACGATGTCGCCGGTGACGGAACCACCACCGCGACCGTCCTGGCGCAGGCGCTGGTGCACGAGGGCCTGCGCGCCGTCGCCGCCGGCGTCAACCCGATGGGCCTGAAGAAGGGCATCGAGGCCGCCGTCGAGGCCGTCTCGAAGAAGCTGGTCGAGACCGCCCGTCCGGTCGACGACAAGGGCGACATGGCCCACGTCGCCACCATCTCCGCCCGTGACGCCGAGATCGGTTCGCTGATCGCGGAGGCGTTCGACAAGGTCGGCAAGGACGGCGTCATCACCGTCGAGGAGTCGAACACGTTCGGCACCGAGCTGGACTTCACCGAGGGCATGCAGTTCGACAAGGGCTACATCTCGCCCTACTTCATCACCGACGCCGAGGGTGGCGAAGCGGTGCTGGACGACCCGTACATCCTGATCAACCAGGGCAAGATCTCCGCGGTGTCGGACCTGCTGCCGTTGCTGGAGAAGGTCGTCCAGTCCGGTAAGACGCTGCTGATCATCGCCGAGGACGTCGACGGCGAGGCGCTGTCGACCCTGGTCGTGAACAAGATCCGCGGCAACTTCACCTCCGTCGCCGTCAAGGCGCCGGGCTTCGGTGACCGCCGCAAGGCGATGCTCGAGGACCTGGCTGCCCTCACCGGCGCCCAGGTGATCGCGCCCGAGGTCGGCCTCAAGCTGGACCAGGTCGGTCTCGAGGTGCTCGGCACCGCCCGCCGGATCGTCGTCACCAAGGACAACACCACTGTTGTCGAGGGTGCCGGCAAGTCCGACGAGATCGAGTCCCGGGTCAACCAGATCAAGGCCGAGATCGAGCGCACCGACTCCGACTGGGACCGCGAGAAGCTGCAGGAGCGGCTGGCCAAGCTGGCCGGCGGCGTCTGCGTGATCAAGGTCGGCGCGGCCACCGAGGTCGAGCTGAAGGAGAAGAAGCACCGGATCGAGGACGCGGTGTCCGCGACCCGTGCGGCCATCGAGGAGGGCATCGTCGCCGGTGGCGGTTCTGCTCTCGTCCACGCCGCCGCGGTGCTCGACGAGGGTCTGGGCCTGGAGGGCGACGAGCTCGCCGGTGTCCGGATCGTCCGCAAGGCGGTCGTCGAGCCGCTGCGCTGGATCGCCGAGAACGGTGGCTACGAGGGCTACGTCGTGACCGCCAAGGTCGCGGAGCTCGAGGTCGGCAGCGGCTTCAACGCCGCCACCGGTGAGTACGGCGACCTGCTCGCCCAGGGTGTCCTGGACCCGGTCAAGGTGACGCGTTCCGCGCTCGCCAACGCCGGCTCCATCGCCGCTCTGCTGCTCACCACGGAGACGCTGATCGTCGACAAGCCCGAAGAAGAAGAGCCCGCCGCAGCCGGTCACGGCCACGGTCACGGTCACTGACCTCTTCGTACTTGGCACCACCAGAACTGCCCGGCCGGTCCTCGGACCAGCCGGGCAGTTCTTTGTCTGGGTGCCCCTGGGCGTGGCTACCGTCTGGGGTGTGAAGTACTGCTGCGAGTACGCCTACGGCTGCCCTGAGCGGGTGGCGGTGGTCTGTTATGTCCACGGAGGTGAGGACCCGTGCTGCCTGGACGAAGGGGCGCACGAGTGTCTGGAGGACATGTACGGCAGCGAGGACGGGCTGATGCTCGGCGATGGGTTCGTCTGCCTGCGATGCGGGAACTACGAGATGGTCGGGCTGGCGCATGGCCCGGCCACGGAGCCCGGGTTTCCGCGCAAGCAGGGATTGCCCAGGGAGCACTGGCTGGAGGTGCCGGCTGAGGTGGCGCCGGTCGTGTTCTCGGTCGAGGAGGTCTTCGACCTGGACTCGCGGGGTGGGTTGCTGGTCGCAGGACAGCTCGTCACGGGCAAAGTCGCGGCGGGGTCGGTACTGCGGACCGCCGACGGCCAGGCGGTCAAAGTGCTCGGGCTGGAGCTCACCGGGGTGGGTGGCGGACGGTTCACGCTGCTGGTCGAGCGGAGCGGCGTACCGGCGCTGGCGGCGGGGGCCGTGCTGACCTCGTAGCGGCGATCACTGTTCGTGATGAAAAAAGCTCGGTTCTCACCTATTGCCACTAGGCAAAGGGGGGCCGGCGTCGTATTCTCTTGCAGGCTGGTCAGTCCGTGAACTAGGGGGGCGAGGGGTGACCGAGGTCCAAGTGCCGCACACCCAGGATCGCGTTGAACTTCGTGATCTCGCCGCTTTGGCGAGTGCAGGCGACCGGAATGCCCTGAACGACCTGCTCACCCGGGTCCGGGCCGTTGCTCACCGCTACGTGCGGTCGCGGCTGTGGACGTACCCCGGTGGCGCCGACATGGTCGATGACGTCGCTCAGGAAGTGTGTGTCGCGGTGTTCGGCGCGTTGGGCCGGTACCGGGACGAGGGGAGGCCGTTCGAGGCCTTCGTGTACGGCATCGCAGCCCGTAAGGTGGCCGATGCGCAGCGTGCGTTCGCGGTGGCGGACTTGTCGACGCCGGATCTTCCGGACGGAGCGGACGAGTCGCCGACGCCGGAGGAGCACGCGGTCAGACATTCAGAGGTCCAGCACATCGTGGGGCTGCTGGACAGATTGCCGGAGAAGCTGCGGGAGATCCTGCGGCTCCGGGTGGTAGCGGGGATGTCAGCCGAGGAGACCGGCCGGGCACTGGGGATGACACCGGGGGCGGTGAGGGTCGCACAACATCGGGCGTTGAACACGCTCAGGGGGTTTGTGGGGCATGAAGCAAAGGCGCAACGAGAGGCAGGGGAGGAGTGACCATGGCTGACCGTTTCGATCTAGACGCGATTGAGGCCGATGACGCACTGCTCGACCTGCTCGCAGCCGGTGGGGAGTCCGCCTGGCAGGCGGGCGAGCACGACCCGGCCCTGATGCTGCTGGCCGATCTGCGGCTGGCGGTCGAGGTCGAGGGCGAGCTCCCGGTGGAGTCGATCGACGATCCGGAGAGCTTCCTGGCGCGCTGTGCCGCCTTGAACCCGGTCACCGACCCGTTCGCCCGGAAGCTGGCCGCGCGCGGCCTGGCGCTGGGTGTCGCCGCGGTCGCGGCGCTGTCGGTGTCGGGTGTGGCGGCGGCCGTGACGGGCAACCCGCTCTCGCCGTACGAGAAGGTGATCGAGAAGATCGCCGACGGGCTGCGGCCCGAGACCAGCCTGCCGAAGGAGCAACTCGACGGGCTGCCCGCCTTCGACAAGACGAAGATCGTCAAGGTCGGCAAGGACTTCCGCGCCCACCAGGAACAGCGCAACGACGGCCAGCAGACGGCCTCCGCCACCGACACCGACGATTCGACCAACGCGCCGGCCCAGTCCGTCGCACTGCCGAAGCCGCCGTTCCTGGTGCAGCCGGTGGTCGACAAGACGTCGCCGATCGAGACGACGCCGGCCGCGCCGCCCCCGCCGGTGGACCCGAAGCCGGCCGACCCGGAGCCGACGGACGCCAACCCGCCCGCGCCGGTGGACCCGCAGCCGAGCCAGCCGACGACGACCGAGCCGACGCCGCAGCCGACCGACGGCCCGACGACGACCGAGCCGACGCCGCAGCCCACAGACGGCCCGACCACGACCGAGCCGACGGAACCGCCGGCCACGACGCCGCCGACCACGCCGGCTCCAGGGCCGGGCGACAACGGCTCGACCGGAAACCCGGGAGACACCCCGCCGCAGGGCCCGGGAGACACCCCGAGCGCTCCGGTCACGAGCGAGCCGCCGATCACGCTGCCGAACACCGGTCCCGGCGAGACGAGCACGGGTACCGACACCGAGGACCCCGGGACTCCGCCTGCCGGCGACAACGGTGGGGACAACCAGACGCCGCCGGGTGGCCAGACGGGTGACTCGAAGCCCGACGTGCCCGCAGGCGACCAGCCCGTCAAGGATCTGCCTCTCCCGGACCTGCCCATCGTCCCGGTCGGCGACCAGAGCGGGGAAGTGAAGGGCGACCCGATCTCCGAGGTCGTCGAGAACGTGCTGCCGGTGGCGCTGTCGACTCGGACCGCTGCGCCGGCCGAGGAGCCGGCCCGGCTGCCGCAGTACGTCGGCAAGGGGTTCACCGGCCACGGGAAGCACTCCAGCGGCAAGCCTGCGCTGGGCTACGCCAAGTCGGAGTACGCCAAGGGCAAGCACTCCACCGGTCACTACGCCGAGGGCAGGCACGCCGCGTTCACCCGGGCGCACGGCTCGATGGCGCCAGTCACCATCCGCCAGATCCTCGGAGTCCTCAACACCCCGATGTCCGACCGCTGATCCACCTCTGACCGCCGCCGCTGCCTCCGGCAGCGACGGCGGAAGAGCGTGATATCCGCGCCGGAGCGTGGGGCGGAGGCCGGGGAGTGGTTCTGTTTGGCGGGGTGGCACGGGGTGGTTGAGTAGGACCGATTCGGGAGGCTGGGGAGCAGCGGCTTACGATGGGAGCCCGTTCTCGCCGTGCAAAGGTGCTTGCCTTCCTCATGGACATCACACCCGCTGGAGTTCCCGACAAGTTCGCCGTGCTCGGACTGACGTTCGACGACGTGCTACTGCAACCGAACGAGTCCGACGTGATCCCGTCGGAGGCCGTCACCAAGTCGCGGGTCAGCCGCAACATCGAGGTGAACATCCCGCTGGTCTCCAGCGCGATGGACACCGTGACCGAGGCGCGGATGGCGATCGCGATGGCGCGCCAGGGCGGTCTCGGCGTGCTGCACCGCAACAACTCGATCGAGGACCAGGCCCAGCAGGTCGACCTGGTCAAGCGTTCCGAGTCCGGCATGATCGCCCAGCCGATCACCATCGGCCCGGACGCCACGATCGGCGAGGCCGACGCGCTCTGCGGTCAGTACCGGATCTCCGGCGTGCCGGTGGTCGACAACGCCGGCGTCCTGGTCGGCATCGTCACCAACCGTGACATGCGCTTCGAGAACGATCCGTCCCGGCCGATCCACGAGGTGATGACCCGCCAGCCACTCGTCACCGGCCCGCAGGGCATCTCCGCGGATGACGCGATCAAGCTGCTCAGCCAGCACAAGATCGAGAAGCTGCCGCTGGTCGACGAGTCCGGCAAGCTGACCGGCCTGATCACGCTGAAGGACTTCGTCAAGCGCGACCAGTTCCCGCTGTCCACCAAGGACTCCGGCGGCCGCCTGGTCGTCGGCGCCGCGATCGGCTTCTTCGGTGAGGCCTGGAAGCGCGGCATGACGCTGATCGAGGCCGGCGTCGACGTGCTGGTGGTCGACACCGCGCACGGTCACTCGCAGGCCCAGCTGGACATCATTCGCAAGCTCAAGGCCGACCCGGCCACCCGCGGCGTCGACATCATCGGCGGCAACGTCGGCACCCGGGCCGGCGCCCAGGCGCTGGTCGACGCGGGCGCGGACGGCGTCAAGGTCGGCGTCGGACCGGGCTCGATCTGCACCACCCGGGTCGTCTCCGGAGTCGGCGTCCCGCAGGTCACCGCGATCTACGAGGCGTCGCTGGCCTGCAAGCCGGCCGGCGTCCCGGTGATCGGCGACGGCGGCCTGCAGTACTCCGGTGACATCGCCAAGGCACTCGTCGCCGGCGCGGACACCGTGATGCTCGGCTCGCTGCTGGCCGGCTGCGAGGAGTCGCCCGGCGACCTCGTCTTCATCAACGGCAAGCAGTTCAAGGCGTACCGGGGGATGGGCTCGCTCGGCGCGATGCAGTCGTCCGGCGGTCTGCGCAAGTCCTACTCCAAGGACCGGTACTTCCAAAGCGACGTCGGCAGCGACGAGAAGCTGATCGCCGAGGGCGTCGAGGGCCAGGTTCCGTACCGCGGCCCGCTGTCCGCCGTCGCCCACCAGCTGATCGGCGGCCTGCGCCAGTCCATGTGGTACTGCGGCTCCCGCACCGTCCCCGAGCTGCAGGAGAAGGGCCAGTTCGTCCGGATCACCTCGGCCGGCCTGCAGGAGTCCCACCCGCACGACATCCAGATGACGGTCGAGGCGCCGAACTACTCCGGCCGCTGAGCTCCGCCAACACCGAAGGATTCAGATGACCGAGATCGAGATCGGCCGGGCCAAGCGCGGCCGGCAGGCCTACGCGTTCGACCACATCGCGATCGTGCCGTCGCGGCGGACGCGGGACCCGGAGGAGGTCTCGGTCGCCTGGCAGATCGACGCGTACCGGTTCGAGCTGCCGATCCTGGCGGCGCCGATGGACTCGGTGATGTCGCCGGCCACCGCGATCGCGATCGGCAAGGCCGGCGGGCTGGGGGTGCTCAACCTCGAAGGTCTCTGGACCCGGTACGACGACCCGACCTCGCTGCTGGAGGAGATCACCAGCATCAGCAAGGACCAGGCCACCACCCGGTTGCAGGAGATCTACTCGGCGCCGATCAAGCCCGAGCTGATCTCCCAGCGGGTGCAGGAGATCCGCGACTCCGGGGTGACCGTGGCCGGTGCGCTGTCGCCGCAGCGGACCAAGCAGTTCGCCAAGCACGTCGTGGACGCGGGTGTCGACCTGTTCGTCATCCGCGGTACGACGGTGTCGGCCGAGCACGTCTCGGGTCAGGCGGAGCCGCTCAACCTCAAGCAGTTCATCTACGACCTCGACGTACCGGTCATCGTCGGTGGGTGTGCAACGCATCAGGCCGCGCTGCACCTGATGCGGACGGGCGCTGCCGGCGTACTGGTCGGCTTCGGTGGCGGTGCTGCGCACACGACGCGCAAGGTGCTCGGTGTGGCGGTGCCGATGGCGTCGGCGGTCGCGGATGTCGCGGCGGCCCGGCGGGACTACATGGACGAGTCCGGCGGCCGGTACGTGCACGTCATCGCCGACGGCTCGGTCGGTCGCTCCGGCGACCTCGCCAAGGCGATCGCTTGTGGCGCCGACGCGGTCATGGTCGGCTCCCCGCTGGCCCGCGCGAGCGATGCCCCCGGTGGCGGCTTCCACTGGGGTGCCGAGGCCTGGCACGCAGACCTGCCCCGCGGCGAGCGCGTCGAGGTCGGCGTCAGCGGCACGATGGAGCAGATCCTCTTCGGCCCGTCCTTCGTCCCGGACGGCACGATGAACCTCGTCGGCGCCCTCAAGCGCGCGATGGCCACCACCGGTTACACGGAGCTCAAGGAGTTCCAGCGGGTCGAGGTCGTCGTCGGGTGACCACCGGGGTCCTGCTCCTGCATGGCTCGAGCGGGCAACCGGGTGCCGATCGCATCCGGATCCTGGAGGCAGCGGGGTACGACGTCGTCGCGCCCCGCTGGTTCGACGGGCCGATCAGCGAGATCCCACTGGAGTCCTTTCCCCTGGACGAGTTGGCCGCTCGCACCGACCGGCTCGTCGTGATGGGAATGTCGTACGGCTCCCTGGCCGCGTTGCTGCTGGCCAGCTTCGACGAGCGCATCGACGCCGTCGTCGCGATCGCTCCGGGCGCACACGTGTGGGCCTGGATCGGGGACGGCGAGCAGACGTCGACGTTCAGCCGGCAGGGTCAGCCGCTGCCGTTCGTACCGTTCGACCTGGACTGGCAGCCGGCCGACGATCCGCCGAGCTACCTCGGGCTCTATCGCCAGTCGCTGGAGCGGTACGCCGAGCAGGCCGACGCGGCACAGATCCCGATCGAGCGGTTCAAGGGCGACCTGCTGCTGCTCGCCGGTGGTGACGACCAGACCTGGCCGTCGGCGCAGTTCGCGGAGCAGCTCGCCGCCCGACGAGGCAGCCTGCCCACCCGAGTGCTCATCTCCAGCGCGGCCGGACACCGGGTGGTGTTTCCCGGCGAGGAGGTCAAGACGAGCGGACAGCGGATGGCTCGCGGCGGGAGCGAGGAGGCCGATCGGGCCTTCGGCGGCCTGGCCTGGCCAGTTGTCGATCGGGTGCTGTCGGGGACGCGCTGAGACGACCCCGCTTTGCTGAGTCTGCAAGGATTGGGGCATGGGACTGTTCAGCAGCCGCCGTACCGAGGTTGACAATGTCGTGCTGGCCGAGGCTCGTGGCCGGCTCACGTCGGAGGATGTCGATCAGATTCGTTTCCTTCTGACGACGAAGAAGACGGTCTTCGCGGTCAAGTACGTGATGGACCGGACCGGCATCCAGATGAAGCACGCGAAGGACATCGTCGAGGACATCCGGCTCGGCCGGTACGTCCCACCGGTGACCGACACGCCGGTACTGCGGAGGCCGGGCAACAACCTGGCCGAGCGCACCCGTGCCTTGAAGGCGGCCGGCGAGCTGCACCAGGCGACCGCCCTGGTGGTCAGCGAGACCGGCATGACCGAGCTGGAGGCCGGCCTCTTCGTCGGCGCCCTCCGCGCCGAGAACCACTCGACCCAGGACTCCTGAAGTTCAGCCCTTCACGTAAGAGAGCTTCTCCGCGACCTTGCCGTCGCGCAGCCGCATCACGTCGACGCCGCGCACATGGCCGCGCTCGCCGTCGTCGCCTGAAGCCCACGAGAACTTCCACCGGACGATCGCCCGGTCACCGCGCACGACCCACTCCTCGGTCTCGAAGAGCGGATCCGGCGTCTCCGCGAACAGCTTGCGCCACTGCTCCCGTACCGCCTCCGCGCCCTCGTACCGAGCCCCGTCGGGCGCCGGCGAGGTCGACTCGAAGACGCAATCGTCCGTCATCTGCGCCATGATCGCGTCAACATCACCTGCCCCGAAAGCCGCACCGAGCAACGCGACCGCCGTATGACCAGGCGTCCAGGCAGGATCGCGACCGAAAGCGCCGATCAGCGAATCCGAGGCGCTGGAGAACCCGTCGACCCGCGCCCCGATCGCACCCCCACCGCGATAGAGCTCCTCCCGGTCCTTGAACCATGCCGACACCGCCTCGACCACCTCAGGATCGAGCTGAGCCGTTCCACCGATCGCGACGGCCAGATCCCACCCATGCACCAGATGGTCGGCCGCCAGCTGATACGCGTACTCCGCGGCCGACTCCTCGCCGTACGAGAGCTGCACGGTCGCATCGCGCGGGATGCCCTCGGCCAGCGCGTCCTGGGCCGCGCGGGCCGCTTGATCCGCAGCCGCGGCCGGGTCGTCGCCGAGCAGGTCACCGTCGAGCGACGAGCCGACTTCCGAGATCGTCCGGCCGGCCATCAGCGGTACCGTCCAGCGCTCCTCGCCGACGACATGGTTGACCAGCTCGCGCACATCCCAGTCCGGGCACGGGGTCGGAGCGCCCCACTGATCCGCCCGCACCGCAGCCACTTGCCGGACGAATTCCGCGACCGCCCGGCGATGAAGTTCCACAACGTCCATGACAACCTCCCCCAAGCGTCAGAGTGCGCCTGGGGGACAACCAGGTCAATGGTTACAGCTGGGCGGCCGCCTCGTGCGCGTGCTGCGAAGCGGTGAAGTCACCCTTCGCGGCCAGCAGGTCACCGTGGTGGCGCAGGCAGTCGCCGGCCAGGATCTTCATCTCGAGATCCGTCATCGTGAACGGGATCAGCGCGGTCGCCACCTCGGCGCTCCAGCCGGCCAGGTCGAGCGCCATCTCGGTCTGGCCGCTCGCGTGGTACGCCCCGGAGATGTCGAGCAGCACCTTCGCCCAGACCGGCGCATAGGTGCTCGTCTCGTAGCGCATCCGCTGCGACTCACGCTCCGACGAGATCGCGAAGAGATAATGCGCCTCCAGCCCGAGCGTCAGCGCCGTCTCGGCGTCGTGCGCGAGCAACGGACGGACCAGCTCGGCGAGCTCGGTGGCCCGTACCGCGGCCGACTCCGGATCGGTCCGCCCGGACACCGTCGCCAGCGTCATCCCCGGCGCGGGCTGGCTCAGGGCGAGGAGTCGGTGGTACTGCTCGTACGGACCGAGCTTGATCTCTGCCGTCTCCAGCGCGGTCGTCAACGACGGCGGTACGCCGCGCTCGAGCTCCTCGGTGACGAGCGCGGCCGTCGTCGGGTCGGTCGCGAACGCGGTCCGCACGCAGTTCTCGCCTTCGAGCACCCGGCCGGCGATGGCGAGGTGCTTGCCCTTGCGGGTCAGGGCGGAGACGAGGGTGCGCAGGTCCGTCGCCGACTCCGAATCGGCCAGGGTGTCCGCGGTGCTCAGCCCGATCTCGTCGGCCTCCAGCGCGAGGTCCAGCCGACCCTCAGCGGCATGGATGTCGGCCGAGACGGCTGCCGCCGAACAGAGGTAGCGCGCGTATGACAGGGACTGCGAGCTCGCGTTGATCTGATCGGCCAGTTGCAGGAACAACTGGGTCGCCGCGTCGGCGGATGCGACAGCGAGGTCGGGATCGCCGTACCGGCGCAGCACGAGCGCGTTCATCGCGAGCACCCGGGCGAAGTCCGGTTGGTGCAGGAGGCCGTCGGGACCGCCGACCAGCTGGCCGTACGCGATCACCGCGCCGTCCATCTCCAGTACCGCGGTCGCTCCGTACCCGCGATGCGCCTGCGTCATCGCGCGTCGCGCACGCACGTCGGCGAGGAACGAGGTGCAGTCGAGTACGTCGGCGTCGCTCAGCTCCGTGTAGCCCAGCTGGGCCTCGTGCAGAGCTGCAAGCGCTTCCTCGTGCCGGCCCGAGGCGTTCAGCGACCCGGCCAGCTCGTACTGCGTCGCCGCCATCAGATGCTTGGCCTCGTAGTGATCCGGGCGATCCCCGGCGCGCTCCCTGGCCAGCTCGATGACGCGTTGCTGGTACGGCCCGGCCTCGTCGGCGCGACCCTCCTCGATCAGCACCTGGGCCGTCTGCAGAGCCTCACCGAGCTCGTCCTCAGGGGGCGTCCAGAGCCCCCCGCTGTCCACCATCTTTACGTTCCACCCCTTCACAGGTTCAATCGCTCACCCTAGCGCCAAAGTCCCGCCGATCGCGCACGTTCAGGACCGTTACATCGGTGCCGTGGCAAAGTACTGACACGAGCTGTTACCGGCAGGTAGCCTGGGTGGATGAGCGAGCAGACCTCGATCCCTGCCGACCCCGAGCTCGACCCGACCGCGTCGTACGCGACCGACCAATCGGTCATCCGTCGGCTGGCCGGTCTGTTGCGCGCCACGGCGGGTACGCGCACCTCCTATGCGCCGGCGACCGGGCAACCGGTTGCCGAGTTGCCGGTGTCCGGTCCGGACGACGTGGTGCGGGCGGTCAGGTCCGCGCGCAAGACGCAGCGGAGCTGGAAGGGCACGTCGATCGCCGACCGCTCGGCCATCCTGCTGCGGTACCACGACCTCGTCCTGGACCACCGCCACGAACTCGTCGACCTGGTGATCACCGAGTCCGGCAAGGCCCGCAAACAAGCCTTCGAGGAGGTCGCGCACGTAGCGCTGACCGCCCGGTACTACGGCCGCAAGGGCGCCGAACTGCTCGCCCCACAACGCAAACTCGGCATGTTCCCGGTGCTCACCCGCGCCGAGCAGCGGTTCGTCCCCAAGGGTGTCGTCGGCATCATCTCGCCCTGGAACTACCCGCTCAGCATGGCGATGGCCGACGGCATCCCGGCGATCATGGCCGGCAACACGGTCGTCCACAAACCCGACAGCCAGACGCCGCTGACGGCTCTGCGCGCGATCGAGCTGCTGTACGAAGCCGGTCTCCCACGTGATGCCTGGCAGCCGGTGAACGGCGACGGCCCGACCGTCGGCGGCGCGATCATCCAGAACACCGACTACGTCTGCTTCACCGGCTCGACCAAGACCGGCAAGCTCGTCGCCCAGCAGGCCGGCGAGCGCCTGATCGGCTGCAGCCTCGAGCTGGGTGGCAAGAACCCGATGCTCGTACTCCGCGACGCCGACGTCCACCGAGCAGCCGAGGGCGCCGTCCGGGCCTGCTTCGCCAGCGCCGGCCAACTCTGCGTCTCGATGGAACGGCTCTACGTCGCCGACCAGATCTACGACGCGTTCGTCACCGCGTTCATCGACCGGGTGAAGAAGCTCAAGCTCTCGGCCGGCACCGGCTGGGACGTCGACATGGGCTCGCTCATCTCCAAGGCCCAGCTCGAGACGGTCAGCCGGCACGTCGACAACGCCCGCGAGCACGGCGCCGTCGTACTGGCCGGTGGCAAGGCGCGGCCGGACATCGGCCCGCTCTTCTACGAGCCGACCGTGCTGTCCGGCGTGACGCCGGAGATGGAGTGCTTCGACAACGAGACCTTTGGGCCGCTGGTGTCGGTCTACCGGTTCTCCGACGAGGCGGAGGCGATCGAGCGGGCCAACGAGGGCGAGTACGGGCTGAACGCGAGCGTCTGGACCAAGGACGGCCGCCGCGGCCGCGCGATCGCTGCCCAGCTGGTGGCCGGCACGGTCAACGTCAACGAGGGCTACGCCGCGACCTTCGGCTCGATCGACACCCCGATGGGCGGCATGCGCTCCTCCGGCTTGGGCCGCCGCCAGGGCGCCGAAGGCATCCGCCGGTACGTCGACCCGCAGGCGATCGCCACCCAGCGCGTCCTGCCGATCGCCGCCTCGCACGGACTCAAGGACGAGGCCTACGCCGAGCTGATGACCGGCGCCCTGCGGGTGCTGAAGAAACTGGGTCGCGCATGAGTTTCGACCACGACGTCCTGATCATCGGCTCCGGTTTCGGTGGCAGTGTTTCAGCGCTGAGGCTGGTCGAGAAGGGGTATGACGTCGGGGTCCTGGAAGCCGGCGCGCGGTACGAGGACCAGGGGTTCGCGAAGAACTCCTGGGACAAGAGCCGGTTCCTGTTCGCGCCGAAGCTGGGCTGGTACGGCATCCAGCGGATCAGCGCGCTGCGCGACGTGATCATCCTGTCCGGCGCCGGAGTCGGCGGCGGCAGCCTCGTCTACGCCAATACCTTGTACGAGCCGCTGCCCGCCTTCTACGCCGACAAGCAGTGGGCGCACATCACCGACTGGAAGACCGAGCTCGCCCCGTACTACGACCAGGCCAAGCGCATGCTCGGCGTCACCACCTATCCCGGCTTCACCCCGGCCGACAAGGTGATGAAGCAGGTCGCGGACGACATGGGCGTCGGCGACACCTTCCACCCGACGCCGGTCGGCGTGTTCTTCGGCGAGCCCGGCGTCGAGGTGGACGACCCCTTCTTCGGCGGCGCGGGACCCCGGCGTACCGGCTGTATCGACTGTGGCGAGTGCATGACCGGGTGCCGGCACAACGCGAAGAACACGCTCACCAAGAACTACCTGTACCTGGCCGAGAAGGCCGGCGCGCAGGTGTACCCGATGACCACGGTGACGTCGGTCGAGGAGCTGCCCGGTGGCGGCTACGCGATCGAGACGCGGCGGACGTCGAACAAGAAGGCGACCCGCAAGTTCACGGCCCAGCAGGTGATCTTCGCTGCCTCCGCCCTCGGCACCGCGAAGCTCCTGCACCGGCTGCGTGACGAGGGCAAGCTGCCGCACCTGTCCGACCGGCTCGGCGTACTGACCCGGACCAACTCGGAGTCGTTGCTCGGGGCAATCGCCCGGGACAAGTCGGTCGACTACACCAAGGGCGTGGCGATCACCTCGTCCTTCCACCCCGACGACATCACCCACATCGAGCCGGTCCGGTACGGCCGCGGCAGCAACGCGATGTCGCTGTTGCAGACCGTGCTGACCGACGGCGGTGGCGACAAGCCGCGCTGGCGGACCTGGCTGCGCGAGATGGCGCTGCAGCGCAAGAACCTGCGCCGGCTGTACGACCTGAAGCACTGGTCCGAGCGGACCGTGATCGCGCTGGTGATGCAGACCGCGGACAACTCGATCACCACCTACGGCAAGCGCGACCGGCTCGGCCGCTGGAAGCTGACCTCGAAACAGGGCCACGGCGCCCCGAACCCGTCCTGGATCCCGGTCGCCAACGAGGTGGTCCGGCGGATGGCGAAGCTGATGGGCGGGACGCCGGGCGGCACGATCGGCGAGCCGTTCAACGTGCCGATGACCGCGCACTTCATCGGCGGCTGCGCGATCGGCGACTCGGCCGCGACCGGGGTGGTGGATCCGTACCACCGGGTCTACGGGTACGACGGGCTGCACATCGTCGACGGCTCGACCATCTCGGCGAACCTCGGGGTGAACCCGTCCCTGACGATCACCGCCCAGGCGGAGCGGGCGCTGGCGTTCTGGCCGAACAAGGGCGAGGAGGACTCGCGACCGGCCCTGGGTTCGGAGTACCAGCGGCTGACACCGGTCGCACCGGCCAACCCAGTGGTACCCGTCGATGCCCCGGCGGCACTCCGCCTGCCCATCGTCACCATCACCCACCCTGACAAGCCAGGCGCCACCCCCACCCAGCCTGACAAGCCGGGCGCCACCACCACCCGCTGACCCACGTCGGCCGGACGCGGCTACCCACCGCTCCGCGCCAAGAGGACTTGGCCGACTGGGGAGGGAAATGCACCGGGATCGGGCTAGAACACTCCCCGCCCCCGGACAAGTTCCTCCCCGGGAACGGTTAGGTGGGCTGTTCGGGGGACGGTGGGGCAGCGGGTTGTAATGAAACCGTGACGCAGTGATGACAAAGTCCCGTGACCAGAGAGGGTCGCGGGACTGGAATGCACTGGGGGGAAAGTGAAAAACCCTCAGAATGAGGTTCTGAGGGTTTGGTTGGTGCCGTAAAAGGGAGCAAGCCCCTCGGGAACGTTTCCGCCCAAATCGTTTCCCGAGGGGCTCACTCAAGCCGGGGTGAGGCGCCCGGCGCTTTGGGATCGGGTCACCGACCATAGCCGGCGACCCGAGTTCGTGGTCCTCACTCTACTACCGATCCGAGCCATTTTGACCTGCTCGCGGTGACCGTAATCACTCTGCGTGCTGTTCGTAATGTGCGACCTTGCAGTCGCTCCTCGTAACCGGAAGCGGTGTTCTTGCGATCACCGCCTCTGCACACATCAACGAGGCCACTCACAAGGGGTTACGAGATTGGCCAAAAGTTTTTTCTGCGGGGTGATACCGCTCGCAGCGGCCGGTGGGGACCTGGCTTACTGTGGGCCGACCGTTCGATGAGGCAGGAGAACCATGAACGACATCCTCGATGTGGCGCGTGAGCAGGTTCTGGAGCGAGGGATCGGCCTCACCCAGGAGCAGCTGGTCGAGGTCCTGCGATCGCCGGACGAACAACTCGACGACCTGCTGGCGCTCGCGCACGAAGTACGGGTCAAGTGGTGCGGTGAAGAGGTCGAGGTCGAGGGGATCATCTCCCTGAAGACCGGCGGCTGCCCGGAGGACTGCCACTTCTGCTCGCAGTCCGGCCAGTTCACCTCGCCGGTCCGCTCGGTCTGGCTGAACATCCCCGAGCTGGTCGAGGCCGCGAAGGAGACGGCGAAGACCGGCGCGACCGAGTTCTGCATCGTCGCCGCGGTCCGTGGCCCGGACGCCCGGCTGATGTCGCAGGTGAAGGCCGGCATCGAGGCGATCAACGCCGAGGTCGACATCAACATCGCCTGCTCGCTCGGCATGCTGACCCAGGAGCAGGTGGACGAGCTCAAGGCGATGGGCGTGCACCGGTACAACCACAACCTGGAGTCGGCCCGCTCATACTTCGGCGACGTGGTCACCACGCACTCGTTCGAAGAGCGCTGGGACACCTGCCTGATGGTTCGCGAGTCCGGCATGGAGCTGTGCTGCGGCGGCCTGGTCGGGATGGGCGAGTCGCTCGAGCAGCGCGCGGAGCTGGCGGCGCAGCTGGCTGAGCTGGAGCCTCACGAAGTACCGCTGAACTTCCTGAACCCGCGTCCGGGCACTCCGTTCGGCGACATGGAGATCATGGCGGGCAAGGATGCGCTGCGGACGATCGCCGCGTTCCGGCTGGCGATGCCGAAGACGGTACTTCGGTACGCGGGCGGCCGTGAGCTGACGCTGGGCGACCTCGGCACCCGCGAGGGCCTGCTCGGCGGCATCAACGCCGTCATCGTCGGCAACTACCTGACGACCCTGGGCCGTCCGGCTACCGCAGACCTGGACCTGCTGGCCGACCTGAAGATGCCGGTGAAGGAACTCCAGAAGACGCTATGACCACTCTGCTCTACTGCGGCCACTGCGGCCGTGACGCCGCCGACGGCAGTCACTCGGACTGCCGTCGCGCGCTGGCGATGGAACCGCCGCGGTACTGCGCGGAGTGCCGGCGGCGGATGATCGTCCAGGTGCACCCGATGGGCTGGACCGCCAAGTGCTCCGTCCACGGCGAACTGGCGGGTTGACCTATGTGGTCGGCTGAGGAAGTGCTCGGGCGGGATGCGGCGACGTTGTGGCATCCGTACTCGTCGTTGACGGAGCCGGCGCCGATGCATCTCGTGCGCGGGGCGTCGGGGGTGCGGCTGCAGTTGGATGACGGGTCCGGTGGGACCGTCGAGGCGATCGATGCGATGGCTTCGTGGTGGTGCATGATCCACGGATATCGGCACCCGGTGCTGGATGCGGCGCTGAAGGCGCAGGTCGACTCGTTCAGCCATGTGATGTTCGGTGGGCTCACGCATGAGCCGGCTGTGCGGCTGGCGGACCGGCTGGTGGAGATCGCGCCGGAGCCGATCCGGCATGTGTTCTTCTGCGACTCGGGGTCGGTGTCGGTCGAGGTCGCGATCAAGCTGGCGCTGCAGTATCAGGTTGCGCGGGGCAACAACGGGCGGACGCGGATGCTGACCGTCCGGGGTGGGTATCACGGGGATACGTTCGCGCCGATGAGCGTGTGCGATCCGGTGAACGGGATGCATTCGCTGTTCACGGGGGCGCTGAAGGAGCAGGTCTTCGGGCCGCAGCCGCCGGCTGGGTTCTCGCGGGCGGAGGATGACCCGGAGTACTTGGCTTGGGCTGCTTCGATGCGCGCGCTGGCTGCGGAGTACCGGGAACAGGTGGCGGCGATCATCGTCGAGCCGATCCTGCAGGGGGCGGGTGGGATGTATCCGTACAGCCCTGCTTGCTTGAAGTTGCTGCGCGAACTGGCCGACGAGCACGGCTTCCTGCTCATCCTCGACGAGATCGCCACCGGATTCGGCCGCACCGGCACTCTCTTCGCCTCCGAGCATGCCGATGTCGCCCCCGACATCCTCTGCGTAGGCAAGGCCCTCACCGGCGGCTACCTCTCCATGGCAGCCACCCTCTGCACCACAGAGGTCGCCCACACTGTCTCGAGTGGTCCCGGCGGCGCCCTCATGCACGGCCCCACCTTCATGGCCAACCCACTCGCCTGCGCGGTGTCGTTGGCGAGCATCGACTTGCTGTTGTCCCAGGACTGGGCTGAGCGGGTGGGGGAGATCTCCGCCGGTCTGACCTCCGGCCTCGCCCCAGCTGCTGCGTTGCCTGGCGTGAAAGACGTCCGGGTGCTCGGCGCCGTCGGTGTCGTCCAGCTGGCCGGCCCGGTCGACTTGAAGCGCATGACCGACGCGGTACTGCGTCGAGGCGTCTGGGTCAGACCTTTCCGGGATCTCGTCTACACGATGCCGCCGTACGTCAGTACCGATGAGGACATCGCCACGATCACCTCCGCGATCACCGAAGCAATTGCCGAGGGCAACTGATGTTGGAGGACTGGCTGGCCCCGAAGGCGGCCGCTCTCGAGTCCCGCGGCCTGACCCGCCGGCTCCGCCCGCGGCCGGCTGACGAAGTACTGATCGACCTGGCCGGCAACGACTATCTCGGCCTGGCGCGTGACCCACGCGTGGTGGAGGCGGCCGTAGCTGCCGTCCGCGAGTGGGGCACCGGCTCAACAGCCTCCCGACTGGTGACCGGTACTACGGAACTGCACGCCGAACTCGAGTCGGAACTGGCCGCCTACACCGGCCACGAAGCCGGCCTGGTCTTCTCCTCCGGCTACTTGGCCAACCTAGGCATCATCACCGCACTGGGCGGCCCCGGCACCCTGCTCGTTTCCGACGAGCACGTCCACGCGTCGATCGTCGACGCCTGCCGCCTGGCACGCTCGCGAGTGGAGGTCGTCCCCCACAGCGACCTCGACTCCATCGGCAAAGTACTAGCCGAACGCAAAGAACCACACGCCATCGTGCTGGTCGAATCCGTCTACAGCGTCCTGGGCGACGCTGCACCCCTTGAGGCCCTGGCCGCCCTGGCCCTCAAGCACAACGCGCTCCTACTCGTAGACGAAGCGCACGGCCTAGGCGTCACTGGCAACGGCCGCGGCTCAGTAGCAGCCGCAGACCTAGCCGGCCTCGACCACGTCCTGGTCACCATGACCTTGTCCAAAGCCATGGCCAGCCAAGGCGGCGCAGTCCTGGGCCCCACCATCCTGCGCGACCACCTGATCAACCGCGCCCGCCCCTTCATCTTCGACACCGCCCTAAACCCAGCCGCCTGCGCCGCAGCCCTAGCCGCCCTGAGGATTCTGCAGGGCGAGCCCGCCCGCCCCCGACGGATCCACGAGACCGCGGCGCGACTGGCCGAAGCATGCGAAGTCATGCCGTCTTCGGGGGCCGTCGTGTCCGTACCGATGCCCGGGCCGCGAGAGGCGGTCGCGGCCGCAGAGGTGTGCCTCGCAGCCGGCGTACGGGTCGGGGTGTTCCGGCCACCGTCGGTACCCGACGGCATCAGCCGCCTTCGGCTGACCGCCCGTGCGGATCTCTCGACCGCGGACGTCGACCGGGCCTGTGCCATCATCAGCAGCGCGATCCGCTGAGCCCGGCCGACTGACCGACCGGGCTCCAGCGGCCAGGGGGCCAGTTCAGAACGCCACTGAGTCGAGGTTGAACGAGCTGTCGTAGCGGATCTTGGCCAGCGCGGTGTGCACCTTGGTGCCCGGCCGGTTGCCGACCGGATCGCCACCTTGTGCCCAGTTGCAGGTCCCGTCCTTTGCGACGAACAGGTATCGGTTCGCGCCGCTCCACGGCTGATACCAGGTGCCCTCGACCCGGTCGCCGCTGTCCCGGTCGTAGTAGCCGCCTGGCTCCTCGCCACTGACGCCGTCGAATACGACCCGGCGCGACCAGGTGTCGTAGCTGTCGTCCGACACGTTCTCGGCGGTGAAGTAGAACGCGGCGTTGGTGCCGGCCTTGGTCCGCTTCTCGACCTTGCCCACGACGGTGCCGATCCGGGCCTTGAAGGCGGCGTGCACGTTTCGGCCGAACATCCCGCCGTTCCCGGCAGGCTTGGTGTCCGGCACGATCCAGACGAACGAGCGGCCGAGGTGGTCGGTGGCGGGAATCTCCACGTCGGCTTGGGGATCCCCCGCGGGAAGCGGGATGAACGTCCGGTCCATCGCGTACAGATGCCCTCGGGCACCACTGACCAGCCGGACCAGCCAGCAGGGCTGACCGTTCAGCTCGCCGGTCAGCTGCCGCGACAGAACCGTCTCGACCCGGACCCCTTCGTCCGTCGTCGTCGGGCAGGTGGGTGGTCCGGCCGTCGCCTTGCCCTGCGGCAGCGCCCGTTTGAGCGCGCCGGTGATCGCCTCGATCCGGCCGTAGAGCTTGCCGCCGTCGACGTCCTGGGCCGCGGTGGCCGGGATCGCCGACGCGATGATCTTCGCGATCCGGCCGGCCAGCGCGCGGATCGCCGTACCGGCCGCCAGCTCCACCGGGTTGAGTAACGTGAAGACGTTCGAGGTGATGGTCTCCTCGAGATCGTCGAGCATCCCCTCGCCGGTGTCGCCGACGATGCCGGCGAGCCGCTTGGCCGATTCCTCCAGCGTCAGGTCGGACCAGTCCGCCTCCTTCTCCTTCAGCCCGAGCTTGACCTTGGCGATCTCGATCCGCTTCTGCTCGTGCTCGTCGACCGTCTTAACGATCGTCTCCCGGATGCCCTCCCACAACGTGGAGACCACCATCGGCGGCGCGAACGGGGCCAGCTCCCGGATCACCGGGTCGGCGACCTTGCTGAGCACGTAGTCGGCGTCGCTGACCCGCTTGCGGGCGAGCATCTCGGCGATCAGCATCGGCTTCTTGTCCAGCGCGATGTAGGCCGCACCGACGTTCTCCTTCTTCTTGTACTGCGCGACGTCCAGACTCGACGCCGACGACTTGACCAGCCGGTCGAAGTCGACCTTGAGCACCGTCAGCACGCTGACCGCCGCGGCCAGCCCGACCGAGGCGGTCTTGACGTGGGCCTCTGGCACGTCCGCCATCACGTCGGAGGTCGTCTCCAGGGCGCCCATCCCGTTGTCGGTGATTTTCAGCCCGGCCTTGGCGCTGTCCTGGTAGGTCTGGTACTTCGGGTTGTCCGGGTCGGTGACGATCGCTTTCATCGCCTCGAACTCGAGTGCTTCCTGGGCGTCTTGCTGGCTGGTCGCGATCTTGCCGGCGATGTCGACCGCGATCTCCTTGGCCTCCCGCCAGTACCGCGCGTAGGCGACCCGGGCGTCCGAATCCGGATCCGGCTGCTCGCCTTCGGCGGTGATCGCCTCGACCAGCCTGGCCGCCTTCCCATGCCATTTGGTCGTGTCGCCGCGGACCTGGCTGAGATAACCGACCGCGATGAGCAACCCGCGGCCGTGGCCGGTGTCCTGTACCAGCTCGAGATCGGACAGACCGCGCAGTGCCTTCGTCAGCTCGTCGAGCACCCTGTTCTGCAGGGTAAACAGCGCCATGTGGCCGGTCAGATCGTCGAGGATCTGCTGCCGGGGGACTGGCCGGCCACCCTCCAGGTCCCCGGTCTTCACCGTATGCTTGATCGACTGGTGCCGGTAGATCTCCTCGATCCACTCCTCCTTGTCGGCGGCGCCCGCCGAGATCACCCGGCCCATGTTGAGCGGCCCGACGATCCGGATGAAGTTCTTGAGCTCGAAGCCGGTCCTCCCCATGGCTTCCTTCAACTGGGCCTTGATCTTCTGCTTCAGTTCGGCCTTGGCCTCCTCGGTGCCGACCGGAGCTTCCAGCGTCGTGTGGTCATTCATGCTGCTCCACCCATCGTGAGTTCATCGGTTCAGTTCTCGGCCTCGCTGAGCTCTTCCTCGAAGATCTCAGCGAGCACCTGCTCCACCTCGGCTTGCGACAGTTCGGTGACGAGCGAGCGGTCCAGTTGCTCCAGCGAAGGAACGAGCAGGTCGGCGACGAAGGTGTCGACGACCTGGTCCAGGTCGGCGGCGCTGTCGGGCGCCAGGCGCAGAACGCTCAGGACCGTGGACAGCCACTCGACGAGTACCTCGTCAGGTTCCGACTGCCAGCCCGGCCAGCGCTGGTCCAGCTCCTGCGGTACCCATTCGTGCCAGTTGCCGCGGTCTTTGGCGAGTTCGTCCAGCTGGACCAGTTGTTCGTCTGTCACCCAGTCGAGCTGACGAGTGCCGGCGGCCGTGATCTCGTCGACCACCGTGCCTTCCACGCCGGTGTCGCCACTGGCCGCGGCGGCTTCGGCTTCCGATGTGTCCTCGGGGGCGAGGGCGAGTAGGGCTTGGTCTAGCCAGGGGGTTAGTTGGGATGGTGGGGCTTCGGTCCAGCCGGGCCACCAGGTGTCTAGTTGGAGGGGGAGCCATTGGCGCCAGTCGCCTCGGGTGGGGGTTAGGGAGTCGAGGTGGGTTTGCTGGTCTGGGGTCAGCCAGTCCAGGGCTCGTGGGTCGGAGGTGGGCTGGGTTGGGGTGAGGCTGGGGAGGGCCTGGGTTAGCCAGGGGGTTAGTTGGTCGGCGGGGGCGGTGCTCCAGTCGAGCCACCAGGTATCCATCTGGAGGGGGAGCCACTGGTGCCAGTCGCCGCGGGTGGGGGTGTGGACCTCCAGTTGCGCCGCCTGTTCGGCGGTAACCCAGGTCAGTGCGCGGGCATCGAACGCCGCCTCCTGCTGGGGAAGGAGGCTGGGGAGCGCGCTGTCGAACCAGTTCGTGAGTTCGGTGGGCGCGGCCTTCGACCAGTCGGGCCACCACTCGTCGAGTTGGCGGGGCAGCCATTCGCGCCAGTCGCCTCGGTCGGCGGTCAGCGGGTCGAGCTGCGTCCGCTGGTCCGGGGTGAGCCAGCCGAGCGCGATCGACTGGATGCGTTCCTGGACCCAGTCCTGACGAGTCTCGTCGCCCTCGTTCTCCCAGCTGGGCCAGGTCTGGTCGAGGTACTTGCCGAAGTACTCCGGCCACTCCCTCTCCCAGGCCGAGCTCTGGCTGTCCTCGAGCTGTTGCCGCTGGTCGTCGGTGAGCCAGTGGAATGCTTCCGCGTCGGTCACGGGGTGCTCCCTTCGGTCGAGATCCGCGCGCTGCGGGCCGCTCCGGGCGGCATGAATCACTATCGGCAGGCAGGCTGGACCGACGGGGAAGACGTCGGACCGGAGATCGTGCACGCACGGATGCCCGATGGGGCGGACGGCCGGGCCGGGCGGTCAGAAGAACTTGCGGAGGTCCCGGCGGGACGAGATGCCCAGGCGCGTGAAGACGTTGCGGAGGTGGTACTCGACGGTTTTCGGCGTGATGTGGAGGGTCGCCGCGATCTCGCGGTTGGTGCGGTTGTCGAGGACCAGGTCGACGACCTCGCGTTCGCGGGCGGTGAGCTGGGGAGACGGGATCGCGGCGGGGTGGGTGGTGAGGATCGCGAGGTCGGCTCGGGCTCGGTCGCGGTAGGGGGTTGCGAGCAGGGCGGTGAAGCACTGGTCTGCGGCGGTCAGCCACTGGGTGGCAGCAGATGTGTTGCCTGCTTGGAGAAGGTGCCGGGCGTGGGCGTGGTAGAGCTGGCCGTCAGCTAGGCGGGGGCGGCTTTCCATGGTGGTGGAGAGGTGGCGGGCGGCTAGGGCGATTGCCTCGGGGAGGTTGCCTTCCGCAGCGGCTTGTTGGGCGGAGAGGCGGATGACGGTGGAGGCGAGGACCACGCTGGCGGTGGTGCGTTTGCGCAGGAGGGAGAGTTCGGAGGCTGCCTCGCGGAGTTGGCCGGTGGCTTGCAGGGCGTCGATGAGGAGTGGTTGCCACCAGGGGCTCCACCACTCGTGCAGGCCGGAGGTGCCGCCGTTGCGGAGGTTGGGGACGGCGCTGAGCGCTCGTAGTACGCCGGAGTGGTCGCCGCGGGCTTGGTGGAACAGCGCGGCCGCGATCGCGGCGTACTTGAGGTCCTGGGGACCGCCGACTCGTTGAGCAGCGGTGACGGCGGTTCGGACCAGTTGGTCGGCCGTGTCCCAGTCGCCGCGGGCGGACGGGACGATCGAGGCGACGAAGGAGAGGATGACGTCGTTCATCGCCGGCTGGTCGTCGTCCGCGAGCATCGAAGCGCGACGCAGGGTCCGGACACAGGCGTTCCACTCGCCGAGCTGGTACTGGACCGCGGCCAGGTAGCAGTGCGGGGTCACACCGGACAGCATCGGAGCGCCGGCCTCCTGACGGCGTACGACCTCGGCCAGGTCTCGCTGTGCCTCCTCCACCAGGCCGACCATCGCCCGCAACGCCCCGCGGCAGGACAGCGCCTCCAGGTGGCGGGAGGGGATGTCGGCCGCATGCTCGGACAGATACCGGAACTCCTCCAGCCCGGCCGGCAACCCGTCCTTCCTGGCCCGGGCCACCCCGCGCAGGCAACACACATAGTCCCGCAGGGGAGCCGGTACGCCGACCGAGCCGAGCGCGAGTTCGGCGTAGACGAGGGCGTCGTCGTCCTGGCCACGCCAGACGCTCACCCCGGCCATCCCGGCCGCGGCCGAGCCGTGCACCCAGGTGTCCTCTCCGGTAGCTCCGAACGCATGCAGGAGATGGCGCTCGGCGGAGCTGCGGTCGCCGGTCATGTACAGGTCGCAGAGCCCGAGAGCCAACGAGCGGAGAGCGCTCGGGGCACAACGGTAGGCTCGCTCGCGCAGCTGTTTGGCCCGGCCCCGGCGCGAGCTGAGCACCAGATGGATCATCGACCTGAGCAGCAGTTGCTCGCTGCGCGGACTCCAGGGCGTCAGGCCGGCTGCCCAGTCCAGGAAGGTCGCTGCCGTTCCGTGGTCGCCGTCGGCTGCCTCGTCCTCGGCGGCCTGCTCGAGCTGAGCAGCGAGGGTGGCGTCCGTGGTTCCGGCGGCGGCAACTCGGTGCCGCCAGGCGAGGAATGGTTCGACGGTGGCCGCGGCACGTTCGTGCAGCTGGCTTCGACGGGCCGGTGACATCGCGCCGTAGATCGCTTCGCGTTGCAGGTCATGGGTGATCGCCACCGGGCCCGCGGGTTCTGCGGGGGACCAGGTGGCCAGCCCGGCCTCGATCGCCGGGCCGAGCGCGTGGTGGGCGGATCCGAGCCCTGCCACGTCGGCAGCCTGGGACAGCAGTGGCCGGCCACCTAGGACGGCCAGTGCCTCCAGCAACGACCTGGAGGCGCTGGGCAACTTGTCGAACGTCTGCCGGATCGCGGTGTCGACCGAGGGCGGCACCGCCAGCCGCCAGTCCATGCTGCTGAACCGCTGGGACGAGATCTCGTTCAGCATCGTCCGCAGCATCAGCGGATGCCCACCGGTGTAGGAGTGGAATCGCCGAGCCACTCCGGCGGGCACCTGCCGCCCGGCCAGCGCCCTCGCCAGATCGCTGACGTCCACCAGGTCGAGCCCGGCCAGCTCGAGCGACAGATCGGCCGGGATCCCGCGGATCAACCGCTCCAGCGCCGGATCGGGGGACTGGTCTGTCCCGGTCCGGGTGGCCAGTACGACGATCAGCCGCTCGGTCCACAGCCTGCGAAGTACGAACCGGAGCGCTTCGAGGGAGGAATGGTCGGCCCACTGGACGTCGTCGACGACCAGCGCCACGGGGCTGCGGCGCTGGAGCTCGCCGAGCGCGTCCAGTAGCTGGCTGCCGACCGCGAGCGGGTTGGCGCCGGCCGGTGCGCCGGAGCCGAGCGATGCCGTGCGCGCGCGGATGTCCGCGGGGGTCTGCAGCAGCAACTGGTCGATCACGCCCAGATCCAGCAGCGACTCGGCCGGATCGCCGGTGGCCGACAGGACCGCGAAATCGCCGATGGTGGTGAGGAACCGGCGGATCAGGCTGGACTTGCCGATCCCGGCCGCGCCCTGGATCACCACGGTCGCGTGCTGGCCGAACCGGACCTTGCCGGCCAGGTCGGCGAGCAGGGCGATCTCATCCGTGCGGCCGACGAAATCTCGGTCCGCACGCTGCGCGGTGCCAGGGGTCATGGGCGCCTCAACTCCATGAGGGAGCAACCGACCGGCCGCCTGCGCCCCCGAAGCGACACGTCATTTGATCAACTATCGAGAGTGCCCGGAAGTTACGCGGAATCCCGGAGAAAATCTCGATGGCCCCGGCCGAAGCCCCAGGCAACGGTCCCGGGGCTCTGGGCAACGACCTCGGAAGAGGATCAGGTCCAGGCCGGTATCAACCCAGCAGGACCTGGCCGGTGGCAACGATCGTGCTGGTCGGAGCGGGCGCGGGGTCGTTGCAGGTGAGCACCTTGTCGCCGGCCCGGGCGAGCGGCTTGCCGTTCACCAGGACCAGCACACCGGTGGCGATCAGCGTGCCGCGGTTGTCCGGCTGATGGGCGAAGGTACCGCCGGTGGGCACGTGCGGCGGCTGGTTCACCGCCACGCTGCCGTGGACGGCGGCCGGCTTCCCCTCGATCAGTACGTCCGTGCTGCACCCGGTGAGGATCCGCCCGGTGAACGGCATCGAGCGGGGCGTCGGGACCGAACCGCCCGACGCCGGGACCAGCACGATGTGGATGTCGGTGCCGATCACCTGATCACCCAGCTTGGCCGCCGGCTGCGGCATCGCGACTCCCCTCCGTGATCCGGCCCATCGGCCGTCGGGGCACCCGGTCCGGACTGTCCGCCGGGTTGTTGCCGACGGCAGCGGATCCGACCCCCAGATCGATGATGTCGGGCGGTCCCGCGATCTCGGTGATGACGACGGGCGCCACCGGCGCCGTGACGACGAGGTCGAGGAACGTCCGGGGGCGGACCCCGAGGGCCGGCCAGATCTCGGACGCGGCGGCCGGCGTACCGGTCCGGCCGATCGTGATGGTGACCGGGCCTTCGGCGTCGGCCAAGGTGCCGGCCAGCAGTTCGCCGGGGACGGTCGGATGGTGCGCGACAGCGCGGAGTACGCCGCCGAGCAGGTTCAGCTCACGCTCGTAGCTGGCTGCCCACGCGGTGACGAGATAGCAGAGGTCGTACCGCCGTTCGGCCGCGGTACGACGGATCACCCGGCCGGTGTCGTCGCGATCCTCCGACCAGCCGCGGATCGCACCGTCGGCATGGCTCTCCCTGACCAGGTGCAGGAACAGCCCGACGCAGCCGGGGCCGTCGTCGCCTGCCAGTTCGCCGGACCAGGTGTCGCAGGGCGGCTCGGTCCGGAGCAGCGTTCCGGCCGGCAACTGCTCACAGAGCAGCGCGCCGACGGCCTGTTCCACCTCGTCCAGCATGCAACCCACTGTTCGGCCCGGCCGGGCAGCCACCCAGATCCTTCCGAGCAGCGGTCCGGGCGTCCGGATTGGCCCGATCAGGCATCCATTCGTGCACCGGCTCTTATAGCGGCCGGACTCCGCGGCGGCGCACGCTGACGGCAGATCGATCCGTCGGTCCGCAAGCCCAGCCAGCCAGGAGGTCCGGATGCCGTCGTACCTGTCCCCAGGGGTCTATGTCGAGGAGGTCTCCTCGGGTTCGAAGCCGATCGAGGGCGTCGGGACCGCGGTCGCGGCCTTCGTCGGGTTCGCCGAGAAAGGCCCGCTCGACGAGCCGGTACTGGTCACCAACTGGACCCAGTTCGTGGAGACCTTCGGCCAGTTCACCGAGGGCGCGCTGCTGGCCCACTCCGTCTACGGCTACTTCCTGAACGGCGGCGGCACCGCGTACGTCGTCCGTGTCGGTGGTGGCCCTGGGCAACGATCCGGGGAGCCGGTGGAACCGGCCGCGCGGGGTACCGAGCTGCCGAGCAACGGATCCGGCAAACCACTCGTCGTCCGGGCGATCGAAGGCGCCGCGGGCGGGCCGCTGACGGTGGAGGTCCAGGAGGCGTCCGAGCCGGCCGACGAGACCTTCAAGCTGGTCGTCCGATCGGGCGAGGACGAAGAGGTCTTCGACAACATCACCACCCGGCGTGGACCGGCCAACGTGGTCACCGCACTGCGCAAGTCGCGCTGGATCGCGGCCGAAGAGGTCAAGGGCGGCGCTCTGGCCGTACCGGAGACCGGGAGCCGGACCACGGTTCCGCGCAACGAACCGGTACGCCGGACGGCCGGCGCCGCCGAGTACATCGGCGACGCGGAGGAGCGAACCGGGTTCTCCGGTCTCGAGGCCGTCGACGACATCACCATGTTGTGCGTCCCCGACCTGATGACCGCGTACCAGGCCGGCACCCTCGACCTCGATGGCGTCAAGGCGGTCCAGTCGGCGATGATCGCGCACTGCGAACTGATGTCCGACCGGGTGGCGATCCTCGACCCGCCACCGGGACTGCGGCCCCAGCAGATCAAGGACTGGCGGCTGAACGTGGCCGGCTACGACTCGAAGTACGCCGCCCTGTACTGGCCCTGGGTGAAGGTCTCCGACCCGCGCAGCGGCAAGCCGCTGATGATGCCGCCCAGCGGGCACGTGGCCGGCGTCTGGGCGCGCAACGACGACACCCGCGGGGTGCACAAGGCGCCCGCGAACGAGGTGATCCGGGGCGTGCTCGACCTGCAGTCCTCGCTGACCCGTGGCGAGCACGACCAGCTCAACCCGATCGGGGTGAACTGCCTGCGGTTCTTCCCCGGCCAGGGCATCCGGATCTGGGGAGCGCGCACGCTGTCCAGCGATCCGGAGTGGCGCTATCTCAACGTCCGCAGGCTGTTCAACTACCTGGAGAAGTCGATTCTCGGCGGGACCAACTGGGTCGTGTTCGAGCCGAACGACCCGTTCCTGTGGTCGTCGGTGGAGCGCATCATCGGCATGTTCCTGCGCCGGGTCTGGCGGACCGGGGCGCTGTTCGGGCGGACCCCGGAAGAGGCCTTTTACGTGAAGTGCGACGCCGAGAACAACCCGCCGGAGAGCAGGGACGCGGGCATCCTCACCGTCGACATCGGGGTGGCGCCGGTCAAGCCGGCCGAGTTCGTGGTCTTCCGGCTGGCGCAGTTCGCCGAGGGAACGGAGCTGCAGGAATGACGGGCACCACTTTCGCGACGGTCGCCGGGAAGGCGCTGAGCCCGCCGGTCGTCAGCGCGCCGCGGTTCTTCGTGATGTGCGAGGGATGGACGGCCGGGATCGGGTTCTCGAAGCTGGCCGGCTTCACCTCCGAGGTGGAGATCCAGGAGTACTCGTACAACGGGCGGCTGGGCAACGTGCACAGCAAGCAGTTCGGCCGGGCCAAGGCGCCCACGATCGTGCTCGAACGCGCCCTGGACCGGACCGGGTTCGCTCAGCTCTACGGGTGGCACGTGCTGGCCCGGGCGAACAACCCGCTGGCGAAGCTGCCGGCCTCGTTCGACATCTGTGACAGCTCGGGCGAGCCGGCGATGGCCTGCCTGCTGGAGAACGCGTGGTGCTCGAAGCTCGAGCTCGACGCCGCCCAAGCGGGCGGCGCGGCCGTGCTGATGATGCGCGCCACCCTCAGCTGCGACTCAATCATCCAGCTGTGACCTCGCTGCGACGAAAGGATCGATGAGATGGCGACCAACGAGGGAATCGTCAGCGCCGCGAGATTCGTGGTCGACTTCCCCGGCGCGATCGGGCGGATGGACTTCTCCGAGCTCGGCGGGATCAACTCCAAGGTGGCGTCGCAGGAGTACATCTTCAGCGACCCGCAGGGCCAGATCGTGCACACCAAGCAGTTCGGCAAGACCGAGCCGCCGACCATCAGCCTCAAACGCGCCGTCGACAAGACCGGTACCAACGCCTTGCTGGTCTGGCACGAACGAGCCCGCAACGGCGATCCGGGGGCCAAGGTGGACGGCACGCTGAGTGTCTTCGGGCCCAGCTCGCAGCAACCGACGGCGGTCTACATCCTGCACAGCGCCTGGCTGATGGAGGTGAGCATCACCGCGTTGAAGGCCGGCGCCTCGGACGTGGCGATGATCGACTGCAAGCTCACCTGCGAACGGATCGAGGGCAAGCAGTGAGCGTGGCCGGGGTGGTCTCGCCGGCCGGGCTGCGGACGGAGTACCCGTTCGTGCTGCCGCGCGGGTTCGTCGACGAGCAGGGTGTCCTGCATCGCGAGGGCGTGATGCGGCTGGCGACCGCCCGGGACGAGATCAGCACCCAGACCGACCCGCGGGTGCGGCAGAACCCGTCGTACCTGACCGTGCTGCTGCTCGAGCGGACGCTGGTCCGGCTCGGGGCATTGCCGATCGTGGACACGCTGGTGGTCGAGTGCTTGTTCGCCTCCGATCTGGCCTTCCTGCAGGACCTCTACCGGCGGATCAACCAGAGCGGGCACACCGAGGTGGACGTGACCTGTCCGTCCTGCGGGCACGACTACGCGGTCGACATCGCCGGTGATCTGCCGGGGGAAGCCTGACGACGTACCCGGCCGAACGCCTCTGGGAAGAGGTCGTGTACGTCGCCTACTACCTGCACTGGTCGCACGCCGAGATCCTCGATCTCGAACACGGCGTCCGGGCCAAGGTGATCGAGGGAATCGGCAACATCCACACCAGGCTCGACTGAATCGGAGGTAACCGATGCGCTGGCCGTTCACCCGCAAGCCGGCCACTCCACCGGCCGCCCCAGCCCTGTCGACCACGGCGGCCCCGGTGGCCGGCGACCTGGTGCGTTCGCGGGCGACGCGGGCCTGGATGGGAGTGCCGGTCCTGGACCCGGCAGTGTCGATGCGCCCGCCGATTCTCGTTCCGCTGCTGGAGGCGCCGGAGATCGCCGGCGCCCGTCAGCTGGCACGGCAGCCGGAGGAACTGCTCGGCATCCGCCCGGAACCCCTCGGAGTCGAACTGCTGAGAGGACCGGACCACGGACGAGGAGCACCGGCTTCCCAGCCAGGTCCGCCTGGTACGACGCGCCGCGCCGCGCGACTGGCGCCGCCCCGACGCCACGCCGTCGGCCACCCACGCGATGAGCTGGACGGTTCGAGCGGTGTGCCCGACGGGGCGAGCGATGAGCTGGACGGTTCGAGCGGTGAGCTCGGCGGGGCGGGCGATGGGCTGGGCGCTTCGAGCGGTGACTCGGGTGACGGGAGCGCTCGGCGTGGCCGGGTGACGGACAGAGCCGGACGAGCACGCGGGGAGAGCGAGCGGCTCGGCGGGGAGAGCGAGGAGTTGGCCGGGGGGAGCGAGGGGTTCGGCGGTTCGAGCGGTGACTTGGGTGACGGGGGTGCTGGGCGTGGCCGGGTGACGGGCAGAGCCGGCGGGGCGAGTGAGGGGTTTGGCAGGGCGAGTGAGGGGTTCGGCGGAGCGAGGGACGGGGGCGGTGCGGAGGGGGACGGGGCTGGTGGGGTGTGGGACGGGGATGGGGCGGAGTTGGGGGGTGCGGGGGGTGAGGTTGTCGGGGTGCGGCGGGCGCGGGTTGTACTGCGGGGGGCGGGGGACCGTGGCGTGTTGACGCGGGTGACGGCGGAGTCGGTGGGGGTGCCGCGGGAGCCGGATCGGCCGTTTCGGAGTATCGGGGAGTACGAGCGGATGCTGGCCGAGTTCGAGGCGAACGATGTGGCCGGCCTGGCGATGCTCACCGGGTTCTCGTCGGTCGCGGCGCCACCGCCGGTCACGCCGGTCGCTACCCCGGCGTCGGAGGTCCGGCAGTTGCCGCGCCCGAGCCTGGCAGAGAGCCGAAAACGAGGGCTCAAGGCAACCACTTCCACCGAACCCGATCCCACCGAACCCTCACCCCACCCGCCCACCACCCCAGACGGAAGCGCGCCCACAGGCCACAACGGGCCTCCAGACCGGAGCGGGCCCACGGACCGGAACGCGCCCACGGACCGGAGTGCGCCTACGGACCGGAGTGCGCCTACGGACCGGAGTGCGCCTACGGACCGGAGTGCGCCTGTGGACTGGAGTGGGCCTACGGACCGGAGCGGGCCCATGGACCGGAGCGGTGTGGTGGGCCGGGGGGTCCCGCGGGAGCCGTCTGAGCTGCCGTTGGCGGCCGAGCTGCCGTTGCCGCTGGAGGTGCCGTTCGCGCTGGGGGTGACCGAGCCGGCCGAGTCGGCGGGATTTGGTGGTTCAGCTGTGCTGCCTGCCCGGGGCGAGGCTGCTTCAGGTGGCTCGGGACCAGCCGATCCGTCCCATGAGTCCAGCGAGTCCAGCGAGTCCAGTGAGTCCGGCCGGGACTGGTGGTCCGGAGATGGCGGTTCATCACGCGGGGCCGACGGGCCAGGTTCGGCCGGGCGGGCCGAGTTGATTGGTCGGAATCGGGCGGTGCAGGCCGACATGGTGAGGCGGGCGAGGTCGGAGGAGGTGGTTGGGCTTCGGTACGAAGGGCGGCTGGCGGTTGGGGTGGCGCCGGATTCGTTGGCGGAGGCAAGCGTTGGTCAAGAGGTGATGCTGCGACTTGGTGGAGGTTGGGGCAGCACCTCCGGGGAGGTGCCGGTACGACGGGGACCGGCGGTGGGGGTGCGGGCGAACGAGCTTGGTGCGCGGGCGTTTACGGCTGACGGAGTGGTGTATCTGCCGGCGGAGGCTGGTGAGCCGAGCGACCCGGCTGTGCAGGGCCTGCTGGCTCATGAGTTGACTCATGTTGCTCAGCAGCGGGTTCTCGGGGCGAACCTACCGTCGGCCGACTCAGCGGAGGGGCGATGGCTGGAGGGGATGGCGGTCCGAGCTGAGCAGCGGCAACGGTCGTCGGGGGTCGCGATTCCCCTTGTACACAAGCCGATCGAGCATCCGTCCGCCGGTCCAGCACCAACAGAGCGCATCCAGGCGGCACCGGTCGGCGCAGAGCTGACCTGGTCGATGCCGGACCACTTCCTCGGTGACAACCAGCTGCTTTCAGAGCCAGCCGGGAGCGAGTTCACTCAACCCCACGATCCGGGCGAAGGCGTACCGGCAGCACAGGACCCGTCCGACGGTTGGTCGCCGGCCTGGCAGCGGCCGACCGCGCCGGCGGCGACGACCGATCCGGGCGTGCTCGACCGACTGGATCGGCTGGAGGTCACGCTGGACGAGATCCAGGACCGGTCCGGCCCGGACCTGACCGACCTGGAGGTCAGGCTGGACGATCCGTCGCTGCTCAGCCGGCTCGCCGAAAGGCTCTATGCCAACTTCCGGCATCGGCTGCGTTCGGAGTTGCTCATCGACCGCGAGCGCCATGGCGCGCTCGCCGATCCGCGGTAGGAGGAGACGCCATGACACCGTCGCCGTTGTCGGCCGGCAAGGGACTGGAGCAACTCACCGGCCAGGTCGGTATGTCGCACCGGTACGTGATCGACATCGACAAGTCCAGCTATCAGCTCGGCTCGTGGAGCAAGGCCGCGGGCCTCGGCGTCAGTTGGCAGAAGCTCAGCTACCGGCCGGGCAACGCGACCCACGAGACCATCGTGCCGGGCAACGTCAGCTACCCGAACATCAGCCTCTCGCGCGCGGCGGGCGCCGATTCCGAGCGGGTCCAGGACTGGCTGAAGTCGGTCATCCGCGACCGGAGCCCGTTGAGCGGCGCGATCTACCTGGTCGACTTCCTCGGCCTGCCCGTCGTCACCTGGCAGCTCAAGGAGTTCTTCCCAATCGGCTGGCGGCTGGCGGAGTTCGACTCGGCCGGTTCGCGGCCGGCCCTCGAGACGCTCGAGCTGGCCCACACCGGGTTCTTGAACGCCGAGGGGCGGTTCGGGCGATGAGCGTCCCGGGCGTTTCGATGGTGGGCGGTGTACTGGGCACCACGGAGACGCTGATCCCCCGGCAGCCGGTCACGAAGCAGCGGGGCCCGGCCCCGGGCGTGACCATGTGGTTCAACGTGTGGGTGTCGAGACTGGACCACTCGATGTCGCTGGGTACCTGGTCGGCGTGCTCGGGGCTGGAGGTCCAGCTGACGCCCGAGGGACCGTTCGACGAGGGCGGCAACTACGCCGTACCGCACTATCTGCCGGGCAAGGTCAGCTACGGCAAGGTGACGCTGGAACGAGCGATGACGTACGCCGGTTCGCGAAAGGTGCGGGAGTGGCTGGAGGAGCAGGCGGCGGAGTGGAGCGCCGGCCGGGACTCCGAGGTGCTGAAGAAGAGCGCCACCACGACCGTCGTCGTCGAGTTGCACAGCGGGCCTGGCAAGAAGGACCAGCTGATCCATAGCTGGAAGCTGACCGAAGCCGTCGCGGTGGGCTGGACGGTGCCGCCGTTCTCGACCTCCGGCGGCGGCATCGCGATCGAGAAGCTGACTCTGGTGCACGGTGGCTTCCTGGACGGAACCGAACGGCAGCCGGTCAAGCTCAGCCTGGTCGACAAGGCCGATGAGAGCGAATCGCTGACCTTCGAGTACAACCCGGCGAAGATCACCCTGAACCGGAAACGGCAGGTCGACACCGGACGGAGCACGGTCGACAGCTCCGCCCCGATGGTCGATCCGAACGCGGTGGCCATCACCCTGGCGGACCTGCGGCTGGAGGGCACCGAGACGGTCAAGACCTCCGTGAAGAAGCTCAGGAAGTGGATCGAGCTGCGTTCCGACCGGTCGTCGTCCGCGGGACCGACGCCACCACCCGCGACACCAGGCACTCGCCCGGTCTGCGAGGCGTGCAAGCGACTGGAGCCGTCCCCCGACAGTGACACCGCCCCCGGATCACCGGTGGTGCTGAAGCTGCTCTGGGGAGCGGGTGGGGGCGGTCTGCCCAAGGAGATGCTGCTGAAGGGCTTCGACCTGCACTTCGTGCGGTTCACCTCGGCCGGCGTACCGAGCCGTGCGACCGTCACGCTGACGCTGGAGGAGTACAAGGGCGCCAACACCGCGGGTGGCGGGCTGAGCAAGGGCCGGTCCGCGCCGGGGCGGTCTCGATGACCATCGTGGCCGAGCGGGAAGAGCCTGCTGCCGTCCGGCCGACCGTGTACTGCGGGCCGGCCCGGCAGCCGCTCGCGCAGGACCTGGCCGACTGCATCATGCGGGTGGTGGTGGACCAGAGCCAGCGGCTGCCCGACATGTTCGAGATCGTGTTCGACGACCGGGGGCTGCTGGACCAGCTGTTCGCCCGGCTCGCGATCGGTACCGAGGTCGGCATCGCTGCCGCGTCGCCGTGGCGGTCGGGCGATCCGCGGATGCTGATGACCGGTGAGGTGACCGCGATCGAAGCGGAGTACGGCGAAACGGCGTTCGTCACCGTGCGCGGCTACAGCCAGGACCACCGGCTGCAGCGGGTCCGCCGGACCAGGACCTTCGTGAACATGTCCGATGCCGACATCGCCCGCAAGATCGCCCGCGAGGCCGGGCTGACGATCGGCGAGATCACCCCCGGCCGGGTTGTCGAGGAGCACGTCGGCCAGGTCAACCAGACCGACTGGGAGTTCCTGACCGCGCGGGCGGCGGCGGCCGGCGCCGAGGTCGGTGTCGCCCAGGACAGGTTCTTCTTCGGGGCGCGTACGCCGGCGCCGCCGATCGCGTTGCTGATGCTGTCCAACCTGCGCGCGTTCGCGCCGCGGATCACGGCCGGCAATCTCGCGCCGGAGGCCGAAGTGCGGGTCTGGGATCCGCTGGCGGCGACCGTGGTCAGCGAACGGGTCAAGCTCGCGGCGGCCGATACCGTGGTCGGCGCCGGGCTGGGCGAAACAGTTGCCAAGGTCAACGATCGCCCGGCGGCGCGGGCGGCGGCGAGTGGTGAATGGGGTCCACCGCCGTCGGCCGAAGCGACCGTCCTGGCAGACCGGCCGCTGTCGTCAGGTGCCGGGATCAGGCCGGCTGCCAGGCGCCGGGCCGGCGGACTGGCCGAGCGGCTGGCCGGCACCTTCGCCGAGGCGGTCGGCGAGAGTGTCGGCGACCCCTGGCTGGCCGCCGGGCAGCTTGTCGAGGTCTCCGGCGTGGCCGCGCCGTTCGCGGGCCGGTGGACGGTGACCAGAGCGCGACATGAGTTGGAGCACGGCCGGTATCGGACCAGGTTCGAGGTGAGTGGCGGGCACGATCGCAGTCTGCTCGGGCTTGTTCGTGGTGGTCAGGGCGCCGACGACCGGATCGCCGGCGTGGTCTGCGGCATTGTGAGCAACAACCTCGATCCGCTGGGGAAGGGCCGGGTCAAGGTGATCCTGCCGTGGTTGTCGCCCGACTACGAGACGGGCTGGGCCGCTGTCGTCCAGGCCGGCGCGGGTGAGCGCAGCGGCGCGCTGTTCCTGCCGGAGACCGGTGACGAGGTGATGGTCGGCTTCGAGTTCGGCGATCTCCAGCGGCCGTACGTCCTGGGTGGGATCGTCAACAACCGCAGTACGTACGGACTCGGCGCGCCGGCGATCCGGGCCCAGGGCAACAGTGCGGCCGTGCAGTGGCGCGGGCTCGTCGCACCGTCGGGATCCCGGTTGGCCTTCCACGACGAGCTGACCGGGCAGGCCCGGGTCGACCAGGCCGAGATCCTGCTCGGCAGCGGGGACGGGAACCTGACGCTACGGATCGACCAGGTGGCCGGTGTGGTCGCGCTCCGAAGCGTGCCCGGGCAGTTGACCCGGCCGGGAGAGAAGGGCCGGTTGGTGATCGAGTGCGGTCCCGGTGGCGCGATCGACATCGTCGCCGGGGCCGGCGGCGCGGTCACCATCGACGGTGGCGCGGCGCTGAACCTGAAGGCCCAGCGGCTGAATCTCGAAGGCGCGCAGATCACCGTGAACGGGACCGGGCCGGTCGAGATCAAGGGCAAGCCGATCAAGCTGAACTGATGGCCGGAGGAGACTTCATGACGACGCAGGCTGTGGCCGGGCTCCGGTTCCCGCTGGAGGGCGCGACCGGACGACTGGGTTTCGCGCGCGGGATCGACAAGCTCGAGCAGTGCATCCGGCTGGTCCTGCTCACCTATCCCGGCGAGCGGGTGATGCGCCCGGACTTCGGCTGCCGGTTGCGCGACTTCCTGTTCGAAGCGGCCACCCCGGCCACCATGGTCAGGATCGCCGACGAGATCGAACAGGCGATCGCGGCGTGCGAACCGCGGGTCGAGGTCCGGCAGGTCGAGGTGACCCCCGACGAGGCCGTCGACGGACTGCTGCACATCGCGATCCACTACCGGCCTGTCGACGAGAGTGAACCGGTCGTGATCGTGGTCGACTTCGCCACGGATCGCCACCCGGCCGCGGCGGAGGTGGCGTGATGGCGCTGCCCGCCCCCGACCTGGACGACCGGCGCTTCGGCGATCTGGTCACCGAAGCGCTCGACATCGTCCGCCGGTCCTGCCCGGAGTGGACCGACCAGAGTCCGGCCGATGCCGGCGTGACGCTGATCGAGGCGCACGCCTATCTCATCGACGGCCTGTACCAGCGGTTGAACCGGGTGCCGGACCGGCTGCAACTGAAGTTCCTCGACCTGATCGGTTTGCGGCTGGTACCACCGACGCCGGCCACCGCGCCGGTCACCTTCTGGCTCTCGGCGCCGGCCCGCGCGCCCCTGACAGTTGCCCGGGGCACCGAGATCGGCACGATCCGGTCCGGGGCCGAGCCGGCGGTCGTGTTCACCTCGACCGCCGACCTGACGATCTCTCCGTGCTCCGTGGTCGCCTTGCTGACCAGGACCGAGGACGAGCCGGACCCGGTCGAACACGACCTCGGCGCCTCGGCCGCCGTGGCCTTCTCCACCCCGCCGCGAGCCGGTGACGAGTTGCTGATCGGCTTGGACGGCGCCGCCCCCTCCCTCGCTGTACGGCTCGAGTACGGCGGGCAGACCGAGGGGCTCGGGATCGATCCGGACGATCCGCCGCTGGCCTGGGAGGCGTGGACCGGCTCCTCGTGGACGGCCTGCGACGTCGATCGGGACGAGACCGGGGGCCTCAACCGGTCGGGTTCGATGGTCCTGCATCTGCCGGCGGGACATCAGACCAGCGTCATCGGTGGGCAGCCGGCGGGCTGGATCCGGGCGCGGGTGGAGGAGCCGGGCGATGGCCAGGCCGGCTACACGGCTTCCCCGTTGGTCCGCCGGCTGGACGCGTGCAGTGTCGGGGGTACCGCGGACGCGGTCCACGCGGAGCTGGTGTTCGACGAAGTACTGGGCGAATCCGACGGAGTACCCGGCCAGGTGTTCGCGGTCGGTACCGCGCCCGTTCTGGCCGGGATCGCGAGTCCGGTGATCGAGGTGAGTTCGGAGCATGGCTGGACGGAGTGGAGCGAGGTCGACGACTTCGCCGCCAGCGGGCCGGAGGATCGGCACTTCCGGCTGGACGCGGTACCGGGTGAGGTGTCGTTCGGCCCCGCGGTCCGCCTTGCTGACGGCGGTTTGCGGCGGCACGGCGCGGTACCGGCCAAGGACGAGATCGTGCGGATCCGGGGCTACGCGACCGGTGGTGGACTCCGCGGCAACGTGCCCCGGGCGGCGATCGTGAGCCTCCGGTCATCGATCCCGTTCGTTTCGGCGGTCGAGAATCGGGTGGCGGCGCAGGGTGGTACGGACGGCGAGAGCCTGGCCGAGGCACGGGACCGGGCGCCGATGTTGCTGCGCACCCGTGGCCGGGCGGTGACTGCCGAGGACTACGAGGCGCTGGCACGGGAGGCGGTGCCGGAGGCGGCGAGGATTCGCTGTATCACCGCGGGCGATGCCGAGTTGGCCGGGACGGTGAAGGTGCTGGTGGTGCCGGCCGCGGCGCAGCGGGACGGAGAGATCATCTTCGCCGACCTGGTGCCGCCCGTGCCGCTGCTGGAGAAGCTGGCCGAGCGGCTGGAGCAAGTGCGGTTGATCGGGACGCGGGTGTCCGTCGAGCCACCCCGGTACCGCGGAGTGACGGTGGTGGCGCGGTTGGTGGCCCGGCCGCGGGTCGATCGCGACCGGGTTCGGGCGGAGGCGCTGGCGGTGCTGTACCGGTTCCTCAATCCCTTGCCTGGTGGGGGTTTCGACGGTTCAGGCTGGGAGTTCGGGCGGTCGGTGCGGTCGGGCGACGTGTATGCGGTGCTGCAGGCGGTGCGCGGGGTGCAGGCAGTGGAGGACATCCGGCTGTTCAGTGCCAATCCGGTCACCGGTGAACGTGGTACGGAGCAGGCGCGGATCGATCTCGAGCGCAACAGTCTGGTCTATTCGTTCGAGCACCTGGTCAAGGTGGAGGACCACTGATGCTGATCTGTGGCGAGTGCGGACATCACAACTCAGGACGCGACACCTTCTGCGGCTCCTGCGGCGAGTTCCTGGAATGGAACGCCCAGCGGGTAGTCCCGCCAACCCCGGTAGCCGAACCCGCTGACCCCGAGCCGCTCCCGCCGAGACCCGGCTTCCTGACCCGCCTCTCCCGAGCCACCGCCGAACTGATCGGCGGCCCACCCCTCCTCGAAACCACCCCCGCCGCCACCGCCCCCGGCACCCCGGGGGCCCCACCCCCACCGCCCGGAGCCACGCCACCCCCACCGCCCGGAGCCGCCCCGCCACCCCCGCCAGGTCGAACCCCGCCACCACCAGCAGGCGCCGCGCCGCCTCCACCACCCCCACCTCCGAGCGCTGCGCCGCCACCACCTCCGAGCACTGCGCCGCCACCACCTCCGAGCGCCACGCCCGTGCCTCCACCACCTACGAGCATTGCGCCCGTGTCTACGAGCGCTGCTCACCTGCCTACTAGCGCAGTGCCCCCGCCTCCACCTCCCAGCCCTCTGTCGTCCGCGCCGCCTCCTCCGGGCGGTGCGCCACCACCGCCTGCCCTTGCAGCGCCTCCTCCGACACCGGCAAATGCTGCGGCGGTGAAGCTGGTTGCGCCGGTTGTCGAGGAAGAGCCGGAGGAAGTGGAACCGCAGGTGGTGAAGGCGCGGCCGGGGCCGGTGCGCCGCGTGGCGCCCAGTAGCAAGCCGCGGCCGGGGGAGTTGATCTGCGGAGAGTGTGGGGAGGGCAACGACCCCGCGCGGAAGTTCTGCCGGCGGTGTGGGAACTCACTGGCTGAGGCTGAGGTCGTCAAGGTGCGATGGTGGCGGCGGCTTCGGCTGCGCCGCAGGCCGCGGGTGCTCGCGGCCGGCAGCCGCCCGGCTCGGCCCGGCGACGGCAAGGGACGGCGTGCCTACCAGTCGACGCTGCGGCGGGTGCGCGCCGGGATCGGCGTACTGATTCTCGGATTCGGTCTGCTGGCCGGGTTCTATCCACCAGCGCGCACCCTGGTCACCCAGCAGGTCGGCAATGTCAAGCAGAAGATCCGCGGTGTGGCGGACACCGCCCTGACGCCGATCAGACCGGTCTCGGTGCAGGGCCCCAGAGGATCCACCGGCCACCCACCGAAGGCGGCGTTCGACACCTTCAAGAACACCTCGTGGATCACGGCGTGGAACGAGAAGTCCCCACCGCGGCTGACCGTGCAACTCGACCATCCGGTCGCCTTGCGGAAGGTGATCGTCTCCACCGGCGACTCGACGGACTACGCCGGCCACATCCGTCCCGCGCTGCTCGAGTTCGCCTACTCCAACGAGAAGTCCGATCTGGTGCAGCTCAAGGACACCCCAGGCCCCCAACAGGTTGCCCTTCGCAACGCTGTCGGCGTCAGCTCGATCACGGTCAAGGTGCTCAACGTCTACCCGGCGCCTGACGTCAAGACTCTCGCTCTGACCGAGATCGAGCTCTTCGGAATCGGCTGAAGCCGCAAGGAGGACCATCATGCGCGGAGCAACCACCGGCCTCGGTACGCCGTACCCGCTGGGCTCACTGCTGCCCGCCGTATTCCAGGAGGACCCGCTCCTGATGCGCTTCACCGCGGCGATCGACGAAGTACTCGCTCCCGCGATCAGCACGCTGGACTGCCTGACGGCGTACGTCGATCCGGCTCTGGCCCCGCCCGACTACCTCGGCTGGCTGGCTGGTTGGGTCGGGGTCGAACTGGACGAGAACTGGCCGGTCGCCCAGCAGCGGGCCGAGATCGCACGAGCAGTGACCGCGCACCGTCGCCGGGGCACCGTCGACGGACTGCGCCAGCAGCTCGAGTTGGTCACCGGCGGCGAGGTGGAGGTCAGCGACACCGGCGGAACCACTTGGTCGACCGCGCCTGTCGATGGTCCGAGCGACCGGGTCGTACCGAAGGTGACCGTGGTAGTGACCGGCAGCCGGGTGAGCCGGACAGCGGTGGATGCCGCAGTCGACGCGGCGAAGCCGGCTCACGTCCTCCACGAGGTGCAGATCGTGCAACCGGTCAACGACGCGACGTGAACCCAGGGGGTTGATAGCTCCCGGGCACGAGCAGCACCGGCGCCTGGGCCCGGACCAACGTCCCCCCGACACTCGCCAGCACAGGCCAGGTACCGGTGCTTGTTTGCGGGAAGACCACCAAGGCAGCGGAGAACGTGCCGTCCGGCTGGGCGACGGTGTTCAGAAGCAACCGGGTTCCGGGCGTGGTCAGCGTGAGTGTGACGGCCTTGCCCGGCGGGAAGTTCTGCCCGGTCACCGACGCCACGCGGTTCATCCGGACCACACCAGGATTCACCTGGAGAACAGGTTGAATCGCCGTACTCCGCAACGCGATCAACCGGCTATAAGCCGGATCGGCCGTGGTGATGGCCAGTACGCCGACCCGTTGCCCGCTGTTCTGCGGCGTCGCCACCATGACGATCGAGCAGCTCGCGCCGGACGCCAGCGTGCCGGAACAGGTGTTGGCGCTGATGGCGAAGTCGCCGATCGTGAAGCGAGGCCCTTCGAGAACGCCGACCGAGACCACCGTGATCGCGACGGTGGCCGCATTGCGCACCTGCACGGTCTGCGGGGGAAGCGTCACCAGCGCCGGCCGCGAGCCGCCGAAGTCCAGCGGATCGGGACTCACCAGCAACTGCCCGGACGGCCCCTGCGTCGGCGGCTCAGGTGGTCCAGGCGGCCCCGGCGGCTCGACCACCGGGGATTCGATGCCTTCAGCAACCAATTGGACCTCGTCCGGTACCTCGCCCGGCCGGCCGATCCGCAGGATCGCCTGTTTCACCCCGGCGGCCGTCGGTGTGAACGACACCGCGACGCTGCAGGTCTCGCCGGGGTTGAGGGTCGCCCCACCGCAGTTCTCCGCCCCGGTCAGCGAGAAGTCCGAGGCGTCCGGCCCCGCCAAGCTCAACCCCTCGATCAGCAACGGTCCGAAGCCGCTGTGCCGCAGGACGACCGTCCGTCCGACCGACGCGCCGAGCTCGACCGGCCCGAAGTCGGTCGTCGACTTTTCGATCCGGGGCTGAAGGACCCGGGCGAAGACGGCTCCCACGCAGCACGGATCAGGCAGCAGATCGTCGCCCGCCGAGCTGAAGACGACGACGGATCCGTTCGCGGCCAGCCGTGGCGAGCCGCTCGGCCCCGTCGCAGGGCAGACCATCCCGGCGCAGTCCGGATCCGCCGCCGGCGAGCCGAGTTCGCCCGCCAGCCGGGGCAAACCGGCCTGCTCCCGGCCGGCATCGAGGACGAGATCCCGCAGTACGACGGCCTGCCGGCCGGTGCCCTGCGCATCGTCGTGCATGCCGTCCGCCGAGCTCGCGAACGCCAAGTAGCGCCCGTCACTCGAGAGCGCCGGAGTCAGCCCCTCCTGCTCCTGCCCCTCGATGTCACGCGAGGCGATCGACGCCGCGACCGGTACGCCGGGGGCCGGGCCGAGCGTGCCCGTGGCGGCTGGATCGCGATCGACGACGACCGCCACCATCGGCCCGCTCACACCGAGCCGATGCTCGTAGGCGATGAATCTGCCCGTGCCAGAGATGGACGGGAGGTCCGCCTTTCCGGAGTACTCGCCGCTCGGCAGGACGTCGACCCGGCTGGTCTGTCCCGTACCCGGTGCGAAGACCTCGATCGTCTGCGAGCCGTCCGGGCAGATCAGCGCCGTCTCGCAGTCGTCGGTGGCGAAGGCCACCTGCTGTCCGTTCGCGGAGACTTGCGGAGACGTGTGTCCGACGTCTTCGAGTGAGCTGCGCAGGAAGGTGTCCGGCCGCGGTGCCGCGATCCGTCCGGCGACGTCCTTGATCAGCCGGGCGACGACCAGGGTGCTGCGGGTGGTGAAGGGCGGCTGTTCGAGCCAGGCGATCACGCCGGCGTCCGCGGACAGGCTCGGCTCGGTTCCGCCGGTCGGTCCGTTGCCGGTCGGCGGCCGGCCGACGTACAGATAGAGGTAGTCCATCGTGCCGTTCGGGCGTTGCTCGTCGAAGGTACCGTCGCCGTCGGGATCGCGATCACACAGGACGACCCGGCCACCAGTGGCCGGGTAGCCGTCCTGGAGGTTGGTCGCCTCGCTCGCGAAGGCGATGTACCGACCGTTGGCGGACAGCGTCGGGTGCCGGCTGTCGGCGTTGCCCCCTTCCTCCAGAGGCGCGGCCGCGCGGCGTGGAGCGGAGTTGCCCCGCGAAAAGGTGAGCGAGGTCATCGGCAGGCCGCGGCTGATCAGGATGGTCCGGCCGGGCGCGCGCCGGTCCCGGACGTAGACATTGCTCGGCGGGTTCGCGGTCGGCCGCACGGCCGGGTCCAGCGCGGCCCGCGACTCGAAGGCGATCTGCTGCCCGTCGGCCGAGATCGCGGGCGCGCTCGCGGCGCCGACGGAATCGTTGCTGTCAGCACCTACTGAGACGACTTCGGTATGACCCGGCGACACCGCCCCGGCCGGCGGGAGCAGCGTCGCACTCAACCCGGCGGTGGCGGCGAGCAGCGCGCCCACCAGGACCACGCGGGGCACTCGTCGCTCGCGGTCGGCCAGGACCGGGCGGGGCAGTCGTCCCTTGCGTCGGCTCACGGCTCTCCCCTCGGTGGCTCTCCGATCGTAGGATCGGCGACCGGCCGCGAGCTGCCCGATGGCGGTAGCCAACGGGCCGCCCGGGCAGCCCGATCGGGCAGAAATCGTGTCGCTTCGGGTTAACCGCTTGACGCTGCCCGGCAGCCCGGCGCCACGTCACTGTGAACGGCATGGCAGCCACGGTGTCCTTGTCGACGGATTCGATCGAGCTCGTGCCGGGAGAGACCGGTGGGTGCGAGGTCAGTGTCACCAACACGGGAAGTCTGGTCGATCAGTTCTCGATCAGTCTGGTCGGCGTCCGCGAGGACTGGGTGACGGTCGAGCCGGCCACCCTCAATCTGATGCCGGCCGCCAGCGCGACCGCGACCGTGACGTTCGCGCCACCCCGGTCGCCGGAACTGGTCGCGGGCCGGCATCCGTTCGGGGTCCGGGTCGGCTCGCGGGAGGATCCCCGGGCCTCGGTGGTCGAGGAAGGCGCGGTCGAGGTCGCGCCCTTCCAGGAGATCGTCACCGAGCTGGTTCCCGGCCGGCGCCGGGCGGCCCGCCGGGCGAAGTTCAAGCTGGCCGTCGACAACCTCGGCAACAGCGAGGTGGTGGTCGGTGTCAGCCTGCGCGACCCCGACGACGAACTCCGGCTGGAGACCAGCCGGCAGGCGATCACGACAGCGCCGGGTACGGCGACGATCGTCAAGCTGCGGGCGACTCCGCACCGCCGGTTCTGGCGCGGCCAGCCGAAGATGCTGCCGTTCGAGGTGGTCGCGACTCCCGTCGGGGAGGAGCCGATCCGGACCAGTGGCGTGGTTCAGCAGGAGCAGCTGATGCCGAAGTGGCTCCTGCCTGCCCTTGCCGCGGCGGTGGTCGTGGTGGTCGCAGCGGCCGCGGCGTGGTTCGCGTTGCTGAAGCCCGCCGTGGAGTCCGTCGCGACCGAGCAGACACAGCAACAGGTCGCCAAGGCCGAGAACGCCGCTTCGCGGGCCAGCGGCGCGGCCGACAAGGCGACCGCGGCGGCGACGGTGGCGCAGCGGGCCGCCGGGATCGGCCCGTCGCCGACACCAGGTGGCGCGGCGTCGGCGGCCGGGCTGACGTCCGTACCGCCGCCATCCGGCCGTACTCCGTCTGCTGTCAAGCCCGGGGCCGCCGCCCCGACCGGCCCGCTCCCGTTGAGCTTCCGGGTCGCCACCGAGGCCAAGCTGGTGACGGACGGCTCGTTCCAGACCTTCAGCTACACCGCACCGCCGAAGAAGCGGATCGAGATCGCCGACCTGGTGCTGCAGAACCCCCGCGGCGACAGCGGGATCCTGCGGATCTCGATCGGCAAGGACATCGTGCTGGAGATCGGGCTGGCCAACTTCCGCGACCTGGACTACCACTATCTCGAGCCGCTCAACGCGGCTGTCGGGCAACCGGTCGTGGTGTCGGTGAATTGCACGGCGGCAGGCGTCGGGTCGGATCGCTGCACGCCGTCGGTCTCGTTCTCGGGCCGGCTGCTGTCGTGATCAGATCAGGCCTTCCTTCAGCGCGTACGCGACCGCGTGCGAGCGGTTGCGCAGCTGGAACCGCGTCGTCACCCCGTGCAGGACGTTCTTCACGGTGCGCGGCGAATAGCTCAGCCGGTCGGCGATCTCGTCGGTGTCGTAGCCCTCGGCGACCAGCTTGAGGATCGCGGTCTCCCGCGGCGACAGTCCCGCCAGCCGCAGTCCGCGCGGAGTCAGTACGTCGTTCTGCATGTGGGAGACCTGCCGGAACAGCCGGGTGAGCAGATCCGACGGCAGCTCGGCCTCGCCGGCCGACGCCCGCCGGACCAGCTCGGCCAGCCGGTCGGGGGTTACCTCGGAACGGCGGATCAGGGCGCAGACACCGGCCTCGATCACCGAGATCAGGTCGGCGTCGTTGAGGGTGGCGACCACCAGGATGATCTTGTCCACGCCGCGCCGGCGCAGGTCGGCCAGCGAGTCCAGCGTCGCGGGGTCGGGTGACTCGGCGGCGACGACGGCGACCACGCTGTCGTCCAGCCGGTCGTCCTCGACCACCCGGACCTCCGGCCGGAACCGGAGCTGACTCTCCACCCCCGATCGCGAGATCGAATCGGCCGAGTGCACGTACACCGGAACCCGTAGCCCCATCGTTCCTCCCCATGAGTGACGCGATGCGTACTACGATGCGCGATCGGCCGGTTACCCGCCCTAGGGTCAATCCCTAGGGGTGCCCCAGCACCCACCCGGTTCACACCCGTAGGCTCGGCGAAATGACCCGGATCCTCTTCGTCACCGGTACCGACACAGGCGTCGGCAAGACCGTCGTCACCGCGGCGTTCGCGGCCACGGCGCGGGGATCGGTCGCTGTCCTGAAGCCCGCTCAGACCGGTGTGACCGCCGACGAGCCGGGCGATCTGCAGGAGGTCCAGCGGCTGACCGGGGTGGCCGATCTGCACGAAGGGGTGCGGCTGCTCGAGCCGCTGGCGCCGACGACGGCCGGACGGCGGCAGGGGGTTGTGTTGCCGTCGGTCGACGATCATGCGCGGACGATCGAGAAGCTTGCGGTGGATCGTGATCTGGTGTTGGTCGAGGGCGCGGGTGGGCTGCTCGTCGGGTTGGATGACGATGGCAACGATCTGGCGGATCTGGCCGCCCGGTTGGAGATTCCGTTCGCGTTCGTTGTTGTTGCCCGCGCAGGGCTCGGGACGTTGAACCACACCGGGCTGACCGTCGAGGCGTTGCGGGCGCGGGGGTTGCCGATCGCGGGGCTGGTGATCGGGTCGTGGCCGGCTGAGCCGGAGCTGGCTGAGCGGTGCAACTTGGAGGACTTGCCGGCCACGACCGGCGTACCGGTGATCGGCCGCATTCCGGCAGGCGCTGGTGCGCTTGAGCGGGAGGCGTTCGTTGCGGCGGCGGCCAGTTGGTTCGAGTGAGTTGCAGGTTTTGACATCTCCTGGGCTGTAGGAGATCGGTTTCTCTGCGGGTAGGACAGAGCAGAGTCCGATCTACGGTGGGGGATAGATGAAGGTATTGGGATCGATGGCGCTGGCGGGTCTGCTGCTGGCGGGAGTGGCCGGGACGGCAGCGGCCGCGGATCCGGTGGGGACGAAGAAGCTCAACGGGGTGCGGTCGGAGCAGCCGCGGATCAGGGTGCTCGGGGCTTCGGCCGCCGGGACGCTTTACCAGGTGGGGCGGGTGGGCGACCCGACACCGGCGACGACTTGGGTGAAGCCGGCCGGCGCAGCTGCGTACGAGGTGACTTTCGGGCGGCTGTCCGGGGACAAGGTCTACAGTCCGGGGCTGCAGACGAAGTACCAGGTGATCGGGGATCCGCAGGTCAGGACCTGTCCGGCCGGTACGCCGGAGCCGGCTGACGACGGCGGCGTCGATCAGTCGGACCTTGCGGTGCGGGCGGTGACTCCGTTCGGGTGGATCAGCGCGGATGGGCGGCGGGTTGATGTCTCCGCTGGTGGTTGCGTGGTGAGCTCACCTGGCTATCCGGCTGGGGATCAGATCGTTGCTACCGGACCGGCGGGATATCTGGTTGCGCCGGCTGGACCGACCGACGGGAAGATCACCGTCACCTATGTCCCGTACGCCGCGCCGTCGGCGCAGGTCGTGCTGGGCGACGTACCGGCGGGGAGTGTCTGGGCCTACTCGCTGTCCGCGACGCATGCAGGCTGGGCGCGGTTCAACCCGGCGACGGGTGGCAGCGAGATCTGGCTGGCAGCGCTCGGTACTGCGGGGTCGGGGCACGCGATTGGGGATGTGCCCGGGCGCGTCTCACGGACCGCGGTTGCGGGTACTTCGGCTGCCAGTACGTCGGTTGGCTGGGACGTGTGCTCGCTAGGGACCGCCGACGAATGCACCTCGGGGTCGATCACCGCGGGCGGGGTCGCGAGCACGCTGGTCGGGACGAGGACGGTTGTGTCCAACGGGAGCAAGTTCTTGTACGACGTACCGGGTGAACCGGCTTCGATCGTGAAGGCGGCGGCTGTCAGCGCGGCGGCGGTGAAGACCCGGGTGCAGGCGGTGCAGCGGCTCGTGCCGGTCACGGGGTCGGTCGCGCTGGGTGCGGATCGGGTGTTCTACAGCGACGGGCGGGGCAAGGACACGCTCTACCAGCGCAGCTACAAGGTGCAGGCCGGGGCGGTCAAGCTCGGCGCGGAGACGACGGTCGCGCCGGTGGTCCGGGCGACGCAGGTGACGACGGAGAACCGGAGTACGGCGTATCTGGACGGTCATGGCGATCTCCGGCTGATCTCGCCTGATGGGAGCCAGTCGCTGGTCTTCGTCTCGGACCAGGAAGGGCTGCGGGCCTCGCCGGATTACGCGATGAGTGTGAGCGGGCGGTGGGTGCGGTGGACGCGGGAGCAGTACGCCGGACCGCCTTGTGAGGGTGGGGTTTGCGAGGACCTCTACTCGGATCAGACCGCGATGCTGTACGACCGGGCGACCGGGACCAACACGGTGCTGGGCGAGGAGGACTTCCTGCCGGTTGCCGATGGCAAGCTTTATCACTACGACGACGACTTCGCGATCGTGCAGAAGGACCTGTCGACCGGGACCGAGACGGTGATGCGGCCGGCGGGCTCGGAGACGGTGCTGGCGGCGGACGCGGACTCGCAGTACCTGGTGTGGCTGAGCTACACGGGTGCCGGGTATCGGATCGGCTATCGCAACCTGGCGACCGGGGTTGTGACCGAAGGGGTCTCGCTTGGAGGCGAGTTGGGCTTCGGGCAGCTCAAGGTGGGTGGTGGCAAGGCGGCGTACACGGTGCAGCAGGCTGGTGATCCGCAGGTGCGGCAGGTGCGGGTGCTCGATCTGGCGAGCGGTACGTCGACGGCGGTCGGCGAGACCCGGCTCGGCTTCGATGTCTCGGGCAACGCGCTGGCGACGATCGGTGCGGACTGGACGGCGCGGATCACACCGCTCGGCTAGCGGCTCGAGGCGCTGGATCTACACTCGCTCGGTGACCCACTGCCCTGCCCGGTACGACGAATCGCTGGGTATGTGGGTCATCGACGAGCCGGCCGAGGTGCGCGAGGTGTTGCTCGATCCGGCGACGTTCCGACCGGACAACGCGGTGGTCGCTCACACTGCGTTGAGCGTGAAGGCACTGCGCGTGCTGCAAGGTGCTGGGTTCGCGCTGCCGCCGACGCTGGCGAACAACGCAGGACCGTCCCACCGCCCGATCCGCGCCGCTGTAGCCCGCTTCTTCAGCCCCGCCCGGGTCGCCGCTGTCGAACCACTGACCCGACGGCTGGTCTCCGAGCGGATTGATGCTGCTCGCGCGGCGCTGGAGTTCGGTCCGGTCGATCTGGTCGAGGCGGTTGCCGCAGAGCCGCCGGCTTTGGTGCTGCTGCATCTGCTCGGGCTGGACGATGTCGACGTACCGGCGCTGAAGGCCTGGAGCCGGGAGTCGCTCGAGTTGTTCTGGGGCTGGCCGGACGAGGATCGGCAGTTGGAGCTGGCGCACAGCGCGGCGGAGTTCTACGGATGGTTATGGCAACGAGTGGGTGCTGCGAGGCGGCTGCCCGGCGACGATCTCTTCGGCGTACTGGTCACCCTCGGCCTGTCCGATGAAGAGATCTGCGCAGTCGCCTACTTCCTGCTGATCGCAGGCCAAGAGACAACCACCCAGTTGATCTCCACCGTTTTCCACCGCTTACTCACCGCCGCCGCGGCTGTGGTGGCCGATGCGGCCGCTGTCGTTGAGGATGCGCTGCGGGAGGCCTCGTCGGTGCCGACTTGGCGGCGAGTTGCGGCTCGGCCTGCCGCAGTCGGGGGAGTTGAGTTGCCTGCTGGTGCGCCGATCCTGCTGGGGCTGTCCGGGCATGGAGGGCCGGCCGATCTGGCTTTCGGGCTCGGGATTCACCGCTGCCTCGGGGCCGGGCTGGCCCGGTTGGAGGCGCGGGTTGCGGTGGAATGTGCAGGGGCGTTGCTGTCCGTAGTACGGGCTGTGGAGGATCAGCCGCCGATGATTGAGTTGTTGTCGTTCCGGGCGCCTGCCCGGGTGGTGGTGGCCAGCGCGATTACAGCCGAGCTGACCTGCACCGATACCCTTGACAAGTGACTGAGCATGAGCTGGTTCTGGTCGTCGACTTCGGGGCGCAGTACGCGCAGTTGATCGCGCGCCGGGTGCGCGAGGCCAACGTGTACTCCGAGATCGTGCCGTCGTCGATGGCGGTCGAGGAGATGCTGGCCCGGAAGCCGAAGGCGATCGTCCTGTCCGGCGGACCGCAGTCGGTGTACGCCGAGGGCGCGCCGCGGGTCGAGTCGGGGCTGTTCGAGGCCGGGGTGCCCGCGTTCGGGATCTGCTACGGGTTCCAGGCGATGGCGCAGACGCTCGGCGGCGACGTCCGGCGTACCGGGCTGCGTGAGTTCGGCCGGACCCCGGTGACCGTCGGCGCGGCCGGCACGCTGCTCGCCGGGATCCCGGTGGACCTCAGCGTCTGGATGTCCCACGGCGACGCGGTGCACGCTGCGCCGGCCGGGTTCGACGTACTGGCTGCGTCCGAGGGTGCTCCCGTGGCGGCCTTCGAGGACCTGGACCGCAAACTGGCCGGTGTGCAGTGGCACCCGGAGGTGCTGCACTCGCAGGCCGGGCAGGCCGTGCTCGAGCACTTCCTCTACGACATCGCCGGCTGCAAGGGCGACTGGACGACCACCAACCTGGTCGACGAGCAGGTCGAGCTGATCCGCAAGCAGGTCGGCGACAAGCAGGTCCTGTGCGCGCTGTCCGGCGGCGTCGACTCAGCCGTCGCGGCCGCCCTGGTCAGCAAGGCGATCGGCGACCAGCTCACCTGTGTGTACGTCGACCACGGGCTGCAGCGGGCCGGCGAGTCCGACCAGATCGAGAAGGACTTCGTCGCCGTCACCGGCACCCGGCTGGAGGTCGTCGACGCGGAGGACCAGTTCCTCGGCGCGCTGGCCGGCGTCACCGAGCCGGAGCAGAAGCGCAAGATCGTCGGCCGCGAGTTCATCCGCACCTTCGAGGCGACCGCCCGCAAGCTGGACGCCGAGCGCCACATCGAGTACCTGGTGCAGGGCACCCTGTACCCGGACGTGGTCGAGTCCGGCGGCGGGACCGGCACGGCCAACATCAAGTCGCACCACAACGTCGGCGGGCTGCCGGACGACCTGCAGTTCTCGCTGATCGAGCCGCTGCGGACGCTGTTCAAGGACGAGGTCCGTGAGCTCGGGATCGCCCTCGGGCTGCCCGAGTCGCTGGTCTACCGGCACCCGTTCCCGGGCCCGGGGCTGTCGATCCGGATCATCGGCGAGGTCACCAAGGACCGGCTGGAGATCCTCCGCGCGGCCGACCTGATCGCCCGCACCGAGCTGACCGCGGCCGGTCTGGACCGCGACATCTGGCAGTTCCCGGTGGTACTGCTCGCCGACGTCCGCTCGGTCGGCGTCCAGGGCGACGGCCGCACGTACGGGCACCCGGTCGTCCTGCGCCCGGTCACCAGCGAGGACGCGATGACGGCCGACTGGGCCCGCCTGCCGTACGAAGTACTGGAGAAGATCTCCACCCGGATCACCAACGAGGTCGACGAGATCAACCGGGTCACCCTCGACATCACCAGCAAGCCGCCGGGCACCATCGAGTGGGAGTAGCCCCCACCACGGTCCAGCTCATCGTCGTCCGCCACGGTCAGTCGACCTGGAACGCGGACGGCCGATGGGCCGGGCAGGCAGATCCACCGCTGACCCAGCTCGGCAGGCAGCAAGCAGCCGAGCTGGCCCGTCGTTGTCGCGACGCCGGAATCGGAGCCGTCAGCTGCTCCGACCTGAGCAGAGCACGAGAGACCGCCGCAATCGTCGCCAAGACCCTGGGCCTCGCCGAGCCGACGGAGTTGCCGGACCTGCGAGAGCGGTGGAGCAGGACCCTCACCGGGCTCACGGGCGCCGAGATCGAGAGCGCCTTTCCCGGGGCGTTGGCTGCCTGGCGAAACGGCACCTCGACTGCCCTTCCGGGTGACAGCGAACCTTTCGATCTGTTGGCCGACCGCGTCCAGCGAGGGCTGAAGAGTGCCGCCGCCCTTGCGCCGGTGGTCCTCGTGGTTGCTCACGCAGGTGTACTCCGCGCCGTGGCCGCACTCACGGCAACTGCCACAGCCGGCCAGCTGCTGAACACGGACGGTCGGCGAATCGCGGTGGCGGGGGATCAGTTGAAGGACGACGGGCCGGCCTTCGGGAGCCAGTAGGAGCCCCGCCATGTGGTGGATTGCTGAGAGTTCCTGCAGAATTCGGGGGGATCGGTTGTGAGGCCGTGAGTCGAGACGCAGAGTAGGGATTGTGGGGACGTCTGTGGGTGGGGTGAGGCTGTCACGCCGTCGTCTGCTCGGATTCGGGGCAGTCGCCGTTGCCACGGGTGCGGCGATGGTCGCGACGTCGAACTCGGTCTCGGCGGACACCTACGGCTCGGGGCAGCTTGAGCCGTGGGAGGGGCTGAACACCTCGATCTCCTCGGACGACCAGATCCGCCGGGTGCTCGCGGCCGATGGGGTCTTCCTGTTCGGCGACAGCATCATGGTCCAGGACGGCAACCACCTGGCGCGCCGGGTGCTCACGCTGACCCACAAGCCGATGGCCATGCACAACTGGGCCGGCCAGCCGACCGAGGCCGCCGTCGACGCACTGGAACGCTGGAAGACGAAGTACGGGCTGCCGAGCCGGATCGTGATGGCAGTCGGCTCCAACGACATCTTCAAGCCCCCCGCCTTCGGCCCGCAGGTCGACCGCGCGATGCGCATCATCGGTCCCGCCCGCGAGGTCTTCTGGGTCAACACCTACGTCTGCCGCACCCGCGAGTCCGACCTGGTCCAACGGGCTGACCGCCGCAACACCAACTGGGTCAACCGCCAACTCGACGACGCCGAACGCCGCTACCCCAACCTCCATGTAGTCCGCTGGGCCGAGTTCATAGCCACGGTCAAATCCACCCGCCACTACGTCCGGGACGGCGTCCACACCACGGTCCCCCTGGGCCAACGCTTCCGCGACGAACTAATCACCGACGCCCTGACCTCCAGCCGCCAGGTCACCGGCTCCTGAACCAATCCCGCCGTACGCCGGCAGCCGTCCTCGCTCGCCACGAGCCGGCCGCACTGCAGAACCACGGGCCGGCCGGGCCTCAACCCCCTGCTGCACGAGTTTTGATCGGCTGGAGGTCGGGCCCCGACCGCCAGCGCACACCAAACGCAACGAGCAAACGCTTACCTCGGCGTGTCGCGACCGTTCGCGGGGGTTGTGTATGCGTGGCGAGCCGGTTTATTGGTTGGTGAGCCGGGTCTCCAGGGCTGTTGCTTCTTCGGTTTGGCCTTGGGTTCGGAGGCGGTCCAGGAGGAGGTAGCCGGAGCGGTACCAGAAGTCGTCGCCGGGGGTGGTCGAGTTGAAGATCTCGCGGGCCAGGGCTTCGTCTGTGGTGCCGTGTTCGGCGATGAGGAGTTTGGCGTTGGTCAGCTGGGAGTCGAAGGCGCCGCGTTCGTAGTACGCCGCGGCTTGGTGGGCTTGGGCTACGGCTGCGGCGGGGTCGCCTTTGCTGAGTTCGAGCATGGCTAGGTCCCAGTGGATGCCTGCTTGCTGGAAGATGACTGACTCGTCGGCTGAGGGCAGGGCTTCCAGTACTGGTTGGGCTTTGGCCAAGAGCTCCGGTACCAGGGGGAAGTTGCCGCAGTAGCGGGCTGACTGGGCGGCCAGGCGGATTGCCTGGACGTACTCGATCGGCTGCTCGGCGGCTTCGAAGTACTCGGCCGCCGCGACCAGGGCGTCGACTGCTTCCTCGTCGCGGTCCATGCGCTCGAGGAGCATGCCCTCGTCCTTGCGCAGCAGGCCCAGCCAGTGCGGGTGCGCCTCCTCGGGAGCGTCGGTCAGCTGGGCGCGGACCTTGGCCAGCGCGGCGTCCAGTTCGCCGAGAGCACGGTAGGCATCGACCAGTACGCCGCGAGCGTCCGCCAACGTCCAGGCGAAGTCAGGGTCGCTCTCCAGCACCGGCGACGCCTCCTCAGCCGTCTCGGCTGCCTCGAGCGGCCGCCCGGCCATCAGGTAGGCGCGCGCCAGGTCGACCTGACCGAAGGCGACGTGCGGTTGCGAGACGGGAAGGCCGGACGCGATGGCGATCCCCTCCTCCAGATCGTCGACAGCCTCAGCCGCGCGATCCAGCTTCGCCCGGACTCGACCGCGCTGCCGGTAAGCCACCGACCGAGCCAGGTCGTCGCTGGCGGTCAGGCCGACGGTCGCAGCCGCCTCGGCCTCCTCCAGCCGGTTCAGCTGGACCAGGAGGTTGCTCAGCAGGATCGACGAGCTGGCCAGCTGGTCGGCGTCGGTCTCGGGGAGTTGGCGGGCGGCGTCGAGCTCGGCGATCGCGTCTTCGAAGCGGCCGTCCTGGGCGTAGAGCGTGGCCAGCGAGTCCTGCCAGCCGGCGCGTCGCCGGGGTTCGTCGTTGGCGATCAGCCAGCGCATCGGCTGCTCACCGGTGGCCAGGGCCTCTTCGACTTGGCCCAGGTGACCCAGCATGCGGGCGATCCGCGCACGGTTGCGCAGGAGACGGGCCTCTTCGCCCAGGTCGGCGTACAGGCTCAGGGCGCTGCGCCAGGCGTCCAGAGCGACCTCCGGCTCGTCCTGGGAGGTCAGGCCCAAGAGGTCGAGCAGACGGGCACGGTCCAGCGCAGTGCGGGACTCCTCGGGGACCTCGGCTTCGAAGGACTTCCAAGCTGCGATGGCTTCGTCACGCCGGTAGTGCTGCCAGGCCTCCTCAGCCCGGTCCAGCCACCCACTGCCATGGGGCATCTCAGTCGGTACCTCCGCCGGCTCCGGTTGAGGCTGCGGTACTTCGACTCGTGCCCGAGCGCGCCGCGCTGTCTCGGACAACGGCAGGTACTCGACCCAGGGCTCAGCCGTGAGTACCGACTGGATGACCTGAGTCTGGTGCTGGGTCCCATTGCGCTCGTCAAACCGAGCCGCGAGCCCGAGCGCTCGATCAGCCAGCTCCGCGGCGAGCTGAGGCGCCGGTACGTCGTCACCTTGGGGCCGACGGATCATGAGGGAGCCGACTCGCCCCAGCGCAAAGGATGCGGCTGCGGCGAAGTTCATCTCCGCCAGCGTGGTCGGCGGGTCGTCGAGATCCGCCAGGTGCCGCTCCACCAGCTCAACAGCCTTTGTTTCATTGCCGGTCCGGGCAAGGAAGACGACATGGTCGGCGTAGGCCTTCAGCTCACCGGGCAGATTGCGCAGCGCTCGATAAGCCCGCCGATGTGCGTCGACCGCCTCCGAATACATGCCCTCGGCAACATAAGCCGGCAGCAACGCGGTCAGCATCTGCTGTGGTTGCTCGTTGCAGGTCAGCGTCCCGTCCAGTACGCCGACAGCCAACGCCACCGCATCGGCCGGCCGCCCGATGTCGATCAGGTGGCTGACCTTCGAGGTCGGATCGCACCCGACGCAGTCCGACAACGAGTCGCGCGGCGCGGTCGACCAGAGCCGGTACTGCTCGGCTGCCGTCTCCGCATCACCGACATGACTAGCCACCAGCCAGCGGTACTGGTGCACCGCATGCATGCTGTGCCCGCCGGTACGCCACCGCCGCTCCATGTCATCCAGTACGCCGTAAGTCTGCGCCAACGGCACCTCAGGGAACTGGCTCAACGTGCTGGGCGCGTACTTGAACGTCCACAGGAACGTATGCGTGTGATCGCTGTACCGCTCCGGCTCCGCATCCCAGTCGGCCACGCACCGCGCGAACGGCACCAACGACTTCCGCGCCTCGCCACCCATCACGTACGCCGTAACCAGGCTCAGCCGCGAGTAGAACGACAGCTCCTGGTTCTCGGCCGCGTCAGCCCGGCGGACGACGTCCTCCAGCAACGCCGACCGCGCCTTCCCGTACGGCGTACTCTCCGCGCGCTGCAGTCGGTCGACGAGCTCGTCACTCATCGCGGGTCCTCCTGGGACGGTACGGCCTGGTCGAGCAGGCCGAGGAAGGAGCGGTTCACCAAGGCGGAGTCCGCGGGGCCGATCGGGTGGTAGCCGAGCATCAACGCGTGCCCGTACAGGCCTTCCACGGCCAGCCGGGTCAGCTCGGGGTCGGTCAGCGAGACCATCCGGCGTACCAGCGGGCTGCGGTGGTTGAGTACGAGCTGCGGACGGCTGTCGTCATGCGTGTCGAGCGCGCCGAGCACCTCGGCCCACAACGCGTCTGCCTTGCTCTTCGTACTGCGAAGCTCAGCGGCGAACTGCGCCGACCGGTCGACCAGGTAGATCGCAGGCAACCCGGCCGGGTCGAAGGCGCGCACGACGACCTCGCACCCGACCGCATCCAAAGCATCCTGGGCAAGGCGGATGAACGGCCGCAACGCCAGCTCGGTGGCCGGATCCAGACTGTCGAAGCTGGTCGAGAGCTCGGTCGGGTCGAAGCGGCTCGTGGTCAGCTCGGGGACGACGTCGGGCAGCCGTTCGAGCAGCTCGCTGTCGTAGGTGTAGCCGCCGTTGACGACCGTGAGCTGCTGCGCGGCAGCGACGGCGGCGAGCTGCCGAAACTCCTCGATCGTCGCGACATAACGGATCTCGCCATGCCGTTCGTGCAGCTCGGCAGCGGTCATCCGGCCGTGGTTGGTCTCGAACCGCAGCCAGCGGTAGACCAGCCGGAGCATCTCGTCGTCGTGCAGCGCGAGCGCCTTCACGCCGAGCTGGTGGATGCCGAGGAAGCGGTCGAGCTTGGCCGGATCGGTACTACCGAGTCTGACCAGCCAGCCGCGCAGCTGAGCGCCGAGCGCCTCCCGGGTCGCCTCGAGGTTGCCGTCGTCGAACAGGGCCTCGCGACTCGCGGTCGGGCGCAATTCGGAGGTGTCGATGACAGCGCGGACGAAGAACGCCCAGTCCGGCAGCAGCCCCTCGACGCCTTCCGCGAGCAGCATCCGCTTGAGGTAGACGCGATGGGTCGCGCGCTCAGCCGGGTTGGCGGGGAAGGGCAGCACGAACGCGACGCCGGTCAGCCCGGCGGCCGGGATGTCGAGTGGGATGACGTCGAAGGGGGTGAACCCCAACTTGTCCTGCGCGTAGCCGAGTAGTTCGGCGCGTTGCGTAGTACCGGTTGCTTCCCAGGGGGCGCGGCCGTCGGTGACCTGCTCGCCGTTGACCTTGATCTCCAGTGGGAGCAGGGCGCCGAAGAGGCGGATCAGCTCGATCACGGTGGCCTGCTTGTACCACTGCTCGGCGCCGCGTCTCGCGGTCAGCGTGACGGTGGTGCCGACCTCGTCGCGCGGGGCGGTCTCCTGGAGCGAGTAGCTGCCGTCCGCCGTACCGATCCAGAGCGTCGTCGGGCCGTCGGCCGGGCGGGTGACCACCTCGATCTCCTCGGCCACCATGAACGCCGACAGCAGCCCGATGCCGAACTGGCCGAGGAACTCGGTCCGCGCGAAGCCGATCTCGTCCCGCTTGGAGCTCCGCCCGATCGTCGCGAGCAGCTCGGTCACCTGGCCGGGGTGCAGCCCGATCCCGGAGTCGCTGACGCTGATCCGCCGGTCATCGACCTGTACGTCGATCCGCCCAGGCGCACCGGCGTCGCCGGCCCGGCGCGCGGTGATCGCGTCGACGGCGTTCTGCAGCAACTCGCGCAGGTAGACCCGCGGACTGCTGTACAGGTGATTGCTCAGCAGATCGACGACCCCGTGCAGGTCGACCTGGAACTTCTCGCTTCCCATCCCCACTCCTTCTTCGGCCGCCCCCCAGCGGCTGGGCACACGCTACTAGCACCCGCAGTTCACCTCCGAGTTGGTGACGAAGCGTGGCCGGGGCCGTACCTTGAGGAACAGGGGGCGAGCCTGGGGAGGGCTGATGGAGCTCACGGTGGGGACGTTCAATCTGAACAACCTGTTCGACCGGTGGAACTTCGCCGGCGCGGTCGAGGTGCTGGCAGCCGGGACGAGTTCGGTGCCGGCGACGTACACGTTCGACAACGAGGACCGGCGGCGGCTGCAGCTGGACGGGCACGGGAAGCTGCTGGTCGCCAAGCCGCCGGAGGACACGGCCCGGATCGCCGAGCGGCTGCTGGCGGCCGATGTCGACGTCTGGGTGGTGCAGGAGATCGAGAACGTCGACGTGCTGCGGGAGTTCAATCGCGACCACCTGGGCGGCGCGTACGAGCACGTGATGGTGATCGACGGCAACGACTCGGTCCGGTTCATCGACATCGGGATCCTGTCACGCCGGCCGCTGGGCGGGGTGACGAGTTATCAGCGGGTGTTCCATCCCGACGTACCGGACCGGCCGATCTTCTCCCGCGACCTGGTCGAGGCGGAGATCCTGGACTCGACGGGCCGCCGGATCCTGACCATCTTCGGTACGCACCTGAAGTCGAAGTTCGTCGACTTCACCGTGGCCGACCCGGTCGCGGCGGCCGCGGCGGCCCAACTGCTGCGGCAGCGGCAGGCCGAGACGATCACCCGGATCATCGCGGCCCGTACTTCGAGCCGCCAGCGCTATCTGCTGTGCGGGGACATGAACGACACGCCTGACTCGCCGGCGCTGGTCGCGTACGAGCAGGCCGGGCTGGTCAGTGCGCTGCTGTCGCCGACCGAGGTGGGAACGGTGAAGACGACCGTCGAGCTGCCCGCGAGTCCGGCGTGGACGTCGACCTTCAAGGAGACCGGGCAGCCGCGGTCCTTCGATCTGATCGACCAGATCTGGCTGTCGCCCGCGCTCGCTCCGCGGCTGACCGGCGCCTTCATCGGCCGTCGGCGCAAGCTGGCCCGCGACGGAACCGACCACGACCCAGCTTGGGTCACCCTCGACCTCTAGTCGGTGGTGGGTCGACCTCGACCTCTAGTCTCTTGGGGTGGACCTTGAACTGCTGATCGCCCAAGTGGACCGGCTGGTGTTCGGTGCGGATCCGGCGCTGGCGCTGGAGCCGTTCGGTCGGGCGGTCGCGGCGTACGACGCCGAGCCGGATCCGGAGCAGCTCGACAGCCTGCTGACCACCTTCGGGTACGTCGTGCTGCAGTTCGACGAGTATCCCGGGTTGCCGCTGGATCGCACGATGGAGCTGCTCGACGATCTGGAGCGGCGGCATCGGGCGGCCGGGAACAGCCTGCGGATCGTGCATTTCTGCCGGTGGCTGGTGGCCCGGCATCTCGGTGACGCGGAGACGGCGGAAGCGCAGTACCAGGCGTGCCTGGCCGCCGAGCGGGACGACTTCGCTTGGTGTGAGGGTTGTGAGCAGGTCTACCAGGTCAGGCATTTGATCGAGACGGGTCGCGCTGCCGAGGCCGTCGCGGTGACCGAGGCGGCCTTCGCTTCGCCGGTTGATGGTTGCCATCAGCAACCGCAGGCGTTGCTGGCGGCGGCGCTGCCGGCGTACGTCGCGGTGGGGGATCTGGCGGCGGCCGCTGATGCTCATCGGGTCGCCTATCGGCTGGTGCGTGACGATCCCGACGAGTTGTTCGCGCATGCGCAGCACATCAGGTTCTGCGTGCTGACGGGGAATCTCGAGCGGGCTCGGGAGCTCGTCCAGCGGCATGCATCCGGTCTCGACGCGCAGGTCTCGTCGGCTGACGCGCTGGCCTTCTGCATCGCGGCCGGGCGGGTCGACGAATCGTTCACCGAGCAGGCGTGGAAGCTGGCGGCGGGCTTTGATGCCCGGAACGGCAACTGGCATCAGAGCGAGCTCGCCCGCGCGTTGCTGGCTGAGCGGCCGTGGGTCGCTTCACTGGATCTCTTCGGCGACGGTGGTTGCGCTGAGCAACTTGCTGCGGTCGCTGCCCGGCCGGACGACCCGGTGGCGGGCTGGGCGCTCGCCAAGGCGCGGATCGAGATGGCGCATCGGATGCACCTTCAGGAGCGCAACCTGGAGGCTGCGGAGATCGGCGAGCAGGTGCTTGGCATGCTGACCGACTCCGCTGTTAGTTCGCTGGCCGAGGCGGAGAGCTTGCGGGTACTTCGTAATGTGCTGTTTGCCGCTTACCTGGACCTCAATGAGCCGGCGGCCGCGTTGCCCCAGGCTGAGCTGGTACTGGCCGACGTACCGCCTGATGCCGGGCCGGAGTGGCTGGGCATGGTCCTGCGCAAGAAGGGTGAACTGCTCGAACAGCTCAACCAGGACTCCGAGGCTGTCGAAGCTCTGGTGGCCGCTGCAGCGCAGTACGCGCTGGCTGGGGAGTTGCACGACCAGGTGGCGGCGCTGCGGCTTGCTGCGCAGTCGGCGCGCTATACCGGCTCGTTGGACCAGGCGGAGGGGTTGCTCGACGAGGCCCGGGCTGTGGTCGACGAGTTGCCTGCGGATGACCTGCGGAGTCCGACGAGCGATGCGGTGGTGCATTGGGAGCTGGCGCTGGTACGGGACATGCAGGGGCGGTTGCTGGAAGCGATCGAGCTGGCGACGGTGTCGGCCGAGCTGTACGAGTCGGTCGGGCAGTTGGAGAGTGCCTCGAACGCTCGTGACTACATCGCGGATCGGCAGGAGCGGCTCAGGGCTTCAGGCTCGTGAGGGCCTCGATGCCGTCGAGGAGGCGGTCCAGGCCGAAGCGGTAGGACTCGTCTGCGGCTTCGCGGGTGCCGTCGCCGTAGCCATTGGCGTTCCAGATCGCTGTCATCGTGGGGTGGCGGTCCTGGTCGAAGTAGGTCTCCCAGAGGTCCCAGCGCTCGGTCCACCAGGCGTCATGGCTCTGGCCGGTCTGCCGCTCCAGCTGGTCGCTCTCCGCCTCCAGACCGGCTGCAGAGTCGATGTACGTCGTGATGGCAAGGGCAGCTGTGTTGGTCTGGCGGGGGGAGAGGCCTAGTACTGCACAGGCGGACAGCAGGTACTCGCGAGCGGCCAGCATGCCAGGGCCGACGGGTGGGCGGATGGTGGAGATGCTGGCCAGCCAGGGGTGCCGGTGGAACATGGCGCGGGTCTGCTCGGAGTACAGGTTGATCTGGTCTCGCCAGCCGGTGGGGCGTGGTTCGCCGGGGGCGGGGAGGTCGCGCTCGGCCAGCACCTGGTCGACCATCAGGTCCAGCAGTTCCTCCTTGGAGGGGACGTAGGTGTAGAGCGTCATCGTGCCGACGCCGAGCGCCTTGGCGACGCCGCTCATCGAGGCGGCGGCCAGGCCCTGTTCGTCGGCCAGCGCGATGCCGGCGTCGACGACCTTGTCGAGGTCGAGAGTGGGGCGGCGGCCGAGCTTGGTCGGCCGGCTCGGCTCAGCCTGCTTGTGGTTCCGCCAGAGCAGGGCCAAGGTGCGGTCGGCCGAACCGCCGCCGCTGTGCCGTACCGCCATGTCGCCTCCCCGTTTCCTGCCGTCGAGGAACTTTCTCATATGCATGCCCCTGCTATTCTCGTATAGGCTACGGAAATTGCTGTGGGGTCGGCGTGAGGAGTGGCGGATGACGATTCTGGTGACGGGCGCGACGGGCAGCGTGGGGCGGCTGCTGGTGGATGAGTTGGTGGCTTCCGGGGTGTCTTCTGTTCGGGCGCTGACGAACAACCCTCGGCGGGCCGCTTTGCCTGCTGGAGTGGAAGTTGCGGAGGGGTATCTGGGCCGGCCGTCGACGTTGCCGGCTGCGTTGAAGGGCGTGGACACGGTCTATCTCGCGCCGCTGCCTGCTGCGGTGGATTCCTTTGTGGAGTGCGCGGTGGAGGCGGGGGTGCGGCGGGTGGTCGTGTTGTCGGGGGAGCCTGCGGAGTACGAGGCTGCGGGGGATCCGTCGGGATGGCACTACTACAAGGTGGAGCGGGCTGTGGAGGAGGCCGGCTTCGAGTGGACGCATCTGCGGCCGGGGCAGTTCATGAACAACACGCTGGATTGGGCCGCGTCGATCAAGGCCGAGGGGGTGGTGCGGGCGCCGTATCCGGAGGCGGTGCAGACGCCGATCGACTTGGCGGATATCGCGGCGGTGGCACGGGTCGTGTTGCTGGATGAGCGCTATGCCGGGCGGAAGTTGGTGATGAGCGGGCCGGAGGCGATCACGCAGCCGGAGGAGGTGGCGTTGATCGGGGCGGCGATCGGGCGGTCGGTGCGGTTCGAGGCGTTGACGCGGGCGGAGGCGTTGGCGGCCTGGGCGCCTTCGATGGGGGTGCAGACCGCTGAGTGGTTGCTGGACGGGTTCCGGATGATGTCGGAGTACCGGATGACGCCTGAGCCGACCGTGCTGGAGGTGACCGGGCGGGCTGCTTTGTCTTATCGCGAATGGGCGGTGCGCAACGCTGCCGCGTTCATTTGATTCCTGACCGAACATGTGTTCGACTGTTGTCCATGCGATGGGCTGGGCAGCGGATCGAAGCAGAGGCGCCGGGTGCGCTGCCGGGGCTGGGGTCGATCGCGGGGCTGGTGCGGAGCGTGACGACCCCGGAGTTCCGGGGCGTCACGTTCCACGAGGTGCTGGCGCGCTCGGCGCTGAACTCGGTGCCGGGCTCGGGGATGCCGTTCAACTGGACGATCAATCCGTACCGCGGCTGCACCCACGCCTGTCGCTACTGCTTCGCCCGCCCGAGCCACCGCTATCTCGAGCTCGACACCGGCCTGGACTTCGACCAGCAGATCGTCGTGAAGACCAATGTCGCGGACGTCCTGCGCCGCGAACTGGCCCGCCCGTCCTGGGGCTTCGAACAGGTTGCCCTGGGCACCAATACCGACCCCTATCAACGGGCCGAGGGGCGCTACAAGTTGATGCCCGGCATCATCGAGGCGCTGGCCGCCTCAGGCACCCCGCTCTCGATCCTGACGAAGGGCACGCTGCTCCGGCGCGATCTCTCGGTTCTTGCGGCCGCCGCCGAGGAAGTCCCCGTCGGCCTGGGCGTCTCGCTGGCCCTCGCTGACGAAGACCTCCGCCGCTTGGTCGAGCCCGGTGTCCCGTCGGTGCGCGGCCGCCTGGACCTGATCCGCGCCATCCGCGAAGCCGGCCTCCCCTGCGGGGTGATGGTCGCGCCCGTACTTCCCTGGCTCACCGACTCACCCGAGCAACTCGACCACCTCTTCGGCGAACTGGCCGAAGCCGGCGCAACCGGCGTCACCACCCTCATCCTCCACCTCCGCCCCGGCGTCAAGGAATGGTTCATGAAATGGCTGGCCGAGGATCGTCCCGACCTGGTCCCTCGCTACGACCAGCTCTACTCCCACGGCTCCAACGCTCTGCAGAGCTACCGCAACGCCTTCGAGGAGAAGGCCCGCCCCCTCCTCGACAAACACGGCTTCGGCCGAGGCTCCCGCCACCGCTCCTCAACCAATGGAGTAGTAGAAGCCTCCGGCCCAGGCTCCCAATCCGGCTGGGGCGAACCAGACCAGACAAACGCCCGCTTCCGCACCCGCCGCCAACCTGTCGACTACACCAACCGCCGCTCCACCCGGCGCACTTCTGCGCCAGTCCCGCCCATCACCCCAGACCCCAACCAGCAAACGCTCTTCTAGCGCAGTTGCCGCTGCTGCACGTGAGCAGCAGGTCTGGTGGTGAGGGGTCAGCTCAGGAGGTCGCGCAGTGCCTGGACCTGGGCGAGGAAGTCTTGCTCGGGGATCTGCGGTTCTGGGTGCCGCGGTGCAGGGAAGGGGAACGGCTGGCCGGGGCGCGGGTCTTCGGTGTACCTCGGCAGTAGGTGGGTGTGCAGATGCGGACTGGTGTTGCCGAGGGTCTCGTAGTTGAGCTTGAGCGGCTGGTAGATCGCGATGACCGCCCGCGCGACCCGGAGCGTCTCCAGCCAGTAGCCGGCTGCCTCCTCGTCGGTCAGCTCAACCGGCTCGACGACGTGCCGGCCCTTCCAGATCGACAACGAATAGCCCGTCTGGACGACCGCGCTCTGCAGGTAGGCGTCGATGTATTGCCCCTGGAAGATCCGCGCACCGTACTCGTTGCGGTCCTGCCCCATGCCCTGGCAGAAGTCGCATTCGGCCCCTGACACCAGGGCGGCCCAGTTCTCCGGCCAGCGCGCGGTCATCCGCGGGCCGTCAGGATCTCGGGGCCGTCCGGGGTGATGGCTACGGTGTGTTCGGCGTGGGCGCCTCGGGTTTGGTCTGTGGAGCGGAGGGTCCAGCCGTCTTCGTCTATGAGGTAGACGCTGCCGGGGCCGTGCCAGAACCAGGGTTCGATGGCGATGACGTGGCCGGGACGGAGTTTGAGGCCTCGGCCGGGGTGGCCGCCGTTGGGGACGTGGGGTTCTTCGTGCATGCGGCGGCCGATGCCGTGGCCGCCGAAGTCGAGGTTGGTGCCGACGCCGGCCCGGCGGCCGATCTCGCCGATGGCTGCGCCGACGTCGCCCAGTCGGGCACCCGGTACGGCGGCGGCGATGCCCGCGGCGAGTGCTCGCTCGGTCGTCGCGATCAACTCGAGATCCTCGGCGCGCGGCGTACCGACGACGAAGCTGGTGGCCGAGTCGGCGCACCAGCCGTCGACCGAGGCGCCGCAGTCGACATTGAGCAGGTCGCCGTCGGCCAGCCGGAGATCGCTCGGCAGGCCGTGCAGGACCGCGTCGTTGACCGAAGTACAGATCACTCCGCTGAAAGGTCGCGTCGCGAATCCGGGCTGGTAGCCGTCGAACAGTGACACCGCGCCCGCGGACCGGAGTACCTCGCGGGCGACCTCGTCCAGCTCGCGGAGCGAGACGCCGACCGAGGCATGCTTCTTGACCGCGATCAGGGCTGAGGCGACCACTCGCCCGGCGACGCGCATCTGCTCGATCTGGTCCGCGGTCTTCAGTTCCACCATCCGCTGAGGTTAACCCGCTCACAGGGCCTCAACTTTTCCGGCCGCCACGGCGTCTCTTCAGCAGGACCGCGGCGTGCGGACCTGCTGAACCGGGGGAAACAGATGACAGGCTTGGGGCGGGCTGCACGAAAGACGGTCGCAGCGTTCCTGTTGACCGCGGGCATGGTGGCGCTCACCGGCTGCATCGCGGACACCGAAGCAGCGGAGAACAAACCTGCTGCCGCACCCAAGACGAAGCCCGCCAACGAATCGAACCAGCCGGACCAGCTGACCTTGGTCGCGACCGGCGACGTTCTCCTCCACGAGCGCCTCTGGAACACCGCCAAGCGCGACGGCGACAACGGCGAATGGGACTTCGCACCACTCCTCAAGGGCGTCAAACCCCTGGTAGAACAAGCCGACCTGGCCGTCTGCCACCTCGAGACCCCGCTCGGTACGCCGCCCAAGGGCTACCCACTCTTCCAAGGCCCACCGCAGATCGTCCCGGCCCTGGTCAGTACCGGGTACGACGCGTGTTCCACGGCCAGCAACCACAGCTTCGACCAGGGAGCGGCCGGCATCGACCGCACTCTGAAGCTGCTCGACAAGGCAGGCCTGAAGCACACCGGCACGGCCCGCACACCCGAAGAGGCCGAGACCCCGACGATCGTCACCGTGCGAGGCGTGAAGGTCGCCCTGCTCAGCTACACCTACGGCTTCAACGGCCTCCCGTACCCAGACGGCCAGACGTGGCGGGCCGGCAAGCTCGACGTCGGCAAGATCAAGGCGATGGCGCGGAAGGCCCGCGACAACGGTGCCGAGATCGTCGTGGTCAGCTGCCACTGGGGCGACGAATACAGCAAGAAGCCCAACGAGCAGCAGCGTACGGTCGCCAGGGAACTCCTTGCCGACAGCAACATCGACCTGATCCTCGGCCACCACGCGCACGTGGTCCAGCCGGTCGAGCAGCTCAACGGCAAGTGGGTCGTCTACGGACTCGGCAACCTCGTCGCCGCGCATCGGCAGCCGGACAGCACGAAGGCCGAGGGGCTGCTGATGAAGTTCACCTTCCGCAAGGACGGCGACCGGTGGAAGGCGGACGCGCAGTACGCGCCGTTGCTGATGACCGACACGCTGCCTGTTCGTGTCCTCGACGTACAACGCGAACTGGCCAAGCCCGACGTGTCGGCGGCCAGGAGGGACCGGCTCGAGCTGGCGCAGCGGCGTACCAGCGAGACTGTCACGTCGTTGGGCGCGCAGCCGAAAATGCTTTGATGGCAAGGCGATCCACGTTCTAGGGTCGGGGCATGTCTGTGAACTACTTCGTGATGGTCCGTCGTGCCCGGCTACGGGCAGGCGAGGGGTGCCTGGGGATGGCATCCGCTCGATAGTCGTTGGGCCCAACGTGTCGTCGACGCTGCCGGAGTCAAGCCCGGTGACCTCGTCCTCGACGTCGGGGCCGGCCTCGGCGCGCTGACCGCGCCGCTGGTCCGGGCCGGGGCCAAGGTGGTCGCCGTGGAGCTCCACCCTGGTCGCGCCAACCGTTTGCGGCGGCGGTTCGCGGACGATCCGGTCACGGTGGTCCGTGCCGATGCGAGTGACCTCCGGTTGCCGTCACGGCCGTTCCGGGTCGTCTCCAGTCCGCCGTACGGGATCTCCACCGCGTTGCTCAAGAGACTGCTTGCCCCAGGCACCCGTCTGGTCGCAGCGGACCTCGTCCTGCAACGCCAGGTGGTCAACCGCTGGACCAGCCACCAGGCACCGGCCGCTTCCAGATGGAGCCGGTACTACGACCTGTCGCTCGGCCTGCGTCTTCCCCGCAAGGCCTTCACGCCCCCACCTCACGTCGACTCCGCTGTCCTGACCGTCAGGCGCCGGTAGGTCAGGCGGCGGAGCAGTACCTCGAACGGCCCGCGCATGCCATGCCGGCGGACGCCCAGCACGACCATCCAGCGGCCGCGGCGGCGCAGTAGCTTGCGGGTGCCGGGCCAGTCGGCGCCGCTGGCTTCTTGGCGGCGCATGATCTGCACCATGCCGTAGCCGAACAGTGCGGCGAACATCGTGTACGACCGGCCGTCGACGAGCGTGGTCTCCAGGAAGGCGGCGATGCGGTCCGGGAGGGCGGAGGCGATCGGCGTACCGCGGATGTCGCTGACGCCGGGTGGGTGAAGGAACCCGTGGGTGTTCGCCAGGGCGATGAAGAGCAGGAGAAGGCCGCGGGCAAGGTCCGGCCCGAGCGCCCGGGCGGAGACGGCGGTCGGCCCTGGCAGAGTCATGGCTCTGACAGTAGGGCCGGGTTCGGCGTACGGCGTCTGACTTCGGTATCCGGTCACCCGCCGAAAGGAGCGGAGCACAGTTGGTGGGCGAGCTTCACTTTGCGTTGGGCAACGAGTTCCCGCCCCGCCACCTGGGGCGCTTGTGCTGGAACCATGCTGGTGATCGCGCATCGGGGAGCGAGTGGCTACCGTCCGGAACACACGCCGCAGGCCTATCGGCTCGCTGCGGCCCTAGGCGCCGACTATCTGGAGCCTGACCTGGTCCCGACGCTCGACGGCGTGCTGGTGGTCCGGCACGAGAACGAGCTGTCCGGTACGACGGACGTCGCCGACCACGCGGTGTTCGCGGACCGGCGAATCACCAAGATCGTCGACGGGACGGCCGTGACCGGCTGGTTCGCCGAGGACTTCAACTACGCGGAACTCCGCATGCTGCGGGCCCGTGAGCGGATGCCCGCCCTGCGCGCCGCCAACACGGCGTACGACGGCCGCGAGGGGATCCAGACCTTCGACGAGGTCGTCGCGCTGGCGCGGCAGGAGTCGGCCCGGCTCGGCCGCCCGATCGGGGTCATCCCGGAGATCAAGCACCCGGCGTACTTCCGCCGCCTCGGCCTGCCGCTGGAGGAGCTGCTCGCGGAGCGCCTGGTCGCGCTCGGCCTGCACAAGGGCGAGGCGATGATCCAGTCGTTCGAGCCGACCAGCCTGCGCCGGCTGTCGGTGATGACGGACGTCCCGCTGGTCCAGCTGATCGACTCCGAGAACGCGCCCAACGACTTCCTCCGGGCCGGCGACACCCGCACCTTCGCGGATCTGATCGAGCCGGCCGGCCTGCGCGAGATCTCGACGTACGCGCAGGTCCTGGCGCCGCACAAGGACCTGGTCATCCCGCGGACGCCGAGTGGTGCTCTCGGCGAGCCGACCCGGCTGGTCGACCTCGCCCACCGCGCCGGCCTGTCGGTCCAGCTCTGGACCTTCCGTGCCGAGCGCCGCTTCCTCCCGACCGGCCTGGACCTGGCCGGCGAACTGGCCCGCTTCGCCGCTACCGGCGTGGACGGCGTCTTCTCAGACCACCCCGACATCGCCGTCGCGGCCGCAGCCAAGACCTCCCTGAAGGTCTAACGCAGCGCAGCCAAGACCTCCCTGAGGACTAGCGCAGCGCGGACCGCAGCTCCTTCAGAACGGTCCGTGCGGGTCCGGCCAGCTCCTTGTCGATGACCTGGCTCTCCTCGAGCTCCAGCTCTACGAGCGGGTCCTGCGCGGGCCTGGTCCGGATCAGCTTCGCGCGGAGATTTGTCGGCGGGTGAGTCGAGTCGCTGCGGGTCTCCCGCAGCCGGCTGACCCGGAGCCGCCGCTCGACCTCACGGGCCGGGATCTCGCTTACGGCCCCAGCAGCCGCCTCCAGCGGGTCGGCCTCCGAGTTGAAGCGCAGTGCCTGCTCCATGGCCCGGTACGAAGTCGAGCCGAGCTCGTACCGCTCCAAGGCGCCGGCGGCCGCGTCCGAGCCGGCGATCTCCGCAGAGCGCCGGTCAGCCAGGTACTCCTCGCGCTGCTGGGCTCTCAGGTCCGCTGTCGTCAGCACCCACTGCACGGCTCGGGCCAGCGAGCCGATCGTCGCGTCGAGGAAGCTGTTGACGGCGTTGTTGCTGTAACCGTGGAAGTAATAGGTCTGGACCTCCAGCCGGTACTCGTCGGACTCGTCGTTGCGCGACGTCATCTGAATCTCCTGCAGCGCATCCACCGCCGAGCCGACGACCCAGCGATGCAGGCCGTCACCGTTCTTGCCATGGCCGAGCTCGTGCGCCAGTACGGCGACCCGCTCCTGTGGCCCGAGCCCTGCCCACAGCGGCAGGCCGATCCTGATCACCGGCGTGAACCGCCACCCGACCTTGAGGAAGCCGATCCCCGGATACGGACTGAGCTCGATGAGCCCCACGCTCCTGGTACCGATCTTGGCGGCGATCTCGTCGACCAGGCCGAAGAGCCGGGGCGCCTGCTCCCGGTGCACCACATGGGTGTCGGGGCCGAGGCGATGGGCGCGGGGGCGGAGCAGGAAGGTGACCCCGAACGGGATGACGGACAGCAGCACGCCCATCCAGAGCGGCCGGTACGAGACAAGTGCGTAGACGCCACCGATCAGGCCGGCCAGGGGGAGGACCACCAGGATCACTGTCGACAGCAGATAGGTACCGACCCGTGCGACGGTCCAGCCCGGACGGCGGATCTCTCCGTGCTCCAGCTCCCGGAACAGCGTGTCCGCCAGCCGATGCTCGCGTCGCCGTCGCCTGGCGGAGACCTGATGGGTCGGGCCGGTCGGGTCCACATTCCAGTCGCACTGGTCACACCACGTCACGTACTGCGGATCAGTGGGGATCTCGTGGTCGCACTGGGGGCAGCGGCTGGTGCCCTGGTCGGTCTGCACTTGAGGAGTGTGGCAGGAGAAGCCAGTTACGGAGTGCTGTGAGCTCAACTGTTGCAGGAACTTGCAGCTCCGGACACTAGGTCAGTGCGGCGTCGGTCGGCACGGCAGCAAGTATGAGAGCGCCTGTGGCCTATCTGTTGGCGCTGTCACCTTGCTGCCGTGCGTCCGCCCGTCACGCCGCCGGCGGCTTGTCGTCGTAGATGCGAGCGGCGATGTCGGACTCGGGGGTGGACTGCTGCTGGGGCTGCTGGACCGACTGCCAGACGGCCTTGCCGTCTGCCTCGGGCATCACGATCCAGGCGATCACGTAGCCGATCAGCGCGGTGCCGCCGGTGATCAGGGTCAGGCCGACGATGGCCAGCCGGACCAGCGTGGCGTCGATGTTGAAGTACTCCGCCAGGCCACCGGACACACCGGAGAGCATCCGCTGGTTACGCGAGCGGCGAAGGGACTTACCGGACAGGTTCGAGAACGGTGCAGTGGAGTTCGTCATGTCCACTACTCTGCCGCCGCGAACCCCTTCCCCACATCGGGATCGGTACCGACCCGACCCTGGTCGCACCCCTGGTCCGGGTCAGCCGGGGCGGCCCCGGACCCCTGACTACTTTCGATATTTTCTGTCGGTGGCGGGTCGTACCGTCAGGGGATGGATGCTGAGGCGGTGACGAAGATGCTGCTCGCCTTGCCCGGGGTGGAGGAGCACGTGGGGTGGGCCGGGCAGCCTGCGTTCAAGGTGCGGAAGAAGGGCTTCGTCTACCTGTCGGCGGACGAGACCTCGGTGATGCTGAAGGCGCTGCGCGAGGAGCAGGAGGCGCTGGTGGCGGAGAGTCCGGAGATCTACACGGCCTCGTGGGCGTCCGGGCGGTTCGCCTGGCTGGAGGTCAAGCTGGCGATCGCGGACGAGGACGAGTTGGTGGAGCTGCTGACCGAGGCCTGGCGGCTGACCGCGCCGAAGATGCTGATCGCGCAGCACGAGCAACCGTCTGCTTGACCGGCGTGCGCTGTCAGGTCGCCCGGCGGTAGGCGCTCGGGGTGGTGCCCACCTCGCGGCGGAAGTGGGCGCGGAAGTTGGTGGCGCTGCCGAAGCCGGTGGCGGCGGCTATTCGCTCGACTGACCAGTCGGAGGTCTCCAGCAGTCGGCGGGCGCTCAGCACGCGCTGCAGGGCGACCCACTGCATCGGTGGCATGCCGGTCTCGGTGGTGAAGTGCCGGATGAACGTCCTGCGTGGAAGGTTCGAGTGCTCGGCCAGATCCCGCACAGTGAGCGGTTCGCCCAGGTGCTGCATTGCCCACTGGCGGGTGGCCGACAGGTCTGAGCGGGGCGGGGTCAGTACGTCGACGTACTGGCGCTGATCGCCGCTCCGGGCAGGTCCTGCCACCACGTGCTTGCCGGCCTCGTATGCGGCCGCGGCGCCGAAGTCGGAGGTGATCACGTGCAGGCAGGCGTCGATGGCAGCGCCGCCGCCGGCCGAGGTGAGGATCTTGCCGTCCTCGACGAACAGGCGGTTCTCCAGGACGTTGACGAGCGGGTGGTTCGCGCGCAGGCGGGCCACGTACTCCCAGTGGGTGGTCGCGTCCCGGCCGTCCAGTACGCCGGCTGCCGCCAGCGCGAGCGTCCCGGTGCAGATGCCGACCAGCCGGGCACCCCGGTCGGCAGCTGCCCGGAGCAGGTCCAGGTACTCAGCGGGCAGCGGGACCTCGGGGTCGTCGTACCCGGGTACGACGATGATGTCGGCGTCGGCCGCCGCGGCCAGCGGGTGCGTGGACATCGCCTCTCCGCAGACGAGCACGCGGTAACCGGCGTACCGGCCGAGGATGTGCAGCGGAATGCTCAGATCGAGCGCGATCAGGCGCGGTACGCCGAGGATCGCCACCGTCAGGCCTGGCATCATCCTTGCCCCCTTTGGCATCGTCGCTCCTGGTGACGTGCGGTACCCGAATCCTACGGTTGATTCAATATTCAGCTTTCGGATCGGGAGAGACATGACCGCGACACAGGTGGAGAGCTTCGGACTTCCGTGGGAGAGCAGCTACGGCTACGCGCAGGCTGTTCGGCACGGGGACACCATCTACCTCTCCGGGCAGCTGGGGCACCGCGGCGAGGACCTGCTGGCGCCGGCGCCGCTAGACGCGGCCGGTGAGGTGACGGACTTCTCGGGGATGGCCGAGCAGATGCGGCAGACCTACGTGAACGCTGCCGAGCTGCTGGGCCGCTTCGGCGCCGGACTGGAGAATGTAGTCGAGGAAGTGCTCTACGTGCTCGACATACCGTCGGCCTTCGAGGCGGCGGGGCCGGTGCGCAAGGCGGCATACGGGCGGGAAGACCCGCAGGTCGCCAGCACTCTGGTCGGGGTCACCCGGCTGGCGCTCCCCGGCCAGCTGATCGAGGTCAAGTTCATCGCCAAGGTCTAGAGCGTCTTGCTGACCAGCACCCATTGCGGCGACGTACGGCTGAGTTCTGTGAAGCCTGCCTCGAGGTAGACGGACAGTGGGCCGCGGTAGAGGTCAGCGGAGGGGACCCTGCCCGAGTAGGAGAGGTCCACCGCGCAGGCCTCCAGTACTGCGGCCCCCTGGGTGCGGGCGAAGTCGATTGCTCCCTGTAGGAGCTCCCCGGCCAACCCCTGACGGCGGTGACCGACCGGTACGACGAAGCAGGTGACCACCCAGGCGTCGGGGTCGCCGCCGCGCCAGTTGGGGGAGGCGATGACCCGGGGATAGGCCGAGCGGGGAGCGACGGCGCACCAGCCCACCGGCGTACCGTCGGCTGTCGCCAGGACGCCTGGTGGTCTGTCCGAGGCGACCTGAGCGCTGAGGGCGTCACGCTTGGCTGCGGGGGAGGTGTCGGACCAGTCCTTGCCGCGGAGGCGGAAGTACTGGCAGAAGCAGCGGGCGGGGTCGCCGCGCTCACCCATCACCGTGACGACGTCCGGCCAGCGGTCCGGGGTGGCCGGGAGGACCTCCAGAGTCATGCCGGCACCGTACTGCGGACGGGGACCTGGCTTGCACTCGCTTGGGTCGAGTGCTAATACTTGGTTAGCACTCGATGGGCGAGAGTGATAACGCTCCTGCCCGGACGGTGTGACCATAGACGGCCTCGATGAGGTGCCGGAGGCGTGGCGGGACGTGACCGCCGCACCGATGACACCGTCCGTCGCGGGCATCCGGCCGGCTGAACAAAAAACTCGACGCGGGAGGACTCGCGGAGAATGCCCAAGCTGATTTCTTTCAATGAAGAGGCGCGCCGTGGCCTCGAGCGGGGTATGAACACCCTCGCCGACGCCGTGAAGGTGACGCTCGGCCCCAAGGGCCGCAACGTCGTGCTGGAGAAGAAGTGGGGCGCCCCCACGATCACCAACGACGGTGTCTCCATCGCCAAGGAGATCGAGCTCGAGGACCCGTACGAGAAGATCGGGGCCGAGCTCGTCAAGGAAGTTGCCAAGAAGACGGATGACGTCGCAGGCGACGGCACCACCACGGCGACCGTGCTGGCCCAGGCGCTCGTGCGCGAGGGTCTGCGCAACGTCGCCGCGGGCGCCAACCCGATGGGCCTGAAGAAGGGCATCGAGAAGGCGGTCGACGCCATCAGCGAGCAGCTGCTGGCGCAGGCGAAGGACGTCGAGACCCGGGAGCAGATCGCTTCCACGGCCTCGATCTCCGCCGCCGACACCCAGGTCGGCCAGATCATCGCCGAGGCGATGGACAAGGTCGGCAAGGAAGGTGTCATCACCGTCGAGGAGAGCAACACCTTCGGTCTCGAGCTCGAGCTCACCGAGGGCATGCGCTTCGACAAGGGCTACATCTCGCCGTACTTCGTGACCGACACCGAGCGGATGGAAGCGGTCCTCGAAGACCCGTACATCCTCGTGGTGAACAGCAAGATCTCGAGCATCAAGGACCTGGTCCCGGTGCTGGAGAAGGTCATGCAGACCGGCAAGCCGCTGGCGATCATCGCCGAGGACCTCGAGGGTGAGGCGCTCGCGACCCTGGTCGTGAACAAGATCAAGGGCACCTTCAAGACCGTCGCCGTCAAGGCGCCGGGCTTCGGTGACCGCCGCAAGGCCATGCTGGTCGACATCGCCGTGCTGACCGGCGGTGAGGTCATCTCCGAGGAGGTCGGCCTCAAGCTCGACACCGTGGACCTGGAGCTGCTCGGCCAGGCCCGCAAGATCGTCGTCACCAAGGACGAGACGACCATCGTCGAGGGTTCCGGCGACGCCGACCAGATCTCCGGCCGGGTGAACCAGATCCGCGCCGAGATCGAGAAGTCGGACTCCGACTACGACCGCGAGAAGCTGCAGGAGCGCTTGGCCAAGCTGGCCGGCGGCGTTGCGGTCATCAAGGTCGGCGCGGCCACCGAGGTCGAGCTGAAGGAGCGCAAGCACCGCATCGAGGACGCCGTTCGCAACGCGAAGGCCGCCGTCGAAGAGGGCATCGTCGCCGGTGGCGGCGTGGCGCTGCTGCAGGCTTCGGTCGTCGCGTTCGAGAAGCTGGAGCTCGAGGGTGACGAGGCCACCGGTGCCGCGATCGTGCGGTCCGCGGTCGAGGCCCCGCTGAAGCAGATCGCCTTCAACGCCGGCCTCGAGGGCGGCGTCGTGGTGGAGAAGGTTCGCAACCTCGAGCCGGGCTGGGGCCTCAACGCCGCAACCGGTGAGTACGTGGACCTGATCGCCACCGGCATCATCGACCCGGCCAAGGTGACGCGCTCGGCGCTGCAGAACGCAGCGTCCATCGCGGCCCTGTTCCTCACCACCGAGGCCGTCATCGCCGACAAGCCGGAGAAGGCCTCGGCCGCTCCGGGCGGCGCGCCCGACATGGGCGGCATGGACTTCTGATCTCCTAGAAGTTCCTTCTGTACAAGAAACCTGGCTCCGGGCACTTCGCCCGGAGCCAGGTATTTTTTATGCGTCTCTTGCTGCTTTGAGCAGGCGGAGTTGGCCGATTTCGGCGGCGTTCTTCATCAGTTCGGTGTTGACCCAGGCGAACTGGTCGGCGGTGGAGCGGCGGGCTTCGGGGGGCCAGGGGAAGACGGCCGGCCGGGTGAGGTCGGTGATGTCTTCGAGGATGTGGGACCACTGGTCGCGCAGGGCTCGCATCCAGCCGAGGGTCTTGGCCAGGTCGCCCGGCCACAGCACCGCAGTACGGTCCGGTGGTACCGCGCCACGGGCGTGGGCGGCCGCGGTCGACCACCACCAGCCGATGTGCCAGGTGAGCCAGCCGATCGTCGGGACCGGGATCGGGTCGAGCGCGCTGTCGGACCAGTCCGCCCGCCAGTTACCGATGCTGTCCGGGCGGACTGTCCAGCAGAGTTTGGCCGGTTCCCAGAGCAGATCGTCGGGGGTCAGGCGCTCCAGGTGGTACTCGAACAGCGCCCAGGTGAGCTCGAACTGGTTGCGCAGTACGTTCTGGATGTCTGACGTCACCGGCCGATTCTCTCAGCCGTTCTCGTTCACCAGACAGAAGGACGCGTAGTGGTCGCCGGTGTAGTACACCGACACGGGCGTGGTGAGGGCGCCACCACCGATCAGCCGGCGGGCGCCGCGGGTGGAGGAGCCGGGCGTCTTCACGGTGTACTCGTGGTAGTAGCTGCTCGGCTTGGCGGGCAGGATCCCCTCGCGGTTCTGGAAGACGGTGCCGTCCTGGCTGTACGGGAACGGGCCGCCGGAGTGGATCAGGCGGAGGGTGGTCGCCGCCTCCGACGGGAGGGTGCTGAGGCCGCAGGAGGGGATCGCGGTGACGGCGGACGGTACGGCGTACCGGGTCTGGGTTGTTGTCGAGGCGGTCGCGGGGGTCGCGGTCAGGCCGATCGAGAAGACGGCGACGGCGGCTAGCGCGCTGAACTTGTGTGCGGTGGGCGTTCGCATGCCCTTCAGCTTTCCCGTGGCAAACGACGCCGGTACATCTCAACCATGAATAATCGGTGGACTATGACCTCGGGCGGGTTCTAGTGTCTGCGTGGCGAGAACGACCCCTCGAGTGGAAGGAGCGACCGATGAAAGCTCATGTTCCGGCGCGCCTGATCCGCTCGTCCAGCTCGCACTGAGCGGAATCGCGCGCCTCCTTTCTGGAGGACCTGTGAAGATCCGTACCACCGTCGAGTCCGACCTCGACACCATCCACACCCTGATCGCCGACCAGTCGCTCAACACGGTCACGCGGGAGCGGTGGGATTCCTACCTGCTCACCGGCGCCTACCGCCACGAGTGGTCCTGGGTCGCCGAGCAGGACGGCAAGATCATCGCCCTCGCCATCTGGTGGGGGATGGAGCAGTTCGCCCATCCGTTCAGCATCGACGGCCTGTACGCCGTACCGGGTGTCGACCGCGTTGCCGTCTGGAGCTCGTTGATCCGGCATGCGCTGGACACCTTCCCGACGGACGGGGAGGAGCCGGAGTACCACATCTTCCTGCCCAACGGCTGGCGTGATCAGCCTGCTGTGGTCGACGCGTTGGAGCCGCGACTGGCGGCGGCTGCGGCGGCTGGGTTGTCTCAGCTGACTGAGCGTTTGCGCTACGAGTGGACGCCGGCTGATGGATTGCCGGCCCGGTCGACCCGGTTGCGTTTCGAGCCGGCCGACGACGATGCCTTCCTCGACGTCTTCCGTCGTGTCATCGAAGGCAGCCTCGATGCGGCGACTGCGCGGGCGGTCGCGCGGGTCGGGGTCGAGGGCGCGGCGAAGGAAGACCTGGAGATCTACCAGTCGATGCCGGGGGAGTGCTCGTGGTGGCGCCTGGCCTATGACGCTTCTGGCTCGTTGGTCGGCTTCGCCCTTCCCTCTGCCAACAACGGCGGCCCGGTCGTCGGCTACCTCGGCGTACTGCCCGAACACCGAGGCCACCGCTACAGCGACGACCTCCTGGCCGAGATCACCCACCTCCTGGCCGAAACCGGCGCCGACCGCATCCGGGCGGACACCGACCTGACCAACACCCCCATGGCAGCCAGCTTCGAACGCCTTGGCTACCGCAACCACGCAGTACGAATGGTCGCCAGCTACCCCATCCGCTAACCGATTCCCCCACGCTCGGCTCCTTCGTCGCTCCCACGGCGCTGAGCTCCCACCCCGGGGCGCGGGCTGCTTCGCACGCCCGCTTGGTGATAGCGGGTTGTTGTGGAGCCGGGCTTGGGGGCGGGCTCCAATCGCATCTGCCTGGTCTGGTGTGTCCCCGTGGACGCGCGCGATGGTGGATGGCGTGCGTATTCAGGCCGTACGTCATCCACCGCTGGGGATTGCCTCGGACGAGACCTGCGGTACGCCCCTCAGCCTCCGACGTCGGTCTCCGGCCGACCTGATGGGTCGTTCCCGTCGGCTCGGCGTACCTCGGTGAGCCGACGTCGGGGGTGAGCCGCGCACTTCTGGTGGGTTTGAACACCATCCGGTGGGCTTGGACACCGTATTGCTTGTTCAAGGTCGCCATTTGGTGTTCAAGCCCACCAGGGGTGGGCGAAGGGTGCTGGGCGCCGGCGGGGATTTCGGCGGGTGCGAGGGGGAGACGGGGCGGGGTGGGAGGACTATGGTTCGCTGACATGTCAGGTTGTTGTGCTGATGCGTGATATTGCGCTGATTCTGCATGTGGTGGCTGGGCTGGTCGGGGTTGTGTTCGGGCCGCTGGCGGTCGTTGTCACGTTGCGGGTGCGGCGGCTGAACTGGGCCGGGGAGATTTTTCACTGGGCGGTGGCGTTGATCTGTCTGACGGCGCTGGTGATGGTGCCGTACGACTGGGCGCGGTTGTGGGTGTTCTGGCCGTTGTCGATCGCGGCGTACCTGTTCGTGTGGCTCGGTCAGCGGGCCGCGGAGTCGACGGGTGAGCTTTGGTATCGGGGTGTGCTTCGCGGGTACGGCGGTAGCTGGATCGCCTTGTGGACGGCGGTTCTGGTGGTCAATGTGGCTGGTCGTCCGTGGAGCTGGCCGTTGCCGATCGTCCTCGGTGGGGCGGGGATCGAGTGGTTCAGCGCAAGGGGCGGAAGAAGGTTCGCAGGTCAGCCGTGAGCAGGTCCGGTACCTCCATCGCGGCGAAGTGACCGCCGCGTTCGTACTCGACCCAGTGCTCGATCTTGCCGGCCGGATCGGTCAGGCTCTTGATCGCCGTCTCGTTCCCGAACACCGCCACCCCGGTCGGCGGCCCAGCGACCTCGCCGACGTCGGAGCCCCAGTCGCCGGAGTCGCCCCAGCCCTGCCCCGCGGCGTCGCCCGAGCCCCAGCTCTGGGTCGCCAGGGCCTTCCAGGCGGCCATTCCTTCATAGACGGCGTGCGCCGACGACGCGCCCGAGCCGGTGAACCAGTACAGGCTGACGTTGGTGAGCAATTGATCGCGGTCGACGGCCTCCTCGGGCAGCCTGTACGCCGGGTCCGTCCACTCCGCGAACTTCTCCACGATCCACGCCAGCTGCCCGATCGGCGAGTCGTTCAACGAGTACGCGAGCGTCTGCGGCCGCGTCATCTGCTGGACCAGATAGCCGAACCCCTCGTCCATCAACGCGTTGAACCGCTCGGCCCGCACCCGGTCGGCAGCACTCAACCCATCAAGCGCGATCGGATCGCCGAACGGCGTCGACGCAGAAATCCCGGCCAGGTGGATCCCGATCACATGCTCCGCATCCACCATCGGCAGCATCCCGGCCACCCCCGACCCAGCATCCGTGCCGTGCGCGGCGTACCGCTCGTAGCCGAGCCGGTTCATCAACGACGCCCACATCCGCGCCACCCCGAACAGGTTGAACCCACCCTCGCCAAGAGGGTTCGAGAACCCATACCCGGGCAGCGACGGTACGACGACATGAAACGCGTCCGCCGCGTCACCGCCATGCGCAACGGGGTCAGTCAGCGGCCCGATCAGCCGCTGGAACTCAACAGGTGACCCCGGCCACCCGTGCGTCAGGATCAGCGGCGTCGCGTCCGGCTCGGCCGAGCGCTGGTGGAAGAAGTGGATCCGCTGCCCGTCGATCTCGGTCACGAACTGCGGGATCTCGTTGAGCGCCGCTTCCTGCGCCCGCCAGTCGAAGCCGTTGGCCCAGTACTCCGCCAGCTCCTTCAGATACCCGGTCGGTACGCCGCGGCTCCAGTCGTCGACCCGAGGCGCCGCCGGCCAGCGCGCGCCCAGTAGCCGGGCCCGCAGGTCGTCGAGCTCACTGTGCGGAATCTCGATCCGGAAGGTCTGAATCTCGCTCTGTTCCGTCGTCATGAGACAACGGTATGAACAGTAGCGGCCAGCTTCTGGCCGCTACTGCGATCGTCTTTCAGGCCTGGCCGGCCTGCTCCTCCGGGGTCGACTTCCGTACTACGAGACGCGTCCAAGCACCCACGTAGACACGATCGTCGGCGTTCAGCTCCCGCCGTTGGCCAGGACTGATCGGGTCCTCGGGCAGCGGCCCGGACGACGGCCCGACGAAGGTGCCGTTGGAGGACTGCAGATCCTCAACCCACCAGCGTTGCCCGTCCGTGGTGAGCTGCGCCTGGCGCCGGCTGACCCCGGTGTCCTCGCCACAGTCGATCTCCGGAGTGATGCCGCGACTTTTGGAGGGGCGACCGACGAGGACGCTCTTCGCGGTGACCGGGATGACCACGGGCAGACCAGGGGACGGGCACGGGTCGTCACTCTGCTGGACCTCGTACCAGTCCGGGTCGACCCAGCGCTCCACCACCCAGTCGGCGACCTCCTGCGGCGCAGGAGGTACCGGGGGCGGCGTACCGAGGTCCAGTGCGGACGCCGGCCGGGGCATGGTGCCCGTGGTGAAGTCGTAGCCGCAGTTCTCGCAGAACAGCGCGTCCGGGGCGGCCGGCTCCGAGCAGTTCGGGCAGGCCTGCGTGGTGGGCCCAGGAGCCGCCACGGCGGGCGCCGGCACCGACGCAGCCGACGGTGTAGCGGCTGCCCCGATCGGCAGGCCGCAGACGTCGCAGTAGTCGGTGGAGACGGACGGGTGCCCGCTCGGACACGTCGCTGAGGTCATTTCTTCACCCGGGTGGTCTTGGTGGAGGCGGTGTCGAGTGCCATCTCGTCAGCCTTCTCGACGGTCCGCTTGAGCCGTACGGTGCCGTTGTCCTGGTCGTCGATGTCGACCACCTTGCGCAGCCGCGTGGTCGCTTCCTCGTTGCCGGTCTGCGCGGCGAGCTGCACTGCCCGGCCCAGCTTGGTAGTAGCCGTCGCCGTGTCGCCGGCGGCCTTCGCTGCAAGGCCTTCCTGGATCGCATCGGCCAGCTCGGTCTGCCCGGTGTAGTGGGCGACCTCTGGGCTGATCCGGGTGGTCAGAGCCTCGTCCTCGGACCACAGCGCCCGTACGAGCCCCTGTGCCACCACCTGGTCGCCCAGTGCCAGCTGCACCCGAGCAGCGAGCTGCTCCTGGCCGATGCCCTTGGCAGCGAGCCGGATGGCCACGTGGTAGTCGCGGGACTCATCGCCCCACGAGCCGGTCGGGTAGGACCCGGTCAGCGCGTTCACCTCGGTACGCCGGGACGTCAGGTCATCCACTGTCGGGGCAACCTGCCGTACGAACAGCACCTGCGCGCCCTGTGGAGCCCAGACCCGCATGTCGGCCTGCGCGACACCCTTGCTCATCGCGTTCTGGATGATCTTGGCGAACTCGGCGGCGAGCTGGTCCTGCGCCGGGATGATGTCGACCGTGCCGAGCAGGGCGGTCGCGATCCGGCGTACCTCGTCGACCTGCCAGGCGACGCCGACACCGCGGCAGTCGCACTGGAACTGGCCGGTGACGGACTGGATCGCCTGGGTCAGCGCCTCGGGCGTCTCGTGCTGGTTCTCGCCGTCGGTGAGCAGCAGCGCGTGCTTCTGGGTCAGCGACGGCACGGTCGCGAAGACCCGCGAGGCCAGCCGCAGCCAGGTGCCCATCGCGGTGCCGCCGTCGGCGTAGAAGCGGGCCACCGCGTCCTTGGCGGCCTGCCGGGTGAACTGGTCCATCTTCACCATCACCGGCTCGGGCGACGGCGGGAAGGCGAGCTGGGCCCGGTCGTTGCCGGAGATGACCGCGAACCAGACCCCGTCGAGGATCTGGTCGAGCGCGGTCTGCGCGGCGAAGGCGGCGGCCCGGACGCCCTCGGCGCCCATCGAGCCGGAGGTGTCGACGATGATGATCTCGCCTGCGTCGCCGCTGCCGCTCTGGCCGGCCGAGCCCGCGCCGCTGCAGGACACCGTGACGATCGCGTGCACATCGGTGCCGCCGTCGGGCAGGAACTCGTTCTGGTACACGGTGGCGGAGAACTCGGCCATCTCAGGCGTCCTTTCAATACGGCGACTAGCGGAGCAAGATCAAATACGAGCGAGTGCGACGGTGATGTTGTCCTGGCCGCCCTGGGCGTTGGCCCAGTCGACCAGTGCGGACGCCGTGGCCAATGGCTCGTTCGCATTGGCTGCAGCGGTCTGACGTACCAGGTCGGCGAGCGGTGCCGCCTCGGAGCAGTAGTTCCAGAGCCCGTCCGAGCAGACGACCAGCCAGCCCGGCCCGGCCACCTTCAGCGACGTAGTACGAGGTGTGTGGTCCGGAGCGTCCTTGCCGAGCCAGCGGGTGATCGCGTGCGCCTGCGGACCCGTCTCGGCCTCATGCCGCGGTACGCCGGTAGCGATCAACTCAGCAGCCCAGGAGTCGTCCACAGTCAACGCAACAGCCTCAGCGTTGTCCGGGAACCAGTACGCCCGGCTGTCACCCACCACCCCGGCCACCAGCAGGTCGCCCTCGAGCACAGTGGCCACGAACGTGCAGGAAGCCGGGTTAGGACTGTCCGGCGAGGTGTTCGCCAGTACTGCGTCGCTAGCGGCATCCGCTGCAGCCTTGAGCCGCGCGATGACCGCACTGTTCCGGGAGGACTCAGTTCCCATCCCCTGCGCATGACCAGCAGCCAGTACGTCACGCGCTGCGCGGGCAGCGGCCAGGCTGGCCACGTCGGAGTCGAGCGAGGAGCTCACCCCGTCGCAGACCACGAGCATGGCGCGGCTACCCGGCTCTGGGTCGGCAGCGATCGCCGCTGCGTCCTCATTGCGGCTGTGCCGGATCCCGCGGTCGCAGACGGCGGCCACCCAGGGAGCGGGCTGCTCGCTGAAGTGGTCGCGCGCCTTGGTCGCCTTGGTACCGCAGGTCTCGCAGTACCCGTCGGCGCCGATCGTGCCGCCGCAGGAGCGGCAAGGGCCGGGCAGCGCTTCCGCACCGCGCGCAGCACCCGGGTTGAGCTCGACCGTCGGCTCAGTGTCAGTGTCGATAGCCGGTGTGGCCGCAGCCGGGACGGCCGGAGTGAGCTCGGCCCCACACGCCTCGCAGAAGCGGTCGGCGTCGGAGATCGGTCCACCACAGCTGGGGCAGACCGTCTGGGTCGTACTCGTCATCGCAGCGTCCATCCTCGAACATCGTTGGCCAGGTCGACCAGGGCGACACGTTCCTGCCGGCTGTGCGCGTGGCCGGCGAGTTCACGGTAGGCCGCCTCGAGCCCGTCCCGCAGGTCCGGCTCGACCGCCTCCCGGCCGGCGATCTTCAGCCCCGGCTGTGGGCCGCTGCCGAGGACCTCCGCCAGCGCGGTCCGGAAGATGCTCGCGGTCAGGTTCGCCCGGTCGACCGGGTCGATCGTGACGCTCTCGATGTTGCTCATGGCCTCGGCCAGCGCAGACAGTCCACGCCCCGATCCTGCCAGGAGACCGGCTCGCGCCCGGCGAGCCCGCACATACGACCCGCTGGTCGGCGGTACCAGGTCGAGCGCAGCGACCGCGCCGTCGAGGTCACCCCGAGTCGATCGGATCGCTGACAGCCCGAAGGCCGAGGGGGCGATGTAGTTGGCGTCGGTACGGGCACAGGTGAGGTACAGGCCCTCGGCCACGTCGTACTCGCCGCTGGCCTCACAGGAGACAGCCAGTGCGAGCTTCGGCGCCAACTCACCCGGTACCTGGCCGTAGACCGCGTTGAACGCCGACTGGGCCGTAGCGGCGTCGTTGCGAGCCAGCGCGACGAGTCCGGACATCCAGACCGCACGCCACTCCCACGGGTCATCCGCGAGGAGGTCGGAGACCGCGGTGTCGACCATGTCGTACCGCGACGGGCCGATCTCCAGCGAGGTCTGCGCGATCTCCAGCAGGATCTGGGCAGAGGACTCGGGTGCATCGACCAGCAGATTGAGCCGCTGCTCCGGGTCGGGCACGCTCACGGTCTTCAGCCAGCCTGCCATCTTGTCGCTCTCGTCCCGTACCAGCGACGGCAACCGCCGCCACAGCTCCGCCTGGTCTCCCAGACCGGCAGCGAGGTCGCCCGGGCTGCCGAAGAGCAGTGACGAGGTGGAGTGCTGCGCAGCCTTCACACCCTGCTTGTCGGCCACCACCTCCCGCAGTACGCCGAGCAGCTGCACCCGGAACTCGTCAGCCGACACGAAGCGGTCGGCCGGGTCGGGCGCGCACGCCTTCACCAGCAGCCGGTAGACCGAGTCGTACTTCTGGAACAGCGGCACCTCCGCCACCGGGGGCAGCGTGGCGACGTACTTCGACTGGTAGCCGCGGAACTCGAAGGCGAGCACGCACAGCGTCCGGCCGAGCGTGTAGATGTCCGACGCCACCGACGGGCCGACCTCAGCCACCTCAGGGGCCTGGAAGCCGACCGTGCCGTAGATGGCCGAGTCCATGTCGTCGATCCGCCGCACGCCGCCCAGGTCGATCAGCTTGACCGCGTCGCCGACCTGGATGATGTTGTCCGGCTTGAAGTCGCAGTAGACCAGCTCGAGGTCGTGCAGGTAGGAGAAGGCCGGCATGATCTCCAGCATGTAGGCGATCGCCTGGTCGATCGGCAGCGCGTCGTACTGGCCGCGGTTGGCCTCCATCCGCTGCTTGAGCAGGGTCTTCAGCGAGGTGCCGCCGACGTACTCCATCACGATGTAGCCGGCGCCGTCGTGGGTGACGAAGTTGTAGATCTCGACGATCAGCGGGTGCTCGACCCGGGCCAGGAACTGCTGCTCGGCGATCGCGGCCGCGACGGCGTCCGGGTCCTCCGAGTTCAGCAGGCCCTTCAGCACCACCCAGCGGTTGGACACGTTCTGGTCCTGGGCCATGTAGATCCAGCCGAAGCCACCATGCGCCAGGCAGCCGCGAACCAGGTACTGGCCGCCGACCAGGTCGCCGTCCTTCAGCTTGGGCGAGAACGAGAACGGGCTGCGGCACTTCGGGCAGAAGCCGTCGGTACGGCCGGGCTGGTCGCCCCGCGAGCGGCCGACCGGGTTGCCGCAGTTGGGGCAGTTGCGGCGCTCCTCGGGGACCATCGGGTTCTTGAGGATCGCCTTGCTGGCGTCGATCGCGGGGATCGGCGGTACCTGGGTCAGGCCGGCGCCCAGTCGCGCTCCGCGCAGTCGCGTGGACGACGTACCGAGCTTGCGGGTGAGCTTGGAGCCGGCCGCTGTCGCCCGGGCCGAGCCCAGTGGGGTCGAGGCCAGGCGGTTGGACGCACGGGAGACCGTCGAGGCGGTACTGATCGGGTCCAGCGCCGCTGAGCTGGATCCAGCGGCAGGTGTGCCGCAGACGTCGCAGTACCCGTCCACTACCGTCCCGGAGCAACCAGGTTGCTGGCAGGCGCCAGTAGCCGTGGGTGCTCCGGAGATGCCCGGCCGTCCGGTGACAGCCGATACCGGCGGTAGACCCGAGGAGGAGGTACCTCCAGGGGTACCGCAGACATCGCAGTAGCCGTCCACGATCGTGCCGGTGCAGCCCGGCTCTTTGCAGGCGTTGGTCGTCATGTCGTCACTCCCAGATACGTCTGGTACGCCGCAACGAGCGCGCCGAGCCGAACCAGGTCAACTGGTTCCGCGTCGAGCACCTCACGGCCGCGTCGGTAGAGCTCTGCCAGGTCTTCGGTCGTTCCACTGCTCCGGGGGACGCTGCCGGCCTTCACCTGATACGCGTCCAGCCGCCCGGCCAACTCATCCTTGCGCTCCAGTGCGGAGCCGTACGCCGTCTGCGCCTGCCCCAGTGCACGCCGTACTGCGTCCAGCCGGGTCAGGTACTTCTCCAACTCGGCCGGTGTGTTCGGCACCGGCCCCAACGCGGTGACATCGGGTACTGCGAGCCGTGGCGCTGGTGTGACCGCGGCGACGCAGCGATCGGCCAGCGTCCGTACAGCCTGCCCCTGCGCTTCGAGCTCGGTCCGTACCGCGCGAGCCCGGGCCACGTCGGCCGCGCGCTCGCGCCGGGTCGCAGCCCCGACGATGAGGTCCCGCTCGGCATGCGCGGCGTCGATCTCCAGCGGGCCGATCAGCCCGCCGATGTCCGCGCCACGCTTGGCCCGCTCGGTCAGATCGGTGGTACGCCGGTCGAGATCGTGGTGCGTCGCGATCGCCGCGTTGCGGGTCGCTGCGGGCTCGATCGCGACCAGGTCGTTGATCCGCTCGACTCCCGCGCGCAGCTGGCGCAGGCGTGCGGCCAGGTCGGCGTCGCCGGGTTCGAGCGCGAGCTTGGCCCGCAGCGTCGACGCCAGCGCGTCCGACAAAGTGCATGCCTCAGGCAACGAAACCGCGAGCGAGCCGGCCGCGCCGCCGGTGTCCAGGCCGCCCCAGATCAGGGTCGAGATCCGTTCGGTCTCGGTGGTCCCGACCCGGCCGGAGTCCCAGGTGACCAGGATCAGCTCGTACCGGTCCGAGACCGCCTTCCAGACCGCCATCGACAACACGATGTCGCCACTCAACGCGTCGGCGTCAGCCGAGTTCAGCGCCGCCTGGTCGAGCTCGTCCAGCTCCGCCCGCCGCCGATCCCGCCAACTACCCAAGGCGTCCAGAAACGCCAGCAGCTCCTTGGCAGGAATGCTGCTGCCGATCCGCCCCGGAGGAGACGGCGCCGTCGCCGTCGGCGTACCAACTGTCATTACGGCGCGACTCTCCCGTAGACAGCCACCGGCGGCGTCGCCTTACCAAGCGCAGGCTCAAGCCACCGCTTGTACGACACCTGCCACGCCGTGTTACCGGCCGGCTCCGTCTTCATCTTTTCCAGTACGCCGTTGACGAACCTGACGAAGTCGACCTGGTCCTTGTTGATCCCGAGGCCGTACGGCTCGTCGCTGATCTTGGCGGCGGTGGTCACCCGGGCGTACGGATCCTGAGCGGCGTCGCCGGCCAGCACGGTGTCGTCACCGGAGATGCCGACGACCTTGCCCTGCTGGAAGAGCGCCAGGCAGCCCGTGTCGGTGTCCGCGGTGACCGGGATGATCTTGGGATTCGCCTTCACCATGTTGTCGAAGCTGGTCGAACCGGCCGGTGTGCAGATCTTCTGGCCGCTCAGTTGCGACAGGTTCTCGACCTTCAGATCGCGCTGGACGAGCAACTTCTGGCCCGAGTGGTAGTACTCGGCGGAGAAGGCGATCTCCTTCCAGCGGGCGCAGTTGATGGTCATGTTGCGCGCCACGATGTCGACCGTCTTGTTCTTCAGTGACGGGATCCGTTGCGGGCTGGAGATCACCCGGTACTCGACGTGTCCCTTGGCCTCGCCGAAGATCGCGGCCGCGACGGCGTTGATCATGTCGATGTCGAAGCCCTCGATCACGCCGGTGATCGGGTTGCGCGACCCCAGGTTGAGACTGTCGGCCGAGACTCCGGCGATCAGCCGGTTACGCTCCTTGATCTTGGCCATCGTCGAGCCGGCCGGCATCTCCCCACCAGGGGCCGGCAGCGGTTCGACCGGCGCGTAGGACTGCAGTGCGTTGGTGCAGTCCTGGGCAGCGGGAGTGGCCGGCTTGGCCGGGGTCGGTGCCGGTTTGGTCGGGACCGGGGTTGCGTCGTAGGAGCTGGAGCCACAGGCGGTGGCGGCGAAGAGGAGGGCGATGGTGCCGGCGATCAGACGGGTCTTGTTCATCGGTACTCCTCCAGTCGCTGGGAGAATCCCCAGGCGGCGAGCAGGGCGGCGGCGATGCCGATCGGCAGGCCCAGCCAGCCGATCGGCGGCAGCCCGTCGCGGGCGTCGGTCAGCTCGGCGCGGGTCTGGTCGCTGAAGTCGGCCAGCTTGCCGGCCGACTGGTCGTCGAAGGTCTTGAACGTCGCGTTGGACGTCCCGTTGGCGGACCCGATCGCCCGGTCGACCGCCTTGTCCCAGTCGCCGCGGTCGTCGAACCCGCGGATCTCGACGTGCACCTCGCGGTAGTTGTCCCAGGCCGAGCCAAGGCCGGGCGCGACGTTGCTGACGTCCCTGAGCCGGTCGCTGGTGTTGTTCGCCGACGCCTTCCAGCCTTCTTCGAACGTGCCACCCGAACCACGCGCGATCAGGGTCAGGCTCTCGTTCGACTTCGCGTCGTACGCCGAGATCCGGGCCTGGGAGAGGGCGAGCGTGTCGGCGTACGCGTTCTTCCTGGTGTCCTTGGCCGAGCTGGATGCGCCGGCAAGTGAGGCGCCGCCGACGACCATGGTGAGCAGGACCAGCGCGGCGGCTGCTGCGACCGGCAGGTTCAGGTAGCGGTGGGTGCGCTTGGCCAGCCACCACAGGGCGAAGCCCAGTACGGCCAAGGCGACCAGGCCGCCGAGAATCAACCAGATGTTGCCCTTGCTGACGCCGTCGAACTCGGTGTCCACCCGGGCCTGGTTGGCGTCGACCAGCGCGTTCAGCAGCGGCAGGGAGTCGTCCTGCAGGGTTGCGCTGGCGTCCTTCAGGTACTGGGAACCCAGGGGCAGGCCCTGGCGGTTGTTGGCTCGCGCCTGCTCGATCAGGCCTTGGTACGTGAGCAGCGTGACGTTGAGCTCGCCCAGTGCCTTCTGGTCGGCGGGCTGCGCGGTAGCGGCCTCGGAGATCAGCTTGGCGGCGGTTGTCATCGCGTCGGTGAAGTGCTGGCGCTGGGCGGGCGGCTCGAGGCCGCCGACCAGGAAGGAGTTGGTGGCGTCCGCGTTGGCGCTGACCAGGTTGGTGTGGATCGCCTGGATCCGGACCAGCTGGGCAGTGTTCGCCTCTGCCCGGCTGAGCGCTCCGTCGGACTGGTTGAAGCCCTGTGCCGCGGTCAAGCCGAAGACGACGCTGAACACCGCGGCGACGATGAGCATCGCGCGCATCCGTCCGGGCGTGCCCTCGAAGAGCTGGGCGACCCGGCCGCTCTGACGCTGCTGGGCCGGCGGCGGCGTCGGCAGGCCCGGCGTCGCGGCCTGCGGGACCACCGGCGACCTGGTCGCGGGTGGCGCACTGGCTGTCTGTGTCACGCCGTCTCTCCTTGCTCGTCCTCAGGCTCATCCGGTACTACGGGCTGCTCCGGTACTGCATCGTCCAGCTCTGCCGCGACGGCCGGCTTGTCCGGTACTGCGGTCTCTGGCTCTTCGTCGGTCAGGTCTTCGGCGAGGATCTGACGCAATTGCTCGGTGGTCGGTGCCGTCACGTCGCGCAGCCGCCAGGCGTGCCGGCCGATCGCGGCCTCCAGCATGTTGCGCGCGAACCGGCCGTTGCCGAACGAGCGGTCCCGCCGGGTCGACGCGAGGATGACCTTGAACTCGTCCAGCGCGTTCGGCGTCAGCTCGTAGTCGGCGCCCTCGGCCAGGCCGGTGAGGATGTCGGTCAGCTCGTCGTCGGTGTAGTCCTCGAACGCGATCGTGGTCCGGAACCGGCTGGCCAGCCCTGGGTTCGCCGCGATGAAGTCCTCCATCGGCTCGGGATAGCCGGCGACGATGACGACCAGGTCGTCCCGCCGGTCCTCCATCTCCTTGACCAGCGTGTCCACAGCCTCACGCCCGTACTGGTCAGCCCCCAACTCACCCGCCGTCAAGCTGTAAGCCTCGTCGATGAACAAGACCCCACCCGCCGCCGACGCAACCACCTCGGCGGTCTTGGTAGCCGTCTGCCCCAAATACCCAGCCACCAACTCGGACCGGTCCACCTCGACCAACTGCCCCTTCGAGAGCAGCCCCAGCGCTTTGTAGATCCCGCTCACGAGTCGGGCCACTGTCGTCTTACCCGTGCCCGGATTACCCGTGAAGACCAGGTGCCGGGTGATCGTCGGACTCTTGAGCCCTGCCTCGACCCGCAACTTCTCCACCCGGAGCACAGCAACCTGCCGATGCACTTCCCGCTTGACCTTCGCCAACCCAGTCAGCTCATCCAGCTCAGCCAGCAACTCCTCAACCGACCGCTCCGGCACAGCCGGCTCCGCCTCCACGGCGGGCTGCGTCGCGCTGGCCACGGCGCCGATGCCTGTCCCCGCGCCCGGCCCCGCGGGGCCACGCCCGCTTCCAGCGCCTTCAGCGCTGTCGCTCCCGGGTGCATTCGCGCCGAGCAGTCCTGGCGTTCCACCCAGCAGCCCGGGAACTCCGCCTACTTCCAGGCGCCTTGCGCCCGCTGCTTGTAGCTGCGCAGCAGCTGCTACCGAGGCGTTGCCGATGACTCGCATGGTCGGTTCGCCTAGCGAGCAGGCTGCTGAGGCAATCTCGGCCAGGGCTACTGCGTAGGGGACCTTCTCGGCGGAGCCCTGGGCAACGAGGTCGGTCAGCACCGCGGTGGGTGCGCCGCGCCAGCGGCGGCCGCGGACTGCTGCGTCGAAGAAGTCCTGGGTGCCGAAGCCCGGGGTTACAGCGGCCCAGTCGGCGGGAGCGCCTGGGGCTGACTCGGCCAGGGCAGCGGCCAGGGAGAGGGCCTCGGCACGGGCGACCGACTCGTCAACCCCTGCGCGCACAGCGACAGCAAGCAGGCCGGCTAGTGCGTCCTGCAGCGAAGTACCCCCCGCGCCGCTCATGCGCCTCCTCGTCCAGGTGGTGGTTGCAGTGGGCCGGACCCGGTGTCCGGTGGTGGTGTCGACTCCGTCGGGCCGAGGGCGAGACTGCCACCCGTCGACCCGGTACCGAACTTCTCCTGCAGGAACCGGCCATGGGCGATCAGCGCCGCCGCGTCCGCCCGGTTCACCGCGTCGAAGACCTTGTCCATCGTCGACCCCAACAGGTCCAGCTGGTCGATCAGGATCATCAGGGACGTCTTGCCGCGATCCACCGGCCGGCTGTCCGCCCACTGGCGTGGCAGCCGCAGGTAGCCCCCGATGGCCTCCGGCAGGTAGTCCGTCGCGGTCGCCATCACGGAGTACGCCTGCGCACTGCCGCCGAGGTTGCCCAGTCGCGGGATGGTCTCCCGCACGATGCGGACCACCCGGTTCACCCGAGACGCCACCACGGCCGGTACCGCGCCATCCGCGACCAGCTGCTCGACCCTGACGAGCGACTGCAACAGGTCGTCGTTGGTCGGCGCGCGGGGGATCGGGGCAGGCTCGGGCTCCGCCTTGCGGCCGGTCAGCCGCGCAAAGAAGTCACCCAGCGCCATGCAGTCAGTCCCCGCTTCTGTGGTCAACAGAGCCGGACCGGGCCTCACCTGCGCCCGGCCGGCTGCTTCCGGCGTACCTGCTGTGTACTTGTGCTCAGCGGCCGAGGTCGAGCGTGCCCGAGACGACCCGCTGGTCCTGCTTGGCGACCCGGTCCAGGTAGCTGCGGGACTTGGTCACCTCGTTCTCCAGGGTGCCGATGGTCGCCGCCATGTTGTCCAGTGCCTCCGACTTGAAGGTGTCGATCGCGTCCATCGTGGCGTAGATGTTCGCGAACGCCGCCTGCAGCTGCGGCAGTCCGATGGTCGCCGACGCCGCCTGCTGCTGGATCGCGACCGAGTTGTCCCGCAGCATCTGCGAGGTGCGCTCGATCATGCCGCTGGTGGTTGTGTTCAGCGCGGTGATCTGGTCCAGCACCAGCTTCTGGTTGCCCAGTGCCTGCGCCACGATGACCGCGGTCCGCAGCGCCGAGACGGTCGTCGTGGACGCCCGGTCGACACCCTTGATCAGCTCGATGTTGTTCTTGATCACGATGTCGATGGCCAGGTAGTTCTGGATCGACACGGCCAGCTGGACGAGCAGGTCCTGGTGCTTCTGACGGACGTAGAACAAGACGTCCTCGCGCAGCGCCTTGGCCTTGTCCGGGTCGGTCGCCTCCAGCTCGGCGATGGTCGCCGACAGTCGCGCGTCGAGCCGCTCGGCGACGTACACGTACTGGTTCAGCCGGCCCATCGCGTCCCAGAGCTGCTGCTTCTCCAGGTTCAGCGCCGCGTTGTCCTTGCCGAGCTCGTCCTGGCCGTTGCGCAGCGAGTGCAGGATGCCCTCGAGGTGGCTCTGGGCGCTCTGGTACTTGCGGAAGTAGTCCTCGATCTTGTCCCCGAACGGGATCATCCCGAGCAGCTTCTTCGGGCCGGTGGCTTCCTTCGGGTCCAGGTTCTCGACCGTACGCCGAAGCTCCAGCAGCGTCTTGCCGACCGTCGAGCCCTCGGACAGGCCGCCACTGGTCAGCGCCTTGACCGGCGACTGCAGGAGCCGGTTCGAGCTCTCCGCGGCGTGCCGGATGTCGACGTCTCCCATGCTGCGGACGTCGCCGGCCTTCTGGGCGAACTCCGGCGAGCGCGGCGCGGCCGTCATCAGCGAGGTCAGGAACGAGTCGACCTTCGAGTCCAGGCCGGGCAGCGCGGCGGGGTCGACCGCCGGGGCCAGGCTGGGCGCTGCGGTGGCAGCTACTGGCTGTGTCGGTGCCGGCGCGGTTAGTATCAGGCCAGGCGCGGTCGCGGTGGGCGGCTGCAGTGGCGACATAGCCGGTGCAGCGGCAGCTTGCTGTGCCGCCGCCGGTGCTGCTGCGGCGCCTGGTGTGTTGTCAGCTTCGGTCATCGTCGTTCCCCTCGGTGGCCTACCGCGAGCCTCGGGCCCGCGTCCCCTGTCACACACTCCGTGACGCGCACACAATCTACGCGGTTCCCGGTCATCTGCGGGGAACCTTCCCCGATCCGTGACCAGCTCCTTGCCAGACAGCGATCACGGATCCAGAATCGGTGACTGACCGAGGGGGGCCTCGATGAAACGGTTACAGCGTGGAGTGAACATCCGTTTGTTCACACTCGTCTTCATAGGAACATTGATCGCGGTGCTGCTGACCGCAACCGGGGGCCGCGCGGTACAAGCCGCCACCGACCCCGGCTATGACTGGGACGACGGAACTCTCCAGGGGTGGAGCCTGGACTGGGGCGACGCGGCTCCGGTGAACTCCACGACGGCCGCCCGCAGCGGCGACCGATCGCTGGCGCTGCCGGTGGAAGGGGACGAGTACCCCGGCTTCCAGTCGCCCGCCAAGCCTGCCGGACTCGGTGTCGGGTCCGTGGTGACGTACTACGTCTATGCGCCCAGGAACGCCAGGACGCTCGAGGTCAAGCCTTACGTGACCGACGACGCGTTCCTGGAGCACTTCGGCGACAAGGTGGACCTCAGGCCGGGTGAGTGGACCACTGTCACCTTTACGGTGCCATCGGTGCCGAACGTCCACCACCTGGGCATAGAGGTCGACAGCGCTTCGTGGAGCGGGCGCGTGTACCTCGACGACGTGCAGTGGACGGCACCGACCGAGTTGCCGCCCGTGGTGACGACGGGGCCGGCCCGGGAGGTTCGCAGTACGACGGCTGTGGTCACCGGGACGGTGGATCCGCGCGGCCTGGCTACTACTTGCCACTTCGACTACGGCACCTCCAGGCGGTACTCCGCGGCTACGCCGGACGCTGCAGCCACAGCGGACGTGTCGGCCAAGTTGACCGGCCTCAAGGCTGGTACGACGTACCACTACCGCCTGAACTGCCAGAACTCCGGCGGGCGTCTCACTGGCGCCGACGCGACCTTCACGACGGCCACCAAGGCGACGGACCCGCGCGGCGCGCTCTTCGAGGCGCAGAACCTCATCTACGGCTCGCACATCGGCGCCTGGGACATGGACGGCGGTACTGCGATCAGCAACGCCACCGCAGGTGCCAACGTCATGGCCGCCAAGATCCGGGTCATCAAGTGGCAGATGTGGAAGCCACCGTGTGAGTTGCGCCCGACCGACTGCCAGACGGAGGCGCAGTTCAACACAGCCATCGACGGGATCCGCCGGCTCGGCGCGGAGCCTTTGATTGGCCTGCCACCGATCTGGGACCAGCAGTGCGCGACAGCACCCGACGCCTGGTCGCTTGCCTGGCAGCAGTGGATCATCCGGACCGCAGGTAGCCGGGTGCGGCTCTACGAGCTGGGCAACGAGCCGGACCACTACTGCAACATGACCGGGCAGCGGTACCACGACGAGCTCTGGGTGAACGCACCAGTGCTGAAGGCCTACGCCCGTACGCTCGGCCACCAGATCTTCATCGGTGGGCCCGGCGTGGCCAACACCGATGCGAGCACCCTGGCCAACGTCGAGACGTGGCTGGCCGCGACGAAGGCCGACTACCTGGCGAACGGCCAGAACCGTGACTGGATCCCGGACTTCGTCTCGACCCATACCTATCTGACCTCGGCCGAGAACGACACCCAGGCTCATGCCCAGGCCCGGATCGACGCGTGGGGAGCCTTCTACGACCAGCTGGGGGCGTTCATCGCCACCACCTTCGCCGGCCTGACCGACGAGGGCTTCCCGATCGCCGACCAGGTGAAGCTCGCGGACACCGAGTGGAACGACACGATCGACATCGACTGGCAGGGCAACGAGGACGGCGCCTGGACCGACTTCTACATCAACGCGATGTTCACCATGCTCCGCGGCCACGGCGTCTGGCTGTCCAACCAGTCCACCATCGCCTCCCACAACGGCGGCTCCTTCGACCTGCTCCTGCCGGACGGCAACGCCAAGCTCCTCTACGAGTCCTACCGCACGGCAAGTACGTCGGACCCGCGCAACAACTAGCGAACGTAGGTGACGAACGCGAAGCCGTCGTGCTGGGTGCGGGCGGTTTCGCGCCAGTCGGTGCGGTCGAAGGCAGGGAAGGTGACGTCGCCGTCGGGGGACTGGTCGACCTCGGTCAGTTCCAGGCGGTCGGCGTACGGGAGGGCCTGGCGGTAGATCTCGCCGCCGCCGGCCACGTGCGCGACCTCGACGCCGTCGACAGACCAGTCGGGCTGCCGGGTGACGACGACGGTACGCCGGCCGGGCAGCGGCCGGCCGATGGAGTCGTAGGTCTTCCGGCCCATCACCAGCGTGTGGCCGAGGGTGAGCGCCTTGAAGTGCTGCAGGTCCTCACGAATCCGCCAGGGCAGGTCGTTGTCCCGCCCGATCACGCCGTTGGCGCCGACCGCGGCGATCAGGATGACGGTCATACGGCGATCGGCGCCTTGATTACGGGGTGCGGGTCGTAACCGTCCAGCACGACGTCCGCGATCTCGTACGAGTCGATCGAGTCGCGCTTGGCCAGCTGCAGCGTCGGCAGCGGCCGGGGCTCGCGGGTGAGCTGGAGCTTGGCCTGGTCGAGGTGGTTCAGGTACAGGTGCGCGTCGCCGAGTGTGTGGACGAAGTCGCCGACCTCGAGACCGGTCTGCTGGGCGACCATGTGGGTCAGCAAGGCGTACGACGCGATGTTGAACGGGACGCCGAGGAAGATGTCGGCCGAGCGCTGGTACAGCTGGCAGGACAGCTTGCCGTCGGCGACGTAGAACTGGAACATCGTGTGGCACGGTGGCAGTGCCATCCCGTCGACGTCGGCGACGTTCCAGGCGTTGACGATGTGCCGGCGGGAGTTCGGGTTGGTCCTGATCGACTCGATCAGCGCGGCGATCTGGTCGATGTGCCGGCCGTCCGGGGTCGGCCAGGAGCGCCACTGGTAGCCGTAGACCGGGCCCAGCTCGCCGTCGGCGTCGGCCCACTCGTCCCAGATCTTGATGTTGTTCTCGTGCAGCCACTTGATGTTGGTCGAGCCGCTGAGGAACCAGATCAGCTCGCCGATCACCGACCGCAGGTGCAGCTTCTTCGTCGTCACCGCGGGGAAGCCCTCGGTGAGGTCGTAGCGCGACTGGTAGCCGAAGACGCTCAGCGTGCCGGTGCCGGTGCGGTCGCCCTTCTCGATGCCGGTGGTGAGGACGTGGTCGAGAAGCTCCAGATACTGCCGCATGCCGCCAAACTAACAGGCCCGGAAGTCGGTGACCTGACAGACTCGGCGGGTGAGTTCTGATGAGTACGTGGCTTCGCCTGAGTATGTGCTGACGCTGGTGCTGCAGGTGGAGAAGGCGGAGCGGCCTGGGCAGACGGATGCGCTGGAGACGGCGGCGCGGGCGGTGCTGGCGATTCTGGCGGATGAGCGGTCGGTCGGTGAGGGGGAGTGGGCCGAGGCGATGCGCGGCTGGCAGGACGCGCGGATCCGGAAGGTGGTCCGCCGGGCCCGCGGTGCCGAGTGGCGCCGGGCGGAGGCGCTGCCGGGGATCACGGTGACGGGCGGGACGGCCGTAGTACGGGTATTTCCACCGGTACCACTCGACGACGTCCCCAAAGACCTGGCCAAACTCCAAGTCACCGGCACCGATCTGGAGGATCCGGACGAGTTGCCCGCCACAGCTGACGGCGAGCCGGTGCTCTGGGTGAATCCAGGACTCGAGATGTCCACCGGCAAGACGATGGCCCAGGTAGGCCACGGCGCACACCTCGCCTGGTTCGAGCTGTCGGACGCTGACCGGAAAGCCTGGCAGGAGGACGACTTCCACCTCGCCGTCCGCACCGCCACCCCGGCCCTGTGGAAAGAGTTGATGGGCAGCGGCCTTCCCGTAGTACAGGACGCTGGTTTCACCGAGATCGACCCGGGCAGCTACACGGTCATCGCAGACCATCCCGCGCTTCGGTAGCGGTCCTCCGCATGAGCAAACGAGTCGCACCTGGACCAGCGGATCTGGGCCGGTACGAACTGCAGCGGTCGTAACACCCTGATCCGCTCCGGTGGCCAGGGCAGCGTCAACCTTTTCTGGAGTGTTGGCGGGTTCTAACTGATCTTGTAGTGCAAGTGGGTGACCCGGTCGCCTTCGACGACTTTGGGGTTGTCGAAGAGTTGTTGATGGCCGGTGTAGTTGCCGAAGAAGGGGCGGCCGGTGCCGAAAACGACGGGGACCAGGTTGAGGACCAGGTCGTCCAGGAGGCCGGCTTCGAGGAGTTGGCCGGTGAGGTTGCCGGCGGCGACGGCGATGTCGCGGTCGCCGGCGAGGGACTTGGCCTGGGCGACTGCTGCCTCGATGCCGTTGACGAAGGTGAACGGGGCGTCGGGGAACGGCCAGTCGGTCGGGGGTTCGTGAGTGACCACGACGACGTGGTCACCCACCGACGGTACGCCGTTCCAGCCGTTGGTCAGGTCGAAGAGGCGGCGGCCGATCATCGTCACGCCGATGCCCGGCCAGACGGATCCCAGGTAGTCGGCGCTCGCCTGGCTGAGGTGGAACGGGCGGCCGGGGTCGGCGCCGTAGAACTCCACCGGCCCGTTGTTGTACCAGTCGAACAGTGGACCGACGGCGTCCGACGTATCAGCGACGAAGCCGTCCAGCGAGACAGCGGCGGTCGCGATCACCCGGCTCATCTGCCCTCCCCGCGGGCGAGGAGTTCGGCGAGGCGGTCCATCGACTCGTTGATGCCGTGGACCATCCCGCTCTCGACCGCCGCGTCGCGCGACGCGATCGACGGGAAGATGGACTGGGTGTGCAGCCGTACGCCGGTGTCGGTCTTCTCGTAGGTCGCCCGCTCCAGGCAGACCTCACCGGGTGCCCCTTCCCACTCGAAGGTCTGGATCACCAGCGTCTCCGGCTCGACGGTGTGGAAGACGCCGCGGAACGCGTACTCCTCGTCGCCGCGCCGGTGGAGGTACCGGTAGCTGCCGCCCGGGCGGACGTCGTACTGCTCGATCGTCATCTCCAGGTCGCGCGGGCCGAGCCACTGGACGACGAGCTCGGGGTCGGTCTGGACCCGGAACAGCTGGGCCGGCGTCGCGTCGAACTCACGCGTCGTCTCGAGGAACGGCGTCCCCGCGGGTGCTTCGATGGTGGTCGGGTTGGTGCTCATTTCTCCTGCTCCTTCACGGTTTCGAGGACGGCGTCGATCCGGCGGAACCTGGCCTCGGCGGCCAGCCGGTACCCGTCGATCCAGCTCGTCAGGCTCTCCAGAACGGCCGGGTTGAGACGACACGGACGGCGCTGGCCGTCCCGGCTGCGGGTGATCAGACCGGCGGCCTCGAGCACCTGCAGGTGCCGCGAGATCGCCTGCTTGGTGATCTCGAACGGCTCCGCGAGCTCGTTGACCGTCGCCTCACCGCGCGACAACCGCGCGATCAGCGCCCGGCGGACCGGATCACCGAGTGCGGTGAACGCCCGATCGAGTGCTTCTTCATCAACCGGCATCTTTATCAACCATTCCGTTGATCAACTGATGTGTTGAATATAGGCATCGCGTCCACGCAAGGTCAAGGGTGCGCTTTTAGCAACCTGGGTTGACAGTTGAGGCTTGTCAACCTAAGTTGCTAAGCATGGAGAAGTTGGTGGAGGAGGACGATCCCGGCGCCGGCCTGGCGTCGGTGGTCGCGTTGCGACGGCTGGCCGACCGGATCGAGGACAGCCAGGTGGAGCAGGCGATGCGAGCGGGCTGGAGCTGGTCCGACGTCGCCGAGGTGCTGGGCGTGACCCGGCAGGCCGTACACAAGAAACACGCCAAGCGGCTGATCGCCGCGGGCGTCGCCCTGAGGAGGCGTTGATGACGACGAAGGTGAACGATGTCCGCGCGGTGGTGGTCCACGGCGCCCGAGCCGAAGCTCTCGAGGACGGCTCACCCATGATCGAGGCCGAGCATGTACTGCTCGCCCTGACCGAACTATCCGGTACTACGATCGCCCGCCTCCTCGCCGACGCCGGCCTGACCCATGACGCCACGCGGGCGGCGCTCGACCGCGAATGGGAACAAAGCCTCGCAACAGCAGGCGTCGCCGTATCGATCGCCGAGTTGCCCAAGGCGACACCAGATCGCAGCCGGAACCCCCAGATCGGTGAAACCGCGAAGCTCCTGCTCAAGCGCGCGATGGCCACCGCCTCCACAACCGGCGGCGGCCGCATCGGCGCCGCCCACCTACTGATCGGCGCGCTCGACACCACCCTCGGCCGCATCCCGCGCGCCCTGGAGCTGGCCGGCATCGACCGCCAAGGCCTCCGCGACCAGGCCTACCAAGCAGCGATCCGCAGCGAGCACTGATGACCACCACGGCCCGGCTGCCGTTGGTGCGGAACCGCTTGCTGGACTGCGGATTGCTCGCAGGGCCGCTGTTCGTCCTCACCTTCCTGCTCGAAGGATTCTTCAAAGGCGACGGCTACAGTCAACTCCGCCACCCCGTCAGCTCGCTTGCCCTCGGCAACAATGGCTGGATCCAAACCGCCAACTTCCTGGTGGCAGGCGTGCTGACGGTCCTGTTCGCCATCGGCCTGTGGCGCCAGGCGCGTGTGGCACCGGCACCCCGGGCCCACCTGGGTGCAGTGCTGGTGGGTATCTGGGGAGTCGGGTTGCTCGGTGCGGGAGTCTTCACCACCGACCCGGTCAGCGGATTTCCGCTCGGAACACCCGCCACGGTCGAGTACACAACCTCGGGTGCCTTGCATGACGCCTTCTCCCTTCCGGCCTTCCTGGCCTTGGCGGTGGCGATGGTCGTTCTGGCCCGCGGTTGGCGGCTCTACTCGCTGCTGAGTGCTGCTGCCTTCGCCATCACTTTCATGCTGGCCAGCGCAGGCTTCTCGCAGACCGGATCACTGGTCGACGTGGGCGGGTTCTTCCAGCGGCTCGCCGTGATCATCGGCTGGACCTGGCTGGCCGCCCTCGCCTGGCGGAGGCGCTAGACCGTTTCGAAGGCGGCCATCATCGCCATGTCCTCGTGTTCGAGGTTGTGGCAGTGGATCAGGTATTTGCCCTTGTGGGCGGTGAATCTGACCAGGACGTCGACGACCTCGGCGGGGCGGATGTCGACGGTGTCCTTCCAGCCGGCGTCGTACGGACCGGGTTTGCCGCCGCCTCGGCGGAGTACCTGGAAGGGGGCGAGATGGACGTGGACAGGATGGTGGACGTCGGTGACGAAGGACCAGACCTCGTACTGGTCGAGCTTGACCGAAGCCTGCATCTTCTGGGGATCGAAGGCCTTGCCGTTGATCGTCCAGCCCTGGTGACCATTGGCTGAGCCCCGGCGGAAGCGCCACTCGCGGTGGATCAGGCCGGACGGTTCGGGGACAGCGGCGTACGACGAAAGCTTCGCCGGGACATTGCTGTCGTCGCCGGCCCTCCGCATGACCTTGAAGCGCATGACCTGGCCGGCCCGGCCACTGTCCAGCTTGTTGAGGAGAGTGACTTCCGTGCCGGGCTGGTACGCCGAAAAGTCCACTACCACGTCGAATCGCTCAGCCGGCGCGACCACCAGCGTCTTGTGTTCGACCGGCGCGCCGAGCAGCCCGCCATCGCTTCCGATCTGCACGAATCGAGCCGGCCCGCTGTCCAGCGCCAACTCGAACCGCCGAGCGTTCGACGCGTTGAGGATGCGGAACCGATAGCGCGCCGCGTCCACCTCGAGCACCGGCCAGGGAGCGCCGTTGACCAGCATGACGTCGCCGATCACACCCTCCATGTACTTCGCCTCGACCCCCGGCCCGTCCGTCGCGGCCGGGTAGAGGAACGACCCATCGGCCGCGAAGGCCCGATCCGCCAGCACGAGTGGGATCTCCCGATCGCCGCCAGGCAACGGAAGCGCGTCCTCCTCGGCATCGCGAATCAGGTGCAACCCGAACAGCCCGCGATAGACCTGCGGAGCCGTGTAGTCCATCCGGTGATCGTGATACCAAAGCGTCGCGGCGCGTTGCGTGTTCGGATACGTGTACTTCCGACTGCCCGTCGCCACGTCGCCGCCACCCATGCCGCCGTGCCCGGCGTGCTCATGGTGCTCGCCGTTGGGCATCAGCAGATCCAGTGGCCAGCCGTCGCTCGCAGCCGGCGTGTGCCCGCCATGGAGATGCACAGCCGTCGGTACGTCGAGGTGGTTGACCTGCTCGACGACCGTCGTCCGGCCGCTGCGTACGTCGAAGGTCGGGCCCGGTAGCAACCCGTCGTACCCGAGGATCTCGGTCTTCAGGCCGGGCAGGATCTCCAGCGACGCCTTCTGCTGGACGACGCGGTAGTAGTCGATCCCCGCTTGCGTGCGCAGAGGCTTCTTCACGGGCGGGATCGGCAGCGGCACCTTGAACGCTTCGGGCAGTGGCGCTTCGCTCTTGAGGAGTTCGGCGCTCTGGGCGGGGGAGGTCTCGAGGCCGCAGTTGGCCAGTGTCAGGGCGAGGCCGGTACCACCGGCTGCTCCGAGGAATCCACGGCGGGACAGCTTCATTTGTTGACCTTTCGGCGTGCTCCGGAGCGGAATGACCAGACCGTCATCCAGAGCACGGCGATCACGATGGCGGTGCCGAGTGGCACGTGGACGGCGAAGTTCTGCTGGTAGCCGAAGACGACCTGGGTGAGCTCGGCGACGATCAGGCCGACGGTGACGAGAGCCGGCCAGAGGCGGCCACGGCCCGGGCGCCAGTACAGGATCGCGGCGATGAGCTGGATGAACGCGATCAGGAACAGCGACGACCCGATCGGCCCGTGCAACTCCATCGCGTCGACCTCGCCGGACAGGAAGTACCCGGCGAGGATCGGCTGCGCTGCGACGAAGACGGCATGCAGGAGCAGCGTCAAGCGCAACATCCACAGCGTCATGCCGGCACCTCCGACGAGGATCGCGGACGCCGTACTGCCGCTGCCGGGCGGAAGGTCCAGACGGCGAAGGCGCAGACCGCCGCCACGATCGCGATGCCGAGCGGGATGTGCAGCGCGAGTTGGCGGTTGTAGCCCATCGCGATCTGGAAACTCTCCGCGGCGAGGACCAGCAGCGTCACCAGTACGGCCGCGGCGCGGCCGCCGGAGCGCCAGTAGATCGTCGCGATCACCAGTTGGCCGAGCGAGGCGAAGGCGAGGCCGAGCCCGATCGGCTCGTGCAGGCGCAGCGCGGTGCCCGAGCCGTTCAGGTAGACGCCCGCGAGCACTGGTTGCAGGCAGACCGCGACGGCATGCGTCACCGCGACAACCCGAAGGACCACCAAAGACTTCATGGTGGTGAGAGTAGTAGCCTGTCTACATGTAGCGCGACCAGTTAAGTCCCTGGCTGAACCCTCAGGTCAGATGGCCGAGAGGTGATACCGATATGCCCGCACGTTCGCAGACCCAGTGTGGATCGGGGCCGAGCTCGGGCTCGATCCGGAGTTCGTGGTCGTGGAGGTCGTCGCAGGCGGTGCAGCGTGGCCAGCGGACGCCGGAGTCGGAGAGGCGGTCCTGGACGTCCTGAGCGACCAGGCCGGCGATGTGCTCGGCCCCGTCCGGCCATTGGTCGAGCCACCATTGCCGTCCGGCGACGGCGTCCTCCAGCAGGGACACCATGATGGCGTCGTCGAATCCCCGCGCGGCCAGGTCGTGAAGCACCTGTGCCCGGGCCGTCAGCAACACACCTGGTTCGTTCATCGCCCTTCAGAGTGCCAGACGGAACCGACAAAACCCCAGGCCGATCGGCCCGGGGTTCTGTCGCCGTGGGAGTGGCTACTGGTGATCACCCGGCAAGCGGCTCGCAGCGCGGTGCCGGGTCGAGCCGATCGGCGAGCTTGAGCTCGCGCTCGGCAGCGGTTCGCAGTACCGCGCTGAGGCGGGTCCGGACGGCGAAACCGCGGCGCGCGGCCGGCTCGTAGTACTCCTCCTGGGGAGCATTCGGCAGTGCGGACTGGGCGAGGGACCTCGCGTTCTCCACTGCGGTGTTGCCGGCGATGAAGTAAGTCATGGTCGTGCTCCCTTCCGAAGGGCGTGGTGATCAGAACCCATGGCCGGGACGGCCATCGGCGAGCTGTGGTGGGTTGATTCAGTTGCGGGGTGCCGGACCGCTGCTGGCGCGGACCACCAGCTCGGTCGGCATCGTGAGGTGCCGCTCGGTCGCGTTCGGGTCGAGCAGCAGCCGGCCGACGGCGCGGCCCTTGTCCTTGATCGGCTGCCGGATCGTGGTCAGCCCGGCCGTCTCGGCGGCGGGGATGTCGTCGAAGCCGGTGACGGTCAGATCCCGGCCGGGGATCAGTCCGCGCGTCTTCATCGCTTCCATCGCGCCGAGCGCCTGCACGTCGCTCAGTCCGGCGATTGCGGTCGGCCGGTCCTGCGAGTCGAGCACCCAGCCGGCCGCCGCCAGCCCGGACCCGAACGCGTTGTGGCCACCCGAGACGATCCTGAGCCGCGCGTCGGGCATCGTCTTGCGCAGGCCCGCGATCCTGAGCTCGCAGTCGTCGCAGCCGACCTGGTCGAGGTCCAGCTCGATCGGCTGCCTGCTGGTCGCCTGGTGGCTGTCGACCAGTACGACGACGTCGCGGTGGCCGAGCCGGGCCAGGTGCTCGCCCATCGCCGCGGCGCTGTCCAGCTCGTCGATCGCCACCCAGCCGTCGGCCAGGTCGTGACCGCGCTGCGTCGACACCATCGGGATGCCCCGGTTCTTCAGCATCTCCAGGGCCGGGTGGCCGTGGTCCACGCAGAAGATCGCGGCGGTGTCGATCGCGGCCTGGCGGACCGCGTTCGTCCCGGACTCGATGTCGACCGAGCTGATCGGCATCAGCAGCAGGCTGGTGGTGAACTCCTCGGCGACCTCGGCCAGGCCGGCCAGGAAGCCGACCGCGTACGGGTCGGAGAACGCGTAGGAGAGCTTGTCGGTGAACAGCACGCCGACAGCACCGGCCTTGCCGCTGCGCAGGGCGCGGGCGGCGGCGTCGGGACCGGCGTACCCGAGTTCTGCGGCCTTGGCCAGGATGCGCTCGCGGACTGCGGCGGACAGCTGGTCAGGCTTGTTGTAGGCGTTGGAGACGGTCGACGGCGAGACCCCGGCGGCCTGCGCCACGGTCTTGATGGTGACTCTCGGTGCCATCGGCCTGCCTCCTTCTGCATCGTTCTACTAAATCGTTCTAGAAAAACGATACAGAAGACTTTCGGAGAGTGCAACAGGTATTTCCGGGGCGATGCCGTGGGGCGATGCAGGATGATGGCGGGCATGGGTTCGTTGCTGGAGATCATCGCTTTGCATCCGGCGGATGCCGAGGCGGCTCAGGAGGGCGGCGCGGACCGGCTGGAGCTGTGCGCCTCGATGGAGGCCGACGGCCTGTGTCCGTCGGTGTCGACGGTCAGTGCGATCCGCCGGGTGACCGACCTGCCGTTGCGGGTGATGCTGCGGTTGTCCGACTCGTTCGGTACCGACGGCGCGGAGCTGAACCGGCTGACCGCGATGGCGCAGTCCTATCTGTCGGCGGGGGCGGACGGGTTCGTGTTCGGCTTCCTGAATGCCGACAACGAGGTGGACGTCGACTCGGCCGCCGCCCTCGCGAGCACCTTCGCCGGTACGCCGTGGACGTTCCACCGGGCAGTCGATGCCGTACTCGAGCAGCAGAAGGCGTGGCGGGCGCTGCGAAGCCTGCCGGGTCTGGACTGCGTGCTGACCGCGGGGTCGTCGCTCGGGGTCGGGCATGGGCTGGACGATCTGCTCAAGCTGGCGTCCGGCGACGAGCAGGTGGCGAAGGTGATGATGGCGGGCGGGTCGCTACAACCGGAGCATGTGCCGTGGCTGTACGGCGCCGGGGTGCGGCGATTCCATGTCGGCTCGTCGGTGCGGCAGGACGGATCGTGGACGAAGGCGTACGTGAACTCGCGCTTCGTCCGGGCGTGGCGGAATCTGCTGGATGCGCAGGACGAGAAAGCATGATCTATATCGATCCGCCGGCCTGGACGGCCCACAATCGGTTGTGGTCGCATCTGGTCAGCGACTCGTCGTACGAGGAACTGCACGAGTTCGCGCGGAAGGCCGGGATTCCTGCCCGTGGCTTCGACCGTGATCACTACGACGTACCGTCCGATCGGTACGACGCGTTGGTGGCGGCCGGCGCCGTACCGGTGTCGAGCCGGGTGATCGTCGAACGGCTGCTCGCGTCGGGGCTGCGGCATCGCAAGGGAGCCCGGCGTGGACGCTGAGCTGGACCTGGCGGCCTTCGCCGGTCTCGGCGCGGTGGTCGGGGTGTCGCAGCATGGGAAGCGCTCGATGGCGGCGACCGGGGTCGCGGTCGATGCACCGTTCCGGATCGCCTCGCTGAGTAAGACGTTCACGGCGGCGGCGACGGTGAGAGCCCTGCAGGACAAGGGGTTTGCGCTGCAGGCGCCGGTGGCTGACATCCTGCCGGAGCTCGACACGGCTTTGACCGTGGAGCAGGTGCTGGCGCAGTCGACCGGCCTCAAGCAGACCGTGGCTGCCGCGACCGTGGCGGCGCTGGGAGAGGGCGACGAGGTCTTCCTGGAGGCCGCGAAGCTGGTGATCGCCGGCGGCCAGGAGTATCCGCCGGGAGACCGCTGGTCCTACTACAACGGCAACTACTTCCTCGCCGGGGCCCTACTGACTCGCCTGACCGGAGAAACCTTCGAGGAGGGCCTCGCCAAGCTGACCTCAGCAGCTGGCCTCATGGCCACCGGCTTCACCGCGCCGGAGTCGAGCGCGGGAGCGGCTTATCCTCGGGCTCGGCGGCCCAGCGGTGGGCTCTGGTCGACGGTGCCGGACCTGCTGAGCTTCTGCGAGTTTCTGCTGCGGGACAAGGGGTTGCTGGGCGAGATCTCCACTCCGCGGGTGTGGACGCCGTTGGCCTACGGGCTGGCGTGGGCGGTGGGTCCGGCGGGGATGTTGTACCTCAACGGGCGACTGCCGGGGTATCGGGCGGCGATGCTGTTGTCGCCCGGGGACGAGTGGGCGGCTGCGATGCTGGTGAACGATACCGATGCGTTGCCGGCGATCGCGGAGTACCTGGATGGGCTGCAGCGACCGCTTACCGGCGTACCGATGGCTGGGTTGATCGATAGGTTCGCGGCATAAGAAAGGTGCCCCGGGCAACTAGCCCGGGGCACCTTCTCTTCAATCCATCAGTTCGGTCACCGTGCCGGCGGCGACGGTGTGGCCGCCTTCGCGGACGGCGAAGCCGAGGCCTACCGTCATCGCGATCGGCTTCTCCAGCTCCACGCCGAGCTCGATCGTGTCGCCCGGCATGACGAGGGCGATCTCACCCAGGTCGATACCACCCGACACGTCCGTGGTCCGGAAGTAGAACTGCGGCCGGTAGTCCGAGGCGAACGGCGTGTGCCGACCACCCTCGGCGGTCGACAGCGCGTGCAGTTGCGCCCGGAACTTGCGGTGCGGCTGGACAGTGCCCGGCAGTACCAGTACCTGACCACGACGGACCTCGTCGCGCTTGATGCCACGCAGCAGTACGGCCGCGTTGTCGCCCGCCTCCGCGGACTCCAGCGACTTGCCGAACGTCTCCAGCCCGATCGCCGTACTGGTGATCGTCGGGCCGAGACCCACCACCTCCACGGCGTCGCCGAGCTTGAGCGAACCCTGCTCGACCGCGCCGGTGACAACGGTGCCACGACCGCTGATGGTGAGCACGTTCTCGATCGGCATCAGGAACGGCTCGCCCAGCTCACGGTCGGGGACCGGTACGTACTCGTCGACCGCGTCGAGCAGGTCGCCGACCGCCTTCATCCACTCGGGGTCACCCTCGAGCGCACGCAGGCCGGAGACGCGCACGACCGGTACCTCGTCGCCCGGGAAGCCGTACTCCGACAGGAGTTCGCGGACCTCCAGCTCGACCAGGTCGAGCAGCTCGGGGTCGTCGACGGCGTCGGCCTTGTTCAGCGCGACGACCAGGTACGGAACCCCGACGCGTTGCGCGAGCAGTACGTGCTCACGGGTCTGCGGCATGGCGCCATCCTGGGCCGACACGACCAGGATCGCGGCGTCCACCTGGGCGGCGCCGGTGATCATGTTCTTCACGTAGTCGGCGTGCCCGGGCATGTCGACGTGCGCGTAGTGCCGGTTGGCGGTCTCGTACTCGACGTGCGAGATGTTGATCGTGATCCCGCGCTGGACCTCCTCGGGCGCCCGGTCGATCCCGTCGAACGCGACGAACGAGTTGAGGCTCGGGTAGCGCTCGGCGAGCACCTTGGTGATCGCGGCGGTCAGCGTGGTCTTGCCATGGTCGACGTGCCCCATGGTGCCGATGTTGAGGTGCGGCTTGGTCCGCACGAACTGGCTCTTGGCCATGATGTGTGTTTCCCCTTGCTGGTCAGAAGATTCGACTGAGCCAGGACCCAGGGCACCCGTCCGTACCAGCTGGTGTTTCAGCGGTCGGAGGGGGCCGGTTGCCAGCCACCCTCCTCCGCGGGTCCTGCGTGTCAGCAGGAGGAGGGTCGGCTTCGCGCGCCGGTGAAATCGACTGAATCGACTGACGCCCACGCAGCAGCGCCTGACAGGCCCAGGCCTGACAGGTACGCAACAGAATCCACGCGGAACATGCTCATCACGGTAGGTGTCAACGCTGCCGTCGGCAACGGATATTCCCGCTAGGCCAGCTTCTCCCGGGCGTACCGGAGGGTGGCTTTTTGCATGGCCGGTTCGTGGGTTCGGAGGAAGGTTCGCAAGGACGGTTCGTCCAGGATGCCGGCGTATTTCAGGGCGATGCCTACGGGCTTGGAGACGACTGGGTTCTTGTCGTCGAGGAGTAGTTCGGCGAGGGCGTAGAGGTCGGTCAGGTCGGCGGGGGTGCCGTAGCGGGCGAAGTACAAGGGGGCTGTGATCGCTGTCCGGCGGCGTAGTGGGTCAGCGGTTCGGGCCAGGTCGAACAGCGGTGTTCTGTCGCGGGTCAGCAGGTGAAGGCCGATCACGTGGGGTGCCGCTCGGTCGACCATGTCCCAGCTGTCGATGGCGTTGTGTCGGGCGAGGTACAGGTCGTAGGCCGCCTGCCGGTCTGCGGCGGTGGTCTTTTTGGAGCGGGCTTTGAAGTCTAGGACGCAGAAGGCGGCCAGGCGCAGCTCGTACGCCGGCTCGTCCATCAGCTTCGCTACCTCGGGCAGCGGCAGGGTGGTGAAGGTTTTGGTGGTGTCGAAGGTGTTCCGCATCGGCACCCCCAGCACTTCGCCGGTACCTGGGTAGTGCTTGTGTACGACCTCGCCGGGCCGCGCCTGCGCCCGCAATGTGTTGGCGAGGGCAGACGCGGTGAGCTCCACGCGGTCAGCTTAAGGCGGTACTGACCAGCTTGGCGGCGTCGGCGACCAGTTGGTCGTTGTACTGGGCGTCTTTGACGCCGCGGGTCGACAGGATGGAGATGACGATCGGGGCGCGGCCGGGAGGCCAGGCGATGGCTATGTCGTTGCGGCCGCCGTAGTTGGCTGAGCCGGTCTTGTCGCCGACCTTCCAGGTGGCGGGGACGCCGGCCCGGATCAGTTTGGCGCCGGTCGTGTTCGTGACCATCCAGTTGATCAGCAGATCGCGCTTGGGCTTCGGCAGGACGCCGTTCTGAAGGGTGAGTTTGCGCAGGCTGGTGGCGATCGAGCGCGGCGTACTGGTGTCCCGCGGGTCGCCGGGGATCGCCTCGTTCAGGGTGGGTTCGGTGCGGTCGGTGCGGGTGACGTGATCACCGATCCGCCGGAGTTCGCGCTGCAGTCCGGCGGGGCCGCCGAGTTCGCGCAGGATCAGGTTGGCGGCGGTGTTGTCGCTGTAACGCAATGCCGCGTCGCAGATCGCGCTGAGCGTCATGCCGGTGCCGACGTGCTGCTCGGTGATCGGGGAGTAGGTGACCAGGTCTGCTTCCGTGTAGCGGATGAGCTTGGAGAGGTCGGCGTGCTGCAGCAGGATGCCGACGGCGAGCGCCTTGAAGGTCGATGCGTGCGCGAAGCGCTCACCGGCGCGGTAGCCGACCGTCCGGCCCGAGCCGGTGTCCAAGGCGAACACACCGAGCCGAGCCGCGTACTGCGCCTCCAGCTTGCGGAACTGCTCGGCACCCGGCGTGGGCTTGGCGGCGGCCACGGGCGCCGGCGTCGAGGGGGCAGGTGTCGACGCGGGTGCAGCTGTTGCTTCGGGTTCCGAGGAGCAGGCGGCGCTGATCAGCACCGCGGCGGAGAGGGCGGCTAGAAGGGCTCGTCGCATGCCCTCGACACTATTCAATCGATCAATTGAGGGCGAAGAGGCGGGTGCCGTCTGTGAAGATGGGCCGGCCAGTGGCGACTGTGACGGCCGGCTGGTTGCAGGTGACGTTCTTGGTGTCGGCTACCGAGGCTGCGGTCGGGCCGGGGACCAGGGGGCGTGGCTGGACGCCGGTGGTGCCGACCATGAGGGGGGAGCAGCTGCCGTCCGCTTGTGGCATCAGGGTGACCACCCGGCCGTCCGGGAGCAGGCCGAAGCCGTCACGGGGGAACTCGGGGTGTTGCAGCTTCGGCGGCACCTGCAGCAGGTGGTGCCACTGTGGTGTGCCGTCCGACGGGTTGAGAGCGGACACGTCGTACGTCTGGTCCTCGCCCTCCTCGGTGCTAGTCCGGCAGGTGACCAGCACGATCGAGTTGTGCGTCGCGGCGAGCTGGGCGTCGCAGGATGCTCGCCCGAGCCGCGGCCTCGGCGTACCGGGCACTGGGTCGGTCCAGAGGATGCGGCCCGAGCCGACGTCCACTGACCACTGGTACAGGGTGCCGCCAGCCGCGCCGGTCCAGACGAGCCCGGAGACCTCACGGGTGTCCGGTACTGCGACCAGCTCGCCGATCCACGTCGACGGGTCCAGCTCGGCGCTGAGCTCGAACTGGATGCCCAGGTTGACCTCCCAGCGCTGATCCCCGTCAACGAGGTCCAGCCCGCGCACTACCGCGCCGTTGCCGCCGCATGCGTCCACCACGACGGCCTGGTCGGCCAGCAGCACGCCCTGGGTGACAGTGCACTTCAGCCGCGCCCTCCAGTGCGTCGGGCTGCTCACCCCGTGCGCCACGACCTCTGTACCTTCGGCCACCAGCAGCTGGTTGGCGTCGACCGCCAGCGCAGTACCGTCCGTGTGAACCTCAGTGAGCACCCGGCCGCTCACAGCGTCCAGTACTGCGTACGTCGGCAGCTCGATCCCGCGAGGAGCGTTCCCGTTGTCGTACGGCAGATGCGCTGCGATCGTCCGGCCGTCGCTGGAGACCAGTAGTCCGTCGGAGCCGTTGGACGCGGCATCGTCGACGTCTGCTCGTGTGTACCGCCACCGGGTCTGGCCAGTGGTCGCGTCGGACATCACCACACCGTCCGACCGCAGCTCGGCCACGCCACCTGCAGTACCGGCGATAGCGCCCGTCGCTGGCACCTCCCGGCTCCAGGCGACGCCACCGTCGAGCTGCACCGGCAGTGTCCCGGGTGCCTCGTCCGTAGTCGTGCTCACCGTGTTGGCCGTCTCCAGCCTGGCCTGTACGAACGGCTCACCCGCCGACACCACGATCCAGGCGAGCAGTGATGCGCACACCACGGTCACGCCGAGACTCAGCGCCCAGGGAGGAGTCAGCGCGTACGGCGGTGCGAGCCGTAGCCGCCGCGCCAGCCCGAGCAGCGCACCGGCGACCAGTAGAGCGAAGGACGCGAGGATGAGGTACGGCCAGCGCTCACTCATGGCCGCACCGGGCTTGGCCGAGGGCCACTGCCACCAGCAGATCCCGATGGAGATCACCCCGACCACGGCGAACACCAGCGCGGGGATCGTCACCAGTCGAGGCTGCGCCCGGCGAAACCATGCACACGCCAGTCCGGCCGCGACCGCCGTACCGGCGATCGGTGCCCAGACCGGGAAGCCATTGATGTCGCCGGGCCCGGCAGGCCAGCGTGCGGCCGCTCCGAGTCCGCGGCCGAGTAGTACAGAGGCTGCGATGATCACGCCGAGCGCTGCGCCCAGGTAGATCATCGGGATCAGCCCGGCGATCGGCCGGGCCGCCTTAGGGCCCCACTGCTTCAACTCGCGCTTGAGGTTCTCCCGGGCCGCGTGCTCCCAGTGCTCGCGGCCGTGGTCGGTCGCGTACAGGGAGGTCTCGGACAGGCCCTGCAGGAACTTCGTCCGGCCCCTGGCGAAGTCGCGGTCCGCGACGTGCGCGTACTCCGCGCGGATGCCGACCGCGTATTCGTCGTACCGTTCCGCGGACATGCTCAGCACCCGCAGGTCCGCGTCGCACAGGACCGCGCCGTTCGCGTCGCCGGGCTCGCAGTCGTGCTTGGCGGTCAGCCGGATCAGCCGGCCGATCTCGGCCACCTTGGCGGCCTCGACGCCGTACGCCGACAGTTCGAGCTCGGCGAGCTGGGCGGAGACCTCTTCGTTCTCACCCGGGTCGGCCTGCGGGTCGTAGATCGCGTCGTGGAACCAGGCCGCCAGCCGGACCGCCTCGACGTCCTTGGCCACCGCGGCGAGCTCGTCGATGGTCTCGAGCATCTCGGTCAGGTGCCGCTGATCGTGATAATGACGATGTTGCTCTGCGTAACGAGCCAGCAGATCATCGCCCAACGGCTGCGCGTGCGGCAGCAGGCGATTCCACTGGTCGCGCAGGTCCATGGCGGTGAGTCTCGCACCCTGTGACGGCCTCCTCCGACCGATCCGGCGTTCCCGGTTAGGGTCGTGGCCAAAGCGATATCGGCTCGTCACCTGTTCGGGGCCGGCGGGGTGGGGAAGGCTGAAACAGTGGACACCATGCGCTTCGGATTGGTCGGAACCGGGCCTTGGGCTCATTTGACCCAAGGGCCGGGCCTGAAGGCCGCCGAAGACGTTGAATTGGTGGGTGTTTGGGGCCGCAATGAGGACAAAGCGACTGCATTGGCTGCAGATCTAGAGGCCGCGGCCTATACCGATTACGCAGAGTTACTCGCAGACGTCGATGCGCTGGCTTTCGCGGTACCTCCGAACGTGCAGGCGTCGATGGCGCTCGAGGCCGCGGCGGTCGGCAAGCACCTGCTGCTCGACAAGCCGGTGGCCGATTCGCTGGACGATGCCCGGGCGCTGGCCGACGAGGTGAACGACGAGGGGATCGCCTCAGTGGTCTTCTTCACGGGCCGTTTCCAGCCGGAAACACGGGTGTTCTTCGATCAGACCCAGAAGACCGGCGGCTGGAGAGGTGGCTGGTCCCGGATGCTCGCTTCGCTCGATGCACCCGGCAACCCCTTCGGCGGATCGGCCTGGAGGCCGGAGCAGCGGGGTGCGCTCTGGGACGTCGGGCCACACGCGCTGTCCAACCTGATCGGTCTGCTCGGCCCGATCGGCGAGCTGCGCGCAGTAGGCGGTCAGGGCGACCTCGTGCACCTCGTCCTCACCCACGAGTCCGGTGCGACCAGTACCGCGAGCATGACCCTGTCGGCGCCGCCCGAGGGCATCAGCTTCGAGACCGCCGTCTGGGGAGAGACCGGTACTGCGATCCTGCCCGCCCCCGAGACCACGGCCGTCGAAGCCTTCGCCCTAGCCGCTACCGAGTTGGTCGCAGCCGCTGAGTCCGGGGACACGCACCCTGTCGACATCACCTTCGGCACCAACGTCGTAGAACTCCTGGCGTCGGCAGAGGCTCAACTAGCCGCAGGGCGGTGAGGGCGCGAGACGTCAGTGCAGGGCGATGACGCCGGCCGGGCCTGAGGTCAGGACCAGGTTGCCGATGGCTACCGGGTCGCGGCTGCAGGAGATGCCAGTGGGGAGCGCTACCCGGCGGAAGCCGGTGCTGTCGATGATGTTGGCCGCACAGCCGCCCGAGCTACTACCACCCAGCGACACGACCCGGCCATCGGCAGTTACTGCGACCCGAGTGCGAGGGTCGACCGGCGCGGTGGTCTGCCAGGCGGTCTGACCGGTCTGCGTGTCGATGGCGGTGACCACCGTCTTGGTGTTCTGCTGACTCTCCGGCCCCGGGCAGTCCACGACGATCAGCAGCCGCCCGGCCGCCTTCAGCAGCGTCCGGCAGGACCAGTTCGCCGGTACCGGCCACCGCCACTTCGTCTCGCCGGTACGCGGCTCGATCGCCACCAGCGCGACCGGTACGTCGGAATCGCCGCCCGGCTCGGCCACCACGACCAGCCCGCCGACCACGACCGGCCGCCGGTACATGTCGGTCGGCGACTTGCTCCACAGCTTCTTGCCGCTCTTCAGGTCGAGCCCGGCCACTTCATCGGGCTCGCTGCCGCAACTGTGCCCGAGGAACGCCACCACGGTCTGCGAGGTCGCCACCGCCCCGATGTCGGTGCAGCGGCCCGGCTCGAAGGTCCACCGGTTGTCGCCGTCCGGATCAACTCCGTAGAGCTTGTCGGATCCACGTGAAAACCGCTGGCCGGTCAGCAGCGGGTCGGCCTGCTGGATGCTGTGGTCCCGGGTGCTGCCGGGCCAGGCCGCCTCGCGCTTGCCAGTGTTCGCGTCGAGCAGGAGATATCCGATGTCGGGAAATGACGCCAGCACGTACTCGCCGTTGCCGGTAGCGACGATGTCCGGCTTCTCGTCCGAGTCGGACCGGCTGTAGCGCCACCGCAGCTCCCCGGTGGCCGCGTCCAGCATCTCCACCACACCGCTCTGCCGCGGTACAGCGATCCCGTACTTCGTCCCGACAGCCTCCTCGGCGCCGGCGCTGGTCAAAGCCCGGCTGACCCAGGTGACACCACCGTCGAGCAGCGACGCAGGCATCTGCCCGGCCGGCCTGCGTGGACCTTCCGACCGCTCGTTGGAGCCCAGCACGTACCCCCTGGCGAGCGGTTGCACGACCAGGAGGAGCAGCAGTGCGATCACCCCCGGCACCGCGAGCCATGAGAGCTGCTGGCCGAGATTCCGGGTCGGCAGAAATCGTGCGTTCCTGGTCCGTAGCAGCGAGGCGACCAAGGCCGCAGTACCGGCTACGAGCAGTAGTAGGAGGGCGGAGATGACCAGTGGGACGCGGAGGCCGATACCAACGGCAGGGTTGGTCGCTGGGACTTTCGCCCAGGCAATCAACACTGCGGTGACTGCAACGGCCACCACCGTGCCAGCGATCAGCCTTGCGCGTTGACTCGCGCTGCGGGACGTCCGGAAGAGCAGTGGCGCGCAGAAGAGTGCGAAGACGGCCAGAGCGACCGGTGGCCAACCAGCCTCGGGCTCTACGGCCGGCACCTGCCAGGGAGCTCCAGCGGCGGCTATCGAGGTCACTGTCGCCGCTATCGCGGAAAAGGTCGCAGTGGCAGCCAGAGCAGCCTGCTGCCAACCACGCCAAGGCGCTGGCAGCTCACTGTCGAGCCCGGTGAGCTCGGCCTCCAGGTTGGCGCGAGCGGGTGCGCCCATCCGCTGCCGCGCTAGTTGAGTCCGGTAGAGATGCCCGTCGAGCAGGACGCGCACTTCGTCGTACCGGCGTCCGATGGCGGCAGTGCGGTCACCCGCGTCCCGGCGTACCTCGGATACATGGGCGGCATAGCGGGCCGGAGCCGTCGCCATGATGCCGTTGACCGCATCCAGCAGGACGTCGCCGTTCGCATCTCGCCGCGGCGGTGCATAGGAGTCGGTGGGTGGAGTCGCCAGGTCACCGGTGAGCCGGACGAGCCGGGCTACCTCGGCGATGCGGATCGGATCCACCCCGTACGCCGGAAGCGTCTGCTCGACCAGCCGGGCCGACGACTCGGCGTCCTCGGCGGACCCGCCACCGGGCTGGTGCACGGCCCGATGGAACCAGGCCGCGAGCCGCACCGAGGTCGGGTCGGTACTGAGCTGGATCAGGGAATCGAGAGTGTCGAGGACCGCTTCGAGGTACTGGTCGCGATACGCGCGACGGGTCCGCTCGACGTAGCGCGCGACGAGGTCGTCCGCCAGCGGCGCAGAGCCGGGCAGCAGCTCGTTCCACCGTTCACGCAGGACCACCACCGCCACAGTCTGCCAGCCCGATCGCAACGGTGACCGCTCGATCGCCGCACCTCTGCCTTGCGGTTGCGGATCAGCGGCGTGCGGCGAGGACTCCGGAGAGCAGGCCGGGGTAGAGCTCCTCCAGGTCTTCGCGGCGCAGCTTGCTGATCCGGCGAGTGCCCTCGGTGTGGGTGGACAGCACGCCGGCCTCGCGCAGGGTGCGCAGGTGATGAGCCCGGGTCGACGCCGTCACGGGCAGCTCGATCTCGCCGCAGGCGATGCCTTCGGGGACGTCCGCCAGGGCCCGGACGATCTGCAACCGGACGGGCTCGCCCAGTGCCTGCAGGACGGCCTCGACGCGGATCTCCTCGCGGTCGGGCTGCGGCAGGGCTTTCGAGGTGCTCATGGGTCCATAGTACGACGTTGGTCGAAGTTCGACGACAATCGTAGTACGATCATCATCGAACAAGTGCCTGAGCCGAACCCTGAGTCTTCTGGAAGGTTGTTTCATGTCCGCACGGATCTACCTGCTGGCCGCCGGCGCCTTCGCCGTCGGCACCAGCGCGTACGTCGTGTCCGGGGTGCTGCCCGCGGTCAGCTCCGAGCTGCACGTCTCGCTGACCGCCGCGGGCCAGCTGGCCACCGCCTTCGCCCTCTCGTACGCCGTCGGCGCGCCGCTGCTGTCGACCCTGACCGGTCGCTGGGAGCGCCGCACGCTGCTGATCGCCGCGCTGCTGCTGGCCGCGCTCGGCAACGGGATCGCGGCGATCGCGACGAACTACCCGATCCTGATCGTCGGCCGGATCGTGGCCGCTTTCGGCGCTGCTGCCTACACGCCCGCGGCCACCCTGTTCGCGACCAAGTTCCTTCCGCCGGAGGAGCGGGGTCGAGCCGTGGCCGTCGTGTTCGGCGGATTGACCTTCGCGCTCGTTCTCGGCGTACCGGCGGGCAGTCTGCTCGGTGACAGCCTCGGCTACCGCGGGGTGTTCGCGCTGATCGCCGCCGTCTGCCTCGTGGTCACGCTGGCCGTCCGGTCCGCGCTGCCGACAGTCGAGGCGCCCGAGGCCGTGAGCCTGCGTGAGCGCTTCGCCGGGCTGACGGATCGCCGCGTGCAGACCGTCCTCGCGATGACCGTGCTCGCAGTACTGGCGACCATGAGCGTCTTCATCTACGTAGTGCCGCTGCTGGCCGAGACTGCCCACCTCAAGGGCGGCACAGTCAGCATCCTGCTCCTCGTGTACGGCGTAGGCGCGGTGCTCGGCAACCTGGTCGGTGGTCGCGCCACTGACCGCTTCGGCAGCCTGCGGACTCTCACTGTCACCCTCACCGGCTTCACCGTCGTCATCGCCACTCTGACGCTGACCGCCACCACCGTGGCCGGCGCAGCCGTCGCGCTCTTCGTGTGGAGCCTCTTCACCTGGGCGTTCAACCCGCCGATCCAGAACCTGCTCCTGGAGATGGGTGAAGGCGGTGGCCTGCTGCTGGCGATGAATGCGTCCGCCATCTACCTGGGCGCGGGTCTGGCAGCAGCGGTCGGCGGTGTGGTCATCCACTTGGTAGGGGTACAGATGCTGCCGCCCATCGCCGCAGTACTCGGCGTGGCCGTTCTCGGCCTCCTGGTGACGCTCCGCCGCGACCCTGCGCTACAGCAGGTCGAGCACCTGGACGAGGAAGCCGAGTACGCCCCCGAAGCGGCCTAGCTGAAGGACAGGTGGGCCAGCTTCTCGGGGTTCAGCATCCACTGGACCTGGTCGATCCCGTCGGACGAGGCGCTGACGGTGATCACCACGAAGACCTCACCGTCGCGGGAGGCCACGGCGGACCAGCCGCCGTTGGTCTCGGCGAAGGTGAGGTCGGAGCCGGTCCAGAAGGTGCCCGCGAAGGCGGCGGTGACCTTGGCGATCACGTCGGCGCCGACCAGCTCGACCCTGGTAGCACGGACGATGCCGCCGCCGTCGGAGTAGCTCACGGCGTCGGCGGCGAGCAACTCGACCAGGGTCGCGAGGTCGCCTTCCTGGGCGGCGGCCATGAAGGCCGCCAGCAACTTGCGCTGCTCGTCCTTGTCGACCGGCTCGCGGCGCTCCTCGGCCAGCCGCTTGCGCGACCGGCTGACCAGCTGACGAACGTTCGCCTCGGACAACTGGACGATCTCGGCGATCTGGTCGTACGGATAGTCGAACGCCTCGCGCAGGATGTACGCCGCCCGCTGCGTCGGCGACAGCTTCTCCAGCAGCACCAGCATGGCCAGCTCGAGCGCCTCACCGCGCTCGGCGCCCAGCGTCGGGTCGGCGCTGGTGTCGACCGGCTCCGGCAGCCACGGCCCGACGTACGTCTCCCGCCGGGCCCGGGCCGTCTGGCTGGCGTTGATCGCCAGCCGGGTCGTCGTGGTGGCCAGGAACGCGGCCGGCTCCCGGACCGTACTGCGGTCGTAGGCCTGCCACTTCACCCACACGTCCTGGACCAGGTCTTCGGCCTCCTGCACGCTCCCGAGCATCCGGTAGGCGATCCCGAACAGTCGGGGCCGCACCCGCCCGAAGTCGACAGCAGCCTCGTCCAGGTCAGTAGTCACGCACCCCAGCCTACGATCAGCCCTTCAACACCTCGGGCAGGTCCTCGCTGTGCAGTACGGCGAGCGAGGTGACCGCACGCGTCAGGCAGACGTAGAGGCGGCGCAGTCCGGTCCGCTCGTCCGCCTCGCCCGCGACGATGCCAGCCGGCTCCACCAGCACCACGTGGTCGAACTCGAGACCCTTGGCCAGCCCGGCCGGTACCACGTCCACGTGGGCCTCGACGTCGTCCACATCGCCCAGTACCGCGTAACTCAGTCCCTTGCCCTCCAAAGCCTTCCGAGCGGCCGGGACCAGGGCGTCAGGAACGATCAGCCCGATCGAACCGGGCCGGTCCATCACCCGGCTGACCGTGTCGACGGCGGCGGACATGCTGTCGGCGACCAGCGTGATGTCCAGCTCACCGCGGGACCGTCGTACCGCGGTGGGCGGGGTCAGGTGGGGTGCGATCTGCGGGAGGAGGCGGGCGGCGTACTCGATCACCTGGCCGGGTACGCGGAAGCCTGCGGTCAGCTCCTCGGTGTGGGCGCCGCTCTTACCCAAGTGTCTGAGGGCCTCGTCCCAGGAGGGTGTCGCCCACGGGGTCGTGCCCTGGGCGATGTCACCGAGCACGGTCATCGAGCCGGTCGAGCACCTGCGTCCCACTGCCCGGAGCTGCATCGCGGACAGGTCCTGCGCCTCGTCCAGTACTACGTGCCCCAGACTGGGGGTCCGATCGACCAGGTCAGCGATCTCGTCGATGAGCGTGGCGTCGGCGACCGACCACTTGGCGGCTCCGGCGGACCGGGGAGCCTTCTCCCAGAGCAGGAGTGCCTGCTCGTCCTCGGTGAGAATGCCCGCCGCGTGCTCGGCCAGTAGCTCGGCGTCGGTGAACAGCTGGAACAGCAGCTTGGCCGGGTCTATCGCGGGCCACAGCGCATCGGCGTACTGCTTCACTGGACGGCTACGGGCCACTGAGTCCTGCACGAGGTCGTCAGGGGAGTCACCGGCCGCTTCCATCCGCAGTAGGACGGCGTGCGCGAGCCGCTGCGGCAGCATGGCCCGGCCGGCGCCGTACCGGACTCCGCGGGTCCGCAGCTCGTTGACCAGCTCCTCAGCCTGGTACGCCGCTACGCGCCATCGGTGGGATCCCCTAGGGACTACTAGGGGTTCCTTGGGCAGCTGGACCTGCGACCAGACCGCCCGATGCAGTACTTCGGCCAGCCGCGCATCCCCCTTGAGCACGTCCAGCGCGGCCGGACCCGGCCCGGCGACCTTGACCCGGGCGACCATCTCCTCGACCGTTGTCTGCTTCGCCTCGATCTCGCCCAGCGCCGGGAGCACGTCACCGATGTACCGCAGGAAGCTCGCGTTGGGGCCGACCACCAGGACGCCCGCCCGGCTGAGCTGGTCCCGGTACGCATAGAGCAGGTACGCCGCCCGGTGCAGCCCCACGGCCGTCTTCCCGGTGCCAGGCGCGCCCTGGACGCAGATGGTCTCCTCGACGCCGGCGCGGACGATCACGTCCTGCTCGGGCTGGATGGTGGCAACGATGTCGCGCATCGGGCCCGAACGAGGCCGCTCGATCTCGGCGTCCAGGATGTCGCTGTGCTGCTCGGGGACGGCCGCGCTGGTCAGGTCCTCGTCCTCGAAGGCGGTCATCTCGCCGTGCGTGAATCCGAACCGGCGGCGGATCCCGACGCCCATCGGCTCGGTCTTGCTGGCCCGGTAGAACGGCACCGAGATGTCGGCCCGCCAGTCCACCACGAGCGGCTCGCCGGCCTCGTCGTTCACGTGCCGGCGGCCGATGTGGAAGGTCTCCTCGGCCGGTTCGAGGTAGTCCAGCCGGCCGAAGAACAGCGGGACGTCGGGGTCGTCCTCGAGCTCCTTCATCCGCCGCCAGATCGCGGCCTTGAGGAACTCGGTGTTGACCGGGTCGGCGCTGGCGATCTCCAGCGATCCGGTCTTCTCGCGCATCACGGCCAGGGCGGCGCGCGACGTACTGAGATAGGTCTTCTCGGCGTGGAGGATGGGATCGTCTGGGGGCACGACAGAACCTCCGCAAGTGCGGTCGAGGGCAGGGAAGCCCCGTCACGTTACTTGAGTGCCAGCTCCGGAGCGACTGATTTATCCGCGCCCGGCCTGTCGGCGTGCAAGCCCGGCCGGAGCAGCAGCGGCAGCGTGACGGCCAGCAGGATCAGCGCGACGATGCCGTCGAGCCAGTAGTGGTTCGCTGTCATGACCACTACGGCGAAGGTGATGATCGGGTGCAGCAGCCAGAGCCAGCGCCACTTGGTCTTGGTGATCAGGATCATCGACAGCGCGATCAGGGCCGCCCAGCCGACGTGCAGGCTCGGCATCGCGGCGAACTGGTTAGCCACCCCGCCGGAGGCGTCGGGACCGTACACCGACTGCCCGTACAGCAGGCCGGTGTCGACGAATCCCGGCATCATCCGCGGCGGCGCGAGCGGGAACAGGATGTGGCCGACCAGGGCCAGTCCGGTCAGCGCGACGATCGTCCAGCGCACGTTGGAGTAGGCCTTGGGGCGCCAGATGCTCAGCCAGATCAGCACCGCGCCGGTCAGCGGCGCGTGTACTGAGGCGTAGTACAGGTTTGCTCCCTCGACCAGATGAGGGACTTGGAGGGCCGCGTGCTGCAGCGATGCCTCATTGGGCAGATGCAGCCAGTTCTGCCACGCCAGTACGTCGCGGGCGTGGCCGCGGGCCGACCCGGTGTGCTTGCCGGCGAACTGCCGGCCGGCCGTGTAGATCCCGAACATGGTGGCCAGCAGGACTGCTTCCCGCACCACCCGCCACACCACCGGCGCAGCCCCCGATGGGGCGCGCCCCCGCTCACCAGCCAGCTCCACCTGCTCCAGTGCGTGTGTCCCCATACCCCTCGACGGTACCGGTCAAAGCCTCCGGAATGGCCCAGGCAGAGCCCTGATGTTGCCCTGGGCAACCCCTGAGACACGCTTCGTGACCGCGCCGTCACCCCCCAATCCCTGGTTGTCTGCCTTCTATTACGCAACCCGGCAGGGGACTGGTCCATTCCTTTTCCGCTCAGCCCTTCACCGCACCGGTCAGTACGCCCTTGGCGAAATGCCGCTGCAGGAACGGATAGACCACCAGGATCGGCACGATCGAGACGACCAGAATGGCCATCTGGATCGACGCCTGGGGCGGCAGCCGCTCGGTGCCCAGCTCGGCGCTGCCCAGCTGGGTGTCGTTGATGACGTACGTGCGTAGTACCAGTTGCAACGGCCACAGCTTGCTGTCGTTCAGGTACAGCAGCGCGGAGAAGAACGCGTTCCAGTAGCTCACCGCGTAGAACAGGCCGATCACCGAGAGCACCGCCTTCGACAGTGGCAGCACGATGTACCCGAACGTCTTCAGCTCGCCGGCCCCGTCGATCCGGGCGCTCTCGGTCAGCTCGCCCGGCAGGTTGGCGAAGAACGCACGCAGTACGACCACGTTGAACGCGCTGACCATCGTCGGCACGATCAGCGCCCAGAGGCTGTCCAGCAGCCCGGCCCCCTTCACCACCAGGTACGTCGGGATGATGCCAGGCGAGAACAGCATGCTGAACAGCACGACGAGCAGGATCGGGCGTCCCGCGGTGAATCCCGGCCGGGCCAGCGCGTACGCCAGCAGGGCGGAGACCGTGAGGCTGAGCAAAGTACCGACGACCGTGACGAAGATGCTCACGAACAGCGCCTGGGTGACCACGCCACCGGAGAACAACGACCGGTACGCCCCGAAGTCGACCGAATGCGGGAACAGCACCAGCCCGCCCGACTCGTTGACCTGCTTGTTCGGCGCGATGCTGGTCGAGATCACCGCCACGAACGGCACGATCACCGCTGCGCAGAACACCAGCAACACCAGCCCCTTGAACCCCCGCATCGGCCACGACGGCATCTCGACGCCGTTCACGATCTGCCGGCTCATCTGCTGTACACCCCTTGCTCTCCGAAGATGTGCGCGACCTTGTTGGCTGCCAGGACCAGGACGACGCCGACGATGCCCTTCACCAGGCCGACCGCGGCGGCCACGCCCCAGGCGCCGCCGATGACGCCGTTGTTGTAGACGTAGGTGTCGAGTACTTCGCTGACGTCGCGGCCGACCGCGGCCTGCTGCAGGATGATCTGCTCGAAGCCGACGGTCAGTGAGTCGCCGAGGCGCAGGATGAAGAGCAGGATGATGATGCCGCGAAGGCCCGGCATGGTGACGTGCCAGAGCTGCTTCAGCCGGCCGGCTCCGTCGACGCTCGCCGCCTCGTAGAGCTGCGAGTCGATCTGGGAGAGCGCGGCCAGGAACAGGATCGTCGCCCAGCCGGTGTCCTTCCAGATGATCTGCGAGGTCAGCAGGACGTGGAAGAGCTCGGAGTTGCCGATGATGTCGAGCGTGGCGAGGTCGTGGGATCTGAGGTAGTTGTTCAGCAGGCCGCTGCCGCCGAGCATCTGCTGGAACAGGGCGACCACGATCACCCAGGACATGAAGTGGGGGAGGTACAGGATGCTCTGGGCGATCCGCTTGATCCGCTCGGAGAACAGCGAGTTGAGCAGCAGGGCCAGGGCGATCGGCGCGGGGAACACGAAGATCGACTGCAGGCTGGTCAGGATCAGAGTGTTCTTCAGCGCGTCGAGGAAGGCCGGGTCGCCGGTGAAGATGACCGAGAAGTTCTGCCAGCCGGCCCAGTCGCTGCCGCCGATGCCGAGGAACGGCTGGTAGTCCTTGAACGCGATCACGTTGCCGAGCAGCGGAACGTAGTGGAAGGCAACGATCAACGCCGTACCGGGCAAGGCGAACAGCAACAGCACCCGATCCCGCAGCAACCGCCGGCCGAGCGACAGTTGCTGCGCGGCTGGAGATTTGGTTGCCTTCAGCATCTAGCGCCCTGCCGCGTCGGCGAAGGCCTGCTCGAGCTCGGTCCGCATCGCGTCGCCACCGGAGGACCTCCAGGTCTTGACCGCCGCGGTCCAGTCCGTGACCGGTTTCTTGCCCTGGACGATCTGGTTCTCCAGGTCGGTCAGCATCTTCGCGAGTTGCGTCTGCTTCTTCGACTGGGTGTCGGAGTACAGGCCGTACGACGCGTCGTAGGTGAGCCGTGGCGCGACCTTCGCCTGGATCGCGTGCTGCTTCTGCGGCACGTCGGGCTTGCCCGCCCAGTAGAGCGCGAGCGTGGAGTCGCTGATGTACTGCAGGCCGATCCCCGTCTCGACCGAGCCGATCTTGGTCGGTACCGGATCAGTGCCCGTGAGTGCGTAGTGGCGGCCTTCGACGCCGTACTTGCGGAACAGGTACTCCTCCGTGCCGAACGGCGCCGCCATCCAGTTGGCCACCTTGAGCAGCGTCTCGACCGAGTGCTTGCTGTTCTTGCTGAACGCGGTGAGGTTGTTCAGCGCCGATCCCATCCAGGGCGCGCCCAGGCCGCCGTCGAAGCCGGGGACGTCGAGCATGTTCACCGAGAACGCGTCGCCGGCCGAGTTGTCGGCGTAGTACTGGTTCCAGGCGACGAAGCTGTCGTAGTCGAACGCGGCCGTCCCGCCGTTGAACCACTGCTTGCGGGCGGTCGCTTTGTCGTTGAACGCGTCCGGGTTGATCACCCCGGCGGCGACCATCTTCCTGCCGGCCTCCAGCGCCTCGGCCTGCGCCTCGTGCTCGTACATCGAGGTGAACTTGCCGCCGTCTTCCTTCCAGACGTTGGGTATCCCGAGCATCTGCCGGACGGTCGACAGCGGCACACGGGTCCAGGCCCACTTGTTCTGCTTGGCCGCCGTCATCTCCTTGGCCAGGTCGAAGAACTCCTGGAAGTTCTTCGGTGCTGGGTCCTTGATGCCCTTGGCGGCGAGCAGGTCCGCGCGGTACAGCGGTAGCGAGGTCCGCGACATCCCCCGCGGGACCGGTACGCCGTAGATGCCGCCGTTGAAGACGCAGCCCTTCCAGTACTCGCTCGGGATGTTCGCCAGGAACGGGTACTTCGAGATCGCGTCGCCGGACAGGTGCTCGGTGAGGTCGATGCACTTCGCCTTCACCAGGCCGGGGATCTGCACGGTGTCGATCGGGATGTTGAGCAGATCAGGCAGGTCGCCGCCGGCGATCCGGGTGGCGAACTTGTCCTTGTACTCGTCGTTGGACGCCATGCTGATCTGCAGCTCCGAGCCGAGTCGCTCGTTGAGTGCCTGCCAGAAGGCGTTCTTGTCCATCGCAGGCGGGATGGCGCCGGGGATGTTGGTCATGAAGGTGATCGGCTGCCCGTCGCCCGGCCTGTCGTTGATCGTCTTCAGGGGATTGGCCGGGTACCTGAGGAAGCCGTCGAGCACCAGGTCGGTGCCTGGCAGGTCGGGCTTCACACCGGTGAAGCGCGTGTAGGTGGGGAGTTTGACGGCGAGGTTGGCGGCCGCCTGGTTCTTCTTGTCGGCCGCGCAGCCGCTGATCAGCGGGGTGCCGGTGACCGCGACCGCCGCCGCGGCCAGGCCGCCACCGAGGAACGTTCTTCTGCTGAGCTGCATGGGGCCTCACTTCAGGGGAGCGATTGTGGCTGCGGCCTCACAGTGACATAGTACGTCCTATGTCTTCAAGAGTCGGCGATCCCGAAATCGTCTTCGACCCGAGCGGGAGCCGGTATCACACGTACCGGATCCCGGCGGTAATCGCTGCTAGTGGGGCGTTGCTGGCGTTTTGTGAGGGGCGGCTGCATTCGTCGGCGGATGCCGGTGAGATCGAGGTCGTCCTACGTCGGTCGGTTGATGAGGGTCGGACGTGGTCGGCGGTGCAGGTGGTTTCGGCGGCTGCGGGGAAGACCTGCGGGAATCCGGTGCCGGTGGTGGACCCGATGAGCGGCGACGTCGTGCTGGTCACTTGCCAGAACGGGGCCGCCGCGGTCGAGAGCTCGGTGGCCCGGGGTGTGGATACTGAGGACGGGCGTCGGGTGTTCGTGCAGCGCAGTGCGGATCTTGGGGTGACGTGGAGTTCGCCGGTGGAGATCACGGCTTCGGTGAAGGCCGCGGAGTGGGGCTGGTATGCGACCGGGCCGTGCCACGGAGTTGCCTTGGGCAACGGGCGGTGGGCTGGGCGGATCGTAGTACCGGCGAATCATTCGGTGGTGCCTACCGGGCCTGATGGCGGGCATTGCATCTTCAGCGATGACGGTGGGTTCTCGTGGGCCTGCGGGTTCGTCGATCGCAACGACGGTGATGAGATCAATGCGAACGAGACCGCCGTGGTGGAGCTGGGCGATGGACGGCTCTACTTCAACGCTCGTAACCATCGTGGGACCGGGCCGGCCCGGGTGCACGCGTGGTCGTCGGACGGCGGGCTCACGCTTGATGCGCCGTACGCCGGGATCGCTGGAGTTACGGCACCGGGGATCCAGGGGAGTGTGCTGCGGGCCGGCGATCGGTTGCTGATGTCGACGCCGGTGGATCCGGTCGTGCGGCGCGAGTTGACCGTCTTCGTCAGTGATGACTCGGGCGCAAGTTGGCGGCCGGGGGTTGTGGTTCACCAGGGGATGTCCGGGTACTCCGATCTCGTCGCGCTGCCTGGCGATCGGGTCGGAATTCTTTACGAGGCGGGGGAGACGTCGTCCTTCGCCACTGTGCGGTTCGCAAGCTTCGATTGGAGATCTTTGTGACCACCACCGCCCAGAAGCTCACCGGGGTCGTACCCCCACTCGTCACGCCGCTGACTTCTTCGTACGACGTCGATACCGCCTCGCTCGCCTCGCTGGTCGCACATCAGCTCGACGGTGGCGTGAGGGGTGTCTTCGTCCTCGGTACGTCGGGGGAGGGGACCTTCCTGACCGACGAGCAGCGGCAGACCGTGCTGGAGACCGTCGTCTCGGAGGTGGCGGGTCAGGTACCGGTACTTGCCGGCGCGATCGACACGTCGACGGCGCGGGCGGGGGCGCATGTGTCGGCGGCGCTGAAGGCGGGGGTGGATGGGATTGTTGCCACGGCCCCCTTTTACGCGGCGACGCATCCGGCGGAGATCGAGCGGCACTTCGTCCGGCTGGCGTCGATTGCTGGGGCGGTGCCGCTTTATGCGTACGACATTCCGTCTCGTCTGGCCGGGACCAAGCTGCCTGCGGCCTTGCTGATCGAGCTCGGGCGGCAGGGGGTGCTCGCCGGGGTGAAGGACTCGAGTGGGCAGGAGACGAGTCTGCGTCGGTTGGTGCTGGATCGGGCTGATGCCGGGCTTGATGAGTTTGTGGTGATGACCGGGTCCGAGCTGACCGTGGACTCGGCGTTGGGGTTCGGGGTGGACGGCGTCGTACCGGGGTTGGGGAATGTGGATCCGGCTGGGTACGTACGGATCTTCGATGCGGTGGCCGCGGGGGATCTTGCGGCCGCGCGGCGCGAGCAGGATCGGCTCTTCCGGTTGTTCGAGATCGTCGACGTGGCGGACCGGGGGCGGATGGGGTTGAGCTCGTCGGCGCTCGGTGCTTTCAAGGCGGCGCTGTTCCTGCTCGGGGTGATCGCGTGCCCGCTGACGGCGTACCCGTCGATCCCGCTCGACCCGGATGAGATCACCTCGGTTGGCAGGCTGCTGGAACGGGCCGGGTTACGGTGACTGCGTGAACCAGTCCTTCATCCGCGACCAGATGAAGTCGTTCATCCTCGAACGCGGCCTCCAGGCGGGTGACCCGCTGCCCAACGAGCAAGAACTGATGGCGCAGCTAGGCGTCGGCCGCCACCCCCTCCGCGAGGCGATCAAAGCCCTGCAAGCAGTAGGCATCATCGAGATCCGCCACGGCCACGGCACCTACGTGGGCCAGGTGACCCTGCAGTCCCTCGAGGACGGCCTCGCCTTCCGCATGTCCCAATCCATGACCGGCGACCTGCAAGACGTCCGCAACGTCCTGGAAGTCCGCCAGGCCCTGGAGGTCGGCCTGGCCGCCGAGGTGGTAGCCCACTACTCCACCACCGACACCTCTCACCTGGAAGCCTTGGTCTCCGCCATGGAGTCCAAAGCAGCCGCCGGCGAATACTTTCCGAAGGAAGACTGGGCCTTTCACGAAGCCCTCTACAAACCCCTCGGCAACGCCCTGATCATCGACTTCCTCAGCGTCTTCTGGCGCACCTTCGCCGACGTGGACCCCCGCCTCCCCGGCCCCCGCTACACCCCCACCGACGCCGCCGGCTGGCACCGAGACCTCCTGACCACGTTGAGATCCGGCACCCCAGACCTCTTCGCCCACTCCATGAAGTCCCACTTCACCGGCATCCACACCCGGCTCGGCGAATGACCCTCCGAGGCTGACCCCCGAGCAGAGGGCTTGGGGAGGCTTTTACCCCCGTACGAGCCTAAAAACCGCCCCACCCCCCGGCGAAAGTTCTCCCCAGACTTCGCGAGTCCATCAGGACCTGATCGGGTAACCGTTCTGGAAAGCGAGTCGATCGTCGGCGCCATCCGCGATCCGAGTGAGGAAGTCGTCCAGCGCCAGGAACGCCTGCCAGCTCTCTCCGCAGGTCACCGCCATCAGTCGCTCGACCAGCAACTGCTCCAGGTCGACGACTCGCTTCGCTTTCCAGACCTTGTCGGCGAGGCTGACGAGCAGGTCCTCCAGTACGACGCCTGCGGCGGTCCAGCTCCCGTGGGTCGCCGCGAACCGGGCGAGCCTCGGCTCGACTCCACTGCGCAGCAGAAGCTGTTCACCGGCGGGCTCGTGGAGTTTGCCGGGGCCGGACAGCTCCTCGGGGTGGACGATCTTGCCGATGTCGTGAGTCGCCGCGCCGAACAGGACTGCCTCGCGGTCGAAGTACAGGCCGGGGTACGCCGTTGCCAGCCAGTCGCTCAGCTGGATGGCGACGTCGTGGACCAGGCGTAGGTGGGCGGCCAGCCTTGGTGGGGCGTTGTCGGCAAGCAACAACTCCGCCGCTGCGGGTGGTAGTTCCGGCAGCGGCGGGTCGGTCAGCGCGTTCGATAGCACCGCGGTCAGGCGAAGAGGTTTTCGGCGTCGACGATGGTGTAGGCGTAGCCCTGTTCGGCCAGGAAGCGTTGGCGGTGGGCGGCGAATTCTGCGTCTACCGTGTCGCGGGCGACTATGGAGTAGAAGCGGGCTGTACGGCCGTCGCCCTTGGGGCGGAGGACTCGGCCCAGGCGCTGGGCTTCTTCCTGGCGGGAGCCGAAGGTGCCGGAGACCTGGACGGCTACCGAGGCTTCGGGGAGGTCGATGGAGAAGTTGGCTACCTTGCTTACTACCAGGCGGTCGATCTCGCCGGTGCGGAAGGCCTGGAAGAGGCGTTGACGTTCTTTGACCGTGGTTTCGCCTTTGATCACGGGGCATTCCAGGCGTTCGCCCAGTTCGTCCAGCTGGTCTATGTACTGGCCGATCACCAGCATGGGTTCGCCCTTGTGGTGGTCGGCGATGCGGCGGACCAGGCGGGACTTGGCTGGGGTTGAAGCGGCCAGGCGGTAGCGGTCTTCGGGTTCGGCGGTGGCGTAGACGAAGCGTTCGGTTTGCTCGAGGTCTACTCGTACTTCGACACAGTCGGCGGGGGCGATCCAGCCCTGCGCTTCGATGTCCTTCCAGGGGGCGTCGTAGCGCTTCGGGCCGATCAGGGAGAAGACGTCGCCTTCGCGGCCGTCCTCGCGGACCAGGGTTGCGGTCAGGCCGATCCGGCGGCGGGTCTGCAGATCGGCGGTCATCCGGAAGATCGGGGCGGGCAGCAGGTGCACCTCGTCGTACACGATCAGGCCCCAGTCGCGGGCGTCGAGCAGCTCCAGGTGGGTGTAGACGCCCTTTCGCCGGGTCGTCATCACCTGGTACGTCGCGATCGTCACCGGGCGGATCTCCTTGCGCGCACCGGAGTACTCGCCGATCTCGTCCTCGGTCAGCGTGGTGCGCTTGAGCAGCTCGTCCTTCCACTGCCGCGCCGAGACCGTGTTGGTCACCAGGATCAGCGTGGTCGCCGACGCCTGCGCCATCGCGGCCGCGCCGACGATCGTCTTGCCGGCGCCACAGGGCAGCACGACCACCCCGGAGCCGCCGTGCCAGAACGCGTCGGTCGCCTGCTGCTGGTACGGACGGAGGTCCCACCCGTCTTTGACCAGGTCAATCTTGTGCGCCTCGCCGTCGACGTACCCGGCGAGGTCCTCGGCCGGCCAGCCGATCTTCAGCAGCGTCTGCTTGAGGTGCCCGCGCTCGGACGGGTGCACCGCGACCGTGTCGTCGTCGATGCGCTCGCCGATCATCGGCTTGATCTTGGCGGAGCGCAGCACCTCCTCCAGTACCGGCCGGTCCGTCGTGACGAGGACCAGCCCGTGCTGCGGGTGCTTCTCCAGCCGGAGCCGCCCGTACCTGTCCAGTGTCTCCGCGATGTCGACCAGGAGCGAGTGGGGGACCGGGTACCGGCTGTAGCGCAGCAGTACGTCGATCACCTGCTCGGCGTCGTGTCCGGCCGCCCGGGCGTTCCACAGGCCCAGCGGCGTCAGCCGGTAGGTGTGCACGTGCTCCGGCGCGCGCTCCAGCTCTGCGAAGGGTGCGATCGCCTTCCGGCAGTCGGTCGCCTCCGGATGGGCGGTCTCCAGCAACAACGTCTTGTCGGACTGAACAATCAACGGCCCGTCAGTCACTACAGCTTCTCCCGTCACCGGCAACGGGTGGAACACTCCACCCGACCCTCCATTGTGCCTCGTCCCGCCAAACAGCCCGCTCAGCTGCTCTGATCGCGGTAGCAGACCGTGCGGCCGTTCAGCGGCTGCATCATCCGGCTGTCTCCGGCCGGGAAGCGCAGCCGGAGGTTGTGCAGCGACGCTGCCTGGATGGACAGGTGACTCCTGAGGATCAGCCAGGACACCGGCTCGCCGTACGGCGGTGTGGTCAGGGAGCCCTCATAGCGGAAGGTCGAGAGGTCATCCGGCAATGAGGTCGCCAATGCGGCTTGCGGAACGTATACCTCCGGCCCGCTCTCCTCCGGCACTACGCCAAGCACCTGGTCCTGCACGGTCCCACCCTTGCCGCCGGGCGTGAGGAACAACCCGATGACGAGCGCCTCACCGCCAGGCCCGCTGTGCACGAAGTGCTGCTCCAGCGGGAACTGCCGGCCGTCCAGCCGATGTTCGGAGAAGGTGTGGAAGTGGAAGTTGACCAGGTCGTACCGCACCGCGCCGAGCATCACCCAAGCCGCGCCGGCCGGGATCGGGGCGAGCACTGTCCTGCCGCTGCCTTCGTACCGGAGGGACAGGTCGAGTGTGGACGGGTAGTGGACCCGCAGGGCAGGCAGGCCCGGGCTGTTCACCGCATGGATGCTGTGGATATTGATCGGGCTCTGCGGCACGGCTGAAAGGTAGCCGACCCGAAGGCCGGTCCACGGCACGGCCCAGCCCGCCGGAGCAGGCCGGGCCGTAGTGGCTCAGTGCTGCGACCGGTACTTGACCGTGCGGCCGTTGAGCGGCTGGACCGGGCGGCTGTCCCCGTCCGGGAAGCGGGTCTGGAAGTGGTGGAGCGACGACGGCAGGATCGCCCGGTGGCTCTTCAGGACCAGCCAGGAGATGTGCTCGGTGTACGGCGAGGTGGTCAGCGACCCGTCGTACCGGAAGGTGGACAGGTCGGTCGGCAAGGCAGTCGCCAGGTTGAGGTGAGGGAGGTGCACCTCGTCACCGCACTCGGTCGGCACAGTGGTGAGCACCTTGTCCTGCAGTGTGCCTCCGGCCCCGCCGGTCGTGATGAACAGCCCGATGACGAGCTTCTCGCCATTAGGCCCGGAGTGCACGAAGTGCTGCTCCAACGGGAACTGCCGGCCGTCCACCCGGTGCTCGGAGAGGGTGTGGAAGTGGAAGTTGACCAGGTCGTACCGGACTCCGCCGAGGGTCACCCAGGCCGCGCCGGCCGGGATCTCGGCGAGCACGGTCTCCTCTGCGGTGCGTGACTCGCAGCCGCCGGGCTGGCCCTTGTCCTTGCTCTCGTACCGGATCGACAGGTCGAGCGCGGCCGGATAGTGGATATGTACGGCGGGCAGCTCAGGGCTGTGCACCGCGTGAAGGGTGTTGATGTTGATCGGGCTCTGCTGCGGGAGCTGCGCCGAGGCGGTCGACAGCAGGCCGGGGGTCGCTGCGGTTGCGGCGGTCGCGGCGGCTCCGAACAAGACGGCGCGACGGGATACGGAAACTGACACGGATGAACTCCGAATTCGGGCGGGAACAAGGGGTCGAACGACAGGTGCCTCATACACCTGTCGCAGAAGGTAGCTGACCAGTCACTTCCCCTTCGCGCGGGTTCCGGATAATTCGATGTCTCCGGAAACCGGTTCGTGGGAAGGTGCTGGGATGGCCGTCCTGAGTCTGACGCGCGCCGAAGCCGAGGAACGCGCCCGGCTACTGACCATCCAGCGGTACGACGTCGCCGTCGACCTCACCGGCCTGCCCACCGGCACCCGCGTCGTCTGTACGTCGACGATCGCGTTCGGCTGCCACGAGCCGGGCGCGACGACGTTCGCCGACTGTGTCGCGGAGATCGAGAGCGCGACCCTCAACGGGGCCGCGCTGCCGGGTGCTGTCGACGGGCGGATCGTGTTGAGCGGGCTCGCCGCCGACAACGTGCTCGAAGTGACGACCGTGATCGCCGACAGCACGTCGGCGCAGGGCGTTCGCAAGGCGGTCGATCCGGCGGACGGGCGGGTCTACTTCTGGACCGACCTTCCTCCCGATGTCACCCGCTACGTGTGGGCCTGTTTCGACCAGCCCGACCTCAAGGCTCCGCATGCCTTCACGGTCACCGCGCCGGCCGAGTGGCTCGTGCTGACCAACTCCGGCGACCCGGCGGTCGAGTCGGCGGGGGAGGCGCGCCGGTGGACTTTCCCGCCGACCCCGCCGCTGTCGACGTACAACCTGGTGATCAACGCCGGCCCGTACTACGAGTTGCGTCGCGAAGGTGCCGGGCATGATCTCGGACTGTTCGCCCGGCAGTCGCTGGCACCGATCCTGGATCGTGACGCGGATGAGCTCTTCACGCTCACCACGCAGGGGCACGAGTTCTTCGCCGAGGTCTTCGGGATGCCGTTCCCGCAGCGGAAGTACGACCAGGTCTTCGCTCCGGAGTTCGCCGGGGCGATGGAGAACTACGGGTGCATCACGTGGATGGACTGGTTCCTGCGGCGCAGTACGCCGACCAAGGCCGAGTGGGATCTGTTCTCGCGGTATCTGCTGCATGAGCTCGCGCACCAGTGGTTCGGGAACATCGTCACGATGCGCTGGTGGGACGACCTGTGGCTGAACGAGGCGTTCGCCGAGTTCGCCAGCAACTGGGCGGCGGTCAGGGTGACCTCGTACTCCGACGCGTGGGCCGCTCACCTGGCCGGCGAGAAGCTCAAGGCCTACCTGGTCGACCAGGGGCCCACCACACACCCGATCCGCCAGCCCGTCAACGACGTGGCCGAAGGTGCCGCCACCTTCGACGCCATCACCTACCCGAAAGGCGCGTCGGTCCTCCAGCAACTGATGACCTACGTAGGCGAAACCCCTTTCTCCCAAGGCCTGACCAAGTACTTCGCCGAACACGCCTGGTCCAACGCCACCCTCGAAGACCTCATCACCGCCATCGCCGGCGAAACGGACCGCGACCTGACCCGCTGGAGCGCAGGCTGGCTGGACGAAGCAGGCACCGACCGCCTGACGCTGGAGCAGGACGACGACGGCTGGACCTTGGTTGCCGAGGGCCCCAATGGTGAACCCCGCCCACAGGTGCTCGCAGTCGGCGTCTACCAGCGCGGGGCGGGGGCGCTCGAGCGCATTGCACTTGTTGAGGTTGAGGTGACCGGTCGGCGCACACCCCTTGAACTACCTGCTGGAGCTGACCTCTACCTCGTCAACGATGATGACCTGACCTTCGCCTCCACTCGCCCGGATGCGAACACTCGGGACGGCTTCTTCGAGGATGCTGCTGGGTTGCCGACGCCGTTGTCGCGGGCTGTTGCGGTCGCCACTGCCTGGGACATGCTGATCACCGGGGAAGCAACCGCCGGCGAAGCCGTTCGGTGCTTGACCGGAGTGGTGACGGTGGAGACGTCTGAGTCGCTCATCGAGCCGCATCTCAACAGGGCCGTCGATGTGGCTCTGCTGTGGAGCCCGGAGTCGGTGCGTGACGAGCTTGTGGCCGAGGTGGCGGCCAGCTGCCGTGCCCTCGCAGCCAACCCGCGCCTTCGTAAGGTCGCGCTTCGGGGGTTTGCCAGGACTGCGGCCGATCTGGACAGCGTCGCCTGGCTTCAGAGTGAGGCGGGGGATGACGTCGACCTGCAGTGGCGGGCGTTGATCCGCAAGGCTCAGCTCAAAGCCGACACCACCGCCGAGGTGAGGGCTCTGTTGGCCAGGGATCAAGACCCTGAGGCTTGGGTCAGTGAGCTGACGGTCCGCGCCGCGATCCCCGAGCACGACGAGAAGCAGGCGGTTTGGGAGCGGCTGGTGAATGATCAGGATGTGCCGCTTGGCTCGTTGCATCAGGTGACGGCGGCATTCTGGAGCCCGGGGCAGGACGAGTTGCTGAAGCCGTTCGTCGCCAAGTTCCTCGAACTCGTCCCCGAGATCAGCACCTGGGGCCAGATGGCTGCGACGACCTACACCCGCACACTCATCCCGGTCTTCGGAGTCGACGAAGGCTTCGCCGAGAAGATCCAAGCGCTGGCAGCGGACGCCGAGCCGGTGGTCAGGGCCAATCTGCTGGAGAAGACCGACCTGCTCACCCGCATGCTCCGGGCCCGCGCCTGACGCCTACTTCTCGACCGGTCGGGCATTGGCGATCCGGTGCAAGGCGTACGTGCGTGGCTGATCGGCGTCTTCGTCGTACGCCGTGAGCCACCCGTCCGCCACCCGCACCGGCTCGACGATCCGCTCGGCCGGCGTCCCGTTGTGGTCGACGTACGAGATCCAGGTCCGCGTATGTGCCTCAGCCGCCTCACTGAGCACGCTGATCGTCTCGGCCGGCGCCGTAGTATCGCCCGACGTGTGCTCGGCTGGCCGCTCAGCAGCGACCCGATCACCCGAGCGGACCTTCTCGATGACCGCCTTGACCTGGTCCTCGGTCAGCTCCATCGCGTTGTCGGCGAAGTCCCGGCTGGTACGCCGACGTGGCGGCTCACCCCGCCGATGCCCAGCCGTCGTGACGTGCACAACCCCGTCAAACGTCTCACCCAGCGGAGCCAGCCCAGCATCGCGCAACCGCGCCAGCACCAGATCAGGCGCCGACGGCGACACCACCACAGTCGGCGCAAGCCGCCGGAAGCGAATACCCGGCAGGTTGGCGCTCAGCAGCCCAGTCAGCACGTTCTCGTCATCACACCGCAAGTACGTCGACGCAGCGCCGATCCGCAGCACCCCATGCCGCCGCGCCACATCATCGATCAGGTACGTCAACGGCTGCGGCACAGGTGTACGCGAGTGCTCGGCCAACCACTTGTGCAGCTGATCACTGGTCTTCCCAAGATCGAAGGCCCGTCGCACTGAACTCTCACTGAAGCGATAGACGCCACCGCCCCCATGCGACTCCATGTCAGCCATGGAAGCCAATTCATCCTGTACTTCGCGCACGAGCGGCCCCGGCGCGACAGCAGTCAGGTCAGCCTGCAGCAGCACCTCAGAGACCGGCTCCGGCACCAGCGGCTGGATAGCAGCCGCCAACTCATCAATGGTCGGCTCATCCTTCAGGAGCACCGCAGAGTGCGACGCAAGCGTGCCCAGCCCAGTCAACCCGAGCAGAGCCGCCTCAGTGATAGTCCACTCGACCAGGTCATCCCGGAACTGCCCACCCCGTCGCGGCCGATGCCACGCGACCCAAGTGACCACGGACTCGACCGCAGGCGCAGTACCTGAGGGTGCCTCCGACAAAGCCTGCAAAGTGAGCAGCCGGATCTCCGGAGCGAGCAACCGCTCCAGATCGGGCGCCAACGCGTTCACCAACCGCTCACGAGCAGCAGCAGTCGCACCGCCGCTGTCCCGTCGACCGATGAGCCCGATCGCCCGCAGCCCGGTGAACCACGCGTGGACCAGCACGGCCCAGCGGTGTGCGGTGTCGAGCTCCAGCCAGTCGTCGTATGCGCCGGTAGGCAACCACATCTCGCTGTTGCCGACCTCAACGGCCGCAAGGAGCCCTGCGGAGTACGCGATCTCTAGGACGGCTCCAGCAGCCGACTCCTCGGCGCCGATCTTGGTGGCGAGGGTGCGGAGCTCACGGACGCCGATGCCGCCAGTACGGAGTACCGGGGGAGGTTCTGTGCCTAGCTGCTCAAGCGTGCGGTCCACCTGGCGTACGAGGTCCAGCGCGGCTCCGGCGGCGGCACGGTCGGCTATGGCGTTCGATACCGGCTTGCCGTCGAGCGGGGGAGGGGTAGGCCGCGTGGAGGCCAGCACCCGGCCGCCACGCAGGTGGAGGCCGATCTGCCGGGGCAGCACGACAGTGGTCGCGTCCTTCGGTACTACGAGCCCGCGCGCAAGCAGTTGCTCGATCGGAGACCGGGCAGACGCGATCGTCACCGGGCGCTCGGCCTTCTCGACCGTGCCGGTGGGCGGGCCCCAGGTGAGCTTGTCGAGCACCTCACGGGCTTCCGGGCCGGCGTCCTCGATCAGCTGGTCGAGATTGCCGAAGTGCCGGGTCGTGAGCGGTCCGAGCCCGGCCGGTGTCGGCCCGAGGAGCTCGTGCACGGCCCTGATCGGGCGCAGATCGTCTTCGGTACCCCAGACCAGCGCGAGCGCGAGCAGCTCGGTCACTCGCGGCTGAACCACCTCGACCGGCTGGTCGACGCCCTTGGCCAGCGCCTCGACGTCCACCGGCTCGGTGAGCGCGGACAGCGCCTCCAGCAGATCGACGCTGAACTCGTCGAGCCGGTTGATCGCCCGGGCCGCGGAGGCGTTGGTGGTCGCCCGGGCCGCGAGCTGGCCGGTGTCGGCCGGAATAGGTGTTGCCAGGTCAGGCCGGTGCCGGAGCAGCTGGCCGAGGGCAAGGTCGTCCCAGCCGCGCAGTGCCTCGGCGAGGGTACGGGGGCGGGTCCGCTCGGTGTTGCTCATCCCTCCAACGGTATGCCCATTACCCCAACCCGAACGATTCGCGGCCCAACTCTTGTCGCTATTCAGCAGGTTGGGCGGGTTCAGCGGCGCCCGCGTGGCCGATCCGGCGGAAGCCGACCCGTTCGTAGACCGACGCGATCGTGTCGCTGCCGGCCGAGAGCAGGACGAGGTCCACTCCGTTGTCGAAGGCGTGCTCGACCAGGCAGCTGGTGACCGCGGCGCCCAGGCCCTGGCGGCGCATCGCCGGGAGGGTGGCCACGCCGACGACCTCGCTGGCGTCGCCGACCGGCTGGTGGATGCCAGACGCCACGAGCCCCCGGTCGCCGTACACGCCGGCCGTGACGGAGAACCCTGCCTCGGCCCGCTCGACCAGGGCCGCGATCTTTTCGTCAGTGGCCGAGGCGGCGCTGGCGTCCCGCGCCTCGATCCCGCCCTCGCCGATCGCCGTACCGGGTGCGCCGAAGCCCACATCGGCCACTGCGCGGGCCTGCCGCAATAGCTCGGCAGAGGCCGGCAGGATCTCGCACCGCAGCGAGGTCGTGACCGGCGTGAAGTCACCCCGCTCGAGCACGAGCAGCGGGTACGAAGTCACCTCGAGCCCAGCCTCGGCAGCAGCCGGACCCAGTGAGGGGCACGTCTCGACCACCCACTCGAGGTTGAACGGCAACCCGAGTTCCGCACAACGAGCCCGCAGTTCCTCGAGGTCGGCGACGGTGACGGTCGCACCCGACCCGGGCACCGGGCGAGCGTAGTACGGCCAGATCGTGGTCGACCGGAACAAGGTGAACGGCCCAACGTCCAGCGCCTCGGCGCCGGACAGCGGGGCGGCGTGCAGGTAGTCGTCGACTCTCGAGAGATAGCTCATCACCGCGCAGTGAAGCAGCCGCCAGGTCCGCCGACAACCGAATATGTCGAGCGAGCCGCGGCCGCTCCGACGTCACCGGTATGGACACCACACGCTCAGCAGACGGTACGACGATCGCCTACGACCGCTCCGGCTCCGGTACGCCGGTGATCCTGGTCAACGGAGCACTCTCCACCCGCAGCGGCGCCCACCCCTTGGCCGAGGCGCTCGCGTCGAACTTCACCGTCATCACCTACGACCGCCGGGGCCGCGGCGACAGCAGCGACACCAGCCCGTACGCCGTCGCGCGCGAAATCCAGGACCTCGGCGCACTCATCGACGCGGTCGACGGAAGCGCAGCCGTCTACGGGCACTCCTCCGGCGCCGCGCTCGTCGCCATGGCCGCCAGCAGCCTTCCGATCACCCGGGTCGTGCTGCACGAGCCGCCCTACGGGCCCGACGACGAGGAGTCGCAGCAGCAGTCCGACGAGGCCGGAGCCGCCGTGCTGCAGCTGCTCGCGGAAGGTCGCCGGACCGATGCAGTCGCGACGTTTCTCACGATGGCGGGCATGCCGTCGGAGGACGCGACCGAATACGCGAAAACCCCCGGCATGGCCGAGGTCGCGCACACGCTCGCCTACGACTTCGCCGTCATGGACCACCCCGCGAAGGGCGGCATCGTGCCGGTCAGCCTGCTCGGGACCATCCACCAGCCGACGCTGGTCGTCGCCGGGTCGGCGAGCCCCCCGTTCATGACCGAGGCGGCGCGATCCGTCGCCAAGACGCTTCCGAACGGGAGGCTCGTCGAGCTCGACGGGCAGCATCACGTAGTACCGGCAGAGGTGCTGGCGCCGGTACTCACCGAGTTTCTCAGTCGGCGATGATCTCGATCGAGACGCGGTCGGGGTAGAAGGCGACGTGGTCGCGGATGTCGGCGACGGCGTCGTAGGGGTTCTCGTAGGTCCAGACGGCGTTCACGGTCTGCTCGCCGCCGGGCACGATGCTGAAGTAGTTGGCGTCGCCCTTGTAGGGGCAGTAGGTCTCGTTGTCGGTCCGCTGCAACAGCGTCATGTCGACGTCCTTGCGCGGGATGTACTGCGCGGCCGGGTAGTTGGCCTCCTGCAGTGACAGCGCGTCACGGCTGTCCGCGATCACCTGACCGGCGACCTTCACGACGACCCGGTCCGGGTTCTTCTCGACCGTGATCGGGTGGTCGGGACCGGGGATCTTGACGGGCTTGTCAGACATGGCTCAGCTCCAAAGGGCGTGCGGCATCTACTTCAAGCGTCAACCACCCCTGGCCCCAGGGCATTCCGTCAGATCGGCAGCAGTTTGACGACCAGGCAGGGCCCGCCGTCGAAGGTGCCGCCGTCGATGCCGAGCGCCAGCCCGTCGGCGTACAGCAGCGGACCGGTCAGGTACGCCGGGTCGATGCCGAGCTGGTCGGCCACGATGCTGTGCCCGTGCACGATCCGGCGGCCGCCGAGCCGGTCGAGCAGTTCGGCCGCGACCACCGGGCCGGCCTCGCCGCGGAACGCGTACCGCGACGTCATCCGGCGCCAGATCTCCCACCAGACGGTGATCTCGTCGCTGTGCAGCTCGGCCCGGACGTTCGCGTTGATCTCGTCGATCGAGTCACCCCAGTCGAGGTACTCCTCGGTGTCGGAGTGCATCAGCAGGTGATCGGCGTCCAGCCCGAGCATCGGCTGGTCCAGCAGCCAGGCGACGTCGTCGTCGGTGAGCAGCTCCTGGTCACGGTCCTGGCCGCCGTTCAGCGCCCAGCTGCGCTCGAAGCTGCGGGACGTGATGCCCTCGTGCGGTACGAACGTGTCGCCGAACTTGCGCATCCCGAGCGCGAGGATCTCGTGGTTGCCGAGCAGCACCCGGACCTCGCCCTGGCCCGCCTCGGCCTGCGCCACCAGCCGGCGGACCAGCGCCAGTACGCCGACGCCGTCCGGCCCGCGGTCGAAGAAGTCGCCCAGGAACCACAGCCGCACGTCCTGGTTCGACCAGTTGCCCTCGGCGTCGATCAGCCCGGCCTCCTGGAGCGCCGCGGCGAGCTTGTCCGGATGGCCGTGGATGTCGCTGACCGCATAGACGGCGGTCACGCGCAGTTCACCCCCGCAGCGTCAGCACGATCAGTACGACGTTGAGGGCCGTGACGGCGGTTGCTACCAGGCATGCCAGGAGAGTAGTCGGCAACCGGTTGACAAGCTCACCCATGACGCGCCGGGAAGCCGTGAGACGTACCAAAGGCCACAGCGCGCACGGGATGCCGAAGCTCAGCACGACCTGCGAGACGACCAGCGCCCGGCTGGGGTCGATCCCGATCGCCAGGATGATCAGCGCCGGGGCGAGCGTGATGAGCCGCCGCGTCGCGAGCGGCACGTGCCGCTTCCAGAACCCCTCGAGGATGACCGACCCCGCGTACGTACCGACCGAGGACGATGCGAAGCCCGACGCGAGGAGTGCGAGCGCGAACAACAGCGCCGCCGTATGACCGAGCCGATCGCCGATCGCGGCGTGGGCGGCGTCGAGCGAGTCGGCCCCGGTGCCCTTCAGCGCAGCGGCCGCGAGCACGACCATCGCCAGGTTGACCGCGCCGGCCAGCGCCATCGCGACCGCGACGTCCATCCGGGTGGCGCGCAGCACCCGTTGCCTGCCCTTCGCGGACCGGATCGACTTCCAGTGCCGGTCCGTGACGAGGGCCCCGTGCAACCAGATCGCGTGCGGCATCACCGTCGCGCCGAGCATGCCGGCGGCGAGCACGATCGACTGGGTGCCGTCCAGGCGCGGTACCAGACCGCCCACCACGCCCGACGCGGACGGATGCGACTGGAACGTCGAGACCACGAACCCGACCAGTACCACCGCCAGCAACCCGACGATCGCCGCCTCGAACGGCCGCTGCCCGCGCTTCGACTGATAGATCAGCAAGGCGAACGAGACCGCGCCGGTGATCACGCCACCCAGCAGCAGCGGGATCCCGAACAGCAGGTTGAGCGCGATCGCGCCGCCGACCACCTCGGCCAGGTCGGTCGCGACCGCCACCAGCTCGGCCTGCGCCCACAACCCGGACGAGGTGGATCGCTTGAAGTGCTCCCGGCACAGCTGTGGCAGGGTCCGGCCGGTCGCGATGCTCGCCTTGGCCGCCAGGTACTGCACCAGGACGGCCATCAGGTTCGCGCCGACCACGACCCAGCAGAGCAGATACCCGTACGTCGCGCCCGCGGCGATGTTCGTCGCGAAGTTGCCCGGATCGACGTACGCGACCGCCGCCACGAAGGCGGGACCGAGCAGCAACAGACCCGAACGATTCAGTTGTCGCCTGAGCGGAGCCGGTGCGTACATGGCTCGACCTTAGGTACCGGACCCCGTTCCGTCATCTGCGCAAGCGTAGGAGAGTCGTCTCAATCTGAGACGGCCGCGATCAGGCCCCGGTCTTGGGGGCGCCGAGCACCTTGATCGCCTTGGCCGCTGCGTCGCCGAGCGCGCCGTCCAGGACATCGGGGGTGTCGAAGCTCATCGCGAGCACGACATCGCCGATCCCGGTGAAGCCGAACAGCACCTCGCCGCCGTCCAGCGGCCCGCCGTCGGCCACGAACCGGCCGCCGACCGGGCCGGTGCCTGCCTTGGGTACAGAGATCTCGCTGACCTCGACCGTCGAGCTGCCGGTGCCGGGGACGGTCAGTTTGGCCGACTTGCAGGACCTGATCGCCGCCCTGGTGCGGTTCAGCAGCGCGGTGGCGGCGGCGGGTGAGCCCATCGCGTCCAGCTCTTCGTCGAAGAACGGGCCCTGCTGGCCGCCGGTGAACGAGCGGGTCGCGACGACCTTCGCGCCGGGCGGGGTCTTGGCGTTGAAGAGCAGGACGAGGTCCTTGCACCGGGCATCGGTCGACGACAGCTTGGTGTCGTCCGCCTCGTCGGGGGAGTTGTCGATCGAGAAGCCCGACGGGAGATCCGGCAGCTCCAGGAGTGCCTTGGTCAGCTCCGCCTTGGTCCGCGCCGCGGGCACCGGGGCCGACTGAGTGACCGAGGGGGTCGTCGGCGCCGGGGTGGTGCTCGGCGGCGGGGTCGAGGACGACGTGCTGGTGCTCGGCGACGTCGCGGTCTTGTCCGAGCTGCCGTTGCAGGCTGCGAGTGTCGTCGCAAGCCCGGCGGCGAGGACGAGGGACAGGAAGGATCGGCTGTTCACCATGGGTGGAACCTTTCGGGTCGGGACGTGACGAAACGATTGCCGACCAGACTTCCCGGCGCACCTGGGTGCACCATATCCCTCCGCCGGCCGCTCGGTGGCCGTTTTGCAGCTTTGTGCAACGTGTCAGGCCCAGTTCCACCGGACGTCGAGGGAGATCTGGATGGTCTGCTCGCCGGGCGTGATGGTCAGGGCCGAGTCGTAGGCCCCGGAGCCCTTGGCGACACTGAGCGCCATCGGGATCGGGCCGTGGCCGTAGGTCTCGGTGACGGCGGCGATGGAGCCGAGGGACTGGCCGGCCAGCTCGGCCAGCTGAGCGGCCTTCTCGCGCGCCTGGGCGAAGGCGAGCTGCCGCGCCTGGTCCATCAGCGGCTGCTTCTCCGCCACGTCGAAGTTCAGCCCGTCCATCCCGAGATCGTTGCCGACGGCATCGACCGCGGCGTTCAGCAGCGCCCCGAAGCCGGTCAGGTCCCGGGTCGTCACGGTGAGCGAGTGCGACGCCCGATAGCCGGCCACCGACATCGAGTCCTTGTACTGCGGGTAGACGTTGACAGTGCTGGTCTCGATGTCCTTCGCCTCGACCCCCCGCGCACTCAACGCAGCATGAACAGCGTCGGTCTTCTCGGCTACTTGTGCGACAGCAGCCGCCACATCGCCCGCATCATGACCGACACTCAGAGTCAGCCGCAGTAGATCCGCCGGCGCAGTAGCCTGCCCGGTTCCGGTAACCGTGATCCCAGTGTCCATACGGGCCAGTCTGACAGGAGAAGCGTGATGCGCAGGAAGACGTTGGTGGCAAGCGTGTTGGCCGGAGTGCTGGTAGCCGGGTTGTCGGTCGTCGGCGCCGATGCGGCTGGGCGCGATGACAAGGTCGTGCGGGCATTCGAGGCGACGACGCGGAGTACGGCGTGGACGCAGGTCGCGCGGATCCCGTTGAAGTTCCCGACGTACCACCCGCAGGGGTTCGCGTTGGTGGGAGACCGGATCTACCTGTCGAGTGTCGAGGTGCTGGAGGCGCCGGTGCCGTATCCGGTGCCGGTGGACGGGTACGACCGGACGCCGGGCAAGGGGATCGGGCATGTCTTCGTGCTGGATCGCCAGGGCAACCTGTTGAAGGACATCCGGGTGGGCGAGGGTACGGCGTACCACCCCGGCGGGATCGACTACGACGGGGAGAACGTGTGGGTGCCGGCCGCGGAGTACCGGCCGAACTCGCGGGCGATCGTCTACAAGATCAACCCTCGGACGTACCGGGTGAGTGAGCAGTTCCGGGTGAAGGATCACGTCGGCGGGGTTGTGCGGGACCGGCGTACCGGGCTGGTGCACGGGGTGAGCTGGGGGTCGCGGACGCTGTATGCGTGGACCGCCGCTGGCAAGCAGGTGGACGCGCAGCCGAACCAGAGTCACCTACTGGACTACCAGGACTGCGACTACGTCGGCCGGAGCAAGCAGCTGTGTGGTGGCGTCACCGGGCTCAAGACGCCGACAGGTGGCAACTTCGAGATCGGTGGGCTGGCACTGCTCGACCTGGACGACGACAACCGGATCCTGCACGAGATCCCGTTCCCGGCGTACTCCACGGCCGGCCACTCCGTCACCAGGAACCCAGTGGCGCTGGAGGTTGACGGTACGAAGCTGCGGCTCTTCACTGCGCCGGATGACGGCGAGGGGCCGACCGGTACGGAGCTGCTGATCTACGAGTCGCCCATCAGCTAGCGCGCGGGACGATGCGGGCGGGGATGTCGTGCTGATGGCAGAGGGCGAGCAGGCCGGTGCCGTCGATCAGTTGCAGCGGCTTCCCGTTGGCGAACTGGTAGCTGGACGGGCCGAAGCCACTGGTGGTGATCAGGATGCCCTTGGTGGCTCCGGCGTCCAGCACCGTCCCGAAGAGGTCCCGCACGGCCGATGGCGGGACAGTACGCGTGTAGAGCTTGGCCTGTACGACGAACTTGCCGCCGGTGATCGGTCGGGGGTCGTAGGCGACGCAATCGATGCCACCGTCGTTGCCACTACGGAACAACCGCGTCTCCAGCCCCATCCGGGTCAGCAGGTTGTGCACCAGGTGCTCGAACTCGTCAGGGGTGAGCTCCAACAGGTTCGGGCGGCTGTCGATCTCGCTGATGACGTCGATGGGCCGGATGGTGCGCGGGTCGGCCAGGTCGAAGTCCAGCACGGGTTCGACCGGCTGCAGCTCCTCTGGGTGCCTGGAGACCTCTGCGGCGAAGTAGTGGCGGACGCAGGCGACTGGGTCGAGCTGGTCAAGTACCAGGGCTTCGAACTGCTCGCGGGTGGCCCTGAGGGTGATGAGGCACGGGCGGACGGTCTGGCCGGTCGGGAGGTCCACGGACTCGACCATGCCGTTGAACACGACGGTGTCGACCACGTTGTAGCGGTCGCTGCCGAAGACCACGTGCAGGGCCCGCAAGGCCAACTGGGCAACGAGTTGCTGGTACAGGAGCCGTACTTGCTTCTCTGGGCGCGGCACAGCGACTACCGCGTCTGCTTCACGGTCATAGCGGTACGACGCCTCGGCTGGTACGACGCTGAGGTCTGGGAGGTCCCATTCGACGGCCAGCAACGTCGACTCGGGCACGTAGCCGACCCTCCGTCGGCGGGGGAAGTCTTGGGGCTCGGTGACCCGTTCGAGGGCCTTGCGGAAGTAGCGGGTGACCGCCTCGCGGTCGTGGTTCTCGACAGCGCGCTGGTAGGCGTCGATGCGGGCGTGCTGCTCCTCGGTGGTCTCGTCCAGCCGGCGCTGCTGCTCGGCCTGCTCCCGCAGGGCTCGTGCCACCCGCTCGCGCCGGGTGTCCTCGGCCGCCCGGTGCCGGTCGATGGCCTCCGCGAACCGGTCCTCGGCCTCGGCCAGCCGCCGCGCGTACCGGCGTTCGGTGCCCCACCAGCGGAACCGCCCCAGCCGCGGGGGCACGAACGCGTCCCAGACAGGTCCGGGACGCGCCGCGAGCTCAGCTGCCGGCACGGTCGGCGGGGCCCGTCGGGGCGCCCGCTTCAGCGTCTGCAGATCGGTGCCGTGGACATCGATCGCCAGCGCGCCGGCCAGGATGCCACCCAGCTCCAGGACGCGCTCCTGCACCGCAGCGGTACGTTGTGCCGCCTCGGCGGTACGCCCGGGCGGCCGGTCGCTGCGGGCGTGACCTTGCGCGGTTCGGCCCATCGCCTCACACCTCTCACCCCAAAGGTAACCGCCCCACCACGCTCCGCAACCGAAATGACGCAGAGTTGGCAAGGACATTGCTTGCCGTCCACCCCTTGTTTCCAACCGCACACGCAGCTGCAAACGCACCGTGGCCGACCGCCGCAACCCCAGCCGGGCGGTAACTCTGCGCGACTCCCGGTGTCGTCTTGTCGTTGGTGGGGTGTGGGGTGACGATGGCTGGATGAGGCTGCCTTCTTACGCGTCCGGGGTTTCTGCGGTTCCGTTGCTGGGGGAAACGATCGGGCAGAACCTGAGACGGACGGTCGCGGAGTACGGGGACCGGGAGGCGATGGTCGAGGTCGTCAGCGGGCGGCGGTGGACTTATGCCGAGTTCGGGGCCGTGGTTGACGAGTTCGCCCGGGGGTTGATGGGGCGGGGGATCGCGAAGGGCGACCGGGTCGGGATCTGGGCGCCCAACTGTGCTGAGTGGACGATCACGCAGTACGCGACGGCGGCGGTCGGGGCGATCCTGGTCAACATCAATCCGGCGTACCGGACGCACGAGCTGGCTTATGCGCTGAATCAGTCGGGGGTGAAGCTGCTGATCTCGGCGACCGAGTTCAAGACGAGTGACTATCGGAAGATGGTCGACGAGGTGCGGCCGGACTGTGCGGCGCTGGCGGATGTCGTCTACATCGGTACGCCGGACTGGGACGCGGTCGTCGAGGCCGCCGGTGACGTCAGCGTCGAGCAGCTGGACGAGCGCGCGGACGAGTTGAGCTTCGACGACGCGATCAACATCCAGTACACGTCGGGGACGACCGGCTTCCCCAAGGGCGCCACCCTCAGCCATCACAACATCCTCAACAACGGGTACTTCGTCACCGAGACGATCGGCTTCGGCCCGGACGACCGGCTCTGCATCCCGGTGCCGTTCTACCACTGCTTCGGCATGGTGATGGCGAATCTCGGCTGCACGACGCACGGTGCCTGCATGGTGATTCCGGGGCCGGCGTTCGACCCGGCGGCGACCCTGAAGGCGGTTCAGGACGAGCGGTGCACGGGGCTGTACGGCGTACCGACGATGTTCATCGCCGAGCTCGGGTTGCCGGACTTCGCGTCCTACGACCTCACCTCGTTGCGGACCGGCATCATGGCCGGTTCGCCGTGTCCGATCGAGGTGATGAAGCGTTGTGTCGCCGACATGCACATGGCCGAGGTGGCGATCTGCTACGGCATGACCGAGACGTCGCCGGTCTCCACGCAGACCCGGCGTGACGACGATCTCGACCGCCGTACGTCGACAGTCGGCCGCGTGATGCCGCACGTCGAGGTGAAGCTGGTCGATCCGGCGACCGGTCTCGTCGTACCGCGCGGTGAGCCGGGGGAGCTGTGCACCCGTGGGTACTCCGTGATGCTGGGCTACTGGGACGAGCCCGAGAAGACCGCCGAGGCGATCGACCAGGCACGCTGGATGCACACCGGCGACCTCGCCGAGATGCGCGACGACGGGTACGTCAACATCGTCGGACGGATCAAGGACATGGTCATCCGCGGCGGCGAGAACGTGTACCCGCGGGAGATCGAGGAGTTCCTTTACACCCACCCGGATATCGCGGACGTGCAGGTGATCGGCGTACCGGACGACCGGTACGGCGAGGAACTCTGCGCCTGGATCAAGCTCAAGGACGGGGCTCGACCGTTGGACGCGGCCGCGGTGAAGGAGTTCGCCACCGGCAAACTCGCCCACTACAAGATCCCCCGCTACGTCCTGCTGGTCGACGACTTCCCGATGACCGTCACCGGGAAGATCCGCAAGATCGAGATGCGCGAGAAGTCACTCGGCCTGCTCGGACTGAAGTAGCCAGTGCCCTGCGTTGAGGAGGGTTTTGTCCGGAACTGGGGAGGGTTTTACCCCCGACTCGGTATATTTCCCTCCCCCCTCGGGCAAGTCACTGGGTGCGGTGTCACCGGCGAACCGTCGATCGGGTTCTGGCGGCACCTGGATGTGGGTGACGACGCCGGCTGACCGTTGCGGACAACGCGGTAGCCAGCGCACCCAGGCTGAAGGTTGCCCCTAGCAAGCAAACGGCGATCCACCCGGCCGCTTCGTACAAGGCGGTCGAGAGGATCGCGCCGAGCGCGCTGCCGATCGAGTAGAAGATCATGTAGCCGGCGATGAGGCGGCTGGCCGCGTCCGGGCGGAGCTCGATGATGCGGCTCTGGTTGCTGACGTGGATGGCCTGTACGGCGAGGTCGAGGGCGATCATGCCGAACGCCAACGGCCACAGGGACTGTGGTGTCCAGACGATCAGGAGCCAGCTTGCGATCAGCAACGCCGAGGCGGCCGTCGTCACCAGTTGGCCGCGGCCCTGGTCGTTGAGCCGGCCGGCCGGGCTTGCGGCGATAGCGCCGACCGCGGCGATCAGGCCGAAGGCGCCGATCTGGGTGTGGGACAAGGACTGCTCGGTGAGTGGGAGCACGACCGAGCTCCACAACGTGTTGAACGCGGCGAAGATGAAGAAGGCCATCAGGGCGCGGGCGCGGAAGACCGGCTCCTCGGTCCAGAGCCGCGCGGTCGAACGCAGCAGGGCGTAGTAGGACAGGTGCGGCCGGGGTTGCGGCGCGGCTTTGAAGAGGGTCAGGGCTATCAGGAGGCTCAGGCCGCAGGAGATGAGGTAGACCGACCGCCAGCCTGCCAGGTCGGTCAGCGCGCCTGACGTAGTACGGGCGAGGAGGATGCCGATCACGACGCCGCTGGTGACTGTGCCGACTGCGCGTCCTCGCTCGGCGGGTGCGCTCAGGGAGGCGGCGAAGGCGACCAGGGATTGGGTGACGACGGCGAGCAGGCCGACTGCGGCCAAACCGATGATCAGCATGGCGGCGTTGCGGGCTATGCCGACCAGGAGCAAGGCGACGGCCAGTACTACGAACTTCACCCGGATCAGCTTGCGGCGGTCGAGGAGGTCGCCGAGGGGGACGAGGAAGAAGAGCCCGAGGCCATAGCCGAGCTGGGTGACGGTGACGAAGACGCCGACCGTGCCGGGGGAGATGCCGAGGTCCGCGCCCATCGTGGCCAGCAGAGGCTGCGCGAAGTACACGTTGGCGACCGCGACGCCGGCGGCGACGGCCAGGAACAGTCGCTGAGGTTGCATGTTGAAACCGTAAACTCAAGTGGTAGCATTTTGCAACCATGGTGAAGCGAACGAGTTTCGGCGACGCGGAGTGCCCGGTCGCGCGGTCCGTCGACGCGGTCGGCGACTGGTGGTCGCTGCTGATCGTGCGGGATGCTTTCGACGGGAGCCGGCGGTTCGGCGAGTTCCAGCGCAGCCTCGGCGTCGCCAAGAACATCCTCAGCGCGCGGCTCAAGGCGCTGACCGACAACGGCATCCTCGAGCTGGTCCCGGCCGGCGCGCACAACGAGTACGTCCTCACCCCCAAAGGCGAGGCACTGTTCCCGGTGATCGTCGCGCTGCGCCAGTGGGGCGAGGCGTTCTCCTTCGCGCCAGGGGAGCCGCACTCGGAACTACTGGACACTCGCGACGGGGAACCGCTGCGGCCGTTGGAGGTCCATGCCGCCGACGGCCGGCTCGTCACGCCGGCCGAGACCGAGGTCCGCAAGCTCGCGTGAGCGCGGCCCGCGTGGCTGTCCGCTGAGAGATCGTGGTTACCCACCCGAAACTCAGCAGGGCAGTTCGGAAACCGGAGTTTGTTCCGGGGGCAATCGTGCGGCAATCGGGCGGTTCTTCACTGGATGACATCCAGGCCGCACCGAATCCCCGGGAGCCGACATGCCGCAGGTCAGTCTTCGCGAAGACGCGCACTACCCGGTGGTCGTCGTCGGCGGCGGCCAGGCAGGTCTGGCGACCAGCTGGCAACTGACCGCCCGCGGCCTCGACCATGTCGTACTGGAGGCCGACCGCGTCGGCAGCGAGTGGCGCAATCGCCGGTGGGACTCCTTCTGCCTGGTCACGCCCAACTGGCAATGCAGGCTTCCCGGTTTCCCGTACGCCGGACCCGACGCCGACGGCTTCATGCTCCGCGACGAGATCGTCGCCTACCTGGAGTCGTATGCGAAGTCCTTCGACGTACCGCTGGCCGAAGGCGTGCGGGCGACTGGCCTCGAGCAGACAGCGCAGGGCTTCCGGCTGACCACGGACGTCGCAACCGTGACGGCCGATCAGGTCGTCCTCGCGACCGGTCCTTACCAGCGGCCGAAGATCCCGCGGTTCGCCGATCGGCTGCCGGGCGGTTTGCAGCAGCTGCATTCTTCGCAGTACCGCAATCCTGAGCAGCTCGACGCCGGCGAGGTTCTGGTCGTCGGCACCGGGCAGTCGGGTTGCCAGATCGCCGAGGATCTCCACCTGGCCGGGCGGCAGGTCCATCTGGTGACGGGGTCGGCGCCACGCGTCGCGCGGTTCTATCGCGGCCGGGATGTCGTCGCCTGGCTGGACGAGATGGGCTACTACGCCAAGGGGATCCACGAGTTCGACGATGTCGACGCTGTTCGGTTCCGGGTCAATCACTACGTCACCGGCCGCGACGGCGGGCGCGACATCGATCTGCGCCGCTTCGCGCTGGAGGGTATGAAGCTCTACGGCCGGCTGGTGGAGGTACGGGATGGCCTTTTGTGTTTGAAGCCGGATCTCCGCGCCAATCTGGATCACGCCGACGCGGTCTCCGAAGGCATCAAGGACTCGATCGACGCCTTCATCGCGTCGAAGGCCATCCAGGCGCCGGTCGAGGCTCGCTACCAACCTGTCTGGGAGCCTGCCGACGAGCCGGAAACCCTTGACCTGCAAGGCATCAGCGCCGTCGTCTGGAGCACCGGCTTCAGCCGTGACGACGCCTGGATCCGGGTCCCGGTCTTCGACGGCCGCGGCTACCCGACCCATCACCGCGGCGTGACCAGCGTCCCCGGCCTGTACTTCGTGGGCCTGCCGTGGCAGCACACCTGGGGCTCCGGCCGCTTCGGCGGGGTCGCGGACGACGCGGCGTACTTGGCCGAGCAGATCGTCCAGCGCCGGATGCAGACCGGGGTGCGCTGGATCGCCGGCCTGCCCCGTTCCCAGAAGACGGTTGCGTAGGGCAATAGACATGTCGACAAACGACGCGCACCGGCATCTCGGTGTCCTCCCGGCCTACCCCTTCTACGGCGGCCCACCGGTCAATCCGGACCTCACGGCCCGCGCCACGATCGACGAGCTGCTCGCCGATCTCGACGCCGAGGGCACCGAGCGCGCACTGGTGATCCCCAACTACGGCGTACCGGATGTCGCGGTCTCCTTCGGCTTCAACGAGCTCGTGGTCGAGGCGGCCGCCCGCGACGACCGGATCCGGGCCGGGCTGTGGGTCTCGCCGCGACCGCAGGACGCCGAGCTGACGGCCAAGGCGCTGACGCTCGCGACCGAACCCGGCGTACGGGCGCTGAAGTTGAGTTTCCTGCTCGGCGGTCACCCGGCCGACGAGGAGGTCCGGCCGCAGCTGGACGAGATCTTCAAGACAGCAAGGCGAAACGGCCTCGTCGTCCACGTCCACACCTCACCCGGGGCCGCGTCCGACATCGACCACGTCGGTCTGCTGGTCGAGACGTACGCCGACCAGGTGCCGCTGCATCTCGTCCACTTCGGCGGCGGGATGAGTGGACACATCAAGCTGATCGGCTCGCGCTTCTTCGACTGGATCGCGGCCGGCAAGCGCGTCTACACCGATCTGTCCTGGGCGATCGGATTCGCCCCGGCCTGGCTGGCCGCCGAGATCGAGCGGCGCGGCATCGGCCACGACCGGGTGCTGTTCGCCAGCGACCAGCCCTGGGGTGACCACGCCGGCGAGTACGCCAAGGTCCGCGCCGCGATGGGCGACGGCGAGCTCGGCGACCACGTTTTCCACCACACCTTCAACCATCTCTACGACTGACCCCGAGGAGTAGCAATGCCCGAACTGGCCGAACTGACCGAGCTCGAGACCAAGAGCCTGGAAGAGATCCCGCACCCGTCCCTGCCGCAGGGCTCCAGCATCTACGGCGGTACGAAGGTCTTCCCCGACTACCAGGCCGAGGACGGCGAGACCTACTTCACCCTCGTGCACGGCATCGCGCACGAGTCGTCGGTGAGCTTCGTCGCGATCCTGCAGGCAACCCGGGCGCAGCGGAAGGGGTTCGAGTCGGCGATCTACTTCTACGGTCCCGGTTCGCTGAACTGTCTGGCGACGCGGGGCTTCCCGACCACCGGCAACTCCGCGTTCCCCGGCGAGCACAACATCAACGAGTCGCTGAAGACGTTCATCGCCGAGGGCGGCAAGGTGTACTGCTGCCGCTTCGGGTTGTCGCTGCACGGGGCCCGCGAGGAGGACCTGATCGAGGGGGTCATCCCGACGCATCCGCTCGATGTGCAGGACGCGTTGATCCACTATGCCCGCAAGGGCGCCATCATCAACTCGACGTACATGTTCTGAGGGGTTGCTCATGAGCGTTGGTACCGACGAAGCTCTGGCGGCCCGGGCCGAGATGGCCGTGTACGGCGTTCAGGTGGACGCCCCGGTCCGCCGCAGCAAGGGCGCCGGCCCGAGCGACGACGGGCACCTGGTCGTCGACGGTGCCAACGCCACCCTCCCCATCGTTGCCGACAGCCCCTATCAGGTGCGGGACGGCGGGGTGTACCGCAACGGCCTCAGCCTCGGGCTGTCGGTCGAGCCGGTCCGTCGTCCGCGCTTCTACGACCTGACGACGGCTGACGGCATCCCCTACCAGCAGATCGCCTTGCTGCATGGGAAGGACGTCCTGGCCACGACCGTCGTCCAGACCTGCATCCGGTACGACGAATCGACGCGTTGCCGGTTCTGCTCGATCGAGGAGTCGCTGCGTGCTGGAGCGACCGTCGCCGCCAAGACCCCACGCCAACTGGCCGAGGTGGCCGAGGCCGCTGTCCGTCTGGACGGCGTCACCCAGATGGTGATGACCACTGGTACCACCACCGGCCCCGACCGCGGCGCCCGGAACCTGGTCCGCTGCGTCCGAGCCGTCCTCGAAGCCGTCCCCGGCCTACCGATCCAGGTCCAGATCGAACCCCCGGGCGACCTCTCCGTCATCACCGACCTGTACGAAGCGGGCGCGACCTCCATCGGCATCCACGTCGAATCCCTCGACGACGAGATCCGCCGCCACTGGATGCCCGGCAAATCAACGGTGCCGCTGGCCGAGTACGACGCGGCCTGGGACGAGGCAGTCCGCGTCTTCGGCCGCAACCGCGTCTCGACGTACCTCCTGATCGGCATGGGCGAAGACCCCGACGACTTGGTAGCCGGCGCCGCCAACCTCATCTCCCGCGGCATCTACCCCTTCGTCGTCCCCCTCCGCCCCATGCTCGGCACCCTCGCCCGCGCCGACGGCGTCACCCCACCCGACCCCCGGTTGGTGCAAGACATCACCGCCCGAGTCTCCGCTCTCCTGAAGGAAGCGGACATGCGAGGCGCCGACCAAGCCGCAGGCTGCGCCGCCTGCGGAGCCTGCAGCCTCCTGTCAGCAGCCGGCGCATGAGCAGCTCTCAGGCACTCGGCCTACAGCCCGGTGCTGCGGCGTCTGCGCCGCCGCAGCTGAGCGCAATGGCGGCTGTGCCGGCACAGCCGACGGGGGTCCGGCGGGCGGCTGACGTGCACGCCCTCTTGGGCGACCCGGCGCCGCGCTTTCTGATCGAGCGAGCGGCTGACGCTGAGACGCTGCAGGCGTACTACGCGCTGCGCCACCAGGCGTTCGTCGAAGCCCAAGGACTGTTCGCGGGCAGCGATCGCGACGACCGGGACGACGATCCGCGCACCGTTGTGCTCGTCGCCCGGGCGCAGTCCGAGGAGGTCGTCGGAGGTGTCCGGTTGGGCCCGGCCGTGGACGGCCCGGACATCGGCTGGTGGCAGGGCGGCCGCCTGGTGACTGCGTCCGGCGCACACCGCTCAGCTCCTCACCGCGACGCTCCCGCACATCGCGCGGTACCGGGTGCCCGCCCCACCGCAGGCGGTCACGCGGTACCGGGCGCCCGCCCCACCGCAGCCGGTCAGGTGGATGGCGGGGTCGCAGCGGCTGCCGGTGCCGCACCCGGGGTCGGGGCGGCGCTGGTTCGGGCTGCGGCGGCTTGGGCTGAAGCGAGTGGTGTGTTGCGGTTTGAGGCGACTGTGCAGACGGGGACCTATCGGTTCTTTCAGCGGTTGGGGTGGGAAACGGTTCGGCCGGTGGAGGTTGCCGGGAGACCACATGTGTTGATGCGGTGGCCGATCGGCAGGGTGCAGCAGTTGGTGGCGGCCACCAAGTCGGAGTTGGGGGAGTTGTTGCAGGGTGTGGGGCCGGAGGGGTTTGTTGGGGATGACGGGGCTCCGGTGCCGGGGAGTGATTTGGTGGCGGCGTGTGATGCGATCGTGCCGGCGATGGTGGAGCGGGATCCGGAGTGGGCTGGGTGGTGTTCCGTGCTCGTCAACGTGAATGACTTGGCGGCGATGGGGGCTACGCCGGTTGGGTTGCTGGATTCGGTGGGGGCTCGGGATGGTGCGTTTGTCGCGCGGATACTGAGCGGGCTGAGGCGGGCGGCGCAGGCTTACGGGGTGCCGGTGTTGGGTGGGCATACGCAGTTCGGCGTACCGGCTGCGCTTAGCGTCACCGCGTTGGGGAAGGCGGAAGAGCCGGTACCTGGGGGAGGCGGCCGCCCGGGGGATGCGGTGAGGTTGACGGCTGATCTTGGAGGTGGTTGGCGTCCGGGGTATGCGGGGCGGCAATGGGATTCGACAAGTCATCGGAGCAGTGCGGAATTGCAGACGATGGTGAAGGCCGTGGGCCGGGCGAAACCCAAGGCGGCGAAGGATGTCTCGATGGCGGGGGTCGTGGGGACGCTGGGGATGCTGGCTGAGGCCAGTGGGTGTGGGGCGGTCCTCGATGTTGCGGATGTTCCCAAGCCGGCGGATGCGTCGATGGGGGATTGGCTGACTTGTTTCCCCGGGTTCGCGATGGTGACCGCGGGTCCGCAGGAGCTTGAGGCCGGCCCGGCTGAGAGTCGCGTCTGTGGGCGGCTCACCGAAGGGCAGGGCGTGAGTCTGCGGTGGCCGGACGGCGAGATCACGGAGGTCATCCCGGCCGGGGTGACCGGAATGGGAGCGGCATGACGACCCTGCGGATGGCGGCCGTCGCCGCCAACTTCGATCGCGACCTCGAGGCCGACTTCCAGCGCATCGCGCGGCTGATCGCCGACGCCCGGGCAGCCGGAGTACAGCTTCTCGCCCTGCCAGAAGGCGCCCTCGGCGGTTACCTCCTGAGCCTCGACGGTACTGCGGACTCCCCGCCCGCCTTCGCCCTCGACGGCGACGAGATCGCCCGGCTGTCGAAGCTGGCCGGCGACCTGACCGTCATCGCCGGGTACGCCGAATCCGACGGCGGGCTGATCTACAACAGCGCGGTCTGCGTCAACGGCGACGGCGTCCTCGGCCATCACCGCAAGGTTCACCAACCGCTGCAGGAGGACGCGCACTACGCGGCGGGTGATCGCTTCGAGGCGTTCGATACCCCGGTCGGGCGGCTGGGCCTGATGATCTGTTACGACAAGGCGTTCCCCGAAGCGGCTCGTACGCTCGCGATGGACGGCGCTCAGATCATCGCCTGCGTCTCGGCCTGGCCGGGCGCTCGGACCAACCCCGATCCCGACCTCTCCAAGGACCGCTGGAAACGCCGCTTCGACCTGTTCGACCGCGCGCGTGCGTTGGAGAACCAGGTCGTCTGGCTGTCCGCCAACCAGTCCGGCAGGTTCGGCGCGCTCCGCTTCGTCGCCAGCGCCAAGATCGTCGACCCCGGCGGCGAGATCATCGCCGACACCGGCATCACCGAAGGCATGGCCATCGCCGAGCTGGATGTCGAAGCCGCACTGGAGCAAGCCCGCCGCTCGATGGGCCACCTGCGCGACCGCCGCCCGGAAACCTACGGAACCCCCGAGCTCGTACGGACCTGAAAATGCTGAAGATCGGCGCGGTGGCGGCCGGGTTTACCCGGGATCTGGAGTTTGATCTGGCTCGGGTGGAGCAGCTGATTCGGCATGGGCGGCGGGAAGAGGTGCAGCTGCTGGTGCTGCCTGATGCGGCGCTCGGCGGCTATCTGTCCGATCTCAGCCGGTCCGATCACGACGATCTGCCACCCGCGCTCAAGCTGGACGATCCGTTGATCGCCAAGATCATCGCGATGGCCGGCGAGATGGTTGTCTGCTTCGGGTTCTGTGAGTCCGACGAGGGCAACCGCTACAACACCGCCCTCTGCGTCACCGGCGACGGCGTACTGGGCCGCCATCGCAAAGTCCACCAGCCGCCGGGCGAACGCGCCGTCTACACAGCCGGCGACCGCTTCGAAGCCTTCGACACCCCGATCGGCCGGCTCGGCCTGATGATCGACTACGACAAGACCTTCCCCGAAGCAGCCCGCGCACTGGCCGTCGACGGCGCCGACATCATCGGCTGCCTCAACGCCTGGCCGACGAGCATCACCAACCGCGCGCCGCGGATGAACGAGGACCGCCAATCCCGCCTCTTCGACCTGTACGACCGTTCGCGCGCCGCCGAGAACCAGGTCGTTCTGGTCTCCTCCAACCTGACCGGTTCGATCGGCGGGATGCGATTCCTCGGCCAGTCGAAGGTGGTCGGCCCCGGCGGCGACATCGTGGCCCGCACCTGGTCGAAGGCCGGGATCGCGATCGCGTCCCTCGACGTACGGGCCGAGATCGAGACGGCGCGCCGTGTCCTGCACCACCTCGACGAGCGCCGCCCGGAGGCGTACTGATGCGCATCGCTCTGCTGAGCTACTCGACCAAGCCCCGCGGCGGCGTCGTGCACACCCTCTCGCTGGCCGAAGCCCTTGCAGCAAAGGGTGCCGACGTCACCGTCTGGTCGCTCGGCCGCGGCGGCGACACGACCTTCTACCGCGCCGTCGATCCACGCGTCCGCCTGTCGGTGGTCCCGTTCCCAGACCAGCCGGGCGAGGGCGTCGGCGACCGCATCCTGCGTTCGATCGCGGTACTACGCGACGCCTTCGACCCATCCGCCTACGACATCATTCACGCCCAGGACTGCATCAGCGCGAACGCCGTCGGTCGCTGCATCCGTACGGTCCACCACCTCGACACCTTCACGACTCCCGAGCTGGTCGCCTGCCACGAGCGCGCGATCGTCACGCCGTACGCGCACATCTGCGTCTCCACCGCCGTCGCCGCCGAACTCGCTGCCGGATGGGGGCTCAAGGCAACGGTCATCCCGAACGGTGTCGACGCACCCCGCTTCGCCGCGGCAGCAGCCGGTACTCCGGACGCCGCGTCAGCGCGCGCTGCCTGGCGAACCCGCTTCGGCCGGTACGTCGTCACCGTCGGCGGCATCGAGCCGCGCAAAGGCTCCCTCGAACTCCTGGAAGCATTCGCCCTCATCAACGACCCCGACCTCTCCCTCGTGATCGCCGGCGGCGAAACCCTCTTCGACTACCGCGACTACCGAGCGATCTGGGAGAAGCGCGCAGCCGAACTCGGTGTCACTCCACTCGTCCTCGGCCCGGTCCCCGACCCCGACCTCCCGTCCCTGGTGGCTGCCGCCGAGGCCTTCGCTTTCCCTTCGATCAAAGAGGGTTTCGGCCTCGCCCCACTAGAAGCCCTCGCCGCCGGCGTGCCCCTGGTCGTCTCCGACCTCCCCGTCTTCCACGAGATCTTCGGCACCGCAGCCTCGTACGCCGCCGGCCCCACTCAACTCGCGGCCCAACTCACCACCCCGACCGACCCAGCCCGTCGCGCGGCCGGCCAAGCGCTCGCAAGTTCCTACACCTGGGAAGCAGCCGCCACCGCCCACCTGGAGTTCTACTTTAAGACTGTCTGAAGGCGGCGCCTGACGATCGACCCATGCGGACCTCACTCAAGAAAGCAGCCGGTATCGGCGTACTGGCAGTCTCTATCGTCACCATCGGCTCGGTCGCGTCGGCGGCGGCACCGGAGCCAACCGTCAACGGCTGCGTCGGCAAGCTCACGGGCCTCCTCCGGGTCGTCGACCCGGCCAGGAACCAGCGCTGCTCGGGCCTCGAGACCCCGATCAGCTGGGCGCAACGCGGCCTACCGGGAGCTCCTGGCGCGCCTGGCGCGCCCGGCGCGACTGGTGCCCAGGGACCCGCGGGACCGCAGGGTCTGCAAGGACCGGCCGGGCCTGCTGGGAGCAGCAATGCACTCTGGGCCAGGGTGAAGACCAGGGACAGCGAGGACCACCAGAGCTATGTCGCCAGCTTCGTCACCCAGAAGCACGCGATCGGTCTCAGCTACAACCAGCAGAACTCCCACTACCGGGTCCAGTTCGACCGTCCGGTCGACCAGTGCGGCGCCCAGGCGACCATCATCTCGAGCAACAACAAGCTCGCGATCGTCGACTATCCCGCCGACGCCCCCGACAGCATCGAAGTCACGCTCTGGATCGACGACTGGAGCTCGGCGCTGCCGGGGGACTTCGTGCTCACCGTGAACTGCTAGTTCTTGCGGAAGACGATCCAGCGCAAGGCGCAGTACATGTAGATGCCTTCGCAGGCGCCGGCGATGATCCGGGCGAGGTGGTACTCGATACCGAGTGCGCTGAGCCCGGCGCCGGCGCCGAGGATCCAGACGACGTAGTTGACGACCACCACGACGACGTACACCGCGAGCTGCGGGCCGACCGCGCCGTGGGAGTGGAAGTTGAGCGCCCGGTTGAGCACGTAGCTCAGTCCGAAGGCGCACGCGTAGGCGATCGTGATCGACAACCACAAGGGCAGCTCGATCCACGACCGGAAGACGGTGAGCAGGCCGAGATCCACGCCGAAGGTGAGCCCGTTGATCACGATGAATCCGAGCAGGCTGGGCGGTACGACCCGCGACAGCCCCCACGGCAGACGGCGTACGACGGCCGCCATGGCCCCACTGAACGACGCGCCACGCTGCTCGGCACGGGTCAGCACCGTTGTCATGCGGCCCAGCCTGCCAGACCACCCCAACCAGCCGACGCCGGGCAACCAGCGAACGGTGGGCGGCTAGCGAACGGCGGCCAGGGCTGCTGAGTCCTCGTCGCCGAAGACGTCTTCGAGTTTCTCGGGTGAGTAGTCGAGGTCGATGCCGGCGACATCCGCGCCGACCGCCGATTCGATCGCCCCGAGGCGGCGGGTCGCGCGGTCACCGGCGTACGTCATCAGGGCGGTCGGGTCGATCTCCGGTGGGATCTCGGGCATGTTCTCCAGCGCCCACTGGATCTGGGTGAGGGCGTGGGGGAGCAGCTCCTCCATGGTGTCGGTGACGACCTGCCAGTTGGACTCGTCGGCGGCGATGTGGCGACGGCAGGTGAAGGTGCCCCAGGCCATGTGGCGACGCTCGTCGTCGCCGATGCGGCGTACCAGCTCCTGCATGCCGGGGAGGACGCCGCGGGCGGTACAGAGCAGGTTCCACGCGTGGTAGCCGGTAAGGGCCAGGGTGCCTTCCACTACATGGTTATAGGTGACAGAGGCCTTCACCTGGTTCGCAGGGGAGGGGTCATTCGCCAGGGACTTCAGTGCGACCGGCAGGGCCTCGTAGAAGATCGCCCGGTAGCCCGGGTTGTTCTCGATGTACTTGTGCAGGTCGTCCTTGACCCCAACGGCGTCCAGCCACATCCGGAAGACCGCGGTGTGCTTGGCCTCCTCGAAGCAGAACTGGGTCAGGTACATCTCGTCTCCGAGCCGGCCCTCCGCGGCCATCGCGGCCAGGAAGGGCTGGATGTCCTCGGTGACGGCCTCTTCGCCGGCGATGAACTGCGCGCACAGCATCAGCGCCGCCTCGCGCTCGTTGTCGGTGAAGGTCTGCCAGTCGAGCGCGTCCTGGCTGAAGTCGATGTCGCGCGGGTTCCAGAACTTGCGGTTGCCCTTGTCGAACAGCCGCAGCGGCAGTGCGTCCCAGTTCAGCCCGCCCTCCCGCAGCGAGCTGAAACCCTGCCGATGAAGGGGATTCGTCATGTCATGACCTCCGAGCGCTGAGGAAGGGACCGAGCACCCGGGCGACCTGATCGGCGACCACGGCCGGAGCCGCACCGGGGTTGACGATGTGACTCAGTACTACGCGCAGCGCGACGTCCACGCAGGTAGTGGCGTCCTCGGCCGGTACTTCGGGCCAGTGCTCGCGTACATGCGCGTCCAGCCGTTGATGGCTGAGCTCCAGCACCTGCTGCCCCCGTGTAGTCAGCAGCTGGCTCGCCTGGTCCGACCCGGGCTGCCCGAGCGCCGCCTTCACCAGCGGGTTGTCTGACGCGAGCCGCAGCGCGCACTCGACCGCGGCCCGCAACCCGTCGATCGGATCGGTGTGCGCGGCCAGCGCGGCGTTGACCTCGACCAGGAACCGCTCGGTCTCCCGCGCCGCGACGGCCTGCAGCACACCCCACTTGTCGCCGAACTCGTTGTAGACGGTCTGCCGCGACACCCCGGTACGCCGGCCGACCTCGGCCATCCGCAACCCGTCGTACCCGCCGGCGACGACCGCCTCGTAGGCAGCGTCCAGCAGCTCGTCCCGCAGCCTGCGTTTGGTCCGATCGCTGAACGAGTCCATACCGCTCAGGGTTTACATTTCGAGCCCAGATGTCAAGAGCCAAGACATCCGGGCTATGAATGTCAACTGGAGAAGTGCGTCGCGTCTCCGGTCCGAGCCGTACTGCGGACGCCGTCGACGCTGACCGGGATGTCGCCGGCCAGCGTGATCCGGTGCAGCCGCCGCGGCTGGTCGTCGTAGTCGGCGACGCCGTAGTGCTGGGTCGCCCGGTTGTCCCAGATCGCCAGGTCACCCGGCTGCCACTGCCAGCGGACGGTGTTGTCCAGGTTCGTGACGCGGTTCTGCAGCAGCTGGAACAACGCGGTCGTCTCGGCCGAGCTGAGCCCGACGAACCGGCGGACGAAATGCCCCAGTACCAGCGACCGCTCGCCCGTCTCGGGGTGCACCCGAACGACCGGGTGCTCGGTCTCGAACAGCTTCGACACGAACTGCTTGCGATGCTCCTCGACCTTCACGTCCACCCCGCCGATCCGCAGCTCATCCGCCGCGCCGACGTAGTCGTACACGTTGCTGTGCACGGCCCAGAGCTTGTCGACCAGCGCCTGCAGCGCGACCGGCAGCTTCGCGTACGCCGCAACGGTGTTGGCCCAGGTCGTCGCGCCGCCGTACGCCGGCAGCGTCACCGCCCGAAGGATGCTGATCGCCGGGATCCGGTCGACGAACGTGACGTCGGTGTGCCAGCTGTTGGCCTTGCCGTAGTCGGAGTCGATCGGCAGCACGTGCTCGTTGCCGTCGAGGCCGGTGGAGGTCGGGTGGGCGAGCGTCGGCGTACCGAGCAGCTTGGCGAAGGCGAGCTGGCCGGCGTCGTCGAGGTGCTGCTGGTCGCGGAAGAAGATCACTTTGTGGTCGAGCAGGGCCTGCCGGATCGCGGCGACGGTCTGCGGGCGGAGGTCGCCGCCGAGGGCGACATTGCCGACGACGGCGCCGATCGCGCCGCCTGCCTTGGTGACGGTGATGGCGGGTGCTTCGAGCTGAGTTGTCATAACAGCTATATTCCAGCTGAATTAGTAGACTATTGGGCCGTTTCGGGATGCGAGACCGGTTGCGGGAACGGGCCACGTAAGGTTGGGGACGTGTCAACCGCCGAGATCCGCCCGCCGCAGCCCACCGCCACCGATGTGCCGGAGCTGGTCGTCGGGTTCGACCTGGACATGACGCTGATCGACTCGCGGCCGGGGATCAAGGCCGTCTGGGACCTGCTGGCGGCCGAGACCGGGGTGGCGATCGACACCGAGCTCGTGGTCAGCCGGCTCGGCCCGCCGCTGACCTGGGAGATGGCCAACTGGTTCCCTGCCGACCAGGTCGACGCGATGGTCGCGCGGTACCGGGAGCACTACCCGGAGCACGCGATCACCGGCAGCCTGCCGCTGCCCGGGGTTGAGGAGTCGCTGGCCGCAATACGGGCGCTCCGGGGCCGCACGGTCGTGGTGTCGGCGAAGTACGCGCCCAGTGTTGAGCTGCACCTGCAGCACCTCGGTCTGGACGTGGATGAGCCGGTTGGCGACCTGCACGGCGCAGAGAAGGGCATAGCGCTGCGGGAGCATCAGGCGACGATCTATGTCGGTGACCACACGGCTGACATCGACGGTGCGCGCGCTGCTGGTGCAGTGGCGGTGTCGGTGGCCACTGGGCCGTTCACTGCGGATGAGCTGCGTGCCTACGGGGCGGACGTCGTACTGAACGACCTGACCGAGTTCCCGGCCTGGCTGGACGAGTACGTGCTCGAGCAGCGGCTGTCAGCGCTGATGGAGCGGCTGTCCGGCTACGAGAGCCTGGTAGTCGCCTTCAGTGGTGGTGCCGACTCTGCCTTCCTGCTGGCCGCAGCGGCGCGCGCTATCGGCCCGGCAAACGTAGTGGCCGCCACTGCGGTCAGCCCGAGCCTCCCGGTCGCTGAGCTGGAGCCGGCCGCTCACTTCGCCGACAGCATCGGCGTACGCCATGTCACCCCGCACACGCACGAGATGGAGCGCGAGGGGTACCAGGCCAACGCCGGTGACCGTTGCTACTTCTGCAAGGCCGAGCTGGTCGAGACGCTGCAGCCGATCGCGGACGAGTTCGGGATCGAGGCGATCGCGACCGGGACGAACGCCGACGACGCCATCGCCGGGTTCCGGCCGGGCATCCGGGCCGCCTTCGAGCGCGGCGCGATCACCCCGCTGCGCGACGCCCGGCTGACCAAGGCGCAGATCCGCGAGGCGTCCCGCAGTTGGGGGCTCGAGACCTCGGACAAGCCGGCCGCTGCCTGCCTGTCCAGCCGGATCGCGTACGGCATCCGGATCACGCCGAACTTGCTCGCCCGGGTCGACCGGGCCGAGATGGCGGTCCGCAACCACCTCACGCCGTACGGCGTCCAGAACGTCCGGGTCCGCGACCTCGGTGAGTCGGCCAGCATCGAGATCGACGCCAACCTGCTCGGCACCGTCGACAACTCGGCGCTGGTCGAGCTGGTGCGCGCCGAAGGCTTCGCGGCCGCCGCTGTCGACGCCCGCGGATTCCGGTCCGGGTCGATGAACGAACGCTTGACAAATCCGGACCGTTATCGCTGACCCGTCATTGCGAGTCGCGTGGATGCGGAATCGTTCCCGCATCAGGTAATTTCCGGGGCGTGGGTACCCAGAGTCACGTACGCTGGGGCTTCCGTCCTGTTCCGACGATCAACACCGAAGAGGTTCCCGTGCCTGTTGGCAAGGTCAAGTGGTATGACTCCGAGAAGGGGTTCGGCTTCCTCAGCAAAGAGGAAGGCGGGGACGTCTATGTCCGTGCGGAGGCACTGCCGGCCGGTGTGACCAACCTCAAGCCGGGGCAGAAGGTCGAGTTCGGCGTCGTCGAGGGCCGCAAGGGCGAGCAGGCGCTGCAGGTCCGGCTGATCGACCCGCCGCCGTCGGTGGCCAAGGCGATGCGGCCGAAGCCGGAGGAGATGGCGCTCGTCATCGAGGACCTGATCAAGCTGCTCGACAACATCGGCGAGGGCTACCGCCGCGGCCGCCACCCCGACAGCAAGGCCGCCCGCGGCGCCGCCACCGTACTGCGCGGAGTCGCCGACCGGCTCGACATCTGATCCTGCCGGACTACGCCCGCCGGGCGATCAGTGCCTCGATGCCGTCCAGCACCGTGTCGAGGCCGAAGATGAACTCGCCGGCGTCGTAGTCCACATCGAAGTCCTCCGCGGGCCTCGACTGCAGATTCCTGGCGATCGTCGGGAAGCGGTCGGGGTCCGCGAGCATTGCCAGCCGCTGCACGTAGAGCCGGTTGGCCTGGGAGACCTCTTCCGACCCGGACGGCGTACCGACGGTGAGGGCGCCGGCGCCACGCACGTAGATGTTCACGAGCAGCATCGCCGACAGGCTGTCGGCCGGGCTCAGGCCGGTGTCCTCGAACGCGCGCAGGCCGTTCTCCATCCACTCCAGCTGCAGCGGTGACAGCGGCGGCTCGACGATCGGGATCTGGAGCACCCAGGGGTGCCGCCGGAGTCCGTCGCGGAAGGCGACCGCCCAGGTGGTGATGCGCTCGCGCCAGCCCGCCTCGGGATCGATCGGGGCCGGCGGTCCGAACGCCTGCTCGAGCATCACGACGTACAGCTCGTCCTTGGAATCGACGTACCGGTAGAGCGACATCGTGGTGAAGCCGAGCTCGGCGGCCACCTTGCTCATCGAGACCGCGCCGAGGCCGGCCGCGTCGGCGAGCTTGATCGCGGCGTTGCCGATGTCGCTGATGTGGAACGTCGGCTTCGGCCCCGGGCGGGCCGGTCCCTCCATTCCCCAGAGCTGCTGGAGCACTCTCGGCAGATCCTCGGCAGTCATCGCTAAGTCCTCTCTCCGGGCTATCTGTTTACATCATAGACAGATCGTGTGTATGGTCTGTGTATGGCGCACACAGTGTGCGGCGTAGACAGATCATCTGGAGGGGTAGACATGAGCACCTCGGAGCTCACCGGTCACCGGGCCGGCCGCAAGGAATGGATCGCTCTCGGCGTGCTCGCGCTGCCGCTGCTGCTGGTCTCGATGGACGTCTCGGTGCTGTACTTCGCGGTTCCCTACATCTCGGCCGACCTCGGGGTGAGCGCCACCCAGCAGCTGTGGATCTTCGACATCTACGGCTTCGTACTGGCCGGCCTGCTGATCACCATGGGGTCCCTCGGCGACCGGATCGGCCGGCGCCGGCTGCTGATCTTCGGGGCGATCGCGTTCGGGGCCGCATCGGTCGCCGCGGCGTACGCGCAGTCTCCGGAGCAGTTGATCGCGGCTCGTGCGGTGCTCGGGATCGGGGGCGCGACCTTGATGCCGTCGACCCTCGCGCTGATCCGCAACATGTTCCACGACCCGATCCAGCGCGGGAAGGCGATCGCGTTCTGGAGCGCGGTGATGCTGGGTGGGATCTCGCTCGGGCCGGTGCTCAGCGGCGTACTGCTCGAGCACTTCTGGTGGGGTTCGGTGTTCCTGATCAACACCCCGGCGATGCTTCTGCTGCTCGTCCTCGCGCCGCTGCTGCTGCCGGAGTTCAAGGCGGCCGTGGCTGGGCGGTTCGACCTCTTCAGCTCGGTGCTGTCGCTGGCCGCGGTACTGCCGGTGATCTGGGGGATCAAGGAGCTGGCGGCCAACGGTGTCGAGGGTCTGCCGATCGTCGCCATCGTCGTCGGGCTGCTGATCGGCTACGTCTTCCTTCGCCGGCAGCGGACTGCTGACCACCCGATGATCGAGCTGGCGATGTTCCGCAACCGCGCCTTCAGTGGGGCGCTTGCTGCCAACACCATCGGCACCCTGGCGCTGGTCGGCAACGCGGTCTTCATGACCCAGTACCTGCAGCTTGTACTCGGCATGGGCCCGCTCAAGGCCGCCCTCTGGTCGCTCGCTCCCTCGGTCGTCGTCGGCGGCGCCGCCCCGCTGGGTGCGGCCCTGGCCCGCAAGATCGACCGTGCGTACGTCCTGGGTCTCGCGTTCCTGGTCGCCGCTTCTGGCTTCGCCGTACTGACCCAGATGCACGTAGACGGCCACCTGATCGTCCTGCTCGGCGGCGCCGGTCTCCTCGCCGGCGGTCTGGTCATGGTGATGTCCCTGGTCACCGAGGCCATCGTCGGCTCGGTAGCTCCCGAGCGCGCCGGCTCAGCTTCCGCCCTGATGGAAACCTGCAGCGAATTCGGCGGCGCCCTGGGAATCGCCATCCTCGGCAGCATCGGCACCGCCGCCTACCGTCACGACCTGACCCTGCCGTCCTCGATCCCGGCCTCCGCAGCCAACGCCGCCCACGAAGGCCTGGCAGGCGCTACCGCCGCCGCTTCCCAACTCCCCGCCAACCTGGCCACCACTGTCCTGGATGCAGCCCGCCACTCCTTCAGCCACAGCATGAACGTCACCGCCCTGGTCGGCACCATCCTCCTCACCGCAACCGCCGTCACCATCACCCTCGTACTCCGCGGCACCACCCCAACCCCCAACCCCACCCCCGTTGCCGCCGACGCAGACCTCCCCGAAGAGGCCGCCCCCCTCGAGCGCACCGCAGCCGCACTCAACTGACCCCACCCCCACCGAAGGGTCCACCCGAACCCCCGGGTGGATCCTTCGCCGCCCCCTGCCCCGCCCCAGCAACTGGGGAGCCTTATGCCACCCGCCGGGGAGGATCTTCCCCCCGTACAAGGGCAAAATCCTCCCCGCATCCCGCATCCCGCATCCCGCATCCCGCATCCCGCATCCCGCCCCCGCATCCCGCACCCGCGCACCCGCGCACCCGCGCACCCGCGCACCCGCACCCGCGCACCCGCCCCCGCATCCCGCACCCGCGCACCCGCACCCGCGCACCCGCACCCGCGCACCCGCACCCGCGCACCCGCACTCGCATCGGCGCCTGCCTCGGTCGACTGCGGCAGCGTCAGGTGGTGCGACGGTCTGGCAACTCGTCGCAGTTGAGGGGTTGACCGCTGAGGTGGTGGGTTGCCTGCGCAGATTCCGGGGAGGCAACCCACAAGGTGAGGGGTTGACCCCTCAGATGGGCGGCGGCTCGGAAGTGTCGGCGTGCAAGCGGCCGGACAGGATGAGGCCGGTCTCCACCGGGGTGCGGGCGGCCGACCAAGACGGTCCGGTCTCCACCGGGTGCGGGCGGCCGGCCAGGACGGTTCGGTCTCTACCGGGGTGTGGGCGGCGGGCCAGGACGGTTCGGTCTCCACCGGGGTGCGGGCGGTCGGACAGGATGAGGCCGGTCTCTACCGGGGTGCGGGCGGCGGGCCAGGACGGTTCGGTCTCTACCGGGGTGGGGCAGGGGGTCAGCGGGGTGGGCGGCGTCGGCGGAAGGGGTTGGCCCGGCGGGGTGGTTGGGGGGTGCCGGGCGCGGGTGAGGGGTCGCCGAGTTGGCTTGGCGGTGTGCCCGGGTGAGGTTGTGGGGGCTTGTTCTCGACGGTTTTGTCGGCTGCCCACGGAGCTTCGTCGACGGTTGTTTCGTCCTCGTCGGGCTGGCCGCTCCACCAGCGGCCGGTTGGTGCGGCCGCTGGGCGGGGTGGCGGTTCGGGGGAGCGGTCGGCGTGGGCTTCTGGTGCGGCGCCGGTGCGAGGGGTGCTGGGTTGTGCGGTGTCGTGCGGGTGGTCTGAGGACTGGACGACGGTGGGGTCGACGCGGAGCTCGACGGTGGGTTCGGTGGCGCGGGGGGTTGCGGCGGCGCGGGCGCGGGCGGCTCGGCGTTCGGCGATCGACTCGGGTTCGGTGGTGAGCGGGTCGCTGGTGAGGATCGTGCGGGTGGTGCTCGGCTCGCGGGTCGGCCGTCCGGCGTCCGCCTCGTGGTCGCGCGCGGGCCGGGGCTGGTGGCTGGAGCGGGTGCTGCCGGGGTCGTCGGCCGCGCGACTGGTACCGGGCTCGTGGTCTGGTACGGGGCGGGTTTCGCGGTGTTCGCCGGGGATGACTGTGCGGGGGCCTGAGCCGTCGGCGCCTGGTGAGCGCGGGCGGGACGGGGGATGCGGAGCCGGCTTCTGGCGGATGACCAGGAAGACGGCGAGGACCAGGACGGCGGCGAGGAAGCCGAAGCCGAGGCGGGGGATGAGGGGGAGCAGGATGCCGCAGCCGCCGCCGATCACCCAGGCGAGTTGGAGGACCGTCTCCGAGCGGGCGAAGACCGAGGTGCGGACCGTCTCCGGGACGTCGCGCTGGATCATCGCGTCAAGCGACAGCTTGCCGAGTGAGCTGCACAGGCCGGCCACCAGGCCGAGCACGATCAGCAACGGGAAGCCGTACAGCACGGCGACAGCGATCGCGACGACCGTGTCCGCAAGCAGTACGGCGAGCACCACGGCCTCGGGTTTGCGGGCCTTGAGCAACGATCCGCTCAACGTGCCCAGGCTGTTGCCGATGCCGGCGGCCGCGATCACCGCGCCGGCCGCGACCACGCCGTCGATACCGCTGATCGGTTTGTCTCGCAGCAGGAACGCCAGGTACATCGTCAGGAAGCCGGACACGAAGCGCAGGCCCAGGTTGCAGCGGATGCCCCGGGCCACCGCGGCGGTGATCGCCTTGCGGCGGGCGTCGCGTCCCGCAGTACCGGTCATCTCTTCGCCGGCAGGCGAGTCGACGCGAGCAGGCAGCCGGATCGCGAGGATCAGCCCGACAAGATAGACGAGCGCCGCCCACCGCAGCGACCACTCCGGCCCGATCGCGGCGAAGGCTCCGGCGATACCCGCGCCGATCGTCGCGCCCGCGACACCCGCGAGCGAGATGCGTGAGTTGGCGGTGACGAGGGTGACTTCCTTGGGGAGCAGGCGCGGTACTGCGGACGCACGCGTCACGCCATAAGCCTTCGACGCGACCAGACACCCGAGCGCTGCCGGATACAGCCACGTCGAGCTGTCGTGGATCGACGCCGCCAGACTCCACACCAGGAACCCGCGCAACCCGAGCGTCGCCCCGATCGCCCACCGCCGGCCGTGCCGGAACCGGTCGAGCACCGGCCCGATCAACGGCGCCATCAAGGCGAACGGCGCCATCGTCAGCAGCAGGAACAACGCGACCCGGTCCCGCGCCTGCGAACTCGGTACGGCGAAGAACACCGTCCCCGCCAGCGACACCGCGAACGCCGTGTCCCCGGCCGAGTTCACGAACCCCAGCTCGATCAACCGCGACAACCCGGACTCCCGAGCTCCCTGCGCCCCGGTCAACCCACGGATCCGCCGCCCGGTCGCCTTGCCCACCCGCCCGGTTACACCGGCCGTCTTCTTCGACACGCTCGCAAAGCCGGCCGCGCCGACCTTGGAGGCATGCCCGACCTTCTTCCCCGCAGCACCGACCTTCTTGGTGGCCTCCCCGAGCCGCTCCCCGGTACTGCGCTCGCCCGGCCGAGGCCCCGTGCTGCCGTGTTCCGGACCCGGTCGTTGACCGCCTTCGGCGCCTTGGCGCGGGCGGTTCTGGGGGTCCGGACGGTCCATGTCACCATCCTGCCTTGTGAGGGGGACAGACCGGAGTCTCCACGCGGTTCGGATCGTGGCGGCGGCCGTGCGAGAATGACCGATTGTGACTCCCGTCAAGACTCCGGAACCGGTCCGCGCCAAGCCTGACGCCATCAGCGTCGCGGCGGTCGAGCCTGCCCGCGAGGCGGCGATCGACGAGGCCGGCGCCGCCCAGGTGGGCGATCACCTCGGTTATCTGGTCGAGGGTGAGCGGCTCGTCACGCACTACTTCGCGTCCACCCACCCCGGCTACCGCGGCTGGCGCTGGGCGGTCACGCTGACCCGCGCCTCCCGCGCGAAGAACGTCACGATCAACGAGGTCGTGATGCTGCCGGGCGAGGAAGCCATCGTCGGCCCCGACTGGGTGCCGTGGTCGGAGCGCGTCCAGCCCGGCGACCTGCGGCCCGGCGACCTGTTCCCGACGTTGCCGGACGACCCGCGGCTCGAGCCCGGCTACACCGAGACGGGCGGGCCTGACGAAGTACTGGCCGTCGTCGAGGAGCTCGGCCTCGGCCGTGAGCGCGTGCTCTCCCCAGAAGGTCGCGAGGACGCCGCCGAGCGCTGGTACGCCGGTGACTTCGGTCCGGCCTCGGCGATCGCGCAGGCGGTTCCGTACAAGTGCTTCGCCTGCGGCTACTGGATCCGGCTGAACGACAGCCTCGGCCAGGCGTTCGGCGCCTGCACCAACGAGATGGCGCCGGGCGACGGCCGGATCGTCTCCTACGACTACGGCTGCGGCGCGCACTCGGACGCCGTCATCGAGGCACCGGATCACCCGTCGACCGAGCACGCCTTCGACACCACCGGGTACGACGACCTGTCGATGGACGCCGTCGAGCCCGACGTCCAGGTGACCGAAGCCGCGCAGGCCGAGATAGAGGAAGCCGAAGCCGTGCAGGAAGCCGACGCCGCCGCGCAGGTGGAGGAGGCCGACGCGGTCCAGGTCGAGGTCGAGGCAGCCGCCGAGCCCCCGTCGGACGACGAGGTCCAGGCGACGACGGCCGGCGAAGCCGAAGACGACATCGACGACTTCCCGATGCCCACCGCCGAAGAGATCGCGGCGGAAGCCAGCGCGAACTACTAGCAGTCGCGCGGCGACCGGGGTCAGTCCTCGGTCGCGGGGCGGTGGCCGGCCTGGATGGCGGCCCAGCGGCGACGGCAGTACAGCAGGCCGATCCAGCCGAGCCCGAAGCCCGCGACGGTGACCCACAACCACCACTCGTCGCCGTCCTTCTTCAGGTCCGAGCGGAAGATCAGCACCACCACGAAGGCGACCGCCCAGGCGCAGATCCCGAAGATCACCGTCGGGATGCCGGACAGGTCCAGCGGCTTCACCTCGGCGTGCACGATCTCGCCACGGGCCAGCTGGCTGGTCGGGTCGGTGCGCTTCTTCGGAGCCGAAGCCGGTACCTGCTCGGAATCTGCCACCCTCCCACCTTAGAGCCATGCCCATCTCAGGCGGCGCGCTACCCACCTGACCGGATTACCTCGCCAATGGCACACCGCACCTGGCACGATTCCGCCATGAGCTCAGGCTTCCTGGATTCCTTCTTCAAGATCAGCGACCGCGGGTCGACGCTCGGCCGTGAGGTGCGCGGCGGGCTCGTCACGTTCTTCACGATGGCCTACATCGTGGTGCTGAACCCTCTCATCATCGGCACCGTCAAGGACGGCGCCGGCCAGTACATCGGCGGCGGTACCGACCCGGTGGCCGCGATCGCGAAGGTCGCCGTGGCCACCGCGCTGGTGGCTGGTCTGGTCACGATCGCAATGGGGCTGGTCGCGAACTTCCCGCTCGCGCTGGCCGCCGGCCTCGGCCTGAACGCGTTCATCGCCTTCAGCGTGGCGTCCAAGATGACCTGGGCGGACGCGATGGGCCTGGTGGTGATCGAGGGCATCATCATCTTGATCCTGGTCCTGACCGGCTTCCGCAAGGCGGTCTTCGAGGCCGTTCCGGTCCAGCTGAAGATCGCGATCAGCGTCGGCATCGGCCTGTTCATCGCCTTCATCGGCGTGATCGACGCGGGCTTCGTACGCCGTCCTTCGGCGCCCGGCGGCCCGCCCGTCGAGTTGGGTGTCGGCGGCAACCTCCGCGGCTGGCCGGTGCTCGTCTTCGTGGTCGGCCTGGTGCTGGTGATCGCCCTGTACGCCCGCAAGGTGAAGGGTGCGATCCTGATCGGCATCCTGGCCGCGACCGTGCTGGCGATCGTGGTCGAGGCGATCTTCGACGTCGGCGGCCGGACCACCGAGAATCCGGGCGGCTGGGGCCTGAGCGTGCCGAAGCTGCCGGACGACTGGTTCAGCAAACCCAACCTGGACACGATCGGCGAGTTCAACCTGTTCGGCTCGTTCGACAAGATCGGCGTGATCTCCGCGCTGCTGCTGATCTTCACCCTGATGCTGGCCGACTTCTTCGACACGATGGGCACGATGACGGCGATCGGCGCCGAGGCCGGGCTGCTGGACCAGGACGGCAACCCGCCGCACGCGCAGCGGATCCTGATCGTCGACAGCGTCGCGGCCGCGGCCGGTGGCGCCGCCTCGGTGTCCAGCAACACGTCGTACATCGAATCGGCCTCGGGTGTCGGTGAGGGCGCCCGGACCGGGCTGGCCAGCGTCGTCACCGGGATCTGCTTCCTGATCTCGATGGTGGTCGCGCCACTGGTCACGCTGGTGCCCTACGAGGCGGCCACCCCGGCGCTGGTGCTGGTCGGCTTCCTGATGATGACGCAGGTGAAGGGGATCGACTTCGACGATCTCGAGGTGGCCATCCCGGCGTTCCTGACCATCATCCTGATGCCGTTCACGTACTCGATCACGGCCGGCATCGGGGCCGGGTTCGTCTCCTACGTGCTGCTCAAACTGGTCCGCGGCAAGGCCCGCCAGATCCACCCGCTGATGTGGGTCGTCTCGGTCCTGTTCGTCGTGTACTTCGCGATCGGACCGCTGGGGGACTGGCTCACCTGAGCCTGGAAACCGATTACTCGCAGTTAGTTGTTTGCTAAATCATCGTCAGGCTCCTTGGGCCGGACGGCGCTTTCCGGCTACGCTCCCCCGGGTATACGGCGACTCGGGGGAGTTCGGTGTGAGGCAGGGAAAGGCTCGTTTGATCGAGCGGGACCAGCACGTCCAGGAACTGCTGGACGTGATCGGAGCAGGCGACAGCACGGCCGTCCTGGTCACCGGCGAGGCAGGGATCGGCAAGACCAGTCTGGTCCGGGAGATGGTGGCCCGGGTCGGCCCGGAGTACCGGGTGCTGGTCGGCTCCTGTGACGACTTCCTGGCGCCGCCGCCGTTGCAGCCGATCCGGGACGCCTTCCGGGTCGCGGGCGGCCCGATGGCGACGGCGACCGAGCCGGAGGCGGTGTTCAACGACCTGCTGGCCGAGTTCCGGCGGCCGACCGTGCTGGTGATCGAGGACGTGCACTGGGCCGACGACGCGACCCTCGACGTGCTGCGCTACCTAGTGCACCGGCTCGACCAGTTGCCGGGCGCAATCGTCGTCCTGACCTACCGCGAGGACTCGCTCGACGCCCGGCATCCGTTGCGTGGCTGGCTCGGGTCGCTCGCCGACGTACCGATCCGGCGGATCGGCCTGCAGCCGCTGTCCCCGGCCGCGGTCCGCTGGCTGGCGGCGGGCAGCGGCAGGGACGCCGACGAACTGTACGAACTGACCGGTGGCAACCCGTTCTACGTGACCGAGGTCCTGGCCGGCCCGGTCGACGCGATCCCGGCGACCGTCGTCGATGCCGTTCTGGCCCGTTTCAGCCGGCTCGACAAGGAGAGCCTGGCGGTCGTCGAGCAGCTCGCGGTCATCCCGACGACGATCGAGCTGGAGCACATCACCAGGGTGATCGGCAGCCGGCTGGACGGATTGAGCCAGGCGGAGCAGTCCGGCGTACTGGAGACGCACGGCAACACGATCGGCTTCCGGCACGAGCTGGCCCGGCGGGCGGTCGAGCAGGCCCTGCCGCCGCTCCGCCGCAAGCTGCTCAACGCCCATGTACTCGACCTGATCATGCACTGCGACGACAACGGCCACGGGGCGCGAGTCGTTCACCACGCGGTCGAAGCCGGCAACATCGACGTACTGCTCGAGCATGGTCCGCAGGCGGCCCGCGAGGCCAGCCTTGCCGGGTCGCACCGGCAGGCTCTCGCGCATCTGGAAGCCGTACTGCCGTACGCCAACCGCCTGGACGTGCCGGAGCGAGCAGTGCTGCTCGACGACTACGCGTGGGAGCTCCACATCGCGCACCGGTTCGCCGATGCGGTCCAGGCCGGGCACAAGGCGCTGGCGCTGTTCGGCCAGCTCGACGAGTCCGTCGCGCTGGTGGAGACCCAGATGCGGCAGTCGCGGTTCCTCTACATGGCAGGCGACACGGCAGCGGCGATCGCCATGTCAGACACGGCGATCGCGATCGCATCGCGGGTCGGGACTGTCGCAGTACGGGCCTCGGCCGCTGCTGGTCGGGGGATGCTGCTGGCGCTCACCGGTGATGCTGTCGAGGCGATACCGGAGCTGGAGCGGGCGCACGAGCTCGCCTGCGAGGCGGGGCGGTCGGACATCGACGCGCTGTGCCACAACTACCTCGGCCTGGCCTGGTGCGATCTGGGATCGCCGACCGGGTTGAAGCACCTGCGGACGAGCATCGAGCTGGCGACGCTCACGGGTGACTACGAAGCCGTTGCCCGCGGCTACACCAACCTGGCCGAGATGCTGTACCGCGAGACGCACTGGACCGAGCTGGCCGAGTGCTTGCGGGACGGGCTGGAGTACGTCCGGGAGCGGGGCTTCGGCTCGCATGCCTACAACCTGGAGGTCCACCAGGCATTGCTGGACCTGCGGCTGGGGGAGTGGGCCGCGGCCGAGGAGCGGCTGCGACGGCTGATCGACTCGGTGGACGACCAGGGCATGCTGTCGGTACTGAGCCTGTCCAGCCTCGGCCGCGTACTGGCTCGGCGGGGTGCTCCGGAAGCGGGCGGCCTGCTCGCCGACGTGTGGCAGCGGGCACGGCGGCAGCGGTCGTTGACCGGGCTCGCCTATGCGGCGACGGCGTACGCCGAATGGGCCTGGCTCAACGATCGGCCGGACCTACTGATCAGCATTCGCGAGGAGATCCGGCATCTGACCGAGATCCAGGCGTTCCGCCGGTTGCCCGGGAGCTATGGCTGGACCAATCCGGACGACCCGTACGAGCAGGCGCTCGGGCTGGCCGAGTCGGCCGATCCGGACGACGCGCTGCAGGCGCTGGAGACGCTGGACAGGCTTGGTGCGGCGCCGGCCGCTGCGATGGTCCGGCGCCGCCTGAAGGAGCTCGGCGTGGCTAGGATCCCCCGAGGCGCCCAGAACCCGGCAGAACCCTCGCGGGCTCACCGAGCGCCAGCTCGAAGTACTGGTACTACTCGCGGACGGCCTCACCAACCCGCAGATCGCGGCAGAGTTGGTGCTGTCCACCAGAACAGTCGACCGCCACGTCTCCGCCATCCTCGCCCGCCTCGACGCCCGCACCCGCCAGGAAGCAGCCGCAGCCGCCCGCTCCCTAGGCATCTCCCGAGAACGCTCCGCCTAACGCCGGCTCCTGCGGGCGCTCCCCTTGGCAGCGGCGGCTCCAACCTCGCCGGGGTGGAGTGGTGAGCGGGGCCGGCGAGGACCCCGCTCACCACTGGGGAGGGTCAGACCAGAGGGCGGTTGCCGCGGATCAGGTTGGTGGGGTCGACGCGGTTCTTGATCTCGCGGAGGCGCTGCAGGGTTGCGGCGGGGTAGACGTCTTCGACCGGCTCGCCGTGGGCCATCGTCGGTGGTAGGAGACCGCCGGTCCAGGGTGCCATCCCGCCGACGACGGTGCTGATCTCCGCGTGAAGTGCGGGTGCGTGCTCGGGTGCCATCACCATGCCGCCGAGCAGCAGGAAGTACGGATCGGCCATCGTGCCGACCGCAGACTCCTGCGCGCCCGGCCGGGCGAAGGCGCCACCCACGTGCCGGATCTCCAGCAGCATCAGCGGTGACGGCTGCGGCCGGTCCAGGGCGAGCTCCAGCAGCGCGTCGATCGTCGCCGGGCCGAACTCCTTCAGCATCACGACCTTGCCGACGCCCGGCATCGGGTCCTCCGGCTCCTGGGCGATCTCGCCGACCTTCTCGAGCGGCACCAGGCCGACCGTGTCGACCAGCGGCTCGGCCACGGCACGGATCGGCGCGAGCAGCTTCTCCGCTTCGTCCCCGTCGCCGAGGTAGGTGGAGTCGATCGCGACCATCCAGCGCCCGCGCATCGGCGGCGGGACCATCTCCAGGTCGGGCATGTTGATCAGCCAGGCCCACAGGCTGAACTCGTCCGGCGCGGTCGTGGTCACCTCGCTGAAGGCGCGCAGGAGTTGGCGGGCGTCTTCGGCGTACCACATCATCCGGCCGCCGTAGATCGCCGGCTCGGGCAGCAGTTCGATCTCCATCGCGGTGACGATGCCGAACTCGCCACCGCCGCCGCGCAGCGCCCAGAACAGGTCCGGGAAGGCGTCCTTGGTGACCCGCAGATGGTGGCCCTCGGCATCGACCAGCTCGAACGCGCGGACGTGGTTCGACGCGAAGCCGTGCTTGCGACCGAACCAGCTCACGCCGCTGTTGAGGGTGTAGCCGACCACGCTCGGGTCGCCGCTGCTGCCCGGCAGCGAGGTCAGGCCCGTGCCGGTCAGCGCCTTGTTCAGGTCGCGCCAGCGGACGCCGGCACCGACCCGCGCCACCCCGTCGGCGATGTCGATCGAATCCAGTGCGTTGGTGCGGAGCAGGATCATCGCCTCGCTCCCGGTCGCTTGGGTGGCGCCGTGCCCCACCGGCTGAGCCCCCACGGTCAGCCGGTGGCGGCGCGCCAGGCGGATCGCCGCCTGGACGTCCTCGGTTCCCGTCACGTGTACGACGGCGGCCGGACGCTGGTCGACGAGCAGGAACCACGCCTGCCGCTGCACGTCGTACTCCGGGTCGCCGGGGCCGAACACCTCGCCCTTGACGGCCGCGCGCAACTCCTCGATCAGTGTCATCCGGTCTGCATCCTTCGCTAGTACGTTTCGGTGCCTCCATTGGACGTCGATGGAACCGCTGCCCACATCGGTCACGGCTGCTCACATTTGCGGGTCCGGCTACCCACATCAGCCGGTATTGGTAGACTGTCTGTCATCTGGGTGTCCCTGTCAGGGCTGCCCAGACTCCTGTTTATGGACACCAACGCTTTTCCCACCCAGTCGGCCCGCACCCGCCGCTTCACCCTCGGCCTACCCCGCGACTTCACCCTGTCCCCGGACGGCCACCGCGTACTTTTCCTGCGCTCCCAAGGCCCCGAAGACCCAGTCGTCTGCCTCTGGCTCCATGTCGGCGGTGAGGAACACCTGCTGGCCACCGACGTCGGCACCTACACCACCGACGCCGCGATGAGCACCGTCGCCTACACCACCAACGGCGAACTCTGGAGCCTGACACCTACTGCTGCCGAAGGCGGCTCGCCCAAGCACCTGCCGACCGCAGGTCCGGTGACCGACCCGCGCCTCGATCCCACCGGACACCGGATCGCCTACGTCACAGACCGCGCGCTCAGAGTGATTTCAGTTGCTGATGGCAACGACAAGCTGGTTGCCGCCGACGCCGACCCCGAGGTGAGCTGGGGCGTGGCGGAGTACATCGCCGCCGAGGAGATGTACCGGACCCGCGGACACTGGTGGTCACCCGACGGCACCCAGTTGATGGCAGCCAGAGTCGACCTGACCCCGGTCCAGCGCTGGTGGATCGCCGACCCCGCCAACCCCGCCGAGCCGCCCCGCCAGATCCCCTACCCTGCAGCGGGCACCCCCAACGCCCTGGTCTCACTCCACACCTTCGACCTGGCCGGCGGCTCAACACAGCTGCGCTGGGACAGTACGGCGTACGAGTACCTGGCCACCGCCGACTGGGACGCCCACGGCCCGCTCCTCAGCGTGCAGTCCCGGGACCAGCGCACCCTCCAGATCCTCGCCGCCGACCCCACAACCGGCGATACCCACCTACTGCACGAGCAGCGCGACCCATCCTGGGTGCAACTCATCGATGGTGTCCCCGCCCGCACCGCCTCCGGCAAACTCGTCCACACCGAGGACTCAGGTGAGACCCGTTACCTGACGGTCGACGGCACCCGCGTCACCCCGGACGGCCTGCAACTCCGCGTAGTACTCGACGTCACCGGCGAGTCAGTCCTCTTCCTGGCCAGCGACGAGCCCACCGAATGCCACCTCTGGCTGTACGACGAAACAGGCCTCCAGCAACTAAGCGACGGCCCCGGCTCCCATGAGGGCTACCGCGCCGGCAACACCCTCCTGCTCAGCTCCAACACCGAGGCGGGCCGTACCTACGTCGTACGCCGCAACGGGCAAGACCACCCCATCACCTCCCACCGCGCCACCCCCGCAGCCACCCCACGCATCACCTGGCTGCAGGCGGGCGACCTGCAGATCCGTACCGCCCTACTACTCCCGTCCTGGCACACACCCGGCTCCGCCAAGCTCCCCGTAGTCATGGCCCCGTACGCCGGCCCCGCGATGTCCCTGGTCATGAAGGTCGCCGCCCCCTGGTTCTACAAGGCCCAGTGGTACGCAGAGCAAGGCTTCGCCGTCGTCATCGCCGACGGACGCGGTACGCCGGGCCGCGGACCCGCCTGGGAGAAGACCGTCCACCGCGACCTCCTAGCGGCCCCCATCGAAGACCAGATCACGGCACTGCACGCCGCAGCGGAGTACTGCCCCGACCTGGACCTGACCCGCGTCGGGATCACCGGCTGGAGCTTTGGCGGCATGCTCGCGACCGCCGCCGTACTGCGCCGCCCGGACGTCTTCCACGCAGGCATCTCCGGAGCAGGGCCGGCTGAGCAGCGCATGTACGACACCCACTGGCGCGAGCGCTTCCTGGGGCATCCAGACGAGTACCCGGATGACTACTACCGCTCATCCACCGTCAACGAGGCCGCCAAGCTCGAGCGCCCGTTACTCCTGGTCCACGGCCTTGCGGACGACAACGTATTCGCTGCTCACAGCCTGCGCCTCTCGGCAGCCCTACTGAAGGCAGGTCGCCCGCACCAGTTCCTGCCGCTGACAGGTGCCGCTCACTCGCCCACCGACGAGGCCACAGTGGTCGGCCTGCTCCTGCACGAACTCAACTTCCTGAAGACGATGCTGGGAGTAGGCGAGCCCGCAGCTCCAGGTACTCCGCGCGAGCGGTGAACAGTTCGCGCAGCTCGATGGTGACGTTGTCGAGGAAGTCGGTGCGGTACGTCGCGTCCGTCATCAGCGAGATCGAGTAGTACAGCCCGGTGAAGGTCGCGATACCGGCCGCGACCTTCACCAGCGTCGCGCCGAGCAGCAGCGGATGGTCGAGCAGGATGATCTGGTGCGACCAGCTGCCGGGGTCGATGCCCCACAGCTCGTAGACGTGCCGGCTGATCGCGAGCAGCCCGAAGCCGACGAAGAACAGGCCGACCCCGGCGCTGACCACGAGCACCTGCATCCATTGCCGGATCACCAGGCTGATGCTGAGGTTCAGACGCTGGATCCGGCGCAGCGGCGGACCGGAGCCGGTGTCGCGCTCGATCTGGTCCAGCTCGCGCGGCAGCCGTAGTACCAGGAACAGGTTGCTGAGCACGGCGAAGGCAGCGGCCAGGAAGACGATGAACACCGTCGGCATGCCGGCGAACACCTGCCACATGTCGGCGGTCATGAACAGCACCAGCGAGAACACCAGCAGTAGCGGCAGGGCGCGGACCAGGCTGGCCACCGAGCTCCCCAGCTCGGAGCCGAGCCGGTGCAGGCCCCAGAACGTCGTACCGATCAGGCCGTAGCCGACCACCAGGTAGATCACGCCGACGAGCAGCAGGTTGCCGACGGCCACGCCGAAGAACTGCCGCAGCTGGACCTCGGTGGCCAGCGGCAACAGTGCGGGCAGCAGCACGAAGACGGCCAGCTCCGGGGTGCCGAAGCGGGTCGGGAAGGACCAGAACCGGCGGCCGCGGAAGCGGTTCAGCAGTCCGAAGCCGGCGATCAGCACGGCCAGCCCGCCGATCGCGGCCAGCAGGTTCTGCCACCAGGTCCACTCCAGCGAGGTGGCGCCGAGCATCTCCACCAGGAAGACCAGGACCAGTACCGGCGTCGCCCGGTTGAAGATGTCGTGCGCCGGCGAGAAGTCCTCGACGAACAGCGGCAGGCCCGCGCGCCGGAAGCGCTGCTCGTACCGGGCTAGCTCCGGTGGTGTCCCCATGCGCGGAACCCTAGCGTAGCTGCCCGCTCACCCGCTTTATTTAGCAAAGGTAATGAGTTAAGCTAAAGGCATGCCCGAAATCGTCGCCCAGCAGGTGAAGAGTGATGTCGGGCTGGCCAGCGCCCTGAGGTCGTCCACGTTGCGGTTGTCCCGGCAGATCCGCCGGCAGCGCGTCGAGGGCCACGACCTGACCGCGAACCAGCTCGGCGTGCTCGGCGCGCTCGGCAAACACGACGCGATGACGATCGGCGAGCTGGCCGCGCACGAGCAGGTCAAGCCGCCGTCGATGACGCGGATCGTGTCGAACATGGAGGAGGCGGGCCTGGTGGTCCGCCGGCCGCATGCGACCGACAAGCGCCAGATCGTGGTCGAGCTGACCCAGGCCGCGCACGACCTGATCCACGCCAACCGGCGCCGGCGCGACGAGTGGCTGCAGACGAAACTGAAGAAACTCACCCCTGAGGAGCGCGACATCCTGCGCAAGGCAGCACCTGTTCTCGAACGCCTGGCGGCCCAGTGAGTCCGACCTTCCGCGCGTTCAAGGTCCGCAACTTCCGGCTCTACGCCAGTGGCGCGATCATCTCCAACATCGGCACCTGGATGCAGCGGGTCGCCCAGGACTGGCTGGTCCTGGAGCTGACCCACTCCGGCACCGCCCTCGGCATCGTCACCGGCCTGCAGTTCCTCCCCGCCCTGCTGATCTCCCCGTACGCCGGGCTGATCGCCGACCGGTTCCCCAAGCGCCGGGTGCTGACCATCACCCAGATCGCGATGGGCGCCGTCGCGCTCGTCCTGGGAACGATGACGGTGACCGGCATCGTCGAGGCCTGGCACGTCTACGCGCTCGCCTTCCTGTTCGGGATCGGCACCGCGTTCGACGCGCCGACCCGGCAGGCGTTCGTGGTCGAGATGGTCGGCAAGGACGAGCTCTCCAACGCGGTCGGCCTCAACTCGGCCTCCTTCAACGCGGCCCGGCTGATCGGCCCCGGGCTGGCCGGGTTGCTGATCCACTGGATCGGTACCGGCCCGGTGATCATCATCAACGGCTTCAGCTACGCCGCGGTGATCCTGTCGCTGCACCTGATGCGCTCGAAGGAGCTGCACACGCCGAAGGTGGCGGCCCGGGAGAAGGGCATGATCCGGGACGGGATGCGCTACCTGTGGCGCCGGCCGGACCTGATGATGGTGCTCGTCGCGGTGTTCTTCGCCGGTACGTTCGGGCTGAACTTCCAGATGACGTCCGCGCTGATGGCCACCCAGGCCTTCCACAAGGGTGCGGGGGAGTACGGCATCCTCGGCTCGATCCTGGCGATCGGCTCACTGGCCGGCGCGCTGCTGGCCGCCCGGCGGGTTCGGACCCGCGCCCGGCTGGTGATCGGCGCGGCCCTCGCCTTCGGCGTGATGGTCGTCGTCAGCGGCCTGATGCCGACGTACCTGTCCTTCGCCGTCGTCCTGCCGCTGGTCGGTTTCACCGCCCTGACGATGCTGACCGCGGCCAACGCGACGATGCAGCTGGGCATCGAGCCCACCATGCGCGGCCGGGTGATGGCCCTCTACATGACCGTCCTGATGGGTGGTACGCCGCTGGGCTCGCCCTTCATCGGCTGGATCGGCCAGGAGTTCGGCGCTCGCTGGTCGCTGATCGTGGGTGGATCCATCACGATGCTGGGCACCACCGCCTCGGTCCTGTACTTCTCCCGCCGCCGCGGTCTGGCGATCCGGCCCCGCCTGCTGCCCCGCCCCCGGCTGGACATCCTGACCCCGACGACGGACCTCCTGGGCGAGAAGTCCACCCTCACCGAAACCCCGGTCGCAGCACCCACCTCGCCCCACCCCGAGCCCGCCAAACCCCAGGTGGCCTAGCCCTCGGCTCACCCACGCCGCGGGCGGGGTGAGTCGTAAGGGCCAGATAATGGCTGCCGGTGCGGCGGGTTGGGGGACATGCGCACAATGGGGTGTGACTCATTACGACTTGGTGGTTGTCGGGACCGGCTCCGGGAACACGATCGTGACGAAGCAGTTCGCGGACCGGAAAGTGGCGATCGTCGAGCGCGGCATCTTCGGCGGGACCTGTCTCAACGTGGGCTGTATTCCGACCAAGATGTTCGTCCATACGGCCGACCTGGCGGCGGTACCGTCGCACAGCTCACGGCTCGGGGTCGACGAGAAGCTCACCGGAGTGCGCTGGCCGGACATCCGGGACCGGATCTTCGGGCGGATCGATCCGATCTCCGCCGGCGGAGCGGAGTACCGGGAGCACCACCCGAACAACGTCAACGTCACGCTGTACCACGGCACCGGACGGTTCACCGCTGAGCGCGAGCTGACGGTGACGGCGAACGACGGCGGCTCTTCGGAGGTACTGACGGCTGATCAGTTCGTCCTCGCCGCGGGGAGCCGGCCGATCGTGCCGTTCATCCCGGGGCTGGAGGAGACCGGGTTCCACACCTCGGACACGATCATGCGGCTGCCGTCGTTGCCACGGCGGCTGGGGATCATCGGGAGCGGGTTCGTCGCCGCTGAGTTTGCGCATGTGTTCTCGTCGCTCGGGGTCGAGGTGACGCTGATCGCGCGGTCCGACCGGATGCTGCGGCACGAGGACAGCGAGATCGCGAAGCGGTACACGGAGCTTGCTGCGGAGAAGTACACGGTGAAGCTGCTGCACGAGACGGTGCATGTGTGGCGGCGCAACGACGCGATCGTGCTCAAGACGCTGAGCCCGGCGGGTGCGGACGAGATTCTTGTCGACGAAGTGCTGGTCGCCGTCGGCCGTACGCCGAACTCGGACCTGCTCGACGTCGGCGTCACCGGGGTCGAGACGGAGAAGGACGGCCGGGTGGTGGTCGACGAGTACCAGCAGACGGCGGTGGAGGGGATCTACGCGCTGGGCGACGTCTGTTCGCCGTACCAGCTGAAGCATGTCGCCAACCACGAGGCGCGGGTCGTCCAGCACAACCTCCTGCACCCCGACGACCGCATCAAATCCGACCACCGCTACGTCCCCCACGCCGTCTTCGGCTCCCCCCAGGTCGCGTCCGTCGGCCTGACCGAGGAGGAGGCCATCGACCAAGGCATCCCGTACGCCGTCGGTCGCGAGGCCTACGCCGACATCGCCTACGGCTGGGCCATGGAAGACACCACCGGCTTCGCCAAAATCCTCGCCGACCCCGACAGCGGCTTGCTCCTAGGCGCCCACATCATCGGCCCCCAAGCCTCCACAGTCATCCAGCCCATCATCCAAGCAATGACCTTCGGCCTGGACGCCCACACCATGGCCCGAGGCCAATACTGGATCCACCCCGCCATGCCAGAACTAATCGAAAACGCCCTACTCAACATAAAACTCAAAAACTAAGAACTAAGAGCAACAGCCAAGAGCAACAGACAGGCCCGGCTGTAGCTGTGGTTCAGGCGGTGCCGGGCGTCAGGCTTGCTTGGTTTGCCGAACGACTGACAAGCATTGACCCGCGCCACACGGCTGCGTCAGATGTGTCGACCGGTGACAGCTCGACCGAACTGCTTGCTTGGTTGCCATTCTTGGTCGGCTCATCGGCTGACGTCGGGGAGGATGAAGGCTGGGGGCCGCGCTCGGGACCCAGGCAGCGGCTCCGGGTGGGCGCGCCTCTGGAGTAAGTTCGGCATTGGAGCCGACGACTGCGAGCTGTCTCCGGCTGTTCCGGGCACTGGCAACGAGGTGGGTCTGGAGCTGAGCATCAACAGCCTCGGCCGCGAGCCGACGCCGACCGGCTCGCCACCTGGGACGCCAGGTTCGTGATTGGTCGTGCGGTGGACTGTGGATAGCCGCTATCTGGTAACTAACTTGCGCCAGGCGACGAATAGTTTCCCCGTTGGCCGCATCGCACCTCAGATGAGTCGGGCGGGCGCCCGCCTTGGCGGATGAGTGACCCTCTAGTTGTCGCGGCCTTGCCAGGTTGTTATGCAGGCTTCGTTACCCTCGGGGTCGGCGAGGACCCAGAAGGCAGGTGCCCGGACCTCGGACAGCAGCCGGCCACCTGCAGCGAGTGCGGCTTTGAGGCGGTGGGGGGCCTCGTCGTGGGGGACGGAGATGTCTAGGTGGATGCGGTTGCGTTGGGGGCGAGGGTGGTCCATTTGCTGGAACCAGATCGCGGGGCCCTGGCCTAGGGGGTCAATGAGCGGGTCCGTGGGGCCGTCTGCTTCTGCTTCGGGGGCGTAGCCCAGGGCTGCTTTCCAGAAGGGGCGGATTGCGGCGATGTCCATCGCGTCGATGCCGATCTCCAGGAATTGCACCGATCTCGGTGCTTCCGGGCTGAGGTCAGGGTCGGTGCGTGAGCCGGCTTCCTCTACAACGGCGGAGATCTGATGTGCGAGTTCGACGTCGCGCGTGGTTACCGCGGCATGCTCGCGCGACTGGAGAGTGAGAATCACCCGGCTGGGGCGGAGGTCAACCAGAAGGTGCTGATCGGCGTACTCGCCACCTACCTCCACCGCACGTGAAGCGATCTGGGCTCCCTCGGCCAGTGATCCGACCGGTACGGACGTTCGCAGTGTGCCGAGTAGGAAGCGCCACCCCGCATCGCTGACCGCTTCTGAGGATTCCGTCCGGCTCAACGTCTGCTCCATGGCTACATCCTCCCAGCCCAACCGTCCACGCAGCGCGGCCCACGCAGCGCACCCGAGCGGCCGCAGAGGCGCAGCTCCGGCCGTCCATGCAGCGCAGCCCGACCCGTTCGTGCAACGCAGCCTCGACGGCTTATACAGCGCACTCCGAGCGGCCGCGGTATCGGTTGTGCATCTGGGACCTGGCCTAGCGGAAGGCGGCGATTACTTCGGATGCGGTTTCGAGGGGAGTGAGGTCGTCGTTCAGGTCGGGGAGGGTGAGCATTACCTCGGTTGCGCCTGCTTCGGCTAGTTCGCGGAAGCGGCCTATTTGGTCGGGGATGGTGGCTGCGTTGACGGTGGCGGCGTACTTGGCTGGGTCTTGGTTGCGGGGGCGGAGGCGGTCGACCAGGTCGGTGAGGTGTTGGGGATTCTGGCCGATGAGGGTGGTTGAGAGCTGGGTCAGGCGGGGTGGTTCTTTGCCGGGTGGGGTGTTTGCTTTCAGGTAGGCGGCTTTCTCGCGGACTTTGCCGGCAGGGCCGAAGACGTTGACGGCGTCGGCGTACCGGGCTGCCAGGCGGAGGGTGCGGTTGCCGCTGCCGCCGACGAGGATCGGTAGTGGGTCCTGGAGAGGGCGGGGGTAACAGGCGGTTTCCGGTACGTCGAGGACCTTGCCTCGCCAGGGTTTGTTGCCTGGGCCCCACAACACGGGGAGCAGCTGCAAAGCGTCCTCCAGCAGGGCGTACCGATCGCCGACAGGAGGAAACTCCCAGCCGTATGCCTTGTGTTCGGCCTCGAACCACGCCAACCCCAGCCCACACACCGCCCGGCCACCACTCAGCACATCGAGGGTCGCGACGATCTTTCCTAGGTGCGCGACGTTGCGATAGGTGATCCCGCTGACGAGCGTCCCAAGCTGTACCCGCGACGTACAGGCTGCCAGATACGCGAGCGTCGTCCAGCTCTCGAGGAAGTCCTCCCAAGCCCGCCCGACCTGCGGGATCTGCCGGAAATGATCCATCACATAGATCGCATCGAACCCAGCCGCCTCCGCCGCGGCGCCGACGTCCTTGATCCACTGACCAGTCGTCTTCCGCCCCGCCTTGTGCGTATAGCTGCTCAACTGCAACCCGAACCGCAACCGGGCCGGCGCCTCCCGCTGCCGCTGCGCCGCTTCCCCCGCACCCACGAACGCCTCCGGTACGACGCGTACCGCCGTAGGCGCGAGCACGTCGTCATACCCTTCGCCGGCCAACTCCTTCTTGACCGCTCCCCAAGCCTTGAGTTGCCCGGTCAGCACATCCGCCGGTATCCGCTTCGCCCGCTCCCGATTCCGCCGCCGGCACTCCTCCGCCGGCGTATCGAACCCCACCGCCACACAAGCAATCCCGCGCTCCCGAGCCATCGCCAGCCAATTCAGCCGCCGCTCCCGATCCAGCCCGAGCGTGTCGATCACGGTCGTCAGCCCCCGCCCGACCCGCTGCCGAACCACCTCCTCCAGCAACGCGAACGCATCCGCACTGGCCGCCAGATCGTCTTCCCCGGCCCCGACCAACGCCGCAACCGATCGCTCGACACGATCAGATCCGGCGCGAACGTCTCCGCGGCCCACGTCGACTTCCCCGCCGCCCCCGGCCCCACCAGCACCACCACACAAGGCGCCGGCAGGCTCCGCCCCTCAATCTCCATACCCCAGTCTCACCCCGCGATTCGGGAACGCGCGAACCGGATGGGGACTTTCGGCGTCTCATCTTCTGCAAGGCCCCGAAGCGGGCCGTCTGATCAACGGGGAGTCGTCATGTCACGCAAGCTCGGTGCCTTCATCAACTTCGGCATCGGTTTGTCGGCGGTGTTCGTGATCGTGGGGGCGGTCGCGTTCGGGATGGGGCAGGCGAATCAGGCGGCGGCCAGCGCGCCGGTGAAGACGGTCGCCCCGACGAAGGTGTCGGCTCCGGTTGCCAGTATGCCGGTGACGAAGCCTGTTGTTGCCAGTGGCAAGAAGGTTTTGTACTTCACCTTCGACGACGGGCCGGATCCGGTGTGGACGCCGCAGGTGCTCGAGGTGCTGGCGAAGTACGGGGCTCATGCGACCTTCTTCGAGCTGGGGAGCATGCAGGCGGAGCACCCGGAGCTCAAGGAGCAGGTGCTTGCTGCGGGCAACAGCATCGGGAGTCACTCGATCTCACACGCGCAGTTGACGAAGGTGTCGGCGGCCAAGCGGCATCACGAGATCTTCGACGGGCCGGCCTCGAAATGCTTCCGGCCTCCGTACGGTGCGGAGAACGCGAAGGTGAAGGCCGACATCAAGGCGGCGGGGATGCGGCCGGTGCTGTGGGATGTCGACACGCTCGACTGGCAGAAGCCGGGCAAGCAGGCGATCGTGAACAGCATCCTCACCACCGTCCACAACGGAAGCGTGATCCTGATGCACGATGCCGGCGGGAACCGCAGTCAGACGGTCGCGGCGCTCGACCAGGTGCTGGAAACGCTCCAAGCCCAGGGATATGCCTTCGCGGCGATGGACTGCTGACCTCTAAAGTCGGGGGATGCGACTGTTTGTGGCGGTCATCCCGCCGGTGGAGGTTGTCGAGCATCTGGCCGAGTTCGTCGGCCCCCGAAGAGATCACCCGGACGAGGACCTCCGCTGGGCGTCGGACGAGAACTGGCACATCACGCTCGCGTTCCTGGGCGACGTGCCGGAGTACAAGACCGAAGACCTGGCCGAAGGGCTCGAGCGGGCAGCCAACCGGCAGAAGCCGTTCGACCTCCGGCTCAAGGGGTCGGGAGCGTTCCCGAGCGTGGCGGACGCCCGGGTGCTGTTCACCGGCGTCCAGGACGAGTCCGAGGCCCTGCCGCACCTGGCGATGACAACGCGGTCAGCGGCGAACAAGGCCGGCGTGACCGTGGACGGGCGCAAGTTCACCCCGCACCTCACGCTCGCGCGTTTGAAGCAGCCGATGGACGTGGTCCGGTGGGTGCGGGTCTTCGACACCTACGAGGGACCGTCCTGGACAGCGGAAAGTATCGAGTTGGTTTCATCGCGTCTCGGCGAGGGCCCGAGCCATGGTGCGGCGTACGACACAGTGGGCGAATGGGAGTTCTTAGGCTAACCTTCGGAAGGTTAGCCGTACCTAATACCTGGAGTTCCCGCCATGCTCGCCAACTATCTGATCGGTCTTCGTGAAGGTCTCGAAGCCTCGTTGGTGGTCAGCATTCTCGCCACCTTCCTGGTCAAAGCGGGCCGGCGGGACAGACTGAAACTGGTCTGGGCCGGAGTCGTCGCGGCGCTGGCCGTCGCGGCCGTCGGCTGGGGTCTGCTGCAGTTCGTCACCGCGCTGACGGCCAAGTCGTTCACCACCCAGGAGACGATCGGCGGGGTGATGTCGATCGTCGCGGTCGGCTTCGTCACCTGGATGATCTTCTGGATGCGCAAGGCCTCCCGCACCATCGCCAGGGAGCTGCGCGAGCGGATGGGTCAGGCGCTGGAGCTCGGCTCCGGCGCCGTCGTCCTGCTCGCCTTCCTGGCGGTCTTCCGCGAGAGCATCGAGACGGCCTTCATCGTGTACGCCTCGGCGGCGACCGCGACGACGGCCGCGCCGCTCACCGGCGTACTGCTCGGCCTGATCACCGCAGTCGGCCTCGGCTTCGCGATCTACCGCGGCGCGGTGAAGATCAACCTGGCCGTCTTCTTCAAGTGGACCGGCGCGCTGCTGGTCCTGGTCGCGGCCGGCATCTTCGCCTACGGCTTCCACGACCTGCAGGAGGCGAACATCCTGCCCGGCCTGCAGAACCTCGCCTTCGACATCTCGCACGTGATCCCGCCGGACAGCTGGTACGGCGTACTGCTGAAGGGGATCTTCAACTTCAGCCCGGCCCCGACCGTGGTCGAGGCGATCGCGTGGCTGGTCTATCTGGTACCGGTGCTCTTCCTCTACTTCCGCCCGGTCAGGTCAACAACGCCGCCGCCCGCGGTGCCCGCTCGAACCGTCCAGGAGAACTCATGATCACCACCCGCCGGGCCGCCGCCATCGGCGCAGTACTGCTGCTGGCCGGCCTGACCGGTTGCGCCGACGACAAGCCCGCCGCCGGCGCCGAGGACGGCACCGGTCCGGTGACCGTCAAGGCCACCGACTCCGAGTGCGGTCTGAGCCGTACCGACGTGAAGTCCGGGACCAGCACCTTCTCGGTCTCCAACGGCGGCAGCAAGGTCACCGAGTTCTACGTGTACGCCGAGGGCGACCGCGTCATGGGCGAGGTCGAGAACATCGGCCCCGGCCTCAAGCGGGAGCTGATCGTCGAGCTGCCGACCGGGAAGTACCAGGCGGTCTGCAAGCCGGGCATGGTCGGCGACGGCATCCGTGGCGACCTCACCGTCACCGGCGACGCCGCCGCGCAGGTGGACGAGGACACCGCGCTGAAGCAGGCCGCGGACAGCTACCAGCGGTACGTGAACTCGCAGGCGATCGCGCTGGAGCAGAAGACCGCCGAGTTCGTCACGGCGGTGAAGGCCGGCGACGTCGCCAAGGCCAAGGAGCTGTTCCCGGTCTCGCGCACCTACTGGGAGCGGATCGAGCCGGTCGCGGAGTCGTTCGGCGATCTCGACCCGAAGATCGACGCCCGGGTCAACGACGTCGAGCCCGGCACCGAGTGGACCGGGTACCACCGGATCGAGCAGGCGCTGTGGGAGAAGAACACCACGGCAGGCATGGCGAAGTACGCCGATCAGCTGCTGGTCGACGTCAAGACCGTGGTCGCCAAGGCCAAGGTCGTGAAGCTCAACCCGCTGCAGCTGGCCAACGGCGCCAAGGAGCTGCTCGACGAGGTCGCGACCGGCAAGGTCACCGGTGAGGAAGACCGCTACTCGCACACCGACCTGTGGGACTTCCAGGCCAACGTCGAGGGCTCGCAGGCGGCAGTACAGGCCTTGCGCCCGGCGCTGCAGCAGCGCGACCCCGCCCTGGTCACCACGCTGGACACGAACTTCAAGGCAGTCTTCGCCGCGCTGGACAAGTACCGCGTGGGCGACGGCTTCAAGCCCTACACCGCGACCGACGCCGAGAAGAAGGAGCTCGGTGCGGTCGTGGACGCGCTGGCCGAACCGGTCAGCAAGGTCGCCGGCGTGATCGCGAAGAAATGAGCGAGCGCCAGGGAATCTCCCGCCGCGGCCTGCTGGGCGCGGCGGGAGCGGCCGTCGCCACGGGCGTCGCCGGATATGCCGCACACTCGGCCCTGACGACCGAAGAGTCGCAGGCCGCTGACAACTCAGGTCCGGTCGAGTTCCACGGAGCTCACCAGGCCGGGATCGTCACACCCGCCCAGGACCGGCTGCACTTCGCCACCTTCGACGTGACGGCGACCAAGCGCGACGCGGTCGTCTCGTTGCTGAAGGAGTGGACCGCGGCTGCCGCGCTGATGACGGCTGGGCGCGACATCGGCCAGTACGGCGCGGTGAACGGCCCGGGGGAGGCTCCGCCCGAGGACACCGGCGAGGCGGTCGGTCTGCCGCCGGCGCGGCTCACGTTGACGATCGGGTTCGGGCCGAGTTTCTTCGTCGATGCCAAGGGCAACGACCGGTTCGGGCTGAAGGCGAAGCGGCCGGGTGCGCTGGTCGATCTGCCGCATTTCATCGGCGACAACCTCGATCCCAACCGCAGCGGTGGCGACATCGCCGTACAGGCGTGTTCGGACGACCCGCAGGTCGCGGTGCACGCGATCCGCAACCTGGCCAGGATCGGCTTCGGTACGACGGTCGTGCGCTACTCGCAGCTCGGATTCGGCCGGACGTCGTCGACAAGCAGGGCGCAGACGACGCCGCGCAACCTGTTCGGCTTCAAGGACGGTACGAACAACCTCAAGCTCGAAGACACCACGAAGCTCGAGGAGCAGTTGTGGGTCCAGCCCGAGGACGGCCCGGACTGGATGGTCGGCGGCTCGTACCTGGTGTCGCGGCGGATCCGGATGACGATCGAGATCTGGGACCGGACGTCGCTCGGCGAGCAGGAGCAGATCATCGGCCGCGGTAAGGGCACGGGTGCCCCGCTGGGCAAGGCGGACGAGTTCGACCCGATCGACTTCAACGCCAAGACCTCCGACGGTACGCCGAAGCTGGCCGCGGACTCGCATGTCCGGCTGGCGCACCCGCAGTTCAACAAGGGCGCCGAGCTCCTGCGACGCGGCTACAACTTCGTCGACGGCTCGGACGGCCTCGGCCGGCTCGACGCGGGGCTGTTCTTCCTCGCGTACCAGCGTGATCCGCGCAAGCAGTTCGTCCCGATCCAGCAGCAGCTGTCCCGGTCCGACGCGATGAACGAGTACATCCGCCACGTCGGCTCAGGCATCTTCGCCTGCCCGCCGGGTGTTGCGGCGGGCTCCTTCTGGGGCGAGAAACTCTTCAGTTAGATCACCGTCGAAGTGTTGGGCCCGCTGACCTGGAGCGGACCTTAGGGTTTCGGCCGTGAACAGGAACAAGAACTTCACGGTGGTGTTCTGTCTGGCCGCGACGTTGGTCGTGGCGGGCTGTGGCGGCGATGGCGGCAGCATGGGGGCGGTGCCCACACCGCCTCCGAGCCGCGCCGCCACGGCTCCGCAACCGACCAAGCCGAGCAAGCCGGTGAGCAGTGCGCCGAAGCCGGCGGCCTGCAACGGGTGCTTCCCCGGGATCACCTATGCCGGTCTGGTCAAGACGCTGAAGACCAAGGGGTACGCCTGCAAGGTCGACCGGATCCTCGGGACCGAGTGCGAGAAAGGCATCATGGAGCTCCACATCGAGACCGATTACAAGCTGAAGAACCAGATCAGCAACATCGATGTGACCGGGCGGGCCAGCAGCAAGGGCGAGTACCCGCAGGGGCCGAGCGTGGCGTTCACCAGGTTGCAAGCGGCACTGCCGGTCGCGCTGCCGATGTTCATCGCCGATCCGGCGGTCCGCAAGCAGATCATCGCCTTCGCCGCGAAGAACAGCAGTCACGCGGCGACCGGTCCGGACGCGGTGCGGGACGCCAAGGCAGGTGGGTTCCGGATCTCCTGCCAAGGCGTCCACGGCTTCACCGTCCGGAAGAACGGCCGAAGCGCCTCCAGCTACTCGACGTCGGTCGACATCTACGGCCCATCGGCGTACTGACCTACTACTTCACGGCTCCAGCGGTCACTCCGGCGACGAAGTGGCGTTGGGCCAGGAGGAAGCCGATGACGACCGGGATGCTGACCACGAGGGCAGCGGCCATGATCTGGTTCCAGTAGATGTTGGTCTGGGTCGAGTACTGCCGTAGTCCGACCGACAACGTGCGGTTGGACTCGGTCGTCATCACCGAGGCGAAGAGCACTTCACCCCATGCGGTCATGAACGAGTAGATCGCCACCGCGATCACGCCCGGCCGGGCGGCCGGCAGGACGACGCGGGCCAGCGCGCCCATCGGACCGCAGCCGTCGACGAGCGCTGCCTCGTCGAGTTCGCGGGGGATGCTGTCGAAGTACCCGGCGAGCATCCAGATCGAGAACGGCAGGCTGAACGTCAGGTACGTGATGATCAGGCCGAGCCGGGTACCGACCAGCTGCACCCCGACCGAGTTGTTGATGTTCACGAAGATCAGGAACAACGGCAGCAGGAACAGCACGCCCGGGAACATCTGCGTCGACAGCACCGTGGTGGTGAAGGCGGTCCGGCCGCGGAAGCGGAACCGGGAGACCGCGAACGCGGCCAGGATCGCGATCGCGACCGAGCAGACCGTGGCCGCCACCGAGACGATCGTGCTGTTCACGAAGTACCGGGCCAGCGGCACCGTCTTCCACATGTCCATGAACGGGTCGAAGGTGATCTTCGACGGCCACCAGGTGAAGGCGCCCTGGACATCGCTCAGCGGCTTCAGCGAGGACGTCACCATCACGTAGAGCGGGACGAGCACGAACAGCCCGAGCACGATCAGCACGACCGCGCGATAAGCCTTGAATCCCTTGGTGTCACGCACGACGAGACCTCCGGCCGGTGACGATCAGATAGGCGCCGGTGACGATCATCAAGAAGATCAGCAGCAGCACGGACATCGCCGCGCCGGAGCCGAAGTTCCAGGTCAGGAACGACGCGTTGTAGATGTGGAAGGTGATCAGGTCGCCCGCCGGCGGCTGCGCGTTGCCGAACAGCACGTACGGCGTGTTGAAGTCGCTGAACGTCCACAGGAACAGCACCAGCACGAGCACCAGGTTGACCGGCCGCAAGGCGGGCAGCGTGATGTTGCGCCACTGCCGGATCGACCCGGCGCCGTCGACCGCGGCCGCCTCGTAGACGTCGCGCGGGATGCTCTGCAGCCCGGCCATCAGGGTGAGGAAGGCGAACGGCCACAGCTTCCAGACCGCCACGGTGATCAGCGAGACGAGCGCGTTGCCGCCGATCAGCCAGAACGGCCGGTCGGAGGTGAGGCCGAGGTTGTCGACCAGCACGTGGTTCAGCGCGCCGGTGTCGCGCTGGAGCATGAAGTTCCAGGTCAGGATCCCGGCGTACGCCGGCAGCGCGTACGGCACCAGGAACAGCGTCCGTACGACGCTGCGCCCCTTGAACGGTGGTTGCAGCGCAACGGCCGCCGCCATCCCGAGAATCCACGAGATCACCAGCGTGATCAGCGAGAACGCGACCGTGACGCCGAAGGACTTCAGCAGGCCCTCGCCGACCGCGTTGTGGAAGTCCACGGCCACCCGGTAGTTGTTGAAGCCCGCCCACGGCGCCGCCGACCAGTTCGAGATGAAGAACTTGGTCAGCTTCACGAAGCTCATCCAGATGCCGACCAGCATCGGGATGATGTGGATCAGCAGCTCCAGCAGGACCGCCGGAGCGAGCAGCAGGTAGGGGACCCGCTTCGCCGGCTTGGTAGCCGGCGAAGCGGGGGCCTGCTCGGTGACAACTGCCATCAGCTACCGGCCGCCACTTGGTCCTGGGCCGTCTGCAGCGCTGCCTTCACATCGTCCGCGCTCACGGTGCCGCCGGTGGCGATCTTGGCGAACAGGCCGTTCATCGCCTTGCCGACGGTGCTCTCGAACTGGTCCTCGGCCGGTACCAGCGGCAGCGGCTTGGACTTGGTGTTGTAGACGTCCTGGAAGGTCGCTGCCTCGGCCGCGTCGGTGGTGAAGACGGGCTTGGCGTCCTTGAGCACCGGCAGCGAGGAGAACGGCTTGCCCAGCGTCGTCTGGGTGGTCGCGTCCGTCATGTACTTGACGAACTTCAGCGCCGCGTCCTTGTGCTTGGTGTTCTTGAAGATCGACAGGTTGATCCCGGCCACGTGGCTGGCGGTCTGGTTCGGTGAGCCGGCCGGCGCGGGGAACGGCACGACGCCGTACTCGCCGGCCTTCATCCCGTTGGCGACGATCGAGGAGTCGGCGTTGTTCTGGTTGATCACCATTGCCACCTTCTTGGTGGCGAAGTCGTTCACCGACTTGGTGCCGTTGTCGTACTGCGCGTTCGACGGGTTGGCGACCTTGTCCTTCTGCATCAGGTCGAGGTACCGCAGCACGCCCTGCACGTTGCCGTCACTGGTGAAGGTCGGCTTGCCGTCCTTGTCGAACCAGTCGGCGCCGTTCTGGGCGCCGTTGATGAAGGCGAAGTGCACGTTCTCGGTGTAGCTGCCGGCCGCCAGCGCCATGCCCCAGGTCTTCTTCGCCGGGTCGGTCAGCTTCTGCGCGGCCGAGACCATCTCTTCCCAGGTCTTCGGCGGCTGCAGGCCGGCCGCGGCGAACATCGCCTTGTTGTAGTACAGGCCGTAGGCCAGACCGTAGAGCGGGACCGAGGTCGGGTCCTCGCCCTCCTTGCCGCCGGTCGCCAGAGCCGTCGGCACGAACTTGTCCTTACCCCCGATCGCGGTCATCGCGTCGTTGTCGAACGGCAGGAACGCGCCGGTCGCCTGCAGGGACGCGGCCCAGGTGTTGCCGATGTTGAGCACGTCGGGGCCCTGGCCGGAGGTGGTCGCGGTCTGGATCCGGGTCTGCAGGTCGTTCCAGCCGATCACCTCGAGGTTGACCTTGATGCCGGTGTCCGCGGTGAACTTCTGCAGGACCGGCGTCAGCACCTCTTTGTCGTTGTCCAGGCTGGTGCCCTGGTTACTGGCCCAGTAGGTCAGCGTCTGGTCTCCACCACTATCGCCGCCGGAGGAGTCGCCTGAATCGCTGCCACCACAGGCGGCCAGGCTCAATCCCAGGGCGGTCACCGCTGCTGCGGCTACAAACGAACGCAGTCTCACGTCGGACTCCCTCGTCCCATCGAGCCTCCGGCAGGAGAGCGGAGGCTGGTGCGGCCATAGTGGCCTAACCGGTTAAGTAGCGGAACCCTAACCGGTTCAGTTGACCCGGTTTCGTTACTTCACCGTGACTTTTCAGGCTGGGTTTTCAGGCCGGCGCCGTCGAGTCCCGCACGCGTAGTACCCCAGAAGGCGTTTCCCAATGCAGCCCCGACTCGCCGGCCGCGATCCGGAAGAGCAGATCGGCCGCCATCCGGCCGCGCTCCATCGTCTGCTGGTCCACGGCGGTGATGCCCGGCAGTGCGAGCTCGCACAGCGGCGAGTCGTCCCAGGCGATGATCGAGAGCTCGTCCGGTACTGCGGTACCGAGCTCGACGGCGACCCGGAGAGCGGCGACGGCCATCAGGTCGTTGCCCAGGACGAGCGCGGTCGGGCGCTTCTTGCTCTTCAGGAGCTTGCGGGTCAGCGCGGCGCCGTCGGCGTACTGGTAGTTGCCTTCGAGATGGGTGACCCGGATGCCGCGCGCCTCGGCGTGCTCCTTGAGGAGCTTCACCCGCAGTTGCTCGTGCACGAAGGTGAAGGGGCCGCTGACGTGCGCGATCTCCTTGTGGCCAAGCTCTTCCAGGTGGCCGACCAGGAGTCGCACGGTCTGCTCCGGCGAGCTGATCAGCCGGCCGACGCCGTCGTCGGGTGCGTTGGAGCTGACCACGACGCAGGGGACGCCGAGCTCCTTGAGCAGCGGGATCCGGGGATCGTCGTTGTGCTCGTCGAACAGGATGAACCCGTCGACGCGGCCCTGCCGGCTCCAGCGGCGGAGTACGTCGAGATCCTGGCCCTGCTCGCCGGTCAGCCGGAGCAGGAGCGAGGAGTCGACCTCGTTCAGGTACTGCTCGATGCCGACCAGCGTGCGCATGTAGAACGCCTCGGTCGAGATCAGCGCCGGGTCGCGGGCGATCACGATGCCGATCGTCCTGGTGCGGCTCGCGGACAGGGCGACGGCGGCGGAGTTCGGGTGGAAGCCGAGCTCGGCGGCGAGGCTGAGCACGCGTTGCCGGGTCTCCTCGCTGACGCCGGAGCGGCCGTTCAGCGCGTACGAGACCGACGCCTTGGAGATGTCGAGCCGGCGCGCGAGGTCGCTGATCGTGACGCGCTGACTGCGCTGCCCCCCACTGCTGCCGCCTTGCATGGGCGGAACGTTAGCAGCGCGGATTTCTGGATAGCGTTATCCCATGACCTCGTCCGGTATGACCTCCGCCGCTCTCCGCCTGGATTTCCTCCCCTGGGAGTACGCCGGCGCGTCCCTTGCCGAGCGTGAACGGCAGGCTGCGCGGTGCCGTGCGCTGACGGGCTCGGTCTCACTGGCCGCCGATGCTTATGTCGCGGAGAGTGCCGCGGTGTTCTGTGAGGAACTGCGGATGGGGGCGCGGTCCTACATCGCCGCCCACGCCTACGTCACCGGCTCCGTCCTGATCGGCGCCGACACCACCATCAACCCGTTCACCGCGGTCCGAGGCAAGGTCGTCCTCGGCGACGGCGTCAGAATCGGCGCCCACACCTCCCTGCTCGCCTTCAACCACGGCACCGCCCCCGACCGCCCCATCCACACCCAACCCCACACCTCCCTCGGCATCACCGTCGGCGACGACGTCTGGATCGGCTCGAACGCGGTCATCCTCGACGGCGTAACCATCGGCCCCCACAGCATCATCGGCGCCGGCGCAGTGGTCACCAAGAACGTCGAAGCCTGGTCGATCGTCGCAGGAAATCCAGCCCGCAAACTCCGCGACCGCCGCGACCCAAAGCCCGCCACCCCCACCGCGCCCACTCCCACCGCGCCCGCTGTCTCGGGCCCCGCCCCCACCCGCGCCTCCGCCGCGCCGCAGGCGCGGCTTGCTGCGCTCGCCGCCGGCTTTGCCGGCAAGGCCCGGGCGCAGGCGGATGCCTTGCTGGCAAGGTGTTTTGATGGTGAGAAGTTTGTGGATCAGCCTGGCGGTGAGGCTGCTGTCCGACCTTGGTGCGATGCCATCGAGATCGCCGATCTGCTCCTTCGACGTGCACCGGCCGGCCACTCGACGGCTGAGCTCATCAGCCGGTTGCGCGCGGCTGAGGTGTCTGTGCTGGATGGTCCTGGGGGCTATCACGTGCTCTGCGTCGGCTACGCCCTGCAACTGCTTGGTAGTTGCTTCGAGCATCCAATTGCAGTGGACTTCGAGATCGACCGCCTCGACGAGTTGCCGTGGGCAAGGAACGCGTGGAGTGCGGGCGCGGCCATCGACTCCGTCGGTACGGCGATCGCCCGGAACCTCAAGGACCACAGCGATTCCACCATGCTCTACCCGCTGATGGGCTGGCTGACGACCAACGCCGACCCAGCGACCGGCATGTGGGGCCAACCTCACCCCGACGACGGCTGGCTGCAGGTCGTCAACGGTTTCTACCGCCTCACACGCGGCACCTACGCGCAGTACGGCCTCCCCTTGCCCTACCCCGAACAGGCGATCCGCACCCTGCTGGCCCACTCGCAAGACCAGCGAGTCGAGTTCAACGCCTGCAACGTCCTCGACGTCATCCACCCACTCTGGCTAGCCGGTAAGCAGACCGACCACGGCCGCGCGGACGGACGCCGATGGGCCGAGCAGACACTGGCCGAAATCCTGGACCGCTGGATCGACGACGAAGGTTTCGCCTTCGCCCCGGACGCCACCGACAACCGCGCGATCCCCGGCCTGCAAGGCACCGAGATGTGGCTCGCGATCATCTGGCTCCTCACCGACTACCTCGGCTTCTCCGACGCACTCGGCTACCACCCCCGCGGCGTACACCGCCCCGAACCGCTCATCACCCTCAGTCGTTGAACCAGCCGTCGGCGTGCAGGGTGCCGCCGAGGCGGCCGGCGTACTGGCTGAAGAAGATCCGGGAGGAGAGTTCGCGGCGGCTGGAGACGCCTACCTTCTCGAAGATGACCTTGAGGTGGTCCTGGACGGTGTAGGGCGACAGGTGCAGGGCAGCGGCGATCTGGTTCGTACTGTCGCCGAGCAGCACGTGCTGGACGACGTCACGTTCGCGATCGGTCAGGCCGTACGCCTCGACGACGAGTGGGATGACCTTGGCCGCGCCGGCGGCCTCGATCGTCACGGCGATCTGGGTGGTGAGGCCGTTGCGGTCGCGGACCGGCGTACCGTGCAGCGCGAGCCACTCACCGGACCTGCTGCGCAGACGCAGGTGCGGCAGGTAGTTTGCGGACCCAGCCGCAGCCGCGCGGGCAGCCGACACGACAGTAGTGATCGTCGACGGCAGCCTGCCCCACAGGTCCCCGCCGAGTTCAGCGATCCGCTCCTCCGCGGTGTCGCTGGCCGAGATGACCTCGTTGGCGCCGTCGAAGATCACTACCGCCGCCGACGTGTCCCGCCCGGTCTGCTCGAGGTTGGCCGAGATCAGTCCGCGCCGGAGGCCCAATGCCATCGTGGTCTCGATCCGGTGCATGAACTGGGCCTCGGCCGGGGAGAAGCCCACCCGGCCGACAGCGCGGTACAAGGTGCAGACGCCCCACATCCGCTCGTCACTGCGGACTACACCCCTCAACTCGTGCTCCAGGCCGAGCGTGGGCAGGTAGTCGCGCTGCCGGGGGCTGTGCAGCCGGTTGCCGTTGGTCGCCTCGTCGAGGATGCCGACCGCGACATCGCGGCGGGCCAGGTCGGCGAAGTGGTTGAAGTCCGGCACCTCGTACTCGTACTGGACGAACAGGGCCTCGTCGGAGTGCTCCAGATCGACCATCACCCGCCCGGTGATCAGATGCGTCGCCGGATCCGTGAGCCCGATACAGATCGAGTCGAACGGGATTGCCCTTTCGAGCAACTCGACCGCGGCGAACGAGAAGTCCTCCCAGGAAAGCCCTGCCCGGGCAGCCGCTTCCAGCCCGGCCCGGGCGGACTCCGCGTGGTAGGTCTTCACCAGATCCCCAGATTACTGGGATACCGGCCCGCTGCCGCAGCGACGATCGTCGTACCCATGACCGACAACCTGCTCATCATTTCCCCCGCCACCCCCACCCGCGTAGCCGCCGGCGCGTACCGGCGTCCTTGAACCAAGTATGGGCAGATGCCTGTGGCAACCAGAACCCCAGAAACCTGGGATAGCGCTCGGTTCCGCCGGTGGCGAGGCTTCTCGGCATGATCGAATCACTGCGCGAAGTGCTGACCGGCCGGGTGGTTACACCCGAGGACGTGGATTGGGAGTCTGTACGGACGGCCTGGAACCTCACGGTCGACCAGCGGCCGTTGGCGGTCGTCGAGGCGGCTGGGCCGAGCGATGTCGAGCACACCGTGGCGTACGCCGCCGCCCATGGCCTGAAGGTCGCGGCCCAGGCCGGTGGGCATGGCGCGACCAAATCCCTCGACCAGACCATCGTCGTGCGTACCAACGCGCTGGACGACATCTGGGTCGACTCCCACGCCAGGATCGCCCGGGTCGGAGCAGGGGTGCGGTGGGGTGCTCTGCAGTCGGCTCTGGACGGTACCGGCCTCACTGGGCTGCTCGGCTCGACCGGGAACGTCTCGGTGGTCGGCTTCTGCACCAGCGGCGGTCTCTCCTGGCTCTCCCGCCCCTACGGCTCGGGGGCCGCTAGCTTGCGGGCGGCAGAGATCGTCGACGCCTCGGGTTCCCGACGGTGGATCGATGACTCCACCGAGCCGGACCTGATGTGGGCGCTCCGCGGTGGCGGCGGCAACTTCGCCGTCGTCACCTCGGTCGAGGTGGAGCTGTTCCTGGCGCCGGAGCTCACCGGTGGCCGGCTCATGTTCCCGATCCATCAGGCCGACGCGGTACTGACGGCGTACCAGGAGGCAACCGAGTCAGCGGCCGGCCAGGTCACCCTGTGGGCGTACCTGACCCACTTCCCGGATGCGCCGTTCATGCCTGAGCCCATCCGTGGCCAGTCGTTCTGCATGATCGACGCGCTCACCCCGTTCGACCCGGCCGCGCTCGACGCAGCCCTGGCCCCGATCCGGTCAGCCGGTACTGCGGTAGTCGACTCAGTCGGTCCGCAGACGCCTGGTTCGATCGGGGAGATCACCCAGGAGCCGGTGGAGCCGACGTCCTTCACCATCCAGACAGCGACCTTCGACGAGCTCACTCCTGAGCTGATCGGAGTACTGCTGAAGCATGCCGGGCAGCCGTCCCTGATCTTCCAGGTGCAGCTCAGGCACCTGCGGGCGAGCCAGGAGATGGCCTACGAGGGGGTGGCGGCCGCAGACCCAGCGGCGAAGTACTCGTTCAGTGCGCTGGCGATCCTGCCGGTACCTGAGCTGGAGCAGCCGGCGTCGCAGGCGCTGCTGGCGCTGAAGGACGCAGTGGCCCCCTGGCACGCGGGGGACTCGGTCCCGTCGATGCTGCCGACCGAGGGGACGCTGCAGGACGTGATCAGCGAGCCGGACCTCGCCAGGCTCCGGGAGATCAAGCAGAGGGTCGATCCGCTGGGCGTATTGGTCGGTAACTACCCACTGGCCTGACCTGGTCGGGAGGGGGTCCACTAACCTGAGCCGGTGGACCCCCGGACCCGACGGCTCGTCACCTCTGTCGTACTAGCGGCGCTGGTCGCGATCGTGGTGATCGCGGCGCTGGTGAAATGACTACCAGGTCGTCGTACCTGCTCCGAGCTGGTTTGGTCCGCAACGTGCGGACCGGGGAGCACCTGACCACCTTTGTGGTGTCGGGGGTCTCGACGGTTCTGATCACCCGCCTGATCCTGGGGCTGAGCGGCTACCCGCAGATCGGCGGCAAGGGCCTGCACATCGCGCACGTCCTGCCCGGTGGGCTGCTGATGCTGCTGGCGATCTACCTGCTGCTCGCCTACATCGGCCCGGTGGTCCGGCCCGCAGCCGCGCTGGTGGGCGGGGTCGGCTTCGGCCTGTTCATCGACGAGGTCGGCAAGTTCATCACCTCGGACAACAACTACTTCTACCAACCGACAGCCGCGATCGTGTACGTCATCTTCGTGCTGATCGTGCTCGGCTCCAGGTACGTCAGCAACCGGCGGCCGATCGACGAGCGGGAGCAGTTGGCCAATGTGGTCGACAACACGGTCGAGGGAGTCGCCGGTGGGCTGTCCCGGCGTCGGCGGGCGCAGGCGTCCGCGCAGTTGAGGGCGGTCGGGCCGGAGGTCGTCGGGCGGCCGCAGACCCGTGCACTGCTGGCTGCTTGTCCGCCTGACGAGGTGGAGCTCGCTGCGCCGATCGACGCCGCCTGGAAGAAGCTGCACCGGGGATTCGACCGGCTGGCGACCCATCCGCTGGCGCCGGCGGTGGCGGTCTTCGTGCTGACGCTGCAGGCGCTCGGTGCTCCTGTCATCGCGGCAGGGCTCCGGTTGGGTGACGGGCGGTTGCTGACGGACTTTCCGGTGATCGGGGTGGCTGCCGGGAGCTTGCTGTCGGCAACCTTCACGATCCGGGGCGGGTTCCGGATGCGGGCTCGCGATCGGGTGCGTGCTGTGCGGCTGTTCGAGCTCGCAGTACTGGTGTCGCTGCTAGTGACTCAGGTGTTCCAGTTCGCTGGTACGCAGTTCGCCGCGGTTGGTGGGATGACGCTCGACCTCGTCCTGCTCGGCTTGCTCGGTGCTGAGGCCGAGCGGCTGCGGCGAGCGGCCGCCCCAGTTCTCGTTGCGGCCGAAGAGGACCGGGGCGATGGTGGCGAGTAGGTAGAGCCCACCGGCGACCAGGAAGGTCGGGGTCAGTCCGATACCGGCAATGGTCGCTCCGGCCAGTACGCCGCCCAGCGGGACGCCTGCCCAACCGACGGCCTCGGCCAATGAGTTGACCCGGCCCAGCATCGGCCGCGGTACCCGCTCGATGAACAGTGCCCCGAGTACTGGGTTGATGAAGCCGCCACCCACACCGCCGACGGCATAGGTCACCAGTACGACCCACAGGGGTACGTCCAAGGCCAGGACTACGAAGCGCGGAGCGCCGCAGATCAGGAAGCTGAGGATGAACGCGGTCCGGCGGGGTATGCGCTCGCCGATGCCGGCTGCGACCAGGGCGAACGCGGTGGCGGTGATGAAGAAGGCGGTCAGCACCATGCCCGTCTGGCCCGGGCCGTAGCCGTGTGTGCGCATCCAGACCGGGATCATCACTGCTACTACGGCTGCGTCCAGCAGGTTGGTGAGAGCGATCATCAGGACCAGCGGCATCATCAGCCTGTCCTTGCGCAGGAAGGTCCAGCCCTCGCGAAGGCGCTGGGTATAGCTGCCTTCCTCCTGCTCTTTTGCGATGGTCCTGTGGCGGCGAGGGGCCCAGATGACGAACAGGACGGCGCAGAAGCCGAAGGAGGCAGCGTCGATCCAGAGCGCGTTGACCTCGCCCAGTACGGCGATCAGGCCGCCGGCCAGGCCGAACGCCAGGAAGCCGGCTAGGCGTTCCGTGGTGCTCTCGAGGCCGGTCACCCGCTCGAGCGGTACTCGGGCGGCCTCGGCGATCTCGGGGACGAGCGTTCCCTTGGCGGCGTCGCCCGGGCCGCGGAGTGCGCCGGCGATGCCCACGAGGACCAGGAGGGTCGCGAAGTTCAGTGCGTTGATCGTGTGGAGGAGAGGGATCAGCGCGACCACCAGCATGCTGCCGGCATCGGCGACGATGCTGATCCGGCGGGGGCCGATCCGGTCGATCAGCGGGCCGCCGAAGGCCTTGCTGAGCACCAGGGGGAGCATCTCCGCGAGTGAGACCAGGCCTGTCTTGGTGGGGGAGCCGGTGCTGATCAGTACGAACCAGGGGATGGCGATCGCGCTCACCCTGGTGCCGCAGATCGAGACGACGTTGGCGACCAGGAACGAGATGAGGGGCGCGCGGTTCGGCGTACCGGCCGTTGTCATCGGGTCTCCCGGGGGAAGGCCTGGATCTGGACGGTGACCTGCTCGGTGCCGTCGGGCAGGGGCTGGGTGAGGTCGGTGCTGTACTTCTCGAAGACGGCCTGGATCTCGGTCATCATCGACTTGAGTCCGGCCGGGCTGAGCTGGAACAGGTAGTCAGAGATCAGGCTGGCCTCGACCCACTCGGGTGATTGGGTCTGCAGCTCGTCGATCGCGCGGAACAGGTTCTCCGCGTAGAGCTGGCCGATGCCGTGCAGGAAGCCCATCGTGAGCTCGGGCTCGCTCTCGAGCAGGGCGCCGGTGTCGAACGACGTGCCCAGGTGAGCCGCCTTCCACCAGCGGTCGCGGGCGTTGCCGCGGCTGTCGTCCTCCACCACCAGGCCGGCCTCGGCCAGTTGGCGGAGGTGGTAGCTGGTCGCGCCGGTGTTGACGCCTAGGCGGTTGGCGAGCGTAGTGGCGGTGGCGGGGCCGTACAGCCGGAGCAGGCCGAGCATCCGGTTGCGCATCGGGTGCGAGAGGGCTCGCAGCGCGGCGCCGGCCAGCTCGACGACCGGGTGGCCTGCCTGCTGCTCGGTCGCGTGCTGCTCGGTCTCGTGCTGGTCGTCGGTCATGGGTTCAGAGTAGGACTGCAAAATGTGTTTGCAAAGAGATTTTGCAAACTGATTGTGCGATTGGTTGTCCACAGGGCTGAAATCCGTCGTCGGAGCGGGCCCGGATCGCGGCATCTTCTCTGGTGAGAACCCGTTTCGACACGAAGGAGAAGACACATGGTCCGGGTGATGCTCGAGGACGCCGACTACTGCGACGTCCCGTCCGACCTGATGACATTCGACGACGGCGTGGTCGTCTTCTGGCGCGATGGCGAGGAGGTCGGCCGGCACCGCCTGCTCCGGATCAGAGCCCTGGAGTTGCCGGCAGGCCGCTCCTACGGCCGCCGCGTGGAGGAGGCCCGCAAGACGTACCCCAACGCGTTCCGGCTCTGGACCGCGGAGCAGGAGGAGTTGCTCACCCAGATGTTCCAGGACGGTGCCGGCAAGGAGGCTCTGGTGACCGCCCTGGGGCGCCAACCGGGCGGCATCGAGACCCGGCTGAAGGCGCTCAACCTGCTCCCCGAGGACGGCAAGTTGGTGTAGTCGAGGCGAGACCCTTTTGTGATCTCGCGGAGCGGTCGGCGACAATGGCGCGATGCAGGCTGACCAGGAAGCGATTGAACGTGCCGGCGACGCGGGCGAGGAGTCTGTCGCGCGTGCCGCGGTCCGGGAGGCTTTGCTGGAGCCGGGGGCGTTGGTGCGGGCGGTCGGGTCTGGGCGGCGGCGTGGGGCGGACGCGCCCAAGTACCAGCGGGTGGAGTTGCGGTATGTGGACCTCAAGGGGGTCCGGCGGCTCCAGGTGACCGAGTTCGACGAGCGGCAGGCGCACACCCGCAATGCGGACGCCGGCGGTGCGGGCAAGGTCGTGGACGAGCTGCTGGGGCTTCCGTACGGAAACTGGCATGTCGAGACGACCTCCGAGACACTCCGGCTGCGCTACACCAAGAAGGGCCGGTCGCTGCTGCACCGGCAGGCCGAGCAGCACGAGCAGGAGACCTCGCACGACCGGGCCAAGCATCGGCTGCTCGATCCTGCCGCGCCGTTCCTGGTCGAGTTGGGGATCAGCGACCATCTCGGGCGGGTGAAGCCGTCGCGGCAGGCGAAGTACAAGCAGATCGAGGAGTTCTGCAAGCTGCTGCTGCCGGCCCTGGAGGACGCGGTCTCCGCGGGCCGGATCAAGACCGGGCGGCCGTTGCAGGTGGTCGACCTCGGCTGCGGGAGTGCGTACCTGACGCTCGCGGCGTACCACCTGCTGACCGATGCCGGGCATGACGTGCGGATGACCGGCATCGATCACAACCCGGCCGCCCGCAAGCGCAACACCCAGCGCGTCACCGCGCTGGGCTGGCAGGACCACCTGGAGTTCGTGGACGCGACCATCGCGGACGCCCAGCTCGACACGCCGCCGGACGTCGTGCTCGCGCTGCACGCCTGCGACACCGCGACCGACGACGCGCTGGCCCGGGCGGTCGGCTGGGAGGCGCCGCTGATCCTCGCGGCGCCTTGCTGCCACCACGACATCCAAAAACAACTCAAGAGCGTCGAACCACCGGCGCCTTATGCGCTTCTCACCAGATATGGCATCGTTCGGGAGCGGTTCGCCGACGTCCTGACGGATTCACTCCGGGCGGCGGTGCTCCGACAAGTCGGCTACCGGGTAGAGGTGGTGCAGTTCGTGGACAGTGAGCACACGCCGCGCAACCTGCTGCTCCGTGCTGCCCGGACAGGCGCGGCGGCCGGCCCGGAGGTGCGCGCGGAGTACGACACGCTGACCGCGGAGTGGCAGGTCACGCCACATCTCGCGACACTGGTGCTCGCCCCCGACCGCGAGGCGGTGCTTTGAGCTTGCTGCGCAATGCCCTGACCCTGACTGCCGTGGCTCTGCTGAGTCTGGCCGGGGCCGCGATCCCGGTCGGTGCTGCCGATGCGGCCGATCCGACTCCCGGGGCGCCGAAGAAGCTGTTCACGATCGACGACTCCCGGGTGGACGAGTCGTCCGGGCTGGCGAAGAGCTCGCGCTACGAGGGCATCTGGTGGACGGTGAACGACTCCGGCGACACCGCCCGGGTGTTCGGCGTCGACAAGACCGGCAAGGTCCGGGTCCAGCTCAAGTTCAAGGCGCCGGTCAAGGACGTCGAGGCGATCGCGGTCGACACCGACGGCACCATTTACATCGCCGACATCGGCGACAACAACCGCAACCGGGACATGATCGAGGTCTACACGATCCCCGAGCCGAACCAGCTCGAGGACGAGGAGAACGTCAGGTTCCACCGCTACGACTTCACCTACCCCGACGGCGCGCACGACGCCGAGACGCTGCTGATCGAGCCGGCCAGCAAGCGGCTGTTCTTCGTCACCAAGGTCAAGAAGAAGGCGGGCACGATCTACGCCGCGCCCGAGGACGCGTCCCGCGAGGGCACCAACAAGCTGACCGAGTACGCCGACGCGCCCGCCTCGGAGTACGGGGTGACCGACGGCACCTTCATGCCGGACGGCAAGACGGTCGTACTGCGGACCTACCTTGACGTCGCGACCGTGGCTTGGGGCGATACGCCGACGCTGGTCGCGCGGTCAGCCACGCCGGTCGCGCAGGGGGAGTCGGTCGCGGTGGGGCCGACCGGCAGCGACATTCTGGTCGGTAGCGAGGGCAAGAACTCGCCGGTCTACGAGATGGCCGCACCGGCCAAGAAGACCGCCGCAAAACCGCCGGCGTCCACCAACCCGGCGGCAACGCCGAAGCCGGCCGCGAACAGCAGCTCAACCGAGCCGAAGAAGAGCCACAGCCTGCGCTGGATCGTCGTCGGCGCTGCCCTGCTGGCGCTCATCATCACGTTCATCACGTTCCCCGCCGGCCGCCGCGAACGCCTCGACCGAATGGCCGAGAACGCCCGCCTCACCGGCCAGCCACCCCCCAACCCCCACGGCCGCCGCCGCTCCAACGCCTAGCCGGATCCAATCGTTTTCGCGAAGTGCACCCGGCGATGGCCGTGCTGTTCCTCGCGATGGGTCTCGGTGTAGCCGTGGCGCGGGTAATAGGCGAGGTTCTCGGTCATCTTCTCGTGCGTGTAGAGCACGATCCGCGAGTATCCGCGAGCCTGGGCCTGCTCCTCAACGAAGGCCAGCAGAGTGCTACCCACCCCGTGTCCCTGGGCCTCTGGAGACACCGCAATGACGTCGAGCAGCAGCGCATCCGCCTGCTCTTCGAGCAACACGAACCCGAGCAAGCCGTCGCCAGGGGCGGGCGTGCGCTCAGCCTCGGCCAGCCAGACCTTATGGTCGGCTATTGCGGTGGCGTAGTCCAGCGTCATCGGCATGGCGGGGCGGCCGATTCGTTCGGTGTACCGCTCGAAGGCGGCGATCGCGAGGGCGGTCACGGCCGGTGAGTCAGCCGCGACGGCGGGACGGATCGAGGTCATAGCCCATCAAAGCAACCGGCCGCCGTCCCGTGCGGGAGCGGCGGCCGGTCGAGGGCGATCAGGTCAGCGGAGCTTCTCGACGGTGTAGTCGATGGCCTGGGTGAGCTTTTCGACGTCGTCGGGGTCGACGGCCGGGAACATCGCGACCCGGAGCTGGTTGCGGCCGAGCTTGCGGTAGGGCTCGGTGTCGACGATGCCGTTGGCGCGCAGCACCTTGGCGACGGCCGCGGCGTCGATCGAGTCGTCCAGGTCGATGGTGCCGATCACCAGCGAGCGGGCGTCGGCGTCCTCGACGTACGGGGTGGCGTACTCGGACTTCTCAGCCCAGGTGTAGAGCCGGTTGCTGGAGTCGGTGGTGCGGCCGACGCTCCACTCCAGGCCGCCCTGGCTGTTGATCCAGTCGGTCTGCTCGGCCATCAGGAACAGCGTGGACAGCGACGGGGTGTTGTACGTCTGGTTCTTGCTGGAGTTGTCGACCGCCGTCGCCAGGTCCAGGAACGCGGGGATCCAGCGGCCGGAGGCGGTGATCTCCTCGACCCGGGCCAGCGCGGCCGGCGACATCAGCGCGATCCACAGGCCGCCGTCGGAGGCGAAGCACTTCTGCGGCGCGAAGTAGTAGACGTCGACCTCGTTGATGTCGACCGGCAGACCACCGGCGCCGGAGGTGGCGTCAATGGCAACCAGCGCGCCCTCGTCAGCGCCCTCGACCCGCTTGATCGGCGCCATCACGCCGGTGGAGGTCTCGTTGTGCGGCCAGGCGTATAGGTCCACGCCGGCCTCGGCGACCGCGGCCGGGCGGGTGCCCGGGTCGGCCTTGATCACGGTGGGGTCGCCCAGGTGCGGCGCGAGCTGGGCGGCCTTGGCGAACTTGGACGAGAACTCGCCGAAGCTCAGGTGCTGGCTCTTCTCCCGGATCAGGCCGAAGGTCGCGATGTCCCAGAACGCGGTCGAGCCGCCGTTGCCGAGCACGACCTGGTAGCCGTCGGGCAGCTGGAAGAGGTCGGAGACACCCTGCTGGACGCGGGCCACCAGGTTCTTCACCGGGGCCTGACGGTGCGAGGTGCCGAGCAGCTTGGCCCCTTCGGTGGCCAGGGCCGCGACGGCCTCCGGGCGCACCTTGGACGGACCGGCACCGAACCGGCCGTCGACGGGCTTGAGCTCTGCGGGGATCACGATGTCGCTGGTCACCAGCGGTTCCCTTCGTCGTCTGGCTGAATCCTGCCGACGACGCTGTCAGCACTTCACAGTCTTCCACATCTCCCCACGCCGTTGGCCGCGGGTCTCAACTGAGCTATTCGTGCTTGCGGGTGACCTTCTCCTGCCCGGTCATCACGGCGACCGGCCCGTCCTCGCCCGGCACCCACTCACCGCAGGCGCCGCCGCCCTCGGCAATCCCCAGCTCCAGCGGCGAACCGTCCATCCGCAGTGCCGGGTGGTAGTACTCGGCGACCTGGTCGGCCTCGCCCTGGATGTAGTGGCCGATCAGTGCGCGCCGGAAGCGGTCACTGCTGACATTGGGCGCGCTGCCGTGGACCAGAGCGCCGTGGAAGAACAGCACGTCACCAGGAGCCATCTCAACCGGTACTGCCGCCTCCTGCGACGGCAGCGGGACAGTGACGTCGGTGAAGCTCACCTTGGTGTCAGCCTTCTCGGTGCAGAGGATCGGCCACCGGTGGCTGCCCGGTACGACCTCCAGGCACCCGTTCTCCACATCGACCGTGTCGAGCGCCATCCAGGCCGCCACGCAAGTGCCCGGCTCGGCCTTCAGGTAGAAGTTGTCCTGGTGCAACGCCTGCCCCCGCGACCCCGGCGGCTTGAAGTAGATCATCGTCTGTACTGCGTAAGGCGACCGCCCGAGCAACCCCGTCATCACCTCGTCCAGCCGCTGGTCAATGAGCCACTGCAGCGACAACTCGTCCCACCGATGCATCTGCGCCATCCGCGGATACCGACGCAACGGATCCCGGCTGCCAGCCTGTACGCCGACCACATCGCCCGGGTAGGACCCCCGCCCGCGCAACTCCATGTAGTGGTCCCGCAACCGCTCCACCTCGTCCGTCGCGAACAACCCGCGCACCAGCGTGTACCCCGCCGTGTCGAACTCCTGCTTGTACGAAACGCTCACCGCTGGCTCCTCACGCACTAGGCTGACAGGAAGATTCTCCTCATCCACAACCCCTGCAGCGACGGATGATCCACGCAAGGAGTTGACCTTTTGACGCATTCCCCCGTCCTCGCCAAACCGGTCGCCCTAGAACTCCACTCGCCGCCGACCTTCTGGCGATGCGAGCCGTCCTGGTCGTGGGTGTCGCCGCCGCAACATGATCACCTGCTCTGGTGTGTCCTCGACGGCATTGGCCGGCTGGAGCTCAACGGCCGCACTCGAGAGCTGGGACCGGGCGTCTGCGCGGTGTTCGCGCCAGGGGATGCGCCTACCGCCAGCCACGATCCGCGGCGGCGGTTGCTGGTGTTCGGGATGCATTTCGCCGTGGACCCGCAGGGCGTAGTACCGGCGACGCGGTGGGCTGAGGTGCAGGACCGGGTGCTGCTCGGGGCACTCGCGCGGAGCAGCGATACGGCGTACAGGCGGGGTGATCCGCTAGGGCGACGGCAGGCCGAGCTGTGCCTGGAGCAGTTGCTCGGACTGATCTGGGACGCAGCACACAGTCCTCAGCCCAGCGCGACCGACACTGCCGTCCAGGAGGTCGCGCAAGCGATCAGGCAAGACCCCAGCCGGGACTGGAGCGTCGCGGAGATGGCCGCCCAGGCGCTGCTCTCCAGAGCCCAGTTCACCCGGAGATTCGTCGCCCAGCACGGCACCTCACCCGCGCAGTACCTGATCCAGGCCAGGGTGGAGCGAGCGCACCAGCTCCTGACGGAGACTGCCATGACAGTCACCCAGGTTGCTGCCGCGCTCGGCTACACCGACGTCGCTTACTTCAGCCGCCAATACAAGTTCCGCACCGGCAGCTCACCGAGCCAGACCCGCTAGAGGGCCCACTTCTCGTTCCAGCCCTCGATCTCCGTCGCCGGGCGGGAGGCAGGGCCCGAGTAGATGGCAGAGGGACGGATCAGGCGGCCCGTGCGCTTCTGCTCGAGCACGTGGGCGCTCCAGCCGGCAGTGCGGGCGCAGGTGAACATGGAGGTGAACATGGGCGGCGGGACCTCGGCGAAGTCGAGCACGATCGCGGCCCAGAACTCGACGTTGGTCTCGAGGACCCGGTCCGGGCGGCGCTCGCGCAGCTCGGACAGGGCAGCCTGCTCCAGTGCCTGGGCCACCTCGTAGCGGGGTGCGTCCAGCTCTTGCGCCGTACGGCGAAGTACCCGCGCGCGGGGGTCCTCGGCCCGGTACACGCGGTGGCCGAAGCCCATCAGGCGCTCGCCGGCGTCCAGCAGACCCTTCACGTACGAGCGGGCGTCGCCACTCTTCTCGACGCCCTCGATCATCGTCAGTACCCGAGCAGGAGCGCCACCGTGCAGCGGTCCGGACATCGCGCCGACAGCACCCGACAGGGCCGCGGCGACGTCGGCACCGGTGGAGGCGATCACCCGGGCGGTGAAGGTGGAGGCGTTCATGCCGTGCTCGGCGGCAGACGTCCAGTACGCGTCGACTGCCTTGACGTGCTTGGGATCGGGCTCGCCACGCCAGCGGATCATAAAGCGCTCGGTGATCGTGCTGGCCTTGTCGACCTCACGCTGCGGAACCATCGGTTGCCCGATGCCACGAGCGGCCTGGGCGACGTACGACAGCGCCATCACGGCCGCGCGGGACAGGTCGTCGCGCGCCTGCACGTCATCGATGTCGTAGAGCTGGCGCAGACCCCAGGCCGGGGCCAGCATCGCCAGGGCGGACTGGACGTCGACCCGGACATCACCAGTGTGCACGGGGAGCGGGAAGGGCTCGGCAGGCGGCAGGCCGGGGGTGAAGGCGCCGTCGACGAGCAGGCCCCAGACGTTCTCGAACGGCACCCGGCCGACCAGATCCTCGATGTCCACCCCGCGATAGCGAAGCGCCGAACCTTCCTTGTCCGGCTCCGCGATCTGGGTGTCGAAAGCGACCACACCCTCGAGACCGTGCTGAACATCGACCTTTGGATCTGACATCCCCTGAGACTCCCTTGTCCGGCTGTTGGATCTAGGCGCTCAGGCAGCATAGTTCTCCGCCTGACCGCGCGGACAGATCTGTGACCGGTTCGGCGTGAACCGCCGGCTGTGCGAGACTCTGGGCCCGGACCAGCCTGCCCACTGGTCTGGTACTGATCCGACCATCTCGCCGGGATGCAACTTTTCCGGCCACGATCGCATCTGGCAGGGCATGGAAACTGTTGTGGCATACGCCTTCGACCGCTTCGCGGGACCTGAGAAGGCGGCAGCGGGCGTACGGCGCGTCGAGGCGTACTACGGCGACCTCTGGCAGGGCCAGGCCCGGCGCGACGGCTGTGACGCCGGTACTGTCGGGCTGCACAGCTGGAACCGGCGCAATCCCGACAACCAATGGCCCGCGTGGCGTGACGACGACGACCTCTGTGTCGCCAGCCTGCACGTGCCACTCGGCTACCAACAGATAGTCGGCGACCTCGTACCGCAACGAGCCGCGACGCCACTGGCGCGGGCAGTGCTCGCGGATCCGGCTCGCATGGCGGAGCTGGCGCCTCCTTTCCTGCTGTCGGTGCTTGACCCCGCCGACGAGCGCCTGGAGCTCTTCACCGACTCCGTTGGCCTCGGCCGGCTGTTCCAGCTCCGTACTGCGGATGGCTGGGTGTGGAGCAACCGTGCAGCCGCCGCATGCCTGTTCGCCGACGTGCCAGCTGCCGCATCGGACCGGGGCTGGCGGTACGCCGCCGGCTGCGGCTGGTTCATGGGCGATACCACCCCGTACGACCGGGTGCTGACCGTGCCGGGCGCCACCCGCATCGTGACGGAGGGACGGCGCAACCGTCGTACTGTCACGCGGATCGAGGCAACCAGCATCTGGTCCGGGCCCAGCGGCGGCGAACTGCCGCAGCGGCTGATCGAAGAGACCGCCGAAGCTCTACGCGGCGTCGCCCGGTCCGTGAGCAAGCTGTGGCCCGGTACGCCGACAGTGGATCTCAGCGGAGGCAGGGACTCGCGCGTTGTCGCCGCGGCGTTCCTCTCGGCCGGCGTGGAGCTCAAGCTCAACAGCTACGACGCAGTACCGGGGGAGCTGGCCGTAGCCGAGGAGTTGGTGGCAGCCCTTCCGTACAAGGTGGAGCACATCGTCACCGGCAAGCCCGCGCCGGTGACTACTGATGTACCGGCACCGGCCCCACCGCCGATGACGCCCGTGATCGAGCGGATCCGGCGCTGGCATCGGTTCGCCGAAGGGCTGCGCCCGGCGAGCTACATCTTCCACAACCCGCCGGAGGGGCTGACCGACGTCGCGCACCTGGCGATCGGTGGCGCGGGTGGCGAGATCGCTCACGGGCACTTCTACCCGCAGGACGTGCTGAAGCTCGATCAGTACCCGCTGGAGGAGAAGCTGGAGTTGTTCAACGAGCGTCTCCAGAAGCGGCTCATCCCTGCGGTCGGCCCGTCTGACGCGGTCAGGGACGCAGTGGCCGGGCAGATCGACAACGTGTTCCGCGAAGCGATCCAGGGCGGCTTCGAGGACGCCACGATGCTCGACTACTTCTATGTGGTCGAGCGCCTGCGCCGCTGGGGCAGCGCGGGGGAGCGGACCGGCATCGTGTCGCCGCTGCTCGTGCCGGCCTTCGTCCGAGGGGCTTTCTCGATGAGCGCGCCGCAGCGGCTGGAGAACGCGCTGCACAGAGCGCTGGTACGTGAGCTGGTGCCGGAGTGGGCGGACATCCCGTTCTTCAAGCCGCAGCCTGTCGCCGGGGCCGCGCCTCGTCCGCCGGCGCCCGTGAAGCGGCTGGGCGCTGCGCCTGACCGCGACCTGATCGGCGAACTGCTCACGACCGACCAGACCGGGGACTTCGACCCGGTGGAGGTGCAGCAGCTCTGGACTGCGTCACTGGCCGGCGAGAGCACGGTCGGTCAGGAGGTGGCGCTGCGCCAACTCCTCTGGCGAGCCGTCTTCGACGACCACCTCGCCGAGGTCAACAAGCACATGACCCACTCACCCGCGCCGAAACCCAGGCCCACGCCCGCACCAGTACCTGCACCAGCAACAGCACCGGCACCAGCACCGGGACCGGCACCAGCGCCGGCGGCCAAGCCAGTGCCCGCAGCGCCGCAGGGGACAGCTCCGGTGGTGAAGCAGCGCAGCTCCTTCAAGACCAAGCTGCGCCGCAACCCGACCGTTCGCCGACTCGTGCGCAGCCCTGCCGGCCGCGCCCTCCGTAAGATGCTCCGCTCCCGCTAGCCCCGCTGAGTCGATGGAGAACTGACGGGCCTCGTACCCTCGACCCGTGGACCTTCAAGACATGCGGGAGACGTACGGCCTGGGTGAGCTGCTCGAGGAGCAGGTAGATGCCGACCCGCTGAAGCAGTTCGGGGTATGGCTGGCCCAGGCCGCCGATGCGGGCCTGCACGAGCCCAACGCAATGGTCCTGGCGACCGTTGACCAAGACGGCAGACCGTCGGCGCGGACGGTGCTGCTCAAGGGCCTCGACGAGCGCGGCTTCGTCTTCTACACCAACCAGCAGTCCCGCAAGGCCGACGATCTGGCCGTCAACCCGGCCTGCGCCCTCGTCTTCCCCTGGCACGCCATGGAACGCCAGGTGCGGGTCGAAGGCACCGCCACCAAGCTCCCGACCGACGAGGTCGACGCGTACTTCGCGAGCCGCCCGCGCGGCTCCCAGCTAGGCGCCTGGGCCTCACAGCAGAGCCAGCCGGTCGAGTCCCGCGAGGAGCTTGACCTGCAGTACGAGTCGTACGAGCGGCAGTGGCCGGAGGGCACCGAGATCTCCACCCCGTACTTCTGGGGCGGCTACCGAATCGCCCCGGCGACCATCGAGTTCTGGCAAGGCCGCACCGGCCGCCTCCACGATCGCCTGCAGTACAAGCGCACAGAAGCCTCCTGGCACCTCCAGCGCCTGCAGCCCTAGGCCCGGGTCAACTCCCGCTCCACAGCAGGCTCCTCAACGCCCGGGCCGCTCTCCCGGAAGCCGTGGCGCTTCCACCAGCGGGCCAGTGGCGCCGGAGCCCACCAGTTGGCGCGACCCAGTAGTCGCATCGTTGCGGGGACCAGCAACGCCCGTACGACGGTGGCGTCGATGGCGATCGCGATCACCAGGCCGACGCCGATCATCTTGACGAAGACGATGCCTGAGGTGGCGAAGGCGCCGACGACGATGATCAGTAGCAACGCCGCGCTGGTGATGATCCCGCCGGTCCGCTGCAGCCCGAGCGCGACCGCCTGGCTGTTGTCGCCGGTCCGGTCGTACTCCTCCCGGATCCGGCTGAGCAGGAAGACCTCGTAGTCCATCGACAACCCGAACAGAACGGCGAACAACAGCACGGGGTTGGTCGCATCGAGGAAACCTGCCGAGGTGAAGTCGAGGAACCCGGACAGATGCCCCTCCTGGAAGATCCACACCATCGCGCCGAACGACGCCGACAGCGACAGCACGTTCATCAGCAACGCCTTGGCCGGCAGCACGACCGAGCCGAAAGCCATGAACAGCAAGGCGAAGGTCACCAGCACGATGAACCCGGCCATCCACGGCACCCGCTCGCGCAGTACGTGCAACAGATCGACCAGCGCCGCGGTATCGCCACCGGCCTCGACCGTAACCCCCTCAGGCGGTTGGACTGCACGGACCCCAGCGACCACGTCCCGCGCCGGCAACTCCTGCGACGTGTAGTGCGTGTGCACGACAACAGAGGCAACGCCGTCGCGATAGCCACCCAGTCGCACATCGGTGACGTCCTTCACCTGCCGAAGCTCCGCGAGATAAGGCGTCAACGCCTCAGGCGACGACGTCCGCGCTGCAACCAGTACGTCGGACCCGCCGGCCGCCGCGAAGTCGCTCTGCAGCACCTCCGTCACGGTCCGGCTGTTGGCGCCCGCAGGCAATGCGCGGTGATCGACCCCGCCCAATTGTGCTTGCAGGAAAGGGATTCCGAGGACCAGCAGCAACGGCACCAGCACGACGACGTACCGGATCGGCCGGCGCATCACGCTGTGGGCGAGCTTGTACCAGGCGCCGTGTTCACTGGAGCCGAGCCCACCGCCGCGCCGAAGGAACGGGAGTCGCAGGTTGTTCACGCGATGACCGAGCACGGCCAGCAACGCGGGCAAAGCCGTCAAAGCCGCGACCATCGCGACGAGGACCGCGGCAGCGCCGCCGTACGCCATCGAGCGCAGGAACATCACCGGGAACAGCACCAGGCTGGAGATCGCCACCCCGACGGTGACCCCGGAGAAGGCGACCGTCCGGCCGGCCGTGCTCATCGTCACCGACAGGGCCGTCTCGACATCATTGCCGAGGGCAAGCTGTTCGCGGAACCGGGTGACGATGAACAGCGCGTAGTCGATCGCCAGGCCGAGCCCGATCATCGTCACGATGTTGATCGAGAAGACCGACACGTCGGTGAAGGTGGTCAGTGCACGCAGGACGACGAAGGCGCCGAGAATCGCCAGCCCGCCGACGAACAAGGGCAGGCCGGCCGCCACCAGCCCGCCGAAGACCACCACGAGCAGGATCAGCACGATCGGCAGCGAGATCGACTCGGCCTGCACGATGTCGTGCTCGGTCTGCGTGTTCACTTCGTCGAACACGGCCACCTCGCCGCCGACCTTCACGTCGAGGCCGGCCGGCGAGGTCCGGACCTGCGAGGCGATCTTGTGGAAGGTCTCCAGCCGCTGCTCCGGATCGGCGCCGGCCAGCGTCAGTACGGCGTACGTCGAGTGCTGGTCCTTCGACACGAAGGCAGCCGACTTGGTGGTCCAGAAGGTCTTGGTGCCGATCACGTCGGCGGACGGGAGCTGGGCGAGATGGCTCTCGACGGTCTGCCGGAAGGCCGGCGACGAGACCGTCTGCGAGTCGCTGCGGTAGAGCACGATCACGTCCGTGCCGGTCCGGCCGACGGTCTGCTCGATCGTCTTCACGGCCCGCGCCGCCTGCGTGTCCGGCGCCTCGAACCCGCCGTTGGCCAGCGAGCCGAAGACGCCCGTGCCCCAGGCGATCGCGGCGACCACGAAGAGACCGGTCAGCGCCAGCACCAGGCGGCGGCGCCGGTAGGTGAACCTGCCGAGTGTCTCGAACACGAAGCCCTCCCGAGGGCGTACTTTGAACAGTGATCGCCAGAGTGAACACCGTTAACAGTTAACGGTGTAAACTCTAGGCGGCTCTAGGGTGTGCTTGTCAAGGGAGAGATGTGTGGAGCTGACCCGGCGAGACCGGCAACGGGCCGCGACGGTCGCCGAGATCAAGGCCGCGGCGCGCAAGCTGCTGGTCGAGGGCGGCGCGTCGTCCGTCGGCCTGCGCGCGGTCGCCCGCGAGCTCGGCCTCAGCGCCCCCGCGCTCTACCGGTACTTCGGCAGCCACGAGGACCTGATCTCCGCCCTGATCGCCGACCTGTACGACGAACTGACCGACGCGCTGGTCGCGTTGCGCGACGGCGACCCCGAGGCCGACCTCGGCGACAAGCTGTTCCTGATCGCCGGTGGGCTGCGGGACTGGGCACTGGCCCATCCGGCCGAGTTCGGGCTGCTGTTCGGGGCGCCGGTGCCGAATCCGGACGCCGACGACCACGAGCTGACGCCCGGCCACCTGGCGGCGATGCGGTTCGCCGCGGTGTTCAAGGAGCTGGTGGCGCAGATCTACCAGCAGCAGCCGTTCCCGCACCCGGCCGAGGATGAGCTCGGCCCGGAGCTGCTGGCCCAGCTACGGCGCAAGTCGGAGTTCTTCGACGGCATGCCGGCCGGTGCCGTCTACCTGTCGCTGACCTACTGGACGCGGCTCTACGGGCTGATCTGCATGGAGGTCTTCGGCCAGCTGCACTGGGCCTTCGAGGACGCCGGCGCCTACTTCCAGGCCCAGCTCTTCGAGATCGGCGAGGCCCTCGGGCTCGACTGCCCGGTGCCAGAATAAAAAGAGACCCGCAGGCGCTTCCTGGGACACGACCGGGTGGTCGAACCAAGGGTCAGGCGGACTTTCCTGACTACCTGCGGGCCCGGTGACTGGCGTGAAACTGGCTAGCCACATGCCCACCACAAAACTTCAGTGGTTGACGGGACTCAGCCCGCCATCACCTCACGAGTCCGATTGCAATTCATGCGTTGGACCACCTCCCTTCGCGTGTACTCAGAACCTACGTCGCGAACCACCCGCGTTCAACCAGTTTTCGTGATCCCATATGAGCCATGTCCGTACTGCCCTCGCACCTCGAGCTGGTCCAGGGCATCGTGCTGCCGAAACCGGTCGGCGCCGACCCGGTCCTGGACTTCCTCAACACCCGTTCCGGCTTCGACGGCCGCGGCCCCGCGGTGGACGAGTGGCTCACCTCGTACGAGGCGTTCGTGATCTGGAACGGGTACGTCGGGCTGCTCTCCGACGCGAGCGTGTTCCGGCTGATCGAGCAGGCCTCGCTCAAGCCGACGGACGCGACCCGGCGGCTGGACGCGGTCCGCGAGTTCAGGGTCGACCTGTACGACGTACTGACCGACGAGGCCGCATCGGGTTCGTTCGAGGCGGTTGCCCGGGCGGTCGACCGTGCCCTCGCCAGACGGCACCTGAGCGCGGTACCGGCTGATGGGCTCGGGGTGCGGGCGTCCTGGGAGTTGCCGGAGGATCTGGGGCTCCCGCTGGACCAGCTGGCGCTGCTTGCGTCGGAGCTGCTGACCGGTGCCTCCAGGGATCACATCCGGCTGTGCCCGGGGGACAACTGTGGCTGGCTGTTCATGGATCCCCGCGGACGTCGCAGGTGGTGCTCGATGGCCACTTGCGGCAACCGGGCCAAGGTCAGGGCATACGCGGCCCGCTCCCGCTAGCTCTTGCAGCTAGCTGCAATTGTCGGCGGAGGCCCAACATTCCAGGCGGCCAAGACGTGTAAACAGGTATGGAGAACTGGGGCGGGGTGTCGCGGCGGGTGTTGCTCGCAGGGGCGTTGGGGGTGGTCGCGATAGGGACCCCGCTCTGCTGGCAGGAGGTCGGGTCCGGAACGCGATCGAAACCGGCCCGAGCTCCGGTGCCGACGCCGGTGGCTTCGGTCGGCTTCGGCTCGGGTGTGCCGGCGGACTGGAGGAAGTACCCCCGGTTGATCTCCGGGCGGACGCAGATCGAGCGCGTGGTCCGGATGGATGGCGTCTTCATGTTCGGCGACAGCCTCGGAGTGGCCGGTGGTCCTGTCCTGGCGGAGCGCCTCGTGGCCCGCACCCACGACACGCTCGCCATGGATGCCTGGTCGGGTCGGCCGACCGCACCGGCCGCGGATGTTCTCACGCACTGGGCCCGGACCTACGGACTGCCTGGCCGGATCCTGATGGAGACCGGGAGCAACGACATCTTCAACCCGCCGGCGTTCGCCGCCCAGATCGAGCGGGTGATGCAGATCGTCGGCCGGACCCGGACCGTCATCTGGGTGAACGTGTGGGTCGCGCGCCCCCGCACAGCCGCCGCGGACCGCGCCAACAGCGCCTCGATCAACCGGCAACTGGCAGCAGCCACCCGTCGCCACTCCAACCTGCAACTCGTCCACTGGGCCGAGTTCGTCAAGGCAGACCCGAAGCGCGAGCGCCGGTACCTCCGCGACGGCGTCCACACCACGCCGCTGGGCCGGGATGCCCGCAACGAGCTGATCATCCGGGCACTGGCAGCAGCGAAGGTCAGTTGAACAGAGCCGGGTCGACCAGGATCCAGGTGTGCCGGGCACGGGCCAGTACGCGGCCATCAGAGTCGTACAGGGTGCTGGCGGTGTGCGTCTTGCGGCCGTCCTCGCCGAGTACCCGGCCCATCACTACGCAGGGCTCGCCTGGTCGCGGCCGGGCGTCGATGCAGGCGGTCATCTGACCCAATACCGACGGACGGCCCTCCAGATCGATCGCCCAGCCGCCAGGGCAGTCGAGTGCCGACCAGATGTAGACCGGGTCGACCAGGCGGTCGCTAGCGGCCAAGTCAGCTGCCGGATGCCAGGTGCAGGCCGTCCGGCCGTCGCCTAGCGGCCCTGGCTTCAGCTGCAGCCCCTCGTGGTTCTCCAGACCGCAGACGAAGCAGCCGGGGAACGGGTGGTCTACCCGCCCCCTGTACTTCGCCTCGGCCGCCAGCGCCTCGTCCGGGCCGACCGGGTCGACAGTGGCGTCGGCCAAGGTGTCCAGGCTCACCGGGACGCCTTCCGCAACGGGAGTGGATCCGGCCAGCTTGGCGCCGGACGGATCCGCCGAGAGCTCCAGGTAGGTATCCATCGGCGGAGGCACCAGTAGACGCACCCGGGGAACCGTGTCCGCAGGGGCCGCCGCAGCGAGCGCAGTACCGACCAGACCTGCGACATAGCCCCCGTTGCCTGACTTGGCCGGCCCCCGAAAGCGCGGCGCGATCCGCATCGTGGTCATGCGCAGAGACCCTAGCCCCCGCCGATTGCGCGCCGTAGCGCGGGGATTCCCGTGTTTTCTGAGCTTCTTTCCAGATTTGCTGCTCTGACCACTCTCATTCAAACGTCCGTTTGAACTATGCTGAGGCCAGGCTACGGCGCGTGAGCAGGTGGGGTGCCTGAGCGAGCAGTGGCCGGGGGGAAGGAGAACTCTGTGGAAACACCCGTGGAATCCACCCGGGAGAGATTGCTCAACATCGCCGAACAGAGATTCGGCGAGGGGGGTTACGAGGGGACGTCGCTGCGCGCCATCACAGTCGCGGCGGCCGCCAACATCGCGGCGGTGAACTACCACTTCGGCTCGAAGGAAGCGTTGCTGCGTGCCGCGGTGGCGCGGGCGATGGCGCCGGTCAACACCGAGCGCCGGCGCCGTTTGGACCAATTGGAGGCGAAAGGCGAGCCGAACGCCGAGCAACTGATCCGGGCCTTCATCGAGCCGGGCCTGGATCTCGTACTACGCCGCGGCGAGCGCGGGCCGGTGGTCGCCCGGTTCATCGGCCGGGTCGCCTTCGACCCGAGCCAGCGGATCCGGGAGCTGTACGCGGCCGAGTCCGATCCGGTCGAGGCCCGCTATCTGGCCGCGTTGCAGAGAGCTTTGCCGAGCGCGTCGCCGGAATCGGTCGCCTTCGGCTACGTGAACATGCTCGGACTGCTTGCCCTGCATCAGTCGCAGGCGTTGACGAGACCACCGGGCGCGGAGCCACCCGGCATCGACGGCGGGGAGGATCCGGGCAAGCTGGCCGAGGACCTGATCGCCTTTCTGGTAGCGGCTTTCGACCGGGGACTGCGCTGACCGGGCTCCCCGAAGTTGTCCAGAAACTGCTCACGGATGTTCGAACCGGCAGGTAACGCTGCATAATGGCGCTCCGTGGACCCCTGTGAAGTCGTGGTTGCCGTCGATCTCGGTGGAACCCGGATGAAATGCGGCCTGGTCGCCGCCGACGGTGCCGTGCTGCACCGGGAGACCAGGCCGACTCCGCGTGAGGCCGGGGGCCGCGCAGTGCTCAGCGCCCTGCTCGAAACCGTGGTGGAACTGGCCCAGAAGGCCGCCGCCGACGGTCACCGCGTCCGCGCGGTCGGAGTGGTCGTACCGGGCATCATCAACGCCGAGCGCGGAACCGTCAGCGCGGAGAACCTCGCCTGGTCGGACACGCCCGTGCTCGCCGAGCTGCAGGCCGCGATCGGGCTCGACCAGCAGGTCCTGCTCGCTCACGACGTGCGCGCCGGCGGCTATGCGGAGCTCCGCCAGGGCGCACTCACCGGTACGACGAACTCGCTGTTCCTCCCACTAGGCACCGGCATCGCCGCCGCGATGGTGGTCGACGGCAAGCTGGTCAGCGGCGACGGGTACGCCGGTGAGCTAGGCCACACCAGATTCGTCCACGGATCGGCCGCCGAGCAATGTGCCTGCGGCCAGTGGGGCTGCTTGGAAACGATCGCGTCCGCTGCCGCGCTGGCCCGTCGCTACGCCGTCCGCACCGGCCGGGTGGTCGACGGAGCGCGCGAGGTGATCGAGTTGCTGGCGCAGGGCGACGCCGACGCCGCAGTGGTCTGGCGCGAGGCGCTGGCCGCGTTGACCGATGCGCTGGTCATGTACACGACCCTGGTCGCGCCGACCCGGATCGCGATCGGTGGTGGGCTGGTCGGGGCGGGGGAGACCCTGCTGGCGCCGCTGCGCGAAGGTGTGCACGCGCGACTGACGTTCCAGCGCGAGCCGGAGATCGTGGCCGCCGAGCTGGGAGAAGAGGCCGGGATGCTCGGCGCCGCATGGATGGCCTGGGACCGGGTGGCTGCCGACGAGAGCGGAGAAGAGACGGTATGACGACCTACAGGGTGGCGCGGCTCGTCACCCCGGACGATGTCCTCGAGAACGCCTGGCTGCAGGTGTCCGGCAGCGACATCTTCGCCTTCGGGCGGCGGTCCGACGGGATGCCGGCCGACGGTCAGCGGCCGGAGGAACTCGGCGACGTGACGGTCGTGCCTGGGTTCGTCGACATCCACACGCACGGCGGCGGCGGGTCGACGTACTCGACCACCGATCCCGAGGAGGCACGCAAGGTCGCTGCCTTCCATGCCAAGCACGGCACCACCACCACGATGGCCAGCCTGGTCACCGCGCGGCTCGACGACCTCGTGTCGCAGACGGCCTGCCTCGCTGACCTGGTCACCGATGGCGTGATCGCCGGTGTGCACCTGGAAGGGCCGTTCCTGTCGGCCGCCCGGTGTGGCGCTCACGAGCCGACGCTGCTGCGCGATCCGGTCGAGAGCGACGTGGCCAAGGTGCTCAGCGACGCGGTGGCGATGGTGACCATCGCGCCGGAGTTGCCGAGTGGGCTGGACGCGATCCGGCAGGTCGTCGACGCGGGTGTCGTCGCGGCGCTCGGGCACACGGATGCGACGTACGAGCAGATGATCGCGGGAGCCGATGCCGGTGCGACGGTGGCGACCCACTTGTTCAACGGCATGCGGCCGTTCCATCACCGCGATCCCGGTCCGGTCGGCGCCGCGCTGAACGATCCGCGGCTGCTGCTCGAGGTGATCAACGACGGCATGCATCTGGACCCGCAGGTGGTCCGGGTCGCGCTCGCCGCGGCGGGGGTCGACCGGATCGCGTTGATCACCGATGCGATGGTCGCGACCGGGATGCCCAACGGGCGGTACATGCTGGGCAGTCTCGAAGTAGACGTGAAGGACGGGCTGGCGACGCTTGCCCACGGCACCCATTCGATCGCCGGCAGCACGCTGACGATGGACGTCGCCTACCGCAACGCGGTCAAGGCCGGGGTGTCCCTGGTCGACGCGTCGCGGATGGCCTCGACGACGCCTGCCGGCGCCTTCGGCTGGTACGGCGTCGGCTCGATCGAGACCGGCAAGCGGGCCGACCTCGTGCTGCTGGACGAGGACTACCGAGTCCAGAAGGTGATGCGGGCCGGCTCGTGGCTGGACTGATCGGCACCGTCACCCTCAACCTGGCGCTCGACGTCACCTACGGCGTCGACGAGTTGGTGGTTGGTGGCAGTCATCGCGTCAAGGCGCCGCTGCAGCGGGCCGGTGGCAAGGGCGTCAACGTCGCCCGGGTCGCCGCGACGCTGGGGTATCAGGTGCTCGCGCTCGGGTTCGTGGGTGGGCTGACCGGCGAGATCGTCGCCGAAGAACTGTTCGACGCCGGCCTGACCGCGTTGCTCACCCCGATCCGCGGTGAGACCCGGCGGACCGTTGCCATCGTCAACGGTGTCGACGGCGACGCGACGATCTTCAACGAGGCCGGGCCGTCGGTGTCCGAGGACGAGTGGCGAGCCTTCCATGACCGGATGCCGTGGGCTCGCCTCGGCGTGCTCGCCTGCTCGGGAAGCTTGCCGCCTGGGCTACCTGCCGATGCCTATGCGGAGTTGGCGGTGCGCGCCCGGCATCACGACGTCCTGTCGGTGATCGACGTCGGCGGGGATGCTTTGGTGGCGGCCGCGAAGGCCGGTGCGGTGGTCCGGTCCAACGGTGCCGAGCTTCGCGAAGCGTTGGGGGAGCTCAGCGTCGAAGAGGGCGCCCGGCAGTTGGTTGCGGCCGGCGCGACCGCGGCGGTGATCACGGACGGCGCTCGCGGGATGGTTGCTGCTAGCAATCAAGGTGCCTGGCGGGCGCTGCCGGTCGAGAGGGTCGCCGGCAATCCCACCGGCGCAGGGGATGCCTGTACTGCGGTCGTCGCGGCCGCCGTCGCCGGGTCACCCGAGCCCGACTGGCCAGTGGTGCTCAAGTCGGCCGTGGCCGCATCTGCGGCTGCCGTGCTGACCCCCGTCGCCGGGGACATCGATCTCGAGGCGTACCGACGGTGGCAGCCGCAGGTCGTCGTACAAAGTCTTTAGAACAAGGGAGTTCATCATGCCGCTCGTATCCGGGGCCGAGGTTGTGCTGGGTGCCGCCAAGGACGGTCGTGGGGTCGGCGCGTTCAACGTGATCCAGCTGGAGCACGCGACCGCGCTGATCGCCGGTGCCGAGCAGCTCGGTGCGCCCGTCATCCTGCAGATCAGCGAGAACGCGGTCAAGTACCACGGCTCGCTGAAGCCGATCGCCGTCGCCACACTGGCAGCTGCGGCCGCCGCCACCGTGCCGGTCGTCGTGCACCTTGACCACGCGATGGATCGCGACTTGGTCACCGAGGCGGTCTCGCTCGGCTTCACCTCGGTGATGTACGACGCGTCGAAGCTCGACTACGCCGACAACGTCGCGGCCACCACCGAGGTGACGAACTTCTGCCACGACCACGGCGTCTTCGTCGAGGCGGAGATCGGCGAGGTCGGCGGCAAGGACGGCGTGCACGCGCCCGGCGCCCGTACCAAGCCCGAGGAGGCTGTCGCCTTCGCTGAGGCGACCGGGGTCGACGCGCTGGCCGTCGCGGTCGGGTCGTCGCACGCGATGACCGAGCGGACGGCTGAACTCGACTTCGAGCTGATCGCCGCGTTGCGGGCCGCAGTACCGGTTCCCCTTGTTCTGCATGGTTCTTCCGGTGTCGCGGATGCTGATCTGACGCGTGCGGTCGAGGCGGGGATGACGAAGGTCAACATCGCCACCCACCTCAACAACGTCTTCACCGCGACCGTGCGGCAGGTACTCGCCGACCAGCCGAACCTGGTCGACACCCGCAAGTACCTCGGCCCGGCTCGTACCGCGGTCGCCACCGAGGTCACCCGGCTGCTCACCTTGCTGAAGGCGGTCTAGAACTCAGGGCGGTCTAGAGGGAGCAATTGCCCCGGACCCAGCCCGCGCGGAGGTCGTTGCGGGCGGTCTGGACCTGGCTGCGGGCGACCGGGTCCGGCACCTCGTAGTCGTCGATCAGCCGGGTCAGCGCGAACTCGATCGCGGCCACCACGGCGTCCTCCTGGGAGACCTCCGCCTCGTTCACGCCGGACACCCCGGCCGTCAGCGCGACCACTCCGGCCAGCTCCTGCGGGGTCAGCCGGAGCAGGAAATCTGTTCTGGTCGGCACGAATCCTCCCTGTGTCCCGTCAGCGACGACGTTGGTAGAGTCATCCTGCAATGCAACGACCATGTTTCACAAGGGGAGTCCGATGACGGCAGCGGCGGTGGACGAGACCCTGCGCGCGGCCACGGTCGCGGTACTGGCCGAGCACGGCTGGGACGGCGTCACCCTCGAGCGGGTCGCCGAGCGGGTCGGGCGGTCCCGGGTGACGCTGTGGCGCCAGGGACTGACCGTCGAAGGTCTGCTGAACGCGCTGCTGGACGAGCTGGCCGAGGACTACCGGGACACGATGTGGCCGGTGCTGACCGCGACCGGCACCGGACGTGAGCTGCTGATCCGGTCGCTGAACGCGCTCTTCGACGTGATCGACCGGCATGTCCCGCTGATGCTGTCGTCGGATCTGGTCTTCCACCAGGAGCAGGCGCGGAACGGGTCGGTCTCCTTCCTCGACCCGTTCGAGCGGTTCCTGCGCGAGGGCGAGGCGGACGGTTCGCTGCATCCGCACGGCCGGATCAGCGACGTCGCCGAGGTGCTGATGGTGGCGGCGGCCTTCACCTACGTGCACATGCGCGGCCGGCACCACTGGTCGCGCTCGCGGGTCCGCACGCTGACGCTCGACCTGGTCCTGCGCGGAATCGTCGATCCCTAGCCGGATGCAACATAGGTGTTGCATAAACCGCAACGAGGGCGTTACATGGTTCCCATCAGTCGCAGCACAAGAGGGGACAATCCGATGACCTTGCCGTACGCCGAACCGCTGACCCGTGTCGAGTTGGGACCGCGAGTGATCCCGGAGCCGCCGCGCGTCGGCGAGCCGGGTGGGGATCCCTGCGGCCTGTGCAAGTGGTTCGCCGACTTCGACGAGTCCGAGCACACGCCGCTCTGGAGCAACGACGAGTGGGTGCTGTGCCGGGCCACCGAGGTGACCATCCCCGGCGTAGTGTGGCTGGCCAGCCGCGGCCATCACGACTCCTTCGCTGACCTGCCGGACAAGCTCGCCGCTTCCTACGGACCGGTCGTCGCCAGGATCGAACGAGCCATCCTGAGCGTCGGCGACATCGCCCGGGTCCACGTCTACCGCTGGGGCGACGGCTCCTCCCACTTCCACATCTGGTTCTTCCCGCGCCCCCTCGGCATGCTCGAGGCCCGCCGCGAAATGCTCCCGCTCTGGGCAGACCTACTCCCAGAGGCCCCCAAGGCCGAGGTAGCCGAAGCCGAAGAGAAGATCGCCGCAGCGATGGCCGCCGGTGACTGAGAACCCCGGCGGCTCCAGGCCAGGCACCGGACCCCAGCCGGCCGACGAAGCCCAGTCGCCCAACGACTCCCGGCCGGCGCTTGCGCGTCGGCTGGGGGTCGGGGACGCGGCGGTCATCGGGCTCGGCTCGATGGTTGGCGCCGGGGTCTTCGCCGTCTGGGCTCCGGCCGCGAAGTCGGCGGGCGCTCTGCTGCTCGTCTCTTTGGTCATCGCCGCTTTCGTCGCCTACTGCAACGCGGCCGCGTCGGCTCAGCTGGCCGCGGTCTATCCGGTCTCGGGCGGCACCTACGCGTACGGTCGTGAGCGTCTCGGCCCATGGTGGGGCTACACGGCCGGCTGCGCCTTCGTCCTCGGGAAGACGGCATCCTGTGCCGCGATGGCGCTGACCTTCGCCACGTACGTAGTACCGGGCCACGAGTGGGTGCGAAGACTGGTCGCCTTGGCAGCCGTCATCGTGCTGGCCGCCGTGAACTATCGCGGCGTCACCAGAACCGCGGCTCTCACCCGCATCCTCGTCGCCTGCTCCCTCGCGGTCCTGGCCCTCGTCGTGATCCTGCTGCTCTCCGCCGACCACGTCACGAACTGGACCACTGACACCAGCCCGTACGGCGTCCTGCAAGCCGCCGGCCTGCTCTTCTTCGCCTTCGCCGGCTATGCGCGCATCGCCACCATGGGCGAGGAGGTCCGCGACCCCGCACGGACCATCCCCCGGGCCATCCTGATCGCCCTCTTCGTTGCCGTAGGCATCTACCTGGTGATCGGCGTCAGCCTCCTGCTGGCCCTCGGCCCGGCCCGGATCGGCGAGGCATCAGCCCCGCTCGCGACCGCAGTGCAAGCAGTCGACGCCGCCTGGGCTCAGCCGATCGTCAGAGCAGGCGCCGCACTGGCCAGCCTCGGAGCACTCGTCGCGCTGATCGCCGGCATCGGCCGGACCACGCTCGCGATGGCCCGCACCAAGGACCTTCCGACCTGGCTGGCCGCGGTGCACCCACGTTTCCAGGTGCCGCATCACGCGGAGATCGCGCTGGCGGCAGTGGTCGGCGTACTGGTGCTGACCACCGACCTCCGTGGCGTGATCGGGTTCTCGTCCTTCGGGGTTCTCCTGTACTACGCGATCGCCAACGCCTCGGCGTACACGCAACCGGCCGGGCAACGGCGATGGCCGCGAGTCCTCAACATCCTCGGACTGCTGGGATGCGTCGTCCTAGCGGCCACCCTGCCACTGACCTCGGCCATCACCTGCGCGGTGCTCCTGGCACTGGCCCTGCTGGCCAGATGGGTCAGGCTCAGGTCAGGTCGCGCTTGATCCGCCAGAAGCTGAAGCCGGTCAGGGCCGCGGCCAGGAAGAGGAACAGACCGGCCTCGCGCCACTGCAGGTCCCAGAACCGGCTGGCCGGGAAGTACTTGATCTGTTGCCGGTAGCCGTCGTTCGCGAGCCGCTGGAAGCAGCTGCTCATCGGCGGCCGCGGCGTGGTCTCCTCCACGCCCGGCGGTGGCGGGCCGCAGGCTGCGATGTAGCTGGGCAGCGTCTTCTGAATCTGGCCCGCGGAGTTGACGGTGTTCTCGGAGATCTTCCAGAAGCCCTCGCCCGGCAGCCTCGCCTCGATGTGCATCACTTCGGCGTTGTCCTCCGGTCCGGAGAGCTGGAGCCCGCGCAGGTTCTCGGTGGTGACGATGACGCTGGCCTGGTCCGGCGTCATCAGGTGCGGCCGCAGCAGGACCGGCGACAGCGCCTCCACCGCGACCACGGCCGCCAGTGTGAGGGCGATCGCGACGATGCTGCGCCGGGTGACCAGCCCGAGCGTGACCCCGAGTGCGAATCCGAAGGCCGCGTAGCCGATCGGCACCACCCCTCGGGCGCCGAACACGGCCGGCAGCATCCGGGGGATGTTGTACGGACCGGCGGCCTGCCCGCTGTCGATGGCGTCGTCGATCGGGTTGGACCACCAGCTCACCGCGAGGCTGAGCAGACCGGTCACGGCGATCGCGCCCAGGCCGGTGACCGCCAGCTTGACGACGAGCCAACGAGTCCGGCTGATGCTCTGGTTCCAGACCAGCCGGTGGGTGCCGGCCTCGAGCTCCCGGGCGATCAGGGGCGCGCCCCAGAACGCGCCGATCACCGGGGGAGCGGCATACACGGCGACCTGACCCACGTAGTACAGGTACTGGTTGATCCGGTCGAACCGGATGCGGTCGAGGAACCCGGCGTGCTGGAGCGCGTAGTCGTGCAGCAGTCCGGGGCCGGTGACGGCGAGGAAGGCGACCAGGACCGCGACCGCCGCCGCGATCACGATGGCCTGGACGCGGAACTGCCGCCAGGTGAGCCAGATCATCGCTGCACCTCCAGTACGGGCCGGTCGTTGTGCCGGGACGGATGGGAGCGGCCCATGTAGGCCAGCACGAGGTCTTCGAGGGTGAGCTGGGTGACCGTCCAGGCCGGGTCGAGGATGTGCTCGTCGGTCCGGATCAGAAAGGTCGACTGGCGATCGGTGTGGCTCGCGGAGATGACGTGCTGCCCACTGGGCAACGACTTCTCGTCGCGGCGCGGTCCGACCAGGCGGTAGTGGGTGGCGAGCAAGGTGTCGATCTCGCCGCTGACCTGCACGCGCGAGTCGACCAGTACGACGAGGTAGTCGCAGGAGCGCTCGACATCGGAGACCAGGTGCGAGGACAGTACGACGCTCAGCTCCTGCTCGGCGACGGCCTCCATCAGGTCCTGCAGGAACTCCCGCCGGGCCAGTGGATCGAGCGCCGCGACGGGCTCGTCGAGGATCAGCAGCTCGGGGCGCTTCGCGATGCCGAGGGTCAGTGCGAGCTGGGCGCGCTGACCGCCGGACAGCTTGCCGGCCCGCTGCTTCGGGTCGAGCCCGAGCCGCTCGATCCGGCCCTTGGCGATCGAGTCGTCCCAGCCCGGGTTGAGCCGGGCGCCGAGCTTGAGGTGGTCGGCGATGCTCAGTCGCGCGTACGTCGGGGTGTCCTGCGCGACGAACCCGATCTTGGCCTGCTGCGTCGTACCGGCCGGGTTGCCGAGCACCTCGATCGAGCCGGTCGTCGGGGTGAGCATGCCGACCGCGAGGTTGAGCAGGGTGCTCTTGCCGGCGCCGTTCGGGCCGACCAGGCCGACGACGCGACCGGCCGGAACCTCCAGGGTGCAGTCGGTCAAGGCCTGCTTGCGGCCGTACTTCTTGCCGAGGCCACGGGCTTGAAAAGCGGCGCTCATGCTATTTCCTCCTGAGCGCCGGACCGAAAGGTGGTCTGGAACAACGCCTCGATGCTGTCGTCGTCCAGGCCGGCCTTACGGGCCTTCGACAACCAGTTCACCAGGTCCCGCCGGAGCGGGCCGTGCGCGGCCAGGCTGTGATCGGTCAGCGTCCGGGTGACGAAGGTGCCGCGCCCCGGCCGGGCCGCGACCAGGTCCTCGTGCTCCAGTTCGCGGTACGCCTTCAGCACCGTGTTCGGGTTGATCGCCAGTTGCCCGACGACGTCCTTCACCGTCGGCAACTGATCGCCCTCACGCAACAGCCCCAGCCGCAGCCCGTTCTTCACCTGCTGAACGATCTGCTGGTACGGCGACACCCCCGAGCGGCCGTCCAGATGGAACTCGATCATCCCCATCTCCATTCATCTAGTTAACTAGTACAATACCTAGATGACGGAGAAGGTCAAGGGTCAGCGGATCGCGTCGTACCGGCGCAGCGCCTCCAGCCGGGCCTCGGCGTGGTCGACGATCGGCTCGGGATAGTCCGGTGTGCCCAGCTCGGGGATCCAGCGGCGCTGGTACTCGCCGTCGGGATCGAACTTCTTCGCCTGTGTCGACGGATTGAAGACCCGGAAGTACGGCGAGGCGTCGGCGCCGCAGCCGGCCACCCACTGCCAGTTCAGCGAGTTGGACGCGAGATCGCCGTCGACCAGGTTCTGCATGAACCAGCGGGCGCCGAACTTCCAGTGCACATGAAGGTCCTTGACCAGGAAGGACGCCACCACCATCCGGACCCGGTTGTGCATGAAGCCGGTCGACGCGAGCTCTCGCATGCCCGCGTCGACGATCGGATAGCCGGTCATCCCACGGCACCAGGCGTCGAAGGCGTCGCCGGGTTCGTCGTACTCCATCTTGTCGAACTCAGGTCGCAGCGGCTTCCACGCGGCGTCCGGGTGTCCGGCCAGCAGGTCCGCGCAGAACTCCCGCCAGGCAAGCTCACGTCGGTACCCCTCCGCACCGGCGCTGCGCCTGCGGGCGAGATCGGCGAGCATCGTCCGCGGATGGATCTCCCCGTACTTGAGCGGCACCGACATCCGCGAGGTCGCGTCGAGATCCGGCCGGTCGCGGACCTCCCCGTACTCCGCGACTTCGTCGAGGTACGCCTCCCACTGGTCGCGAGCTGCCCCTTCGCCCGCAACCACCTTGCTCGACGGAAGCCGGTCGCCCTTGGCATCGACCCATTCGATGTCGGGCGGCGCATCGACGGGCTGCCGCCAGCCGTGTTCGAGCCAGGCGTGGAAGTACGGCGTGAAGACTCGGTAGGACGACCCTTGTTGCGTCAGCACTCGCCCCGGCGCAACGGCGTACGGGGAACCGGTGCTGACGAGCGGACATCTGAGCGCCTTCTCGACCGCCGCGTCGCGCCGCCGCCCGTACGGTCCGTAGTCCGCCGAGATGTGCACACTCACCGCATCGACCTCGGCCGCCAGCGCCCGCACCACCTCGACCGGATCCCCGCGCCGGACAACAAGTCGCCCACCCAGCGACTCGGACAGACTTCGCAAGGATCCGGCCAGATGCTCCCGCCGCGGCCCACCTGATTGATCCCACAACAAAGGATCGAGCACGAACAGCCCGACCACGCTGCCGTCGCCCGCCGCAACCGCATCCAGCAACGCCGGATTGTCGGCCAACCGAAGATCCCGCCGAAACCACATCACCGCAGTAGCCATCTCTAGATCCTCGCGGATGAACAACTTTCCGCGACACTTCACAGGAATCGAACACACGATTGGGTAAGGCTTGCCTCAGTAGGTGAGAATGGATGTCGTGAGCGAGCTGATCGATACCACCGAGATGTACCTGCGGACCGTCTACGAGCTGGAAGAAGAAGGCATCCTGCCGCTGCGCGCGCGGATCGCCGAGCGGCTCCACCAATCCGGACCGACGGTCAGCCAGACGGTGGCCCGGATGGAGCGCGACGGGCTCGTCACGGTCGAGGGCGACCGCCACCTCGAGCTCACCCAGGTCGGCCGGATGCAGGCCACCCGGGTGATGCGCAAGCACCGGCTGGCCGAGCGGCTGCTGGTCGACGTGATCGGGCTGGAGTGGGAGGACGTGCACGCGGAGGCCTGCCGCTGGGAGCACGTGATGAGCGACGCGGTCGAGCTGCGGCTGCTGAAGATCCTCGACAACCCGACCGAGTCGCCGTACGGCAACCCGATCCCGGGCCTGGAGGAGCTGCAGAAGGAGAGCCTGGCGACCCCGATCGGCGAGTTCCGGATCGGCGTCGAGCCGCTCGACAAGGTGCTCGACCAGGCCACCGGCGACAGTGTCCGGGTGCTGGTCCGGCGGATCGCCGAGCCGGTCCAGAGCGACGACGACGCGATGTCGGTGCTGCGCCGCGCGGGCGCGCTGCCCGGCCGCGAGGTCGACTCGATGCTCGACGCGGAGGGTGTCCTGATGGGCAGCCGCGAGGCCGGCGGCGTGATCAGCGACGAGACGGCCGGCCACATCTTCGTCAGCCTGGTTTAAGACTGCACCAAGAAATGGTACGGACAGCGCTCGATGCTGTACTGACAGTGTTCAGGCAGTAACGTCTGTCGGCGATGCCTGAGAACGATATCGACTGGCCGGGGTACCTGCGGGAGTTCCACACCGCAGCCCCGGGCAGCACTGAAGCCCTGTTGTCACGAGCGGTGGCCGGGGACCACACGCCCTATCGCTGGCTGGTCCGCGCGGTCTCCGGCGAGGCGCGACGCGTCCTCGACCTCGCCTGCGGCAACGGCCCGGTCGCCCGCGAGCTGTACGGGCGGTGGGTGGTCGGCGTCGACAACAACGCGGCCCAGCTGGCCGGCGCGCCCGGTCCGAAGGTCCAGGCGGATGCGCTGCACCTGCCCTTCGCCAACGAGGCCTTCGACGTGGTCACCTGCTCGATGGGGCTGGCGGTGCTGCAGCCGCTGCCCGAAGTACTGGCCGAGGCTGCTCGCGTACTGCGACGCGGCGGCGTCCTCGCCGCCACGGTCCCCGCGGTGCGGCCGCTGCGCCGGGGTGACCTTCGCACGCTCACCAGCCTGACCACCCGGCTGCGCTCGACGCCGCAGTTCCCAGGTGGCGGGGAGATCAAGGACCTGAAGGACCAGCTGCGCGGGGCCGGCTTCGACGTGATGGAGTCCCAGCGCGAGCGGTACGCGTACACCGTCCGCTCCCTCGACGACGCCCGCCGCCTGGTCGGCGCCCTCTACCTGCCCGGTACGTCGGACGCCCGCCGCGAAGCCGCCGCCGTCTGGCTGGCCAAGAACGGCGAGACCAAGGACGGCTTCGAGGTGGCCATCCCCGTCCGCCGCATCACCGCGATGCGGACGAAGGTCGCCCTCGCCTGAGTCACAGGTACCGTTCATGCTGTGCCTGCTCTGACCTGGTCGATCCGTGCGCTGGATCGTGCGCTGGACGGCGAGCGGTTCTACCGCGAGTTGCTGGCGGACGAGCCGGCCGCCTTCTGGCTGGACGGCAGCCTGACCGATCGGGGTGTTCGCCGGCTCTCGGTCCTCGGCACCTCGACCGGCGCCGACGCGGACGTCCTCGTCCGGGACGTCGCCGACGGAGACGTGTTCACCGAGTTGCAGGACCTGCTCAGCACTCGATCGGCTCAGCTGGGCGAAGTACCGGCTGTTCTGCGGGAGGTCTTCAGCGGCGGCTATGTCGGCTACTTCGGGTATGAGCTGAAGGCCCTCACCGGTGGCGCCGCCGCGCACGAAGCGCCGACCCCGGACGCCCTGTGGATCTGGGCCAACCGCTTCGTCCTGCTCGACCACGACGAGGACCGGGCGCTGCTCGTCGCCCTGCATTCCGCGGGCGACCGGTCGGCAGGTGAATGGCTCGACCGGGCAGAGACAGCGGCGGCAAGCTGGTACATGGGCTGGCGGGAAGCGCCGCCGATCGCCGAACTCGACCTGGAAGCCCACCTCGAGCAAGACCGCGCCACCTACCTGGCCGGCATCGACGCCTGCATGGCCGCCCTCGAAGCCGGCGAGACCTACGAGGTCTGCCTGACGAATCGCGTCCGTCTCCCCGCCATCGACGACCCGTTCGAGTTCTACCTGTGGCAACGACAGAGCAACCCGGCCCCGTACTCCGCCTTCCTCCGGTACGGCGACCTGGCCGTCGCCAGCTCCTCGCCCGAACGGTTCATCACCGTCGACGGCGACGGCTGGGCCGAATGCCGCCCGATCAAGGGGACCGCGCCGCGCGTCGAGGACCCGGCGCAGGACCAGCTCGTCGCGAAGGCGCTCGCCGAGGACGAGAAGACCCGCGCCGAGAACCTGATGATCGTCGACCTGATCCGCAACGACCTGGGCCGGGTCAGCCGGCCGGGCACCGTGCAGGTCCCACAGTTGATGGCGGTCGAGAGCTACCAGACCGTGCACCAACTCGTCACGACCGTCCGCGGCCAGCTGCGCGATGGCGTGGATGCCGTGGACGCAGTACGGGCGTGCTTCCCGCCCGGCTCGATGACCGGGGCGCCGAAGATCCGCACGATGGAACTGCTCGACGAGCTCGAGTGGTCGGCGCGCGGGGTGTACTCGGGCGCGCTCGGCTACCTGACCGTCGACGGCCGGGCGGATCTCAGCGTGGTGATCCGGACCGCCGTGATGACTCCGGGGGAGACCGTGGTCGGGGCGGGTGGGGCGATCGTGCTCGACTCGGATCCGGTCGCGGAGTACGACGAGATGGTGCTCAAGGCAACAGCAACGATCCAGGGGCGGGTATGAGTGTTCTGCGGGTGGCGGATTCCTTCTTGGTGGCCAATGGCAAGATCCGCGGGCTCGACCTGCACCGGCGGCGGTTCACCGGAGCGTGCGCGGCGCGCGGCGTCGAGGCGGGGGACTACTTCGACGACCAGGTGAAGCGCCTGCCCGGCTTCGGCCGCTGGTTCCCGCGCTTCGAACTGGATGCCGACGGCAAGCTTTCCGTCCAGCTCCGGCCGGCGCCACCGCAAGGCGGCCGCATCCGCGTGGTGGTCCACGATGGCCCCGACCCGCGCACCCAGCCGCTGGTGAAAGGCCCCGATCTCGAGGCCCTCGGTGAGCTGAAAGCCCAAGCCGCCAAGGCTTTCCATGCCGACGAGGTCCTGATCGCCGACCCCGACGGCATCGTCGTCGAGGCGGCGTACTCGGCCGTCCTCTGGTGGGAGGACGACACCCTTTGTGTCCCGCCCACCGACCGTCCCTACCTCGCCTCGGTCACCTCGGAACTGGTACGCCGAATCGCCGCCGCCGAAGGCATCGAGGTCGCCGAGCGCCCCCGCACCGCCACCGACCTCGCCGACACCGAGGTCTGGCTGGTCAACGCACTCCACGGCATCCGCCCGGTCGAGGCCTGGAACCACGACCCGATCGACCCGCTGCCCTTCACCCGCTCCACCGCCTGGCAGCAGATCTTGCTCGACTCAGCCGCCGTCATCTGAGTCGTCACCCAAACTGCCGGCTGCTGCTTGGGCGGGGTGGGGCCGATTCCGCCGGTCAGGGGTTGGGGAGGATTCTCCCCGGAACCGGGGAGGAATTCAGCCCGAATCCGGGGGACTTCCCTCCCCAAGCCCGCTACTTCCGGGGGGATTCCCTCCCCAGGCCGTCCGGTTCGTAAAACTGATATCACTATGCTACCTTCGAGATACTGAGTTCGACTCGAAGGAAACAGGGGTGTGCGATGAGTGCGGATGTCGACGTGATGGTGGAGATGCCCAAGCCGAAGGTCAGCGAGCGGTCGGCGGGGGATCTGAACGGATGGCCGATGCTCGGTCTGGCGTTCGTGCTCGGGGTCGGTGGAGCCGCGCTGTTCATCGTGGGGACGACCGGAGAGCAGGTCGCGCTGACGATCATCGGTGTGGTCCTGTTCGTCGCCGCCCTGATCGTGGCGGCGGGTCTCACCCCGGTCGCGCCGGGCCGGGCTCGAGTGCTGCAGATCCTCGGCCGGTACGCCGGAACGATCCGCGTCGACGGCCTGCGCTGGGTGAACCCGATCTCCGCCCGCAAGGAGATCTCGACCCGGATCCGCAACCACGAGACGGCCGTTGCCAAGGTCAACGATGCCGACGGCAACCCGATCGAGATCGCCGCGGTGGTGGTCTGGCAGGTGCAGGACACCGCGCAGGCGATGTTCGAGGTCGACGACTTCGTCCGGTTCGTCGCGATCCAGACCGAGACCGCGGTCCGGCACATCGCGAACAGCTACCCGTACGACGTCCACGAGGCGACCGACCGGATGTCGTTGCGGGACAGTACGGACGAGATCACCCAGAAGCTCTCGACCGAGATCGGTGCCCGGGTGCGTGCGGCCGGCGTCCACGTGATCGAGTCGCGGATCACCCACCTGGCCTATGCGCCTGAAATCGCGCAGGCGATGCTCCGTCGCCAGCAGGCCGGCGCTGTGGTCGCGGCCCGGCAGCAGATCGTCGAGGGCGCCGTGGGCATGGTCGAGCTCGCGCTGGCACGGCTGTCCGAGCGTCAGGTGGTCGAGCTGGACGAGGAGCGCAAGGCGACGATGGTCAGCAACCTGCTCGTCGTGCTCTGCGGTGATCGCGACGCCCAGCCCGTGGTCAACGCCGGTTCGCTCTACCAGTAGGGCGGGCTCGTGGCCGTTGAACGCAAGAAGATCCTGCTCCGGCTGGATCCCGTGGTCCACGACGCGCTGGCCCGGTGGGCAGGCGACGATCTGCGCAGTACGAACGCGCAGATCGAGTTCCTGCTCCGCCGCGCCCTCGCCGACGCCGGCCGGCTGCCCGGCAACGTCGGCAAGATGCGCGGCCCGGGCCGCCCGGCCAAGGAGGAAGAGGACGCCTAGCCCTCGCTGCCGCGGGCGGCGATGACGCTCAAGCTGTGCGCGATCGAGGTCAGCGCCAGCGCGCTCACCGAGTCGTAGGTCCCGGCCTTCAACTTGCCGGCCACCTCCGTCGCCTTCGCGGCCAGTTCACGGGCGACCTGCAGTTCCTGCTCATGATTCGAAGCCATGTGGTCACGCTACGCGTCGAGTTCGGTGAACAAGGTGAGTTGCACGCCGCCGGGGCCTTCGAGTCGCGCGTTCAACGAGTTCCAGGGTGTCCGGGTCGGCTCGGCCACCACCTCGGCGCCGGCGGCAGCCAGCTTGGCGGTCGTCGCCGCCGAGTCGTCCACCTCGAAGGCGACGCGGTACTTGCCCGCCACCCGCCGTCCGACCTCGACCCGGTCGATGAACTCGGCCTGGTTCGGATCTGCGATCTCCAGCGTCGCCCGGCCGGCCTCCAGGATCGTCACCCGCCCGTCCGCCGACTCGTAGGCCTCCCGTTCGGTCAGTCCCAGCACGTCGCGATAGAACCCGACGGCCGCCTCGTAGTCGTCGACCGTCACCACCAGCCGCAGTTCCCGCACTCCGTCTGCCACGATCCGCTCCTCGATCCGTTGCGCTTCGCCGAATTGTCCGATTGCACGGTACCGATCCAGGGTGCTACGGTTCATTAGTCAAGTAATGAACCTATGAACCGAAGAACCTAGCAGCAGGGGTGGAGGTGAGCGCGGTGTTCGACGATCGCAGCCCGATCTATCTGCAGATCGCGGAGCAGATCAAGAACGACATCGTCAGCGGCGCGCTGGCCGAGGACGAGCAGGTGATGTCGACCAACCAGTACGCCGCGTTCTACCGGATCAACCCCGCCACCGCCGCCAAGGGTTTCGCCCAGCTGGTCGACGAGGGCGTGCTCTACAAGAAGCGCGGGATCGGGATGTTCGTCAGCCCGAATGCTCGCGAGCTTCTCCGGACCGGCCGGCGCGACTCGTTCTTCGCCGACGTGGTCGACCCGATGATTCGTGAGGCCAAGGCGATCGGCGTACCGCTGTCCGACGTCGTGAAGCACATCCAGAAGGATGGTGAGAAGTGAGCGGCCTAGGTGTGAGGACCGAGAACCTGACCGTCGCATTCGCCGGCGTACCGGCCCTGGACGGGCTGGATCTGCGGCTCGCGCCGGACAAGATCCACGGTCTGCTCGGCCGCAACGGCTCGGGCAAGAGCACGCTGGCCGCCGTCCTGGCCGGTTTCCGGCAGCCCGATGACGGGCGGGTGCTGATCGAGGGCGACGAGCTGGGTGCGCTGCCGCCGTACGAGGACGCCGTCGTCACCAGCCGGATCTGCCTGATCCGCGAGTCGGGTGACCTGGTCGACTCCGCGCCCGTCCGGCATGTGCTCGAGCTGGCGAGCAGCCTGCGGCCGTACTGGAACGAGGACCTGGCGGGCGAGTTGCTCGACAAGTTCGAAGTACCGACGAAGAAGAAGGTGCAGAAGCTCTCGCGCGGTAAGAAGTCGGCACTCGGGGTCGTGCTGGGACTGGCCAGCCGCGCGCCGCTGACGATCTTCGACGAGAGCTACCTCGGGATGGACGTGCCGTCGCGCAACCTGTTCTACGACGCGCTGCTCGCCGACTACACCGAAGTACCGCGGACGATCATCTTGTCCACCCACTTGGTCAGCGAGGTCAGTGCGCTGCTCGAGGAGGTCGTCATCCTCGACAACGGCCGGCTCGTCACCCAGTCGCCGGTCGACTCGCTGCGCGGCCGCGGCGCCTCGATCGTCGGCCCGGCCCGGGCGGTCGACGAGTTGACCGCAGGGCTGACCGTGCTCGCCGAGCAGCGGCTCGGTGGTACCAAATCGTCAACGGTGCTTGGCGATCTGGACGACATGCTGCTCGCGCAGGCGAAGTCGGCGGGGCTCGAGATCGGTCCGGTCGGCCTGCAGGAACTGTTCGTCCACCTGACCGGTACGACGCGCTCGAAGGAGGGCTCCGCATGACCACCCAGTCCATCGCCCGTACTGCGGCCCTGCCGCGCGGCGTCACCTCGTCCGGGCGGCTCAAGCGAGTGGTCAGCTCGATGGCGATCGGCCTCCGCCCGATGATCGTCGGCTACTGGGTCGTGATGACCGGGTCGTTCCTGATCGGCGGACTGGTCTCGCAGCTGATCGGCGGCGGTCTCGACCACAGCATCTGGGACTACGGCACCCAGTCGCCGAAGTACTTCTCCGCGGCGATCGGCATCACCTTGGCGCCGGCGCTGTTCAACCTACTGATCGCGCACGGGGTCACCCGGCGGATGTTCTCCGTTGCCGCCGGCATCCTTCTGGTCGGCGCCGCGGCCGCGACCGCGCTGCTGTGGGTGGTCGCCTACCAGGTCGAGCGGGTGATCTACGACTGGGCCGGGCTGACCCAGACGCTGGCCAACCCGCATCTGTTCACCAAGACCTCGCAGGTGGGGCTGATCTTCACCGAGTTCTTCCTGCTGATCATCGCGCACGAGGCCGCCGGCTGGCTGATCGGCATCAGCTTCTACCGGTTCGGTTTCTGGAAGGGTCTCCTGCTGCTGCCGCTCGGCGTCCTGCCGGCTGCCGCGGCGGAACTCCTGCTGGTCGCACAGTGGCTCGCTGACGCGCTGCGTACCACCAGCTATCACCGTCCATCGCTGGCGATCGGCGTACCGGGAGTGCTGGTGGCCAGTGCCCTCGGCCTGTACTTCGGTTATCTGATGCTTCGCCCGATGGCGCTCAAACCCGCCAAGGGCTGACTCCACAAACCCTTTGGCAGTAGGTAGGGAGGCTCCGCCATGCCCAGAAACAGCCGTGACGACGACCTGGTGGTCGTCAACTTCCTCCGCAAGACCTACGGCGCGACCGTCGCCGTCGACAACGTCTCGCTGACCGTGCGCGAGGGTGAGATCTTCGGCATCCTCGGCCCGAACGGCGCCGGCAAGACCACCACGGTCGAGTCGATCGCCGGGCTCCGCCGGCCGGACGCCGGTACGGTCCGGGTCGCCGGTCTCAATCCGTACAAGCGGCGCAGCCAGATCACCTCGCTGGTCGGCGTCCAGCTCCAGGCCAGCGAGCTGCCCGAGCGGATCAAGGCCCGCGAGGCGCTCGAGCTGTACGCGTCGTTCTACCCGAACCCGGCCGACCCGGCGGAGTTGCTCGAGCAGCTCGGGCTGACCAAGGTCCGCGACACCGCCTTCGGCAAGCTGTCCGGTGGGCAGAAGCAGCGGCTGTCGATCGCGCTGGCGCTGATCGGCAACCCGAAGCTCGCCATCCTCGACGAGCTGACCACCGGCCTCGACCCGCAGGCGCGGCGGGACACCTGGGAGCTGGTCAAGCAGATCCGCGACTCGGGCGTGACGATCATCCTGGTCACTCACTTCATGGAAGAGGCCGAGTACCTCTGCGACCGGATCGCCATCATCGACGCCGGCTTGGTCGTCGCCCTGGACACTCCGGCCGGCCTGGTCGACGCGGCCCGTACCGAGCAGCGGATCAGCTTCCGAGTCCCTGGCGTCTTGGACGACGCGGTGCTGAAAGCCCTGCCCGCAGTGAACTCCGTGATCCGCGACGGCGGCCGGATCGTTGTCACTGGCAACGACGACCTGCTGGTCGCAGTCGTCACCGAACTCGCGAGCCGCGGCCAGGCGCCGCTCGACCTGCACACCGAACAGGCGATGCTGGACGACGCCTTCCTGGCGCTGGTGCCCGCTGATCGGCGGCACTCGAGCGACGCCGATCAGGGGACACCAGCCGGCCGGACCTTCGAAGGAGCGGAGCGATGAGCCAGACCCTCACTCTCACCCGGATCGAGAGCAAGCTGTTCCTGCGCGAGTGGGCCGGGCTGTTCTTCGTCTTCGTGCTGCCGGTCGGGCTGTTGACGATCTTCTCGCTGATCGGCGACGGCGGCGGGTCGAGCGACGGCGTACCGGCGAGCTTCCTGCCCACGATGGCGATCGGGATCGGGATCGGCATCCTCGGAATGGCCACGCTGCCGATGATCCTGGCCGGGTACCGCGAGAAGGGCATCCTGCGGCGGATGTCGACCACGCCGGTACGCCCGGTGAAGCTGCTGATCGCCCAGCTGCTCCTGCACCTGGCCGCGGGCGTCGTCGTGATCGCCCTCATCCTCGGGCTGGGCTCGGCCGTCTTCGGCGCCGACCTCCCGGCCGCGCCGTTGCCCTTCGCCCTCTCGGCCGTTCTCTTCACGGTCGCCGAGCTGTCGATCGGTGTGCTGATCGCCGGCCTGGTCTCGACCGCCAAGGGCGCGAGTATCGTCGGCAACATCCTGTTCTTCCCGAGCATGTTCTTCGCCGGTGTCTGGACGCCCGGCGATCTGATGCCGCACGCCATCCGCTGGGTCCGCGACATCACTCCGATGGGCGCCGGGATGACCAGCATGCAGGATGCGTGGTCGGGGCACTGGCCGGGCCTGGAACACGTCGTCGCGTTGCTCGCGGTAACCATCGGTTGTGTTGCATTGGCGGCTCGATTCTTTCGTTGGCAATGAAGGTTATGCACAGGGGTTGTGCATAACATCGATCGTTTCTGTGGATGGTCGGGTACACACTGTGGACGACACGCTGACGGTGGCAGATTCGCCGATCCTCTTTGCCAGAAAGGGTTGTGCGCGCACCGGACGGGGAGGTAGAAATGTCGACACGCTGTTCCTCAGGGAACGGCGGGTCGGACGGAAACCGAGGACCCTCGCGGTGGGGATCCCCACTGAGGTAGACCGGTGACGGGGTCTGCCGGACCCGACGGACCCGTCTGGGAAGCTGGAGACGTCACCTTCCTTCAGCTCTTGCAGGCCCCTCCGACTCATACTCGGAGGGGCCTGCTTCTTTGTCGTCCACAGGGTGAAACGAAACCGGCCGGTGCACGAATGCGCACCGGCCGATTACTTGGTAGAGCGTTCAGCGAAGCTTGACCGTCAGTGTCGAGCGGTTCCCGTGACCAGTCACCTGGACCTCGGTTCCACGCGCGGTAGTCACCAGCTTGTACTTCGCCGCGCGACCGTCGAGGCTCACCGCCTGTACCTTCGCGCCGGCCGGAAGTACCGCACCGACCGTGAGGGTTGCCGACAACCCCTTGCTGCGGACCTCGGTCCGAAGTTCCTTGCCTGCAAGGGATGCCGAGACATCGATCGACCCACGACCGAGCCGGATGTTGCTACCGGCCACCTTCTGCTGCCCGCCCGGGATCTGCGGTACGACGGTCAGCTTGCCGTGCCCGAGATCCGGATCGACGCCGAGCTGCTGGTGCACCACCGGCCAGAGGATGCCGTACGCGCCCCACGCCTGCAGCGTCATCGAGCGGTCGGTGAACGCCCGGTCGATGTTGGCCGGCGAGTCCGGCGACGGCGCGATCTCCGGCATGGCGCCCGGCGTCTCCCAGACCTTCGGGTCGAGCTGGATCCGCGCGTTCCCGGTCGTGTAGACCTGCTGCTGACTCTTCCCCAGGCGACCGAAGTTGCCCTCGGCAACCGCCATGATCGAGGTGTTCAGCGAGAAGATGCTCCGCTCACTCTTCACACCCGACACGACGGTGTCGCAGGAGGCTCCGGGGTTGCCCGCAGGATCCGAGGTCGGCCCGGTGCCGGTGTGGAACAGCCCGAATTCGCCTGTGTAGCAAGGCTTCTCGCGCTGGTCGAGTGCGGTCTTGGCGTGCTCGGTGGAGGCCAGGGCAGTGGTGGGCCGGCCGGGGCGGACCAGTTCGGCCTCCATCGGGGTGACGCCGGTCCAGTGCCGCTGGAAGATCGGCGTGTTGTCGTTCGCCGGGTTGGCAGGGTCGTCGATCGAGTCGGCGTACCCGAAGGCCTGGTCGACCCACCACTGGCTCTCGAACCGCTTCTCGACGTCGGTCGCCTTGGCCGTCGCCCATTGCCGCGTCGCCTGGTCGTGCTTCGAGGCGGCGAGGTCGGCGAGGTCGCGCAGTCCGCGAGCGAGGTACACGGTGCTGTCGAGTTTCTCCGAGCCCATGCCGTTGCGCTCGACGTTGGCGAGGCCCTCGAGCCAGCCGTCGCCGTCCTGGTCGAGTTCGCGGTAGACGTACTTCAGGTTGCGCACGCTGAAGTCGTACATCTCGTCGCGGAACCGGTCGTCGCCCGTCCAGCGCCACAGCAGCGCCACGATGCTGGGGAACTTGACCGTCTCGTCGGTGTTGCCGGCGCTGGTGTTCGAGCCGAAGTAGACGTCGCCGGTCGGCGTCACCTCGTGGGCGACCTTGCCGCTGCGGTTGTTGAGGATGTCGCTGACGTCGCGCAGTGCGCGCAGGTGGGACTTCACCGTGTCGAACTGGCCGGCCGCGACCGCGGCGTACGAGGTGTATTCACCGTCGGTCGCGAACAGCCAGGGGTAGTCGGGGAAGCCGGCGCCGAACCAGCGGGCGGTGTCGACGGTGCCGCTGGGTGCCGGGTACGCCTTGCCTTCGTTGACGTCGCGGATCTGCAGGTTGTGCGCCTCCTGGACGGAGTCGGCGAGGTTCTGCTTGCTCCACTCGACGCTCTGCTGCAGCAGCCGGTCACCAGGCAGGTCCACTGCGGACATCTCGTCGATCGCGGCGCGGCTCTTCTTCTTTGCCTGCAGCAACTTCTCGGGGTTGCTGGTGGCCTTCTTGTACTCGCGCTGTGCGGCTGTTCTGCCTTCGTCCGATCCGGCGACGGCGAACCAGACCGTCGTCGTCCGGCCGGGCTTCAGATCGATGTTGTAGGTGAGGCGACCGCCGGTGCCTTTGCCGAAGGCGGTGTCGTCGCAGTGCTTGGGTGCGTCGCCGTCGGCCGGGCAGATGACTGCTGGGTCCTGTGGGCCGCGGTTGTTGGCACCGAGGGCGTGGTTGGTCGGTTTGATGGTTGATCCGACGATCGCGGCGTAGTCGTGTTCGGCGGCGTTGGCTATCGGTGGGGTGCCTTGCTCGCGGAATTGGAGGGTGCCGTCGCTGTACGAACCGGTGTCCGGGAGGTTCATCTGGGCGGCGTTGGGGGTCGTCCAACCCCAGGGATAGGACTGCATCAGCTCTGAGTGTGCGTCTACATCGAGCGCGACTGTCTTGGCGGTGGCCGATTCGAAGGTCAGGCCGACCACTGTTGCGCGGACCCCGTCGGGGACGAAGTCGGTGCGCTCGACGCTGACGGCGCCGGGGTAGCTGATTCGCTGGTAGCCCTGGCCGCTTGTGTACTTCGCGGCCACGGTGTCCTTGCCGAGCCAGGATCCGTCGACGCCGAACCAGATTCCGTCGAGCAGCTTCAGCGGGGCGGTCCAGAAGCCGCCCATCTCGCCGCGGGTGTGCCAGCCGGTCGCGGGGTAGAGGCCGTTCTCGTCGCCCATCGCGTAGGCCCGATCCCCGACAACCAACGACCGCCGATCCGCCAGCCTTGTCGACTCCGACAACTCACTCGACCGTGTGGTCGCCGCCTGGGCGTCGACCGTTGCGCCCGCGCCTGCGGCGGCGCCCGCGCCTGCGATGGAGGCTGCGCTCGCGCCTGTGGCGGAGGCTGGGCTCGCGCCTGGGGTTGCGGTGGCGAGGGAAGGGATGCCGCTGAGGGCGAGGACTGTTGCTGCGGCGAGGAGGCCGGCAGGGGCGGCGTACCGTCTTGTGCTTCGTCTTGTGGTTGGTCTGCTTCGTCCGACAGGGCGGGGTGTCATGACGTACTTCCTCCTTCTGGTGGCGTCTGAGCGCCACCTGCGTCAGCCGGGGGCCGAGCTGCCCCTGACCACCAGCTCCGGTTGCAGGAGCCGTTCCGTCGGACCCTTGGGATCCGGTGTCGTGAGAATGTCGATCAGCTCGCCGGCGATCTCGTCCATCGGCTGCCGGATGCTCGTCAACGCCGGCGACACCACCGACGCCAGCGGCGAGTCGTCGAAGCCGGTCACCGCGACGTCGACTCCGGCCACCAGCCCCCGGCGGCCGAGCTCGCGCAGCGCCCCCAGCGCGAGAATGTCGCTGATGGCAACGATCGCGTCGATCGCGGGGTCGGCGTCGAGCAGTTCCGCAGTACTGCGGGCGCCCTCGTCGATGGTGTCCGCGCGGCAGCGGACGGCCAGCTCGTCGTGGTTCGGCAGCCCGAGCTCACCGCACCTCGCGCGCCACCCGCTCAGCCGGTTCTCCGCCAGGCCGGAGGTCTGCGGCCAGCTGAGGAAGCCGATCCGGCGGCGGCCGGTGTCGTACAGATGCTGAACCGCGGTCGCGCATCCGCCGGCGCCGTCGACATCGACCCAAGGGCCGGGCTGGGTGGACTCCTCCCACACCCGCCCGAACGACACGAACGGGATCTGCTGCTCCTTGAGCCACGCGTGCCGCGGGTCGTGCGTCTCGGTCTGCGACAACACGAACCCGTCCACCAGGCGCCGGGCGTGCAGATCCTCGTAGACCGGCATGCCCTCGACGCCGACCGGTGCCGTGAACAACAAAATGTGCCGTCCGCTGCTCTCGGCGGAAGTGCACAGCGCATGCAGGAACTGGTCCATCACCAGGTGGACCTGCCCGTGCGGCCAGCTCGGTACGCAGTACCCGATCAGCTCGACGGCGCTCGTCCGGAGGCTGCGCGCGTTACGATTGGGACGGTAGTTGAGCAGCTCGATCGATCGGGTCACCCGCTGCAGGGTGTCCGGGCGTAGTCGATGAGGCGCATTGAGGGCGTTGGAGACGGTCTGCACCGAGACCTCCGCGTGAGCGGCAACCTGCTTCAACGTAGCCACGAACCAACCTCCCACCGCACCAGAAGCCACCCGTTTTAACGTTCAAATCCACCAGCAGTCTCACCGCCAAACCCTCCCGTGTCAACGCCTGACCAGTACCCACCCCCCACTCACGCCCCTGGCACCCCAGCCCCGCCACGCCGCTTCCCGCTCCCACCATCTGAGGGGTTAACCCCTCAGATGGTGGGTTGCCTCGCCAGAATCTCGCGGGGCAACCCACCGGTTGAGGGGATAACCCCGCAGATGTGTTCGTGCAGGGCTTCGCCCTCAGTGAGGTTGAGGTGGCCCGGCGCGGAGGATCTCGCGAGCGGCGGCGACCGGCCCTGGCGCGATCCACCGGCCCCACCAGGTGGCGCCTGCCTCGGCGAACGCCGCCGGATCGCCACCACTCGCCTTCACCTCGAACCGGCGTTCGGCCCCACCCGGCCGGCGTTCGGCCCCACTCGGCCGGCGTTCGCCCCCACCCGGCCGGCGTTCGCCCGCCCCGACTTCGCCCGCCTCGACCTCGTCGGCCTCGACTTCGCCCGCCTCGACTTCGTCCGCCTCGACCTCGTCCGCCTTGGCGGCTTGCTTGTCTGCAAGGAGCTGGCGGATGTCTTCTGGGGTTGTTTGTTGTGGGGCTGTGGTGGTGCCTTTGTAGGCGCAGGAGCCGTCCCAGCGGAGGATCCGGCGGCGGACGGACGGGACGAGGAAGTTGCCACCCACCCAGATCGGGATGCGTGGACGCTGGAGTGGGGTGGCGGTCAGTTGGACGCTGTCGAGCTGGTAGTGCTTGCCGGCGTACCGGACGGGCTCACCGGTCCACAGCGCGGTGATGATCTCCAGCGACTCGTCGAGCTTCTCGGCCAGCTCGCGTGGAGTGCCGGTGAGGAACGGGTCGCCCGGATCGCCGATCCCGACGCCGAGGATCAGCCGCCCACCCGATAGGTGATCCAAGGCAACGGTCTCGGCGGCGAGCTGCCAGGGATGCCGGCGGGGGACCGGCGTCACCGTAGTACCGATCCTGATCGACGACGTTGCACAAGCCATCGCCGCCAGACAGATCCACGGATCGTACGTCGGTTCCGCCGCGTCCCCCTGATAGACGAGATAGTCCTCCAGGAACACCCCGTCCCACCCACAGTCCTCCGCCATCCGCGCCAGCGCAGCCAGCCCGCGCGGATCCCGCCCTACCCCCACCGCCCCGAACGTCACCGAAAACCGCATCCCCCGAAGCTAGCCGCCCCCACCGACAGAACCCTCCCGCCGGCCGGCGTCCCCGCCGACCCCGCCCGCCGGCCCTGCCCGCCCACGGCGCCGGCCGACCCCGACCGCCGACCCCGACCGCCGACCCTGCCCGCCGACCTCGCCCGCTGGCGACGGCGCGCCCGTAGGCGAGGTAGGTCAGGCTGCGTGGCCGCCGTCGACGTTCAGTTCGGTGCCGGTGACGTATGAGCCACCCGGCCCGGCCAGGTAGAGGACTGCCGCAGCGACGTCGTCGACGGTGCCGAAGCGGTCGAGTGCCAGGAACGCGCGCTGGGCTTCGGCGAACGGCCCGTCGGCGGGGTTCATCGAGGTGTCGGTCGGGCCGGGCTGGACGACGTTCGACGTGATCCCGCGAGCACCGAGCTCCCTGGCCAGTCCTCGGTTCATCCCGACGACAGCCGACTTGCTCATCGCGTACAGGCTCATCCCTGGCCCGGTGCTCCGATCGGCGATGCAGCTGCCGATGTGGATCATCCGTCCGCCATCAGCCAGCACACCCGCCGCGGCCTGCGCAGCGACGTACAGGCCGCGCACGTTCACCGCGAGCACCCGATCCAGTTCCTCGAGGGTCACATCGCCGATCATCCCCATCGTCCCGACGCCCGCGTTGTTGACGAACACATCCAACCCACCCAGTACTTCGTACGCCGTACCGACCGCCTCCCGCACCGCCCCCGCATCGGCCGCATTCGCCGGAATCGCAAACCCGCGCCGGCCAACCGCCTCGATCTCCTTCACCACCGCCGCGGCCTCATCCGGCGAACGGTGGTAGGTGATCGCCACATCCGCCCCACCCACCGCCAACGCAACCGCCACCGCAGCGCCGATCCCGCGGCTCCCACCAGTCACCAATGCCATCTTGTTCTCGAGTTCTGTCATGTCCCCAGTCCACCCGTCGCGGACCGCCCGGGCTGGCGGAAATACGACCCCGGATCCTGACGTCGTTTTTCCGCTGAACCTCGATGGCGTAAAACCGCTAGAAACTGTCGGTGCGGCCATGGATGCTGGAGCACGTGTACGAATGTGTCGAGCGGTGCGTGCGAGCGGTCCAGTCGAAGGATGCCCGCTTCGACGGCTGGTTCTTCACTGCCGTACTGACCACCAGGATCTACTGCCGCCCGAGCTGCCCGGTGGTGCCGCCCAAGGTCAAGAACATGCGGTTCTACCCGAGCGCCGCCGCGGCCCAGCAGGCCGGCTTCCGCGCCTGCAAGCGCTGCCGCCCTGACGCGAGCCCGGGCTCCCCGGAGTGGAACGATCGCGCCGATCTGGTCGCCCGCGCGATGCGGCTGATCGGCGACGGCGTGGTCGACCGCGACGGCGTACCAGGCCTCGCGACCCAGCTCGGGTACTCGGTCCGCCAAGTCCAACGCCAACTGCAGGCTGAGCTGGGAGCCGGGCCACTGGCTCTGGCAAGAGCTCAGCGAGCGCAGACCGCGCGGCTGCTGATCGAGACCAGCTCGCTGCAGATGGCCGACGTCGCCTTCGCTGCGGGATTCTCCAGCGTGCGGACGTTCAACGAGACCGTGCAAGAGGTCTTCGCGCTGTCACCCAGCGAGCTGCGCACCCGCGCCAAGCGCGGCGACGCTCCCACCGCGCCGGGCACGATCGCGTTGCGTCTGCCGTTCCGTCAGCCGTTGACGCCGGACAACCTCTTCGGGCACCTGATCGCGACCGGTGTACCGGGGGTGGAGGAGTGGCACGACGGCGCCTATCGCCGGACCCTGCGGCTCCCGCACGGTCATGGCGTGGTGGCGCTCCGGCCGATGCCCGACCACATCGCGTGCCAGCTCTCGCTCACCGATCAGCGCGACCTCTCGATCGCGATCAGCCGCTGCCGCCGGATGCTCGACCTCGACGCGGATCCGGTCGCCGTCGACGACCTGCTCAAGACAGATCCTGTACTCGCTCCGCTGATCGAGAAGGCGCCCGGGCGACGAGTGCCGCACACGGTCGACGGCGCGGAGTTCGCCGTACGGGCTGTGCTCGGTCAACAGGTGTCGACGGCGGCCGCGCGGACTCATGCGAGTCGGCTCGTGCAGGCGTACGGGGAACCGGTCGACGACCCGCTGGGCAATCTGACCCATTTGTTCCCGACCATGCAGGCGCTGGCCGGGCTCGATCCCGAGACGCTGGCCTTTCCGAAGTCACGGCGTACGACGCTGACGACGTTGATCGCGACCCTCGCGGCCGGTGAGATCGACCTCGGCGCGGGCAGCGACTGGGACAAGGCGCGTGAGCAACTCGCGGCGCTGCCCGGCATCGGGCCGTGGACCGTCGAGTCGATCGCGATGCGTGCGCTCGGTGACCCGGATGCCTTTGTGGCAAGCGATCTGGGGATCAAGTACGCGGCGCGCGACCTCGGGTTGCCCGAGGCGCCGAAAGCGCTGATCGCACATGCGCGGGCTTGGCGGCCTTGGCGGGCGTACGCGGTGCAGTACCTGTGGGCGACCGGCGATCATGCCATCAACAAGATACCGACGGAGTGAAATGACTGCGCTGACCACCGACCGCCTGTTGCTCAGACAGTGGAAGGACAGTGACCGCGAGACCTATGCGGCGCTGAACGCCGACCCGGCCGTGATGGAGCACTTCCCGAACGCGTTGACCCGCGCCGAGAGCGATACGATGGTCGACCGGCTCACGGCGGCGATCGACGAGCGCGGATTCGGGTTCTGGGCGGCCGAAGTACGGGAGACCGGCCAGTTCATCGGCTTCATCGGACTGTCGGTGCCGAGCTTCGAGGCGTCCTTCACGCCGTGTGTCGAGATCGGCTGGCGGCTGGTGAAGGATGCCTGGGGCAACGGTTATGCGACCGAGGGCGCGCGGGCTTCGCTGGCGCACGCGTTCGGTCCGCTGGGGCTCGACGAGGTGCTGTCCTTCACCACGACGACGAACAAACCGTCCCAGCGGGTGATGGAACGGATCGGCATGACGTACGTCGAGGACTTCGACCACCCCAGGCTGGCTGCCGGGCATCCGTTGCAACGGCACGTGCTCTACCGGATCACCCGCGCACAGTGGGCGGGCTGACCATGTCGTACGCCGTAATGGACAGCCCGGTCGGCCCGCTCACCCTGGTCGCAGCCGACACCGGCGAACTCGCCGGCCTCTACATGGAACAGCACCGGCACCGCCCCGCTTTGGAGACCTTCGGTCTGCGCGACGACTCCATCCTTCCCGAGGTCCAGCAGCAGCTGAAGGAGTACTTCGCCGGCGACCGCACCACCTTCGACGTACCCCTCAAACTCACCGGAACCCCTTTCCAGCAACGAGTCTGGACCGCTTTGAAGGATATCCCCTACGGCGAGGTCATCACCTACGGCCAGCTCGCCGCCACCCTCGGCCTGGTCCCCGGCGCCTCCCGCGCGGTCGGCCTCGCCAACGGCAAGAACCCGGTCAGCATCATCGTCCCCTGCCACCGAGTCATCGGCTCCACCGGCAGCCTCACCGGCTACGGCGGCGGCCTCGACCGCAAACAAGCCCTCCTCGACCACGAACGAGCCGACGTACTCTTCTAAATCAAAGTGCTCACTTGATGAGCACTTATCACCAGCATGCTGTCTCCATGACCACCAAGCAGGTAGTAACCGACGCCGAAGCCTTCGCCCCCGCCACCGTCGCGGAATGGCGCGATTGGCTGGCCGAGCACGGTCGTACCGAGAAGGCCGTCTGGCTGGTCGTCCAACGGGGGAGCGACGCCGGTATCGACCTGGCCGAGGCGGTCGAGCACGCGTTGTGCTTCGGCTGGATAGACAGCAAGACCCTCCGCCGCGACGCCACCAGCACCTACCAAACCTTCACCCGGCGCAACCCCCGCAGCACCTGGAGCCAAGTCAACCGAGACCGCGCCGACCGGCTACTCGCCGCCGGCCTGATGGCGCCGCCCGGCCAGGAACTGATCGACCTCGCAAAGAAAACCGGCACCTGGGACTGCCTGGCAGAAGCCCAGAACGGCGTAATCCCCGCCGACCTCCAACTGGAACTCGACCACAACCCCACGGCAGCCACCCACTTCGCCACCTTCCCCCCATCCTCCAAGCGCCGAATCCTCGAATGGATAGCCCTGGCCAAACGCCCCGAAACCCGCTCCACCCGCATAACCCAAACAGTCACCCTCGCCGCGCTCAACCAACGAGCCAACCACCCCCGTTGATCAACCACCCACTCCCACCACCACCCACTCCCACCACCACCCACTCCCACCACCACCCACTCCCCTGGACCAGCGACCGTCCCGCCGAACTGCCCCCACGCAACCGCCCCCCAAACCCGCCACACGCGCGCCCCGCCCCGGCTTGCAACCCACCATCTGAGGGGTTAACCCCTGAGATGGTGGGTTGCCTAGCCGGAATCTCGGGGGGCAACCCATCGGTTGAGGGGATAACCCCTCAGATGTGATGGGGGGACGGGGGGCGGGCGGGACGGGGTCAGTTGCTGGTGTTGGCTGGGTCGTTGAGGCGTTCGGTTAGCGGCGGGCCGACTGGGGTGGGGGGTTTGCGGAGGTTGGTCAGTTTGCGGGCTGCTGGTTCGGTGAAGCGGGCGGTGATGGGGCCGAGGACCACGAGGATGAGGACGTAGGCGGTTGCGAGCGGGCCGAGGCGGGGTTCGACTCCGACGGCTAGGCCGGCGATGACGATGGAGAACTCGCCGCGGGCGACGAGGGTGCCGCCTGCGCGCCAGCGGCCGGCTGACTTGACGCCCGCCTTGCGTGCGGCGTACCAGCCGGTGGCGATCTTTGTCAGTGCGGTAAATACCGCGAGCGCCAGCGCGATCCCCAGTACCGGCGGAATGTCCGCCGGATCGGTGCTCAACCCGAAGAAAACAAAGAAGACGGCAGCAAACAGGTCCCGTAACGGGCTCAGCAGGTTACGCGCGCCCTTGGCCACCTCACCCGACAACGCGATCCCCACCAGGAACGCCCCGACCGCCGCCGACACCTGCAGCTTCTGCGCGACCCCAGCGACAAGCAGCGTCAACCCCAGTACGACGAGCAGCAACATCTCGGGGTTGTCCGACGAGACCGCCCGACTGATCACTCGCCCGTAGCGCAGGGCGACGAACAGTACGACGCTCACCGTCCCCAGCGAGATCAGCAACGTCACACTGCCACCCGCCAACCCGACGCCTGCCAGCAACGCCGTCAAAATCGGTAGGTAGACGGCCATGGACAGGTCTTCGAGGACGAGAATGCCCAGCACGATCGGCGTTTCGCGATTGCCGAGCCGCCCGAGATCCCCGACCACCTTCGCGATCACCCCCGACGACGAGATCCAGGTGACACCGGCCAGCGCGACCGCCGCCACCGGTCCCCACCCCAGCAGCAACGCAACAGCAGCACCCGGCAACGCGTTCAGCAGGAAGTCGACCACACCGGACAGGTACTGCGTCTTCAGCGTCCCGACCAGATCCGCCGCCGTGTACTCGAGCCCGAGCAGCAACAGCAGCAGAATCACCCCGATCTCAGCGCCGGTCGCGACGAACTCCTCCGACGCATCCAGCGGCAGCAACCCGCCATGCCCGAAGGCCAGTCCGGCCAGCAGATACAGCGGAATCGGCGAGAACCCGATCCGTCCGGCGAACCGCCCAAGGATGCCGAGGGCAAGCAGTACGGCGCCGAGCTCGATCAGCATGGCGGTCGTGTCGTGCATCTCAGCCTCCCGTGATCAGTTCGGCGACGGCGTCGACGCCCTCGCGGGTGCCGACCACGACGATCGTGTCCCCGGTGGCGAACCTGAAGTCGGGTGTCGGGGAGGGCACGGCGCCGGTACGGCGTAGTACGGCGACGATCGACGCGCCGGTCCGGGTGCGGGCCTGGGTGTCGCCGAGGGTGCGGCCGGAGTACGGGGACCGGCTGGTGATCGGGATCTGCTCGGTGACCAGGTCGATCTCGATGTCACCGCGCAGCGGCTCGATCGGCGCGGGGATCAGGAGCTGGCCGAGCGCGCTCGCCTCGGCCGGGCCGAGCGGGACACTGCCCAGGCAGCTGTCGTCGTCCTCGGGATCGTGGAACCCCAGGAATCGCCGGCCGTCCGTGTGCACCACCACCGAGACGTGCTTGCCGCCGTCGGTGATGAGGTCGTACCGGGTGCCGATCCCGGGCAACGTGGTCCTGGTCGGGTGTTCCATGGAATTTCTCCGCTCCGCAATAGCTGGCGTCTGCAACCATTCTCCCTCATCCGACCAACCGGTTGGATATCCCCGCCCACGGTGAACCGGTGTGAACTGCGTTGCAATCAGGTGCAGTGCAACTCGTTGCATAGGTATGGTCGGCGGCATGGCCCTCGAACACGCGATCCTCGTCTCGCTGACCGAGCGCGCCGGGTCCGGCTACGAACTGGCCCGGCGGTTCGACCGGTCGATCGGCTTCTTCTGGCCCGCGACCCATCAGCAGATCTACCGGGTACTGCGCCGGATGGACGACGCCGGCTGGATCACCCACACCGACGTCGCCCAGGACGGCCGCCCGGACAAGAAGGTCTACGAGGTGTCCGAGGACGGACGCTCCGAGCTCGCGCGCTGGTTGGCTGAGCCGGTCGACCCCGCGATCCTGCGTGACGGGCTGGCGGTGAAGCTCCGCGGCGCATCGTTGGGCGACACTGCGGCGGTACTGCGTGAAGTCGAGCGGCACCGCGCCGAGCACGCGACCCGGCTGGAGACCTACCGCGGCATCCAGCGCCGCGACTTCCCCAAGCCGGACAAGCTCAACGGCCGTGAACTACACCAGTACCTCGTACTCCGCGGCGGCGTCCGCGCCGAGGAGTCGTTCCTCGGCTGGTGCGACGAAGTCATCCAGGCGATGCGATCGGAGAGCACCTCATGAGCGAGTACCCGAACCTGCTGGCTCCGCTCGACCTCGGCCACGTCACCCTGAAGAACCGGGTGATCATGGGCTCGATGCACACCGGTCTCGAGGACCGGGCCAAGGATCTGCCCAAGCTCGCCGCGTACTTCGCCGAGCGGGCGCGCGGCGGTGCCGGGCTGATCGTCACCGGCGGGTATGCGCCGAACCGGACCGGCTGGCTGACTCCTTTCGCTTCGAAGCTGACCAGTCGCCGGGAGGCTCGGGGGCATCGCCAGGTCACCGACGCCGTGCACGCCGAGGGCGGGTTGATCGCGCTGCAGATCCTGCATGCGGGGCGGTACGCCTATCACCCGTTCAGCGTCTCGGCGTCGGCGTTGAAGGCGCCGATCAATCCGTTCAAGCCGCGCGCCTTGTCGGATCGCGGGGTGCGGCGGCAGATCGCGGCATACGTCGACTGTGCCGCGCTGGCGCGCGAGGGCGGGTACGACGGGGTCGAGGTGATGGGGTCCGAGGGGTACTTCATCAACCAGTTCCTGGCCGAGCGGACCAACAAGCGGCGCGATCACTGGGGTGGCAGCGCGGAGAACCGGCGCCGGCTCGCGGTCGAGATCGTCCGGGGGATCCGCGAACGCGTCGGGCCGGACTTCCTGATCATCTACCGGCTGTCGATGGCGGACCTGGTCGAGGGCGGCCAGGACTGGACCGAGGTTGTTGCGCTGGGCAAAGAGATCGAGGCGGCGGGCGCGTCGATCATCAACACCGGGATCGGCTGGCATGAGGCGCGGGTGCCGACCATCGTGACGTCGGTGCCGCGGGCTGCGTTCACGTCGGTCACGGCGGCGTTCCGCCCGCATGTGTCCATCCCGGTGGTGACGTCGAACCGGATCAACTTGCCGCAGGTTGGTGAGGAGGTGCTGGCTCGTGGGGACGCTGATATGATCAGCATGGCGCGTCCGTTCCTGGCCGATCCGGAATGGGTGCTCAAGGCAACGGCAGGCCGGGCGGACGAGATCAACGTCTGTATCGCTTGCAACCAGGCCTGTCTGGACCACGTGTTCGCCAGACAGCACGCGAGTTGCATGGTGAATCCACGCGCCGCCCGGGAGACCGAATTGGTGCTGCTGCCAACTCGGCGTACCCGCCGCATTGCCGTGGTCGGCGCCGGACCGGCCGGCCTGTCGGCTGCTGTCACCGCAGCCGAACGCGGGCACGACGTCGAGCTTTTCGAAGCGGACAACGAGATCGGTGGGCAGTTCGGTATCGCCCGGCGGATCCCCGGCAAGGAAGAATTCGCCGAAACCATCCGGTACTACGAACGCCGCCTCGAACTCACCGGCGTCAAACTCCACCTCGGCCACCGCGCCGAGGCCGCCGACCTGGAAGGCTTCGACGAGGTCATCCTCGCCACCGGCGTAGTTCCGCGCATCCCGTCCATCCCCGGCATCGACCACGAGAAGGTCCTCTCGTACGTCGACGTGGTCCGCCACGGCCGCCCGGTCGGGAAAACGGTGGCCGTCATCGGCGCCGGCGGCATCGGCGTGGACGTCACCGAATTCCTCACCACGGTCGACTCCCCAACCCTCGACCTCCCCGCATGGCAAGCCGAATGGGGCGTAGCCGACCCTCGCACAACCCGAGGCGCCCTCACCAAACCCCACCCCGAACCGTCGCCCCGCCAGATCTACCTACTCCAACGCAAGCCCGGCAAGATCGGCGCCACCCTGGGCAAAACCACCGGCTGGGTCCACCGAGCCGCGTTGAAGAACAAGCAGGTAGAGCACCTCACCAACGTCAACTACGAACGCATAGACGACGAAGGCCTCCACCTGACCTTCGGCCCCAGCCACGAAAACCCCCGCGTACTAGCCGTAGACACGATCGTCATCTGCGCCGGCCAGGAGTCGGTCCGCACCCTCGCCACCCCCACCACCCACCTGATCGGCGGCGCCCACCTAGCCACCGAACTGGACGCCAAACGAGCCATCCTCCAAGGCACCGAACTAGCCGCCACCCTGTAGGTGGCAAGCCCACATCAGGTGGGCTTGAACACCAAACGGCGGGCTTGAACAAGCAATACCTTGTTCAAGCCCACCGTTCGGTGTTCAAGGTCACCGCTGGGTGTTCAAGCCCACATGATGTGGGCTCGGACGGCGGGGTGTGGGTTCAGAGCTGGGGTTTGCCTGGTTGGTAGAGCCAGGTTTGGAAGAACGGGGCGAGGTTGCGGTGGGTTTGGTGCTCGACGTACTTGATGAAGGTTTGGGTTGAGACGTTTGAGTGGCGGTGGGTGGTGGGCCAGGTCTTCAGGAGGGTGAAGAAGGCCTTGTCGCCGATTTTCAGGCGGAGGGCGTGGAGGGTCAGGGCGCCTCGGGTGTAGACGAGGTCGTCGAAGATCTGGTCTCGGCCGGGGTTGGCTACCTTGCCGGTCCAGTCTTTTTCGGCTGCGTAGGCCTGGGCGAAGGTCTTCTGGGCGGGGACGCCGTTGAACTTTTCCTGGTAGAGCCATTCGGAGTACGTGGCGAAGCCTTCGTTGAGCCAGATGTCCGACCAGCGGGCGGGGGTGAGGGAGTCGCCGAACCATTGGTGGCCCAGTTCGTGGGCCAGTAGGTCGCCGCTGACCTTGCTGCTGCGCTGGTCGTAGACCGGGCGGCCCTGGGTCTCGAGCGCGTAGTGGACGCCTACGTCGCCGATGATGCCGCCGGTCGAGGCGAACGGGTAGCGGCCGTACAGCGACTGCTCCCATTCGACGACCTGCGCGGTGGTCTTGTTGAGGACCTTGCCCTGGCCGGCGACGGTGTCGACCGACTGGCCGATCGCGGTGATGTTCGGGCGGCCGTCGCGCAGCTTGCCGCGGGTGACGTTGTACTTCCCGATGGCGAGCATGCTGAGCTCGCTGGCCATCGGCTGGTTCATCTTCCACCGGAAGGTGGTCCGCCCGCCTCGCTTGGTGACGGGACCAGGCTCGCCGTTCGCCAGTACCGTCAGGCCGTTGGGCACGTTCACGGTCTGGCTGTACGTCGCCTTGTCGCGCGTCGTGTCGTTCACCGGGTAGTACGTCGCCGCGCCGATCGGCTGGTTGAGCGCGACCGCGCCGTCCTTCGTCGCGGCCCAGCCCGAGATCCCCAGAGCGGGGTCATCGATCTTCCGAGGGACGCCCGCATACGACACCGAGACGACAAACTTGCTCCCGCGCCGCAACCCGTGCGGCGGCGTGATCACCAGCTCCTGCGCGCCGGTCCGCTTGAAGGCCGCACTCCGCCCGTTGACCGAGAGCTTGCTGATCTTCAGCGGCCCGAGGAAGTCGAGGTCGAAGCGCGACAGGTTCTGTGTCGCCCGGGCCGAGATCGTCGTCGTCGCGCTGATCGCATGAGTCGTCGGGCTGAACGCGAGTTTGATGTCGTAGTGACTCACGTCATACCCGCCGTTCCCCATGTCAGGGAAGTACGGATCCCCGTCCCCAGCAGCGCCGGGGGAGAACTGTGAGGTCGGCGCTGCTGACGCCGCCGGACTCACCGCGGCAACCAGCCCCAGAGCCAACGCACCGGCAATCAACGAATGGCGACGTACGGCACGTCCCATAACTCCTCCTCAAAGGGTTCAACGACTCGCACGGCGTGCGGCAACCAAACTAGTCGGCAGGGCGTCTACCTTCGGGGCAGGGGTCCGGGGGCCTATGGAGGATAACGTGGCATTAGAGGTATCGCTGCTGAGCGGATGGCTGCCGTGGACCCTCGAGAGCGTCGCTGTCATCGCGCTGCTGGTAGCCGTCGGGTGGCGGGACAGCCGGTGGCGAACCAGGAAGCTGCCGGTCATCGCAATCGGCGCGGCGGCGGCCGGCTTGCTCACTGCCCGAGTGGTGCTGCCGGCGGCAGGCGTCACTGATCCGCTGCCGTTATCGGTGTGGCTGTGGTTCGGCGTCGTGGTCGGCTCGCTACTGGTACTGATCGTCGGCTGGAACGCGCCCCGGCGGGTCACCGGGCACGCGGCAACAGCAAGGACAGTGAACTGGCGCCATCGAGGAGCAGCAGCCGTCGCCGCCACCTTGGCCGCCGTCGTCTGCGCCAACGGCGTCAACCAGTTCGTCGGGTACTTCCCCACAGTCGGCGATGCTGTCGCGGGGATCGAGAACAAGCAGGTACCCGGCGAGGTGTCACTCCACCAGCTGACCACCAAGCCGGACCCGGTAGCCCAGAAGACCGGCAAGCTCGTCAAGATCACCATCCCGGCGACGCCCAGCGGCTTCAAGCACCGGCCCGAGCTGGTCTGGCTGCCCCCGGCGTGGTTCCAGAAGGAACGGCCTGCCCTCCCAGCCGTCGAGATGATCGCCGCCGAGCACTCCAAGCCGGAGAACTGGATCCGCATCGGCCAGGCCGTCCAGACCGCCGAGCACTACGCGGCCCGCCATCACGGCGCCGGCCCGATCCTGGTCTTCGTCGATCCGACCGGCGGATTCGGCAACGACACCGAGTGCGTCAACGGCCCGCATGGGCAGTCCGAGGACCACCTCGTGCTCGACGTTCCGCAGTACGTCGAGAAGCACTTCGGCGCCTCGGCGGATCCAGACAAATGGGCGATCGCCGGCTTCTCGATGGGCGGTACCTGCGCCATCGGGCTCGTCACCGAGCACCCCGAGGCGTTCCGGCACTTCGTCGACATCTCCGGCGACGAGGCCCCGAACACCGGCGACGAGGCTCAGACGGTCGCCAATCTCTTCGGTGGTTCGCAAGCGGCGTACAACGCGCACGCCCCGCTGACCGTGATGGCCAAGCACGGCCCGTACCCGCCGATCACCGGCCAGTACCTGGACGGCACCGAGGAGCTCACCCACATCCGGGTGGCCAAGGAGTTCATCGCCGCCGGCAAGAAGGTCGGCATCACCTCGACCCTGACCGTCCAGCCCGGCGGCCACAACTGGCAGTTCGCCACCCAGGCCTTCAGCTACGCCTACCCGTGGCTGGCCGATCAATTGCTCAGCGCGTAGTCACCCCGTCGCTGGTTGTGAAGCTGACAGTGCTACTTAGGTGAGGCTATCCTTCGGTCCATGCGGGAGTCAGTGGGGCTGACCGGGAGCGCGCTGTCTCTCGGCTATCACGGCAAGCAGGTGGTCGACGGAGCGTCGCTGGAGATCGCGGCTGCCGAGGTCACCGCGCTGGTCGGGCCGAACGGCAGCGGCAAGTCGACGCTGCTGCGTGCCCTGGCCCGGCTGCACAAGCCCGACGCAGGCGAGATCACCTTCCCCGACGGGGAGTCGGCGCTGAGCTTGACCTCGAAGGACTTCGCCCGGCGGGTGACCTTGCTCTCGCAGTCCCGCCCGACGCCCAACGGCGTCAGTGTGAGGGACGTAGTCGGGTACGGAAGACACCCGTACCGCGGCCGCTGGCGTCATGACGACCCGGACGGCAATCGCGCCATCACCCACGCGATGGACGTCACCGGCGTCGCCGCGATGGCCGAGCGCGCGGTCGACGAACTGTCGGGCGGCGAACTCCAGCGCGTCTGGCTCGCCACCTGTCTGGCCCAGGACACCGGCGTCCTGCTGCTCGACGAGCCGACCACCTTCCTCGACCTGCGCTATCAGGTCGAGATCCTCGACCTGATGCGCGACCTCGCCGACGACCACGGTGTCGCCGTCGGCGTCGTCCTGCACGATCTGAACCAGGCAGCGGCCGTCGCCGACCGGATCGCCCTGCTCGACCAGGGCCGGATCCGCGCGACCGGTACGCCGGCCGAGGTCCTGCAAGCCGATGCGCTCTCGGAGACGTACGGGATCCGGATCGAGGTCGGCACCGATCCCGCGACGGGCCTCGTCACCACCCAGCCCGTCGGCAAACACCTGCAACGCCAAACCCTCCAGCAAAGGTCATAGATGAAAAGAGTCACCGCCCTAACCGCCGCAACCCTGGCGTTGGTACTGACCGCCTGTGGCAGCAGCGAGAACGTCACCCCGGAGGCGAACAGTTCGAACGCGAACCAGCCCGTCTCCGTCACCGACGCGCGGAACAAGAAGGTCGATCTCAAGGCCCCCGCGACCAAGGTGGTCGGCCTGGAGTGGGGCATCGTCGAGAACCTGATCACCCTCGGCGTCCAGCCGGTCGGCGTCGCCGACGTGAAGGGCTACAACACCTGGGTGAGCGCGGAGAAGCTCGACGCGTCGGCCAAGGACGTCGGCACCCGCGGTGAGGCGAGCGTGGACGCGATCGTCGCGCTCACGCCCGACCTGATCATCACCACCACGGACGAGTCGCCGGCCACCATCGCCCAACTGGAGAAGGCCGCGCCGGTCCTCGTCATCCGGGGCGCGGACGCCAAGAACGCCATCCCGCAGATGCGGACGAACCTCGAACTGGTCGCCCAGGCGGTCGGCAGGACCGACCAGGCCAGGACCGCGCTCGCCGACTTCGACAAGAAGCTTGCCGAGGGCAAGCAGAAGCTCGCCGACGCGGGCAAGGCCGGTACGCCGTACACGATGGCCGACGGTTACAAGCAGGGCAGCACGATCTCGATCCGGATGTTCACCTCCGGCTCGCTGCTCGGCGCGGTGACGAACGAGCTCGGCCTGAAGAACGCCTGGACCGGCGCCGGCGATCCCGACTACGGCCTCGCGCAGACCGACATCGAGGGCCTGACCAAGCTGAAGGACGGCGAGTTCCTCTACATCGCCAACAACGGCGACGGCGGTGACGTGTTCGACGGCGACCTGGCCAAGAACGCGATCTGGAAGAACCTGCCGTTCGTGAAGAGCGGCAACGTGCACCGGCTGGCCGACGGGATCTGGATGTTCGGCGGCCCGAAGTCGACCGAGCAGTTCATCGACGCGACGGTGCAGGCAGTCACCTCTTGACCCAGCTGACCGCCCAGCGGCCCGGCCTCGCCACCGCGCCCCTGGAGCCTGTACGCCGGGTGCGGGTGGCGGGCGTCTTCGCGATCGCGGTCGTCGCGATCGTGGTGCTGGCCGCGGTCCACCTCACCCAGGGCACGTCGTCGGTGAACGCCGGCGACCTGCTCAAGCTGGTGATCGGCCAAGGCACGGACAACTCGGCCAACGTGCTGGTCGCGTCCCGGCTGCCTCGGTTGCTGGCCGGCGTACTGGTCGGGCTTGCGCTGGGTGTCGCTGGAGCTGGTCTGCAGTCACTCGCCCGGAACCCGCTCGCCTCGCCGGACACGCTCGGCGTCAACGCGGGCGCTTACCTGGCGGTCGTGATCTTCGCGGCCTTCGGGATCACGCTCCCGGCCCTTCCGTCGGGTGGCATCGCGTTCGTCGGCGGATTGGCGGCGGCAGTACTGGTCTTGGGATTGTCGGCCGGTGGTACCGCCGGGCCGACCCGGTTGATCCTGGCCGGGTCGGCCGTCGCGATGGCGCTGGCCGGGGTGACCACCCTGCTGATGCTGCTGTATCGCGAGGAGACGATCGGCACCTTCGCGTGGGGCGCCGGGACGCTCGTCCAGACCGACCTCGTCGCGGTCGAGCAGATGGCGCCGGTCGTTGCCGTCGGCATCTTCGGGGCGATGATGCTGGCGTCGAAGCTGGACATCCTTGCCCTGGGCGACGATACGGCTTCCGTATTGGGTGTCCGGGTACGCCGTACGAGGGTGTGGATCACGCTCGTCACCGTGCTGTTGTCCGCAGCTGCGGTCACCGTCGCCGGCCCGGTCGGGTTCGTCGGGCTCGTCGCACCGGTGCTCGTCCGGCTGATCGCTCCGCTCGTCCCGGGGCTCATGCGGCACCGGGTGCTGCTGCCGTTGTCCGGGCTGGCCGGCATCCTGGTGGTGATCGCGTCGGACGTCGTACTGCGCGCGATCCTCGGCGGCCAAGCGGGCGTGGAGATCCCGACCGGCATCATGACGATGCTGGTCGGCGCGATCGTGCTCGTCTGGCTGGCTCGCCGGTTCCGCGACTCCGGGCCGAGCCGGCAACAGGCCGGGGGAGTCGGTGGCGGTCTGCGGTCCCTGCGCACGTTCTGGATCGTCCTCGTTGCGCTGATCGTGCTGCTGGTGGCGGCGTTCGTCTTCGCGATGCTCGCGGGTGATGCCTTCCTGCGGACCGGCGACATCGTCAACTGGCTCAACGGCCGGTCCGGGCGGGCGATCACGTTCGTCCTCGACACGCGTTTCCCGCGGGTCCTGTCGGCCGTTCTCTGCGGAGCGGCGCTGGCGATCGCGGGCGCGACCGTGCAGGCCGTCTGCCGCAACCCACTTGCGGAGCCGGGCATCCTTGGCATCACAGGCGGTGCCGGTGTCGGCGCCGTCGTCGTCCTGATGGCGGTACCGGCAGCCGGGATCTGGCTCCTGTCCGGCGTCGCCGCCGCGGCCGCACTGGCCACCTTCGCGCTGGTCTATCTGGTCTCCTGGAGGGGTGGGCTCAGTTCGGACCGGCTGGTGCTGATCGGGGTCGGCGTCTCGTCGGCGACGACCGCGATCATCACCTTCGTCATCGTCTACACCGACCCCTGGAACCTCAGCCTCGCGATGACCTGGCTGTCCGGCAGCACCTACGGACGCACCTTGCCGCAGGTGATCCCGGTGGCGCTCGCGTTGCTCGTCCTGACACCGGTGATCGTGCTGGCCCGCCGCGAGCTCGACCTGCTCTCGCTGGACGACGACATCCCGCGCATTCTCGGCGTACGGCTGGAGCGCACCCGCCTCGTCGCGCTGGTCGGCGCCGCGCTGATGACTGCCGCGGCCGTCTCCGCGATCGGGGTGGTCGGGTTCGTCGGGCTGGTCGCTCCCCATGCGGCCCGGGCACTCGTGGGCGGACGGCATGCCCGGTTGCTGCCGGTTGCGGCGTTGCTGGGCGCAGTACTGGTCAGTGTCGCGGACAGCCTCGGGCGGACGCTGCTGGCGCCGGCGCAGATCCCGGCCGGCCTGCTGACGGCGCTGATCGGGGCGCCGTACTTCGTGTACCTGCTGTGGCGGACGCGTGCGCTAAAACTCTGAACAGTCCGCTGGAAAACGGGTTCCGCGGCGTGCTTCACGCGGTGTTCATTCAGTGAACATCGGATAGAGCTTTTCGGGGTGGTTGCTGATTGTGTTCAGCCCGCTACTTTGCTGTTCACCCCCTACCGCCCGAGGTGGAACCATGAACAGACCGTCCCGTCGTACCACGATCGCGGCCCTCGTCACCGGAGGACTGCTCGCCGGCGCCCTGACCATCGTCGCCACCAACTCCTCCAGCAGTGGCGATGCTCGGCCTGTGGCCGCATCGATAGAACCCCAGCAAGACACCGTCGTCGCGGGTGAGCAGCTTCAGCTCGCCGAGAGCGGCGCGAAGACGGTGGCAGTCCCGGCCTTGGCGAAGGCCGGGACCAGTCAGCAGGTGTGCGCGAGCACGGACTCTCGGTGGGTCCGGGTTCGCTTCCGGGAGCTGACTCTGACCGGCAAGGACACGGTCACGGTGACCGGCTCAGCCGGTGGGCAGTACACGCTCAAGGCAACCAACTGGGCCGGGAAGGCCTTCTACACCAGGGCTTTCGTCGGCAACTGCGTGACGGTCAAGCCGAACTTCACCTCGTCGGCCAGTAGCTATCGGGTCGACGCCTACCAGGCCGGTGTCCTGGCGACTGTGACTGTCGCGGCCGCTGGTGACATCTGCGGCTCGGCGTGCAACCAGACCCGCCCGCTGGTGGAGGCGATGAATCCGACGGCGGTGATCACGGCCGGGGACAACGCTTATGAGAGCGGGACGCTGTCGGAGTACAACAACAGCTACAACCCGCAATGGGGAGTCTTCAAGAGCAAGACGTTCCCGACGCCGGGCAACCACGAGTACGTGACGGCCAACGCGAAGGGGTACTTCGACTACTTCAACGGCGTCGGGCAGGCGACCGGCCGGGCGGGGGACCGGACCAAGGGCTACTACAGCTACGACGTCGGTGACTGGCACTTCGTCGCGCTGAACTCGAACATCGCCAAGACCTCCACGAGCGCCCAGGTCCAGTGGCTGCGCGCCGACCTCGAGGCCAGCACCAAGCCTTGTACTGCGGCGTACTGGCACCACTCCCGCTTCGCCGCCGGCAACTACAGCGACAACACGTCGGTCCAGCCCTTCTTCCAGGCCTTGTACGACTACAAAGCCGACCTGGTGATCAGCGGCCACGACCACAACTACATCCGCTTCGCCCCCTCCAAGCCCGACGGCACCAAGGACACCACGAACGGCGTCCGCCAACTCCTCATCGGCACCGGCGGCCGCGCCCTCTACGGCGCAGGCGGCACCACCAAAGCCACCATCGAAAAGAAGGACTACAACACCTTCGGCGTCGGCAAACTAACCCTCACCGCGACGGGCTACACAGCCGACTTCGTCCCAGTAGCCGGCCGAACCTTCACCGACTCCGTCCAAGGCACCTGCCACCCCAAATGATGTACCTGTCGAACACGCGGGCGGCCGACGCCGCCCGCACCACCGCTGGGGATCCTCCCTCGCTTGCCGGCTCCCCGCCTCCCACGAGCCGCGCCGCGCGGCGAGTTTCGGGCACGGTCGTGGCGCTCGGGTTGGTGAGCCTGGTGACGGATGCCTCCGCGGAGATGGTGACGGCGATTCTGCCGCTCTATCTGATGTACGGGCTCGGACTTGGATTTCTGCAGCTGGGGGCGCTGGATGCGCTCTACACCGGGGCAACCGCGTTGTTGAGGTTGGCCGGTGGGCATGTGGCTGATCGGCTTGGACGGCCGAAGGCTGTTGCTATTGCTGGGTACGGGTTGTCGGCGGTGACGAAGCTTGGGTTGCCGGCTGTGGGTGGGTCGCTGTCTGGGCTGAGTTCGGTGATCGCCGTCGACCGGGCGGGTAAAGGTATTCGTACGGCGCCGCGCGACGCGCTCATCTCGCTGTCGACACCAGTGGAGGACCTCGGGCGCGCCTTTGGCGTCCATCGGGCGCTCGATACGGCGGGCGCATTGCTTGGACCGTTGCTCGGGTTCGCCATCATCGCGGCGATCCCCGGTGGCTATGACGTCGTCTTCACCACCAGCTTCTGTCTGGCCGCCGTCGGCGTGCTCATCCTGATCTTCTTCGTCACCCAGCCCCGCACCATCGTGACCAAAGCGGCGGTCAGCATCCGCGCCGGCCTAGCAGCCGCAACCGCCCCAGAACTACGCCGCCTGATCATCGCCGCCACCCTCCTCGGCCTGGTGACAGTCGGCGACATGTTCCTGTACTTCTCCGTGCAGCGCACCGCCGGCCTCCCACCCAAGATCCTCCCGCTCCTACCCCTCGGCACCGCCCTCACCTTCATGCTCGCCGCCATCCCCTTCGGCCGCCTCGCAGACCGCATCGGCCGCTGGAAGCTCTTCCTCCTAGGCCACGCCCTCCTCCTGACCGCCTACCTCCTCATCGCGACCAACACCCAAGGCCGCCTGATCGCAGCCGCGATCCTCCTACTCCACGGCCTCTTCTACGCCGCCAGCGACGGAGTTCTGATGGCGTACGCCGGACCGCTCATCCCCACCCCACTGCGCGCAACCGGCATGGCAGTAGTCCAAACCGCCCAAGCCCTAGCCAGAGCAGCCGGCGCCCTAGCGTTCGGTGCGATGGCAGCTGCGGTCGAGCCGACTCTGACCTTCGCGCTCTTCGCGGCAGCGCTGGCGACGGCCATCGCGGCCGGTGCTTGGCTCTGCCGTGAGGCCAAGCCGGCTCCTGCGGTGGGCGCGGCATGACAGGCGCCGGCGTGTTGAGCCGTCGCCGGATCGTCGCCGGAGCCTTGGCGATCGCCGTCTTCGTTGCCGCAGGCATCGGCTACCTCGGCTGGCGAGTCGCAACCACACAGCAAGCGGCTGCCCAGAGCGGCCTACAACTCGACCGATCAGGCACGATGCTGTACGTCGAGCCAGGCAGCAACCGAGTCCGGCAAATCGCCCTCGGAGGCGGCGCCCCGACTCCGATCGGCGCCGGACCGACCTGCCAACGGGTCTATGCAAGCGGCGGCACCATGGCCTGCCTCAGAGCGACCGCCGTACCAATGGCATCAGAAGTCGACCTGATCAACACAGCCGGCAAGGTGGTCAAAACCCTTCAACTCTGGGGAAATCCCAGCAGGGTAAGGGTTTCTCCGTCAGGCCGTCTAGCCGCCTGGACGGTTTTCAGGTCGGGGGACAGCTACCTGATGGCCGGCGCGTTCTCGACGACCGCGGGGATCTATGACCTCAAAACCAGCACCCACTACGGGTCGCTCGAGGACTTCACTGCATACCTTGACGGCCGCCCGTACCAGTCGACTGACGTGAACTACTGGGGTGTGACGTTCGCTCAGGACGACGAGACGTTCTACGCGACGATGGCGTCGAAGGGGAAGACCTGGCTGATGCGTGGCGACCTGAAGAACCGGAAGCTGACGGCAGTACGGGAGAATGTCGAATGCCCGTCGTTGTCGCCGGACGGCAGCCGGATCGCCTACAAGTTCCGCGATGGCAAGACCTGGCGGCTGCATGTGCTCACGCTGGCCGGTCAGCAGGACATTGCCTTGGCCGAGACGGCGCACATCGACGACCAACCCGCCTGGGTCGACAACAAGATGGTTGCCTACAGCAAGCAGGACGACGGGGAGCCGGGCGTTTTCGTAGTACCGGCTGATGGGAGCGGGGAGCCGCGCAAGCTCGTCGTGGGTTCCTCCCCGGCGGCCTGGTAGTGGGCCACCATCACAGTCCAGCCGGCCGGATAGCGCGGCGCACCCGCGTACTGGTGCTAGCCCTGCTCCTGCCCCTGCTAGGCCTGACGATCATCCTCCTCGTCTTGCTCAGACCAGGAGGCGACCTCAAAGTCGACGCCCTGCAAAGCGCCAAGGCCAAAGGCATCGTCACCGCCGTCGTGCCCTGCCCGCTAGCACCCGACGAGTGCGACCGGGCAACGGTCAAGGTCACCGACGGCGTCGGCAAGGGAACCGTCGTGACAGCCCGAGCGGTCAAGCACCCCCTGGTCCCAAAAGTCGAGACCGGCCAACGAATCCTCCTAGGCGTCGTCGAGCAGGCCGACCCGGCCGACCGCTACCTGTACGTCGACCAAGACCGAAGCCGACCCCTTCTCCTACTGGCCGCGCTCTTCGCAGTGGCCGTGATCGCCCTGTCCCGCTGGCGTGGAGTAGCGGCGCTAGTAGCGCTAGCGGTGACAGCCGTGGTGCTGACGCAGTTCGTGCTGCCGTCGATCCTGTCGGGCTCGGATCCCTTGCTGGTGGCGGTTGTCGGCGGTACGGCGATCATGGTGCTCGCGTTGTACCTGACCCACGGCATCAGCATCCACACGTCGGTCGCTCTCCTCGGCACCATCGGCGCGCTGATGCTGACGGCTGTACTAGGTGAGGTCTTCCTCCGGGCAGCCCGGATCAGCGGCCTCAGCTCCGACGGCGCCTCCGAGGTCGCCTCGTACGTACCAACTGTCGACCTCAAGGGCCTACTGATCGCCGGCCTGGTGATCGGCGCACTGGGTGTGCTCGACGACGTAGCGATCACCCAGACAGCTGTGGTGTGGGAGCTGGCCGCCGCCAAGCCGACGGCGTCACGGCGCGAGCTGTTCAGCGCCGGGCTGAGAGTCGGCCGCGCCCACGTGGCCGCCGTCGTCAACACGCTCGTCCTCGCGTACGCCGGCGCCGCCCTCCCGATGCTCATGCTTTTCAGCATCAGCGGCGTCCCCGAGAGCTACGTCCTGTCGACGGAACGAGTAGCGGTCGAGGTAGTACGGGCGCTGGTCGGCGGCCTGGGCATCGTGGCGGCAGTACCGATCACCACAGCCCTGGCCGCGGCAGTGCTAGAACCAGTCCCACCCGAGGCTGTGGATGCCGGGAGCCGGATCGAGGACGGCGAAGGCGGCGGTGTGGCTGGCGCCGACGGAGAGGTCGCTGACGGTGCCGCGGTCACTGACCGAGGAACGGTAGCTGCGGCAGACCCGGGCCGGTAGTACCGCCGGGGCGAACGACACCTGCATCGAGAAGTCGCGCGTCGACTGCTGCACGCGCTGGTTGTGCAGGGTGTCCGGGAGGTCGGTACGGACCTTGTAGTGGAGTACTGCGAGTTCGCCGACGCGCAGCGGGCGGTCGAGGAGCAGTTCGAATGTGGTGAAGCCGGTGGCGGCGTCCTGGCGTTGACGGCCGACCCGGCAGCCGCGGGTGCTCGTGATGTCCAGCGGTTCGGCGGTACCGGCGTCGCTGCGGACTGCGACGATCTTGCGGTCGATCCCGTCGACATCGGCGCGGGCGACCAGGTGATAGCTGATCGACTCGAGCCTCCGCTCGGCGTCCACGCTGAGCTGAAGATGCAGCCCGAGCTGCGCGAACTGATGGAACGCGTCGAGACTGCTCCCCATCCGTTCCAGCGCGCGGGCCAGCCCGTCGGGCCGCGCCCAGGCCTGATCGGGCCGCAGGGCTCCCGGCTTCTGTACCAGCCAACGCCCCCGAGGCCGAGGCGGCCCGACCAATGCGGCCAACGCCCCGGCGTCCAGCCCGAGAATCTCCTCGATCACCGCCAGTGCCCGCAGCGACTCGGCCCGCTCAGGCTGGTTGTGCCCGTGCTGCCAATAACTCAGGGCAGTCTTGCTCACCGGCGTACCGCGCTCCCGCAGCTTGAACTGCAGCCGCTCCAGGCTCAGCCCGCTCTCGCGCACCGCCAGCCGCAGGGCGAGGCTGAACGGCCCTCGGTCGAGCGCCTCCGCCAGCCGCACGCCATCGACCTCGGCGGACTCGCGGGCGGCGGGCATGAACCGAGTCTGCTGGTCAGCCGACCGCGTTGTCCTGTTTGTCGCGTTTCGCGGCCTTCTGGGCCTTCTTCCACTCGCGGACCTTGGCCAGCGACTCCGGGCCGTCGATGTCGGCGACCGAACGCGGCACGTCATCGCCGAACTTCCCGGCCGCCTCGCGCCAGCCGTCCGGCGCGACGCCCTGCGTCTTGGCCAGGATCGCGACGAAGATCTTCGCCTTCTCCTCGCCGTACCCGGGCAGTGCGTGCAGTCGTTCGTACAGCTCGGCGCCGGTGTCGACGCCCTTCCAGATGTTCGCCGCCTTGCCGCCGTACTCGTCGGCGAGCACGACACAGACCTGGTGGATCCGCTTGCCCATCGACCCCGGGAACCGGTGGATGGACGGCTTCTCCGAGCAGATCGCGACGAACTCTTCGACGTCCATCGCGGCGATCTTCTTCGCGTCCAGGTGGCCGAGCCGTTCCTTCAGCTTTGCCGGACCGCCGAACGCCCACTCCATCGGCACCTGCTGATCCAGCAGCATGCCGATCAGCAGGGCGGTTCCGTCCTTGTTGAGCAGACCGTCGGCGGCCTTGTCACCTGTGATGTAGAGCGTCCCGGGCATGCGGTCAGGCTACCGGCTGCGGGTTATCCCGTGCACAGGCCCGGATCCACGCCGCAAAGGGGGCGACCGCGAGCCGACCGGCCTATGCTCAGCGAGGGCAGGGCGACGACGTGGAGGAACGCGGATGGACATCCGGGATCTGGATCGGCGAGCCGGCGCGGTACTCGGCGAAGTAGTCATGCAGGTGCGACCAGAGCACCTGTGGTTTCCCACTCCCTGCCCCGACTGGACGGTCCGCGGCCTGCTGCGGCACATCGTCAGCGAGAACGAAGGCTTCGCCGCGGCGGCCCGCGACGGCTCGGCCCCGGTCCAGACCTGGACGGGCGGGCGGCTGGGCGACAACCCGGCCGGCGCCTACCGCCGCTCCAACGTTCGGGTGGCCGAGGCCTTCGCCGACGGCGGCGCGCTGGACCAGCCGATGGAGGTCCGCGAGTTCGGCACCTTCCCCCGCCGGGTCGCCCTCACCTTCCGCCAGCTGGACTGCGTGGTCCACGCCTGGGACCTCGCCCGAGCCATCGACACCCCCTACGACCCACCCCAGGACATGGTCGAGATGGCCCTGACTCTGGCCCGCAGAATCCCCGACACCGAGGCATCCCGAGGCCCCGGCGCCGCCTTCGAACGCAGCCTCAAAGTCCCCGGCGACGCCACCGACCTAGCCACCCTGCTAGCCCTCTTGGGTCGCAACCCCGACTGGATCTCCCCCCTCGACTGACGTACTTAACAACAGGACGTCCGTCGCCCTAAGCAGTGCACCTGAGCGGGAGCCGACCAAAGGTGTACAGCGTCTCGCGCTGCACTACCTGTCCTTCGGTACGCCGCTGAACCGCGCCCGATGCCGCCCCGGCGTCGTGTTGAGCACCCGGGCGAACGCCCGTCGCAGCGTCTCCGGCGACCCGAGCCCGACCTGTCGAGCGATCACGTCGAGTGGGTCCGTCGTTGCCTCCAGCAAGAGCTGAGCAGCCTCCACCCGGACCTTCTCGACGAACCGCGCCGGCGTAGTGCCGACCTCGTCATGAAACAACCTGGTCAGATGCCGGCCGCTCACCCCGGCCCGCGACGCCAGTACTTCGAGACTGTGATCACCCGCCGGATCCGAGGTGATCGCATCAAGCACCTTCCGCACCAGCTCATGCCGCGCCTGGCCGGCGCTCAGCCGCACACTGAACTGCGACTGCCCACCCGGCCGCTGCAGGAACACCACCATCTGCTTGGCCACCAGCCGCGCCGTCTCCGCGCCGAGGTCCTTCTCGACCAGCGCCAGCGCGAGATCGATCCCCGACGTCACCCCGGCCGACGTGATCACCGGCCCGTCCTCGACGAAGATCGCGTCGCTGTCCACCTCGACCAATGGGAACCGCCGCGCCAGTTGGTCCGCGAGCTCCCAGTGCGTCGTGGCCCGGCGCCCGTCGAGCAATCCGGCCGCGGCCAAAGCGAAGGCCCCGGCGCAGACTGACGCAGTACGGGCTGATTGACCCGAGAGCCGCCGGATCTGGTCGAGCAGGCCCGCATCGCTGATGGTGTGCAGCCAATTGGGACCACCCGGTACTACGAGAGTCGCGCCCCGCGCATCCGCCGACGACAGGCTCAGGTCGGCCCCGAGCCGGGTGCCCGTGTTGGCGACCACATCGCGCCCGTCGGGTGAGGCCAGGCGGGAGCGGTACTCGCCGCCCTGCTCGTTGGCGACCGCGAACACCTCGAGCGGTCCGGTGACGTCGAGCAGCCGGACCCCGTCGTAGACGACCACCAGCACATCAGGCACTCCCCGAGTATGCGGTGCCGGCCGTCGCGGCCGCTCGGTCAGGTGTCCGGATGCGAGGGATACCCGTCCGGATCGCCCCGACCGCCGGGGTGCCGCCCGCGCGAGGCTGGACCTCAATCCACAAGGAGGATGAATGTCCAGCATTGCAGGCATCGAGATCCCGGACAGCAAGCTCGCCGAGGAGGCGACCGAGCTGGTCCGCGACGTGACCGACGACCTGGTCTACGACCACTCCCGGCGGGTGTTCCTGTTCGGTTCGCTGAACGGCAGGGAGCTGAAGTACGACCCGGAGCTGCTGTACGTCGGCGCGATGTTCCACGATCTCGGGCTGACCCCGAAGTACCGGGAATCGCAGCAGCGGTTCGAGATCGACGGCGCCGACGCGGCCGCCGACTTCCTGCGCCGGCACGGGATCGGTGACGACGAGACGCAGTTGGTCTGGACGGCGATCGCGCTGCACACGACGCCGGAGATCCCCGCGCACATGGCGCCCGAGATCGCGCTCGTCACGGCCGGGGTCGAGGCGGATGTGCTGGGGCTGGGGCTGGACCGGATTACGGCCGGCGAGCGCGCCGCGATCGTGGCGGCGCACCCGCGGCCGGACTTCAAGAACCGGATCCTGCAGGCGTTCAACGACGGGATCAAGCATCGGCCGGCGACGACGTTCGGCAATGTGAAGGCGGATGTGCTCGATCGGTTCGTGCCCGGCTTCGAGCGCACCAACTTCGTCGACATCATCCTTGGGTCGTCCTGGCCTGAGTGATCGCCGGGTACGGCTTGAGGGCGATGGCGTCGGGCTGGCCGGCCAGCTTGGCGAGCAGCGGGCGGAAGGGGCGCGACGTCATCAGCCGGGTGGAGGCGTCGCGCAGCCGGATGCCGGTCGCGGTCATGGGCATCGCCATCTTCAGTCCGCCGGGTGGCAGTTCGGTGCGCTGATCGACGTACGGCTGCATCTCCCGCTGGTACGCCGGGAAGGCGCGGGCGTGATCGCCGTCGTACCTGGTCAGCTCGCCGGCGAGAACGTAGGCGCCGACGAGCGACAGCGCAGTACCGTGGCCGGCCATCGGGGAGCCGCAGTAGCCGGCGTCTCCGAGCAAGACGATCCGCCCGCGCGACCACTCCGGTACTACGACGCGGCTCGTGCTGTCGAAGTAGAAGTCGTCGGCGCCTTCCATCGCGTCGATGGCGTGGGCCGCGTGCCATCCGGCCCCTGCGAAGGTCTTCGCCAGCAAGGCTTTCTGCTCGGCCGGCTTGAGCCGGGGGAGCAGCGGTGAGCGGAAGCTGAGCAGTGCCTTCGCGTACTGCGGGTCGTGGTCCGGCCGCATCCCGACCCAGCGGCCACCCGGCGCGGAGTAGATCTTCATCCAGCCGTCGAGCGGTTCGGGCGTCTTGACGGTGAAGAACGACCCGTAGCCGCCGAGGTGCTCGACGAACTCCGCCTCGTTGCCGAAGGCAAGTGAACGGACTCGCGAGTGCACGCCGTCCGCACCGACGACCAGATCGAAACGACGCTCGCTGCCGCTGTGGAACGTCACCTGGACACCGTCGTCGTCCTGGACGAGCTTGGTGATCGAGTCGCCGTACAAGTACTCGATCTTCTGGCTGGTCGCGTCGAGCAGGATCTCCGACAGATCACCGCGCAGAATCTCGATCTCGGCCACCGGCCCGCCGCCGTCGAGGATCTCCGCGGGCAGCGCGGCCGACCGTCGGCCGTCGGCCCGCACGTACGCCAACCCGCGCTCATGCATCCGCCGCTCCTTGACGGCCTCCATCACGCCCATCCGCTCGACCACCTCGCGAGCGATGCCACGGATGTCGACAGTCTGCCCGCCCGGCCGCGGCGCCTGGGCGAGCTCGACGACGGTCGGCTCGAAGCCTGCCTTTTCCAGCCAGTAGGCCAGTGCGGGTCCGGCGATCCCTGCGCCGGAGATGAGGATCTTCATGGCGGTTCCTTCCGTAGGGGTAGTGCACGTACGGTGTACACGAGACAGCGTCACATCATCTGGCGTCCCGTGCCGGGGTGCACTAGTTCGGAGGACCGATGGCAGCGCCGTACCAGCAGATCGCAGCGGAGCTCCGCAGGCAGATCACCGCCGGAGAACTCCAGCCAGGCGACCGCATCCCGTCCACCCGTGCACTAGTACGCACCCACGGCGTCGCCATGGCCACAGCCACCAAAGCCCTGACTGCCCTCCAACAAGAAGGTCTGGTGCACTCCCTGCCCGGAGTCGGCACCGTGGTCGGCCCAGCTCCCCGCCCACCCGGCTCCGCCGTCGGATCCACCCGCAGCGGCTTCGGTGTTCTCCACCCCACCTCCGGGTCCTTGAGCCAGGAGGAGGTTGTGCGGACTGCGATTTGGATTGCTGATGCCGAGGGGCTTGGGGCTTTGTCCATGCGCCGGGTGGCTACTGAGCTTGGGGTTTCGACGATGGCGCTCTACCGGTATGTGGGTGGGAAGGAGGCGTTGGTGCTGCAGATGGTTGATGTGGCCATCGGGGAGTTTCCGATGCCGCGGCGGGAGCCGGCTGGGTGGCGGGCGGTGATCGAGACGGCGGCTCGGGCACAGTGGGCGGCGTACAAGGCTCATCTGTGGTTGGCGAGCGCGGTGAGCATCGGGCGGCCGCAGGTGTTGCCCAATCTGCTGCCGCACACGGACGCCGTACTGCGTGCTGTCCGCAGCTTCGGTGTCGACGCGAACACGTCGATGTATGCGGCGATCACCGTCTTCGGTTATGTCCGTGGGGTCGCGCTGAATCTGGAGAGCGAGGCGCATGCCGAGCAGGACACCGGGATGACCGCCGACGAGTGGGCGGACCAGCAGGCGGGGCGGTTGGCGGAGTTGATCGTCGAGCAGGATCTCGCCGGGTTCCGCGCGCTGGCGGAGCCGGACGGGTTCGAGTTCGACTTCCAGCTGGACGACTTGTTCGAGTTCGGGCTGGGAATCGTGCTCGACGGGCTCGCGGTCAAGCTGCAACGGCTGCGGACGCCGCTACGCTGAGTATCGGCAGGTTCGCGATCAGCCTGGACGGTAGGTGGACAGCAGCGTGGACAGGGGAGGTGCGATGGGCCCGGAACCGGTGTTCGCGCCGGACGTGCCGGTGGAGGTCCGCCGGCTGTTCGAGCGGAAACCCGAGCTGTTCGTGCCCGCGAGCAGCCCCAAGCCCAAGCGGCAGACCTCCTGGTCGACCGAACCGGCCGCGACCTTCGGCTCGCTGCTCGTCTGGCTCGCGGTCTGCGTCGGCGGCTGGATCCTCGCGCTGATCATCTTCGCGCTCACCCTGCCGACCGCCGTCGCCGCGTGGGCAGCCCTCGTGCTCGCCATCGTCGGTGTCGTCACCACCGGCGCGGTCGGCGTCGGCTCCGCGGTCGAGAACCGCAAACAGAAGGCGGTCCGGCTGCAGCACGGGAAGTACCTGCTGGCCGAGGACTTCGACGAGGAGTCCGGCCGGCTGCTCGCCCGCGGCCAGCGCGCCGTCAAATCGGTGCTAGAGGCAACGGTTACCAAACGTGGCCTCCTCGACGACGTCAAGAATGAGCTAGTCCTCCCCGAGCAACTCTGGGACATCGGCCAGGTCCTCCACGAACAGTCCGTACTCCGCGCCCGCCAGCGCGAGGTAGCCCGCGGCATGGCCACCGCCGAACTCGAGGCGGTCCTGGGTCCCCAGCGCCGGGCCCTCAACCGCTCGGTCGACGCCATCAAACGCAAAGTCGAACTCCTGGAGCACTACGCCGACCGAGTCCGCTCCGCCGACGCCGCCCTCCGAGCCGAAGCAGCCCTCGAAGACGGCGACCGCTACATAGAACTCCTGGCCCGCACCGAACCAGTAGGCGACACCTCCGTCGTCCAAGGTTTCGCCGACGAAGCCGCCAGCCTCAAGAACACCCTCTCCCAAACCATCGCCGCAGCCCGAGACGCTGGCCGCACCCTCGCTCTCCCCGACTAGGCTCCCGGGTATGACTGGGACTGTGGTTGTTGCTGGGGGCACCGGCGGGCTTGGGTCGGCGGTGACTGCCGAGTTCCTGGCGGCGGGCTGGCGGGTTGTCGTGCCCGGGCGGTCTGACAAGTCGTTGGGTGAGCTCGGGAGTCCTGAAGGGCTGCACACGGTTGTTGCTGACTTGAGTGATCCAGTGGGTGTTGCTGAGGTGGCTCGGCTAGCGGCTGCTGATGAAGGGGCGCCGGTTCGGGCGTTGGTTAATTTGGTGGGTGGGTTTGCGGCCGGGAGTCGGGTGCATGAGACGCCAGTCGAGGAGTTCGAGGCGCAGCTCCGGCTCAACCTGCGGCCGACGTACCTGGTGACTCAGGCGGTCCTGCCGTTGCTGATCGCCGCGGGTGGTGGATCGATCACCTGTACTTCGAGTATGTCCGCCCTCAAGCCCTTCTCCGGAGCGGCCGGCTACATCACCGCGAAGGCCGCCGTCCTCGCCTTCGTGGACGCCCTCGCCGTCGAATACGCGAAGGACCACATCCGCGTCAACGCGATCCTCCCCGGCACCATCGACACCCCCACCAACCGCCGCGCGATGCCGGACGCGAACACCGCCAAGTGGACCCCACCGGCCCGGATCGCGACCGTACTGCGCGTGCTCGCCGAAACCCCCGGCGTCACCGGAGCCCACCTGCCAGTCTGACCCGCGAGCTTCGATTTGCGCTGTAATCGAATGCATGTGCGATGCTGAACCCATGGGGAGCAACCGGCGCTATCCGCGTGAACCGCCGCCTGACCGGAGCCGCCGGCACTGCTGGGTTCTCGGTACGGCGTACGAGCGCGGCCCGTGGCCGGGGCTGATCCTGGAGTGGCGGCGGAACAACTCCGACGACTGGATGGCACGCGTCGTCTACGTGCCGAACACGAAGGAGGCGAAGTCCGTCGAGGCGTGGTTCGCCGCCGGCTTGTTGCGCCCGCTGGAGCCCTCGCGCGTGCCGCAGGGGCAGGTGGATTTCCGCCAGGGGTAAACCTTGTGCCCGTTTTCGGCGTCTAACGAGGTGTGCGACCGGGGTACTGGTCACACATCCACCGGTGGACAGGGGAGGTCATGGGGCGTCGTTCACGCGCGAAGCGCGCCAAAGGCACGCCCCTCCCCGGCACTGATCCCGCCGTCGATGGGCAGTCGAGCCGTACCCGAGACGAAGTCGACCTTGCGGGCCTCGCCCGCGCGGCCGACTCTGGGGGAGTGGGCTCCAATGACGGAGTGGGCGACACCGCTGGGGTGAGCGGTGCCCCCGGATTTGGTGCCGCTGGGGATGCTGGTGGGACTGGGGACGCTGCGAGCCGGGGGGACGGTGAGCGGGTGATGGGGGACGACGGACTCGATCGGCGGGCTGCGGAGCGGGCTGCCGACAACTCGGCCATGACCGGGCAGCGGAGGGATAGCGGGAGCGCGGGGGAGACCAGACGGGATCGGCGGGCGGCGGAGCGGATTGCTCGGCGGGCCCGGTCGGTGCCCCGGTCGTTGGGGTTGACGTTGCTGAGTGCGTTGCTGCCGGGGATCGGGCTGATCATCGGTGGGCGCAAGCGGCTGGGCGCCTTCGTACTGACTTTGACGCTCGGGCTGATCGGGCTGGGGGTGTACGTCGGGCTGACCCGGCGTGAAGAGGTGCTGTCGGCTGCCGTCGTACCGAGCCGGCTGCTGATCACCAGCGTGGTGATCGGCGCGATCGCGTTCGGCTGGATCGTCGTGATCGTCGGCTCGCACCGGTTGTTGCGTCCGGCAACGGCTGCCCCGGGCGGCCGGGCCGTCGGCGCGCTGCTGGTCGGGATGCTCTGCTTCGCGATCGCCGCGCCCGCCGCGATCGCGGTCGAGAACGTGCTCGCCCAGCGCGACCTGGTCCAGAACGTGTTCGTCTCGCAGGGCGAGAGCAAGAGCGCGACCCGGCCGAAGACGGTCAACGTGAAGGACCCGTGGGAGAACCGCCCGCGACTGAACCTGCTGCTGCTCGGCGGTGACGACGCGCCGAGCCGGCCTGGCGTCCGTACCGACACCGTGATCGTGGCCAGTATCGACACCAAGACCGGCGACACGTCGCTGATCTCGATGCCGCGGCAGCTCACCTTCATGCCGTTCCCGAAGGACTCGCCGCTGCACAAGTTCTACCCGGACGGCTTCGGCAAGGAGGGGCTCAGCCTCGAAGGCCGGCTGGAGTGGATGCTGACCGCGATGTACCAGAACATCCCCGACGCGCATCCCGGCATCCTCGGCCCGTCGGACAACGAGGGCGCGGACGTGGTGAAGCAGTCCGTCGGCGAGGCGACCGGGCTGAAGATCGACTACTACCTGCAGGTCAACCTGAAGGGCTTCTCGCAGCTGGTCCAGGCGCTCGGCGGCATCACGGTCAACGTGAACGAGCGGGTCGCGATGGGCGGCGTCAGCAGCGCGCACATCCCGCCGAACGAGTGGATCGAGCCGGGGCCGAACCAGCACCTGGACGGGCCGCACGCACTGTGGTTCGCGCGGGGACGGTACGGCGCCGACGACGACCAGCGGCAGATCCGGCAGCGGTGCACGATCAAGGCGATCGTCGACGCGGCCAACCCGAGCACGCTCGTCACGAAGTACCAGGCGATCGCGAAGGCGGGCAAGAACCTGCTCCGCACCGACATCCCGCAGGAACTCCTGCCGGCCCTGATCCAGCTCGCCCTCAAGGTGAAGTCGGGAACGGTCTCGAACGTCTCGCTGGACGTGTCGAAGCTGAAGCTCAAGTACCTCCACCCGGACTACGAGGGCCTCCGCGAGACGGTCGCCAAGGCACTCGAGCCGAAGCCGGAAACTCCCGCGACCACGACCCCGCCCAGCACCCCGGCCACCAAGGACCCGAAGACCCTCGCCCGGCCCGGCGCCGGCAAGACGACGCCTCCGCCGGCGACCGTCGACCTGGCCGATGCTTGTGCGTACCACCCCGAGGGCGATCAGCCGAGCTGAAAACTTCTTCCTCGCGAGTGTCGATCTGGTGGTGACCCGGTCGACGTGAGATCAAAGGATCTCCAGGACGAGGGAGTTGGACCGATGCGTTACATGATCATCAACAAGGCGGACGACGACACCGAGGCCGGCCGGATGGTGAGCCAGCAGGTGGGCGAGGCGGTCGGCAAGGTCGTCGACGACCTGTCGAAGGCGGGCGTGCTGCTGTTCGCCGAGGGCGTGCACCGCAGTTCGCTCGGCGCCCGGGTGAAGGTGGCCGACGGCAAGCGCACCGTCACCGACGGCCCGTTCGCCGAGACCAAGGAACTGATCGGCGGCATCATCGTCGTCGACGTCCGCACCAAGGACGAAGCAGTCGAGTGGGCCGCCCGGCTGGCCGAAGCCCTCGACAACGAGGTAGAGGTCCGCCGGGTGGTCGAGGAAGCCGACTTCGCCCCCGACGCCGGCATCTTCACCAGCTGACCCAACCGGCGACCTTGAACACCAAACGGCGACCTGGGACATGAAATAGCGTGTTCAAGGTCGCCGGTGGGTGTTCGAGGTCGCGACTTCTGGCTTGCTGTTGGGGCGACGGTGGGGTTCTATCGGGTGGGTGACGGTGACTGAGACGCATGGGGCGATCGACGCTGTTTGGCGAATCGAGTCGGCTCGGATCATTGCCGGGGTGGCCCGGATCGTGCGGGATGTCGGGCTGGCCGAGGAGCTCGCGCAGGACGCGCTGGTGGCGGCGCTGGAGCAGTGGCCGGAGTCCGGCGTACCGAACAATCCGGGTGCGTGGCTGATGGCGATCGCCAAGCGGCGGGCCATCGACCTGATCCGGCGCAAGGAGACGTACCAGCGCAAGCTCGCCGAGATGGGGCACGAGCTCGAGATCGACGGCGACAGCGTCGAGGACGATGTCGAGGCGATCCTCGAGGACACGATCGAGGACGACCTGCTGCGGCTCGTGTTCACCGCGTGTCACCCGGTACTGACGACCGACGCGCGGGTCTCGCTCACGCTGCGGCTGCTCGGCGGGTTGAAGACCGACGAGATCGCCCGCGCGTTCCTCGCGCCCGAGGCGACCATCGCGCAGCGGATCGTCCGGGCCAAGCGCAATCTGGCCAAGGCGGAGGTCGAGTTCGAGGTACCGACGGGCCAGGACCTGATCGACAGGCTGTCGTCGGTACTGGAAGTCATCTACCTGATCTACAACGAGGGTTACTCCGCGACCGCCGGTGACGACTGGATGCGGCCGTCCCTTTGCAACGAGGCGCTCCGCCTCGGCCGGTTGCTCGCCGAACTGATGCCTGCCGAGCCCGAAGTACACGGTCTGGTCGCGCTGATGGAGATCCAGGCCTCCCGCGCCAACGCCCGCGTCGGCCCGCAAGGTGAGCCCGTTCTCCTGCTCGACCAGGACCGCCGCCGCTGGGATCGCCTGCTCATCCGCCGCGGCCTCGAGAGCATCGACCGAGCCTGGAACCTCGAAGGCACCCCCGGCCCGTACCTCCTCCAGGCAGCCATCGCCGCTTGTCACGCCCGGGCAGCCGAGGCCGACGACACCGACTGGGCCCGCATCGCCGGCCTGTACGCCGTACTCGCCCAAGTCACCCCCTCCCCGGTGGTCGAGCTCAACCGGGCGGTCGCGATCTCGATGGCCTTCGGCCCCGAACGCGGACTGACCGCCGTCGACGCGCTGGCCGACGAGCCGTCGCTGAAGGACTACCACCTGCTGCCGAGCGTCCGCGGCGACCTGCTGTTCAAACTCGGCCGCCTCGACGAAGCCCGGACCGAGTTCGAGAAGGCAGCCGGCCTGACCCGCAACGAGCGCGAACGCACCTTCCTCCTCGACCGCGCCGCAGCCTGCTAGAAGTCTTTTCGCGGGCCCTGTCGATCTGGGGGGTGGTTGTTCGACGCAGCGGTGAAGGCCAGATGAGAGGCATCGGCCGCTGTGAAGGAGCACATCATGCAGAAAGTCACCTCGGCCGACGGCACCTCGATCGCCTACGACCGCCTCGGCGAAGGCCCTGCCGTCGTCCTGGTCTGCGGTGGGTCGGTCGACCGGATGTCGAACGCACCGCTGGCCGCGTTGCTGGCGCAGAGCTACACCGTCTACAACTACGACCGCCGGGGGCGCGGCGACAGCGGTGACGCCGAGGTCTACGCGATCGAGCGCGAGTTCGAGGACCTCGACGCGATCTTCGCCGCCGCGGGTGGCTCGGCCCATCTGTACGGTACGTCGTCCGGCGCCGCGCTCGCGTTGCTGGCGACGGCGGCCGGTCGCCCGGTGAACAAGTTGGCGCTGTGGGAGCCGCCGTACTTCCTCGAAGGGGCCGAGGGCCGCCCGGTGGCCGATACCGCGTCGATCTACCGCGGGTTCGTCGCCGAGGGCCGGCGGGACAAGGCGGCGGAGTACTTCATGGCCGAGGTCGTCGGGATGCCGGCCGAGTTCGTCGCGCAGGCGAAGGCGTCGCCCTGGTGGCCGGCGCAGGAGGCGATCGCGCACACGCTCGCCTACGACGCGACGGTGATGGGTGATTACTCGATCCCGGTCGAGGCGATCAAGTCGATCAAGCAGCCGGCCCGGGTGCTGACCGGGGGAGTCGCCTGGCCGTGGATGAGTGATAGCAACAAGGCGGTGGCGGAGTTGTTGCAGGATGGCAGTCACGTAGTACTGGCCGAGCAGCAGCACAACGTCGACCCCGCAGTACTGGCTCCCGCGCTGAAGGAGTTCTGGGCATGAAGACGACAGCCTCGAAAGACGGAACCACGATCGCGTACGACCGGGCCGGCGATGGTCCAGTGGTGATCTTGGTGGACGGCGCGCTGTGCAGTCGCGCGCAGGGGCCGATGCCGGAGCTGGCCGGGGTGCTGGCCGCGGCCGGGTTCACGGTCTACAACTACGACCGGCGTGGGCGGGGTGACAGCGGCGACGCAGCGGAGTACGAGGTGGAGCGGGAGATCGAGGATCTTGCCGCTGTGATCGAGGCTGCCGGCGGGTCGGCTTATGTTTATGGCTCCTCGTCGGGGGCGGCGCTCGCGTTGCGGGCGGCAGCCGCGGGGGTGCCGATCAGCAAGCTGGTGGTTCGAGGCGCCGTACGTGGTCGACGACAGCCGGAAGGCGATCCCGCGGAGCTGGGTGGCTGACCTGGAGGCGTTGTCGGATCGGCCCGGGGAGGCGATCAGGTACTTCATGACGAAGGGGATCGGGCTGCCCGGTTTCGTCGTCACGCTGATGAAACTGATGCCGGCGTGGAAGGGGTTGAAGGCGGTGGCCCACACGCTCCCGTACGACGCTGCGGTGGTTGGGGAGAACGCTTTTGGGAAGCCGCTGGATGCGGCGCAGTGGGCGGGCGTGGAGGTGCCGGTGCTGGTGGTGGGTGGCGGGAAGAGTCCTGGGTGGATGCGGGCGTCGGTGAAGGCGGTCGCGGAGGCGGTACCGGGGGCTGTGCATCGGGAGATCCCGGGGCAGAACCACATGATCAAGGCGTCGGCGATCGGGCCGGTGCTGACCGAGTTCTTCGGGGGCTGAGATGAAGTTCACGACGACGATCGCCGGGACGACGGTGACCGGGATCGAGGTGCCGGCGGAGGTGATCGAGGCGCTCGGGCGGGGGAAGAAGCCGCCGGTGGTGATCACGCTGAAGGGGTACACGTACCGGAACACGGTGGCGGTGATGGGTGGGCGGTACATGGTCGCCCTGAGCGTCAAACACCGCGAGGCGGCTGGGGTGGCCGGGGGTGACGAGCTCGAGGTGGACATGGTGCTCGACGACCAGCCGCGCGAGGTCGCCGTACCGTCGGACTTCGCCGAAGCCCTGGCTGCCAACCCGAAGGCCCAGACCTTCTTCGACAGCCTCTCCTACAGTCAGCGCAGCTGGTTCGTCCTCGGCATCGAAGAAGCCAAGAAACCCGAGACCCGAGCCAACCGAATCACCAAAGCAGTAGACCGGCTGGCCTCCGGCCGCGGCCAACGCTGAGTCCTGTGGGCTGGTGACGCTGGGCGTCACCTCGCCACCAGGAGGAGGCGAGGCGCCCGATGTCCGCCGGAGGGACGATGGCGCCACCCCGATGTCCGAAGAACCGCCGGACGGGCCGGGGTTCTTCGGACTGTCAGGTGTTCGTCAGGCGACGGTGATGAGGCCGCCGGCGTTGGTGCGGGCGGCGTCGAAGCGCGCCTGGGCGTCGGCCCAGTTGACGACGTTCCACCAGGCCTTGACGTAGTCCGGCTTCACGTTCTTGTACTGCAGGTAGAAGGCGTGCTCCCACATGTCCAGCATGACGATCGGGATCTGCCCGGCCGGCAGCTGACCCTGCTGGTCGTACAGCTGGTGGATCAGCAGGCCGCCGCCCAGCGCGTCCCAGCCGAGGATGGCCCAGCCGGAGCCCTGGATGGTGGTCGCGGCAGCGGTGAAGTGGGCCTGGAAGGCGTCGAACGAGCCGAACGACTCGTCCAGCGCGGCAGCCAGCTCGCCGTCCGGCTTGTCGCCGCCGTCCGGGGAGAGGTTCTTCCAGAAGATGGAGTGGTTGACGTGACCGCCGAGGTTGAAGGCGAGCGTCTTCTCCAGCCCGACGATCGAGCCGAAGTCACCGGCCTCGCGGGCCGCGGCCAGCTTCTCCAGGGTGTCGTTCAGGCCGTTGACGTAGGTCTGGTGGTGCTTGGAGTGGTGCAGCTCCATGATCTCGCCGGCGATGCTCGGCGCCAGCGCGCCGTAGTCGTAGCCGAGGTCCGGAAGCGTGTACTTCGTGGTCAACTCTGCTCCTTCGTCAGGGCCCAGGAGGGCCGGTGGCTCTACCTTGAGACTTCAACCAGTGTTGAGGTCAAGCGGGCACTTTCATGCCCACCTGTACCCGGCCGGCTAGCTCCTAGTCTGCCCCGTCCGTCCACAGCTCCGTAGGCCGCCTCACAACAGTTCACCCTCTGGCCGTCTCACCCCTTGGCGAGCACCGCCCGAAGTACCGGCTCGAAGGCCGCCGGGTCGTCGGCGAAGCCGGTATGCCCGCCCGGGAACCGGGCCGGTTCGACCTGCAAACCCGCCGCGAGCGCCGTCGAGGTCCGCTCACACAGCTGGCCACCCGACTCCTCGCCGATCCCGACCACGATCCGGACCGGCCCGTCTCGCAGAGCGTCCACATCGGCCTCCCAACCGACGCTCGGCCCCAGCTCGTGGCCGAACCAGAACCGCTCGTCGGTCACCGACTGCGGGTCGCGCTCGCCTCCGAACATCCCCTCGATCATCGCCGGCGGCACCTCGATGTTCGCCTGCGCGAAGAACTTCTCCCACGCGCCGATCACGTCCCCCGACAGATAGGTCGCCCGCAGCTCCTCGGACAGCCCGAGCTGCGAGACCCGATCGTCGAGCAGCTTCAGCAGCGGCGGCTCGTGTGCGATCACCGTCCGCACCGCATCTGGGAAGAGCTCCGCCAGCGCCAGCACGCTCACAGCTCCGCCACTCGACCCCAGCGCGATGGCAGGCCCCGCGCCGACGTGGGTGATCAGTGCAGCCAGATCGGCCGCCCGCTGCGCAGGAGTCGAGTCCTGATCGGGGTTGTCGAGCGGACTGCGGTTGATCCCGCGCGGATCGGTCGTCAGCACCGTGTAGTCCGTGGCCAGCAGCTCGGCCAGCGGCGCGAAGGAGTCGGCGTCCATCGGGGCACCGACGAGCACCACGAGCGGACCGGTGCCGCGCAGTTCGTAGTACAGGCGGGCATCGTCGACATCGAGGGTCACAGCGGTTTGTGTAGTCATGTCTCGACCATGCGGGAGGACGCCTGCCGGACTCCAACACCTGTTGGCCGGTGATTGACACGCCTGGTGTGTTAATAAGAACGGGTGCCCGACGATCTGGAGATCCGGCTGCTGCGGTACTTCGTCGTCGTGGCGGAGGAACTGCACTTCAGTCGCGCGGCCCAGCGGCTCTTCATCGCGCAGCAAGCGTTGAGCCGGGACATCCGCAGGCTGGAGGATCGTCTCGGCGCGCGACTCTTCGATCGCACCACCCGCCGGGTCGAGCTGACGCCGTCGGGGCAGAAGCTGCTCGTCAGGGCCCGCGAGCTGATCAGCCTGCACGATCTGACCGTGCATGAGCTGCGCGGCTTCGCCCCGTCGATGACCGTCGACGTGGTCGGCCCCGGCCTGACTCCTGCGCTCGTCCTCGCGGCCGCGCGACGGAACGCACCCGAGCTGGAGTTCTTCGTCCGCTTCCACACCGGCACCGAGGCCGCCGTACCGCTCCTGCTCGCCGAACGCCTCGACGTCACCTTCGGCCGCAACCCGGGGGCGGCCGAAGGCTTAAGGCAACGCGTCGTCCGGTACGAGCCCCTGGCGGTCCTGCTCCCCGAGGAGAACCCACTCGCGGAGCTGGCCGAGGTCCCGCTGCAGGAGTTGAAGGGGACCGGATTGTGTTACCGGGCAGGGAATCACGCCACCCCCGGCTGGGATCAAGCCATCCTGCAGCTCCTGGCGCCCTGGGATGTGGACCCGACGCTCGCGCATCCACACGTCCAGGGCGCCGACGAGCTCGCCCAGCACATCCGCGACCGGAACTCCCCGATCCTGACGATGAGCACCCAGCCGCCGGTTCCGGGCGCTGTACTGCGGCCCGTCGTCGACCCGGTGGTCCTCTATCCGTGGTCGATGATCTGGCGGGCCGACCTCACCCACCCCGCCCTGGACGCCCTCAACGCGGGGGTCGATGAACTCGCCACCGATGACTGGCTGACGATTCCCGCCGGCGCCTGGCTGCCCGAACCCGAGGCCTCGCAAGCCGGCCGGGTCAGGCGGTGACGTCGAGCACGAGCTTGCCCTGGGTCCGGCCGGTCGCCATCCGGCGGTGAGCTTCGGCGGCGTCGGCCAGCGGGAAGGTCTGCTCGACCTCTACCTGTAGTTCGCCGTGCTCGACCAGTACTGCGATCTCCCCGAGCGCATGTCCGTCCGGCTCGACCAGGAACGGCCGCACCCGCACACCAGCCGCCGCAGCCTTGGCGAGCAGCTCAGGTGAAGTACCGGACGGTACTGCGACCAGCAGCCCACCCGGCTTGAGCACCGTGATCGACTGGTCGAGCGTGGTCTCGCTACCGATTAGGTCGACCACCAGGTCCAGGTCACCGGTCGCCGTCTCGACAGCCGTCGTCTGGTAGTCGATCACCTCGTCGGCGCCGATCGACAGCAGCCAATCGTGCTTGGCCTTGCTGGCCGTCCCGATCACGTGCGCACCAAGGTTCTTCGCCAACTGAACCGCCAGGTGCCCGACGCCACCACCCGCCGCGTGGATCAGCACTCGTTGCCCGTGCTGAAGCTCAGCCGCCGCAGTGAGGATCTGCCAAGCCGTCAGTCCGGCCAGCGGAAGCGCGGCCGCCTCGGCATGACTGAGGTTGGCAGGCTTCTTCGCGAACTGACGGGCCGGAGCGGTGACGTACTCGGCGTACGCCGAAGCCGCCCGCGGGAACCACGGCATGCCGTAGACCTCGTCGCCGACTTCCAGCGTGTGTACGCCGAACCCGATCTCCTCGACCACGCCGGACACGTCCCAGCCGAGGATGAACGGCGGCGCACCGAGCACGCCCTGCATGCCGCCGCCCTCGCGGGTCTTGTAGTCGACCGGATTCACCCCGGCCGCGTGCACGCGGACCAGGACTTCGGTTGGTAGTGGTTCGGGTCGCTCGACCTCGGCGACGTGCAGGACCTCGGGTCCGCCCAGTGTGTTCTGTGTGATGGCTCGCATGCCGCGGACGCTATCTGCGCGACCGTACTTTCCCGCAAGGGCTGCTACTATCTTCTGGAAAGTGACCAGCTCAGGAGGGTAGCCGTGACCGTCATCTGCTCGACCGGAGTGCACGACAAGCACGATGTGTATGCCCTCCAGTGTCCCTGCCGCGACGTCCTCGACCTGCTCGCGAACAAGTGGGCCGCCCTCGCGATCGGCGCGCTCGAGGACGGTCCGGTCCGGTTCGGCGAGCTCCAGCGCCGGCTGCAGGGCATCAGTCCGAAGGTCCTGACCAACACCCTGCGCCGGCTCGAGGACAGCGGCTTCATCAACCGCGAGATCTACGCCGAGGTCCCGCTCCGCGTCGAGTACTCACTGACCGACCTCGGCCACAGCGTCTCGGCCCCCCTCAGCGGCCTCCGCAGCTGGGTCGAAGCCCACCTCCACGAGATCAGCTGACCTTCAACCGCCAGAGCGAAGTCACCTCCTTCACCCGCGCCCAGTGCAGCGGATCCCTGCTGTCCTTGGCCTTCCGATGCTCCGGTACTACGTGCGCCCGCCCCGCGACCCTGAGATTCGCCCGCCCGATCGCAGCCACCAACTCAGCTCGCGTGCGCAGGCCGAGGTGCTCGGCTAGGTCGGAGAGGATGAGCCACCCTTCCCCGTTCGGCGTGAGGTGCCCGGCCAGGCCGTCGAGCCACCCCTGGAGCATCCGGCCGTTCTCGTCGTAGACGGCGTGATCGAGCGTGGTGATCGGCCGCGCCGGGATCCAGGGCGGATTGCACACGACGAGATCCGCCCGGCCGGGTGGGAACAGATCCTGCTCCATCACCTCGACGCGCCCGGTCTGGCCGAGTCGCTCGAGATTGTCCTCTGCGCAGGCGATCGCGCGGTTGCTGGTGTCGGTCGCGATCACCTGCAACCCACGTCTGGCCAGCAGTGCAGCGAGCACTCCGGTGCCGGTGCCGATGTCGAACGCAGTGGTTGCCTTAGGCAATGGTTGGATTGCCGCCAACTCGACGTACTCGGGTCTGGTTGGAGCGAAAACGCCGTAGTGTGGGTGGATTCGCTCGTCCAGCGCCGGGATCGCGATGCCGCGGCGGCAGAGTTGGTGCGCTCCGATGACGCCGAGGAGTTCGCGCAGTGGGATGAGTCGCGGGCTGCCGTGCGCCCCATAGGCCTCGCGACAGGCTTGCGCGACGTCCGGTGCGCGGCGGAGCGGGACGACGTACTGGTCGTCTATTGCTATCAGCAACGAATTGAGGCGGCGGGCCTGGTCGGCCTGATGGTTGCGGTATTGCTGGAAGGTCGCGGCCTTCCGGGGTCGTTTGAGGGCGGCGAGCAACTGCTTGGCGTGGTGGAAGTCGCCTTGCCAGACGAGTTGGTTGCCTTGGGTGATCAGGCGCTGGGCCTGCTGCGCGGACAGTCGATCGTCCACGGTGATGACGTTGTCCATGAACCGTTCCTGCTTGCTTCGAGAGCTGAAGTGGGCAGCGTCGCTCAGCCGGCGCCACGGGATCCGGGCACCGGCGAGCAGGAACGAACGACTAGCGAACTACGGCAGCATGCCTGGGCGAAGTCACCCGGACATCCTAGGTCAAGGGCGAGCGCATGCAAACGCTTGATTGAGGTGGTTTCGGAGTTGCCCCCAGAGGTTTTGGATGACGGTCGAGTCCGGGATGGCTGTACCGCGCGCAGCTTGGCCCGCCCGCCCGGGCACCCGTGGGGGTCATCCGTGATGTGACTCTCGTCGCGGTCTCATAGACTGCGGCTCTCGATCCCCCCGAATCTCGACCGAACCTGAGGAAGTTGTTCGTGCTCACGATGCAGGACGCGCTGCTCGCGCTGACGAAGTACTGGACCGAACGCGGTTGCATGGTGGTGCAGCCGTTCAACACCGAGGTGGGGGCCGGCACGCTGAACCCGGCGACCATCCTGCGCGTCCTCGGTCCGGAGCCGTGGCGGGTCGCCTACGTCGAGCCGTCGGTCCGGCCGGACGACGCCCGGTACGGCGAGAACCCGAACCGGCTGCAGACGCACACCCAGTTCCAGGTCGTGCTCAAGCCGGACCCGGGCAACCCGCAGGAGCTGTTCCTGAGCAGCCTCGAGGCACTCGGTATCGACATCGACGCGCACGACGTCCGGTTCGTCGAGGACAACTGGGCCAACCCGGCGACCGGTTCGTGGGGACTCGGCTGGGAGGTGTGGCTGGACGGGTTGGAGATCACCCAGTTCACCTACTTCCAGCAGGCCGGCGGGATGACGCTGGACCCGGTGTCGGTGGAGATCACCTACGGCATCGAGCGGATCATGATGGCGCTGCAGGGCGTCTCGCACTTCAAGGACATCGCCTACGCGCCGGGCATCTCGTACGGCGAGGCGTTCGGCCAGGCGGAGTACGAGATGTCCCGCTTCTACCTCGACGACGCCGACGTGGAGTCGCAGAAGCGGCTCTTCGAGGAGTACGCCGCCGAGGCCCGCCGGATGCTCGACGCGCGGCTCCCGGTGCCGGCGCACATCCACGTGCTGCGGTGTTCGCACACGTTCAACGTGCTGGACGCCCGCGGTGCCGTCAGTACTACGGAGCGCGCGAAGGCGTTCGGCCGGATGCGGACGCTGGCGCGCGAGGTGGCTCAGTTGTGGGCGGAGCGGCGTACCGAGCTCGAGCACCCGCTGGGTATCGCCTCGTTGCCTCCGGCGGTCCCGGCGCCGGCTGAGTTCCCGGTGATGAGTGGGACTCGGCAGCTGCTGTTCGAGATCGGTACCGAGGAGATGCCGCCGTCGGAGGTCACCAAGACCGCCGCCGCCGTTCGTAAGGCATTGGAAGAGAAGCTTGCCGCGACTCGGCTCGGGCATGGCGAGGTCACCACCTACGCGACGCCGCGCCGGGTGGTTGCTTTCGTGGCCGCGGTCCAGGCGAGTGAGCCGGATGCGGAGAAGGTTTCCCGCGGGCCTAAGAAGGCCGCGGCGTTTGATGCCGAGGGCAACCTTACGAAGGCGGCCTTGGGATTTGCCCGGGGGCAGAAGGTCGAGCCTTCCGAGCTGCACGAGCTTGTCGTCGACGGGGTCGAGTATGTGGCGGTGACCAAGCCCGATCCGGGGCGTGGGGCCGCTGAGGTGCTGAGCGGCGTACTGGCCGACATCGTCAGCGGGCTGCGGTCGGACAAGAACATGCGCTGGAACGACGCCAAGCTGTCGTTCACCCGGCCGGTCCGCTGGCTGGTCGCGGTGCTCGGTGACCAGGTCGTACCGGTGTCCGTCTCGTCGCTGTCGGCGGGGCGTACGACGCGCGTACTTCGTACCGCCGCGCAGCCGACCGTCGAGATCGCGTCGGCCGAGGGATACCTCGACCTGCTGCGGATCCACGGCATCGAGGCCGACCCGGCCAAGCGGCGTCAGCGGATCGTCGAGGCCTCGGAGCTGCTGGCTCGTGAGGTCAACGGCAGCATCGACTTCGAGGCCGAGTCGGCCCTGCTGGACCAGATCGTCAACCTGATCGAGGAGCCGACGCCGATCCTCGGCAACTTCTCGGCCGACTACCTGGACCTGCCGGCCGAGATCCTCACGACCGTGATGCGCAAGCACCAGCGCTACCTGCCGGTGCGTGGCGCCTCGGGTGAGCTGCTGCCGCACTTCGTTGCCGTGGCCAACGGTTCGGTCAACGAGGCGATCGTCCGGAACGGCAACGAGGGTGTACTGCGTGCTCGCTACGAGGACGCTGCCTTCTTCTGGCGCGCGGACCTGCAGAGCACGCCCGAGGCGATGAAGAAGGGCCTGGAGAAACTGGCCTTCGAGGAGCGGCTCGGCTCGATGGCTCAGCGCGCGGGCCGAATCGCTGCTGTTGCTTTGTCTCTTGCGTCTGTTGTGAAGCTGTCCGGTGACGACCTGGTGGCCTTGCAGCGGGCTGCGGAGCTGGCCAAGTTCGACCTCGGCTCGCAGATGGTCGTCGAACTGACCAGTCTGGCCGGCACGATGGCTCGCGAGTACGCCCGCCGCAGCGGCGAAACCGAAGCCGTCGCTCAGGCTCTCTTCGACATGGAACTCCCACGCTCCGCCGGCGACCCGGTCCCGTCCACTGTCCCAGGCGCCCTGCTGGCGTTGGCGGATCGCTTCGACCTCCTGGCCGGCCTGTTCGCCATCGGCGCCAAGCCCACCGGCAGCTCCGACCCCTTCGCCCTGCGCCGCGCCGCCGCCGGCGTCGTCGCCATCCTGCGCGAGCACCCCTCGCTGCGGGCGATCACCCTGTCGACCGGTCTGGCCGCTGCTGCAGCCCAGATCACCGCGCAGGGAATCGAGGTGTCCGATGCCGTGCTGGCCGACGCCGCGGACTTCACCGTCCGCCGCTACGAGCAGCAACTGATCGACCGCGGCGACGACCACCTCCAGGTCGCTGCTGTACTGCCGTTGGCCGAGGCTCCCGCGGCAGCCGACGAAACCCTCGCCGAACTACAACGCCAGGTAACCAACGACAACTTCGCCAACCTGGTCGCCGTCCTCCAGCGAGCCCGCCGCATCGTCCCCGCCGACGTCACCGCGTCGTACGACTCCACCAAACTCACCGAACCGGCCGAGGTAGCCCTCCACGAAGCCGTCCAAAAGGTAGGCACCGCCCCCACCAACCTCGCCGACTTCGTCACCGCCACCCAGCCCCTGGTAGCCCCCATCACCACCTTCTTCGAAGAAATCCTGGTAATGGCCGAAGACCCAGACCTGAAGGCCGCCCGCCTAGGCCTACTGGCCACCATCCGAGACCTCGCATCCCCCGTCCTCGACTGGCAAGCCCTAGGCACCAGCCTCACCAAAGAAAACTGACCGAACAGCCGGCGTGGGCGAAGTACTCCCCACGCCGGCTCGGGCCCGCGCGACAAAGAAACTGACTGCTGTTGACCTTCGTCGGCCCTTATCGTTCGGGCATGTGCGGCTTCGCTGGGAAGTGCTGCACCGGCGAAGGGGACTTCATGTTTGCTTGGTATGGGAACGGACGGCTGGCGCGGACGGTGGTTGCGCTCGGCGCTGTCAGCGCGCTCACCATCGGTGGCGCAGTGACCGCGAGTGCTGCCTTGCCGAAGGTTACCGGGCCGACGCCGGCAGGGACCGCCAAACCGACCTCGGCGAAGTACACGGCGCTCAACGGCGGGGTCACCGACGGCACGTACTGGTACAGCGTCGTGTCGGAGCACGCCAAGTCCGGCACCAAGGTCTACGACTCCACCCAGCTGATCAAGACCAAGCTGTACGCGTCGACGCCGACCAAGATCGCGACCTTCCGGATCCGCTCCGGTCACCACACGAACCTGCTCGGCCACGGCAACGACATCGCCTACAACGCCGACACCAAGCGGTTGATGATCCCCGCCTGGACCAACGACGATTCGGTCCAGGGCGCCACCCAGGCACGGGCCGTCCGGATCATCAACCCGGGAACGCTCGCGATCGAGAAGACCATCCAGTTGCCGCACACAACGACCGGCCTGTGCTACGACGCGGTCGGCAACCGGTACGCCGGCGGCACGCTGAACCAGTACTACGCCTACAACAGCGCGTTCAAGGAGACCGGGAAGTCGGCGAAGCTGGCGATGACCGGCCTCGGGCAAGGTATCGACTGCGACCAGAGCTACGTCTACGTGATCACCAGCCCCAAGGGCACGCAGAAGACCAACCGCATCTTCGTCTACAACTGGTCCTTCAAGCTGGTGCGCACCTATGAGCACACCTCCGGCTCCGAGAGCGAACACCTCACCCACCAGCGCGGCACCTACTACCTGGGGTTCAACATCGGCGCGGGCCGGCTCTACCGCCTCGAGAACTTCCAGTTCACGGTGACGTACGCCGCCGCGGGCGGCACCGGATCGATGTCACCCACCGTGGTGCTCTACGGCCGGTCGACGGCGCTGCGGAAGAACACCTTCACCCGCTCCGGCCACACCTTCGCCGGCTGGACCGCGAAGCGATCCTTCGACGACAAGACCCGGTACCAGAACCCGAAGGACACCAGCAAGACCGGCTGGTACGCCGCCGGCCACCAGCCGAGCGGCTGGAAGCCGTACCTCTACAAGAACGGCGCGACCGTCCTGCACACCACCCCCCGCGGAGCCGTCGCACTCACCGCGGTCTGGCGCGCGACGTAGTACCAGCCTCACCAAGGAAACCTGAAGCGAGTCTCGGGAAGGGGTGTTCGATGCGTTGGTGGAAGCCGGTTGTGGTGGTGGCTGTTGGGGCGGTGGCGATGGCTGGGGTGGTGTGCCGCGGGTGGATTCCGTAGCGGCGCAGGATGGTCGGTGCACTCCGCCGCCGGCGAGCAGTCCGGCGTACTACGACTTCGTGTCGACGTATCGGGCTGCTTGTGCGACGCGGCAGAACTGGGATCGTGCCTTCGACGACGTGACCGTTTCGAGTTTGGTTGATGGGCGCAACCGGTTGGCGGTGACGTCGTCGGCGGCGTTGGCCGGGGCGGTCGCTTCGGTTTCTGTGAATGGCAAGGAATTCATTGCCAGTGGTGGGTACGGGTCGGCGTTCCAGTACGCCTTCCACGGGTGGGGGAACGGCAAGCAGGCGAGTGAGTGCTACAACCCGACGCAGGCCGGGGCGCGGATCGATTCCGACGGGCAGGCGCCGCCGTTCCATGCGAAGTCGAGTACGAGCGCGTTGTACACCTTCGAGCACGAGGGCGCGGCGACGATCCGTACCGAGCAGCGGCCGGCCATGTACATGACCTGGGCCGACCAGCACGCCGGCTACGACGGCTGCCACGGCGCCGACCTGCAGCCGGCCAGATCGCCGTACACGCAAGGCTTGTCGCCGTACTGGCTGCGGACTCGAGTCGCCCTGGCACCCGACCACGGCCTCGCCACCAACGTGATCCGTCTGTCGGCCGACCTCACCTCCGAGGACACGGTGCAGGACAACTTCGACGGCGTGCTGGTCGCCTACCTGCAACGCGACTTCGTAAACGTCTACTCGTACGACCCAGCTACCAACAAGCTGGTCAAGCGAGCACCCGAGTCGTACGCAAGCAACCTGCCATTGATGCGCTGCACCGCAGACGGCGGCTACTGCCTGGGCATGCTCCTCCCACCCGCGGCCCGCGAGGCCGGTGCCTACTACTATGCCCAAACCCGCCCACCCGCCCCGTACAACGCCATGCTCGGCGAAGCGAACCTGCAGGTCACCTACCAGACCACCACTGCCCTCAACGCCGGTGACCGCCTTACCTACGACCTGTACGTCGCCATCGGCAACCGGGCCCGAGTCGCCAGCACGTTGGCCGCCCTCACCAAGAAACTGAGCTAGCCGGTCGCTGGCCATTCCCCGGCTCGGCAGTGGGCCGACATACTTGCCGTGTGGTCGGGCGTCGGGGGCGGAGATCGAGGAGCGGTCGTGATCGCTCGCTGCGGTTCATCCGCGGGGTCATCTCCCGGTACGAGCGGTCGCAAGACCCGGGCGAGCTGTTGTCCGAGGAGGTCGACGGCCGGGTGCAGGACGCGATGGGCGACGTTCTCCGGAGTGACTTCGCCCTTCCTGTGTGGACTTCTGGGGTGGACGTCGAGCTGGCGAAGGCGATCGCGGAGTACTACTGGTGCCGGTACGAGGCCGGAGCTGATGACGTCGACCGGGGGATCGCCTTGGAGTTCGACGGTCTGGCGAGTCGCGGCGAGTTGACCTGGGAAGCGTATGACCCGATGCTCAACCGCGAGCCGCCGCCAGAGACGCACAACGAGGACGCCGGTGCGGAACGTGACGCTCGCTGGGCCGTCGACGCCACCGCCGCCGAGCTGGTCGAGGAGCTTTTGCCGTTTGCCGCGGAGCACGGCCCAGATGCTGCTGCCGCCAACCTCGTTCCTCGTCTGTACCTCCATCGCAGCCTCGAAGAGGCGGACGAACTAGCCGGTACGGTCGCCGCGATGTTCATGGAAGAGCCGCGTGCCCGGCGCCTGGGGCTCGACGTCGCCGAAGCCCTGTTCTCGGAGATCGCAGCGATCAAGCCCGATCCTGCTGACCGCAGCCAGATGGCGGCGAACATCGCAGTGGTCCTCCGCACCCGGTTCGAACGTTTCGGTGTGCCGGCCGACATCGACGCGGCGATCGAGGCCGGCCGAACCGCGCAGGTCCTGGCCGACCCGTACCCGGCGCTCGAGGCGGAGGCGTCCTACGTCCTCGGCCGTGCACTGCTGGCCCGTGGTGTGCAGCAATCCAGCGCCCACGATCTGGCCGAGAGCGTCGCGGCCTTCTTCCAGGCCACCCAACGAGCCGCACCGAACAATGAGCGCCGATGGATGTACCTCGAGGGACGCGCCGTCGCGTTGCGCGACCTTGCCCTGGCCACAGGGGACCTGACACGGCTGGACGAGGCCGTCGAGATCGCGCACATCGCGATTCGCTTCGCGCCACCGGACCAGCAACCGGGGCCGCGGGTGAACCTCTCGGCGGCCCTCATCTCGCGTCTGGACCGCACCGGCAGCGTGGCTGACCTGGACGACGCGTACGACGCGGCGGAACAGGCAGTGCGGGCCGGGCAGAGCCCGAGCCGGATGCAGCAACTCGCCCGGGTGCTGTTGCGGAGGTATGAGTGGCGCAACAATGCCGAAGACCTGGACTCCGCGATCCTGCTGTACCGCGGCGCCCTCGACCTGCTCTACGAGGACAGCGCACGCCATCGTGAGGGTGCGCGCGACCTCGGCCTCGCGCACCAACGCCGGTTCGCCCGTTTCGGCGAGCGGTCCGACCTGTACAACGCGATCTACTACGGTGCGATGGCGGCCGATCCGAACACCGACAGCGGACGGGACCGCATCGAGCGGCTGGCCGACTACGGCCTCGAGCTCGGCCAGTCCCTCAAGGACGCCGACGATCAGCAGTTGGCCGCCGAGGCGATCGCGGTCGCGCGGAGAGGCTTGGACGCCGTCGATACCGGCCATCCGGATCGAGTGGTCTACCTGCACAACTACGTCACCGCGTACCTGAGAGCCCAACCATCTCCCGGTACCGGCCAGGCTGAGCTGGATCGGGTCATCAGTGCGGCAGAGGAATCGGTCAGCGCGCTCTCCCGGGACCACTCGGGCCGCCCGCGTTCGCTGAGCTTGCTGGCCACCAGCCTGCTCGCCAGGTACGACGTGAGCCTCGATCCCGCGGACCTGGCCGAGGCCGAGCGGGCCTGTCGCGAGTCGCTGGACACAGCAGCCGCCGACGACCCACAGCTCCACCGGTATGTGATCGGTCTCGCCGGCGTCCGAGTACGTGAGTTCCGAACCAACGGCGACCACGAGGCCGCTCGGGCAGCCATCGGCCATAGCCGGGACGTCGTCGCCGACAGTGCTGTCCCGACCTTCCTCCGGGCCCAGATCGCGAAGCTGTGGGGTGAGCTGGCGGCCGACCTGGGCGACTGGAGCACGGCGCTCGAGGGCTTCAGCGCGGCGGTCGGGCTACTGCCTGAGCTGGTTTGGCGCGGTCTCGAGCACCGGGAGCGACGTCGGCTGCTCGCCGAGCTGGCCGGGTTGCCGTCCCAGGCCGCGGCTGCCGCTCTGAACCAAGGCCGACCGGAGTTGGCGATCGAGCTCCTGGAGACCGGTCGCGGCGTACTGCTGATGTCTCCGGGCGCCGAGGCGGACCCCGAACTCGCGGAACTGCATGACCAGCTGAACGGGCTGACCGACAGACGGGAGTACTGGGCCGGCCCGCGACGCCGCGAACTCGCTCGGCGCTGGGACGAACTGACTGCGCGCCTGCGGGCCGCCGGCGGATCGAGGTACGGGGAAATTCGCGACGTGGCGGTCGACGGACCGGTCGTCGTGGTCAACGTGAGCCGCTACCGGTGCGATGCATTGATCGTGACCGATACAGGTCTCACCGTGGTACCACTGCCTGCCATCGATCTGCCCGAGGTGACCCGGCACGCGGAGGATTTCGACTGTGCGATCCGCGAGCCCGGCCGGCTGAGGTCGCGGGTCGTCGTGCTGCAGACCTGTGACTGGCTGTGGGAGACGATTGCCGGGCCGGTGCTGGCGGCGTTGGAGCCGACGCGGGTAGGCCGGCTGTGGTGGTGTTTGACGGGGCCGATGATGGCGCTCCCACTGCACGCGGCGGGCGAGGTCCCAGATCGGGTGATCTCGTCGTACACCCCGACGCTGACGGCGCTGGTCGCCGCGCGGGGCCGCCTGGTCCGGGAGTGGCGGTCCGCGTTGATCGTGGCGATGCCCGAGACGCCGGGCCTGTCGGCTCTCCCGCATGCCGAGCGGGAGAGCGAGGTGGCCGCGGGCCGGTTGCCGGCACCTCGGGTGCTGTCCGGGCCGGACGCAACCTGGCGGGAGGTGGTGGCGGCGATGGAGCAGGCCGACGTCGTGCATTTCGCCTGCCACGGCAGGCAGGACGCCGACGTACCGTCCGATGGGCGGCTCATCCTGGCTGACGATCCGCTCACGGTCGTCGAGCTCATCCGGATCGGGGTCGTGCCGAGGTTCGCCTTCCTGTCTGCCTGCGAGACCGCCCGTGGCGACGTCGGCGTTCCGGATGAGTCTCTGCACCTTGCAGGTGCGCTCTTCCTCGCAGGCTGCCCGCAGGTCATCGGAACCGTCTGGCCGGTCAGCGATGCCCGGTCAGTCGACCTCGTGGCCGAGGTGTACGACGCCGTACCGGCGGTCGGCCCGGCGTCAGCTCTGCATGCCGCCGTTGCGACCGTGCGCCGCCGCTTCCCGGACGACCCGATGCGGTGGGCATCGCACGTTCACTTCGGTCCTTGATGCTCGTACGCGGTCGACACGGTCGCGCCCTGTCGCCAGGACGCGCACAGTTCGGCGGCCAGCTTCCGTTCTGCTTCCTGATCGGCGGGCAATGGCAGGTGCAGTGCGGCGAGCAGGTCGAACCGGTGCAGATCGAACGCTGCCTCGATCGCTTCGCCGTACGCCATCGCCGACTCCACAGCGCCGCGGTAGGCCAACAGGCCGATGGCGACCGGCACCAGCGCCAGGAAGAGCCACCATCCTGAGCTGAGCAGCAGCACCAGCCCAGCCGCACCGGTCACCAGCGAGACCGCACACAGTCGCACTGAGAAGTCCATCGTGTTGCGCCGGTCGTCGACGATCTCACGGACCCGCTCACCGAGCACCGGGTAAAGCCGTGGCCAGGCAACCACCGCATCCCACCCGAACCGTGCTCCGGCGCACGCCTCGGCTGCCGCCAACGCGTTGCCGAACGCCGTCGCCCGGACGGCGTCCTTCGCCGGGTAACGCTTGGCCAACGTGGTCGCGGCGATTCCGATCCGATTGAGCTCGTCCTGGGTGAGAGCCTCGGGCCGCTCCGGCAACGCGGCAGCCCTGACCATCGCCTCCCGGCGCTCCTCGTGCCGCCTCCGCAGCCGGCCACCGAGCCGGTCGAGCCGCCGCGGCCAGTATCCCTCCACCAGTCGGACCAACCCCAACTGCAAGGGCTGCGTCGCTGCCCCGATCACGGTGAGCGCAACGGTCAGCAGCAGTACTTCGCCCAGCCCGAGCCCACCGGCGATGGACCAGGCCCGACCGAACCGCAACTCACCTGGTGCGCCGGCCCAGATCACCACCAACAGGAACAAGGCGGCGCCATAGAACGGAAGGTAGTTCACGAGCCCGAATCTGCCGCCGAACACGTCCCCCAAGGGCTTGGCCGCGGCGTCCAGGTTCATCGCTCCAGCTCCAATGCTCCGTGTCCGTCCACGCACCGCGGCTCGTCCCGCGGATCGACCTGAAGCCGGTACGTCACCCGCCCGCACTCCGCACAGACGAACTTCAGCAACTCGTACGTCGCCGAGTAGCCCGGCAGGGTCGCTCCGTCACCGGTACCGACCGAACGCTCCTCCTCGACCGGCACCAAGACGTGATCTCGGCTCGTACCGCCGACCACCTCATCTCCGACCACCAGCGCGACCGCGTCCAACCGGCTCTCCGTCGTGAACAGTTCCTCGAGTACGTCGGCCGCCCGCAACACCTCGAAACCCATCGGCAACTCCACCCGCGGCACCCGATCCGGCGCGTCCCTCTGGTCGCGCAGAATTCTGTACTCGTCCCCAGCCATGCCCGCATTATCTCCGTCAGCAGCCATCGCCGGGTGGTCAGAGCGGGAGGGTCAGGAGTGGGGCCAGGCGGGTCGCTATCAGGTGGTAGCCATCGGGGGTGGGGTGGACATCGTCGGCGTACAGGGTTCGGGCTTCTTCGGGGGTGAGGATGGTGCGGCCGTCGACCAAATGGAGGTCGGGGTCGGCGAGGGTGCGGGCGCCTAGGGATACGCAGGCTCGGATGTCGTCGAGGGTTAGGCCTACGGCGTTGGGTTTGCCTTCGAGGGTGGGGGCTACCAGGGGAGTGATGACGACCATGGGGGTGTGGGGGTGGCCGTCTCGGACTGTGCGGAGGAAGGCTTCTACCTGGCCGGGGAGGGTTCGGCCGTTGTAGGTTTCGCCGCCGTAGATGTTGATGCCTAGGCAGAGGGAGATCAGGCGGGCTGGGGTGTCGCGGATGGTGCGGGCGGCGATGGGGTCCAGGTGGCATTCGCCGGCTAGGCCTAGGGAGACCAGGTCCCAGCCGTGTTGGCGGGCTACCAGGGCGGGCCAGGTTTCGGAAGGGCCGTTCGCGCCGGTGCATTGGGTGATGGAGCTGCCGTAGGTGATCCAGCGGGGGCCAGTTGGTGGGAGTGGTTCGGCTTCCCCGGTGAAGGAGACGGTTCGTACGCTGATGGCGCCGGCCTGCGGTAGCCAGATCTCGAGATCGCCCGAGCCGGGGAGGGGGACGGTGATTTGTTGTTCGCCGAAGTCCAAGGGTTGGCGGTAGTGGAGCTCGCCGTTGAGGAGGAAGTCGACAGGGGCGGACTCCGCGTAGATGGTGGGGGTGTTGCGGATCTCCAGGGTTACGGAGGTTGCCGTCGTACGCCAGGAGGCTCGTACTCCGGCGGGTGTGGCGGCGCGTAGCCAGAGGCGGTGGCCGGGGCGGTCTGGGCGGCCTAGCCAGTCGTGGAGTTCGAAGGGCTGGTCGCGAGGGTCCAGGCGCCAGAAGGTCAGCCAGCCGTCGTCGTCCACGGCTCGGTATCGGTAGCCGGTCCAAAGCGGATCACTGCCCACTGCGCACCACCTCGAGTCGAACCGACAGTCCCCGCATTCTCGCCTATCCCGGCGCGGCGGCGGCAAGGTCAGCCGAGGAGTGGTCTGACCTCCTCGGCGATGAAGCGGGCGAAGGCGGCGATGTCGGGTTCGTCGGCGCAGGGTTGGATGGAGATACCGGTTGCGCCGGCGGCGGCCAGTTCCAGGAAGCGGTCGGCGATGGCGGTCGGGGAGCCGGCCGCGCCTGTGTCGGGGCCGCCGGGGATGCCGTAGTTCGCCAGCTCGGCATCCACCCGGGCACGCGCGTCCGGCCCTGTTGCAACGGGCAGGCTGGCGAACACCTCATGCGGTCGGCCGTCCGCTGCGGCCAGGGTGATTTCGGCTGACTCCTTCACAGCGGTGGGCGGTAGGCCGAGGGAGAGGAGGGTGCCGGTGCCTAGTTCGCCTGCGGAGGCGAGGGAGCGGGGGCCGGCGGCGCCGATCAGCAGCGGTGGCGGTTGCAGCGGGGGATACGCCAGCTCCACTTCACTCAGATTCACGTACCGCCCCGACACCGTCACGGACTCGCCATCCAGCAATCGCCGCAACGCAAGAGCAAACTCCCGCAGCAAGGTCAGGGGCGCGTCGGCCTGTACGCCGGATTGCCCCATCCACATCTGTACGCCGTGCCCGATCCCGCCCACGAACCGCCCGGGGAACAGTCGGTCGATCGTCGCCAACTCCATTGCCGCCTGAGCCACCGAGCGCAGCGCCACCGGTAGGAGCGCGATCCCCACTCGCACCCGCTCAGTGGCAGCCAAGGCGACCACTGCGCTGGCGACGGCGCTCTCCTTGAAGCAGTCCTCTGACACCCAGAAGTCGTCCAGCCCGGCGGCGTCGACCGACACCGCGACCGACCGGAGCGTCTCCGGCGGCAAAGACGGAGGGAACACGAGTCCGATACGCAATGAACCAGTCATCGCTCCACCCTCGCCGACCCCACCGACAGTTTCCCCCGAAGCCGTGTCCCCGGCCGGGCGAGCGGCGGCTGGGCCGAGCCGGATAGCGTGGCGAGAGTTCCGACGTACCCCCGCTGATGTGAGGAGATCCGGATGACTCAGGCGCCGTCCCCCGCCGAGATCGCGGCGAAGGCCGAGGAGTTCGCGCCGAGGCTGCGCGAGCATCTGCCGCCCACCCCGCTGGTCACCTTCGACGCGTTCAGTGACGAGCTCGGCGCCGAGGTGCTGGTGAAGAGTGAGCATCGGCAGCGGACCGGGTCGTTCAAGGCGCGGGGGTCGATGGCGAAGATCCTCACGCTGACCGATGAGCAGCGGGAGCGTGGGGTGGTGACCGCGTCGACCGGTAATCACGCGCTCGGTGTCGGGAACGCGCTGGCGGCGCTCGGTGGTCGCGGGATCGTGTATCTGCCGGAGAACGCGTCGCCCAGCAAGGTCGGCGCGCTCAAGCGGTTCGGTCTGGAAATCCGGGCCGAAGGCAACGATTCCGGCGTACTCGAACCGAAGGCTCGCGCCTACGCGGCAGAGCACGACCTGACCTACGTCTCGCCCTACAACGACCCGGACATCATCGCAGGCCAAGGCACGGCGGCGCTGGAAATCCTCCAACAGATAGCAGACAAGCCAATTGACGCGGTAGTGGTAGCGGTCGGTGGCGGCGGCCTGGTCAGCGGCGTCGCGGCAGTGCTCAAGAAGCACCTGCCCGGCATCAAGGTCTACGGCGCCTCGCCCGAGGTCGACGCAGCAATGGCAGCGTCGGTCGCGGCCGGCCAGATCATCGCGATCGAGGGCGGGGAAACACTCTCGGACGGTACGGCGGGCAGCGTCGAACCGGGCAGCATCACCTTCGACCTCTGCAGCCGGCTGGTCGACGACTGGGTCCTGGTCAGCGAGGACGCGATCAAGAACGCCCTGAGAATGGTGATCGACACCGAGCATCAGCTCGTCGAAGGCTCAGCCGCGATGGCCTTCGCAGCCGCCAAAGCCCGACAGCACCAACTCCAAGGCAAACGAGTAGCCGTCGTCAGTTGCGGCGGAAATATCTCCTCGACAACGCTCATCAAGGCACTAGCCTGACCAAGTGCGAGAACTGGTTGTGCTGGGCACCAGTAGTCAGGTGGCGTCGCGGGAGCGGAACCAGAACGGCTACTTCCTGCGCTGGGACTCCGAAGGCTTCCTGTTCGATCCGGGCGAGGGTACGCAACGGCAGATGCTGTACGCCGGTGTGCCCGCGACCGCCATCACGCGACTCTGCGTCACCCACTTCCACGGCGACCACTGCCTCGGCGTACCGGGTGTCATCCAGCGGTTGTCGCTCGACGACGTGCAGCACCCCGTCCACGCGCACTACCCGCAGTCCGGGCAGGAGTACTTCACCCGGCTCCGGTACGCCGCTTCGTTCTACGAGCGGGCCGAATTGCGGGAGGAGCCGGTGGAGGAGGACGGGTTGCTCTCCGTCGGCAGCTTCGGCCAACTCTGGGCGCGCAGGCTGGAGCACCCCGTCGAGTCCTTCGGTTACCAGCTGATCGAGCCCGACGGTCGCCGGATGCTGCCCGAGGAGCTCAGCCGGTACGGCGTAAGTGGACCCGCCGTAGGCCGTCTTCAACAGGCCGGATCGCTGGTCGTCGACGGCCGCACGGTCACCATCGAGCAAGTGAGTGAACCCCGTGCCGGTCAGCGGTTCGCGTTCGTGATGGACACCCGACTCTGCGACGGCGTCTTCCGGCTCGCCGACCGGGCCGACCTGCTGGTGATCGAGTCGACCTACCTGTCGTCGGAGGCCCAGCTGGCCAGGAACTTCGGCCACCTGACCGCGCGCCAAGCGGCCCGGGTCGCGCAGGAGTGCGGCGTACGGAAGCTCGTGCTCACCCATTTCTCTCAGCGGTACACCGATCTCACCCCCTTCCACGCGGAGGCGGCCGAGGAGTTCGACGGCGAGATCGTCGTCGCCACGGACCTGGCCCGTACGCCGGTACCGGCCCGCCGCTGATCCGCCTGCTGACCCCCGGTGGCTGACCGGGAACAACCGGTGCCGGATGATGGTTCTAAGTTCTATTACCCGCGCGAGCAAGGAGAACTGAATGCTGTACGGAGCAGAGCACATCGAGCGCTACGAAGCGACTGATGGCGCCGAAGGATACGACTTCGGCGACCACGGCGCGGAGATCCTCATTCTGACCACGGTCGGCCGGAAGTCGGGCGAGGAGCGCAAGAACGCACTGATCTTCCGTGAGGTCGACGGTGGCTACGCGGTCGTCTCCTCCGCCGGTGGCGCGCAGGCGCACCCGGGCTGGCACTTCAACCTCGTGGCGGACCCGAACGTGAAGGTCCAGATCAAGGGCGACAAGTTCGCCGCCAAGGCACGGATCGCCTCCGACGAGGAGCGCGCCGCCATCTGGCCGAAGATGGCCGAGGTCTGGCCGGACTACAACGAATACACCAAGAAGACCGACCGGGTGATCCCGATCGTCATCCTCGAGCGCCAGTAGCAACAGCACCGCGGCCGCCGCCGTCGAGCGGCGGCCGTGAAGTGATCGAGATGCCGTGGCTCTAAGCTTCAGCTGTGTCACTGAGTGTTCTGGAGAACCGGGTCGAAACTGGGCCCGTCGACTGGCTGGCGGTGCTGGCCAGGGAGAAGGTCGCGCTCGCGATGGCGGTCCGGCTCGGGGACTGGATGTCGCAGGGCTACAGCCACCTCGCGCTCGGCCGGGCCGCGCTGGCTCTGGGCGACGAGCGCAGAGGACTGCAACAGCTTGCCGAGGGCACGTACATTCTGCGTGCCCTCGGCATCAATCCGGATCCAGCGGCCTAGCTGAAGAATCTCACCGCAGGTCGCGGAAGAACTCACGGACGTCGCCGACCAGGATCTCCGGCTCCTCCAGCGCCGCGAAGTGCCCACCGCGGTCCACGTCGGTCCAGCGCGTGATGTTGTTGGTGGGTTCGCAGTACTTCCGGATGCAGACGTCGTGCGCAAAAGCGAGCACGGCCGTCGGTACGCCGGAATTGACCGGCTGCTCGCCCCACGAGTTCTGCGCGTACCCGACGTACGCCGCCGAGCTCGCCGTACCGGTCAGCCAGTAGATCATCACGTTGGTCAGCAGCCGGTCCCGGTCGATGATCGTGTCCGGCAGCGCGCTGCGCGGATGCGTCCACTCGCGGAACTTGTCCATGATCCAGGCGAGCTGCCCGACCGGTGAGTCGACCAGTCCGTACCCGATCGTCTGCGGCCGGGTCATCTGGATCTGGATGTAGCCGAACTCCTCGCGCTGGAACGCCTGGATCCGCGCCATCCGATCCTGCTCCAGCGGAGTCAGCGTCGCGAGCTCCTCCGCCGACATCTGCATCGGCGGCAGGTTCGGCCCACCATTCGTGTGAACGCCGACGACATGCTCGGGCGCCGATCGGGCGACCTCCGGCGAGACCGCCCCACCGATGTCACCACCCTGTACGCCGTACCGCTCGTACCCGAGCTCGGCCATCAACTTCGCCCAGGCCCGCCCGATCCCGGCCCGGGTCCAGCCGCTCTCGTGCACCGGCCCCGAGAACCCGAACCCCGGCAGCGACGGAATCACCAGATGAAAGGCATCCGCTGCGTCGCCACCATGAGCCTCGGGATCGGTCAGCGGCCCGATGATGTCCAGGAACTCGGCGATCGAACCCGGCCAGCCGTGGGTGAGTACCAACGGCAAGGCGTCCGGGTTGGGCGACTTCACGTGCAGGAAGTGGATCAGTTGACCGTCGATCTCGGTCGTGTACTGCGGGAAGCTGTTCAGCTGCTTCTCCGCCGCGCGCCAGTCGTACTCGGTCCGCCAGTACTCGACCAGCTCACTCAGCCAACTGACCGGTACGCCGGTGTCCCAGCCGTCACCGGGCAGCGGCGCGGGCAGCCGGCTGTGGTCGAGCCGGTACTTGAGGTCGTCGAGGGCACTCTGCGGGATGTCGATGGTGAAAGGCTTCATGTCTCCGACTCTCTCACCCAGTTAGGTCAGCCTGTGTCCTAGCTGGATGACAGACTTCAGAACATGTTGGAAACCTCGGCACGCCTCCTCAAGCTGCTCTCCTTGCTGCAGTCCCCGCGCGACTGGAGCGGTACTGCGCTCGCCGAGGAGCTGGGCGTCGGCGTACGGACCGTCCGCCGCGACGTCGACAAGCTCCGCAACCTCGGCTACCCGGTCGACGCCGTACCGGGAGTCGCCGGCTACCGGCTCGGCGCCGGAGCCGCCCTGCCACCCCTCCTGCTCGACGACGAGGAAGCGGTCGCCGTCGCCATCGGGTTGCGCGCGGCCGCGACCGGAAGCGTGGCGGGCATCGAGGAGTCGTCGGTCCGCGCACTGACCAAGCTCGAACAGGTCCTGCCGTCGCGCCTGCGCCACCGAGTGCGACTCCTGCAATCGGTCGCCGTCGCCCCATCGGTCGGCGCCGCCGTCTCACCCGAGGTGGTGATGGCGGTCGCGACTGCCGCCCGCGACCATCAACGCCTCCGCTTCGACTACCGCAGCCACGACGGCACCTCCACAGTCCGTACTACGGAACCGCACCGACTCGTCCACACCGGGCGAAGGTGGTACCTGGTCGCCTGGGACCTGGACCGCGACGACTGGCGGACCTTCCGCCTCGACCGCCTCGAGCCGCGCATCCCCACCGGTCCCCGCTTCACCCCACGCGACGCCCCCGAACTCGACCGCACAATGCAGGGCGTGGCCTCAGGCGGCTACCGCTACCAGGCCGAATTCGTCATCCAGGCCCCCGCCGAGCAGATCGCCGACCGAATCCCCAGCACCGTCGGCGCAGTCGAGTCGATCGACGACAGCAGTTGCCTGCTCAAGGTCGGCTCGAACTCCCTCGACGACCTCCTGATGCACACCGGCTCCCTCGGCTACGACTTCACGATCCTGGAGCCGTCAGAACTCATCGAGCGCTCACACCTGCTCGCCGCTCGGCTGACCGCGGCAACCGTCAGGCCGGCTTGATGTTCTGGTTCAGGTGGAAGATGTTCGCCTGGTCCCAGATGGTCTTCAGCATGGTCAGGCGGGCCAGCTTGGCGGGCGGGAAGGCGCGGTTGACGGTCTCGCCGTTCAAGGTGTTGAGGTAGGCGCCACCGGCGTACTGGTCGATGGTGGCGGCGTACGCGCGAATGGTGGCGATGCGCTCGTCGTCATCCTTGGCGTCCTCCCAGCGCGTGGCGGTGACGAACTCGAAGAGGGTGTCGCGGTGGCTGAAGGCCGCGTCCTCGTCCGGTACTTCGGAGATCGCGCCGCCGTAGGCCTGCAGGCTCGCGCCGATGCCGGGGTTGCGGAGCAGAGCGCGGATCGCCTCGTCGGGCAGACTCTTGAAGTAGTGGCCCTTCCAGTAGCGGCGGAAGCGGTGACCCTGGACGTTGTCGTCGCGGGTCTGCAGGGTCAGGTAGGACATCTCCTCGACGGACTCGCTCGTGGCGTTGCCCATTGCCCGGAAGGCGTCGAGCAGTGCGTCGGGGTTGCCGGGGGCGCCGACCCAGACGAAGCCGACGGTGACCCGGTCGCCGTTGATGCTCGCCGTGAAGGTTGCTTGGCGCGGGGCGGTGGCGTTCAGGTCGCGCCAGGCCTGCAGGATTTCGAAGGCCTCGGCGGTGGGGTAGGTGAAGTCGGCGACGAGCGCGCGGGTGCCGATCTGGTGCAGCCGGAAGACGAACTCGGTGACGATGCCGAAGTTGCCGCCGCCACCGCGCAGGCCCCAGAACAGTTGCGGGTTCTCCGTCGCCGACGCCGTGACGACATCGCCGTCGGCGGTGACCAGTTCGTAGGAGAGGACGTTGTCGCAAGCGAGTCCGTACTGCCGTGCCAGCCAGCCCATGCCGCCGCCAAGGGTGAGCCCGCCGACGCCGGTGTGCGAGACGTTGCCGGCCGTCGTGGCGAGTCCGTACTTCTGGGCGGCACGGTCGAGCTCGCCGAGCAGCGCGCCGCCCTGGACCCGGGCGACCTTGGCGTCCGGGTCGACGTCGACCTCGGCCATCGGGGTGAGGTCGATCATCAGGCCGCCTTCGGGGACCGCGAGGCCGGCGATGTTGTGCCCACCGCAGCGCACGGCGATCTCGAGCTCGTTGGCCCGGGCGTAACGGACGGCGGCGGCGACTTCGGCGGTGCTACGGCAGCGGGCGATCGCGGCCGGGTAGCGGTCGACCATGGCGTTCCAGACGGTGCGCGCCTCGTCGTACCCGGTGTCGCCGGGGTGCAGCAAGGTCAGGGTGTCGGTGGCGGTCATCGTGCTGCTCCTCTGGCTGGAATTTGCTGTTGTCTCCACCCTGACAGCGAAGCGGTACCCGGATAAGGTCCAGTTGTATGAGCCGATCCAGGACCAATTCGGGGGCCGGGGAGCTGCTGGTCGAGCTGCGCCGGGATGGTTCCGTGCCGCTACATCAACAGTTGGAGAGCGGGATCCGGGAGCGGATCCGGCAGGGGTTGCTCCGCGCCGATACGGTGATGCCGGCGACGCGAGCGCTCGCCGCAGACCTTGGGTTGTCGCGGGGAGTGGTGGTCGAGGCGTACCAGCAACTGGTCGCCGAGGGGTATCTGGTCAGCCGGGCAGGTGGGTACACACAGGTTGCCCCGGCCGCTGTTCCTGGCTCTACAGCGAAGCTGACAACCATCGCTACACAACAGATCGTTGGGCCGCCGCGGATCGACTTTCGGTACAGCCGGCCTGATGTGACGCAGTTTCCGCGGGCGGCTTGGTTGCGGTCGGTTCGGAGGGTGCTGAACGAGACGCCGCATCGGGCGCTGGCCTATCTGGACGGGCAAGGGGCGATCGAGTTGCGGGAGGCGATGGCCGATTACCTCAACCGGGTTCGCGGGACGTCGGCGCAGGCGGAGAACATGCTTGTTTGCAACGGGTTTGCACAGGGATCGCGGTTGTTGCTCCAGGTGCTCGCCGCCGCTGGGTACAAGCGGTTGGCGGTTGAGGATCCGTCCGATGACGAGCTTCGCGGGGTGGCGGCCGCGGCTGGGTTGGAGGCTGTCGGCGTACCGGTGCTGGAGGCTGGGTTGGACGTCGAGGCGCTTGAGCGGTCGGGGGCGGACGTCGTACTGGTGACGGCGGCGCATCAGTTTCCGACCGGGGCGGTGACGTCGGCCGCGACGCGGGCCGCGCTGATCGAGTGGGCGACGCGGCGGGAAGCCTTGATCATCGAGGACGATTACGACGCGGAGTACCGGTACGACCGGGAGCCGATCGGGGCGATGCAGGGGCTCGCGCCGGAGCGGGTGGCGTATGCGGGGACGGCGAGCAAGACGCTGGCGCCGGGGTTGCGGCTGGGGTGGTTGATCCTGCCGGAGTGGTTGGTGGAACCGATGGCGGCGGCGAAGTTCGTGGACGATCGTGGGTCGTCGGTGCTGGACCAGTTGACGTTCGCGGACTTCGTGGCGCGGGGTGAGTTCGACCGGCATCTGCGGCGGATGCGGCCGCGGTACCGGGCGTTGCGTGATCTGCTCGTCGGGCAGTTGGCTTCACGGGTGCCGGATCTGCGACCGGTCGGGGTGTCGGCCGGGCTGCACGTGCTGACCTGGCTGCCGCCGGACCTGACCGAGCGCGACGTGACGCAGGCCGCACGCGAACGCGGCGTCGGGGTCTATGGGCTCAGGCCGTACTGGGTGCAGAACCCCGGTCCTGACGGTCTGGTCTTCGGCTACGGCAGCCTGACCGCCTCAGATGTTGCTGAAGGCATCGACCTGCTCGCGGACGCCGTCGCCGCCGTACGGAAGTAGGACACTGATGGTGGACCGCTACGTCGACACGGTGATCGTCCAGATCCTCGACGCCCCTGACCATCGACCGCACCCACATGATCGGCAACTCCTGGGGCGGCATGATCGGCGGGAGTCTTATTCGTAGTCGGTTGAGGTGGTGAGGTGGGCCCAGTGGGCGGCTTCTTCGGCGCGGGAACGGGAGGCGCGGTCGGCGTGCTCCAATGCGTCTTTGCCGAGCAACAGGCGAAGCGGCGGCTCGTCGAGCGCGACGACGGTGATGATGGCTGCGGCCGCCTTGGCGGGATCGCCGGGTTGTTGGCCGTCTACCTTGAGGCGGTAGCGGTTGAGCTCGCCGACCGTTGACTCGTAGTCGGCCCCGACAGCAGCGATCGTCATCGACGAACCGCCCCAGTCCGTGCGGAAGGCGCCGGGCTCGACGATCGTCACCTTCACACCGAAGGGCTTCACCTCATTGCTGAGCACCTCCGAGAACCCCTCGACGGCGAACTTCGCAGTCTGATAAGCACCCATGCCCGGCGTACCACCAACCCGCCCGCCGATCGACGAGAACTGCAGGAAGTGGCCGGCGCGCTGCGTACGGAAGTACGGGAGTGCCGCCTTGGTGACGTTCACGACGCCGAACAGGTTGGTCTCGAGCTGCGCACGGAAGTCCTCGTCGGGCGTCTCCTCGATCGGCGCGCTGTTCGCATAGCCGGCGTTGTTCGCGACGACATCCAGACCACCGAACTCGTCGATCGCCGTCTGGACCGCGCTCCGAGCCGCCTCGGCGTCCGTCACGTCGAGCGCGACGGCGCGGATCTGATCGCCGTACCGCGCGACGAGGTCGTCGAGCTGTTCGGGCTTGCGGGCGGTGGCGACGACGCGGTCGCCGCCGGCGAGGACTGCCTTGGTGAGCTCGCGGCCGAGGCCGCGGGAGCTGCCGGTGATGAGCCAGGTCTTGCTCATGATCTCTCCGTAAGAATGTAACTGACTGGTTGGATAGTTCTATGAAACCTCGCCTGACGGCAAGATGCAACTGACCGGTTGGTTGGCTACCCTGGACGGCATGCAGAGAGACGCGGAACGGACCCGGCGGCAGATCCTCGTGGCGGCGACCGAGGAGTTCGCCGAGCGCGGGATCGCCGGGGCGCGGGTGGACCGGATCGCGACGGTCGCCGGGTGCAACAAGGCGATGCTGTACGCGTACTACGGGAGCAAGGACGGGCTGTTCGACGCGGTCTTCACGGCGTACGTGGAGCTGTATCTGGCGGAGGTGGGGTTCGACGCGGAGGATCTGCCGACGTACGCGGGCCGGGTCTTCGACTACTTCGAGCGGAATCCGGGGCATCTGCGGCTGGCGACGTGGTACCGGCTGGAGCGGCCGCAGGGTGCGCAGCTGGATGCGGTGGTTGCGGTGAATGCTGAGCGGTTGGGGGCGCTGAAGGAGGCGCAGTCGGCGGGGGAGGTACCGGCGGACTTCTCACCGGTCGCGTTGCTGTCGTTGATCCAGTCGATCGCGACGAGTTGGTCGACGATGAATCCGGAGTACAGGGCTGCTCAGCCGGCCCGGACGGTGCGCCGGCAGGCGGTTGTGAAGGCGGTCGAACTGCTTCTTCATCGGTAGTTCACAGGGGTGTTCCAGGTCACTTCGGATTCTCAGGTGATTCATCGGTTCAGCCGATGGAGTTCTCAGACTGCCGAGGTCTACTCGTTGTCAGGCAGGAAGGGCTGAGGAGGCAACGGGACATGAACAGCACCGAAGGACCGCAGGAACCGGGAAACCAGAACCCGGACAACCAGCAGTCGGCGCAGGCAGGCGGCGTGCAGGCAGAAGGCGTGCAGCCTGAAGGTGTGCAGGCGGAAGGTGTGCAGGCGGGAGGCGCCGCGGAGGCAGCCGGTGGGTCGGCGCAGCAGCAGCCCGCACCGCTGCAGCAGGCCGCACCGCAGGAGCCGCTCGCACCGCAGGCGCAGACACCGGGTCCGGCGCAGCCTTCGGCGAATCCCCAGCCAGGGCAGGGATACCCGCAGCAGGGATGGGTGCCGGACGGGCAGCCACACTACGGTCCGGCCTATCTCGGCAACGGCCCGCAGGGCCAACCCCAGTACGGCCAAGCTCCCCAGGGCCAAGCTCCCCAGAGCAACGCTCCTCACGGGCAGGCGGCTTACGGGCAAGGGCCGTTTGGTCCGGGGGCGTACGGGCAGGGGCCTTATGGCAATGGGCAGTTTGGGCCTTCGCAGTACGGGCAGCAGTACGGGCCGCCGGCGTACGGGCCGCAGTGGGGGCCGCAGGCGGTGGCGCCTAAGCGGCAGCATAAGCGGTTGCCGATGGTGATCGGGGCGCTGGGGCTGGCGGCGGTTGTGGCGGCCGGAGCCGTTGCCTGGGGCATCGACCAGCAGTCGAACGCGAACAGCTCCACGATGTCGCAGGTGATGACTCCGTCGGCGGTGGCGGCGAAGGTGACGCCCGGGCTGGTCGACGTGAACACCGTGCTCGGCTACCAGGGCGCCCGCGCCGCCGGTACCGGCATCGTGCTGACCTCCGACGGCGAGATCCTCACCAACCACCACGTGATCGCCGGCGCGACCGAGATCAGCGTGGTCGACAAGGGCAACGGCAAGACGTACAAGGCCACCGTCGTCGGCTACGACACGGCGCACGACATCGCGGTACTGAAGCTGAAGGACGCGTCCGGGCTGGAGACGGCGAAGATCGGCGACTCGTCCAAGGTGAAGGTCGGCGACCAGGTCGTCGGCATCGGCAACGCGGGCGGCAAGGGCGGTACGCCGAGCTACGCGGCCGGCGCCGTCACCGCGCTGAACCAGGCGATCACCGCGACCGACGAGTCCGGCGCCAATCCGGAGAACCTCACCGGGCTGATCCAGACCGACGCGAACATCCAGCCTGGTGACTCCGGCGGTCCGCTGGCCAACTCGGCCGGCGAGGTGATCGGCGTCGACACCGCGGGCGGCACCAGCAACCCGGGCAGCGGCAACTCGCAGACCGGGTACAACCCGAACGTCAACAACAGCAAGGTACCCAGTACTGCGATCGCCGCACTGACCGCCTACGGGAACGGCTCCGGCAACGGCGACGGCAACAGCTCCGGCGACGGCAACGGCCCCTTCGGCGACGGCAATGGGCCGTTCGGTGACGGCGGCGGTCTCCCCGGCCAGGGCTTCGGCAACGGCCAAGGCGATCAGGGCCAGGGCGACGGGCAGGGCGACGGGCAGGGGCAGAACGGTGGCCAGGCGACCACCACCGGGTACGCCGTACCGATCAACCAGGCGATGGACGTCGTCAAGCAGATCGAGTCCGGCAAGGAATCCGCGACCGTCCACATCGGAAGCTCCGCGATGCTCGGTGTCTCGGTCCTCTCCAACGCCAACGGCACCGTCGGCGCGGTCATCAACGACGTCGTCGCCAACGGTAAGGCGGCCGAGGCAGGCCTGGAGGCCGGCGACGTGATCACCAGCTTCGACGGCAAGACGATCGACTCACCCGACGCGTTGTCGACCGCCCTCAACGCCCACCACCCCGGCGACAAGGTCTCCGTCTCCTGGACCGACCAGTCCGGCACCCAACACACCAAGACCATCGAACTAACCACCGGCCCGGTTCGCTGACCCCCTCCCGTCACCGAACCGCCCCGAACGGGCCCGCGCGCTCCCTCCCCCAGAGCGCCCGGGCCCGTTCGCACACCCTCCCCCGACCCGACCCGACCCGACTCGCCAAGCCCCGCCCCCGACCTGGGCCCACTCCGGCCCACCACCCCGCCCCAGCGCCACCCCGCCCGCGCCCGCGCCACCGCGCCCGTGCCACCGCGACCGAGCGCCCATGCCGCCGCGACCGCGCCAGCCTGCCGCCGCGCCCGTGCGCCACCGCCACCGCCACCGCGCCCGTGCGCCCCGCCTCCGCCTCCGCCACCGCGCCCGTGCGACTGCGCCACTGCGGCCACGCTCATGCCGCCGTGCCTCCGGGTGCGGATTGCCGTGCAGGCGTAACCCTTTGTCTGCGGGTCGACACGCCGGGGTATGCGGTTTCCCGCTGAGGTTGGGTGTGCGCCGGCGTCCGGTAGTTGCCATCGGCAAGCAATCGCTCTGGCGGTGACACTGGCCAAGGCGTCGACGGCGTCAGCCTCCATCTCGGGGAACCCCCGGGGCGGGGGAGGTGTGGGCATGCCAGGGTGGGGTTGTGACGAAGGCGGGCGGGGGACTCGATCTGCATCTGGAGTTGCTGGATCCGGCGCAGGCGGTCGGGCGTGCGCTGGAGCAGGCGCTTCGTGAGGCGATTCGTACCGGACGGCTGGCGGCGGGGGTGAAGTTGCCGGGAACGCGTTCACTGGCCGGCGACCTCGGAGTCGCCCGGGGAACCGTGGTCCAGGCCTACTCACAGCTGGTCGCTGAAGGCTGGCTGGTGGGCCGCCCAGGCGCCGGCACCCAAGTAGCAGCAGTAACCGCCGCCCCCACCAACAACCCCGTCGCCCGGAGGGTGCCGGGCTTTGCCGCACCTCATGGTGAGCAGTTGGATTCCAAGGGGTTGGAGGTTCTGAGTTTGCAGGCTGGGCGGCCGGATCTCAGTTCGTTTCCCCGGGAGGTTTGGGGGCGGGCGGTGCGGCGGGTGTTGGCGGGGTCCGCCAGTGAGAGCTTTGATTACGCGCCGCCGGAAGGGCTGTTGGTACTACGGAACGCGGTGGCCGACTACGTGTCGCGGGCTCGGGGAGTGCGTGCGGGGGCTGGGGATGTGGTGATCACTGCCGGGTACTCGCATGGGCTGGCCTTGTTGGCGCGGACGTTCCGTGAGCTCGGGATGGATCGCGTGAGCATGGAGAATCCGGGCCTGGCGCGGCATCGGAAGTTGGTTGCGGCGGCGGGGTTGGAGGTCAGCCCGTTGTCGGTCGACGCGTCGGGGGCGGATCCCGACGGCGTACGAGGGCAGGTCGCTGTGTTGACGCCGGCTCATCAGCATCCGCGAGGGGCGGTGCTGGCTCCCGAGCGGCGGATGAAGTTCGTCGAGTGGGCGAAGGACGGGTTCGTTGTCGAGGACGACTACGACGGTGAGTTCCGGTACGACCAGCAGCCGGTTGGGGCCATGCAGGCGCTTGCTCCCGACCGGGTGATCTTCGCCGGCTGCGCGAGCAAAGCTCTTGCGCCAGGTGTCCGGCTCGGTTGGCTGGTTGTTCCGCCGGTACTACGGAAGCCGTTGCTGCAGGCAATGACCAGTACTGGCTCGGGTGTGTCCGCGATCGAGCAACTGGTGATGGCTGATCTGATCACCCGTGGCGACTACGACCGGCACATCCGCAAGGTCCGGCTGGAGTATCGCCGTCGCCGGACCGAGCTCGCCGAGCGTGTCAATACCGTCTGGCCCCATCCGCTCCAGGGCATCGCGGCCGGCCTGCACGCGATGCTCCCACTCGAATCGGCCGAGGAGGAGCGCAGGGTGATCGACGTCGCGCAGTACGGCGGATTGTCGGTGCATGGCCTGCATACGATGGGCTACTGGCACACCGAGGACGACTCGCAGCCGGCCGCGCTCGTCCTCGGTTACGCCACTCCGCCACCGCATGCTTGGCGGACGGCGCTCGACCGCCTCACCAAGGTGCTTCAGGCAACGAACCCCGCGCGCCAGGACGGGTAGCGCGGAATCCACTTCAAGTGCTTCCGGGCATAGTGGTTGTCCGCCCCGCGCGCCCACGGCGTGCGCTCCGACTCGACCAGCGCCGGCTCCGGCGCCCCCACCGACCGCGCAAACGCCGGTACCCACACACTGCCCGCCGACGGCTCGTCATCAACGACGTTGACCGGCCCGGTCGGCCACTCAAGAGCCTGTACGGCCGCACTCGCCGCATCCTCGATGTGCACGAAACTGGTGACATCCGCGTTCGGCAGCAGCTTGCCGATCCGAACCGCGTCGTCCATCAACGCGCCCTTCGCGTACCAGGTGCCCGGACCGTAGAACAGCCCGTACCGCAACACCACCCACTCAGGCGCCTCCGACACGATGTCCTCCAACACCCTGACCGCCTGAACCGTGTACCGCCGAGGCCCCTCAGCCCCAAGGTCAAGCGGGGTGTCCTCGATTGCAGGAGCCGGCGCGGTGGCGGTGGCGGGGGAGTTGGTGAAGGCGTCGCTCGCATCGTCGTCGGGGGCGTAGGCCCAGGCGATGCTTTGCGCGATCACCTTGCGCGCGCCGGCGGCGACCGCTGCGTCAACCAGGTTGCGGGTGCCGGTGCGGCGGATCTCCATGTTGGCCGCGTAGTCCTGGTTCGCCAGATCCGTCAGCTGATGCATCACCACCTCAGGCGCAGCGTCGGCAACCGCAGCCGCGATCGCCGCTGCGTCGTAGATGTCGGCGAGCACCGATTCAGCACCCTGGCTCCGCAGACCCTCAGCAGCCTCCGGCCGCCGGATCAACCCGGTGACCTGATGCCCCGCCGCCACCAACTCAGGTACAAGCAGCCGCCCAACAGCCCCGGTCGCCCCCGCCAAGAACACCCGCATCAGTGCCCCGCAGCTTCCGCACCAACGGCTCGCTCGGCACCCGAACCATCCCGCGGCGCTCCGCGCCGATCCCGCCTCGCTTCCAGTTCTTCGGCGTCCACGAAGGTGAGCATCGGTTCGCCGGGGACGCCGATCATCACCGCGACGAACTTGCTTTCGCGGTCGGGGAGGTTGTTGGCGGCCTGGTAGTGGATGACGTCGCCACCCGGTTCCCAGAACGCCTCGCCGGCCTTGATCACGTACGGGTCCTCGCCCTCCAGTTCGAACAGGATCTCGCCCTCGAGCAGGTAGCCGAAGACCGGTCCGGAATGCCGGTGCGGGGCCGCGCCGGCGTCGCCGGGTGGGAGTTCGTTGGTGATCGTCATGACCTCGGCGCCGGCCGGGACCATCGGCGGCACGATGTCGAGCAGCATCGTCAGTTTGTTCGTCATGCTCGCCAAGCTAATCCGCCGCCGGACCATTCGACTGGTCCACTTCCAACTCATTCCACTGGACCACTTGAGCCGTCGGACAGCAAAGGTGAACGATCGTTTAGCATTGGGGGTAAACAAACGTTCACCCCCAATGCCCGTGAGGACCTCCGAGTTGACCGTCCGTCCTGCTGCTCACCCACGCCTGGTACTCGCGGTGCTCTCCTCCTGCGGAGTGCTCGTCGCGGTCATGCAGACGATCGTCGTGCCGTTGCTGCCGCAGCTCCCCGCGCTGACCCACAGCAAGCCGGCCGACGTCAGCTGGCTGGTCACCGTGACCCTGCTGACCGGCGCGGTCTTCACCCCGCTGCTCGGTCGCGCCGGTGACATGTACGGCAAGCGCAAGGTACTGCTGATCGCGCTCGCATCGATGGTCCTCGGCTCCCTGCTCTGCGCCATCAGCTCGCTGCTGCCGGTACTGATCCTCGGCCGCGGTTTTCAGGGCGCGGCGGTCGCCGTCGTACCGCTCGGCATCAGCATCCTGCGCGACGAGCTCCCGCCGGAGCGCGTCATCCCGTCGATCGCGATCATGAGCTCGACCCTCGGCGTCGGCGCCGCGTTCGGCATCCCTGCCGCGACGCTCGTGGTCGAGTACCTCAACTGGCACACGATGTTCTGGATCTGCCTCGGTCTCGGCCTGCTCAACATCGCAGCCGTGCTGCTCGTCGTACCCGAGTCGAAGCTGCGCAGCAGCGGCCGCTTCGACATCCTGGGCGCGCTCGGCCTGAGCGGCTTCCTCGTCTGCCTCCTGCTCGCAGTCTCCAAGGGGAGCGCCTGGGGCTGGGGCTCGCCCAAGACCGTTGGGCTGTTCGTCGCCGCGCTGGCGATCGTGCCGCTCTGGGGCTGGTACGAACTGCGCAGCGCAACCCCATCGGTCGATCTGCGAGTGTCAGCTCGTCCGGCCGTGTTGTTCACCAACTTGGCGGCGCTGCTGATCGGCTTCGCGTTCTACGCCAACTCACTCAGTACTGCGCAACTCGTCCAGGAACCCAAGTCGACCGGCTACGGCCTTGGCGCGTCGATCGTGGTCAGCGGACTCTGCCTCCTGCCGGGTGGCGTCGCGATGGTGTTGCTCTCACCCGTCTCGGCCCGGATCTCGAAGGCTCGCGGGCCACGATTCACGCTCGCGGTGGCCTCCGGGCTGATGGCGCTCGGGTACCTCGTCCGCCTGTTCACCAGCGGGAACCTGGCCGCGATCGTGGTCGGCGCGACCGTTGTCTCGGCCGGAACCGCCGTGGCGTATTCGGCGCTGCCCGCCCTCATCATGCATGCTGTGCCGGTGACCGAAACGGCCGCGGCGAACGGCCTCAACACTTTGATGCGGACGATCGGCCAGGCGGTGTGCAGCGCCATCGTGGTGACAGTGCTGACCAACGTGGTCGCCACCCACTCCGGAGTCACCGCTCCGACCTTGCACGCATACCTGCTGGTCTTCGTGATCGCGGGCATCTGCGCGCTGGTCGCGGTCGGCCTGACGCTGCTGATCCCCGCACGGCGCGCAGTACCGGCCAGGCACCCCGAACTGGCCGAGGCAGGCCGTACGACGTGACCGACGCCAGCCGCCCCGCCATCCTCAAGGCAGCTCGCCGCGCCTTCGCCCGCCAGCCCTACGACGCGGTCACCCTGCGCGGCATCGCGGCCGACGCGAATGTCAGCGCCTCGCTGATCATCAAGCACTTCGGCGGCAAAGAGGCGCTCTTCGACCGGGTCGCCGACTTCAGCGACGCCGCCGCCCTCCTGCTGGCCGCGCCGGATGCCGAGCTGGGCCGGCACGCCGTCGAAACCCTGATCAACTGGCGCCGCGAAACCGAGACCGACCTGCTCCTCCGGGTCATCTTCGCGATCGGCGTCGGCGACGAACGCAAACTCCTCCGCGAGCACTTCCGCGACCAGGTCGTCCACGCCTACGCCCAACGCCTCACCGGCGACCACACCGCCATCCGCGCCGAACTGATCGTCGCCCATCTCCTGGGCCTCGGCGCCACCCTCTCCGTGGACAAGGAGGGTCCGACCGCCACGGCCGACCCCTCCCTGATCGCCGACCTCTATGGCCCAGGAATCCAGGCCCTGATCGGTTAAGCGGCTGCCCGTTTCACCCACCTGACTGCCTACGCTGGACCGATGAAGATCGCCTTTGCCTCCGATGACGACAACGAATGCGTGCAGGCAGTCCTGACCTATCTGCGGTCGGAGCACGAGCTGATCTCACCGACCGGCTCGACCATCTGGCCGGCCATGTCCCAGGAACTGGCGCGGGCCGTCGTCGCGGGGGAGTGCGATTTCGGCGTACTGATGTGCTGGACAGGGACCGGTACTGCGATCGCGGCCAACAAGGTGCGGGGTGCCCGCGCCGCGACCGTCAGCGATGCGTGGACCGCCCGCGGCGCGAGGCTCTGGAACGACGCGAACATCCTGGCGCTCAGCCTCAAGCGGCTGGCGCCGGATGTGGCCGTCGAGTGTGTGACCGCGTTTCTGAGCGAGCCCGAGCCGGATCCGGAGGAAGCCGGCAACATCGACGCCATCCGGGAGCTGTAACTGCCATCTCAGGTACTGGCGGGTAATCTCAGTATCCGGGCAAAGATTCTGCTTCCGTCATCTCGATCAGTAGGATCGAAGTCCAGGTCGAGAGGCGCTGCGACGGGCCCGGAGGGCTCGCCACGCTCGGTCTGGGTCTACCGAGTAAGGGCGCCTCCGGAAACTCTTCTGGAGGTGGCCGACGGTGACGGATCGTCAGACCGAGTTACGGACCTTGCTCGACCAGCGGGTCGCGGTGCTCGACGGTGCCTGGGGCACGATGCTGCAGGGCGCGAACCTGACGCCCGAGGACTTCCGCGGCGACCGTTTCCTCGACCACACCCACGACGTCACCGGCGACCCGGACCTGGTCAACCTGATGCGCCCGGACGTGATCCTCGACGTCCACCGGCAGTACCTGGCCGCCGGCGCCGACATCACCACCACCAACACGTTCACCGCGACCAGCATCGGCCAGGCCGACTACGGCCTGCAGTCCCTGGTGCGCGAGATGAACCTCGAAGGCGCCCGGTTGGCCCGCCAGGCCGCCGACGAGGCCGGTGGCAAGTTCGTCGCCGGGTCGATCGGCCCACTGAACGTCACCTTGTCGCTGTCGCCGCGGGTCGAGGACCCGGCGTACCGGGCGGTGTCCTTCGAGCAGGTCCGCGACTCGTACGCCGAGCAGATCTCCGCGCTCAAAGACGGCGGCGTCGATCTGCTGCTGATCGAGACGATCTTCGACACCCTGAACTGCAAGGCCGCGATCGCCGCCGCCCGCGAGGTCGCCCCCGAGTTGCCGCTGTGGATCTCGGTGACCATCGTCGACCTCTCCGGCCGCACGCTGTCCGGCCAGACCGTCGAGGCGTTCTGGAGTTCGATCGAGCACGCCAAGCCGCTCGTCGTGGGCGTGAACTGCTCGCTCGGTGCCGCCGAGATGCGCCCGCACGTGGCAGACCTCGCCCGATTCGCCGACACCTACGTCGCCTCCCACCCGAACGCCGGCCTCCCGAACGCCTTCGGCGGGTACGACGAGACCCCGGACCAGACGGCCGGGATGCTGCAGGAGTTCGCGGAGTCAGGCCTGGTCAACATCGTCGGCGGCTGCTGCGGTACTACGCCCGCGCACATCGCCCAGATCGCGAAGTCGGTCCAGGGGCTGCCGCCGCGCACGGTCGCCCCGGCGTACGAGCAGACCCGGTTCAGCGGGCTCGAGCCGTTCTCGATCGGCCCGGACACCGGGTTCGTGATGATCGGCGAGCGGACCAACGTGACCGGCTCGGCCCGGTTCCGCCGGCTGATCGAGTCCGACAACCACCAGGCTGCGGTCGATGTCGCGCTGGAGCAGGTCCGCGGCGGCGCCAACCTGCTCGACGTCAACATGGACGCCGACCTGCTCGACAGCGAGCAGGCGATGACGACCTTCCTCAACCTGGTCGCGACCGAGCCCGAGGTGGCCCGGATCCCGATCATGATCGACAGCTCGAAGTGGTCGGTGCTCGAGGCCGGGCTGAAGTGCGTGCAGGGCAAGGGCGTGGTCAACTCGATCAGCCTGAAGGAGGGCGAGGAGGAGTTCCTCGAACGCGCCCAGCGGATCCGCGACTACGGCGCCGGTGCCGTCGTGATGGCCTTCGACGAGCAGGGCCAGGCCGACACGGTCGAGCGCAAGGTGGAGATCTGCGGCCGGGCGTACGACCTGCTGACACAGAAGATCGGCTTCCCGCCCGAGGACATCATCTTCGACCCGAACGTACTGGCCGTCGCGACCGGTATGTCCGAGCACAACGGGTACGCGAAGAACTTCATCGACGCGCTCCCGCTGATCAAGGAGCGCTGTCCGGGCGTCCACATCAGCGGTGGTATCTCGAACCTGTCGTTCTCGTTCCGCGGCAACGACATCGTCCGCGAGGCGATGCACTCGGCCTTCCTGTACCACGCGGGGCAGGTCGGTCTGGACATGGGAATCGTCAACGCCGGCCAGCTCGCCGTCTACCAGGACATCCCGGCCGACCTGCTGGAGCTGGTCGAGGACGTCATCTTCGACCGGCGCGACGACGCCACCGACCGGCTGGTCGCCTTCGCCGAGAACGTGAAGGGCAAGGGCACCAAGCGGGAGGTCGACCTGACCTGGCGCGAGGGCACCGTGGAGGAGCGGCTGTCGCACGCGCTCGTGCACGGCATCGTGGACTTCATCGAGGACGACACCGAAGAGGCCCGGCTGACCCGCAAGCGGCCGCTCGAGGTGATCGAGGGCCCGCTGATGGATGGCATGAAGGTGGTCGGCGACCTGTTCGGCGCGGGCAAGATGTTCCTGCCGCAGGTGGTGAAGAGCGCGCGCGTGATGAAGCGCTCGGTCGCCTACCTCGAGCCGTTCATGGAGGCCGAGAAGGAGCTGGCCCGCCAGGAGGGCCGCGACGAGGACGTCCGCGGTCAGGGCAAGGTCGTGCTGGCGACGGTCAAGGGCGACGTGCACGACATCGGCAAGAACATCGTCGGCGTCGTGCTCGGCTGCAACAACTACGAGGTGATCGACCTCGGCGTGATGGTGCCGGCGGCGAAGATCCTTGACACGGCCATTGCCGAGGGCGCCGATGTCGTCGGGCTGTCCGGGCTGATCACGCCGTCGCTCGACGAGATGGTCGCGGTGGCAGCCGAGATGGATCGGCGCGGGCTCAAACTTCCTTTGCTGGTCGGCGGTGCGACGACCTCGAAGCAGCACACGGCGGTACGGATCGCACCGGCGTACGAGAACACCACGGTGCACGTGCTCGACGCGTCGCGCGTGGTCGGGGTGGTCTCCGATCTGCTCGACGACGATCGGGCCGAGGAGCTTGCCATCAGCAACCATGCCGCTCAGGAGATCCTCCGCGAGCAGCACGCGAACAAGCAGCGCAAGCCGATGCTGACGGTCGAGGCGGCCCGGGCGAATCGGGAGGTCGTCGACTACGGCGAGATTCCGGTCCCGGAGTTCATCGGCGTACGCCGGGTGGCCCCCGATCTCGAAACGCTGCGGGCGATGATCGACTGGCAGTTCCTCTTCCTGGCCTGGGAGTTGAAGGGCAAGTACCCGGCCATCCTGGAGCAGCCCGTCGCGCGCGAGCTGTTCGACGACGCGAACGCGATGCTCGACCAGATCATCGCCGACGGCTCGTTCACCGCGAAGGGTGCTTACGCCTACTGGCGAGCGCACAGCGAGGGCGACGACATCGTCCTCGACGACCTGGACGCGTCCTTCCCGATGCTCCGGCAGCAGACCCAGAAGCCCGAGGGGCGCGAGAACCGTTGCCTGTCGGACTACATCGCACCGGCGGGTGACCACCTCGGCGGTTTCGCCGTGGCGATCCACGGGGCGGAGGAGCTGGCGGCGAAGTACGAGGCCCAGAACGACGACTACAAGGCGATCATGGTCAAGGCGCTGGCCGACCGGCTCGCCGAGGCGTTCGCCGAGTGGATCCACCTGGAGGCCCGCAAGGGCTGGTTCGAGCCCGACGCGGAGCCGCTGCTGGAGGACCTGCACGCGGAGCGCTTCCGCGGCATCCGCCCGGCCCTCGGCTACCCGGCGAGCCCCGACCACAGCGAGAAGGAACTCCTCTTCAAGTTGCTCGAGGCAGACCAGCTAGGCCTCGGCCTGACCGAGTCGTTCGCGATGACCCCAGCCGCAGCAGTCAGCGGCCTGATCTTCGCCAGCCCCGCCGCCAAGTACTTCAGCGTCGGCCGCGTCGGCAAAGACCAGGTCACCGACTACGCCCAGCGACGCGGCATGCCCCTCGAAGAACTCGAACGCTGGCTCCGCCCAAACCTGGCCTACGACCCGGACTGAGGATTTACAGTGACGGGATGACTGTCACGCTGCGGGCCGCGACGGCGGGGGATGCTGACGCGATTGCTTCTATTTGGTACTCCGGGTGGGGGGACGGGCATCTGGGGAATGTGCCGGAGGAGTTGGTTGCGGTCCGCACCAAGGAGTCGTTCTGGGAGCGGGTGCCGGCCAGGATCCCGGACACGACCGTTGCGGTCGTCGGGGCTGAGCCGGCCGGGGAGGCGGGGGGCGGTGAGCCTGTTGGGTTTGTGATGGTTGTTGGTGATGAGGTTGAGCAGGTTTATGTTTCGGGTGAGCATCGCGGGTCTGGGATTGCTGGGTTGCTGATCGCGGAGGCTGAGCGGCAGGTCGAAGCCAATGGGTATGACGAAGCTTGGCTTGCGGTGGCGACGGGGAATGGGCGGGCGCGGCGCTTCTACGAGCGCAGTGGGTGGGTGGATGCGGGTGCCTTCGACTACCCGGCGACCACGGACGGCGACGCCATCCCGGTGCCTTGCCACAGGTACGTGAAGCGGGTCTAGATGCTGGAGCGTGGGGCGCTGTTGGCGGCGCTGGGGGAGGTTGAGCCCGGGGCGATGGTGTTCGTCTCCGGTGAGGCGGGGATCGGCAAGACCTCCCTGGTGCGTGCCTTTTGCGCAGACCAGCCGTTGGTCCGCTACGGCTTCTGCGATGCTCTCGGTACGCCGCGAGCGCTCGGCCCACTGCATGACATCGCGAGGTCGAGCCACGACTCCGCATTGGCCGGCCTACTGGCATCAGGAGCTGACCGGCACACGCTCTTCACCGCGTTCCTCGACCTGCTGGCCGCCGGACCGTCGGTGACCGTCGTGGAGGACGCGCACTGGGCAGACGAGGCAACGCTCGACCTGCTCCTCTTCGTCGGTCGCCGCATCGACGAGCTGCCCGCGCTCGTCATCGTCACCTACCGCTCGGAGGAGGTCGGCCGCGACCACCCCCTGCGCCGAGTCCTGGGCGACCTGGCCACCGCCCGGCCGGTACGCCGGTTGCAAGTGCCCGCGCTGACCCCAGCAGCAGTGGCTGAGCTGGCCGAGCCACTTGGCCTGGATGCCGACCAGTTGTTCGCAGTGACTGACGGCAACCCGTTCTTCGTCACGGAGGCACTCAGTGCGCCCGGCGAAGAGCTACCAGCCACCGTGCGGGACGCAGTACTGGCCAGAGCGGCTCGCCTTGGGCGGGAGGCCAGGGCGGTCCTGGACATCGTCTCGCTGGTGCCGGACCGGGCCGAGCTTGCCCTCGCAGGTAAGGGCGTTGAGGAGTGCATCGAGTCCGGCATGCTCTTGCTGGAAGGGCAGACCGTGCGTTTCCGCCATGAGCTGGCCCGGCGGGCGATCGAGTCCGATGTATCACCCGTGCGGCTGCCCGTGCTGCATGGCGAGGTACTGGACTACCTGGCCGGCCTGGACGAGGTGGACCCCGCACGACTCTCGTACCACGCGGAGGCGGCCGGGGATCGTGCCGCTGCTCTGAAGTACGCGCCACTGGCCGCCCAGCGAGCAGCAGAGGTCGGCGCGTATCGGCAGGCGGCCGACCACTACGCCCGAGCGCTGCGGCACGTCAGTGGAGCATCCGTCGAGTTGCAGGCCTCGCTATGGCGAGACAGTGCCGAGGCCTGCGACAACAGTGGCTACCTAGCCGAGTCGATCAAGGCATCGGAGCGATCTGCCGAGCTGTGGGCGTCACTGGGAGAGGTCGGCAAGCAGGCCACAGTGATGGCCCGCTGCTCGCACGTGCTGTGGAAGGCGGGCCGCAATGCCGAGGCCCACGCGATGGCACGCGAAGCAGTCTCCCTCGCCGAAGCCGGTACGCCGGGTCCAGGGCTGGCGATGGCCTACGCGGCCCTGGCGAGGTTGCTCATGCTCGGTCGGGACATGCCCGGAGCTATCGCCCTGGGCACGCGAGCAGCGGAGTATGCCGAGCGGTTCGGCGACACCCAAGCACTGGGCCGTGCGCTCAACGCGGTCGGGAGCGCTCACTGGCTGACAGATCCTGAGCGTGCTGTCGCGGTGCTGACGGCCAGCCTGGATGCGGCGGTGGAGGCCGGTGATCAGATGGGCGTCGCGTCAGCGATGACCAATCTCGGGTCCGGAGCCGGTGAGGTTCGGCGGTACGACTTGGCCGACCACTGGCTCGCAGCAGCCGCCGAGTACTGCTCAGACCGCGACCTGGATGCCTCCGGGAGCTACGTGCAGGCCTGGCAGTCGCGGAGTCTGTTCGAGCGTGGCCACTGGACCGAGGCGGGGGCCAGGGCGGCTGCGGTTCTCGCTGCGCATACGCAACACGTGCCGTCGTACATCGTGGCCAATGTCGTGCTTGGCCGGTTGCGGGCCAGACGTGGGGACCCGGACGCGGATACGCCATTGCAGCGCGGGTGGGAGCTCGCAGTACAGACAGGGGATCTGCAGCGGCTGTGGCCGGCTGCTGCGGGGCTGGCCGAGCACGCGTGGCTCACTGGGAAGCCTGAGCTGATCGAAGGGCTTGTTGCCGAGACCTACGAGCACGCGGTGCAGCTGAAGCATCCGTGGGCAGTGGGGGAGTTGGCCCAGTTGCTGCGGCTCGGCGGGGTCGAGACGGAGCTACCGGAGTACGTCGCCCAGCCTTACAAAAATGAGGAGATGTGGCAGGAGGTCGGGTGCCCTTACGAGGCTGCGCTGGCCCTGACCGCGAGCGAGGATCCTGAGCAGCAGGTGGATGGGTTGTTCGGCCTGCAGCAGCTGGGTGCCTGGTCGACGGCTGAAGTGGTCGCCAAGCAGCTGCGCGAGAGCGGGATCCAGCGGCTGCCGCGGAGGCCTCGCGCGACCACCCGCGAGAACCCTGCTCACCTGACCGACCGCGAGACCGAAGTACTGGCCCTGCTGGCGGAGGACCTGCGCAACGTGGACATCGGCGCCCGCCTGCACATCTCTCCGAAGACGGTCGATCACCACGTGTCATCGATCCTCGGCAAGCTCGGCGTCTCGTCACGGCAGGAGGCGGCTCAGTGGGTGCGGCGGACAAGATAGGGAGCTGACCCACCGAACATAGGGAGCTGCTCCCGATGGCCACGCGGCCCCGGCCGAGCAGAGTTCTTCGTGGGAGGCGATCCAGCCTCCGGACAACGAAGAAAGGTATTGCCATGACCCGCTACCTGGTGGAGCGCAGCTTTCCCGAAGGCCTCACCATCCCGACCGACGACCGTGGCGCCAAGTCGTGCCTGAACGTGGTCGACGGCAACGCGCAGCACGACGTGACCTGGGTGCACTCCTACGTGTCACCGGACCACAAGACGACGTACTGCATCTACGACGGCCCGTCCCCGGAGGCGATCCGGAGCGCGGCCGTGACGACCGGCCTGCCGGTCACCAAGATCACCGAGGTCCGGGTCCTCGACCCGTACTTCTACCACTGACGGCTCTCCCAGGGTTAGTTTGCATTTGCAAGCATTTGAGCCCGTACTTGGGAGAGATCATGGTCAACCGTTCCTGGCGCCTTCCGTCGCGCCGGCTGATCCTCACCGGGGTCGCCACTCTCGCCGTCGCCTCCGTGGCCGGCGGAGTGGCGTACTCCGCGGGGGTGGCAGCCCAGCAGCCGGCCATCCAGACGTCGACGCCGCGGTCCGAGAAGCAGGTCACCAACATCGACGTACTGCGGCAGCAGCTCCGCAACTACTACGGCGACCCGTTGGGCACCGGCACCTTCGCCGCCGACAGCAACTACGCCAAGGAGGCCAGTTCGGTCGCCAAGGACGGCACCCGCTTCCTCGCCGGCCGGCACCACACGCGTGGCACCAAGGCGATCCTGCTCGACGTCGACGACACGTCGCTGGCGACCTGGAACTACGAGATCGCCAGCAACTGGGCGTTCAACCCCGGTACCAACGGCACGTTCGTCACCGAGCAGCGTTTCCCGGCCGTCCCGGGCATGGTCGACATGGTGAAGTCGGCCGAGCGCGAGGGCTACGCGATCTTCTTCCTGACCGGGCGTGGCGCGGCTCAGGAGCAGGCGACCCTCGGCAACCTGACCGAGGACGGGATCGGCGTCGACGCCGGCTACCCGAAGCCGACCGGCCTGCGCGACGGTGAGGACGGCCTGTTCACCAAGCCGCCGGTCGCCGAGTACCCGGACTACCTGAAGGCCGCCTGCGCGGGCGACCCGAACGGCTCCTGCACGACGATCCACTACAAGTCGGCCACCCGGGCCCACATCGAGTCGCTCGGCTACGACATCGTCGCCAACTTCGGCGACCAGTTCAGCGACCTCAAGGGCGGCTACGCCGACCGAACCTTCAAGCTGCCGAACCCGAACTACTACCTGCCCTGAGAGCGTGCCGGCCGCCGGGGGCTCAGGGCGCGAAGACGCGCCCCACCAGCTCCCGGCGGCTGCGCACGCCCACCTTGCCGAAGATCGACTTCAGGTGACTCTGCACGGTGTGCGGCGACACGAACAGCCGCTCCGCGATCTCGCGAGTCCCACAGCCCTGGAGAACAAGCTCGATCAGCTCCCGCTCCCGCGTGGTCAGCCCGTACGCCGCGGAGATCAGCGGCTCGATCGACACGCTCGGCGCAGCCTGGAGGACGACGGCCACCTCCTGCCCGGACCCGGCCGGTGAGGCATGCAACTGGATCCAGCGGCCCGAGGCACCGAGCACCCGCGCGGTCGCGTCCCCGGCGGTCGCCCGTACCCGTTCGACCAGGCTGACGACCTCGAAGGGCAAGGGGTCGCGGCCTGGCGCTCCGTAGTACCCGAACTCCTGCAGCCAGTCGACGGCCGGTGGGGTGACCGAGACGATCTCCCGATCGTTGCCCAGGACAAGGACTCCCGGCCAGAGCTCGGCGCCCGGAGCTGTGGGCCTGGCGTGGATCCCCGATCGGCGGAAGGCTCGCCCGAGTACGGCGGACATCCCATGCATGAAATCGCGCTCGTCGGCAGTGAAGTCGTGCGGGGCCTCGCGGAAGAACGACACGCACCCCCAGCAGGAGCCGTCGGCAACCAACGTGACCCGCAGCTCGCCGCGCACGCCGTTGGGCGACAGCAGCTCGCGATAACGCCTGCTCCGGTTGAGGTCACCGCCGGTCGCCTCACTCAGTACTGCGCTGTGCCGCGGCCCCCTGATCAGCTCGCTGAACCCGTTGTAATCACCCGCCTGGTAAGCGAACTCGGCCACCCGCGCATCCGGCGGTGGCATGTTCTCGACCGCGTAGCTGGTCTCGATCAGGGTCGCCGGATCCATCGCGTGCCAGCACACGCTGTCGCGCGGGAGGGCGCCGTCGAGGAGCCGGGCCGCCGCCTCGATCAGCTCCGGCAGCGGCAGCTTCGCCTCCTCCAGCAGCGCCACCCGGTCGTAGGCCCGGGACCGTGTGGCGTGGTTCATGTACTGATGGTCACATGCGTCCGGGTTCACCGGAAAACCCCACAAATATGGCATGGCCGGACCCGTGCCCGATCGGTAGCGTCGATGGCAACAACCACAGGGGGAGCCAGGATGCCAACAGCAGAAAGCGTATTCGCGCTCGTCGACAAGCAGGACGTGCAGGGGATCGGGGCGTTGCTCGCACCGCGGGCACGGTTCGCCATCGGCAACCGCGAGCCGGCCGACGGGCGGGACGAGATCGTCGCGACCCAGGGGATCTTCTTCACTTTGGTGCAGGGCCTGAGGCACGAGCTGCTGCGCGAATGGGCAGTCGACGACACCACCATCGCCGAGACCAGCGTGACCTACACCCGGCTGGACGGTCGCGACGTCACCGTACCGGCGGTCTCGATCTGGACGGTCGACGAGGCCGGCCTGATCACCGACTTCCGCGTCTTCATCGACCAGAGCCCGCTCTTCTTCGAAGAACCGCTGGAGTGTTAGCGGGGTAGTACTCCGGTCAGGATCGTCTGCAGGGCGTCGCGCAGGGCGGGGGCGAAGGTGATCCGGAACGCGGCGACCTCGGGGTGGGTCTGGTAGACGGCGATGATCGCGGCCGAGGGGTGGGAGTGGGTCCAGATGACGCCGGTCAGCATCACGGTCGCCGCGATCAGCCGGCTGGCGCCGTCCTCGCCCAGCTCGGGGAGGTGGGCGAGGACGTGGCGGATCATGACCGCGTAGTTCGCGATCGAGCCGCGTTTGAACTCCGCCGCGACCTCGACGGAGATGTTGTGCTCCAGGACGGCGGCCTGCGCGGCGGTCAGTGCGCACAGCATCGGCCGTGACTCCAGCGTCGTGACGATCGCGTCGGCCAGGGCGGCGGCGCGGTCGTCGATCGCTGCCGCCGGGTCGACGGTCGCGGTCAGCTCCGCGTCGAGCTGGTCCATCCACGCGTGTGTCTCGGCGTCGAGCAGTTCCAGCAGGACCGCCTCGCGGGAGTCGAAGTAGTTCAGGACGTTCGACTTCGCCAGCCCGACGCGGCGGCTCAGCTCGTTCAGGCTGAGCTGGGCGACCGGCATCTCGGCCAGCATCGCCGCCGCGGTGGTGAGGATCGCCTGCCGCCGGACGGCCCGCTGCTCCTCGCTCCTGGCCCGCTGGAAAGTCGTCATGCCCACATCCTACAGACCGCTGGTCTGTTGTCATCAGACCGTCGGTCTGATAGCTTCGTTCGTAACAGACCGCCAGTCTTTTACGAAGGAGCAGCTCATGTACGACGTCCCGGACCAGACCGGCAAGTACGCAGTGGTGACCGGCGCGAACAGTGGTACCGGCAAGGAAACGGTCCGGCGGCTGGCCGGTGCCGGCGCCCGGATCGTGATGGCGGTGCGGACGCCGGCGAAGGGCGAAGCGGCCCGCGCGGAGATCCTGGCGCAGCACCCGCAGGCCCAGCTGGAGGTCCGCCGGATCGACCTGGCCGACCTCGACTCGGTCCGCGAGTTCGCCGAAGGCATGATCGCGGACGGCACCCCGATCGATCTGCTGGTCAACAACGCCGGCGTGATGGCCCCGCCCTCGCGGATGACGACCTCCGACGACTTCGAGCTCCAGTTCGGCAGCAACTTCCTCGGCCCGTTCGCGCTGACGCTGCGGCTGCTGCCGTTGCTACTGGCCGCGCCCGCGCCGCGAGTGGCGACGATGGCCAGCGGCGCGGCGAACTTCGGCCGCATCCACTTCGACGATCTCCAATGGGACAAGAGCTACCGGCCCAGTACCTCGTACGCCCAGTCGAAGCTCGCCGACCTGATGTTCGCGCACCAACTCGCCGCGATCGCCCACGACCGCGGCTGGAACCTGATGAGCAACGCGGCCCACCCCGGCTTCACCCGGACGAACCTGCAGACGACCGGCCCGACCCTCGGCCTGGACAAGAAGCCCTTGACCGTCAGGCTCTTCGAGCGGGTCAACCCGCTTCCGTCCCAGGAAGCCCAGCAAGGCGCCGAGCCGTTGCTGTACGCGGCGACCAGCCCCGAGGCAGTCGCCGGCGCGTACTACGGTCCGAGCAAGTGGTTCGGGCTGGTCGGCCCGACCAAGCTCACCAAGGCCCCGCGCCGGTCCCTCGACGAGCAGGCCAATGCGCGCCTCTGGCTGGAGGCCGAGCGCCTCACCGGCGTCACACTGCCCAGCCGAGTCGCTTGAGGCTGGCTGAGGCGGCCGCACCGACTTATGGTGCGGAGATGAGCAGCCAGTGGTCGCAGGGGGAGATCTACGAGTCGTATGTCGGGCGATGGAGCCGACTGGTCGCAGCCGAGTTCGTGGCGTGGCTGGACCAGCCCGCAGGTCTGCGGTGGCTCGACGTGGGGTGTGGGACCGGGGCGTTGACGACTGCGGTCCTTACTCAAGCTGAGCCGAGTGCAGTGGTCGGGGTGGACCCGTCCGAGGGTTTCGTCGGGTTCGCCCGGGGCGCGGTGGCCGATGAGCGGGCCCGCTTCGAGGTGCTGCCCGCGGCCGAGCTGAGCACGGACGCAGTCGGTGGAGCGGTCGACGTGGTGGTGGCAGGGCTGGTGCTCAACTTCATCCCGGACCGGCCGGACGCGCTGCGCCGGATGCGGGAGATCGGCCGGACGGTCGGCGTCTACGTGTGGGACTACGCCGAGGGCATGCAGTTGATGCGGTACTTCTGGGAGGCGGCGGCCGACGTCGTACCGGACGATCGGGAGCGGGACGAAGGGCGGACTTTCCCGTTCTGCAATCCGGCCGGGCTCGAAGGGTTGTTCGCCGAGGCAGGCTTCAGCGACATCGAGACCCGCGCGATCGTCGTACCGACCGTGTTCGAGTCTTTTGACGCGTACTGGACGCCGTTCCTCGGTGGCCAAGGGCCCGGACCCGCCTATCTCCGCAGCCTGCACCCCAACACGCAGACAGCGATCCGGCATCTGGTGGAGTCCAGGCTGCCGGCCAACCCCGACGGCTCCATCGAGCTCACCGCTCGTGCTTGGGCTGCCCGCGGTACGAGCTGAAGTCGCTGCGCAGCAGCCCGAACAGCAGGTCGTCGGTCCACTCGTCCTTGAACCACGTGTTCTGCGGCCGGAACCCCTCCTGCTGAAAGCCGAGCCGCTCGAGCAGTCGGGCCGAAGCGACATTGCGGGCGTCGACCTCCGCCGAGACCCGATGCAGCTCGCGCACGGTGAAGAGGTGTTCGAGCAGCCCGCCGACGGCCTCGGTCGCGTAGCCGTTGCCCTGGTACTCCTGGGCCAGCGTGTAGCCGATGTCGGCCTGCATCAGGTTGTCGAAGGTGTTCAGCCCGATGTCACCGATCAGCAATCCGTCCAGCGCGATCGCGTACTGGAACCAGCCCGCCTGCAACGGATCACCTTCCGCGTAACTGGCCACCGTCCGCTGGGCCTCCTCCAGGCTGAAGGGCGCGGTGAAGGACTGGAAGCGGGCGACCTCGGGCACCGACCGGTACGCCGAGAAGGCTTCGGCGTCCTCAGGCCGGAAACGGCGCAGCTCGAGTCGCTCGGTCGTGATCATCCACCAAGTATGGATGTCAAGAAGGGCCGATCGGCCGCGTACATGTGGTGAGGGCCGCAACGCGCGGACCGGGACGGAGGAGGCGATGAAGTACTTGCTGGTTCTGCAGGCCGACGCCGGGGTGCAGCTGACGACCGAGCAGCGCGAGGCGGTGCAGGCCGGGCGCGGCGAGTTCGAGCGGGTCGCCTCCGAGGCCGGCGAGCTGGTCGGTACGCAGGCGCTCGCCGACCCCTCGCGGAGCACGGTGATCCGCAGCAGGCACGGTCGACGTGAGGTGTCGACCGGGCCGTTGCGGGACGAGTACATGGGCGGGTACTACCTCGTCGACGTCGACGAGCTGGATCGCGCGCTCGAACTGGCCGGGCTGCTTCCCGACGTACGGATCGACGGTCTGGCAGTGGAGATCCGCCCGATCATGGGTGGCGCTATAGCGTCAGATAGCGCGTAGCGCCGGCGGCGCCGGCGACATCGACGGTGATCTTCCTGCCGAGGACAGTCAGCTGGATGGTGGTGGCCAGTTGGGTCGGGTCGGAGACGGCAAGCTCGATGGTGCGGCCCTTCAGCCGGGCGATCACTGAGCAGGGCGTGTCTGTTTGGAGGTCGCCCAACCGGTCGGGCTGCCAGAAGTTCACCATGGTCATACCGAGCCGCAAGCTGGTGACTGCCTGCACGGAGGCGGTGTTTCGCAGTACCAGCAGGCCGGAAGCCTTGGACAGCTGCTTGGTGCGGGCTGCTGAGGCTCCCGGCACTACGAGATAGCTGTACGCCGCTCCGCTCGGGTTGACGCCGTGGTCTTGCCACATGGTCAGGTACCGACGGGTGATGGGCGTAGTGGTGCCACCGGTGTTGATGTCGCGCCAGGAGCCCGTCCGTGCTTCGCGGCGGAGCTGCAGTGTCGAGCCACTGGGGAAGATGTAGCCGCCTACGCCATCCAGATGCGCCCACTTGGCGTTGCTGACCGTTGCGGAGTCGCCCAGCGCCGGTACGCGGCTGAGGTCGTCCACGGTCAGGGCGTTGGTACCGGCGCTGTGCAGGTTGCGGTTCTCGATCACTGTCTCGACGGGGTAGCCACTGGTGCCCGTGATGCCGGCGCCTAGCGCAACGACGTACTCGTCGAGGCAGAACCAGGACTTGCGGGCTCGCATGGGGGAGAGCGGTCCCTCCAGGTCTTGGCCGACTGCGGCGTAGCCGTCGAGAGTGCTGCCGCCGACCCAGGCTGTTGTCGGCCGGGGCGCGCCCCACTCGCCGCCGGCCTTCGGGGGCAGCGGGAGCTTGTCGACCGTGGTGCCGGGGAGACGGGTGCGGTCCACCGTCGGCCAGAAGGCATCGGCGTACTGGCCGTTGTCCTTGTCGTACAGGTAGGTCATGCCGGAGCCGGTGTGGTACCCCAGCTCGTTCTCGCCGTTGCCGCATTCGTAGTACGTGATCCGGCGGCTGGCCATCGAGATCGAGTACGCCCAGCCGGAGCGGCGATGCACCGAGCGGTCCATGCTGGCGAAGAGGGTGTGTCCGTCGCGCTCGGGTGCCGGGGTCACGCCGCGGAGCGACTTCACCAGGGCCACTCTCGGGATCGTTGCCCCGGACAACATGTTGCCGAAGGTGTCGCGTTGCAGCCAGCCGGCCACCGCGGATCGCCACTGGGTGGCCAGCGCCGTGTCGACGCCGGCGGCGAGGCGCAGGATGGCTTCGGCCGCGGTGTAGCCGTCGTTGTGGTCGGAGGCGTTGTAGCGGGAGACGGCGCGGCCGCGGACGAAGTCCATCATCCGGGCGTCGTGGACGACCGGGAGGTACGCCTTGGCGACCGAGTCGAAGAGGATCTGGCGCTTGGGGTCGGTCACCTGCCAGGGCGAATTCGCCAGCAGGGCAAGGAGTTTGCCGATGCCGCTGAGCAGGACGTGGCCGTAGGTGCCGGTGTAGGCGACCCAGGTGTGCTGGACGAACGAGCCGTCGCGGTAGAAGCCGTCGCCGGTCGTCACGTACTGCCAGGTGTCGCTGAGACCGTCGCGGGCGTGGGTCAGCTTCACCTCGTCGTCGGTGACCAGGGCGCGAACGATGATCGCCTGGCAGAGGTCGACCCGGTTGGCGCCGGTGGAGAGGACCTTGCCGCGCTCGGGCGGGAACATCCAGTACGGGTCTTCGACGAAGTGGTCGATCGCTGCGCAGTAGCGCTCGCGGGTTGCTGGTGGGAGTTCGGCGTACAGGAGGACCAGGGTGTTGGCGAGGGGGCGCGTGGCGCCGATCTCCCAGGACCACCAGTTGCCGAACTCGACGGTGCTGGGGTTGTAGATCAGCTGGTCCATCGACTCCAGGGCTGCCTGGATGTCGGCCAGCAGGGAGGCGTTCGAGTGGTACCCCGAACCGGGGGTGGTCCAGGCGGTGGCCAGTTGCTCCAGGCGGACGTAGGTGTTGGCGATCGACGGGTCCTGGGTGAGCGGGTAGTCGATGAAGACGGCTTTGCGGTCGGTGGAGCGGTCGAGCTTGGCCAGTGACGCCTTGACCGCGTTGTCGAGCCGGGTGAGCGCGGCGGCGTAGTCGGGGTCGGCTGGGTCCAGGGACGCGCCACCGGTCAGATCGGCGGCCCACTTGGCACGCAGCGCGGCGAAGTCGGCCGGGGCGGCGAAGGCTGCTTTCGGGAGTCCGAGAGACATCGCTGCGACGGTAGCGCTACCGGCAGCCAGGAACGTACGGCGGTTCAGCATGGCGGATTCCTTCAGAGAGGCGGATCACTGAGGAGGGCTGTTCGCATGAGTCTCTGGCAAGTCATTCTCTTCGTCAATGGATTCATGCTAATGAATTTCCAGGGGCGGGCCGCTAGAGTCAGCCCGATGAGTGCGTCGGAGGCTGTGCGGGGGCAGAAGGCCCGGCATCTCGCGGAAGAGTTGCGGCGGGGGATCGCCGAGCTGCGGTGGCCGGGTGGGAAGTTGCCGACCGAACAGCAGATCGCGGGGGAGCAGGGGGTCAGCCTCAATACCGTGCGCCGGGCGGTCGATCTGCTGGTGCAGGACGGGCTGGTCTATCGGCGGCAGGGCTCGGGGATGTACATCGCGAGCAATGAGAGCGGGCCGCTGATCGGGGTCGCGGTGCCGTCGATGACGTACTACTACCCGCGCATCATCGTCGGGATCGAGCGCGAGCTGGCCAAGCAGGGTGCGCAGATGTTGTTGCGCAGTACCGAGTGGGACAGCGCCGAGGAGCGGCTGGCCGTCGACGGGCTGATCGGCGCGGGCGCGGCCGGGTTGATCCTCGCGCCGGACGGTCCGTCAGGGCTGGCGGAGCTCGAGGAGCTGGAGCTGCCGATCGTGCTCGTCGAGCGGGGGCTGGAGGATCCGGCGACGGTGCATGAGTTCGTCGGGACCAATCATGCGGCGGGTGCTCGGGCTGCTCTCAAGCATCTGCGCGGTTTCGGACATACCCGGATCGCCTATCTGGAACGGGTCAGCCCGCACACTGCCCCGCAGGTCAGGGCCGGCCTCGGCGACGTGCCCGTCTTGATCGACTCGCGCGAACGCTGGAGCACGGCCGGCGCTGACGAGTTCCTCGACGAGGTGCAGCGGCGCGGGGTGACCGCGGTGATCTGCTTCGCGGATCGGGAGGCGACGGTGTTGCTCAATGCGGCGCTCGCTCGCGGCATCGACGTACCGGGGGAGTTGTCGGTGATCAGCTACGACGATGAGGTCGCCGACCTGTCCGAAGTACCGCTGACCGCCGTTTCCCCTGCGAAACTTGAGGTTGGGCGGATCGCGGTGGAGCTGCTGCGTGCCCGGCTGGCCGATCCGGAGGCACCGCGCCGGCAGGTGTCGCTCGTGCCGCGGCTCGTCGTCAGGGAGTCGACCGGGCCGGCTGCACGATAGAACGCGCGGCCGACTCTGCCAGCTTCTCTGCCTCGTCGGCCTCGGCCAGGACGCCTTCGAGCACGAACACGGCGAACCCGTGCGCCGCCGCGGCCACCGACAGCACCAGCTCGCGCGACGCCGCCTCGGTCGGCCGAGCCTCGCGGGCAGGCTCCTGCAGTACTCCGAACAGCTCGTTGCCCGCAGCAAGCAATTCCGGATAGGCCGCCTTGTCCAGCCCCGCCGAGAAGGTCAACTCGAACATCGCCCGGCGCTCCGCCGCGAACCGGACGTACGCCCGCGCGAACGCCGCCAGCTTCGCCACCGGATCCCGCGCCCCCTCCATCGCCGCGACATACCGCTCACGCTGCTCGGAGTACCCCTTCTGCACCAGCGCCGCCAGCAACGCATCCCGATCCGCAAAGTGCTTGTACGGCGCCGCGACGCTCACCCCCGCCCGCCGACTGACCTCCGCCAACGTCGCCGCCTTCGGCCCACCCTCGCCCACCAACTCGAGCGCAGCCTCCTCCAGCACCCGCCGCAAATCCCCGTGATGCTGTCCGCTGGGCCGTTTGCCTGCACTGTTCACTCGACCTAGGTTAATGCCACTAACTACCTCATGGCTTGATCGCCTGGCACGCGAGCAGGAGCGGGATCGGATCGCCGGGCAATCGCCAGAAGCCGTCGTCGCCTTGGACCATCGCCGGATGGCGCTGACGCAGGTCGAGGGGTAGTTCGTCCACGCGAGTGACCTGCAGTCCGGCTCGGCCGAGGGCGGTGACGAGTCTGCCGACAGTCCACGGCCAGGTGGTCTGGATGTGGGGCTGGTCCATCTCACCGGCGTACGTCTGCTTGACCTCGCGTTCGGCGGGTCCGGAACGGAAGTACGACCTGGCCAGGGCGAGGTCGTCGTCGAACAGCATCGCGATCGGATGGAAGTCCGCGACGAACAAAGTGCCGCCCGGCTTGAGGCACCTGGCCGCCGCACGAGCCCAGCCGTCCAGATCGGGTAGCCAGATCAAGGTCCCGTAGGTCATCACGACGAAGTCGAAAGCGCCGTCGAGTTCGCCCGGAAGCTCGTAGACGTTGGCCTGCACGAATCTCGCGTCGAGCGACAGTTCCTGCGCCAACGCGGTCGCGGTGGCGATTGACTCGGCCGAGAAGTCCACGCCGGTGACCTGAGCGCCGAGCCGGGCCCACGACAACGTGTCCAGCCCGAAGTGGCACATCAGATGCAGCAACGACCGCCCGCTGACGTCACCGAGCGCCTCCTGCTCGAACGGCCGCAAGGAGTTCTTGCCCGCCTTGAACGACGCGACGTCATAGAACTCCGACCCGACATGCGCCCCCGTCTGCGCATCCCAGGCCTGCTGGTTCCGCAGCATCTGCTGCTTCTCATCCATGCCGACGAAGCTAACTCGTCAGGTCACCTTGAACCACAGGTTTGTCGCCAGTGGTACCTCCGTAGCGCTGACCCGTTCGAGCTTCACCGTGTGCCCGCCAGGCTGGTCGAAGAGGCGGGTGCCGTCGCCGAGCATGACCGGTGCGACACAGGTGAGAACCTCGTCGAGCTCGCCTGCCTCGAGACACTGCCGGGCGATGTCCGCGCCGAGCACGTTCACGTACTTGTCGCCCGCGGCCTCCTTCGCCTGTGCCAACGCGGTCGCGAAGTCGTCAACGAAGTACAGGTCGGCAGAAGAGCTTTCCGGCGGACGATGGGTGACGACGTACTGCGGTCCGTCCCACCCGCCGCCGAAAGCCTTGCCCTCGCCGGGACGGCCCTTGTTCGGGTCGTCGCCGTCGAAGGTCCGCCGGCCGACCAGCAGCGAGCCGATCTGCCCGATGAGGTCCCGTACCTCGGGGTTCGGGCCGAGGTACGGGGTCATCCACTGCATGTCGCCGGCCGGGCCGGCGATGAAGCCGTCCAGCGACATCGTCACCGCGTAGAGCACCTTCGCCATCTCTCCTCCAGGAATCTCCGTTGGATTCATGAAGACGAGCGAGCGCCGGAAAACTCATCGCAGGAGGTCAGGCGGACTGCGGGCCCACATCGGCGGGGTTCAGCGGGCGGTTGATCGGCGCGGCCGTGCCGTACTCGTCGGCGCCGACGTCCGCCTTGCCCGACCGGGCGTTGCCGTCCAGATCCCGGGTGACGGTGGAGTACGTCCTGCTGGCCGCGTTGATCGCCGGGCTCGACGAGGTCAGCCGCCGGACGCCGTCGGATCCCGTTGCCAGTAAGGGATCCTTGCGGCTGAAGCCCGACGCGGGGATGTTGCCGTTGCCGGCCGCGCCCCAGAGCAGGTTGCCCGACCAGGTGATTCCCTGCTGATACGGCATGTCGACGAGCTGACGACCCGAGTCACCCACCAGAAGGTTGTCGGAGATCGTGCAGCCCAGCGGGGGGAGCGTCCGCATCGTCTCGCCGGCGATCGCGGTACCGCAGGAAAGTACCGTGTTGAGCGCGATCGTCACCCGGTCCGGGGCGTCGTTGCCCTTGCGGCTCTCCGGAGAGTCATCGGGCTTGTCGTCGCGCACCGATCCGCTGCCGAGCACGATCCCGGCGCCGGTCACCTTCTCGACGTAGTTGTTCACCACCAGGTGGTCGTTGCCGTACATCCGGATCCCGTTGGTGCCGTTGAGGAGGAAGTTTCCCTCGACCCGGGACCGGCTGCCGTGCCGCAGGACGATCCCGCCGAGGCTGTTGCGAACCGTGTTGTCCCGGATCGTGTTGCTGCACGACTTGACCGAGATCGCCTCCGGGTCGCCGTTGGCCCGCTCGAACAGGTTCTGCTCGACGATCGCGCCGGCATCGCTCAGCGACCGGCCGCTCAGCCCGAGCCGGATCGGCTCACCGCCGTTGGAGCCGCCGAAGGTGTGGTCGGAGAAGTAGTTGCGCAGGATGTGCACCCCGCGCGCCATCCCGGACGTCCCTGGTCCCTCGACGCACAGGAACACCCCGAGCGACGACTTGTTGTGGAAGTGGTTGCGATCCACCTTCGAGTAGTCCGAGCGGACCATCAGCCAGTTGAGACCTTCGGTGTTCGCGAGCTGGATGTCGTTGCGGCTGAGCCGGAGATGGGTGCAGCTGGTCGGCAGGGCGATCATCGTGGTCTGCCGGAACTTGAATCCGCTGACCGTCACCCACGACGAGTCGGCGAAGGTGAAGCCCTGGCTGCCGGTCAGTGTGACGCCGCCGACCGACTCGGCCTGCACGATGATCGAGGCGGTCGAGTTGCCGTGCTTGCCCTGGATCGCGATCGGCCTGCCGGACGGTACCGCGTAGCTGCCGTTGGCCAGGGTGACCGTGTCACCGGGGTTGGCCGCGGCGATCGCCGAGCGCAGCTGGTCGAGCGTGGTCACCCGTACCGCGCGGGCCTGGGTGAAGGCCGCGCCTGCGACGGTGGGGAGTGCGACGGCGAGGCCGGCGCCTAGGGCGGTACTGGTCAGGAATGTCCTGCGGTCCATGGTGTCCTCCGGTCGGGGCGGTGATCCGGGTGATCGGCCGACGGTGTCGGCCAGTGGCTCAGTCTGGGGTGGCCCAAACGCCTTCGGCAAGCGCTTGCCGGAGTGTCGGCGAGGGATGTCCCGTGGGCCGGAACGAGGTTCCATTAACGTTCCGCCGGGTAAGAGGTGAGGGGCAGCGCGGGGCAGGTCGCGGGCAGATCGCCGGTAAGGGTGTGCTGGCGGTGTACAGAGCGAATTGCTGCGATAGCCTCCGGTAATTGCGATTTTCTGATTCGGGCGGGTGGAGATGGACGAAGGGACCGGCGGCCGGCGCAGAACCGCGCCAGACGTCGACATGCAGCGGCCGAACGACGCCCGCGTGTACGACCTTCTGCTCGGTGGCAAGGACAACTACGAGACCGATCGCCAGCTCGCCCAGCAGGTGCTCAAGGTCGCGCCGGAGATGCCCGAACTGCTGCAGGCGAACCGGCGCTGGCTCGCCGAGGTGGTCGAGCGGCTGCTCCGCGAGGCGGCCGTGGTCCAGTTCCTCGACCTCGGCTCCGGCCTGCCGACCACCGACAACACGCACGAGATCGCGGCCCGGGTGAACCCGAAGGCCAAGGTCGTCTATCTCGACAACGACCCGACAGTGATCCGGCACGGCCAGGCGCTGCTCGCCGACGACCGGCACAGCTTCTTCGCCGAGGGCGACCTGTCCGACCCCGCGGCCGTGCTGGCCAACCCGATCATCACCGGCGCGCTCGACCTCGGCCGGCCGGTCGCGGTGATCCAGTGCCTGGTACTGCACCACATCCGCGACACCAAGGCCGCCCGGGAGATCGTCGTGGGCTACCTGGACGCGCTGCCCTCCGGGTCGTATCTGGCGCTCACGCATCCGTGCAACCCGCGCGACGGGAGTCGACGGGCGGAGTTCGCCACCGGCGTGGAGGAGAAGCTGCGGCTCGGCTTCAAGGCCGTCACGTTCCGCACTCCCGACGAGATCGCCACGCTGTTCGAAGGCCTCGAGCTGCTCGACCCAGGGCTGGTCAGCCTCGGCGAATGGTGGCCGTCCCCGACCGCCAGCCCTACGGGCGCCAGTCACCTGATCATGGCCGGCCTCGCCCGCAAGCCCTGATCAAATAGCTTGGCCCCAGCCATCTGCTCCATCGATGATGGCTGCATGTCCGCTGCGAAGGCTGCTGCCGCTTACTGATCCGCGTTCCATCGCGTGATCGACGACCCTGCTTAGTCGCCGGGTCCCTCAAGCGTGCAGTTTTTCCTTCCCAGGGAGCCCCATGTCGTCGCGACATCTCGAGATCGCCTGTGACGAGTCCGGATTCACCGGAACGAACATGCTCGATCCCGGCCATGAACTCATCACCCACGCAGGCGTGCATCTCGACCAGGAGACGGCTGCGGAGTACGCCGCCCTGATCCGCACCCGATTCCACCGGTACTCCGCCACGGAGTACAAGGCCGGCCAACTCCTCCGCAACCGGATCGCGGTCGAGTGGCTGCTCGGTACGCTCAACGGCCAGGCGACCGTGCACCTCACCGACAAGACGTACTTCACCGTCACCCGCCTGGTCGACCTGCTGATCGGCGAACCGACGTACGCCGCCGGCACCAGCCTCGCGCTCGACCTGCGTCCCGTCGCCCGGACCCTGCACCGCGCCGGACCGGTCGTCTTCGGTACGACGCGATGGCGCGCGTTCCTCGACACCTTCGTCGAGATGATGCGCCACAAGCGCTACCGCCTGATCGACGGCCCGTGGGTCGCTCACTTCCTGCAGACGCTCGACGGGATGCGCTCCGAGCGACTCGACCCGCTGATGCAACCGCTCCGCGACGCCCGCCCGCAGCTCTTCCACGTCCTCACCGAACTCCAGGACGATCGCTCGCCGGTACCGCCGCCGCTCGAGCCGTTGATCCCCGCACTCTTCGAAACCGGCCGCCTGTGGACCGCCGACGGCTCCGAGATCACGATCCTCCACGACGAGCAGAGCGCGCTGACTCGACACCGGGTGGCTCGAGTCGGCGAGCTGCTCAAAGCGGTCTCCCCAAGCCCCGAACCGCTCCGCGGCATGACCATGCTCGACTCCCGCACGGACCCGCGCATCCAGCTCGCCGACCTCCTGGCCGGCACCGCCCGGTACCTCGCCACGGCCGAGCTCCGCAACCGCGCCGACCCCCGCCTGACCGCCCTCCTCCGCCCGTACCTGGCGCCCACCTCGCTCTGGTCCGACCAGACGAGCTGGCAGCGAATGACCGGAGATCTCGTATTCCGCCAGTGACGAGCCGTTGACGTAGAGGCGATGGGGCTGCAACCTTTGGCTACCGTCTCGCAAAAAGCTTGCAAATCTCTGCAACTTTGAGATCCCGCCCTCCCGCCCTGAGGACACCTATGAAACGAATGCTCGGCGGCCTTGTCGCGGCCGCCCTGATCGTCATCGGCCTCGTGCCGACCGCCCCCGCAGCCTCGGCCGCCACCACGGCGGTCCTCACCAAGACCCTGACCGCCAACAGCTCGCTCGGCGACTACCCCGTCACCAACGCCGGCGACGGCAACCAGAACACCTATTGGGAGAGCACCAACAACGCCTTCCCGCAGTGGATCCGGGCCGACCTCGGCAGCTCTGTCGCGGTCGACCGGGTCGTTCTGAAACTCCCCGCAAGCTGGGGCGCCCGCACTCAGACGCTGGCGGTCCAGGGCAGTACCAACGGCACGACGTACTCCGACCTGGTGGCGAGCGCGGGCTACAACTTCGCGCCCGGGAGTGCCAACACCGTCACGATCACCTTCCCGGCCGCGACCACCCGGTACGTCCGGCTGAACATCACCGGCAACACCGGCTGGGCCGCCGGCCAGCTGTCCGAGTTCGAGCTCTACGGGCCGGACACCGGCGGCGACACCCAGGCGCCGAGCGTGCCCGGCAATCTCGCGCTCACCGAGCCGAGCTCCGGCCAGATCCGGCTCGCCTGGAGCGCGTCGACCGACAACGTCGGCGTCACCGGCTACACCGTCTACCGCAACAACGCAGCCGTCACCACGGTCGCCGGCACTGTGCTCACCTACACCGAGTCGCAGCCCGCGACGGCGACGGTCGAGTACTTCGTCCGCGCCCGCGACGCGGCCGGCAACGAATCGGGCGACAGCAACCGGGTCCGGCGTACCGGTCAGGGCGGTGGTACCAACCTCGCCAACGGCAAGCCGATCGAGGCGTCCTCGTCGGTCTTCGGTTTCGTCGCGACCAACGCCAACGACAACAACGTCGCCACCTACTGGGAGTCCAACGGCTTCCCGTCGACGCTGACCGTCAAGCTCGGCGCCAACGCCGACATCAGCTCGGTCGTCGTCAAGCTGAACCCGGACCAGGCCTGGGGACCGCGGACGCAGAGCATCGAGGTGCTCGGCCGTGACCAGGGCGCCACCACCTTCACGACTCTGAAGGCGCGTGCCAACTACGACTTCAGCCCGGCCTCGGGCAACACCGTCGAGATCCCGGTCGCCGGTCGCCTCGCCGATCTGCGGCTGCAGGTCTTCAGCAACACCGGCGCCCCCGGTGGGCAGGTCGCCGAACTCCAGGTGATCGGTACGCCGGCCCCGAACCCGGATCTGGTCGTCGCCGCGGCCAGCTGGACCCCGGCCTCGCCGAGTGAGTCGACCCCGATCACGCTCTCGGCGACCGTACAGAACATCGGCACGGCAGCGGCCCCGGCCAGCTCGCTCAACTTCAACCTCGGCGGAACGGTCGTCGGCACCGTTGCAGTCGGCGCTCTCGCCGCCGGTGCATCGACGACGGTCTCGTACAACGCCGGTACCCGCGCCGAAGGCACGTACAGCGTGTCGGCGGTGGTTGACCCGACCAACGCCGTCGTCGAGCAGAACGACACCAACAACACCTTCACTGCCGCGACTCAACTGGTGGTGTCGCAGGCTCCCGGTCCCGACCTGCAGGTCCTGAGCATCACCTCCAACCCGCCGAACCCGGCCGTCGGAGCCCAGGTCAGCTTCACGGTCGCCGTCAACAACCGCGGTACGTCGTCAGCAGCAGCCAGTACGACGCGACTGACCGTCGGCAGCGCGACCCTCACCGGCGCAACCGGAGCAATCGCCGCCGGCGCTACCTCCAACGTCGCCATCAGCGGCACGTGGACCGCGACCAGCGGGGGAGCGACCCTCACCGCGACCGCGGACTCGACCAACGCAGTCGCCGAGACCAACGAGACCAACAACTCGCTGTCCCGCGCGATCGTCGTCGGCCGTGGCGCCGCGGTCCCGTACACCTCGTACGAGGCCGAGGCCGCGAACTACACCGGCACGCTGCTCACCACGGACGCACTCCGGACCTTCGGCCACACCAACTTCGCCACCGAGTCGTCGGGGCGGCAGTCGGTCCGGCTGAACTCCACCGGGCAGTACGTCGAGTTCACCTCGACCAACCAGACGAACTCGATCGTCGTCCGCAACTCGATCCCCGACTCGGCCAACGGTCAGGGCATCGACGCGACGCTGAGCCTCTACGTCAACGGCACGTTCGCGCAGAAGCTCAACCTGTCGTCGCATTACAGCTGGCTCTACGGCACCAGCGACGGTCCCGAGTCGCTGACCAACACGCCGGGTGGCGACGCGCGCCGGCTCTTCGACGAGTCGCACGCGTTGCTGTCGCAGTCCTACCCGGCGGGTACGAAGTTCAAGTTGCAGCGCGATTCGGGTGACACCGCGTCGTACTACATCGTCGACATGATCGACCTGGAGCAGGTGGCGCCCGCGCTGTCCCAGCCGGCGGGGTGCACCAGCATCACGCAGTACGGGGCGATCGCCGGTGACGGTATCGATGACGCGGACGCCATCCAGCGGGCCGTCACCGATGACCAGAACGGCGTGATCAGCTGCGTGTGGATCCCGACCGGCCAATGGCGGCAGGAGAAGAAGATCCTCACCGACGACCCGCTGAACCGGGGTCAGTACAACCAGGTCGGGATCAGCAACGTCACCATTCGCGGCGCGGGCATGTGGTACTCGCAGCTCTACTCCACGATCGAGCCGCAGAACGCGGGCGGTATCAACCACCCGCACGAGGGCAACTTCGGGTTCGACATCGACAAGTTCACGCAGATCTCGGACATCGCGATCTTCGGGTCCGGCCGGATCCGGGGTGGTGACGGTAACGCCGAGGGTGGCGTCGGGCTGAACGGCAGGTTCGGTACCGGCACCAAGATCACCAACGTCTGGATCGAGCACGCCAACGTCGCGGTCTGGGTCGGCCGCGACTACGACAACATCCCCGACCTGTGGGGCCCGGCCGACGGCCTGGAGTTCAGCGGGATGCGGATCCGCGACATCTACGCCGACGGCATCAACTTCGCCAACGGGTCGCGCAACTCCAAGGTCTTCAACTCGTCGTTCCGGACCACCGGTGACGACTCGATGGCCGTCTGGGCCAGCAAGTACGTCAAGGACCAGTCGGTCGACATCGGCCACGACAACTCGTTCACCAACAACACCGTCCAGCTGCCGTGGCGCGCCAACGGCATCGCGATCTACGGCGGCTACGGCAACAAGATCGAGAACAACCTGATCTACGACACGATGAACTACCCCGGCATCATGCTCGCGACCGACCATGACCCGCTGCCGTTCTCCGGCACGACGCTGATCGCGAACAACGGCCTGTACCGCACCGGCGGCGCGTTCTGGAACGAGGACCAGGAGTTCGGCGCGATCACCCTGTTCCCGTCCAACCTCCCGATCCCCGGCGTCACAATCCGCGACACCGACATCTACGACTCCACCTACGACGGAATCCAGTTCAAGACCGGCGGCGGCGAGATGCCGAACGTCGCCATCACGAACGTCCGCATCGACAAGTCCAACAACGGCTCCGGCATCCTCGCCATGGGCGGCGCCCGGGGCAACGCCAACCTCACCAACGTCGTCATCACCAACTCCCGCGACGGCGACATCCTCAAGGAACCCGGCTCGAGCTTCGTCTTCACGGGCCAGTAACCCCGTTCGCCAGCCCCCGGACCCGGCCTGCCCGCCGGATCCGGGGGCCTCGGATTGCGCTGGTCGCGTCGCGGCGGCCGCTGTCGGCCAGTTCAGCGGACTGTGGATCGCGACGCCGGGCGACTGGTAGGCGCCATCCCCAACGCCCAGCCAACCCGCCACCCGCCCCGCGACGACCACGACCAGCCCCTGTCGAGTGCGACTGTGCCGGGGCGACCCTTTGCCGGCAGCACCTAGTGCTCCGCCTGAGCATTTCCGGACGACGGATTCACTCACGTCGAGCACAAAGTGGCCAACCCGCATCGCCATGCATGCACAACTCCGGCGAATCGGCCCGACACGCTGGGGTAAGCGGTTGCCTGTCGAGTTGGGTATGCATGGCCAGCCGCGCGCAGCCGCGGCAACCGATTCGGGGGGCTCGGCGTTTCAGTGCGGCGCCTCGGGGAGGATGGCGAGGACCATCGGCGAAGGGGAGTACTGGGATATGAGCGTCTGCATCGTCACGGGTGGGGGCGGGCCGCGGATCGGGAACGGGATCTGCCGGGCGCTGTCGGCCAAGGGGTGGACCGTGGTGGTTGCGGATCGGGACTTGGCGGCGGCCGTTGGTGTTGCTGATGAGTTGCGGGCCGCGGGTGGGGAAGCGGTGGCGATGGAGCTCGATGTCACCGATGTGGAGTCGGTGCGGGGCGTGGTGGCCGCGACGGTGGCTGAGTTCGGGCGGATTGATGGGTTGGTGAACAGCGCGGGGGTGGGATCGCGCGGGGATGGGGCGGAGGCTTCTCCGGAGGAGTTCGATCGGGTCAACGGGATCAACTATCGGGGGCCTTGGACCTGTATCCGGGAAGTTGTGCCGGTGATGGTGGAGGGCGGTGGGGGGAGCATCGTCAATATCGGGTCGGTGCATTCGGCGGGGGCGGCTGACACGTTCACCTTGTACGCCGGGACGAAAGCCGCGTTGGCTGCGTTGAGCCGGGGGATTGCCCGGGACTACGGGCGGCGCGGGATTCGGTGCAACATCGTGCATCCGGGGGCGGTTGAGGTCCGGGGGAACGAGCACGTGCTGGATGAGTTCGTCGCCAAGCAGCAGATGTTGCCGGCTGCGGTCGAGGCGATCGACATCGGCAATGCGGTCGCGTTCCTGTTGTCGGCGGAGGCCCGGGCGATCACCGGGGTCGAGCTGTTTGTAGATGCCGGTACTACGGCGATGCTTTTCTCCAACGGGTTCACCGACTGAACCCGCTCTGTGGGGGAGGGACGAACGATGGCGCTGAAGCGGTACGGCGTACTGGTGGGGACCGTGATCGGGCGGCGGGCCGAGGGCGGGGTGGACTCGCCGCATTTCCAGGTGCACGTGCGGGGCGGCGGTACGGAGTACCGGGTGGCGGTGAATGTGTTGTCGCAGCAGTCGCCGTCGGAGTTGCTCTATCTGGCGGTGGAGGACTTCAAGCATCCGGTGCTGGATGTGCTGCGGACCGTTCCCGATGGGTTCAGCGACGTGGACAGCGTCAGTGGGGGAGCGGCGCTCGACTACATCCGGGGCAATCTGTTCGACCGGGCGCAGATGCGGCCGATGCCGGCGACAGCGCCCGGGCCGGACAACGATCTCGCCGACCGGCTGGAGTTCTTCACCGCTCGCGCGCTCGCCGACCCGGATGCGCGGATCTACGCGATCGGCGAGCGATGGGGGCCGGAGAGCGGCGTACCGGACAAGATCTTCGGCTTCTCGCCGGGGAACGGTGTGCACGACATCCACATGAACCAGGGCAACAGCGGATCGTTCACGAAGGACGACGGGGTGTGGCAGGACGGCGGGCTGCTGTTCCGGTTCGCCGATCAGTGGGTGGCGATCTTCCTCGCCTTCCAGAGCCAGACCTGGCACACCGACGACACGACCGGCCATGCGTTGCCGGGTGAGCCGGGACCGATTCCGGGCCCGACCGACCCGCATCGCACGCTGCGCATCATCGCCGCGCTGGTCAACCCGATCGGCCCGGCTCCCGAGCCCGAGACGGTCACGCTGCTCAACCCGGGCGCCGCGCTGATCGACCTCCACGACTGGGCTCTGGTCGACCGGCTGGGCCAACGCATGTCTCTGCCCGCGATGGAGTTGCCGGCCGGCGATGCGCTGCGGATCGCTCTGCGGGCACCCGTCCAGCTCGGCAACCGGGGTGGCACCCTGACCCTCCTCGACCCGAACGGCCTCAAGGTCGACGGCATCTCCTACACGAAGGAGCAGGTGGCGGAGGAGGGTTTCTCGCTCGTCTTCTGACCGGCGCGGGTCAGCGGGTGTAGGTGCGGGCGACGTCGACCCCGACGACGGTGGGCTGACCGGCCGGCTCGGGGCCGAGCGCCTTGGCCAGCGCCGGGCCGAGACGGTCGGCGAAGAAGCGGTCGGCGGCGTCCTTGGACTCCCACAGGGTGACGACGCGCAGGCCGTCCGGTGCCGTACCGACGTACCGGGCCTGGAGGCCCTCGGGCTCGGCGCCGACGTGCTCCATCACCTTGTCGAACTGGTCGATCGAGGCGAACGGCGGGGTGGCGATCGCGATCCATTGCATGGCTGGCTCCTCTGTTCGGGCGGCTGCGGTTGCGGCCACACGGATCAAGTTAGGAGCCGGCCGGCTTGCGCGAATCCGCCGAATCACTCATCGCGGTACTCAACTGCCCGCGGGTCGCCCAGGTGGCGATCTGGCTGCGGGTGGTGAAGCCGAGCTTGGTGAGGATGTGCTGGACGTGGTTCTGCGCGGTCCGCTCGGACAGCACCAGCCGGGTCGCGATCTGCCGGTTCGTGAGGCCTTCGGCGACGAGGGCCGCCACCTCGGTCTCCCGGGTGCTCAACACAGGTTCCTGGCTCGGCGTTTGGTAGGCGGTCATGCCGAGGGCGCTGATCAACCGCGCTGCATCGCGCGAGTTGGATTCGGCCAGCGCCCGGTCGCCAGGACGGTTGCGCTCGAGGAGAGTCCGGGCGAGGTGGTACTGCGCTTCGGCGACGAACCCCGGCGCACCCGCAGACCCAGCCTGGTGGACCGCAGCGGTCAGGTCCTCGACGGCATCGTCCAGCCGACCGAGTACTGCGGCCCCGCGGCCGACCGTCAACTCAACGGGACCCAGGTACGCAACGCCGTTGCCGACCGCGTGCTCACCCCGGAACGGTTCGAGCTGGCGCAGGAGTTCCGCCAGGTCGTCGTACCGGCCGATGCCCGCGCAGGCGAGAGCGGCGTACACATACCCGGGCAGGGTGAAGAAGACGGGTAGCGACCAGGTGTCGAGCGGGCCGGCCTGCCGGTACGACGCGGCCGCCTCGCTCGTGAGCCCTGCACAGGTCTGGAGATACGCGCGCGACAAATGAGCCATCGTCGCGAACCGGGGCGGCGGGTCGAACGCCTGCCGGGCGACCTCCGGGCTGACCCCGACGTGACCGGCCAGCGCCGCCAGCAAGGCGAAGTACGCGCCCGTGGCCGGTGCCTTCTCGATCACCCGCATCCGCTCGAACCCGCGTCGGGCAACCGTGGCAGCCTCGTCATACCGCCCGCGAGCCTGGGCGATACACGCGGCGACGCGGTCGTGATGCCAGGCGCTGACCGGGCCGCCTACTCTCTCGACCGCGACCTCCAGAGCGGGCAACTCCTCTGCCGCTGCTGCCAGTCGACCGCTCTCGATCAGGGCGTCCAGCCGCCAGAGCTCACCCCACATGGCTGCGCGGGGATTGCTGGTCCGCTGGGCCAGTTCGAGCATCTCCGTTGCCAGCTGCAACCGTTCGGCGCGCCCGGCCGGTCCTGGGCAAGCCTCCTGCCGGGCATGCAGTGCATCAGCCAGCGCCTGCTCGGCGAGTGCCTGGCTGTCGAGCGCTTGGCCGACAGTCGGTTGGCTGGCGTGTGCCTGGCGGGCTAGGCCGAGGGCTGCTCGGCTGAGTTCGTCCGTGCGGTCCTGTTCACCGTCGTAGAAGGCGAGGTGGCTGCGCTGGGCCAGCAGCCTCGCCCTGGTCGCATCGGTCACTTGGCCAGCCATGGCTTCCTCGCACAGGCGCTTGGCGACTGTGTTGATCCCAGGGTCAGGGACGGCCTCGAGGACGAGCGCTGCCTCGGCCCGCTGTTCGTCATTCATCGCGGCCGCCGCCGCCTCGGTTGCCGCTTTGACGCAAGTCGGCAGATCACCGGCCAGCCGGGCCGCTCGTCCAAGGGTTATTTGCCTTGCGCAACGTTCATCAGGCTTTGGAGGTGCGATCTCCCAGGCCGCTTGATAGAGCCGCACACCTTCCTCGTACGCCAGCCGCCGGACCGCCTCGTCGCCGGCCAGGGTCAACCAGTACTGCGCGATCGCACCCTCCCCATACTGCGCCAAATGCGCCCGATGCCGAGCGATCTCCACCAGGTGCTCACTCAGGTCGCCCGCGTGCTGCCGCTCCAACGCCTCCGCGATCCCGCGATGCAGGGCGGCCCGTTCGGCGGTACCGAGCGAAGCCGCCACCGCATCCCGGGTCAGCGCATGGCTGAACCGTCCCGGCTGATCAAGGAAACCGAAGGCGATGGCCTCGTCGACGAGTGGCAAGCAGTCTTCAACGGTCAGGTCCAGCACCGGAGCAACTGTGGTGAGCTGGAAGTCCCGGCCGACGATCGCCGCCGCCTGCACCATCCGCCGGCAGTCGCCACTGACCCGGTCGAGCCGGCCCGCAACGATGTCCAGCACCGACCGCGGCGGCCGGTCCGGCTGCCACGAGCCGTCGGCGATCGCCCGCCCGACTTCGGTGACGAACAGCGGGTTGCCACCGGTCACCTGGAAGACCTGCTCGGCTTGCTCCGCCGAGGCCATCGGCAGTTGCTCCCGTACAGCTCCGAGATCGAGCCCCCGGAGCTCCAGACGCTCGGCAGGCAGCTCGGCGAGCACGCGTGCGCTCCCCGGCTCACCTAGGCGATGGGTAGCGAGGACTAGTACCGGCAAGTCGCTCACCTGGGCCGCGAGATGCCGTAGTACCAGCAGAGACGGCTCATCCGCGCGGTGGACGTCGTCCAGCAGGATCACCAGCCCCTGCGAACCCGCTGCCTGCGCTATGGCCTCAGTGACGGCCTCGAACAGGCCGAAACGGTCATCTCCCGCGAGTACCTCGTCGGCATCCACCCTCAGCCCGCGCAGAACCTGCCGCCACGGCCAGTAGGCAGGCGCGCCCTCTCCCTCGATGCAGCGGCCCCAAGAGACAGCAGTACCGGCCGCCAGCGCCATCCCCGCGAACTCCTGAGCCAGCCGGGTCTTTCCGATCCCCGCCTCGCCCCCACAGACCACTAGCCGGCCCCTGCCGCCGCGTGCGTCATCGAGCCACCCGCGCAGCGCACCGAGCTCCCGCCCCCGCCCAACTATCCCCATCCGCTCAGCATCACCTAACCCCCGGTACTTCGGGAAGCCCAGTGAACCTCCGCTTGCGTGGTCGGTCAGACTTGGCCGGTGAAACGGTTCCTGCGGCGGGCTCTCATCGCGATCGTCGTGTTCCTCCTGGTCGTCACGGCCGGCTCACTGACGTACAACGCCTTCACCGGTGGCACGGAGCCGGCGCCGGAAGGGCTGAAGTTCGTGCAGGCGGGTGACGTCAACACCCGCTACGACAGCTGGGGCACGACCGGTACGCCGGTGGTACTCGTGCACGGCTCAGTGGAGTCGGTCGACACGTGGTCGCGCCTGGTGCCGTTGCTGGCCAAGACGCATCGGGTCTACGCGTACGACGTCACCGGCTACGGGTACAGCGAGCGCAAGGCGCCGTACACGGTCGAGCATCTCGCGGCGCAGTTGCTCGGCTTCCTGGATGCGATGCATCTTGGGGGCCCTGGGCAACCACGGCCGGTGCTGGTCGGGCACTCGCTCGGCGCGGGGATCGCGGCCGAGGCGACGCTGGAGCAGCCGGGCCGGATCGGCGGGCTGATGTTCCTCGACGGCGACGGGCTGCCGCTTCCCGGCGGTAGGCCGCCGACGGGCGTGATCGTGCCGCCGTACCGGACGACGTTGTTCCGGATGGTGCTGGGGTCCGACTGGCTGCTCAAACGGATCTACAAGTCCACCTGCGGTGCGTCGTGTCCGCCGATGGACGTCGAGCAGTGGGTCCGCCCGTTTCGTCAGCCGGGTGCCGAACAGGCCGTCTGGCAGATGACGTCGGGCGGGATCCCTGCAGTCGCAGCTGATCGGTTGGCGAAGCTTCGCGACGTACCGGTCCCGACGTCGGTCGTCTTCGGCGCTCGAGACACCAACGGCGGCAACGCGGCCGAGACCGCCGAGCGGATCGGTGCGCCGGCGCCGACGTTGATTCCGGATGCCAACCACCTGACCCTGATCTCCAACCCAGCCGAGATCGCCACTGCGATAGCTGCCCTTGCGGCCCGCGGTTTGTAAGGTTGTCAGGCTCCGGAGAGCTGGAGGTTGCTGGCTGCCGCGGTCAGGACGATGGACTGGCCTTCGATCGCGACCTGCTGGAGCTTGGCCTTGAAGGGCAGCTCCGGTACGACGATGCCGCGCGACAGGATCGCGCCGACCGTGCCGCGGAGTTGCTCGGGGATGCCTTGCAGGGTGCTCTCGTCGACCACCAGCCCGATCCGGCCGTTGCGCGCCTCGGGCCGTACCGTCGCGGAGACGTTCAGGCCCTGGATGGTCGCCTTGGCCACCAGGTTGCCGCTGACGGTCTGCAGCGTGAGCTTGTCGATGCCCCTGGTGTTCGCGGTGAGTCTGGCCAGCGCGGACGGGGACAGACGCAGCTTGACGTCGGCCCGGTCCACGGTGACCGCGGCGCTCCGGTCACCGGTCAGGGCCTCGCGGGGTACGTGGATGCCGTGCATGTCGACGGTCAGGTCCTCGGCCGCGATCTTCTCGATCTCCGGCTCGCGCATGGTCATCGTGACCTGGTCGAACTTGCTCCTGGCCAACTGCGGCAGGAAGCCGAAGCCCCCGATCTCCACCTTGGTTTCGGCCGCGGTGACGTCGTACTTCGCTGCCTCGTCGGCCGCCGACTTGGCCAGCTGGCCCTCGGCGAGCGACTCACCGATCCGGTCGGCGGCGACGGCGAGGCCGACGAGGATCAACAAGACGACGATCAGCGCGCGGAGTGCCCGGCGTGGTCTTCTGGAGCTCATGCAGGCAGAGCCTAGTGTCCGGGTCCTAACCCCGTCGGCCGCCCTGGTGCCAGCGCTGGTGGCGGACGGGTCCGCTGATCATGGCGACCCAGAAGAGCATCCACAGCAACCAGGGCGCTGCCAGTATCACCGCTGAGGCGACCAGCCCGATCATCAGCACGGGCAGGATGAACATCAGCGGGGGCGGTGGGCCGGGACGGCCTTTGCGGCTGGGGCGGCCCGGGTTGGCCGACTCCAGTTCTGGGAGGTCGGCGAAGAGGAGTTCGACCTCATCGGCGTACCGGGCCCTGGTCGCCTGGTCGCTGCGCTCCTCGAACTCCTCCTGCGTCAGCCGGCCGGCGACGAAGTGCTCGCTCAACTGCTCGACGGCGGTGTCGCGCTCGGCGTCACCGATGCGCAGCGATCCTCTGGCGGGGAGGTATCCGCTCATGACCGGTCACCGTCGTCGTCATCCGCGAGGATGGAGTAGAGCGTGCGGCGCAAGGTGATCAACGCGTCCCGCGCCTTGGCCTGCTGCTCGGCCGAACCGGCGGCCATGATCTGCCACATCGCCGTCGCGACCTGCCCGAGGATCGGCTTCAGCCCGTTCTCGTCGTCGTCCTGCGCCGACATCGCCTCCCAGGGCGCCGAGACCTCGTCGGCGTGCTCGGCGACATAGGCGCGACCCTCGTCGGTCAGCGTGAACGTCCGCCGCCCGGTCGCCGCATCGGCCGTCACCAGCCCCTCGTCCTCGAGCTGCTGCAAGGTCGGATAAATCGAACCAGGGCTGGGCTTCCAGGCTCCGCCACTGCGCTCGGCGACCTCCTGAATGATCTGGTAACCATTCATCGGCTGCTCCGCCAGTACTGCGAGAATCGCCGCCCGTACGTCGCCCCGCCGCGCCTTCGGGCCCCTGCTGAACCCACGCGGCCCGCCACCCCACTGCGGCCCGCCGAACATCGCCCACGGGTTCTGCCCGCCGAACGGATGCCCACCGAACGTCTGCTGCCCACCGCGCCGGCCACGCTGCCCGGTCATCGCCGCGCGCAGCTCTTCCTTCAGTTGCTCGAACCCATCACAATCCAGCCGCCCGAACCCGGGCCACCCACCGACAAACGCCGAACCCGTCATCCCAACCACTCCTCACCGAGCCATCACGATAATCCGACGATATATCGCGAACAGCCACCACCCAAGGAGATCGTCAGCTCTCAGCAACCTCTTACCCTGCCTTGCTACGGTCGGTGACTCCCCTCCTAGCCGACAACGACTGAAGGGTCAGCAGATGAGTTTCTTCGACAGCCTCAAGGACAAGGCGTCCGAACTCCTCCAATCCGCGACGGACAAGGTCACCGAAGCCACCGGCGTAGACCTCGGCGGCGTCACCGACCAGGCCACCGAATCCGCCGAAGGCCTCACCAACCAGGCCGAAGGCCTGACCGACCAGGCCCAGGACCACGCCAACACAGCCGGCGACCAACTCGCCGACGCCACCGGCATCGAAGTACCGACCGAAGGCCTCACCGACACAGCCACCGACAAACTCAACGACCTCACCGGCCGCTGACCGAACGGACCGGCATCGTCAATCCAGCGACGATGCCGGTCCGCTGTCCGGCTGCTCGGTCAGTTGTAGAGCCAGTAAAGATTGGTCCGGTCGCCGGACCCGGCATAACTGTAGATATTGGCGTTGCCCGTGTTCATGATGTAGGGGTTACCGCTGGTCTCGGTGAACTCTGCCAGGCCGAGCGCCTGACCGGTGATCCTCGAGACATGGTTCGCCAGGTGCTGCGCGGAGGATTTGCAACTGGGGTAGTAGTTGTTCATCTGGATTTCGACCTCGGTCGCCCAGATCTTCGGCGCATCGCCGGTCCATTGGCCGGTCGCCTTGGAGCACCTGTTGTCGTTGGCGTTGTAAACGGAGTAGTGAATGACCTGGTACGGCGGAATGCTGGCCGGACAGTTCGAGCCCGGCCCGGCATAGGTGAGTACCGGGTTGACCGTGCCCGACTCGAAGGCGTTGCCGGCCGCCTCGATCGGCCAGGTGGCGCCGATGTTGTTGTCCTGGCAGATCGTCTTGTTCTGGAATCTCCAGCCGTTGTAGTAATTGGTGAGTACCTTGCCGGGTGCGGCCGTCGCTACTTTGCCGTCGATCCGGGTGGTGGTCTTCCCGTCCACGCCGACCGAGAACTCTGCGTTGTGCAGCGTCGGCTGGGGTGCTTTTCCTGAAGCGGCAATCCCCGGAGCGGCCTGGAGCCCGGCGACACAAACGAGTGCTGTCCCTGCGAGTGCCGCGATGATGCGGTGGCGCATAGTGAAGCCCTTCTGAAGTCGTTCGGTCATTTGCCCGGGTCAGACTGAAGGCTGGTTTCAGACGCGAAGGAATTCAAGACGGAAGCCCCGATTCTGCACTTTGTTGCAAAAACCCGGTTCAGCCTCCGACGGTAGGCGGGAACCGTTGCAGTTCTTGGGGCCAGTCGAGGGCTACGGCGAGGCGGCCGGCCCAGTGGCGGGCGGTTTCGTCGTCGGGGACGCGGATGACGCAGAAGCCGCCGAGGTGTTCTTTGGACTCGACGTAGGGGCCGTCGCTGAAGACCGGCCGGCCGTCCTGGGCGGTGACGCTGCAAAGCACGGTCGAGGCGTCGAGGGCGCCGTTGCTGAAGACGAAGACGCCGGCCGCCTTCATCTCGTCGATAACGGGCTTCACCGCGGCCGACTTCGCCTGGATCTGCTCGGGCGTGTGCTCGGGCACCCACTCGTCGTTGAAGGTGATCAGATACTCAGTCACTGTCGTCTCCTCTCGGGGCAACAGTTGCCCCTGCACCATCACCACGAACGGCGGTGCCCCGATCCGACATACGGCGGAATCTCGAGCGGAACCTCGAGTCGTACTCGAGCTGCACGTAACCCGAGGAGTGCACTCCGACCGCCACGAACCCCATCACCAGGAACACGATGCCCGCACCGAGGGAGATGTGCCAGAAGGCCGCCGTGAGCCCGACGAACGCCGAACCCTGGGCAACCGCCTTCGCCACCCCGACGAGCGCCGACGTGCTCGTCCGGCGCCGGAAGGACTCCTGCCGGTTCAGCACCAGCAGCGCGGCGAGCAACGGGATCGAGACCGCGAACGCGACGACGCACACCGTCGCCGCCAGGTCGAGCGGGTCCTCGGTCAGGAACGGCTGCACGACCACCAGCCCGGCAGCCGCCAGTCCGCCGTAGACCAGATTGGACTGCCGGATCCACTCCTCCTGGGCCGCCGGGTCGGCGGCGGCACTCTCGACTTCCTGCCGGACGCGCTCGGCGTCGGCTTCCATCAGGTTCGCCTGCTCGGTCGGAGAGTCCTCGTCCATGCGGCTATCTTCCCGAACCCCCCCCCGCGGCGGCCGAACAACACCTCGGGGCCGGACGACGAATCGTCCGGCCCCGAGGTCTTGCGTGTCAGTGCTTGGTGACGGCCCCGGTGGCCGGGTTGAGCAGTACCGGCCGGGGGTTCGGGCGGTGGTGGAAGTCGAGCATGCCGGTCAGTGAGCCGGCGCGGGCGTCGTACGAGGAATCGCCGATCGAGCCGGTCCGCCAGTTGTCCTCGATGAACTTGAGGATCGAGGTCTGGTCGGTCCGCTTGTGGTCGACGTAGTTGGTCTTGCTGAACGGGCTGATCACCAGCAGCGGTTGCCGCGGACCGAAGCCACAGCGGTCGGCGTACCCGCCAGCGGCCGGCTTGCCGCCGCATAGTGCCGGCTGGTCGTTGGCCGGGTCCGCGGAACCGTTGCGGAGCGGCGGCGTCACGTGGTCGTACCAGCCGTCGGAGTCGTCATACGCGACGACTACTGCGGTCGAGGCCCAGTCCTTGGACTTCTGTAGCTCGTTGATCGTGTTGACCAGGAAGTGCTGCTCGTCCAGCGGGTCCGAGTAGCCGGCGTGGCCATCCTGGTACTCCCCAGCCTTCAGGAAGCTGACCGCCGGCAGGTTGCCCGCCTTCGTGGCAGCGGAGAAGTCGGTCAGGTCGTACTGGTGGTTGGCCTGGTCGGTCTGCCCGATCTTGGCGACCGAGGTCGGCGGCAGGTGCTTGGGGTTGCTGGTCGACTGGTAGTACTCGAACGGGTTGTGGTGCGGGCTGTAGCCGACCACTGTGTTGCCGCCGACGTTCTGGTGCGTGGCGCCGCAGACGGAGTACCCGTTGGCGGTACTGGTCGGCCGGAAGCCGCCCTGGAACCAGCCCCAGGTGACGCCCTGCTTGTTCAGCAGGTCGCCGACGTTCTTGCCGGTCATCACGCCGAGCGCGTTCTTCGACGTGTGGTTGTTGTCCGAGCAGTCGTCGAACGCCGGGTCCGGGTCGTTGATCATCGTGCCGACGCCGTTCGCGTCCGGCGACGCGACGGTGTAGGCGTCGGTGACCTTCTTGCCGGTGACCGAGTCGACGGCGTAGATCCCGTGGGTCTGACCGGAGACCAGGTTGATCGCACCGGGCGAGGAGGGACCGTAGTTGCTGCTGTACGAGTTGTCGCTCATCGCGTAGTGCTGGGCGTAGTTCCACAGCCCGGTGACCGTGTTGCCGTCGTAGTAGTCCATGACGAGGCCGGGCGCGCCGTACAGGATCGGCTGGCCGGTGCACTTGTCGGTCTCGGTGTACTCGACGAACTTGTCGGCCTTGCCGCCGTTGTACGCCTTCTGCTCCGCGCCGTAGCCGTGGTTCTGGTCGCAGGTCATCGCCTGCTCGTGGCTCAGCCGGCTCGGGTTGAACTGGTTCGGGTTGTGCTCGAGCAGCGTCGGCGTCAGGCCGTTGATCCGCGGCGTGTGGCGGGCCGCCTGGAACTTGGTGCCGTCGGTGTTGGCAGCGTTCGGGTAGGTGCCGAAGTAGTGGTCGAACGAGATGTTCTCGTCGAAGATGACGACCAGGTGCTTGATCGGCGTACTGGCGGTCACCGGTGGCTTGGGATGGTCGCCGCCATCGTGATGCCACCAGCCGTCGCCGGCCCAGGCGGGACCGGCCGCGGCGACCAGCGCCAGCACGCCGGCTCCGGCGACGCCGGTGATCGCCGCCGTTCGGGTTCGTTTACTCCAGGTACGAGGTTTGAGGACCACAATTGCCTCCTTTGGTGAAGCACTTCATGCGAGCAACCCGCGGCCGAGATGGTCGGCGGAGTCCCGGACCCCGGGCAGAATGAGGAAGTAGCCGCCACCCACCGGCTGGATGTAGTCGACCAGCGGCTCGTCGGCCAGCCGCTTCTGGATGGTTTCGAACTGGCGCTGGAGATCGCGCTGGTAGCAGACGAAGACCAGCCCCATGTCGAGGTTGCCGACGTTGTCCACGCCGCGGTCGTAGTTGTACGGCCGGCGCAGGATGCGGCTGTCGTCGCTCTGCGGGGTGCGCGGATTCGCCCGGCGGATGTGGCTGGTCAGCGGGATCGCCGCGCCGATCGGGTCGGCGGCGAAGTTCGGTACGTCGTGCTCGTCGTTGCCGTCGAGCGGGGCGCCGGTGTCGCGCCGCCGGCCGAACATGTTCTCCTGCTCGTTGATGGAGACGCGGTCCCAGAACTCCACCAGCATGCGGATTCGCCGTACGACCTGGTAGCTGCCGCCCTGGGCCCACGGCTGATCGGTTGCTGGCGGCAACCACACCATCTTGTCCATCAGGGCCGCGTCGTCGACGTCCAGGTTGGACGTACCGTCCTTGAACCCCATCAGATTGCGGGGAGTGCCTGCGGGCCGGGGCGGTGAGGTGAACCCCTCGTACCGCCACCGCACCTGCATCGCGCCGCGGGTGTGCCGGGCGATGTCGCGCAATGCGTGCACCACCGTGTCGCGGTTGTCGGCGCATAACTGCAGGCTCAGGTCGCCATGGCTCTCGGCCGGATCGAGGTGGTCGTTGGGGAAGGTGGTCATGCGGGTCAGCCCGGATGGCTTGCGGTTGGCCAGCCCGTACCGATCGTCGAACAACGAGGCCCCGACGCCGACGGTGACCGTCAGCCGGTCGGCAGGAACTGTCGGCCCGAGTACGCCGGAATCGGTCGGCGGCGCCGAGATCCCCGGATCTGGCGGCGTCCCACCGGCGGTGAGAAAGCGGGCCCTGTCGGTCAACGTCCGGAACAGCTCGGTGAGCTCAGCGCGATTCTGGGCAAGCACATCAAAAGACACATGAATGGCCTGCGGCTGAGCCGGCGTAGTAACCCCAGCCTGATGCACCCCATGAAACGGCACGACGGGATCGCTCGCCGGCGCCGCGTCGGCCCTTCCCACCCGGGCAATCCCGGCCCCCGCACCCGCCCCAACCGCAACCCCGGTAACCCCAGCCGTCAGCGCACCCCGCAGAAACGCCCGCCGACCAGTCCCCGCCCGCCCCGCGCCCGACGTCGCCCCGCCCGACTGCGCCCCGCTGGCCCGCCCGGAGGTGGACTGTCCCGTGCCCGCCCGCTCCGCGCCGGATTGCTCCGGGTTGGGGCGCTTCGCGCCGGACCGCCCGGTGCCGGACCGCCCGGTGCCGGACTGCCCGGTGCCGGGCCGCACCGTGCCGGGCCGGTCCCCGGCCGGCTGGTCGTCGGGGGCGCTCATGAGGTCCTCCTGACGTCGCCGATGGCAGCGATCGGCGCTAGTACTTCCACCAGTTGGCTGACGGCAGCGTTGAGGCGTGTGCGGGTCTGCTGGTCCAGTGCGGTGGGTGCGATCCAGGTGCCGTCCGGCCGGTGCCCCTTGGCGACCAGGCGTCGGGTGGTCGCGATCCACGTGGCTAGCTGCGGCCAGCCGGAGTACCGCTTGCTCATGACCGGCGCGAGCGCACGTAGTACCGCCTGCGTGCCATCCAAGTTCGCCCCAATGGTGGCGAGCCCAGTGCCGCTGCCCTGGTCGGCCTGCCCAGTCAGCTCGAACTGCAGCGCGTTCTCCATGATCTCGTGGGCGCGCAGCGGCAGATCGTTCGGATCCGTCCGCTCCCTCGGGAAGTCCTCGTGAAGCCCAGCGACAGCAGCAGCAAGCTGAGTCCCGACAGCCACCAGCGATCGAGGCGACTGCCCATGCCACAGCCCGTACTCAATCCGCCGCAACCCACCGAACCCCGGATCCCGCACCCCTGCAGGCAACCCATCCGGCATCCCATCGATCTGATCGGCGAAGTCGCCAAACGTGTCGTACGCCGCCCCCAGCCGCTCATACGCCAGATGCGCGCTCAACCACGCCGCCCGAGACGCCCCCAGATCCCCGCCCCGCAACGTCAGTACCAGCGTGCTGACCTCACCCGCCAGCCTCCCGAGCCCCGCGCCGACATACCCCCGGTACTCCGTAACAGCACCACTCAGGTCCTGGCTGGTGACCGGCAAGACGGCAGGCACCGGTGGGGGAGGACCATCCGTGATCTGGATAGCCGGCCCAGTCACCGCATCGGTGTCCTCCGCCAAGCACCGGAACGCATACGACGCCCGCCCGAGGTTGAGCTGCATAGGCCGACTGGTGTTCGGTGCAAGCCCCTCCACCTCGGCGTACACCCCACCGGTCGCCGGATCAATCAGGTCGACCTCGGTAGTCACCGTCCCCACATTGCTGACCTGAACGGTCTGCGCCCCGCTGTGCGGATCCTTCCACCCGGTACCGCAGTTCCCCCGCGACACGGTGACAGTCGGCGTCTCACCTGCCAAGTCGTGCCCGGAGCACCCGGACAGGACCAGCAGGATCCCGCAGACGGCCAACGCACCAGCGGGGCGCAAGCGCACGACAAACGGCACGAGGGCTCCGGGGGAGGGGTAAACGGTTGATCACCGCTGACAGTAAGCCACCCGGCGAAGGCCACCCCATGACAGATGTCAGTGCTCCAGGATGTTGGCCTCCGGGTAACCCACCGTTTGCCTTACCCAGGCAAGTGGTCCCGTATCAGTCCTTGCGACCCTTCAGTCGCCGGCTGATCGCGCGCTCGACCTCACGGGTCGCCTCTCGCTCTGCGAGCGCGTTCCGTTTGTCCCAGCTCTTCTTTCCCCGGGCCAGCGCGATCTCCACCTTCGCCCGCCCGTCCTTGAAGTACAGAACCGTAGGCACGATGGTCAATCCGCTCTCGTTGACCTTCCGCTCGATCTTGTCGATCTGTGCCCGATGCAACAACAATTTCCGCTTCCGCCGCGACCCACCCTCGAACCACCGAGCCTGCGAGTACTGCGGAATATGCACCCCATGCAGCCAGATCTCGCCATCCTCGACCTGAGCGAACCCACCCACCAACGAAGCCCGCCCAGCCCGCAACCCCTTGACTTCCATCCCCTGCAACACAATCCCGGCTTCCCAAGACTCCCCCAGCTCATACTCATGGGCAGCCTTGCGATTGCGTGCGATCACAGGATCGGTCTGAGGCTTCTTCACACACCAATTCTCCCTCACCTGCGGGTGCGAGAGGATTCCGCTCGTGGACGCTCATCAGATCACCGCGGCCTTCGACGACATCTACGACCACGCGCTCGTCTTCCACGGCTACACCGACTACATGCGCGACTACGACGTACTCATCTACACGACGGCTGATCCGCAAAGCGGCATTGCACCGGAGTACCTCCGCTACCGCTTCAAGCACTGCGTCCGCGCATCCGTCACCACATCGGTCTCACCAGACGTCTGGACCCGATCGCTGGACGACCGATTGCTCGACTTCGATCAAGGCTGCGAACTCGACGGCCTCGTCTGGGGCGTCCGCTGGCATCCCCTCTACCCAGGCGCCAAGCTCCTACCCACCACACCGGAAACCGCGACCTGGTCCGCCCAGTTGGGCCAACCAGTCCACGAAGCGACGATCGAAACCAACATCCACGCCATCACACTGGTCTTCGCCGACCTGTCCGTCGACCGCGTCGACCCTGGCTACGCACCCTTCACCGTGACCCAAGACGATTGAAAGGCAGAAAGCGGCTGGGTGCCCCCGGCAGGATTCGAACCTGCGACGCACGGTTTAGGAAACCGACGCTCTATCCCCTGAGCTACGGGGGCGCACGTGTGGACCGGGGACAAGGGTAGCGGAGTCAGCCGATGAGTGCGTTCACGCCTAGGTGGCCGGAGATGGAGGCGTAGCGCTCGGCGTAGAGGGTGATGCAGTTGGAGGCGGTGCAGCCGCCGCCGGCGAAGGAGAGGCCGCGGATGGTGGCGCCGCCGCCGGGGGAGGTGGTGTAGATGGGGCCGCCGGAGTCACCGCCGCGGATGGCGACGGCGTTGTCGCGGGTCGCGCGGATGACATAGGTGGTGCAGCCGTCCGTGTCGCAGTACTTCGCGCTCAGCGACTTCACCGTGAGCCGGCACATCGAGAGGCTCTTGTAGCCGGACTGGCAGATGAAGGAGCCGAGGGCCGGGTCGCCGGCGGCCTTGACTGTCCGGGTGTCGACCGAGTCGCCGGGGCCGTCGGTCCAGATCTTGGGGCCGTACGAGCTGCCGGTCAGCAGGGACTGGTCGTAGTCGGGATAGTTCGTCCGCACCGACGTGGTGCCGTAGTAGTTGGTACCCGAGTTCCAGACCGTGCCGACGCCGCCGCAGTGGCCGGCCGTGACCGAGCCGCGCTGGCCGTTCGACCGCTTGACGACCGAGAAGCCCGCGGTACACAACTTGAGCGCCGACTTGATCATCGCGCCGCCCCAGTGGCCGCCGGTCGGGGTGTCGCTCACCCGCGACGTCCGCTGCAGACCACCGGCCGATGCCCGTACGCCGTCCAGCGACTGCAACGCCGCGACCGACGCAGCCGACGTCGAGGCCTTGTCGTACTCGACCACGACTTCCTCCGTCGCCGGGTCCAGGTCCGCGCTGTACGTCGTCTTGGCCGCGTCGGTCCATGAACGCGCGCTGATCCGGTTCCAGGCGTCCGCGATCGAGCGGGCGGAACGGCAGCTGCGCTCGAGGCCGAGCATCTTCTGCCCCGCGGCCGGAACGTTCTTGGAGACGGCTGCCTGGTACTTCTTCTCGTCGACCACCGAGTCGTCCACAACGACCTTGTAGCCGGTCTCAGGCGACCCCAGTACGCCGACGATGCCCTGGCTCAGCCCGTACGGAAGACCCGAGGTCGGCCGGCCGGTCGCGTCGAGCGGCTCGATCGAGCGGACCGCGCTGGTCACGCCCTCCGCGATCGCCTGGCCGAGCGGTCGTGAGTCGCTGGCCGAGACGGGCTGGGACAGCCTGGTGGCGTCGGAGGACGTGGTCGTCGGATCGGCGTGGTTGCACACCGTGGCCTGCGTCACAGTTGCCGGTACTCCCGGCGCAGCCGTCGACGGCAGGGCCGAAAGTGATGCGGTGACCAGTGACACTGAGCTAAGAGCGAGCAGCGGAACGGTAGCTGAGAGTCGCACTAAGCTCCCCAATCGGTGGACGGCCTCCGTGAATCGTCCGGTCAGGGACAGCTCATAGTCAATAGGCGATCACCGTCCGCAAGCAAATTTGACTACCGTGCGCGAGCGTATCTCGCAACTTCTCGCCCGTCGCCGGCGTAGAACGTCAGGCCGGTCTTGTCGCTGGTGATCCGTTTCGCGGCCGCCAGGATCGCGGTGTGCGGGACGTTGTCGCAGCCGACCATCCGTTGACTGCCCGACTTGCTGCTGAACTCGCCGCGCTGCCCGATCGAGTAGGTGCCGTTGATCCCGTTGCAGCCGTCGGAGCCGACCCAGGTCCCGTCGGCCTTGAAGGTGATGGTCGGGTTGTCCGGCCGGGCCGCCTTGAGGGTGGTGAAGCCGCTGAGATGCACCGGTCGCCAGGTGCCGACTACGGCCTGGGCCGTGGCTGCAGGAGCCTGAGCATTCGAACCGGCCGGTGCAGGGTTGCTCCCCGCCGGCTGCGGAGTCGACTGGGACGGACCGGCCAGGCTGAAGCTGACCGCGGCGACCACGGCCACCGCGGCTGCGGCGGCACCCGAGATCAGCCAGGTACGCCGTTGCGCCTGCTGGGCGCCGACGGTCGCCCGGCCGACCAGGTCGGCGGACGGTGGCACCGAAGCGGCGGCGCGCTCGAAAGTGGCGCGCAGGCCGTCCTCCAGTTGCTCTGTTTCCAGCTCTGTCTTGCTCACGACAACCTCTCATCAACACGGTGGGACTGCCTCGTCCTGCGGAGCGCGGCGAGGGCTCTACTCGCGGTCGCGCGCACCGAGGACGGTTTGATGCCGAGCAGGTCGGCGATCGTCCGGTCGTCCAGGTCCTGGTAGTAGCGCAGCACCAGGACGACCCTTTCCCGGGCCGACAGCGTGGCGAGGGCTCGCCAGAGGTCGTCGGAGTTCACGATGTCCGTGGCCGGATCCGGCACCGTGCGATCGGTGTCGAGGTCGGCCGCCGGGGCCTCGGTGAAGGACCGGCGACGCGTCATCGACAGATAGGAATTGATCAGGATCCGGCGCACGTAGTGGTGCGGGTCGTCGGCCCGCTGCACCTTGCGCCAGGACCGGAACGCCTGCATCAGCGCGATCTGGGCCAGATCCTCCGCCCGCTGGTAGTCGCCGGAGACGGTGAAACCGAGGCGCACCAGTTCCTGCCCGCGCGCGGACGCGTACTCCTCGAACTCCACTCGCAACTCCCCAACTGGGCGTACAACACCTCACACCTATTAGACGCAGTGTGCTACCCAGGGTGCTGCAGAGATTCACACACAGTTCGATCTCACCGGTGCGGAGGCCGAGCCGCCCGCCTTGCGGGTGGAACCCACAAGGCGGGCGGGGTGACCCCGGCCCGGACGGCTTCGGGGGGCACGTCCGGGGCAGGGTCAGCGCAGGCCGAGCGCCTTGATCAGCTCGGGAGAGACCTGCCGCGGCGACGCGAGCTCGCCGGGCTTGCCTTGTCCTTCGAACGAGGTCGCCACCAGCTGGCGGCAACCGAACGCCTCCGCGGTGTACGAGAGCACGCCGCGGTCGTTGTCGGTGAACCGCAGCACGTAGGTCGGCCCCAGTTCCTTGGTGCAGACGGCCGGCTTCTTCGGCACCGGCTTCGCGCTGTTCACCAAGGCGAAGAGGTCGACGGCCTGGGCCGCGGTCCGCTTGGTGGTGACGGTCGCATAGTCCTGGCCGGTCGCCTGCGCGTCGTACTGGCAGATCGTGACGCTGACCGGCTGGAACAGGGACTTGGCGGTCCCCTTGCCCCAGACGGCCTTGCCGACGGCGTCCCGGACGGCGGTGATGGTCTGCGGGCAGTCCATGCTCGGTGTTCCGCTCGGGGTGGCGGTGGGCATTGTTGGTGGCGTGCTGGGGGTGGTCGGCGGGTTGCTGGGCTGGGCGCCGGCGCCGCTGGAGTCCTCGTTACCGCAGGCGGCGGTAAATCCGAGCACTGTCACGACGAGCGTCGCCCCGATGAAGCCCCGTGTCCTTGATGCACTCACGACTCGGTCCTTCCGGTTGGGCAAGGGAACCCATCATGGTCGAGGAGGATCTCACTGGTCGTGGCAGAACTGTCACGGCACTGCGTCTATCTGGTCACGGGGTAAAATGAGCGTATGACGAGCCCGTACGAAGACGACGAGCCGCTGCTGCCCGAACAGACCCGGGACGACGACCCGCGCACCTGGGGTGAGAACGACTTCAGCAGTGACGACGACGAGCGGATCCTGCGCGAGGTCCCGCCGCATCACTGACCGGCTGCGCTGTCGATGAGCACGGTTTTCCTGGTCCACGGTGGCTTGTGGGAACCGATGGACGCGGAACGCTTCTGGCGTACTCCGGGCATCGTCGCCACACTCGAGGCGCGCGGTGTCACCGTCCTGGTGCCTGATCGTCCCCAGCAGCCAGGCAGTTGGGCCGAAGAAGTCGCGGTACTGCGCGAGCACCTTCCGCAGGAACCGGTCGTGGTGGTCGGCGCCTCCAACGGGTGCTCGGTGGCTGCCCTACTGGCGATCGAGTACCCAGAGCTGGTCGAAGGACTCGTCCTGGCCTGGCCGGCGACGGGCGGCGACCCGGTGACCGACGAACGCACGCACGCAGGCCTCACCTCCAGGGGCGCATCATCAACCGTGGCTGACGAATTGCTCGCTGCGGACACCTTGCGTGGAGTGCGGGACGAAGACCTTGCGCGCCTGGGTATTCCAGTGGCAGTCCTCCCTTCGGTGCCAGAGAATCCATCTCATCAACGCAAGACGGTCGATGCCTTGCTGGGCCTGATCCCCGGCAGTCGCGAACTCCCCGGCTGCCCAGAACCACCCACCCCATACTTCCCACCCCACAAAGACGAACTGGCCGGGACGCTGGCTGCTTTCGCGAGGAGACAGTCCTGATGGAGCTGCGGTCGTTCGAGAGTGAGTACACGGCACTCGTCGCGGGCTGGGCGACGACGGCCCATGAGGTCGCGTTGCTGACCGGGCGGGACGAGTACCCGTTCCCGGCCGACATCCTGACCAGCTGGCGCGCGATCGCCGACGACATCCGGGCCTACCTGTACTTCGATGGCGAAACCCCGGTCGCGTACGGCGAACTCTGGCTCGACGACGAAGAAGACGAAGTCGAGCTGGCCCGCCTCATCGTCGACCCGGCGCTGCGCGGCAAGGGCGTCGGCACCGACTTCGTCCGCGCTCTCCTGGAACCGGCCCGGTCCGCCGGCTACGCCGAAATCTTCCTCCGCGTCCGCCCCGACAACATCCAAGCCATCCGCGCCTACCTCCGAGCCGGCTTCCAGCCCGTCCCCGACGACATAGCCGCCGAATGGAACAAGCCCCAACCCATCAACTACACCTGGCTCCAATACCCCACGACCGACGAACCCGCCGGAGCCAACTGACCCGCCGTGGCCAACTGACCTGCCGTGGCCAACTGACCCGCCGGAGCCGATTGACCCGCCGTGGCCAGCTGCCCTGCCGGAGCCGATGACTCGCCGGATCCGACCGGACTGCCGAAGCCGACCGGACTGCGGGTCCGCGCCGCCGGTCCGGTCGACTGCGTTGTACTGCGAGGACACAGCCGACCGGACCTTCATGACCTCGGTCAGTTCAGCGGACGGGCCCGCAGAGCGTCGCGGATCTCGACCAGCAACTCCTGGTCCATGGTCAACGGCTCCGGCTCCTCCTCGGGCGTGCCGGCCTTGGCCGCGCGGCGGTCCTGGATCTTCTTCATCGGGACGACCAGGACGAAGTACACGACGAGCGCGGTCAGGAAGAAGACGACGAAGGCGTTGATGATCGCGCCGATGTCGACCTTCGAGGCAGCGTTGCCGTCGACGATGTGAAAGGCCAGTCCGTTCACGTTGCTGCCGCCGAGTGAGGCGATCAGTGGCGACACGAGGTTGTCGACCACTGTCTTCACCACGGTGGCGAACGCGGTGCCGATCACGACCGCGATGGCGAGGTCGAGGACGTTGCCCCGCATAAGGAATTTCTTGAAGCCGTCGATCATTTTGCAGTGCCTCCACGATGCGGGGCCCGGGCGGACCCTCGGCTGGGTACCCGCAAAACGTAGGACTCCACTCGCTGGATCGCGAGCAACCGCGCCGCACCGCCACCGATCGCCACCGCCCGTGTCTGATAAGTGACCAGTCGATGGATCAGCTGGTGTCGGGCGTCAGTGCGAAGCTGATCCGTGCATTCGCCGTCGCTTGCGCGATTCGGCCGATCACGTCCCGCCCGGCCGCGATCACGACCAGCGCCCCCGAGGCCCCGGTTGACGACGGACGCGCCGCGGGCAATGCGATCACCCGCACGGCGCCGGCCAGGGGAGTCCCGGCATCGGCCGGAGTGCTCGTCGCGGCGTACAGGTCGATCCGGTCGCCGACCTGGAGCAGCGTGGTCAGGTCCGCGTCGTCGATTCGGACGGGATAGGCCAGTTGCCCGGCGGGGAGTGACGCAGGACTCAGAAACCGCGCGTCGGTGAGTGGCTCGCCGGAGCGCACCGGTCCCGCGAGGACACGTCGGGCGACGTCGCTGCCCGGCTGCAGGGCGCCGGCGGGCACGACGGCGACAGGGAGTCGCAGCGTTCGAAGGTCGCGCGCCGTCGGCGGCGAGCCACCGGCCAGGTCTCTGGCGGCGGCCAGGACGGCGACCGTCGGTGATGGTGGCGGGGAAAGGGCGGCCATGCCGCAGTACACGGCTGCCGCCGCGGACACCCCGGCCAGCAGGCGGCGGTGCCGGCGAACAGCTTTCAGCAGGTCACGAAGAAGAAGTCGGCTCATGCCAGGGAAGGTACGAGCCTACGAAGCCCGTTCTTCCGTTGTCCACAAAGGAAGTTCAGGCAGCGCTGGTGTTGCTGCTCGAGGACGGCCCGGACGAACCCGACGAGCCGGAAGAAGACGACGACGAACCCTTGGACGAGTCCGAGGACGACGCCTTCGACCCGTTGGACGACGACTCCGACGACGAAGACGAGGACGACTCGCTCTTGGCCGGCAGCGTGCTGGTCCCCGACGAGCGGCTGTCGTTGCGGTAGAAACCGGAGCCCTTGAACACGACACCCACGGCGTTGAAGACCTTGCGCAGGGTCCCTTGGCACTCGGGGCAGACCGTCAGGGCGTCGTCGGTGAAGCTCTGGCGGACCTCGAGCGAGTTACCACACTCGGTGCACTGGTACTGGTACGTCGGCACGTGATTCCCCTTCAGGCCGCTGGCACTCCTACTACTCGACTGCTAATAATGCGTTACGGGCCCGAAGTATTCCAACTTCTGCCCGGGATCGGCGGTCTAGACCGCTCTGTGTCCACAGGTTTCGGGGAGCGGCATTTGGGGTGCGGGGCCGGATTCTCTAAGTTTGGTCCGTGCGTCGCCTGCTGCGTGTCATCATCCTGTCCGGAATCGTGTTCGCCACCTTGCTCCTGGTGGTGGCCGGGACCGGCGTCTTCGTCGTCCGCCACTCCTTCCCCGGCTACGACGGGACGGTGGAGCTGACCGGACTCGACGCGGACGTGGAGGTGGTCCGCGACGGCAACGGCATCCCGCAGATCTATGCCGACAAGCCGGGTGATCTGTTCGCCGCTCAGGGTTACGTACACGCCCAGGACCGGTTCTTCGAGATGGACTTCCGCCGGCACGTGACGTCCGGCCGGCTGGCCGAGCTGTTCGGCAAGAAGGCGCTGGAGACGGACAAGTTCGTCCGCACGCTCGGCTGGCGACGGGTCGCGGAGAAAGAGCTCGCCCTGCTCACGCCGACCACCCGGCAGTACCTGGACGACTACGCCCGCGGCGTCAACGCCTACCTCGACACCCACGAGGGCTCCGCCCTCAGCCTCGAGTACGCCGTACTGTCGCTGAAGGACCCGACCGGCCCCGACTATCACCCGGAGCCCTGGACCGCGGCCGACTCGCTGGCCTGGCTGAAGGCGATGGCGTGGGACCTCGGCGGCAACATGGACGACGAGATCACCCGCACCAAGCTCGCGGCGAAGTACCCGGTCGCCAACATCGCCAGCCTCTACCCGGACTACCCCTTCGATCGCAACGAGCCGATCATCGCGACGGCCGCGGTGACCAAGGGCGGCGCGTTCACCACCTCCGAGCAGGCCCCGGCGCCGCAACGCGGCATGCTGACCGAGGACCTGCTCAAGTCGCTCGACACGATCGACAAGGTGGCCAAGGGCCTGCCGGACCTGATCGGCCGCGGCGACGGCATCGGTTCGAACTCCTGGGTCGTCTCCGGTGAGCACACGACCACCGGCAAGCCGCTGCTGGCCAACGACCCGCACCTCGGCGCGACGATGCCGGGCATCTGGACCCAGATCGGCCTGCACTGCAACAACGTCAACACGCAGTGCCCGTACGACGTGTCCGGGTTCAGCTTCTCCGGCCTGCCCGGCGTGGTGATCGGCCACAACGCCTCGATCTCGTGGGGCTTCACCAACCTCGACCCCGACGTGATGGATCTGTACCTGGAGAAGTTCGCCGGGCCGAACGCGGTGATGTACGACAACAAGCGCACCGGCCTGGCCCGGCGCGAGGAGAAGTTCAAGGTCGCCGGCCAGGACAAGGAAGAGACGATCATCGTCCGGGAGTCCCGGCACGGCCCGATCATCTCCGACGTCGGCGACGACGAGCGCGAGGCCGGCGAGCTGTCGGCGAAGAAGCTGAAGAGCCCCGAGGCGTTCGGCGTCGCCCTCCAATGGACCGCGCTGACCCCGGGCCGGACCGCCGACGCGCTGTTCGCGATCAACCGGGCCCAGAACTGGACCCAGTTCCGGGCCGCCGCCTCGATCTTCGAGGTCCCGTCGCAGAACCTCGTGTACGCCGACCGCGAGGGCCACATCGGCTACCAGGCGCCCGGCCGGGTCCCGATCCGCAACGCCGGGTTCGGCGACTGGCCGGTGCCGGGCTGGGACTCGCGCTACCACTGGAAGGGCTACATCCCGTTCGACGCGATGCCGACCGAGGCCGACCCCGTCGACGGCGTGATCGTGACGGCGAACCAGGCGGTCGTGCCGGAGACGTACCCGTACCACCTGACCGACGACTGGGACTACGGCTACCGCGCGCAACAGATCCTCGAGCGGGTCCGGGCCGCGGGCAAGCTCGACGCGAACGCGATGGCCTCGATCCAGCTCGACACCAAGAACCGCAACGCCGAGCAGTTGATGCCGTACCTGCTGCACGTCCAGATCAACGACGAGTTCGACCGGCAGGGCCAGGACACGCTTCGGAACTGGGACTTCACCCAGCCGGCCGACTCCGCGCCCGCGGCGTACTTCAACGTCGTCTGGCGCAACTTGCTCCAGCTCACCTTCCACGACCAGTTGCCGGAGAGCGCCTGGCCGGACGGCGGGTCCCGCTGGTTCGAGGTGATGCGGACGCTGGTCACCCAGCCGAACAGCACCTGGTGGGACAACCTCGACACCACGCAGCGGGAGAGCCGCGACGACATCCTGCGCGAGGCCCTGGTCAACGCGCGGGCCGAGATCACCACCAAGATGGCGCGCGAGCCCTCGAACTGGCAGTGGGGCCGGCTGCACAAGCTGACGCTGACCAACCAGACGCTGGGCACGTCGGGCATCGGCGTGGTCGACAAGCTGTTCAACCGCGGCCCGTACGAGCTGGGCGGCGGGTCGTCGATCGTCGACGCGACCTCGTGGGACGCGGCCGAGGGGTACAAGGTGATCTCGACGCCGTCGATGCGGATGGTGGTCGACCTGTCCGACTTCGACAAGTCGCGCTGGATCAACCTGACCGGCGTCTCCGGGCACGCGTTCTCGTCGAACTACATCGACCAGACCAAGCTGTGGGTGCGCGGCGAGACGCTGCCATGGGCCTTCACCCGCGGCGCCGTGGAGGCGACCCGCAAGCACACACTGACCTTCACCAAACCGGAGAAGGACAACTAGCTATCCGAGCTGGACCAGCCGGGTCGGGGTGAGTGCTGCCTTGACAGGCTGGTCGTGCGGGTCGGCCGGGAGCTCGTCGAGGATCTCGGAGTCGTGGACCACGGCCCAGGTCGGCGTACCGGGAGAGACTCGGGCCAGCGCCCGGTCGTAGGAACCGCCACCACGGCCTAGCCGTACGCCGCGACGGTCGACCGCGAGCGCAGGGCAGATCACCAGCTCGGCGGAGGCGATCGCGTCGGCGCCGAGATCCACCGGCGGCTCTGAGAGTCCCAGTCGACCGGGGACCAGGTCGGCCGCGCCCGGGGCGATACCCCAGCCGAGGTCGTTGTCGGCGTACAGGACCGGCAGCAGAACCTCGCGGCCGGAGGCGAGCAGCCAGTCGATCAGCGGCCCTGTCTGCGGCTCGTTGGCCATCGAGACGTAGACCGCGATCGTCCGCGCGGCGACCACCTCGACCTGTTCGCGGGCGACCGCGAGCAGCCCAGGTCCGGACAAAGCGGCCGTTACGCGCCGGGCGGCCAACAGTTGCGAACGCAATGCCGCCTTCGAAGAGAACACAGGGTGATCCTAGAGACGCATAGTGACGCAGTTAACGTCGCGGTGAGGATGCCTACCCTAGTGTTGGGTCATGAGTGAGGCAGGTCTCCAACAGGCACAGGAGAAGATGCGCGCGGCCGGAGTCGCCGACGTCGCGGTGAAAGTCTTCTCGCACTACTACCGGTTGTTCGAGTCGGGCCAGCAGGGCACGATCCGCGAGGACGACATCGATCCGGTGGGTGAACTGCCCCATCTGGAGCACCTCGATCCCAGCGAGGAGTCGCGGCGGGCCGCCCTCGCCGAGACGGTGGTGATCAAGCTCAACGGCGGTCTCGGTACGTCGATGGGCGTCACCGGACCCAAGTCGGCGCTGCCGGTCAAGGACGGACTGAGCTTCCTCGACATCATCGCCCGGCAGATCCTGGCCACCCGCAGGGCGTACGACGTACCGCTGCCGCTGGTCCTGATGAACTCCTTCCGCACCAAGAAGGAGTCGCTGGCGATCCTCGGCGAGTACTCCGACCTGCCGGTGGACGGCGTCCCGCTCGACTTCGAGCAGAACATGGAGCCCAAGCTCCTCGCCGACGACCTCACCCCGGCCGAGTGGCCCGACGACCCCGAGCTCGCCTGGTGCCCGCCCGGCCACGGCGACATCTACACCGCCCTGGTCGCCTCCGGCACGCTCGACGCGCTCCGGGAGAAGGGTTTCCGGCACGCGTTCATCTCGAACGCGGACAACCTCGGCGCCACCCCCGACGGCCGGATCGCCGCCTGGATGGTCGAGCACGACGTCCCATTCGGGATGGAGGTCTGCCGCCGGACCAGGTCGGACCGCAAGGGCGGCCACGTCGCCGTCCGCAAGTCCGACGGCCGGCTGATCCTGCGCGACAGCGCTCAGGTGCACCCAGACGACGCGAAGCACTTCCAGGACATCACCCGGCACAAGACGTTCAACACCAACAACCTGTGGATCGATCTCGACCGGCTCGCCGAGTTGATGGCCGGCCACGACGGCATCCTCGGCCTGCCGATCATCGTCAACCGCAAGACCGTCGACCCGGCCGACTCGTCCTCGCCGAAGGTGATCCAGCTGGAGACCGCGATGGGCACCGCGATCGAGACCTTCGAGGGCTCGCAGGCGGTGGTCGTCGACCGGAGCCGGTTCAAGCCGGTCAAGACGACCAACGACCTGCTGGTACTGCGCTCCGACGTGTACCAGCTGAACGACGCCGGCGACCTGACCACCCATCACGTGGGCGACGAGCCGTACGTCGACCTCGATCCGGAGTACTTCAAGATCCTCGCCGACTTCGAGGCACGGTTCGCGGCCGGACCGCCGTCGCTGGTCCGGGCCGACCGGCTCGAGGTCCGCGGTGATGTTGCCTTCGGCAAGGATGTGGTGGTGCTCGGCGAGGTCGAGGTGGAGGCGCCGGCCGGTGAACGCCGGGAGATCCCCGACGGGACCGAGCTCCGTGGATGATGTCTGGATCCGGCCGTTGGAGCCGTACGACACGGACGAGGCCGCAGCGGTTTGGTGGCGGTCCCGGCACGCACAAGACTCGCAGTTGCCACCGGCGATCCACACTGAGGAACAAGTGCGCGGCTGGTTCGCCGAGGTGCTGCTACCGGACGGGCAGAGCTGGGTAGCGATGGACGACGGCCGGATCGTCGCCGTACTGACGCTGGACGGCGACGACCTCGACCAGCTGTACGTCGACCCGGAGGTAGCCGGCCAGGGGGTCGGCTCGACGCTGGTCGACCTGGCCAAGGACCTGCGGCCCGGTGGACTCGCCCTGTGGACGTTCCAGAGCAACACCCGGGCACAGGAGTTCTACCGGCGGCATGGGTTCACGGAGGTACGGCGTACCGACGGCGCCGACAACGAGGAGCGCGTGCCGGACGTACGCATGGTCTGGGGCGCTCATCCCGAGCGACTAGAGTCCTCTGCGTGAGACGGAGTGTTGACGAGCATCTGGAAGCAGTACTCGGCAGGGTGAGGCCACTGCCGCCGTTCGAGCAGCCGTTGATGGAGGCGCTCGGGCTGGTGCTCTGTGAGGACGTTGTCTCTCCAGTGAGCCTCCCTGGCTTCGACAACTCCGCCATGGACGGGTACGCCGTACAGGCGGCCGACCTGGCCGGTGCATCCCGGGAGAACCCGATCGCTCTGCCTGTGGTCGGTGAGATCGCCGCTGGGCGGGCTGAGCCGATTGTGGTCACTCCAGGGACGACAGTGCGGATCATGACGGGCGCACCGATGCCCCGCGGGGCCGACAGCGTCGTACCTGTCGAGTGGACCGACGGGGGAGCCGCGCGAGTCCACATCGCGCAGCAGCCGTCGCTAGGTGCCTCCGTACGCCACGCCGGTGAGGACCTGCAGGCAGGCGACAAGGTCATGGACCGGGACACCGTGCTGGGTCCGCGGCAGATCGCAGTACTGGCTGCTGTTGGACGCGCCCGGGTGACCGTACGGCCGCGTCCTCGAGTAGTAGTCGTCTCCACCGGCGCTGAACTCCGCGAGCCGGGTACGCGGCTCGGAGATGGGCAGATCTACGACTCCAACAGCTACACGCTCGCTGCAGCGGCTCGGCAGGCCGGCGCCGTCGTCTACCGGGTAGGCATCGTCGATGACGACCCGAAGAAGATCATGGACACGCTGTCGGACCAGTTGGTCCGTGCCGACCTGGTGATCACCTCCGGTGGCGTCAGCAAGGGCGTGTACGACGTGGTCAAGGAGGTGCTGACCAAGCTCGGCACCATCGACTTCCCCGAGGTCGCCATGCAGCCGGGCAAGCCGCAGGGCTTCGGGGTGATGGGTGACGACGAGGTACCGATCTTCACGCTGCCGGGCAACCCGGTGTCGGCGTACGTGTCGTTCGAGGTGTTCGTACGGCCCGCGCTGCGCAAGCTGATGGGGGCGATGCCGTACCGCCGCCAGACGGTGCAGGGCGTGGTGCTGGACGGGTTCTCGTCCCCGGCCGGGCGGCGGCAGTTCGTCCGGGCATCGGCCACCTCCGGCGATCAGGGCTGGATGGCCAGTACAGTCGGCGGCCACGGCTCACACCTGCTCGGCGGGTTGAGCCGGTCGAACGCGCTGATCGTGGTGCCCGAGGACGTCACCTCTGTCCGGGCCGGCGACCAGGCAGAGCTCTGGCTGCTGGACGAGGAGACCGGATGACGGAATCTGCCGGGGGGCTGACCCACGTTGACGCCACCGGCGCCGCTCGGATGGTCGACGTCTCGGAGAAGTCGGCCGGTGCGCGGCGAGCGGTTGCCTCGGGCAAGGTCTATGTGTCGGCGGAGGTCGTCGCGGCGCTGCGCGGCGAGGGAGTGCCGAAGGGTGACGCGCTGGCGGTCGCCCGGATCGCCGGGATCATGGGGGCCAAGCGCACGCCCGACCTGGTGCCGCTGTGCCACCCGATCGCCATCACCGGAGCGAAGGTCGAGCTGGAGGTGGCAGACGACGCAGTACTGATCGTTGCCACCGTCAAGACCACCGACCGTACCGGGGTGGAGATGGAGGCGCTGACGGCTGTCGCGGTCGCGGGGCTGACGGTGATCGACATGGTGAAGGCGCTCGACCCGGCGGCTGTGCTGACCGACGTACGGGTGGAGCTGAAAGAAGGCGGCAAGACCGGGCACTGGGAGCGGCCGTGAGGGCTCTGGTCATCAGCATCTCCAACCGAGCTGCTGCTGGTGTCTACGAGGACACCACTGGGCCGCTGATCGCGGAACGGCTCGCTAGCTGGGGCTTCACCGTCGATGGGCCCGCGGTCGTCCCGGACGGGGCTCCTGTCGGTGAGGCCCTGGTGAAGGCGGTCGACGCGGCATACGACGTCGTACTGACCACCGGTGGTACGGGTATCTCGCCCACAGACGAGACGCCGGAGCGCACGCGCGCAGTACTGGAGACAGAGATCCCCGGTATCGCCGAGGCCATCCGTGCTTACGGCATCGCGCAGGGCGTGCCCACTGCCGCGCTGTCCCGAGGTCTGGCGGGGTTGGCCGGCAAGACGGTCATCGTGAACCTTCCGGGTTCCCGTGGTGGCGTCAAGGACGGGCTGATCGTGCTGGAGCCGCTACTGCGGCATGCGGTCGACCAGGTGCGCGGCGGCGACCACGTCCGGACGGACCAGGACTGATGGCCGTAGTGCACTGGCCCGTGGAACTCCAACACGGGCAGGTAGGACTCAGACCCCTCAAGGCCACTGACGGCCCCGAGTGGAGTGCTGCCCGCCAGCGGAACATCAGCTGGCTCCGCCCGTGGGATGCGACCCAACCGCCCGGCGCCGACGACGGTGCCCGCACCTTCCGGGCCATGGCTCGCGACTGGAACCGCCAGGCGCGGTACGGACGCATGCTGCCCTTCGTCATCACGTACGCCGGTGCTGCCGGTCCCAAGGCCAAGAGGCCCCTGGTGGGTCAGTTGACGGTCTCCGGGATCACCTACGGCTCGGCGCGCTGGGCGAACCTCGGCTACTGGGTAGACGAGCAGTACGCCGGGCGGGGGATCGTACCGGCGGCAGTGGCGCTCGCTGCCGACCACTGCTGGTTCACGCTCGGCCTGCACCGGCTGGAAGTCGCGATCCGCCCAGAGAACAAGGCGAGTCTGCGGGTGGTGGAGAAGCTCGGCTTCCGCTATGAAGGTGACCGGCCGCGCTTCCTGCACATCGACGGGGAGTGGCGCGACCATCGCATCTTCGCCCTGAACGCCGAGGAAGTCGGGCCCGGCCTGGTAGCACGTTTGCCCTGATCACGCTGCGTGCCTATTCACACCAGTCACACGAGTCTTCTTGCGACACACCGGCTCACGTACCGGACCTGACCCGTCCGGGGTCTTAGCGTCGTCGCATGGGGACGACAGGGCTGATCTATGTGGCGATCGTCGCCGCGTGGGCTGCCTACCTTGTCCCGATGCTGCTGAAGCGCAACGACGAGGCGAGTGCACGCCGCTCGGCGGAGAAGTACTCGTCGTCGGAAGCGCGCGTGCTGTCGCGGGCGACCGACGTACAAGCCAGGTCCCGGTATGTCGTGCGACCTCCGGGCCAGTCGCCTGACGAAGTGACTGAGGATCCGTCGCCGCCTGCGCGGTACGTTCCGAACCGAGCCCGCCGGGTGGCCGCTATGCGCCGCCGGCGGGTGCTGTCGATCCTGACCCTTTCGCTGTTGTCGGTCACGGCGCTGGCCAGCTTCCAGATGCTTGCCTGGTGGACGTTGTCGGTACCGGCGGGGCTGATCGTCGGCTTCGTCGTACTGACCCGCGTACAGCTCCGTCGCCAGGCGCGTGAGCGGGCTGCCGTCGCCGCCGAGCGCCGTGCCCGGGCTGAGGCTCACCACGACCGCGGCCCGGCGACTGCGCCACCGCTGTCGCCGGACCAGGAGCTGACCATCGAGGTGAAGCTCCCGGTCGTCGCCGAGCCCGTTGCCGAGACCAAGCCCGAGCCACGCACCGACGGCCTCTGGGACCCGGTCCCTGTGACGCTGCCCACCTACGTGATGAAGGAGAAGGCCCCCGACCGGACGGTCCGCACTATCAGCCTGTCCGGCCCCGAAGTCTTCTCCTCAGCCCGCACCGCCGACCCCGAACCGGAGGCGGCACCGGTGGTACCGGAGCCTGCTCCTGCCCCGGTGGAAGAACCCGAAATCCGCCGGGCGGTAGGCGACTGATCCACACCCCAAACCGATTTCAGACAGCGACCGCCCGCGTGTTAGAGTTTCGCGGTCGCAAGGCAATCAGCGACAACCTGGGGCTGTGGCGCAGTTGGTAGCGCGCCTCGTTCGCAACGAGGAGGCCAGGGGTTCGAATCCCCTCAGCTCCACCAGGGCGATGGGCGATCTGTGTTCACGAAAATCCGTGAAGCGGGTCGCCCTGGTTATTTTGTGCGGCGCTTCGCGCCGCGGGCGGGGGGCTTCGCCACCCCGCACCCCCCTTTGCGTGGGTTGGGTTGGGTTGGTACGCCGCGACAGTTCTGAGGAAGCGGTCATGAGGTGGCCGGTATGGCTGCCTAGGTTGGCGGGATGAAATCACTGAGCAACCCCAGCGACTTTCCCGAGCCCATCTTGATCGCTGTCAACGGTGTGGAGTTGGAGGTTTTCGAAGCAGGTAGGCGGAACGGCGGGAAGCCGGTTTTGCTCTGCCATGGGTGGCCGGATCTTGCCTTCACCTGGCGTCATCAGGTGCCTGCTCTCGTTGCTGCGGGCTACCACGTCATCGCACCCAACCAGCGCGGCTATGGCAACTCCTCTCGGCCGGCCGAGGTTGCCGCTTACGACGTCGCGCGGCTGGCCGGCGATCTTGTCGCACTTCTCGACCACTACGGCTACGAGGATGCGACCTTCGTCGGCCATGACTGGGGGGCGATGGTCGTGTGGAGTCTCACCCTGCTGCATCCGGCGCGGGTGAACAAGGTGATCTGCCTGAGCATGCCGTACCCGGTGCGCGGAGAGACCCCGTGGATCGAGTTCATGGAAGCGGTGCTCGGCAGCGAGTACTACTTCGTCCATTTCAACCGGCAGCCCGGCGTCGCCGACGCCGTCTTCGAGGAGAACCCGGCACAGTTTCTTCGCAACCTGTACCGCAGGAACGAGCCTCGCAAGGAGCCGCAGCCAGGGATGGTGATGATCGACCTCGCCCGAGCGGAGACTCCCGTCGGAGGCCCCCTGATGAGCGACTCGGATCTGGCCGTCTACGTCGCCGCCTTCGAGAAGTCCGGATTCACCGGCGGCATCAACTGGTACCGGAACCTCGACCGCGACTGGCACCTGCTCGCCGACGTCGACCCGATCATCCACCAGCCCGCCCTGATGATCTACGGCGACCGCGACACCGTGGCGCCTGCCGAGAACCTCGCAGCATTCGCGCCCGACGTCGAGGAGATCCACCTCGACAGCGGCCACTGGATCCACCAGGAGAAGCCCGAAGAGACCAACCGCGCAATCCTGCAATGGCTGGCACGGTAAACCCCGGGTGAGGTGAGCTTGAGGTCTCATCCCTGGGGTGAGGGCTCGGTGGTTGAAGGCTCATTCGGTGGGGGATGGGCGGGGAGTGCGGAGAGTGACAGTCTTTGCGTCAGGGGGATGGAGGAGGCCGATGGTTCGGTCGTTCAGTGGTTGCTTGTTCCGGTGGGGGCACTGGGGACGGGTGGTCTGAGCGCTCGAGCGGGTCTCGGAACTGTGGGCGTGGGTGGTGGTGGACGGTGTGGCCGGGGAGCGCAGGGCTCCAGGTTGGGGATGTGTCGTAAGGGTCGGTTGAGTTCAACCAGGTGGTGAACTCCAAACGATCGATCGCCGGGTGTACTGGGGGCGGTACATCGGGCGGTCCGCATCTGACTGGTCACACTGGTCGCCACCCCCGCGTTCACGCCAACGGTCTTGGCTGAGAAGGAGAAACGGTGGAGGCCGTTCGGGAAGTGGTGGTGATCGATCCCGTCGATCTGCAGGCGATCCGGGAGACGGCCGAGCGGGTCGGGGTGCAAACGGCTGAGGTGCCGCCGTTTCGTGGGATCCAGCCGGTGATGGCTTCGGTACTCGTCGTCGGCGAGCGTGGAGCGGTCGGGCAGGTGCGGGCGGAGGTCGAGCGCCGGCGGGGCGGTCTGGTGTTCGACCTGCGGGCGGGCGCGGTGCGGCCGATTCACCGGAGCCGGGCGCTGGGCCATGGCGAACTCAAAGTAGTCGCTGCCGACGGGATGGTGAAGGTCGCGCAGTGTGACGCCGAACTGGTCGCGGCGTTGACCAAGCTGGCCTCAGGGCGAGGGGAGAAGACCGTCGCGAGCGTGCGCGACCTGGTCGACACACTGAGCTGATCCACCTGGCGTCGTCGTCACTTGCAGCTATTGGCATCTGCCTTGTTCCCGGCCGAGCCCTTGGCAACCGAGCGTGACGGCGGCATAGTCCTGCTTGCAAGGAAGGACTAGCTAGGGGGACGGCGGCCGGTGAATTCCGACAAGCCTGCTCCGCTGCGGGTGGACGCCGAGACGGCGATCATCCTGCGCGAGGCGTACCACAAGATCCAATCGCTCTACCGGGGCGATCACTACGGTCTGTACGACTATGTGCGGGCGGTCTGCGCCAAGATCGCCCGGGTGGACACCTTCTACGTGGGGTTCCTGCACGGCACGAACCGGGTCCGGTTCCCTTATGGCTACGACTCCGGCACCTACCTCGATCCGGATACGCACAACTTCGGGCCCAACGGTCAGACCGCGTGGCTGCTGAAGCACCGGCAGACCTACCGGTTCGCCTATGACAACGGTGCCGTCCTGCACACGGGGGTCCAGTTCGGCGATCTGAGCCGGCTGTCCGCGGATGCCGTCACGGTACCGATCTTCCGGGCCGGCGAGGGCGGCACCGACCGGTTGTTCGGCATGTTGTCGATGCACAGCTACGAGCCGAACAGCTATGACGACAACGCGGTCCGCGCGTTCGAGTGGTTGAGCGGATTCGTGGCGCGGGTGCTGACCCGGGAGGGTGAGGACGCCGAGGCGCTCCGCCGGTTGCCGGCCGGCGACGAAGGGCAGAACCTTTTGACCTCCGATCGGGTGATGGAGTACCTCGGCCATCAGATCGCGTCGCTTCGGGCGATCGCCGTCGAGGCGATGGCCGAGCCCGAAGGGTCGGGTCCAGCCGTCCAAGGACACCTCAGCCGGCTGGTTCGCGCGACCGAGCAGATCCAGTCGGAGCTGATGGAGATGATGCTCGACACCGACCAGGGCCCCGAACGCCGCTACGCCACCCTGACCAAGGCCCAGCAAGGCGTTGCGGTCCTTCTCGTCGACGGCTTCGACAACGACCAGCTCGCCGCCGAACTCGGCATCAGCCTCAACACGGTCAAGACCCACCTCAGCGCGATCCTCAAGAAGTACGGCATGGTCCACCGCGCCCAGGTCGCCGACGACGTCCGCAAGTACCTCGCCCGCTGACCTGCTCTCAGGCGGCGATATTCATGCGGCCGTGAAGTGGAGTTCATCGAGGGAACGAAAAGTGGGCGGGTATCCCCGCTGAACTTGGAGCAACTCGTGAGACTTCGCCGTGCGTCCTTCATCACCGGATCCGTCGCGCTGATCGCCGCGACGGTCGGTCTTCCGTCCGCCACCGCCACCAGCGCGAGTCATGAGGACAAGCCGTACGCCTTCGCCGTCATCGGCGACATCCCCTACGGGGCGGCGCAGATCGCGGCGTTCCCCAAGGTGGTCCAGCAGATCAACGCCGACCCCCAGGTGAGGCTGGTCAGCCATCTCGGGGACATCAAGGACGGCTCGTCGCAATGCACCGACGAGTACTTCGGGCAGGTGAAGACGCAGTTCGACAAGTTCTCCGATCCGCTCGTCTACACCGTCGGTGACAACGAGTGGACCGACTGCCACCGGGTCAACAACGGCGGGTACAACCCGCTCGAGCGGCTGGCGAAGATCCGGTCGGTGTTCTTCCCGACGCCGGGCCGGACGCTGGGTGAGCACCCGGCGAAGGTGACTAGCCAGGCCGGGCAAGGCCTTCCCGAAGACGTGACGTTCACCCGGGCCGACGTGGCGTTCGCGGCGGTGCACGTCGTCGGAAGCAACAACAGCCTGGCGCCGTGGACCGGGAGAACGGCGCCGACGCCGGAGCAGACCGCCGAGGTGCTCGGCCGGACCGCCGGCGTCATCCAGGAGATCCGTGACACCTTCGCGCGGGCGCGCGAGGAGCACAACCGGGCAGTGGTCCTGCTGACCCAGGCCGACATGTTCGACCCGACCGTGACCGCCCCGGCGTACGCGGACTGGTACGCATTCCAGCCGGTCGTGCAGGCGATCGCCCAGGAGTCGGCTGCCTTCCGCGGTCCGGTGTACCTGTTCAATGGCGACAGCCACCAGTACAACGCCGACCAGCCGTTGGCGGCCGGGTCGAAGTGGCTCACCCTGTACGGCGTCACGAAGCCGGTGAGCAACCTGACGCGGGTGACGATCGACGGCTCGACCGCGGTGAACAACTACCTGCGGGTGACGATCGACCCGAAGAACCGCGACGTCCTGAGCTGGACCAGGGTGCCGTTCACTTCCTGAGCTGGTCTGCCAGCCAGGGCTCGACCACCGGCAAGATCTGGGCGGCCTGCATCGCTTGCATATGGTCCAGGCCATCCAGCACCTCCACTGTCCAGCCGAGTCGCTCCAGCTCGGCCCGGTTCTCAAGCACCGGGGTGCCGATGCTGACGAGGGTGTTGCCCCAGCGTTCGCCGTACTGGATGTTGTCTGCGCTGCCGGCGACGCAGAGCCGCGGGATGGTCAACATGACCGCGTGGTCGTCGAAACCCTGTAGGGCTTGGTAGAGCGTGACGAATTGCTGGGTCTGTTCCTTGGTCAGGGGAACTTCCGTACTGTCCCAGTCGCCGGGCTCGACGACGGTGCCCGTGACCGGTTGGCCGGCCTCGGCGTGGGTCGCGGTCGTGACGGCGAGCATTGCTTCGTACGGGCCGTCGAGGGGTGGGTAGCCGCCCATCGCCAAGGCGGTCAGGCGGTCGGTGCGGACGGCGAGTTGTAAGCCGGCCATGCCGAGCCAGCTGTAGCCGTAGTAGGCGAAGGACGGAGCATCGGCGGCATCGGCGACCGACAGGAAGTCGTCGACCAGGACCGAAGGCGTGAGTGTCGTCGGCTTCGGTTGTGCCTGGAGGAAGCCTTCGTAGTCGAAGGCGATCACCCGGAACCGCTTGCTGAATCCCTCGACCAAGCTGTGGCCGAGCTCCGGATCGGCGCCCCAGGCGCGCATCTGATCGGCCTCTGGACCTTCGACCGGTGGGGCAGGATTGACCGGTAGCAAGAGATTCGGCCCGGTGCCGTGGACTTCGAAGTCGATCACGATAAACTCCTTACGCTGTAAGCCGTTACCGTAACACTTTACGTCGTAAGGAGTAAAATGCGGACTGATCCGGCGCGGGCGATCGCGGTGCTGTGGGGCCAGGTCGCGAGTCCCCGGCGCGGGCCGCGGCAGGCTGCGAGTGTCGAGGAGATCGTCGCCTCCGCGGTCGGGATCGCCGACGCGGACGGGCTTGAGGCGGTCACGATGCGGGCCGTCGGCAACGAACTCGGCCGGACCGCGATGTCGCTCTACACCTATGTCGTCAGCCGCGATGTGCTGATCGATCTGATGTACGACAGCGTCCATGCGGAGTTGGGCGAGGTCCGTGCCGGCGGCGACTGGCGGAAGGCGGTCGCGCGGTGGAGCGGCAAGCTTCGCGACCTCTATCTGCAGCATCCATGGCTGCTCGAGATCCAGTCGGCGCGACCAGTGCTCGGTCCGCATGAGCAGCAGGCGCTCGAGTCTTTGCTGAAGATTCTGGCGACCGCGGAGCTGGCGTTCGAGGATCGGCAGGCGGCGACCAGCGCGCTGTTCAGCATCGTCAAGGGCGCGGCCAGGCAGGCCGCCGACGCCCGGGCGGCGATCGCGAAGGCCGACGCCGAGTGGTGGGCTGCCGCAGGCAAGGCGCTCGCCGAGGCCGCGCCGGATTTCGCCGAGCGCTTCCCGGAATCGGCGGCGATCGCCACGAGGCAACGCGAGTACGGCGCGCAGCCCTGGGTGACGGCAGCCGATCAGGCATTCACCAGGGCCATCGACCTCCTGATCGCCGGCATGGATAAATTGAGGGATTGAAGTAAATCCCCGGATCTGCGTTAATTACGAAATAAAACCCCACACCGCCCTGGGAGTCACAACGTGCCGTCCGATCCGCTGTCCCGCCGGACCTTCCTCGCATCGACCGGCGGAGTGCTCGCCGGCATCACCCTGAGTTCGGCCCTCCCCACCGAGGCCTTCGCTGCCCAAGCTGCTACCAGGACCGACCTCGCGCTCTACCGCCCGGTCACCGCATCCTCCACCGCGTACGCCGCCACCCCGCCCCAGTTCGCCGTCGACAACCTCGCGCAGACGGGCGTACGAGGCTCAGGCTGGCGTGCTGCGACCACTGATCCGCAGTGGATCACGGTCGACCTGCAGGCCAAGTGCCGCGTCGAGGCGCTCACGCTGACGTTCGAAGGCAAGGCTGGTGACCCTACCTTCGACCTGTCCGGCGGCAACCCCTACGGCCAGACCCAGGGCCAGGAGATCCTCTCCAGCTCGCCCGCCAACTTCCGCATCGACGTATCGACCGACGGCAGTTCCTGGCGCACGGTCCACCAGGCGACCAACAGTCCCGGCGGCGTAGTCGACATCACCCTCGACACCGCAACCAGTGCCCGGTACGTCCGCCTGACCGGCACCAAGCAGGCCAACGGCAATCCGCTCGGCCTCAACGGCTTCCAGGTCTACGGCACGGCCCAGGGCTCCCGCCCCGCGGCAACCGGCTGGACCTCCTGGGGCACCCGCCACGGCACGGCGCCCGCTCTGGTCAAGGCAGCCGACGGCACAGTCCCGGTCGAAGACGGCTGGACCCTCACCATGGACGACTTCGCCGGTACTACGGATGGCGCCGCCCTCTCCAGCCCCACCCAGGACACCTCGACCTGGCTACCAGCGGTCGTCCCCGGCACGGTCCTCGCGACCCTGGTCGAGCAGGGCCACTTCCCCGAGCCCGCCGAGGGCATGAACAACCTGGAGATCCCCGAGGCGCTCAGCCGCCACGCCTGGTGGTACCGACGCGCCTTCGACCTCCCCAAGGGCCTCGACGTCAGCACGGGTCGCCGGATCTGGCTCGAGTTCGACGGGGTCAACCACCAGGCGGATGCGTGGCTCAACGGCGTACAGGTCGGGACTTTGAAGTCGCCGTTCGCCAGGGCTTCGTTCGAGATCACCCAAGCGTTGAGGGCGAAGAATGCGCTCGCGGTGAAGGTCACGCCGATGCCGCACCCCGGGTCGCCGGGGGACAAGGGCGACAAGGGTGACGCGTTCGTCCAGTCGGGCAAGCTCTGGCAGGACTCGCCGACGTTGCTCTCGGCATCCGGGTGGGACTGGATGCCCGCAGTACGGGACCGCGCGGCCGGCATCTGGAACCATGTCCGCCTGCGCTCGAGCGGCGACGCGGTTCTCGGCGACGCACGCGTCGTCAGCAAGGTGCCCGACACGAGCAAGGCGACCGTCGCGGTCACCATCCCGGTCCGCAACGCGGCGACCGCCGACCGGACCGTCACGGTGAAGGCGGTCTTCGACGGCAACACGCTGACCAAGACCGTCACCCTCAAAGGTGGAGAGCAGAGCAACGTCGCCTTCGACGCGGTCACCGTCACGAATCCCAAGCTCTGGTGGCCGAACGGCTACGGCGCGCCCGACCTGCACACCCTGACCTTCAGCGCCGCGATCGGTGGCAAGGTCAGCGACAGCCGGACGACGACCTTCGGCATCCGCGAGTTCGGCTACAGCTACGACCTGCCGATCAAGATCGACCCGGCGACCAGCAGTGCGGCCCAGACGGTCCAGTTCGCCAAGCAGACCAAGCGGTACCTGCGCATCCAGGGCCGCCGTCGCGCGACCGGCTGGGGCTTCTCCCTCTGGACGTTGGCGATCAAGGACTCGGCCAATGCGGCAACGGACCTGGCTCGCGCCGGCACGGCGACCGCCTCGTCCGACGACGGCAGCCCGGCCACGAACGTGAACGACGGCAACGACCGCAGCCGCTGGTCGTCGCAGTACAACGACAACGAGTGGGTCCAGATCGACCTCGGCGAGGCGAAGGCCTTCGACCAGGTCGAGTTGCTGTGGGAGACGGCGTACGCGCTGACCTTCGTGGTCCAGGTGTCCGGCAACGGCCAGGACTGGACCGACGTCAAGGAGGTCAGCAACGCGCCGGTCCCGTTGAAGATCAGCGTCAACGGCGTCCAGGTCTTCTGCCGCGGCGGCAACTGGGGGTACGACGAACTGCTCCGTCGTGTCTCGCCGGCGAAGATGCGCGCGCTGATCGGCATGCACCGGGACATGAACTTCACCATGATCCGCAACTGGATCGGCTCGAGCACCCGCGAGGAGTTCTACCAGGCCTGCGACGAGAACGGCATCCTGGTCTGGAACGACTTCTGGGAGGCCGGCGAGTTCTCCGACAACCTGCCCGGGTACGTCGAGATCGCCCGCGACACGATCGTCCGCTACCGGACGCATCCCAGCATCGTGATCTGGTGCGGCGCCAACGAACAGCACCCGCCCGGCGGCATCAACCAGGGGCTGATCGACGCGGCGGCCGAGGAGGACGGCGAGATCCTCTACCTGCCGGACTCGGCGGCGGGGTTCGTCTCCGGCCATGGTCCGTACTACTGGGTCGATCCGGCCAAGTACTTCGACAAGTTCACCTACGACACGGTCAACTTCGGCTTCCACACCGAGATCGGGATGCCGACGATCCCGGTGATCGAGTCGATGCAGAACCTGGTCGGCAAGGGCGAACCGGGGTGGCCGATCGGTACGCCGTGGTATCACCACGACTGGTCGACGAACGGCAACCAGCATCCGGAGACGTACCTGGGCGCGATCGATGACCGGCTCGGGTCGTCGAGTGGGCTGGCGGAGTTCACTCGCAAGGCGCAGTTCGTGAACTACGAGAACATGCGGGCGATGTTCGAGGCGTGGAACGCGAATCTGTGGGAGGACGCGTCGGCGCTGCTGCTGTGGATGTCGCATCCGGCGTGGCACAGCACGGTCTGGCAGACGTACGACTACGACCTCGATGTGAACGGCAGCTACTACGGCGCTCGCAAGGGGTGCGAGGCGATCCACGTCCAGGCCAATCAGAGTGACTGGAAGATCGTTGCGATCAATCACACCACGAAGGTGCTGGCGGCAACGATCAGTGCGGATCTGTATGACCTGAAGGGCGTGAAGCTCAAGCCGACGCAGCAGCAGGCGGTGAGCGTCGGCGCGTCGGCGAAGGCCGACTCGTTCACGGTGCCCAACTCGGCGGATCTGCCGGCTCTGCATTTGCTGCGGCTCAAGCTGACCGATGCCCAGGGGAAGGTGTTGTCGGAGAACACCTACTGGCGTTATCGCGAGGCCGCCGACGTACAGGCGGTCAATGCTTTGGCGAAGGCCAAGTTGAGCGTCAACAGCACCGCCGGCAAGGGGAAACTCACCGCCACCATTCGCAACACCGGTACGTCGGTGGCTGCGCTGACCCGGCTCTCGCTGCGGGATCGCAACAACGAGCGGGTGTTGCCGGCGCTGTACTCCGACAACTACTTCTGGTTGCTGCCGGGTGAGTCCCGGACGGTGACTGTCACGGCTGACACGACTGCCAGCTTGAAGCTCTTGGTGGAGCCGTACAACAGCTAGTCATCCGTACATCCGGCGGTACTGCTGGATGGCGCCGGTGTGGAGGTCGATCGGGGCGCTGACGACCAGCGATTGCAGGTTGAGGAACTGCGCCCCGACGGCCGACGGTGGCACCAGGTTGCTGGCGCGCCGGACGAGGGTCTCTACGATCCGGCGCGCCGTGGCTGCTGGGAGGTCGGGGCGGCAGAGGAGGAGGTTGGGGATGCCGACGACCTTCACCGGTGCCGTGCCGCGGTAGACGCCGGCCGGTACTCGCACGTCTTGGTAGACGGGGCCGTAGGTACGCCGGAGTGCGGGTAGCGGGCCGTCGAGCGGTATCAGGCGGAGGGGGACGCGCTGGCTGAGCTTGTCGAGGGTGGAGGTCGGTACGCCGCCTGACCAGAACATGGCGGCGATCCCTCGGGACTCCAGCGACTTGGTCGCTTGCTCCAGCAACAGATGGTCGACGGTGCAGTCGACGCCGACGGTGGTGAGGATGCGGGCAGCCGTCAACGCTGCGCCGGACCCGGCGGCACCTGCGGAGATCCTGGTACCTGCTAGGTCGGCAAGCGTCTTGTACGTACTGTCCGCGCGCACCACGCATTGCAGATAGTTCTCGTAGACCCGCCCCAGCGCTTTCACTTGCGGGTTGGGCGAGACGGCGTCCGCCAGACTCAATGCGAGATCCGTCTTGCGGTCCTGCAGCAACCGCAGATTGTCCTTGCTGCCAAGCGTCGGCAGCACCACGACCTCCTTGGCAACCCCGGCCAGGTTGAGCTGAGCCGCCAACAGTTGAGCAAACTCCAAGTAGAACCCACCCGGCTCACCCGCTGCGATGGTGAGCCGATCGCTCTCATCCTCACCTTTGCTACAAGCGGCCACAGCAAACGCTGCGGTCGCGGCTGCCAGGGCCGCAAGAGTGGTGCGCCGGGCAAGCCTCGACTGCGGTGCTGGAGGGGTGGTGCCGGTGGTTGGGGAGGTGGTGGGGCTGGGGTGGGTGGTCGGGGAGTCGGGGGTGGGGGTGTTGCCGAGGAGGGTCATGTTGCCTCCGGCAAGTGGATGGTGGCGGTCAGGCCGTGGGGCTCGGTGTGGGACAGGGTGAGCTCTCCGCCCACAGCCAGTGCGGTTTGTTCGGCGATTGCCAGGCCGAGGCCGGTGCCCAGGGTGGAGACACCGCCGCGCCAGAAGCGTTGGGTGGCCAGCGGTAGCTGTTCGGTTGGAAGGCCCGGGCCGTCGTCGGAGACTTGGATCTGTAGGCCGTCGGGTGCCCGGGTAGCTGTTAGGGCGACGGTTGCTGACTTGCCTGCGTACTTGATGGCGTTGTCCAGTAGGGCGCCTACTAATTGGCGTAGGTCGTGTTCTGCTGCGGCGGCGACGAGGTTGTCTTCGGTTTGCAGGAGGAGGGTTACTCCAGCGGAGGTGGCTGCTGGGCGCCAGATTTCGAGTTCCTCGGTGAGGACTGCTTCGACCAGGCATTCGTCGGGTGAAGACGGCAGGCCGTTGGTTACCCGGCTTTCCACGGCAGCGAGTTTGAGTAGATCGCTGAGGACGTCTTCGAGGCGTTCCAGGTCGTCCTGGAGGTGTAAGAAGGCGGGGCTGCTGGGGTCGCGGAGTTCGGGGGCCAGGCCGTCTATGCGGAGGCGGATGGAGGCCAGGGGGTTGCGGAGTTGGTGGGAGGAGTCGGCGACCATTTGGCGTTGGACGTCGATTGAGTGCTGGACGGTGGCTCCCATGACCTCTACGGCTTGGGCTAGGCGGCGTAGTTCGGGTGGGCCGCTGGCTTCCAGGGATTGGTTCCAGGTGGCTGAGCGGCCTAGTTCGACTACGGCGTCTTCGAGTTGTTTGACGGGGCGGATCACCCAGCGGGCGGCGCGGGATGCCATGAAGAGCAGTAGTAGGGCGGCAGCAAAGGCTGCCAAGCAGATGACCAGCCACAGCCGGCGTACCGATCCGACCGCCCGTGAGGCGTCGACCTCGAGTACCACCGCGCCCTCGGGCTCGTGGGGTGAGCCGACCGGTGTGGCGATCAGCGGGTGGGCAGAGCTCCACGGGCGGAGGGCGTTGATGCTCAGTTGCGGGAGGTCGCGCGCGGCCAGGTCGGCGAGCGCGGCGACGCCGGGTGATGACTGGGTGAGGCCGCCGGTGGCGACGACGACGTTGCCGGAGGCATCGATGACGAGTACCGATTCGCCGTACAGCTCCTGGTGTCGCTCGGCCTCGATCCGGACCGAGCTGTAGTCGGCGCGATCGGCCAGACCGGCGAAGCGGTCCAGCGCGGCGCTCCGGGTCAGTTGTAGCCGTTGGGTTTGCGCATCGGAGACGGCGAAGAGGAAAGGCAGTACCAGAGCCGCCAGCAGCACAAAGGAGACGACCGCGAGCACGCTCATCAGCCGGGCTCTCATGCGTCGAGGGGTTCCAGTCGATACCCGAAGCCGCGGATGGTGGTGATGACCGGCTTGCCGAGCTTCATCCGCAACTGGTGAAGATGGACGTCGAGCGCCTTCGACTTGGTCAGGAACGCGTCGCCCCAGATCTCGTCCTGGATCACCTCCCGGCTCACCGCCGTACCGGCCCGCCGAGCCAGTACTGCGAGCAGGTCGAACTCCAACGGCGTCAAATGCAGCACCACGCCATCCACAACCACCTGCCGCAACCCGAAGTCGATCCGCAGCCCGCCCGACTCGTAACCGTTGTCGTCGAGTTCAGCCCGCCGCGACCGGCGTACCGACGCCTCGATCCGTGCCAGCAGCTCGGCCAGTCGCACCGGCTTGGTCAGGTAGTCGTCCGCGCCGAGCCGCAGTGCGAGTACCACCGAACGCTCATCGTCCCGGGCGGTCAGCACGATCACCACCACGTCGTCGACCCGGCGGAGCTTGCGCAGTACCTCCAGGCCGTCCATGTCCGGCAGGCCCAGGTCGAGCAGGATGACCTGGGCCTCGGCGTGCCGGAGCAGTACGTCTGCACCGCAGTCGACCAGCGTGACGGTGTGTCCGTTGGCGCTCAGGACGTCCCGCAGGGCCCGGCCGACCAGCTTGTCGTCCTCCGCGATGAGAGTGCGCATTGCGTCATTGTGCCGTTGTGGTCCGCTCACGGTGTACCGGACGAGCGCTGCTCAGCGACTTCCCGCGCGTCTCCGACATGGTCAGGTAGACGATCAGGCTGACTGCCGCGCACCCGGAGACGTAGTAGTAGAAGGCCGACTCGTGACCCGCGTTCTTGAGCCACAGCGCCACGTACTCCGCGGTCCCACCGAACACCGCCACCGTCACGCCGTACGGCATCCCGACCCCGAGCGCCCGGATGCTGGTCGGGAACAACTCCGCCTTCACGATCGCGTTGATCGACGTGTACCCGGTGACCACGACGAGCCCCGCGAGCATCAGCAGGAACGCGCGCAGCGGGGTCGCGTCCTCCAGCGCCGTCAGCAGCGGGACGGTCAGCACGGTGGTACCGACGCCGAAGAAGATCAGCAACGGCCGCCGGCCGATCCGGTCGGACAGCATCCCGCCGAGCGGCTGCAGCCCGACGAAGAGCAGCAGCGCGAAGAAGTTGATCCAGGTGACCGTCGTCTTCTGGATACCGGTCGTGTTGACCATGAACTTCTGCAGGTACGTCGTGAAGGTATAGAACGCCACCGTGCCGCCCAGCGTGAGGCCGACCACCGTGAGGACCGCGCGCGGGTGCTTGGCCAGCTCGGCCAGCGAGCCCTGCCGGAACCGCCGCGACGCCGGCTGTGCCTCGAACTCGGCCGACTCGTCCATCGACCGCCGCAACCAGAACACGATGACCGCGGCAACGGCCCCGATCACAAAAGGAATCCGCCACCCCCATGACGCCAAGTCACTCTTGGACAGCGTCTGCTGCAGCAGGATCTGCACTGCGAGCGCCACCAACTGACCCGCCGCCAGGGTGACGTACTGGAAGCTGGAGAAGAATCCACGCCGACCCTCGGACGCCACCTCGGACATGTACGTCGCGGAGGTGCCGTACTCGCCACCGACCGACAGGCCCTGCAGCAACCGTGCTGTCACCAGCAACACGGGTGCGGCGATGCCGATGGTCGTGTGACCCGGCGTACACGCGATGACCAGGGAGCCGGTGGCCATCAGGGTCACGGACAGGGTCAGGGCGGCTCGTCGGCCGTGCCGGTCGGCGTACCGGCCGAGCAGGAAGCTGCCGACCGGGCGCATCAGGAAGCCGACCGCGAAGACGCCCGCGGTGTTGAGCAGCTGGCTGGTCTGGCTGCCGGAGGGGAAGAAGACGGGCGCGAAGTAGATCGCGAAGGCGGTGTAGACGTACCAGTCGTACCACTCGACCAGGTTGCCCATCGAGCCTTTGAAGATGTTGCTGACGACCCGTTGTGAACTGCTTGGTGTTTGCACGATGCCTCCAGGTGTCCTTGTGCCCGCAACTGTCCGAGCGACGGACCGTGGCGGCAAGGTCACCTCGCGCATCCTTAACTCGCCTTAAGAGAGCTCCTCCGGGTCGCCCAGCGTGATGCCCAGGGCGGTGGCCATCGCGACGGTGACGGCGAGGGTGTCGATCGGGGAGGAGTTGGCGATCGTGGCGCCGGACAGGCTGCCGATGCCGCGGGTGCCGTCCCAGGTGCAGTCGATGAAGACGGCGCCGGCGGCGGTCACCTGGGAGAACTCGACCGACGTCAGGTCGCAGTGGCGGAAGACCGTGCCGGTCAGGTCGGCCGAGACGAAGTCGGCGCTCTGCAGGCGGCAGTCGGTGAACTCGACCCGCTGGAACTTCGCGAACCGGAACGAGCTGAAGTCCAGCACAGAGTCCCGCACGGTGACGTGCTGGAGGCTCATTCCGGACCCGGCGAACCCGGTCAGCCGCGATGAGGTGATCGCCAGCCGGGTGCCGGATGCGTCGGCCCAGCGGGCGTTGGCGAGGTCGCAGTGGTCGAGCTCGAGGTCGACCAGGATCAGCTTGTCGAGGTCCGAGCCGCCGAGATTGACCCTGGTGAGCCGGCAGCCGCTGAGCTCGACGTGCTCCGCGAGCAGGCCGCCGAGGTCCTGGTCGGTGAGGGCCAGATCGGTGAGGCGGTCCTCGTCGTCCACCTCGCCCGCGGTCAGCGTCCGCTCGTCGAGCTGCGCCCGGAGGCGAGGGGCGGCGAGCTTCGTGGTGGCTTTGCGGGGAGGCATGCTGGCCACCGTAGCGGCAGGCTCCGTCAGTTTCTGAGGTAGTGCTCCGCGGCCCCGATCAGGGCGGAGTGCTCGGCGTCGGCGGTCGCGCTCACCGGGAACGGGAACACCTCGGCGACGACGTCGAAGGCGCCGGCGATAGAGCCACCGAGCACGACGCGGGTCGCCTCGAAGCGCTCGAGCCAGGGGACGAGCGCATCGGAGAGCACCTGGAACGATTCCACCAGCGCGCTCTTGGCGACGGCATCGCCGGCTCGGGCGGCTTCGGCGATCTCCTTGACCCCGGTTGCCGGCGGTAGTGGGTCGCTGAGCTTTTCGGCGTACCGGCGGAGGATGGCCCGGGCGGAGATCCAGTCCTCGATCGGGCGGCCGTCGTACGAGGTCTTGTAGAGCTCGCCGCCCGGTGGGACCGAGTCGCCGGTACGGACCGCGCGCCCGTCGTCGAGGAAGGCCGAGCCGATCCCGGTGCCGATCGTGATCCCGACGCATCGGTCGAGCCCACGCAACTCGCCCACCGACCACTCGCCGACCGTGAAGGCCTCGGCGTCGTTCAGGAAGACGACCCGGTCGAGCCCGAGCCGCTCCCGCAGACTCCGGCCGAGGTCGTGCCCGTAGAGCGCGGCGAACTTGTCCAGCCTGTACCAGGCAACGCCGGCCGCGAAGTCGAACGGCCCGGGCAGCGCCACCGCCAGCCCCTTTGCCAACGGCAACTGCTTCGCCGCCGCGCACAGCTCCCCGATGATGGATTCCGCCGAAGCCTTCGAATCCAGCCCCGCGCGGTACAGCCCCTCCACTCCATCGGTAGCAGGCGAGACCACCGCCGCCGTCACGTGACTTCCGCCGACCTCCAGGACCGGCACACCCGAACTCATACCGCCTATCATCCCTGACAGGCGGCCGACTTCAGCGCCGGGCCGCGATGTACTCCGGCCTGCCGGGGAACGTGAACCGGACGATCACGCTCGGTTGGGGCCCGGGCCAAGGCGTCTGCTCGATCCGCCGGTAGGCAAAGTAGCCGGCCTTGATCGTTGCGTTGCCGACGTGGCCGTCCTCGGTCTGGATCGTGATCCGCTGGATACCCTTCGGCGCCTTGCCGAACACCGTGGTGACGCTGCCGGGCTGCGCGAGTCCGCGGCCGACGGCAGCAGACTTGCGGAGCACGACGTTGCCTGCGGCACCGCCGGGGACGACCGAGTCCTTGGCTCCGTTGCCCCATTCGCTGGTGCAGTAGGCAACGACCTGGGGGTCCTTCGGCGAGTGACGCACCACAGAGGCGCCATAGGTGTCCTGGACACTGAGTCTGACGGCCCAGTTCCACATGTCGGCACCTAGCGTCGGTACCGGGTCGCCGTTCTCGTCGGAGCACAAGATGGTCGAGCCACCAGGTCCTACTGAGGGTAGTGACCAGGTTGGCGAGACGGCTGGGGCCGAGCGGTCGGTGGTGTCCAGAGTGAGGATGGTGCCGCCGGCAACGACCGCGATCGAGGCGGCGACGGTGGCCGCGGTGACCAGGAGGCGGTTGCGCCGGCGTCGGCGGCCGGTGGTGAGCAGTCGGTCGACGTCCGGGGTGAAGGCCGGTCGATCGGTTGCCTCGTGCATCAGATCTTTGAGTTGACGGGTCATCTCAGCCTCCCAGTCCGGCGGAGTCGGTGAGGTCGGCGAGCGCTGGGTCGAGGCGGAGTTTCTCCAGTGCTCGCAGGGTCTGGCTCTTGACCGTGCCTGTGCTGCAGCCGAGCGCCTCGGCGGTCTCTTCGACGGAGAGCTCGTCGAAGTACCGCAGGACGACGCAGGCGCGTTGCCGTGGCGGCAGGCCGGCCAATGCCTTGATGATCAGCAGGCGGTTCTCCAGCAGGCCCACTGGATCGGCAGGGTCGGCCGTGGAGGCGAAGTAGGTCTCGCCGCCGACCACCTCGGTACTGGACCTGCGCCGCAGGCTGTCCAGGGTTGTCGAGACCACCACCTTGCGGGCGTAGGCGCCGGTGGCGCCCTTGTGGTGCAGGCGAGGCCAGTTGCGGTACAGCTTGAGCAGCGCCTCCTGGGTCGCGTCCTCGGCGCGCCGCCAGTCTCCGCACAGTAGGTAGGCGGTATTGCAGAGTCGGCCGGCGTGGTGGGTCGCGAAGTCGACGTACTCGGCTTCAGCCTCGCTTCTCACGGTCACCTCTCTCTAGCGGTCGGCTTACAAACGTGCCGGGCGGTGAATCGGTTGCACGGTCGGGCAAACTGGGGTTCATGTCAGAACTGAGCGTCGATGGTGTGAAGGTCAGCTATCACGTCGCGGGGGCGGGGTCGGTGTGTCTGGTGCACTCGGGTGGGCCGGGGATTCACTACGGGTATCTACGGATGCCGGAGCTCGAGCAGCAGCTGACGATGGTTTACATCGAGCCGGTGGGGACGGGTGCGTCGGATCTGTTGCCTGATGGCGACTACAGCATGCCGAAGTACGCGTACTACGCCGCGCAGGTGGCGCGGGAGCTCGGCGAGGAGAAGGTGTTCTTCCTCGGGCACTCGCATGGTGGGTTCGTGGCGCTGCAGTTCGCTTTGGATTATCCCGAGCTCTTGCGTGGGGTGATCGTGTACGACGGGATGGCGTTCAACGGGCCGGAGCTTGGCGAGGAGGCTGGACGGCAGCTGGCGGCGTACGTGGCTCGACGGCCGGCCGGGGATGCGTTGGCGGCTCAGGTACAGGCGGCTTGGGATGAGGACTCGGAGCTGCCGGACAGCCGGGAGGCGCATCTCGACAATCTGCGGCGGTTGCTGCCGGTCTACTTCAAGGACTTCGAGGAGATCTCGCCACGGCTGACCTCGTGGTTCCCGACGATGGACATCACGATCGATCCGCAGCGGCAGCCCGCGTTGTGGGATGTGCGCGATCGGCTGGGCGAGATCACGGCGCCGGTGCTGGTGATCGTCGGTGCGTACGACTTCATCTGTGGGGAGAAGTTCGCGCGGCAGTTGCACGACGGGATCGCGGGATCGGAGCTCGTCGTACTGGCCGATTCCGGGCACTTCGGGCATCTGGAGGAGCCGGAGCGGTTCTTCGGGTCGGTACTACGTTTCGCAGCGGCACACTGAGACGGGAACCACCGGCCCCCGTCCACTCGTAGAGTTGTCTGGAGCGCGGCCCGCCCACCGTCGGTCACGCTGCCATCACTGCGAATGACGAAGGTGACCGGGTTTGCGTGCCGAGACGAGTGCGACTTCCGCCATCGCGACGCTCAGCGTTGCTGTCGCGGCACTCGGCCACGCCGTCGCCGGCGGCACCGTCTCCCCGACAGCACTCCCACAACTCCTCGCCCTCGCAGCCCTCGGCTGGTCCCTCGGTGAGCAGGTGGCCGGCCGCCGCTGGCTGTCGTTCGGCTTTCTCGGCGCCCTCCAACTGATCACCCACCTAGCTTTGGAGGCCAGCCATCGCACCCCCACGTCCATCGCCACGGCGGCGGCCGGTTCGACGGACGGCACGGCGCAGCGCGCGGCGCTGGAGCCCGGAGCCGTCGGCCACGCGGCCATGGGCCACAGCTCAATGCACGACATGGCCGGGATGGCTGGGATGCATGACATGGCCGGGATGGCTGGGATGCATGACATGGCCGGGATGGCCGGAATGCATGACATGGCCGGGATGGCGATGCCTGGGGTCGACGCCTCGGCGGCCGTCGGCTCCGGCAGCTTGGCGAGCGCTGCCTCCGGCGGCCTGGTTGATGCCGCCTCTGGCGGCGTCGCTCACTCCGCGTCCGACGGGCTGGTCAGCGCTGCGCCCGGTGACATGGCAGGGGCTATGCACAGTGGGCTTGCTGGTGTGGTGAGCATGTCGGCGGCGCACCTGTTCGTGTTACTGGTGGGGGTTGCGCTGGTTACCCAGGCCCATCGGTGGGTGCACCGGGTGGCTGGGCTTCTGGCTCGGCTGGTGCCGCAGGTGCCGGCTATGCCGGTTGCAGTGCCCGGTGTCGGTGCAGTGCTGGTCGGCGTACCGGAGGTGCCGCGACTTACTCAGCGGTGGTTGGTTTCTGGGGTTTCGCGGCGGGGGCCGCCTGGGTGCGGAGTTCTTGCAGCTTCTTACTGATCCGCCCCCAGAACCGTTGCCCTAGAGAGGGTTTCCAGTCATGCCCAAGAGTCTTGTCCTGCGTGCTGCCGCGATCACCGCGGCGACCGCGCTCGTCCTGGTCGGTGCTGCCGGCTCGGCGTCTGCCCATGTGACCGTCTCGTCGCCGGACGCGAAGCCTGGTGGGTACGCCAAGCTCGTGTTCCGGGTGCCGAGTGAGTCCGACACGGCGAGTACCACCAAGCTGGTCGTCACGCTGCCCAAGGATCACCCGTTCGCCCATGTCGGCGCGCAGGTGAAGGACGGGTGGAAGGTGGTGAAGACGACCGAGAAGCTGCCGCAGGCGGTCAAGGTCGGCGACGTGACGCTGACCGACGCGATCACCACCATCACCTGGACCGCGCAGGCCGGCGGCGTACCGCCGAACGACTTCGACGAGTTCGGGCTGTCGGTCGGCAAGCTGCCCGAGGGCGTCGACTCGCTCGACTTCCCGGCGGTACAGACTTACAGCGATGGGGAGGTGGTCAAGTGGGAACAGGTCGCCAAGGACGCCTCGGACAAGCCGGAACACCCGGCGCCGTCGCTGAAGCTCGCCACCGCGATCACGCCGGTCGCCGCCACCACGGAGGACAAGGGCGGTTCGTCGGACACGCTCGCCCGCGTGCTCGGCGGGGCTGGGCTACTGCTCGGCCTGGTCGGACTCGGCCTCGGGCTGCGGGCCGGCCGCACGCGGAAGGTGACGCCGTAATCGTGCGTCGCCTGTTCGCTCTGCTGGGTGCTTCGCTGCTCGTCCTGGTGTTCTCCACCGGGACGGCGGCGGCGCACGCCAAACTCGATTCGATGACGCCGGCCGACGGTTCGACCCAGGCGGCGCCGCCGACGCAGGTGGTGCTGACCTTCAACGAGCCGGTCGGAAGTACCGGCGCCGAGGTCCAGGTCACGTCGCCGAAGGGCACGAACGTCTCCACCGGCGAGATCAAGGTGATCGACAACACCGTCACCCAGCCTGTCGACGGGCTGGTCGATATCGGCGAGTACACCGTCGTCGCGCGGATCGTCTCGGCCGACGGCCATCCGATCACGGTCGGTGGGAGCTTCAAGATCACCCATGCGGGTCATCCGGCGGTGCCGGTCGCCGCGACGCCGCCGACTTCGGAGAGCAGCTCGAACGTCGTGGTGATCGTCGCGATGGGCCTTGTGATGCTGGTGGTTGTGGCGCTGGCGATCGTGATCGTACGCCGCCGGCCCGCGCCGCAATGAGCGTCGAGACGGCGCCTCGGGTGTCGGGGAAGGTGCTGGGGTTGGGAGTCGTCGCGGCTGCGTTCGTGGTCGTGGTCGTGGCACTCCTAGCCGGGGGAGGTGCTCCCAAGCCATTACCCCCAGGGCTCACGGGCGCAGGTCGGCCTGTGGCATGGGCAGTCCCCGTACTACGAGTCCTCGCCGACCTATCCGCAATCGCCACCGGTGGCGCTGTGCTGGCTGCCGCATGGTTGCTCCCAGCAACAAACGCCAGCGAACCGCAGAGCGGAAGCGGGCGGGGGCTGCCGCGGGCTGGAAGCGTCCGAGGCGGGGAGGCGCAGGGCGGAATCGCGCGGGGCGAGGCGGTGCGCCGCGTGCAGCAGCTTGGCCCGCAGGGCCTGCGCGCCTGCCAGGATGCGGCGGTGGCGGCTGGGGTTTGGGCTGTGGCCAGCGTTGGGGGGTTGCTGGTTACTGCTTCGGTGATTCTTGGGGTGCCGCTTTCGGAGTTGGGGGCTCGGGCCGGCGATGCTGGTGGAGTTGACCAGGTGCGGGCGCTTGCGGTTGCGGTGGTGTTGACGGCGGTGCTGGCTGTGGTGCTTTCGGGGGCTCGTACGGTCCGTACGGCGCAGGTGGCCTCGGTGCTGACGGCTGCTGCGTTGACAGGCCCTCTGCTCACCGGACATGGCGCGATCGAGCGGACTGCCTTCTGGTCGGTGCTTGCCACCGCGTCCCTCGTGGTGCACGTGTTCTGCGCGACCGCGTGGATCGGCGGGCTCGGCTCGCTGATCCGGTACGGCCGTGATCAGCAGGCGGCAATCGAGAAGTTCAGCCGGCTCGCCCTCGTCTGCGCGCTGACGATCGGCGCCACCGGACTGCTCACCGCCGAGATCCATCTCGGCGGCCGCGAGGACGGCTTCGGGCTCATCACCCAGTGGGTGACCACCGGCTACGGCGCTCTCGTCTTCGCCAAGGCGATCGCCTTCGCCGTACTCGTCTACATCGGCCGGCGCCATCGCCAAGCAACGCTCCCCGCCCTCGCCGCCAACGAACCAACAGCATTCTGGCGCCTGGCCGCGGTCGAACTCCTCGTGATGGCCGGCACGGTAGGACTCGCCGTGGCGTTGTCGCGCACACCGTGACATGTCAACAGAAGCACGTAGGATAGGTGGATGACGCAGACACGGTGGCTCGATGCGCGGGAGTCGCATCTGTGGCAGACCTACCGTGACGCCTATCGCGAGCTGACCGCGACGCTCGAGGCCCGCCTGATCGCCTCCGGGCTGTCCGGCGCGGACTACGCCCTGCTCCACCCGCTGTCCAGCTCCGAAGCCGGCGTACTGCGCACGCGCGACCTCGGCCGCTCGATCGGCTGGGAGCGCAGCCGGCTGTCGCACCAGGTCAGCCGGATGGAGAAGCGCGGCCTGGTGGTCCGCGAGGAGTGCGAGTCCGACGCCCGCGGCTCGATGGTCCGGATCACCGCGGCCGGCCGGGCCGCGATCGAGGCCGCCGCGCCCGATCATGTCGACGCCGTCCGGACCCACTTCCTGGAGAAGCTGACCCGCGAGGAGCAGGAACAGCTCACCAAGATGCTCGACCGCGTCCTCGCGGACCTCCCCGCCGCGGACTGCTGAAACCCCTTAGGTTGACGCGTCATCTAAATCTGCTACTTTTGGTGATGCGTCACCAAAACAAGACCCCACAGCGTTAGGAAGAACATGCCCAAGATCGCGATCATCCTCGGCAGCACCCGCCCGGGCCGCAACGGCGAGGCCGTGGCCAAGTGGGTGCTCGACATCGCGAAGCAGCGCAGCGACGCCGAGTTCGAGCTCGTCGACATCGCCGACTTCAAGCTGCCGCACCTGGACGAGGCGATCCCGCCGGCGGCCGGCCAGTACTCCCAGCCGCACACGTTCCCGTGGGCCGAGAAGATCGGCTCGTTCGACGGCTACGTCTTCGTCACCCCCGAGTACAACCACTCCACCTCCGGCGCGCTGAAGAACGCCATCGACTTCCTCTTCGCCGAGTGGAACGACAAGGCGGCCGGCTTCGTCAGCTACGGCTCGGCCGGCGGCACCCGCGCCGTCGAGCACCTCCGCCTGGTGATGGCCGAACTCAAGGTCGCCACCGTCCGTGCCCAGGTCGCCCTCTCGCTGATGACCGACTTCAAGAACTTCAGTGAGTTCACCCCGGCCGAGTACCACGTCGCCGAAGTCACCACCCTGCTCGACCAGGTCGTCTCCTGGAGCAACGCCCTGACGACCGTCCGCACCGCCGCCTGACCCCGGCGAACCGGTAGTAACTCCCAGTACCCGGCGTCCGTGCGCGGTGACACGCCGTCACGGGCGACGGGGTGGGGGAGTGTGCCGGAAGAATGATGAGGGTCCGTTCAGATGCGCCTGAATTTGACAACTATTTTCATTAACGGCAGGATTCGAGCCGGCGACCACTCCTCGTCGGGGCCCCCTCACCGTGAAGGAAATGCGGATGTCCGATGCTCTGAACAGGCGGGGATTTCTCGGCTTGGCCGGTGGTCTGGGGCTGGCCGCGGTGGCCGGTTGCGGGTCCGGCGGCGCTAGCGGATCGGCGGCTGGACCGAAGGCCGGCGGGCGGTTGCGGGCGGTGTTCGCCGGTGGCGGCGCCAAAGAGGTGCTCGATCCGCACGTGCAGAGCCTGTTCGTCGACATCGCCCGCCACAAGGCGATCTACGAGAAGCTGGTCGAGCTCGGGCCGGACCTGAAACCGTTGCCACGGCTGGCGGAGAAGTGGGAGCCAGACGCGCAGGCGGCGACCTGGCGGTTCACGTTGCGAGATGCCACCTTCCACGACGGCAAGCAGTTGACCAGTGAGGACGTCCTCTACAGCCTCGCCCGGATCGCCGACCCGAACACCCCCGAACGCGTCGCCCAGTCCTCGCTCGCGGCGCTCGATCTCAAGCGGTGCAAGGCGATCGGCAAGCGGACGGTCGAGCTTGTCCTGACCGCGCCGAACGCCGAGTTCCCCGCCTTGCTGGCCGGCATCGGCACGCAGATCGTCCGGGACGGTTTCAAGGACCCGGCCAAGCCCGTCGGTACCGGCGCCTTCAAGTTCGTCTCCTTCGAGGCGGGCCGGTCCCTGGTGGCCAACCGCTACGACGACTACTGGGACGGTGCGGCGAAGATCGAGGAGCTGCAGATCCTGTCCGCCGACGCCGAGGCGCGGGCCAATGCGCTGCAGGGCGGACAGGCGGAGTACGCGAACGAGATGACCGCGACCTTCGCGCGGACCGCCGAGGCCGGCAAGACGGTCAAGATCGTCGCGGCCAAGGGCAGTACGACGCAGGCGTTCGTGATGAAGGTGGATCAGCCGCCGTTCGACAATCCCGACGTACGGATGGCCTTCAAGCTGCTCGCGGATCGGCAGCGGCTGGTGGATGTCGTCCTCGCCGGTCGTGGGGTCGTGGGCAATGACTTGTTCGGCAAGGGATTCCAGTACTACCCGGCCGACCTGCCGCAGCGCGAGCGCAACGTGGAGGAGGCGAAGGCGCTGCTCAAGAAGGCCGGCCTGCTGAACAAGGAGGTCGAGATCTTCACCTCCGACGCCTCGGCGGGCTTCGTCGAGGCGGCGACGCTGTTCGCGGAGCAGGTCGGCGAGGCGGGCGTGAAGCTCAAGGTGACAACCGGCTCTGCGCAGACCTACGCCAAGGACCTTCTCAGCAAAGGGGCGATCGGCAGTCATCGGTCGGGGGCGATGCCGATCCCGCAGTATGTCACCGATCGGTTGCTGTCGAAGTCGCCGTTCAATGTGACGCATTGGCGTCGGCCGGCCTTCGATGCCGCGTTCGCCGCGGCGCAGGTGCAGACCGACGAGGCGGCGCGCGCGGCGAAGTACGCGGAACTGCAGAAGACGTTGCGGGACCAGGGCGGCATCCTCGCGTGGGGGCACCCGGACTTCCTGGTCGCCGTCTCGGCCAAGGTGCAGGGTGTCCAGGCGGTCCCGCCGAACACCTTGGACTCGGGCCGGTTCGACAAGGTGTGGCTGGCCTGAATGCGGTCGTATGCCGCCCAGCGGGCTGCATTGGCGATCGTCCAGCTGGCCGTTCTCTCCGTCCTCGTCTTCGTGCTCACCGCGTTGCTGCCGGGGGACGCCGCCGACATGCGTTTCACGGAGACGTTGACGCCTGAGCAGGTTGCACGGTTGCGGGAGCAGCTCGGGCTGGATCAGCCTGCGCTCGAGCGGTTCGTGCACTGGTTCGGCAATGTGCTGAGCGGCGATCTCGGTACTTCGCTGATCAGTGGCGGGCCGGTGCTGGACATCGTGAAGGCGTCGGTGGGGGCGACGTTGGTGCTCACGGTTGCCACGCTGGTTGTGGTGGTACCGCTGGCCGTTGCCCTCGGCATCTTGATGGGGACACGGGAGAACGGGCGGCTGGATCGGACGATCACGTCGATCACGCTGGCGTTGAGTGCGATTCCTGACTTCGTGATCGCTGTCGTGCTGGTTGCCTTGTTTTCGCTGAAGCTTGGGTGGCTGCCGGCGACCTGGGTTGGTGGGTCACTGGTGGCGTCGCCTGTGTTGTTGGTGCTGCCGGTTGCTGTGTTGCTCGGGCGGACGGTTTGTTTGCTTTCGCGGCAGGTGCGGGCGGGGACGATCAACGCGTTGCACGCGGAGTACGTCGTACAGGCTCGGCGGTTGGGGGTGCCGCGGCGGCGGTTGCTGCTCAGGCATGTGTTGCCTAATGCGGCTGTTCCTGGGGTGCAGGAGTTGGCGCGGACCGGGGACACCTTGCTGGGCGGGGTGTTGGTGGTGGAGGCGATCTTTGCGATCCCTGGGTTTGCGACCGCGTTGGTTGATGGGGTGGAGACGCGGGATGTGCCTGTTGTCCAGGGACTGACCTTGGTGCTGGCGGTGGCGGCGTTGTTGATCAACCTTGGTGCTGACCTCGTCTGCAACCGGTTGGTCCCGCGGACGGAGTTGCTGCGATGAGAGCGCTTCGATCCCGTACGCCGCTCGCCGTCTCCGCGCTGCTCGTGCTGGTGCCGTTGCTGGTGGCTGTCTTTGGGCCACTCGTCGACGTGACGGCGAAAGCCGGGCTGCCTTATGAGGGCACAGGGCTGCTTGGGACTGATGGTCTTGGGCGGGATGTCTTCGGGTTGCTGTTGGTGGGCGGGCGGACGGCGCTGGGGATGGCGTTGGGGGCGGTGCTGATCGCGTACGTCCTCGGCGGGTTGATCGGTCTCGTCGCCGCGTCGACCAGGCATCGCTGGGTTGATGAGCTGCTGATCCGGCCGCTGGATGTGCTGCTGCCATTGCCTTCGCTGCTGGTGATCAGCGTGGTCGCGGTGGGGTGGCGGGCGTCGCCGCTGGCCATCACGTTGGCGGTTGCCGCGGTGAATGTGCCCACTGTGGCGCGGTTGGTGCGGGCGGCGGCGCTAGATGCGGCGAGCGGTCCGGTGGTCGAAGCACTGCGGATGCAGCGGGAGAGCTGGGCCGGCATCCACTTCGGGTACGTCGGCCGGGCGGTGCTCGGCCCGGTCGCCGCCGACATCGGCACCCGAATCACCCTCGCCGTCTTCCTGGTCGCCTCGGTCAACTTCCTCGGCCTGGGCCTCAGCCCAACCGCCCCCGACTGGGCAGTAAGCGTCTCCCGCAACCGCGAGGGTTTCCTGCTGCAGCCCTGGGCCGTGCTGGCTCCGGCACTCCTGCTGGTCTCGTTCACGTTGGGCTTCAACCTGCTGGCCGATCGGTTGGTCCACCGCACCAGAAGCCTGGCCAAGGCAACCCGATGAAGGGGGTGGAGCGGGCCGACCGCGGTGGAGTGGAGAGTGAGCCGGACGGCCGCCGCCGGGGCGCGAGCGGGCTCGAGCGGCAGCGTCCTGTGGTCGAGGTCGTCGGGCTGTCGGCGGTGGCTGGCGGGGTCATCCTCGTCGACGGTGTCGACTTCGCGGTGTGGGCGGGCGAGGTTACGGCACTCGTCGGTGCATCAGGGTCGGGCAAGACGACCTCTGCTCTGGCTCTGCTGGGGGAGCACAGCGAGGGGGTGACTTTGAGTGGATCGGTGGAGGTTGATGGGCGACTGGTTGTCGACAGCAATGGCGTGACGGGTGCTGCGGTGGGTGTGCGGGGGCGGGTGGTGGCTTATATGCCTCAGCATCCGGGGAGTGCGCTCAATCCGGCTCGGCGGATCGGGGCCGGTCTGAGTGAGCTGGGCAAGCTTCATCATCCTGGGGAAGAGGTGGTGGGTGAGGCGCTGAGGGGTGCTCAGTTGCCTTCCGACAGAGCCACGCTGCGGCGGTTTCCGCATCAGTTTTCGGGTGGGCAGCGGCAGCGGGTTGCGCTCGCTCAGGCGTTGACCTGCCGACCGAAGGTGCTGGTGCTGGACGAGCCGAGCACTGGGCTGGACTCGATCACGAGGCTGCAGCTTGTTGAGGAGTTGAAGGAGCTGGCGGCCGCGGGGTTGGGGATTTTGCTGCTGAGTCATGATCTCGAGCTGGTCCGGGCGCTGGCTCACCGGGTCGTCGTGCTCGACGCCGGGCAGGTGGTCGGTGATGTTCTTCCAACCGCAACACAACTGCCAGCAACACAGGGAACCCAGCAACAGACCGAGCCGTTGCTCCAGGCAATGAACGTGTCCGCGTCGCTGCGTACCCGCGGCCGCGACCCCATCCTGCAGGAGGTCGATCTCGCCGTGCCACCAGGCGGCTGCGTAGGCGTGGTCGGTCGGTCCGGCAGTGGCAAGACCACCCTCGCCCGCTGTCTGGCTGGCCTCCACGAGCGCCAGACCGGCCGCATCACCCTCGCCGGCGAAGACCTCCCCGTACTACGCAAGCGCACCCCCGACCAGACCCGCCAAGTCCAATACGTCTGGCAGGAAGTCCGCGGCTCCTTCGACGAGCGCCGACTCGTCGACGAACAAGTAGCCCGCACCGCGATCCGCCTCCGCGGCGTCACGCCGTCGAAAGCAAGGGCGGAGGCCGTAGCAACCCTCGCCCGTCTAGGCGTCTCTGCCCACACGGCAGCCAGACCGCCAAGCCGCCTCTCCGGCGGAGAACTCCAGCGAGCAGCCCTGGCAAGAGCGCTGCTCGCCCACCCCGAAGTACTCATCTGCGACGAGATCACCACAGCCCTCGACGAACACGGCACCAGCCTGGTCGTCGAGCTACTCAACGAGCTGAAGACGCAAGGCACAGCCCTCGTCTGGATCAGCCACGACCTCGGCCTCGTCGCCCAAGTATCCGATCACGTCCTGGTGCTGGACGCCGGCCGCGTGGTCGAACAAGGCCCGCCGGCCACCGTCATGACCAAGCCCGACACCGAACTGACCCAGCGGCTGGTGAGGGCCGCCCGGATCGGGCATCGACCCCCAGAGCCTCCGCCCGTGCTGACCAGTAGTGCCGACACGAGGAGCGAACCGCACCGATGAAGCAACTGCACGATCACCTGGCGGAGGCGATCAAGGACCCGGACCCGATCCGTGTCGGCAAGGACCTGATCTGCCTGCGGTTCGAAACGATGAAGGTGTACTCCGCGCTGGGCGCCGTACGCCACCTGCTGGAGACGGGCGCGGTCCGGCCGGGCGACACCCTGATCGACAGCTCCAGCGGGATCTACGCACACGCCCTGGCGCTTGCCTGTCACAGGTACGGCATGAAGTGCCACATCGTCGGCTCCACTACGGTCGACCGGACGCTGAAGATCCAGCTCGAGATCCTCGGCGCGACGGTCGAGCAGGTGCCGTCGTCCAACAACCTGCAGCTCGACCAGAACCTCCGGGTCCGCCGGATCGGGGAGATCCTGCGCGACAACCCGTCGTACCACTGGATGCAGCAGTACCACGACGACATTCACTACCTCGGGTACGGCGCGGTGGCCGATCTCGTGGCCGAGCTGGTGCCGGCCGGGCCGCTGTGTCTCGTCGGGGGAGTCGGCACGGGCGCGTCGACCGGCGCGATCGCGGCATTCCTGCGGGATCGCGGGCGGGACGTCAACCTGGTCGGCGTGCAGCCGTTCGGGAGCATCACGTTCGGCGCCGGGCATACCCAGGATCCGGAGATGATCATCGCCGGGATCGGCAGCTCGATCGAGTTCCGCAACGTGCGGCACGAGCTGTACGACCGGCTGCACTGGGTCTCCTTCGACTACGCGATGTCGGCGGCCGTGGATCTGCTGCGGACGAGCGGGGTCTTCGCCGGGCTGTCCGCGGGCGCGGCGTACCTGTCCGCACTGTGGGAACACAACTGCGACAGCAGCCGCACGCACGTCTTCCTGGCCGCCGACACCGGCACCCGGTACGTCGAGTCCGCTTTTTCCCGGTACGCCGAGGCGCGCCCGATGGACACCATGCGCCCCCGCGAGATCGACTCGCTCGACGAGCTCGCCGTCCCCTGGTCAGCCATGTCCTGGGACCGGCGGCAATCGGCCTGGGCCGAGCGCCGCGAATTCCCATCTGCGACCCCGTCGCATTAAAGTACCGGTCATGACCAGCGGTTATCTGGTACTACCGACGTTGTTCTCGGCAACGGAGATCGACGGGTTGCGCGATGCCGCTGAGCAGGTGCACGCCGAGGTGGTGTCGGCCGCCGAGTCCGGTCAGACGAAGGTGACGATCTGGCCGGACGGTCATCGCCTGGAGGAGATCCGCGGCACGACGATCCACTGGGAACCGGACGCATCTGGCAAGGCTGTCCGGAGCCTCGCGCCGGTCGCTCACCTGCATCCGGCGCTCATCGCGTTGTGGACCGAGCCGAGGCTCACGAAGCCGATGGCGGAGCTGATCGGCAAGCAGGTCGGCCCGTTCGTGTCGAAGCTGAACTTCAAGCGGGCCGGCGTCGGCTCGGAGTTCGCCTGGCACCAGGACTTTCCCTACTGGTACTGCTGCGCCGGCGACGCGGCGTACGAGATCGCGACGGCGATCGTGATGCTCGACGACAACACGACGGCGAACGGCGCGATGACGCTGGTCCCGGGCAGCCAACGCAACGGCCCGGCGCCAAGGGATCCGCGCGATCCGACGGGCCTACTCGTGGATCCTTCGACGGTGGATCCATCGACAACGGTGACTGTCACGGCCCCCGCGGGTTCCGTGCTGATGTTCCCAGGGCTGATGGTGCACCGGTCCGCGCCCAACCGGACCGCCTCCGATCGCAGGTCGTTGCTGTACTGCTTCCAGCCTGCAGGACGTCCTGAGTTGTCCGCCCTGACCTGCGACGCCGAAAAGCTGAGGGATCTGCCATGACCGTCGCCGCACTCACCGCCGCCATCCTTGCCGGAGCCCACGGACCCGCGCCCTCCTCAATGACCGTCACCAGCGCCTTCTGGCTCCACCACACGACCAGACTCCCCGGCGCAGACGTCACCTACCGCAACTACTACGTCCTCCTACGGGTCGGCGAGGTCTTCGGCGCCTGCTCCTTCGAGGCCGGCGAGGTCGATCCCGACTACTGTGCCGACGCCTCCGGCCTACCCCTCTCCGATTTGCTTGCCGATGGCCCCCTTCCGATCCGGATCGCCGCCCTGGATGCCTACCTGGCCGCCGTCGAGCCCCACCACCTCTCGGCCAAGGCCGAAGAAGTCATCCTCCCCGCCGGTACGCCGGACGTCCGCGCGCGAGCCCGTGACGCCGCCGTAGTCGGCCTGCTCGAGGTCACCGAAGGCTCGAAGGTCGCCCTGATCGGCGTGGTCAACCCACTGGTCGACGCGATCACCGCTCTGGGTGGCACTTGTCTGCCTTGCGATTTCAACCTGAGCGAGACCTCGTCCGGACTCCCGGTTTCCCGCGACATGACGGCGGTTATCGACGCTGCCGATGCGGTCGTTGCGACCGGAATGACCTTGAGCAACGGGAGTTTCGACACCTTGCTCGATCGTTGCCTACAGCAATCGAAGCCGCTGGCCATCTATGCTCAGACCGGCAGCGCCGTCGCCCGCGCCTTCCTCGGCGCCGGCGTCACCGCCCTGTCCGCGGAGCCCTTCCCCTTCTCCCAGTTCAGCGCCCGCCCGACCTCCCTCTACCGCTACCGCCAGAACGGACCACAGACGCCGTGAGCACCACTGAAGTTCGCAGGACAGGAGAAGTGCCGGGCGACTGGCGGATGGCGAAACGGCTGTGGCCGTTCCTGCTCGCCTCCACGGTCAGCCTGATCCCGTTCACCGTCTTCGGCATGTACCTGGTGCCGATCGCGGCGGCCGCGGACGGGAGCGTCGCCGAGATCGGCGGACTGCGGGGACTCGGAGGCCTCGCAGCCCTCATCGTTGGCATCGCGCTCGCACCGCTCATCGACCGCTTCGCCAGGGAACTGGTGGCTGCCGGCGGTCTGGCGCTGCTGGGGATCTCGGCCGCGCTGGGTGCCATCGGCAACGTCTTCGCGCTGGCCACCTTCTGCCTGCTGATCGGCGCCTCGACTTCGATCCTCGGCCCGTCGATCGGCGCGGCCGCTGCGGACCGCTTCAAGACCCCGGCGGCTGCGGGACGAGCAGCCACGTTGGTGTCGGCAACCACGTCGATGATGGCGATGCTCGCGGCGCCGGTGCTCGCAGTACCGGGTCTGTTCTGGGGCTGGCGTGGCAACTTACTTGCCGCCTCCGCCATTGCGCTGACCCTGTCGGCAGCCTTCTTCTGGCGCGGCCGGGGCCGCAAATCACCCCTGACGGCAACGCAGCGCACGAGTTACTTGGCCACCTACCGAGCGCTGGCCAAGATCCCCGGAGCGCTACCTCTGCTGGGGGTGGCGATGCTGCGGACGGCCGCCTTCATGGGTTATCTCGCCTACCTGGCCGCCTTCTACGACGAGAAGTTCGACCTCGCCCCCGGTTGGTTCGCCCTCGTCTGGTCCCTCAGCGGAGCGTCCTTCTTCCTAGGCAACCTCTTCGCCGGCCGATACCTGGTAGCAGCCGTACGCCCTGAGAAGACCCTGCTGCTGGGCCTCCTCGCCGCCCTGCTCGCCGTCTCCACCTTCTACTTCACTCCGAGCCTCCCGGTCACCTTGTTGCTGACCGCCCTCATGGGCGCCGCCCACGCCACCGTTGCGGCGTGCGTCACAACCCTCCTGGTACGCCGAAGTGGCGACCTCCGCGGCTCGGCGCTCAGCGTCAACGCCGCCGGCATGAGCATAGGCACCTTCCTGGGTGCAGCGCTGGGCGGCGTCGGCCTGGGATTCGGGGGATATCCCGGCCTGGCGCTGATTTTCGGCGCCGTCACCCTGGCCGGCGTCCTGCTCGCCTTACGGGTAAGGCCTTAGTTGCAGCTATTGACATGGATCCGGGGCGAGTTCTGGTCCGTACCTCTGCCATACTCCGGCTCATTGTCACTTCTGAGACCCTTGGGGGGGTCCTGTGTCCTTCCGTCCTGCCCATCTCCTGCGCCTCGGCATTCCTGCCGCCCTGGTCGCAGCCACGCTGGTAGCCGTCACCGGTTCCGCCAGCCAAGCGGCCCAGCCGGGTCCATATACACCGAAGTTCACAGCGCACGACGCCACCGGACCGAAGTACGACCCGAACTCGGTCGTGGTGAAGTTCAAGCCGTCCGCCACCAAGGCGGCCCGGCAGTCGGCGCTGTCGCGGTTCAAGAGCAAGACCGACGACTCGGTCACGGCCGAGACCGTCGAGGTCACCGGTGAGCTGCCCGCTCCCGAGCTGTTGAAGAAGGTCAAGGCCGACCCGACCGTCGAGCTGGCCTCGCTGAACTACAAGCGGCACATCTCCGCCATCCCGAACGACGAGTACTACGGCGAGGACCAGTCGATCTTCGCCAGCACGGTCCGGCTGCCGCAGGCCTGGGACCTCTCGAAGACCTCCGGCACCCAGTACATCGCGGTGCTCGACACCGGCGTGGACATCGGCCACCCGGACCTCGCCGGTCGCCTCGTCGCCGGCTACAACGCGATCTCGCCGGGCAGTCAGCCGATCGACGACGAGGGCCACGGCACGATGACGCTCGGCCTGATCGCGGCCGCAGGCAACAACGCCATCGGCGTGGCCGGTACGGCCTGGACGGCGAAGGCGATGCCGGTCAAGGTGCTCGACCACGAGGGCTCCGGGTTCGACTCCGACATCATCAAGGGCCTCAACTGGGCCGTCCAGCACGGCGCCGACGTGGTGAACATGTCGCTCGGCAGTGATCAGGACGACCCGGTCCTGCACGACGCGATCGCGCAGGCGGTCGCCGACGGCGTGGTCGTGGTGGTTGCTGCCGGCAATGACGGCAACTCGGTCCTGCAGTACCCGGCCTCCTACCCCGAGGTGATCGCGGTCGCGGCCACCGACGAGCGCGGCAAGCTGTCCGACTTCAGCTCGTTCGGTGACTGGGTCGACGTCGCGGCACCGGGCGTCCACCTGCTCAGCACCGGCTTGCGGGCCAAGACGGACCCGGACTACGTGCCGTACTGGTACTGCACCGGTACTTCGTGCTCCGCGCCGATCGTCACCGGGATCGCGGCTCTGGTCCGCAACAAGTACCCCGCGTTCACCCCGGCCCAGATCCGTCAGCGCCTGATGGCGCTGTCGCGTGACGCCGGCCCGCGTGGCTTCGACCGGTACTACGGCGCCGGCATCGTCGACGCGTTCGCGGCGCTCGGCGGCAAGACGACGACGGACTTCGCCGGTGGTGCCGCCGACGGCAACGACCAGCCGTCCCGCTCCACCCACATCGGCCTGACTCCCGTCTCGGGGCTGATCAGCACCGAGGGCGACGTCGACTGGTACTCGATCAACTCCGCCGCGGCGCGCAACCTGCGGGTCTCGGTGACCGGCGCGCGCTTCGACGAGTCGACCGGCAACTGGGCGAACGTCGGCCCGGAGGTCGACGTCTACAACGGCGACCTGCAGTCGCTCGGTCGCGACGTCAACGCCTTCCCGCCGATCAACCCGACCACGAAGGAGCCGATCTGGGGCCCGCTGACCGCGTCCGTCGACGTCAGTGCCGCCGTCGGCCAGACCTACATCGCGGTCCGCAACAACAACGGGTCCTGGGACAGCCGGTCGTACAGCCTGTCTGTGACCGAGGCCGGTTCCGGCGGGACGAGCACCGAGCCGGCGTACCCGATCCGGGACGTCACGCCCGCTCACCTGTCCTCGGTCGCCACCCCGGACACCACGCCGGTGGTGACGTTCGCTCGCCCGGTCGCCGAGTCGACGGTCACCGCCGCGACGGTCAAGCTGCAGAACGGCAAGACAGGCGCCACCGTGCCCGCGACGGTCGCCTACGACCCCGCGACGCTGAAGGCGACCATCACCCCGGTCGCTGCTTTGCCGGAGGCAACGGCGTACAAGATCGTCATCTCCGGGGTGGAGGAGACGGCCGGTACGCCGCTGGCGCCGCTCTCGATCGTGTTCAGCACCGGCGACCTGATCCCGCCGAAGCTGCCGACCTTCACCGCGACCGGGGCGTACCTGGCCGCCAACGTGGCGTGGACGCTCCCGGACATCACCGATCTCGATCAGGTGATCATCCGGCAGAACGTCGGTGGCGTCGCCCCGACCATCAACACCGGAACGGCTGTCTACACGGGCACCGGGACGTCGGTGAAGGTGACCGGGCTGAAGGCGGCGACGACCTACACGTACGCCGGCTGGGTAAGGGACAAGGGCGGCAAGCTCAGCCCGATCTCCTCGAAGGCCGTCAACGGCGTCAAGTCGAGCATCACCACGACCGCCGCGGCGATCAACTACGGCGGCACGATCACGCTCAAGGGCAGCGTGCTGCGGATCGACAACAAGGCGTACGCGGGCCTGCCGGTCCAGCTGTACGGCCGGGCCAAGAACGTGGCGGCGCTCAAGCTGATCACCACGCTGACGACCAGCTCCACCGGTGCGGTCAGCTACGCGATCAAGCCGACCACCTCGTCGGTCTACACGATGGTCTTCGTCGGTAACGCCGACCTGATGGGAACCCGCACCGTCGACCTCAACGTCGCCGTCGCGCCGACCGTCACCTCGGTTCTCTCCCCGACCGCCATCACCCTGGGCAAGACGGCCAGATTCTCCGGAGTCGTCACCCCGGCCCACGCCGGCAAGCTGGTCTACCTCCAGCTCTACTCGGCCAGGACCTGGAAGAACATCGCCTCGGTCAAACTGACCACCACCGGCGGCTACGCCTTCGGCATCAAGCCGACGACCCGAGGCTCCTTCGCGTACCGCGTCCTCTTCACCGCCGACGCAGACCACGCCCAGGCGCTCAGCCCGCAGCGCATCGTGAAGGTCAGCTAGCTCACCCAAACGCGCCCCGGCCCTCGCGGCCGGGGCGCGCTTTCTTTCCACGCACGTGGTTGCGGATGGCAGCTGCCGGACGCCCAGCCCATCAATGGCGGACAGGTAAGCGCCTACCTCGGTGTATCCGGCCGATCTACGGGCGATTGATGGGCTGGCGGTCGCAGCGTCAGTCCGAGGACTCGGCGGCGGACTGTTCAGCCGTGCGGTGGTTCTTGAGCAGCTCCTCTAGCCACTGCTGCAGGGCCTGCATGTCCTTGGCGGCGGTCGCGGGGATGATCAGCTCCTTGCCCCAGGCGTCTTTCGGGATGATCGGCAACCTCCCACCGCGGAGCAGGCCGATCGCGCCCAGGTCGGACCAGCCGATGGACTTCTTGAGGCCGATCTTCAGGCCGAACTCGTCGACGGTCAGGGCCGGGTAGCGGGCATAGAGCCGCGAGGTGTGCCAGAAGGTCACCACGACGGCCGACAGCACCACAGCCAGTGCGAGGTACTGCCGGGTGTCGCCCTCTCCCCACGACTGGCTGAATGAGAGCGTCTGGGTGATGGCGACGATGAGCCAGATCAGGCCCAGCTCCCGCCAAACCGCAGCCGCGCGGATCGGGAAGATCACCCGCCCCTCGCGTTGAAGCTCGTCGGACCACTTCTGTGGCTGGGCGTCGCCCATCACTGTCATGCCTTCTCCTTCAGAAGTCCTTCGAGCCACCGGGCGAGCGCCGGAACGCTTCTGACTGCGGCCCGGGGGACCAGGAGTTCCTTGCCCCACGGGTTCTTCGGGAGGATCGGGAGAACCTGCGCCGGTCCCCAGCCGCGGGTGAGACCGACCGCTCCCACTTCACTCCACGGCAGGAACTTCTTCCGCCCCACCCGGATCCCGAGCTCGTCGATCGTCAGCGCCGGGTAGTGGGTTGCCAGTCGCCAGCAGTACCAGGCGGTGACACCGAGGGCGTACGAGACGAACAGCCCGACGAAGATCAGCCGCACCACGTTGCTGTCCCTCTCGCTGTATGCGAGGGGCTGGGACACGATGACCACCAGCCAGAGCAGTCCGATGTTTTCCAGGATCGCCCGACGGCGCAGCGGAAATATCACCCGCCCGTCGCGTTCCAGCGCCGCCGACCACGAATCCGGCCAGCCGTCACCGATCCCCGCCATTGCCCATACCCCCAGTTGTTCCACCCCGATCAGGGCTAAGAGTAGGTCCTCAGGCGGGCGGCTCGGGTGTTGAGATAGCGCTGTTCGGGGAGGTTGGTGGACTTGCGGGCTGCGGCCAGATACGCGGTGAGGGCTGCTGGGAGGTCGCCGGCCAGTTCGAGGAGATGGGCTCGGGCTACGTCCACTCGATGGTGGTTGGTCAGGCGGGGGTCTTTGGCCAGGTCGTCGATGAGCTTCAGGCCGGCTTGGGGGCCTTGGAGCATGGCTACGGCTACCGCGCGGTTGAGGAGGGCGATGGGGGTGTCGTCGAAGCGGATCAAGAGGTCGTAGAGGGCGACGATCTGTGGCCAGTCGGTGGAGTCCGTGGTTTTCGCTTCGTTGTGGACGGCGGCGATGGCGGCTTGGAGTTGGTACGCGCCCAGCGGGAAGCGGGTCATCGCGTCGGTGATCAAGGCGGTGCCCTCGGCGATCAGGTCCGCGTCCCAGAGGCTGCGGTCCTGTTCGTCCAGGCGGATCAGGTCGCCGGCGGGGGTGGTACGGGCTGGACGACGGGCGTGGGTGAGGAGCATGAGGGCCAGCAGGCCCGCCGTTTCTCCGTTGATGGGGAGCAGGCGGGTCAGCCGGATGGCTTCTTCGGCGAGGTCGACGCGGTCGGTGCTCGTGTAGCCCTCGTTGAAGATCAGGTACAGAACCTGCAGTACTGCGGCCAGCCGCGCGGCCAGCTCGCTCGGTGGCGGCGGACGGAACGGGATGCCCGACGCCCGGACGCTCTGCTTCGCGCGGGTGATGCGTTTGCGCATGGTGTCTTCGGGGACGAGCAGCGCGCGGGCGATCTCGTCGGTCGTCAGACCGCCGACCGCGCGCAGGGTGAGAGCGATCTGCGCCGGCCGGTTCAGCGACGGATGGCAACACAGGAACAGCAAGAGCAAGGTGTCGTCAGCGTCGCGAGGGCCGGCAGAATCGGCGCCGGGGGCAACCAACGGAACCTCCACCGCCACAGCGTTCTCACGCCGCCGCCGAGCCTCCTCGCTGCGCAACTCATCGGTCAGCCGCCGCGACGCGACGGTGATCAACCACGCCCGCGGCTGGTCCGGCACGCCGTCGCGCGGCCACTGCTGCGCCGCCGCCAGCAGCGCTTCCTGTACTGCGTCCTCGCACGCGTCGAAGTGCCCGTACCGCCGGACCAGCGCGCCGAGCACCTGCGGCGTCAGCTCACGCAGCAGGTGCTCGAAGCCGGTCACGGTCAGGAACCGTCCATCAGCGGCCGCACCTCGACGATGTCACCGACCGCGTCGACGATCTGCTGGGCGATCTCGTACGCCCGGTCGGCGCTCACCACGTCGACGATGCCGAAGCTGGCCAGCACCTCCTTGACCTCGGCGTACGGGCCGTCGGCGGCGACCGTACCGCCGGGGGTCTCGCGGATCGTCCTGGTCAGCGACGGGTCGCCGAGACCGGCCGTGTAGACGCCTTCGCCGCTCGCGGCCAGGTCCTTGCCGAGCTGCTCGAAGAAGTCGCAGGCCTTCTGGACCTCCTCCGGGTCCCAGGTGCCCTCGACCCAGTTCTGGGCGTTCGTGTAGGCCAGCATGATGAATTTCATCTCGCACTCCTCGCCGATGCGGCTCCCTTGTTGGGGGCCTCTCGTCCAGCAGTCGGAGTCAGGTCCGCTGCAGGGACATCCTCTCGCATGTCCCTCTCCGGCAGATGGCTCCGACCAGGTGGATGAAGGTTCCCACCGAGAAGGAGCAGGACGATGAAGAGAGCAAGTCGAGCGCTTGCGGCGGCAGTTGCTACGGGGTTGGTTGCGATGTCGGGTACCGCGGCGGTGGCCGCCGAGCAGGCCGTGGGTCGTCACACGTATACGGGGACGATCGGCGGAGCGGCGTACAAGGTGGAGACGCCGGTGCGGTGGAACGGGACGCTGCTGATCTACAGCCACCCGTACTACCCGGCGGACATGCCGGAGTTCCCGCCCGGGAACGGCAATCGGGTCGACAGCGAGGAGTGGCTGCTCGAGCAGGGGTACGCGCTGGCGGCGTCCGACTTCACGGGGCGCACGGGCTTCGTGGTCAAGGAGGCGGTGCGGGATCAGATCGGCGTACTGGACTGGTTCGAGGATCATGTCGGCAAGCCGCGGCGTACGGTCGCGACCGGGTCGTCGGGCGGTGGCGCGATCTCGGTGCTGCTGGCCGAGAAGCACCCGGACCGGATCGACGGGGTGCTGGCGATGTGCACGCCGATCGATCTGTACGGGCAGATGAACATGTCGCTCGATATCAACTTCGCACTCAAGACGCTGCTTGGCGCCAAGGACGTCGAGCTGGTCAACGCGAAGGATCCAGCAGGGAGCGTGCAGCGATTGCAGCAGGTGATGACGACGCAGGTGGAGACCCCGCAGGGCCGGGCGCGGATCGCGTTGGCGAGCGCGTTCGGCAACGTGACCGGCTGGAACTCGGCGCTCGATCCCAAGCCTGCCTCGGTCGAAGGGCAAGCGCGGGCGCTCTACGAGATCCAGCTGTACGGCGCCGTGGGCGTCTTCGGCGCGGTCGGCCAAGCAGACCTCGCCAAGCACGCAGGTGGCAACCCGTCGTACAACATCGGCGTCGACTATGCGCGGCAACTGGCCAAGTCGGACCAGCTGCCCTTCGTCCGCAAGGCTTACAAAGAGGCCGGTCTCGATCTGGGCAAAGACCTCGCGCGGCTGGCGGCGGCTCCCCGGATCAGCCCGGATCGCCAAGCCAGGCAGTGGATGCTGCGCCATGCGGTGCCTCGCGGTACCACCCCGTCGCCGGTCGTGACGCTGCACAACACGGCCGACCTGGCGGTCCCGGATCACGAACGTTGGTACGCAACCCAAGTCCGCCAGCACGGCAGCCCGGCCGACCTCCGCCAGCTCTTCGTCGCCCGCGCCACCCACTGCGCCTTCACGGTCGGCGAGGAAGGCGTCGCCCTCCAAACGCTCCTGACTCGCATCACCACCGGCCGCTGGCCCAGCACGGATCCGGCTCAGCTGAATGCCAAGGCAAGCGCGCTCGGTGAGCGCTGGAGCAAGGTGTTCGACTTCGCCACCGGTGGCGACGCGGTGCGCGAGCCTGGCTTCACGAAGTACCGGCCGAGTTCGTTGCTCCGGTCGTCTCGGTGAACGCCCTGGGTGCCCCCTGAGATCGGCGGAAATCTCGTTCCGGTGGCCGGGCGGTGGGGATATCGTTCGGGGTTATGGACAATCTGCCCGAGCGCCAGAATCCGCATGCTCATCTGCGGGCCTCCGACACCGATCGGGACCAGGTCGTCGACGTGTTGCGGGATGCGTTGATGGCCGGGCGGCTGACGCAGGACGAGCACGCTGAGCGGCTCGAGCAGACGTTGCAGGCCAGGACCTTGGGGGAGCTCGAGCCGATCACCCAGGACCTGGCGGTACCGGGTCAGCCGTTCCAGCCGGTCGCCGCGGCGTCGAACAGTCCGGTGCCGATCGAGGAGCCGGCCAACCCGTCCGACAGTTTCGAGGCGATGGTCGCCGTCTTCGGTGGCGGTGAGCGCAAGGGCCGCTGGCGGGTCAAGCGGCGGATCAACGCGATCTGCGTCTTCGGCGGCCACGACCTGGACATGACGGATGCCGTCTTCGAGGGTCGCGAGGTGACGATCTGGGCGTTCGCGATGTTCGGCGGGATCGACATCACCGTGCCGGACAGCGTCGAGGTCCGCAACGAAGGCGTCGGGATCTTCGGCGGCTTCGGCGCCCGCGGCGGCGAGTCACCCGACCCGAACGCTCCGGTTGTCATCGTCAAGGGCATCGCGCTGTTCGGCGGCGTCGGTGGCCAGGTCAGCTCGCGCCGCCACAAGAAGCGGTTCCGCGACCAGGGCGGCCAGGGGCACGGCCAGCTGCACTAGATCCAGGACTTGAACCACATGCGGTTCAGCCAGTCCGGATGCGGCATCACCTTGTCGGTCAGGATCGGCCAGATGTAGGCGAAGTTCAGCACGACCAGGACGACGAAGGCGCCGACGACCGCGCTGCCGACCAGCCGGCGCGGCGTCGACGCCTGCAGCGCCTGTCTGGCCGGGCCGAGGATCTTGCCCAGCACCATCGCCAGCGCCATGCAGGTGAACGGGATCATCGTGACGGCGTAGAAGAAGAAGATCGGCCGGTCGTCGAAGAAGAACCATGGGATCCAGCAGGTGAAGAACCCGACGATCGGGATCCCGAACCGCCAGTCGCGCTGGGCGATCCAGAACACCAGCGCGGCGATCAGGGCCAGTGCGCCGGCCCACCACAGCAGCGGCGTACCGACGGCTGAGATCACCGACAGGCAGTTCACCCCGGCTTTCGCGGTGCAGCCGTCCGTACCGGGCTTGATGTCGTTGACCGCGTCGAACCCGATCGGGCGGGCGACGATCGGCCAGCCGGCCGGGTGCGACTGGTACGGATGGGTGGCGTTCTTGATGTAGTCGCCGGTGTGGAACGCCAGCACTTCCTGGTGGTAGTGGATCAGCGACCGGAAGTCGTCGGGGATCACCTTCATCACGCCGTGCGCCGGATGGTTCGCCGCGTAGTCGTGGTCGTAGGCGTTGTCGTGCAGCAGCCAGCCGGTCCAGGTCGCCGTGTAGGTGATGCCGGCGACGAGCACGATGCTGACGAACGCGGGCAGGCCGTCGACGAAGACCGACTTGATGAACGCGCGCCGGGCGCCGAGCGCGCGCCGGGCGCCGAGGTCCCAGGCGAAGACGAGGATGCCGAAGCCGGCCATCACCCAGACGGCCGACCACTTGGTGCCGAGCGCCAGCCCGAAGCAGACGCCGGCTGCGAGTCGCCACGGCCGGATCAGCAGCCAGCGGCCGATCTTGCGGCTGCCGTCGCGGTGCTCGAGGGAGTCCGCGTGCCGGCGCCGGGTCCAGTCGCGGTCTGCCACCAGGCACGAAACGGCGGCGACCAGCCAGAAGGCGAGGAAGATGTCGAGCAGGGCGACCCGCGACATCACGAAATGCAGTCCGTCGACGGCGAGCAGCAGGCCGGCGATACAGCCGATCAGGGTCGAGCGCGTCATCCGGCGTACCGTCCGGATCACCAGGAGAACGGTCAAGGTGCCGAAGAGCGCCGGCATGAAGCGCCAGCCGAAGGTGTTCATCCCGAACAGCTGCTCACCGGCCGCGATCATCCACTTGCCGACCTCGGGGTGCACGGTCAGGCTCGGGGTGTCCTTGAAGACGTCCAGGTTGCCGGCCAGGATCGCCTTGTCGGCGGCCCCCTCCGGCTTGTCGATGAACTGCAGTGCATACCCGTGCTTGAGCAGCGAGTACGCGTCCTTGGCGTAGTACGTCTCGTCGAAGACGAACTTCACCGGGTTGCCGAGGTTCCAGAACCGCAGGATCGCCGCCAGCGCCGTGATCGCCAGGGTCGCGATCCAGCCGCCCTCGAAGTCCTTCGGCATCGGCGGGTACAGCCGCTCCTTGAGCGGGGGCAACCGTCTACCGAGAACGTCCCGACCGAGCGTCTCCCGATCTTCCCCAGGCAGCTCAGCCGGCTGGGCGGTGTCATCCTCGATCACGGCAGTCACGTCGGCCATGGTACGGAGGATGCGGTACCACCGCCTCCCCGGCTGCGATGATGGCCGGTGTGACCGGGCGATTGGTGTTGGTGGGGACTCCTATTGGGGACTTTTCGGATGCGTCTGCGCGGTTGCGGCGGGTGTTGGGGGAAGTGGACGTGGTGGCCGCGGAGGATACGCGGCGGCTGAAGCGGCTGACCAGTGAACTGGGGATTGTCGTCAGCGGGCGGGTGGTGAGCTTTTTCGAGGGGAACGAGCGGCAGCGGACCGATGAGCTGGTGGCGCTGCTGGTCGAGGGGCAGACGGTGGCGGTGGTGACCGATGCGGGGATGCCTAGCGTGTCGGATCCCGGCTACCGGCTCGTGGCTGCCGCGATCGAGGCCGGCGTACAGGTGACCGCAGTACCTGGGCCGTCGGCTGTGTTGACGGCGCTGGCGTTGAGCGGGCTGCCGGTGGACCGGTTCACCTTTGAGGGGTTTCTGCCGCGGAAGTCGGCGGAGCGGTCCAAGCGGTTCCAGGAGCTGGCCCGGGAGCAGCGGACGATGATCTTCTTCGAGGCGCCGCATCGGCTGGCCGCCTCGCTGCAGGATCTGGCTGACGCGCTCGGCAAGGATCGCCGTACTGCGGTCTGCCGCGAGCTCACCAAGACGTATGAAGAGGTCAAGCGGGGCACGGCCGCCGAGCTGGCCGAATGGGCGGTCGACGGCGTCCGGGGCGAGATCACCATCGTCGTGGCCGGCGCCGACCCCTCCGCCCGCGAACTCGGCCCGGAGGAGCTGGCCGCTGAGGTAGCCGCCGACGAAGAAGCGGGCACCCCGCGTAAGCAGGCCATCTCGGATGTCGCCAAGCGGTTCGGAGTACCGAAGAGAACGGTCTACGACGCAGTACTGGCCGCCCGAGACCCTGGTAAGACCAGCTAGTCCGGCGCACTACCCTTTAGGCATGTCCGAGAAGGCCTTTTACGTCACTACCCCGATCTACTACGTCACGGCCCCGCCGCACATCGGCAGCGCCTACACGACGGTGGCCGGGGACGTCCTGACCCGCTGGCACGCCCAGCGGGGCGAGCGCAAGTGGTACCTGACCGGTACCGACGAGCACGGCGAGAAGGTGATGCGCAGCGCTCAGGCGCAGGGCATGACCCCGCAGGAGTGGACGGACAAGCTGGTCGAGGAGGCCTGGAAGCCGGCCTGGGTGGACGTCGACATCGACTACGACGACTTCATCCGGACGACCGAGAAGCGGCACACCGAGCGGGTCCGCGACTTCTGGCAGACGCTGTACGACAAGGGCGACGTCTACAAGGGCGAGTACGAGGGCCTGTACTGCGTCGGCTGTGAGGAGTTCAAGCTCCCCGCGGACATCCGGACCGACGAGGACGGCACCCAGCGGTGCATGATCCACGGCACCGAGCTGGAGACGGTCTCGGAGACCAACTACTTCTTCCGGCTCTCGGCGTACGCCGACAAGCTGATCGAGCTGTACGAGTCCCAGCCGGACTTCGTCGCGCCGTCGAGCGCCCGCAACGAGGTCATCTCGTTCGTGAAGCAGGGCCTGCAGGACCTGTCGATCACCCGGTCGACCTTCGACTGGGGCATCCCGGTCCCGTGGGACGAGGACCACGTCCTCTACGTGTGGATCGACGCGCTGCTCAACTACGTCACCGCGGCCGGCTACGGCACCGACCCGGAGCGGTTCGAGGAGCTGTGGCCGGTCGACGTGCACCTGGTCGGCAAGGACATCCTCCGCTTCCACGCGGTGATCTGGCCGGCCATGCTGATGGCCGCGGGTGTCGCCGTACCGAAGCAGGTCTTCGCGCACGGCTGGCTGCTGGTCGGCGGCGAGAAGATGAGCAAGTCGAAGCTGACCGCGATCGCGCCGAAGGAGATCACCGACCACTTCGGCTCGGACGCCTTCCGGTACTACTTCCTGCGGACGATCCAGTTCGGCTCGGACGGCTCCTTCTCCTGGGAGCACCTGAACGCCGTCTACACCTCCGAGCTCGCGAACGGTCTGGGCAACCTGGCCAGCCGGATCGCCGCGATGGTGAACAAGTACTTCGACGGCGAACTGCCCGAGCCCACCGACCACGGCCCCGCCGAGCAGGCCCTGGCCGACAAGCTCGCCGAGACCGTCGCGGCCGCTGACAAGGCGATCGACTCCCTGGCCTTCCACGACGCCTTGGCTGCCATCAACGACCTCGTCGGCGCCGTCAACGGCTACGTCTCCGAGCAGGAGCCCTGGAAGGTGGCGAAGGACGAGTCCCAGAAGGCCCGCCTGGCCACCATCCTCTACACCTCGGCCGAGGTACTCCGTGCCGTCGCCGTCCTGCACAACCCGACCATGCCCAAAACAGCCGCCAAGCTCTGGACCCTCCTAGGCGCTGAAGCCAAGCTGGGCCCCCTCAAGGACCAGCGAATCCAGGAAGCCGGCACCTGGGCCCAACTCCCCGTCGGCTCCGTCCTGGTCAAGGGCGACTCCCTCTTCCCCCGCCTGGCCGACCCGGACGCGTAGCCGGCCGGGAATATTCGCGCCGCTCCTGTCATTGAAGACTCAAGTACTTCACTTGACGCTTCAATGAATAGGAGCAGTGCGATGCGAGCGGTTGTCTTCGAAGAGTTCGGTGGGCCCGAGGTTCTGCAGGTCAAGGACGCCAAGGAGCCGCAGGCCGGCCAGGGCGAGGTCCGGGTCGCGGTCAAGGCCGCCGGCGTCAACCCGATGGATTTCAAGGTCCGGTACGGCTGGTTCGACAGCTTCATGCCGACCACCTTCCCCGCGATCCCGGGCGCAGAGGTGGCCGGTGTGGTCGACCAGATCGGTGAGGGCGTGACCGAGTTCGCTGTCGGAGACGAGGTCGTCGGCTGGTCCCAGGGCGGCTCGTACGCCGAGTACGCGCTGCTCGGCGTGGCCACCAAGAAGCCCGCGAACGTCTCCTGGGAAGAGGCCGTCGCCGTCCCGGTCGCCGGTGAGACCGCGGCCCGGGTGCTGAACGAGCTCGGCCTCAAGGAGGGCGAGACGCTGCTGCTGCACGGAGCTGCCGGTGGGGTCGGCTCGGTCGGCGTCCAGCTCGCCGTCGCGCTCGGCGCGACCGTGATCGGTACGGCGTCCGAGGCCAACCACGAGTACCTGCGCTCGCTCGGCGCGATCCCGATCACCTACGGCGAGGGCCTGGTCGACCGGGTCAAGGAGGTCGCTCCGCAGGGTGTCGACGCCGTCTTCGACGCGGCCGGCAAGGGCGGGCTGCAGGAATCGATCGAGCTGCGCGGCGGTACCGACCGGATCGTCACGATCGCCGACATGGCGGCCGGTGAGATCGGCGTGGCCGTCTCCAGTGGGGGCGTGGCGGACGACGTCAAGAAGGCCGGTCTGGCCGAGCAGGTCCAGCTGGTCGCCGATGGCAAGCTGAAGCCGGCCATCGCCAAGACCTTCACGCTCGACGAGGCCCGCGCGGCGCACGAGGTCAGCGAGGCCGGGCACAACCGCGGCAAGCTCGTCATCGTGGTCTGACCCGTCCGGTGACGCTTTTCTACAAGACCGTACGGCGGTGACGTCGTACGGTCTTGTCAGAAGACACCGATGGGAGTTGGACATCATGGCCGACTATCTGGCCACAGCGCAGACCGAGATCGACGCGTCGCCCGAGCGGGTCTGGGACGTCCTGACCGACCCGGCGCAGATCAAGAAGTTCATGTTCGGGGCCGACGTGGAGACCGACTGGCAGCCGGGCAGCCCGATCACCTGGCAGGGCGAGTACGAGGGCAAGCAGTACACCGACAAGGGTGAGATCGTCGCGGTCGAGAAGGCCCGGTTGCTCAAGGTGACGCACTACAGCCCGTTGAGCGGGCAGCCCGACGTACCGGAGAACTACCACACGCTCACCTACTCACTGTCTGCCACCGAAGGCGGCACGCGGCTGAAGCTGACCCAGGACAACAACGGCAGCCAGGAAGAGGCGGATCACTCCAGCGGCATGTGGGAGATGCTCGTGAAGGGTGTCAAGGAGGCCTCCGAAGGCTAGTAAGATCCGACGGTGACCAGTCGATTACGGCCTGGCATCGGGCTGCTCGGGTGGTGGCTGTTGGTGCCGCTCAGCGCGGTCCTGTTGCTGGTCCGGATCGGCGACTCGACCGGCGAGAGCGTCCGCTGGGTGCTCACCTGGCTGATCGCTGTACTCCTGCCAGGCACGCTCCTCTGGCGCGCACTGGCCGGCGGCCGCTCGTTGACGCAGGACCTGGGCTTCGGCGCAGTGCTCGGCCTCGCCTGGCAACTGGCCGTCTGGGCGATCTGTACGGCGCTCGGCCTCCCGCTACTCCAGTGGGCTTTCGTCGCCGGCTTACTGCTGTTCTTCGCGTTCAACAAGTCACTGCGACCGCCGGTCGCCGCCCCACCACGCTGGTGGCACGTACTGCTCGTCTCCAGCCTCCTACTGGCGATGGTCCGGACCGTTCTCGTCCTCCTGCGCCCCGTCCCGCTCCCGCCGCTGCCGGCGACCCGCCACCAAGACATCTGGTACCAACTCGGTCTGGTCCAGCAGCTACTGCACGACGTCACGCCGCGGGACCCATGGGTGCTGGGCGAGCCTCTGATCTACCACTGGTTCGCGACCGCCTCCATGGCGAGCGGCTCCGTGATGGCCGACGTTCGGCCGGCCACGGTGCTCATTCATCAGTGGCCGCTGACCATGCTGCTCACGCTGGTCCTGGTCGGCTGGGCGGCCGGGGAGTTGCTCAGCGAGCGCAAGTGGGCCGCACCGCTCGCCGGCCTGCTCGCTGGAGTCCTGCCGGGTGCGATCCAACTGGTCAACACCCCAACGGCCAACATGTCGGCTGCTCAGGTGGTGCAGGGACCGACCGGCACCATGGCGGCGGTGGTGATGCTGGGCCTGCTCGGGCCGACCGTACTGATCCTGCGACGCCAGGCAGGACGAGGTGTCTGGACAGTGATGGTCCTGATGCTCGCCTTGGCGACGGGGACGAAGCCGACCTTGCTCCCGATCATGCTGGCCGGCTGTCTGCTGGCAGGCGGCGTGGCGTGGGTTGCCGAGCGCGAGGCGCCATGGCGGATCGCGGCGTTGACCGGTGTCACGGCGACCTTCTTGTTGGCCTCCTCGTTCGCGCTGACCGGTAGTACAGGCGGCAGCCGGTTCCAGTTGCTCGCCGCGCTCCGGGTCCAGCCGTACTACCAGGCCGTCACCGGCGACAAGTCCTACCCGGCCACGGGCAACTGGGTGCTGCCGTCGCTGGAGCACGGCGACGCCCGGATGATCCTCTTCGCGGTCGTGCTCGTGACCTATTACTTACTGGTCGACGCGCCCCGGCTGCTGACGCTGCTCGGTATGAAGATGTCGCCGATGCGCCGCGACCCGGCGTACTGGTGGATCAGTGGCTGTGTGGCGGCCGGGACCGGGGTGACGCTCGTGTTCTCGCACACGGGCTATTCGGAGTACCACTTCCTCGGCGCGATCCTGGCGCTGGGGATGGTCGGCGTGGTGGCCGTTGGCGTGAACCTGGCCGGGCAGACGCGGCCTCGGGACCTCGTCATCGTCGCAGTGGCCGGGCTGGCGACGGCTGTTGCGCTCTACCTCTTCTGGCCGACCGACACCGAGACCCACACGGTGGCGCGCGCAGCAGCCGGGTTGCTGGCGCCTTTCGGAGTACTGGCCCTGGTCGGGAGCCTGGTGATCCTGGGGATCAACCGGACGCGGCAGGCCGCCTCGGCCGCAGTGCAGGTGATCGTGCTGACGGTCGCGGCCAGTCTGCCGGTGCAGTTCATCGTGATCGGGGACGCGCTGCGGGACGCGTCGAAGCCGTTGCCGCCGCCGAACATCGAGTACCGGACGTACCTCACCCGCGAGGAGCAGAGCGCGATGCTCTGGCTGAGCAAGCATCTCGAGCCCAACGATGTGGCCGTCAGCAACGTCTTCTGCATGCCGGTCCCGTACCGGCCGGGTTGCCCCAACGATGCGTACTGGATGTCCGGGCTCAGTGGAGTGCAGATGTGGATGGGCGGCTGGGCCTATGCACCGGCCAACCTGGCCGCCACCGAGCACAAGCACAGCTTCCTGCTTCAGCAGTCGCCCTGGCCCGACCGAGTGCTGGACAGCCGGATCGCCGTCGAGAAACCGTCCGAGGCGCACCTCGCCAAACTGGCCGGCGACGTCGGTGTCACCTTGATCATCGGGGATCTGCGGGCCGGCCCGGTCTCACCGAAGCTGGACCAGCTGGCCATCCCGATCTACCGGAACCAAGATATCCGGATCTACCGGCTCAAATGACTAAGTAGTCTGGACCCCATGTCTACCGACGGTGTGGAGGTCGCTCGCCCGACGCGGGAACGTGCTGCTATCGGGGAGGACGGCCGGTCACGCGATCGCAGCCGTCCCGCGGTGCCGGACCCGTTGCCGATGAGCGTGGTCGACGCGCACTGCCATCTGGACATCGCCGACGGCGAGGACGGCAACTGGCTGGCCGCCGCCGAGGCGATCAAGCTGGCGTCGTCGGTCGGTGTCACCCGGATCGTCCAGGTCGGTTGCGATCTGCCCGGCGCGGTCTGGGCGGTCGAGGCGGCCGAGCAGTATCCGAACCTCATCGCCGGTATCGCCCTGCATCCCAACGAAGCGCCCAAGCTTGCCGCTGTCGGCGAACTGGACGATGCGCTGGCCGAGATCGAGCGGCTTGCGTCGAGTTCGCCCAAGGTCCGGGTCATCGGAGAGACCGGCCTCGACTACTTCCGGACCGGTGAGGACGGCCGGGCCGCGCAGCATGAGTCGTTCGCCGCGCACATCGAGCTGGCCAAGCGGCTCGACAAGACGCTGATGATCCACGACCGGGACGCGCACGACGACATCCTGAAGATCCTGGACCGCGAGGGCGTGCCGGACCGGCTCGTCATGCACTGCTTCTCCGGCGACACCGAGTTCGCCCGCGAATGCGTCAACCGGGGCGCGTTCCTGAGCTTCGCCGGGGTGGTGACGTTCAAGAACGCGCAGTCGCTGCGGGACGCGCTCGCGGTCACGCCGCTGGATCGCGTGCTGGTCGAGACGGACGCGCCGTACCTGACCCCGTCGCCGCATCGCGGCCAGCCGAACGCGTCGTACCTGATCCCGCACACGGTCCGGAAGATGGCCGGCGTGCTGAACATCTCGGTCGCCGAGCTGTGCCAGGCGCTGTCCGACAACGCCGACCGCGCGTTCGGTGGTTCGTGGTAACTGTTCTCACCGACTCCGACATCGCCGCGCGGCTGGATGCGCGCACGGCTGTCGGCTGGATGCGCTCTGCACTGCTCGCCGGGCATCGGGGCGAGCTGCACTCGCCACCGCGGGTCAGTACGTCGCTGGGGGACGGCCGGTTGGTGTTCACGACCGGGGCGCTGGAGGGGGAGTGGTACGGGTACCGCTCGTACGACTCCTTCGATTCATCGCCGGGCGCGCAGGTCGTGGTGGTCCACGACCTGCGGACCGGGATCGTCCGTGGAGTTGCCGTGGGCAATGAATTGGGTCCGCGACGGGTGGGAGCCATCGGCGCGGTCGCGGTCGACGCGCTGGCCTCTTCGTCGGCATCCACGCTCGGCGTCGTCGGTACCGGCGTACAGGCGTGGAACCAGTTGTGGGCGATCTCGGTGGTTCGCGAGTTGACCGAGGTGACCGTCTTCAGTCGGTCGGTGGAGCGTCGGAACGCCTTTGCTGCAAGGGTTTCGGCCGAGTTGGGGCTGCCGGTCGTGGCGGCGCCGTCGGCCCGGGAGGCGGTCGAGGGCAAGGAGTTGGTGGTGCTCGCGACGGACAGTCCGGTGCCGGTGATCGACGCGTCGTGGATCGCGCCGGGGAGTTGCGTGACGACGCTCGGGCCGAAGCAGTTCGGACGCGCCGAGTTCGGACCTGACCTGGTGGCGCGGGCAGACGTCGCCGTGACGGACTCGCTGGCCCAGACCGCGGCGTACGATCCGCCCTTCATTCTGACCGGGACGCTGCAACACGACCGGCTGGTGAGTCTGGGCGCAGTACTGGCTGGAGATGTGCCTGGTCCGTTGCCCGGGCAGACGGTGGTCTTCTGTTCGGTGGGGCTGGCGGGGACCGAGACGTACCTGCTGGCCAAGTTGCTGGGCTGATAGACAGGCCTCATGGAGTTCAGTGAGGTCGTCCGGCGCCGGCGCATGGTCCGAAACTACGATCCGGACCGGCCGGTGCCTGCCGAGATCCGGGAGCGGATCCTGGAAAACGGTCTCCGGGCGCCGTCCGGCGGGTTCACCCAGGGCTGGGCGTTCCTGACCCTCGAGGGCGACGATCGGGAGCGGTACTGGCGGATCGCGGCCGAAGATCCGGACGAGAAGTATGTGGAGTGGATCACAGGGCTGCGGCGCGCGCCGCTGCTGATCTTCGCCTTCGCCCACAAGGACGCGTACCTCGACCGGTACACCGCGCCGGACAAGGGCTGGACCGACCGCGACGAGAAGCACTGGACGGCGCCGTACTGGTACATCGACACCGGGATGGCGGCGCTGCTGATGCTGCAGACGGTGGTCGACGAAGGCTTGGGTGCTTGCCTTTTCGGCCCTCCGGCGGAGAAGGTCGGGCGGTTGAAGGAGGAGTTCGGCGTACCGGCCGGCTTCGATCCGATCGGGGTCATCTCGATCGGTTACCGGGCCCCCGACAAGAGGTCGCCGTCGCTCAAAAGAGGGCGTCGCAGTACTGCCGAAGTGGTGCATCGGGGGCACTGGGGCCGTCACCAGGCGTGAGCGGCCCGTTACACCTTTTTGCGCCACGCCGACTAGGGGATTGGCACTCTGGCGACTTATTCGTTACTGTCCCGTGATGTTGGCCGGGATCGGGGAAGGTTCCGGACGGCACGCCCCTCGGCGTCGGACCCCGGCAACGCGGACCGATTCCTGTGTCGTCCCACCCCGTGCCCGGGTAGCTCTACCTGGGAGCGTTAGTGCGTAAGTCCATCATCGCGGCCGTGGGCGCCACGGCTGTGTTCGCCGTCGTGGGCGGCTCCGTGGCCTATGCGACCAAGAGCAAGACCGTCAGTCTGTCCATCGATGGCCAGGTCCAGAAGGTGCACACCTTCGGCTCGACCGTCGGGGACGCCCTGAAGGCGAAGAAGATCCAGGTCGGCGAGCGTGACCTGGTGGCCCCCTCGCTGGACGCCAAGCTGCAGGACGGGCAGGAGATCGCGGTGCAGTACGGCCGCCAGCTCACCGTCAACGCGGATGGCACGAAGAGAAGCTTCTGGACCACGGCGGACAGCCTCAGCGAGGCGATGACCGACCTGGGCCTTCGATATGACGGAGCAGTCTTCTCCACCAGCCGGAGCGCCCCCATCGGGCGTGAGGGCCTGGAGCTGACCGTTCGCACCCCCAAGACCCTGCAGATCGTCCGCCTCGGCAAGGCGGTCGCGGTGAAGTCGATGGCGACGACGGTGGGCGAGGCGCTGACCAGCGCCAAGATCCCGTTCGACTCCAACGACCGGATCGTCCCGGCGGTGGCCACCGTGCTCAAGCCCGGCAGCATCACCCGGGTCACCGTGGTGAAGGTCGAGACGAAGTCGGTCACCGAGAAGCAGGCGATCGCCTTCGGTAAGAAGGAGACCAAGGACGCCACGATGCTCGAGGGCGAGACCAAGACGACCGCCAAGGGCGTCGCGGGCTCCAAGAGCGTCAAGTACCTGCTCACCTACCTGGACGGCAAGCTGGCGAGCAAGAAGCTCGTCACCAGCTCGGTCGTCACCGCGCCGGTCGACGAGCTCGTCACGGTCGGTACCAAGAAGAAGCCGGTCGAGGACACTCCGCCGGCCACCGGTGGCAACGCCGGCGCCTGGGACCGGATCGCCGCTTGTGAGTCGGGCGGCAACTGGGCCTCCAACACCGGCAACGGGTACTACGGTGGCCTGCAGTTCGACCACGGCACCTGGGCCGCGTACGGCGGTACGGCGTACGCCAACAACGCCAACGGCGCGTCCAAGGCGCAGCAGATCGCGATCGCGGAGAAGGTCAAGGCCGACCGCGGTGGCTACGGCGCCTGGCCCGTCTGCGGCAAGAAGGCTTGATTCTGAGCCTGACCTGCGAGACTGGCGCTTGTGACCAGCGCTGATTCGTCCACTTCCGCCGGACCGAGACTTCTCGGTCCGGCGGAAGTGCGTTCACTGGCCGCGCAGCTCGGGGTCCGCCCGACCAAGCAGCGCGGCCAGAACTTCGTGATCGACCCGAACACGGTCCGCCGGATCGTCCGCGCCGCCGACCTGTCGGCCGACGGTGAGACCGTGCTCGAGGTGGGGCCGGGGCTGGGGTCGCTGACGCTCGCGTTGCTTGCCGAGGGCCACCGGGTCACCGCGGTCGAGATCGACCCGGTGCTGGCGGACGCGCTGCCGGCCACGATCGCGGAGTACGCGCCGAACCAGGCCGCTGCGCTGACCGTCGTCGAGGCGGACGCGATGACCGTCGTACCGGATCAGATCGGCTCGCCCTCGGCGTGTGTGGCCAACTTGCCGTACAACGTCGCAGTACCGGTCCTGTTGCATCTGCTGGCGATCTCGCCGTCGTTGCGGCACGGGCTCGTGATGGTGCAGTCGGAGGTGGCTGACCGGCTCGCGGCGCCGCCGGGCTCACGGACGTACGGCGTACCGTCCGCCAAGGCCGCCTGGTACGCCGACGTGCGCCGAGCCGGCCCGATCGGGCGCAACGTCTTCTGGCCGGCACCGAACGTGGACTCCGGCCTGGTCGCCTTCACCCGCCGCGAACCACCCGCTTCCACCGCATCGCGCGAAGAAGTCTTCAAGGTGATCGAGGCCGCCTTCTCCCAGCGCCGCAAGACCGTCCGCTCCGCGCTGGCCCGCTGGATGCCCGACCGCGACCGCCTCGACGCCGCTCTTGCGCAGGCCGGCGTCGACCCCTCGCTGCGCGGCGAGATGTTGGGAATCGAACAGTTCGCCGCGATCGCCGACGCTGGGCATTAGCCTGTGCCCGTGTCAGCTCATCAGGTCACGGTCCGGGCGCCGGCCAAGATCAATCTCGGCCTGTCCGTCGGTCCGCCGCGTCCGGACGGTTTCCATCCGCTCGCGACGGTGTACCAGGCCGTTGCCCTGTACGACGATGTGACGGCGACCCTGCGCGACGACTCCGACGTCACCGTCGAGGTGTTCGGTGACTTCGCCGCGGACGTCCCGACCGACAGCACGAACCTCGCCGTCAAGGCGGCCCGGGTGCTGCAGGCGGAGTACGACGTCGAGGAAGGCGTCGACCTCGTCATCCGCAAGACCATCCCGGTCGCCGGCGGTATGGCCGGCGGCTCCACGGACGCCGCTGCCACCCTCGTCGCCTGCAACCGGCTGTGGGGCCTCGGGCTCACCCAGCCCGAACTGCAACACCTAGCGGCCGACCTGGGCAGCGACGTCCCCTTCTGCCTCGTCGGGCACACCGCCCTGGGCCGTGGCCGAGGCGAACAGGTGACCGAGGTGATGTCCCGAGGCACCTTCCACTGGGTCTTCGCCATCGCCGAAGGCGGCCTCTCCACCCCCGCCGTCTTCCGCGAACTCGACCGCCTCCGCCCCCTCCGCCGGGTAGAACCCCCCGAAGTCCACCCCGAACTCCTCACCGCCCTACTCTCCGGCCAGCCCGCCGCCCTGGCAGTTGCCCTAAGCAACGACATGCAAGCCGCCGCCCTCTCCCTACGCCCCGAACTCTCCGCCACCCTCCAATTCGGCCTGGACCAAGGCGCCCTGGCCGCCATGATCTCCGGCTCCGGCCCCACCTGCCTCTTCCTGGCCGCCGACAGCCGCCGAGCCGTAGACCTGGCAGTAGAACTGGCCGAATCCGGCCTCTGCCGAATGGTCCGCCAAGCCGAAGGCCCAGTCCCCGGCGCCAGAATCCTCCCAGCCCCCATCCCCCGCTAAGCGTCGTGCGAGCTGCCGCGACCGCGGTTTATCTCTTCGGCTTGGGTGCGGTGGAGGGCGGCTGCGGTGGGGTTGCCGGCGGCTTCTAGGGAGTCGGCTAGGTGGGTGAGGATGAGGTGGTGGCGTTGGCCGTCGTCGTAGTGGGTGGCGATGGTCAGGGCCTCTTCCAGGTGGTGGATGGAGGTGGGGAGGTCGCCTGAGAGGCGGAGGGTTACGCCTAGTTCGTCCAGGGCTTCGGCTAGGGACAGTTGGTCGTTGAGGGTTTTGAAATTGGTGGCGGCTTGGTGGAGGTGGGTTGCCGAGGAGGCCAGGTCGCCGGCTTGTTGGTAGGCGACGCCGGAGCCTAGGAGGGCGATGGCCAGGTGGTGGTGGGCGTTGTTCTGGGTGCTGAGGGCGATGGCCTCGTCGTAGGACGCGCGTTGGGCTGCGGTTCGGCCCAGGCGGCCTTGGGAGTTGCCGATGTTGATGTGGGCGATGGTCGCGCCGGGCGCGTCATCTAGTTCGCGGTAGAGCGTGAGGGCTTGTCGGCCGGCGTTGATGGCTTGTTGGTAGTTGCCGTTGAGGTCCAGGACGTGGCTCAGGTTGGCCAGCGCCAGGGCCTCGCCGACCAGGTCGTGGGCGGATTCGAAGAGGTCGCGGCTGCGGTGGAGTTCGGCGATGGAGTCGTCGGGGTGGCCGGCGCCGGAGCGGGCGAGGTCGAAGAGGACCAGGCCGAGATCGCTACGGATGTGGGCTTCGGCCTGGGGGTCGTCGACGATTTCGAGCGCAGTACGGAAGATTCGCAGGCAGTCGAGCCAGTGGCCCCGGGTGGCGTAGAAGGTGTGCAGGCCGATCACCAGGCGGATCACTGAGACGGCTGGCACGTCAGCAGTTCGTGCGCCTTGGGAGACCAGTGCGACGAGGTGCGGGCGTTGGCCGTCGAGCCAGGACAGGGCCGCGCCGCCGTCCTCGTACTTCCGGCCTCCGTTGACGATCGGCGGTTGAGCCCGGTACCAGGGCAGCCGACCGGATCGGGGGAAAGCGAGTTCGATCGACTGCCAGGCCGCCGATGCGTACAGGTCGAGGATCCGGGTGATCACGGCAGCCTGCAGTTCCGGACTGACGCTCGCGTGCGCCCGCTCTCTCGCATACATCCGCAGGAGGTCGTGCAGTCGGTACCGCCGTGGCGCCAGCGATTCGATCAGATGCAGGTTGCAAAGGTCCTCGAGCGCATCCAACGCCGCATGCTCATCGCAATCGAGCAGCCGGGCCGCGACTTCAACGGTCAGATCAGGTCCATCCGGTACTCCGAACAGCGCGAACGCCCCTGCCGCCCGCTGCTCGCGGTCGCTGGGCCCAGCCGCCAGGTCGTCGATCGAGACGTCGAAGCTGGCCCGTACTCCCAGCTCGTGATCCTCCAGTTGATCCAGCCGCCGGCGCTCGTCCTGCAGCAGACCGGCGAGGTGGGCCAGCGGCCATTGGGGTCGTGCCGCCAGGCGGCCGGCGGCGATCTTCAGGGCGAGGGGGAGGAGACCGCAGGCCTCCACGATCGACTGCGCGGCCTGCGGTTCGGCGTCGACCCGGGCGGCGCCGACGGCCGTACGGAGCAGGTCGAGGCCTTCTGATGGAGTCAGCAGCCCGAGGCGCAGGATCTGCGCGGTCGGCATCCCGGACAGCTCGTGCCGGCTGGTGATGATGACGGCGGAGCGGCCGGTGCCGGGTAGCAGGGACTGGACCTGGGCTGCGTCTCGCGCGTTGTCGAGCAGGATCAGCGCGCGGCGACCGGCGAGCAGCGTCCTCAGTCGGGCGGCGGCCTCGTCGACCTGGACTGGTACGTCCGGGCCGGACAGACCAAAGGCGCGGAGGAGGTAGTTGAGGGCTTCGAGCGGTGAGACAGCCGCTTCGGTGTCGTAGCCGTGGAGATCCAAGTAGGCCTGGCCGTCGGGGTACTCCGCGATCGCCGAGTGCGCGGCCTTCACCGCGAGCGTCGTCTTGCCGACACCACCCATCCCCGTGATGGCGACGATCGCGACGCGAGACCCGCTGGTGAGCGCTGAGTGCAACGCATCAAGATCGCCCGTACGCCCGGTGAACCCCGCATCTGGCATCGGCAACTGCCGAGGCACCACCGCCTCACCCGCCGCCACTGTTCCCGCCCCCGCCGGCCCCGAGCCTGCTGCCCCCGAACCAGACCCCGACTCCGAACCAGACTCCGACCCCGAGCCCGCCGGCTCCGACCCCGACCGTGCCCTCCCTGACACTGCGTTGCTGGTCGACGGCTGCCCATCGGACCTTGGACGCCGCTGACGGCGCGCGGCTGCGCTGAAAGCCTGGCGCTCATCGGCGGTCAGACCCATGGCGTAGGCCAGCGCGTTCGCGGTGTCCGCCCGCGGGAACCGGCGGACGCCGCGCTCCAGCGCGCTGATCGCCGCGAGGCTGACCCCGGTCAGCTCCGCGAGTTTCTGTTGCGTGAGGCCGGCTGCTTTGCGGTGGCGGTGGAGCAGGGTTGCGAAGTCCGGGTCCATCGGCCGTCCTCTCCGAAACTCGATCGCCAGCGCCTCACCGGCAGGTTATCCTCGCAAAGTCAGTCGTCCGCGGTACCGCAGCGAAGGAGTCTCAGATGCGCCGAGCGTCGGTCTACGCCATCACTCCTGATCGCTGCGACGCACCCGCGAGGACCTTTGAACACTCTGACGATGGGCATTCTGGCGCATGTCGACGCCGGTAAGACCAGCCTGACCGAACGCCTGCTGTACGCCGCGGGCGTGATCGACCACGTCGGCCGCGTCGACGACGGCAGTACCCGTACCGACTCGATGGACCTCGAACGCCGGCGCGGGATCACCATCCGCTCGGCGGTCGTCTCGTTCGAACTGGGTGACCTGACCGTCAATCTGATCGACACCCCCGGGCACTCCGACTTCATCGCCGAGGTCGAGCGCGCGCTGTCCGTGCTGGACGGTGCCGTGCTGGTCATCTCGGCGGTCGAGGGTGTCCAGGTGCAGACCCGGTTGCTGATGCGCACGCTGACCCGGCTGCGCATCCCGACGCTGCTGTTCGTCAACAAGATCGACCGGATGGGAGCCCGGTACGACGAGTTGCTGGCGGACATCGCCCGGCTCCTCACACCGTCCGCCGTGCCAATGGGCGCCGTCACCGACCTCGGCACCCGGCAGGCGAAGTACCAGCTGTTACCTCTGGAAAACAAGGCGCTCAAGGAGCTGCTTGCGGAGGGCAATGACCAGTTCCTGGCCAAGTACCTGGATGATGAAATAGAGCCAGAGGACTGCCGGCGGGAGCTGGTCGAGCAGGTACGGCGGTTGCGTGTGCATCCGGTGTACTTCGGCTCGGCAATGACCGGCGAAGGGGTGCCCGAGGTGATCGACGGCATCCGCGAGTGGTTGCCACGGGCAACCGGCAACAATGATGAGCCACTCAGAGCCCAGGTGTTCAAGGTGGAACGCGGGCCTGCGGGGGAGAGGATCGCGTCGGCGAGGGTGTTCGCCGGGCGACTCCAGGTGCGGCAGCCGGTCGCCGTGCATCACGGTGCGACGCAGGACGCCGGCCGCGGCGCATCGACGTACGAGGTCAAGCCGACGTCGGTGCAGGTATTCGATCGCGGCGGCACTCGGACGGCCGACACCGCCGAGGCGGGGCGGATCGTTGCCTTGCGCGGGCTCAAGCAGGTGCAGATCGGGGACCAGCTCGGGGTGCCGACCGGCCAGGGCGGGCAGCTCTTCGCGCCGCCGACGCTGGAGACAGTCGTTCGGGCGCAGGATCGGGTGAAGTTGTTTCAGGCGTTGCAGCAGCTTGCGGAGCAGGATCCGTTGATCCGGGTGCGGAAGGACGCGCGTGGGCAGATCTCGGTGAATCTGTACGGCGAGGTGCAGAAGGAGGTGATCGCGTCGCTGCTGGAGGAGGAGTACGGGCTCGCGGTCAGCTTCAGTGAGACGACGCCGATCCACGTCGAGCGACCGATCGGAACCGGTACCGCGGTCCGCGAGATCGGTGAATCCGGCAACCAGTGGTGCGCGGCCGTCGGCTTCCGCATCCGGCCGGCACCCGTTGGTACCGGCATCGACTACCGCCTGGAGGTCGAGCTCGGCGGGTTGCCGCGCGCGTTCCACACCGCGATCGAGGAGACGACGCGGCTCACCCTGCAGCAGCAAGGGCTGCAGGGGTGGGAGGTGGTGGATTGCCGGGTGGACCTCATCCGCACCGACTACGTGTCGCCCGTCACCGTCGCTGCGGACTTCCGCCGACTCGTGCCGCTGGTACTCACGCAGGCGCTGCAGGAAGCCGGGACGAGGGTGTACGAGCCGGTCAACTCCTTCGACCTGGAGCTACCGCCGGATTCTGTCGCATCGGTGATCGCCAAGCTCGCCGAGGCCAACGCGACCCTGGAAAACACCGAAGTCGCGCCGGAGTGGGCAACGCTCAAGGGCCGGATCCCGGTCGGCCGGATCCACGCCTTCGAAGCGCAGCTTCCCGGCCTGACCCACGGTGAGGGGGTCCTGCTGACCACCTTCGACGGGTACCAGCCGATCACCGGTTAGGCTTGAGGGGATATGGCCGCTACCCCTGCACCCAACCTTGTCAATCTGGAAGCTGTCTCCAAAGGCTTCGGGACCCGCACCCTGCTCGATGGGGTGACCCTCGGCATCGGCCGGGGCGAGCGGATCGGGGTGGTCGGGCGGAACGGGGACGGGAAGTCCACGCTGCTGCGGCTGCTCGCCCGCGAGGAGACGCCCGACAGCGGGCGGATCACCCACAACCGTGACCTGCGGCTGGGCTTCCTCGGGCAGGTCGACAGCCTCGATCCCGAGCTGACCGTCGCGCACGCCGTCCTCGGCGACGTCGAGACCTACACCTGGGCCGCCGATCCGAAGGCGCGCGAGGTGATGGAGGAGTTACTCGGTGGCGTCGACCACGACGCGCTGGTCGGTACCCTCAGCGGTGGTGAGCGCCGGCGCGCGTCGCTGGCGAAGCTGCTGATGACCGAGGTCGACCTGCTGATCCTCGACGAGCCGACCAACCACCTCGACATCGAAGCGGTCAACTGGCTCGCCCAGCACGTCGTCGACCGGGCCAGCGCGCTCATCGTCGTCACCCACGACCGCTGGTTCCTGGACGCCGTCTGCAACGAGACCTGGGAGGTCCAGGGCGGCAAGGTCAACTCGTACGACGGCGGCTACGCCTCGTACGTGCTGGCCAAGGCCGAGCGATCCCGCAACGCCGCCGTCGTCGAGGGCAAACGGCAGAACCTGGTCAAGAAGGAGCTGGCCTGGCTGCGCCGGGGCGCTCCTGCGCGGACCGCGAAGCCGAAGTTCCGGATCGAGGCGGCCAACGCGCTGATCGCGGACGAGCCGGCGCCGCGCGACAAGCTCGCGCTGGCCCAGCTCGCCACCTCGCGGCTCGGCAAGGACGTCTTCGACGCCGAGGACGTCTCGCTGAAGTTCGGCGACCGGGTGATGCTCAACCACGTCACCTTCCGGCTCGGCCCGGCCGACCGGATCGGCCTGCTCGGCCCGAACGGCGCCGGCAAGACGACCTTCCTCAAGGTGCTCACCGGCCTGCTGCCGCCGGACTCCGGCAAGGTCAAGCAGGGCAAGACGGTCAAGATCGCCAACCTCTCGCAGACGCTGGAGGACCTCGACGGCTCGGTCACCGTGCTCGCGCACATCACCGACATCCGCCGGGTCGCCGCGCTGGCGGCCGGGGTCGGCGAGATGAACTCCTCGCAGCTGCTGGAGCGCTTCGGCTTCACCGGCGACAAGCTGACCACCCGGATCAACGACCTGTCCGGTGGCGAGCGCCGCCGGCTGCAGCTGCTCCGGATCCTGCTCGACGAGCCGAACGTGCTGATCCTCGACGAGCCGACCAACGACCTGGACGTCGAGACGCTGACGGTGCTCGAGGACTTCCTCGACAACTGGCCGGGCGTCGTCGTGGTCGTCACCCACGACCGGTACTTCCTCGAGCGGGTCAGCGACATGGTCTACACGATCCTCGGCGACGGCAATGTCCGGCACCTACCGCGAGGCGTCGACCAGTACTTGGAGGAACTGCAGTCCGGTACGCCGGTACGCCGGGTCGACTCACCATCGGTGGCTACCAAGCCCAAGCCGTCGGCACCGTCGGCGGCCGCGCCTGTCGTCGACGCGGCGGAGGCTCGTGCTGCCAAGAAGGAGCTGAACCGGATCGAGCGCCAGCTGTCCAAGCTGACGTTCAACGAAGCAAAGCTGCACGACCAGCTGGCGGCGAACGCGAGCAACTACGAACGGCTGGCCGAGCTCGACACCGATCTGCGCAAGCTCGCCGAGGAACGCGCCACGCTGGAAACCGCCTGGCTGGAAGCGGCCGAGCGGGCCGAATAGGTCGGCACATTCTCCGGGCGCCGGAGAAATGTATACATGATCAAATCCCTCGGGACCTGAGTCGCGGCATACCCTCCGATCCCCTGTGATTGGGAGGGTATGCCGCGCCTGCGGGCGAGCGGGCCCCGACCGGCCGGGTTGTCCGAGCCCCGAGCCCCGGACACCACCAACCGGCTTCGGCGAACCACCTCTTGCCGCCGAAGACACCGATCTCTAGAACGTTGCGTAGCCGCCTGATCACCAACGGTCACGACCCTAGTTGGAGCGGTCGTTCACTGTCGATAGTCGTGAGCTACAGCAATCTCTCGATCTCGTTGCAACTAGCAACGATCGGCGCACACATAAAGTGACGGGTCGTCTTTTCGGATTATTCCGACACATTTCCGGCGAGTAACTTGGCGGCCGCGAAGAAATACGGCGTCAGTGATTTTCCTGGTCGAACGGGCCGACCAGTTCACGCAGCACGCGGGCGATCTTGGCCTGGTCACGCTCGCTGATCGAGCCGAGCAAGGTGCGCTCGTGGGCTAGCAGATCGGCCATCGCCGCGTCGACCGAGTCGCGGCCGGCGTCGGTCAACTGGACCAGTACGCCGCGCCGGTCGGCCGGGTCGGGCAGTCGCTCGACGAGGCCGCGGGCGGTCAGCCGGTCCACCCGATTCGTCATCGTCCCCGACGTCACGAGCGTCTCCTTGAGCAACCGTCCCGGCGAGAGCTGGTACGGCTTGCCGGCCCGGCGAAGCGCGGCCAGTACGTCGAACTCCCACGACTCCAGCCCATGCGTCTCGAACGCATGGCTTCGGGCGCGATCGAGATGGCGCGCCAGCCGGGTCACCCGCGACAGCACCTCCATCGGCGCCACGTCGAGATCGGGCCGCTCCCGGCGCCAGGCCTCGATCAGCCGGTCGACCTCGTCTCTCATAGCCCGAGGGTATGCCATCAAGACTCTTGACATCAAGACAACTCACAGGCGTAAAGTATCTCGACGTCAAGACATCTCGGCAGAAGGGCTCGCCCCATGCGCACGTCCCCGGTCTGGAACCCCCAGCAATACAACAAGTACGCCGACGAGCGCGGCCGCCCGTTCGCCGATCTGGTCGGCAGGATCCGGGCGGAGGAACCCACGACGGTGGTCGACCTCGGCTGCGGGCCGGGCAACCTGACCGCCACGCTGCTCGACCGCTGGCCAACCGCGCAGGTGCAGGGGATCGACAGCTCGCCGCAGATGATCGAGACGGCGCAACCGCTGGCCAACGAGCGGCTCACCTTCGAGGTCGGCGATCTGTACGAATGGACCGCCCCGGCCGAGTCCATCGACGTGATCGTCACCAACGCGACGCTGCAGTGGATTCCGGAGCAGTTGAAGTTGCTGCCGGGATTCGTGCGGGCGCTCAAGCCGGGCGGGTGGCTGGCGATCCAGATTCCGGGGAACGGGAACGCGCCGTCGCATGCCATCCTGCGCGAGCTGGCCGCGACGGAGCCGTACGCCGAGTACGCGAAGGACAAGTCGCTCCGGCCGGACGTGCCGGGGCCGGCGGAGTACGTTGCGGCACTCAGTGCGGAGGGATGCACGGTGGATGCGTGGGAGACGACGTACAGCCATCTGCTCGAAGGCGACAACGCGGTGCTCGAGTGGGTGAAGGGGACCGGGGCCCGGCCCGTCTTGCAGTCGTTGCCCGATGAGCTGCGCGAGCGGTTCGAAGCGGAGTACGGGGCGAGGTTGAATGAGGCTTATCCGCGGCGGGAGTTCGGCACGCTGCTGCCGTTCCGGCGGATCTTCGCCGTCGCCCAGAAGAAGGAGAGCTGATGAGACTCGATCACGTGCAGGTGTCCTGCCCGCCGGGCGGTGAGGAGGTGGCCCGCGCCTTCTACCGCGACGCGCTCGGGATGACCGAGCTGGAGAAGCCGCCGTTGCTGGCGGCCCGTGGCGGCTGCTGGTTCAAGGACGGCGACGCGGAGGTGCACGTCGGGGTCGAAAAGGACTTCAGGCCGGCGTTGAAGGCTCATCCTGCTTTGGCGGTCGACGATCTCGATGCTGTCGCCGAAACCCTTCTGGGTAAGGGATATTCCGTAGCCTGGGACAACGACACGATTCCGGGCCGCCGGCGGTTTCACACCGCCGACGGCCACGGGAACCGGGTCGAGATCGTCTGACTACTCGGTGGCCAGCGCCCCGGCCGGTGCGACCTTCGCGGCGCGCCGGGCCGGGAGGATCGACGCGAGCAGACCGGCGACCGCGGCGACCAGCGCGATCGTGATCAGGAGCCGGCCCGGTACGGCGTACGAGATCGGCCCGTCGATCTGGCCACCCATCAGGGCCGCGGTCCCGGACCAGCCGTAGATCAACCCGAGGGCGATCCCCAACCCGGCCGCGACGAGTGCCATCAGCAACGACTCGACCGCGAGCATGCCCCGCAGTTGCGGCCTGGTCAGGCCCATCGCCCGGAGCAGGGCGTTCTCACGCGTCCGCTCCAGCACCGACAGGCTGAGCGTGTTGCCGACACCGACCAGCGCGATCAGTACCGAGACCCCGAGCAGGCCGACCGCGACGAGCAGCAGGATGTCGAACACCTTGGTGTAGAAGCTCCGCTCGGGCAGGCCGCCCGAGATGTTGAGGTTCTTCACCGTCGGCAGCGACTGCTTGAGCTCGTCCATCACCTTCGGGCCGTCGGCCTTCGGGTCGGAGGCGAGCCAGTAGCCGGTCACCGCCGCCGTCGGCGCGAGCTTCTGCAGGTCGGCCGTCGTGAGGGTGATCCGGGCCAGGCCGTTGGCCTTGACCGCCTTGAAGTTGACCTTCTGCTTGCCCGACACGATGGTGACGACGGCGCCGTCCTTGACGTTGAGCTCGTACAGCGTGTTCTGGTCCACCAGGGCTGTACCGGACTGCAGTTGCCTGACCAGCGCCGGGTCGTGGATCACGGAGCCGGCGGTCGACGGGTCGACCCCGGTGACCTCCAGCGTGTTCTGGCCGGACTTCACCAGCGCGGTCCGGATCGGTACGACCTCGGTGATGCCCTTGATGCTCTTCAGCTGGTTCGCTGCGGTGGCCGGCAGTTTCTCGTTGTCCACCGTCATGGTCACGTCGACCGGGTACTCCTTGTCCATCGTGACGTCGAAGGTCTTGCGGACCGAGGCGATCCCGACGCAGGTCAGGCTGATCAGCGTGACGCCGATCAGTAGCGCCGACGTGGTCGCCGCAGTACGCCGGGGGTTGCGGACTGCGTTGGCGACGGCGATCCGCGCGGGTACCCCTCCGGTCCGCGCGGGCAACGCCCCCAGCACCTTGACCAGCGCGGGCACCAGCAGTGAGCCGATCGACAGGATGCCGACGAAGGAGATCACGCCGCCGGCGACCCCGATGATGACCTGGTGCGAGCTGGCGCCCTGGGCGAGCAGCGCGCCGCCACCAGCCAGCAGGAGGAAGCCGAAGACCAGTCGTACGATCCCGGCCTTGGACTTGGCGACCGGAGCCGCCTCGGGCCGGAGCGCGGCCAGCGGAGCCACCCGCGTCGCCCGACGAGCCGGTACTACGGCCGCCAGGATCGTCGCGATCGTACCGAGCAGGAGCGGGATGAACACCGACGCGAGGTCGAGGTGCAGGTCGACCGGCGGCAGCCCCCAGTCGAACGAGCGGGCCAGCGTCAGAGCGATCGCGGACAGGGCGACGCCGAAGACCACGCCGATGCCTGAGGCAACCAGCCCGACGATGGTCGCTTCCGCCAGTACGGAGGAGAAGACCTGCTTGCGGGACGCGCCGACGCAGCGCAGCAGCGCCATCTCGCGGGTCCGCTGGGCGATCACGATGGTGAAGGTGTTGCCGATCACCAGGCAGGCGACGAACAGCGCGATGACGGCGAACATGCCGAAGACGCCACCGAGGACATCGATCCCGTTGGTGATCTGCTTGACCTCGTGGTCGATCCAGCCCTCGCCGGTGAAGGTCTCCAGGCCTTGGCCGACGGCGGCGGTGATCGCGGCGGCCAGCGCCGGCTGGGTCACGCCGGGGTTGGCGGCGACCTTGACCTGGTTGATGTAGGACTGCGGTTCGAAGGTACTGACCGTCGCGGCCGTGGCGACCGCGTTCGCGCTGCCGATCGAGGTGGTGTCGTCGAGCAGGCCGACGACCTTCACCAGGTAGGCCCTGCCCTGCCAGGTGCTGAGCTTGATCTCCTGGCCGAGCGCGATCTTGTACTTGTCGGCCAGCTTGGCCGGCAGCGCGATCTCGTTCTTTGCTTCCGGCAACTTCCCGGAGCTGGTGGTCGGGCCGGCGATCTTCGAGGTGTCGTAGCGGGCAGCGACGGCCAGGCTGTCCGGCCGGACCTGACCAGCCCACTGCACCTGCATGTACGCCGAGGTCTCGGCCACCACCGATGCGACCTGCGGCAGCTGCTTGACCTTGGCCACGTCGGCGGCCGTGACGGTCTCGCGGTCGGACTGGATCACCGCGTCGACGCCGGCGTTCTGCTTGCCGATGGTCTCGTCGATGCCGTGGGTGGCCGACGAGTGCGCGGTCATCGCGAGGGTGCCGAAGCCGACACCCAGCACGATCGCCAGACAGGCGGCGACCAGGCGGCCCAGATGGGCGCGCAGGGAGGAAAGGATCGAGCGTCGCACGGGTCAGGCCCCCAGCTGCCGCAGGGCGCCGAGTACGGACTCCGGGGTCGGATCGGTCAGCTCGCCGGCCAGTTTGCCGTCGGCGAGCATCACTACGCGGTCGGCGTACGAGGCAGCCAGCGGGTCGTGCGTGACCATCACGACGGTCTGGCCGAACTCGCGGACCGAGCGGCGCAGGAAGCCCAGCACCTCGGCGCCGGAGCGCGAGTCCAGGTTGCCGGTCGGCTCGTCGGCGAAGACCACCTCGGGCCGGCCGACGAGTGCGCGGGCGACGGCGACGCGCTGCTGCTGACCGCCGGACAGCTCCGACGGGCGGTGCGTGAGCCGGTCCTGCAGGCCGAGGACGTCGATCAGCGTCGACATCCACTGCTGATCGGGCTTGCGGCCGCCGAGCTCCAGCGGGAGCAGGATGTTGTCCTTGGCCGACAGCATCGGCAGCAGGTTGAAGGACTGGAAGACGAACCCGATCCGGTCCCGGCGGATCTTCGTCAGCGCGGCGTCCGGGAGCTGGGTCAGTTCGGTCTCGCCCAGCAGTACCTGGCCCGAGGTCGGGGTGTCCAGGCCGGCCAGGCAGTGCATCAGGGTCGACTTGCCGGAGCCCGACGGGCCCATGATCGCGGTGAACCGGCCCACCCCGAAGTCGACGGAGACACCGTCGAGAGCGGCGACCGCGGTGTCACCCTGGCCGTAAACCTTGCGAAGTTCGTGCGCACGGATCGCAGTACGGTCGGGTGCGTCCTGGGGCAGCCGCCCGGGCGCGAGTTCGCCGGTCTGGATGGTCATCGTTCTCCTCGGAAAGTGCCGGGGGCAAGACGTTCTCACCCACGTTCCAAGAAGTTACTGAGGTTGGCCGCCGTAAGAGTCGGACCAGGGAATGGACTGTGCGTACGACCTGAGTCGTACTAGCAAGCTGACGGATCAGCTGCTGGGCTTGACGATGCCGGTTTCGTAGCCGAGGACTACCAGGGCTACCCGGTCGCGGAGGCCGGTTTTGGCGAGGATTCGGCCGATGTGGGTCTTGACGGTTGCCTCGGACAACGTGAAGAGGGTGGCGATCTCCGTGTTCGACAGGCCGCGGGCGACCTCGACCAGTACTTCGCGCTCGCGCGCGGTCAGGTCGCCGAGGTCGGGGCGCTCGGTCTCGCCGTCGGGGAGCGAGCCGGCGAAGTGCTCGAGCAGGCGGCGCGTCGTACTGGGGGAGACCACCGCGTCGCCGGAGTGCACCTGGCGGATCGCGCTCAGCAGGTCGGCCGGCGGGGTGTTCTTGAGCAGGAAGCCGGCCGCGCCCGCCTTGATCGCGGCGAACGCGTACTCGTCCAGGTCGAACGTGGTCAGCACGATCACCCTGGGGGCCTCGGGCAACGACTGCAGCTGCCTGGTCGCCTCGACGCCGTCCAGCCTGGGCATCCGGACATCCATCAGTACAACGTCGCTGGCCGTGACCTGGAGCTTCTCCAGCGCCTCGCCGCCGTCACCGGCCTGACCGACCACCCGCATGTCCGGCTGGGAATCCACCAGCATGGTGAAGCCGGCGCGGACCAGCTCCTGGTCATCCACCAGAAAGACCCGGATGACGTTGTCGTCGGTCACTGAATTCCTCCTCCGTTGGGCAGGTTGTACGGCAGCTTGGCGATCACCTCGTAACCACCGCCCGCCTTGGGTCCGGCGTTCACCGTACCGCCGGAGATGGATGCGCGTTGCCGCATCCCGACCAGGCCGTGGCCGGGATCGCTGCTCGGCGCGACGCCGGCACCACGGCCGTCGTCGTTGACCATCACGGTCAGCATCTCGCGCCCGAAGTCGAGATGGACGCAGGTACGCGCTCCCGGCCCGGCGTGTTTCAGCGTGTTGGTCAGCCCCTCCTGCACGATCCGGTACGCCGTCAGGCCCAGCAATGCGGGGAGGTCGCGAGGGGTGCCGGTGACCTCGTAGTCCACGGTGAGGCCGGCGTCGCGGACGTTGTCGATCAGCTCAGGGAGGGACGAGATCCCGGGTTGCGGGCGGGGCTGGTCCGGATCGAGCTCCTGCTGGGCGTCTTGTTTTAGCAGGCCGAGCATCTTGCGCATCTCGGTCAGTGAGGCACGGCCGGTGTCGCCGATCGTGGCCAGGGCCTTCTTGGCCTGCTCGGGGGAGGCGTCCGCGGCGTACAGTCCGCCGTCGGCTTGGACGATCATGATCGAGAGGCCGTGGGCGACGACGTCGTGGATCTCCCGGGCGATGCGCGTGCGCTCGTTCGAGACGGCGAGTTTGGACTCGCGGTCGCGGTCGCGCTCTGCTTGGATGGCGCGTTCCTCGAGCTGAGCGACGTACAGGCCTCTGGTTCTGCGGCGTTCGCCGGTGGCCCAGACGCCGAAGACCAGGGCGCCGAGCGCGACCATCATGGTGATCTGCTGGCGCCAGTCGGAGCCGCTCCAGTAGCGGGAGGTCGCCATCAGGACGCCGAGGCCGCCGATGCCGAGCGCGATCCGGCTGTAGCGGACCTCGCCGTAGACGGAGATCGCGTAGAGGGCGACCAGCAGGCCGACGTTGCCGGGCTGCAACTCGACTCCGGCCAGCCACTGCAGGACGGCGACCGCGGAGACGACGAAGAAGACCGGCTCGGGACGGCTGCGGCGCCAGACCAGTGGGGCGAGCATGCCGAGGCCGAGGATGCCGCCGAAGCCTGCCTGGGCGAAACCGATCAGGCCGAGGAAGAACGTGAGGGCGCCGGCGAAGAGCAGGTCGAAGGCTTGGCTGCGCGCGCCGATCTCTCGCCGGGGCGCCAGGATCCCAGCGAGGCTGCCCGTGATGCTCCCCGTCATGGTGGCCAGGTTACGGCGAAATCTTGCCTGGCTGGTCATGCTGCGGGGGGATGTCGCTGTACTACTCCGGTCTCACGTCTGTGCGGTCGGACAGGCTTCACTGGCCCGCTCGAGCCACTCTGACATCAACAGGCGCTCGGTCGCGGTGAGCCCGGGCAACTCCGGTACGACGGTCCGGAAGGCGACCGCGGATGCCGTCGTGCTGTCGTCGGTGAGCGCGGGAGTGTCGGTCAGGATCGCCCGTGTCAGGGTGTCGTACAAGGCGTCGGCGAGGCCGAGATCCCTGCTCTGCGCCGGTTGGGACAGCAGCGTCAGTACCGCGCCGGTACCGATGGCGTGGATGAGCTCGACGGCCCGGCTCTCGGGGACGCGGAGCCGGCCGATCGCGGCGACCCGGCGGACGCGGGTGCGTAGTACCTCCAAGCCGGCGGCGACGGTCGAACTGCTCGGTCGGCGCGGATCGATGAGGAGGGCGAAGAGCGCCGGGTTGGCCAGGCCGAAGTCGAGATGGGCGTCCCAGCCCGCTCTGAGGTCGGCGATCGGGTCACCATGGCCGGCAGTGAGCGCCTTCTCGGCGACATACGTGGCGAAGACGTGCTCGGCGACGGCGTCGAGCAGGCCGTCCTTGTCGCCGAAAAGGCGGTAGATGGTCGGCGCCTGCGCCCCGGCAGCGTGGGCGACCGCCCGGGTAGTGACAGCGGCCGGCCCTTCGGTCCGCAGCAGCCGGGCCGCGACCTCGATCAGGTGCGCGCGTGTCTTGTCCTTCGTATCGACCATGTTTCCAATGATAACGCGTCTCTGCTATCGATGTAGTATCGTTGATATCAATATTTCGTTCCGTTGATAACAAGTGAGGTGCGCATGATTGTTGTGACCGGCGGTACCGGGCAGTTGGGCTCGCAGATCGTTCGGCAACTGCTCCAGCGGGTTCCCGCGGATCAGGTGGGAGTCAGCGTTCGCGATGTCGAACGGGCGGGTGAGCTTTCTGCCCTCGGGGTACGCGTCAGGCGAGGGGACTACGGGGATCCGTCCTCGCTGGCGGAGGCGTTCGAGGGAGCCGACCAGGTGCTCGTCGTTTCGGCGAGTGATACAGGGCCGGCGGCGATCGCGCATCACGTCGCGGCGATCGATGCCGCCCGGGCGGCAGGTGCCGGGCGGGTGGTCTACACGAGTCATCAGGCCGCGGCGGCCGACTCGCTGTTCGCGCCGATGCCCGACCATGCCGCGACGGAGGAGTATCTGGCGGCGACTGGGACGTTCACCGCGTTGCGGAACGGGTTCTACGCGAGCACCGTGCCACTGCTCTTGGGGCAGGCGGTCCAGACGGGTGAGCTGGTCGCGCCCGCCGATGGGCCGGTGTCGTGGACGGCGCATGCCGATCTCGCGGAGGCGGCGGCGATCGTGCTGGCGACGCCAGGGCGGTTCGAGGGAGCGACGCCGGCGTTGACCGCGCCCGACGCGCTGGATCTCAAGGATGTCGCCGGGCTGCTGGGTGAACTGACCGGGCGCTCGATCCATCGAGTCGTCGCCGATGATGACGAGTGGGTGGCAGGGCTGGTCGGGCACGGGGTTCCGCAGGCGCAGGCGAGCATGCTGCTCGGGATGTTCCGGGCATCGCGCCGGGGTGAGTTCGCGGCCACGGGGACCGACTTGGAGAGCTTGCTAGAGCGGCCGGTCACGCCGGTTCGGGTGGTTCTCGAAGGGACTCTGGAGCGGATCTCGTAGTTACTTGTGTGGGCGGGTCGAGAGGGTCGGTTTGGTCTCCAGGCCGGACAGGCCGTTCCAGGCGAGGTTGACCAGGTGGGCGGCGACGTCGGTCTTCTTCGGGCGGCGGACGTCGAGCCACCACTGGCCGGTCAGGGCGACCATGCCGACCAGCATCTGCGCGTACATCGGGGCGAACTTCGGGTCCAGGCCGCGGCGCTTGAACTCCTCGGCGAGGATGTGCTCGACCCGGGTGCCGACGTCGCTCAGGATCGAGATGAACGAGCCGCTGGACGAGCCGACGGGGGAGTCGCGGACCAGGATCCGGAAGCCGTCGGAGGAGTTCTCGATGTAGTCCAGCAGGGCGAGGGCCGCTTGCTCGACGAGTTCGTGGGCGCGGCCGGCGGTCAGGCTGGCTGTCACGGTGTCCAGTAGTTTGCGGACCTCGCGGTCGACGACCACGGCGTACAGGCCCTCTTTGCCGCCGAAGTGTTCGTACACGACCGGCTTGGAGACCTCGGCGCGGGCCGCGATCTCCTCGACGGACGTCGCCTCGTAGCCCTTCTCGGCGAACAGGCCACGGGCGATCACGATCAACTGCTCGCGTCGCTCGGCACTGGTCATCCGGACTCTGGTCGTGCGGCGCGGCTTGGGGTCGGTCACTTCGGGATCACGTCAGCATCATGCCGCAGATCGGGGTTAGAGGGTGGGAGATTTACGGTTGAGCGGTGACCCGCCGGGCCTCGAGGCGTTCCTTGACCGGCCAGCGGACGTCGCTGACCCAGCGCAGCTTCTCGAAGAACCAGATGGTCCGGGCCGAGGTGTCGAGCTGGCCTCTCAGTACGCCGTGGCGCGCGCAGGTCGGGTCGGAGTGGTGCAGGTTGTGCCACGACTCGCCCTGGCTGAGGATCGCCAGCCACCAGACGTTGCCCGACTTGTCGCGGGACTTGAACGGCCGATTGCCGATCGTGTGGCAGATCGAGTTGATCGACCAGGTCACGTGGTGCAGCAGCGCGATCCGGACCAGGCTGGCCCAGAAGAACGCAGTCAGCGCGCCCTCGATCGACCAGGACCACAGGCCGCCGATGACGGCCGGGGCGAAGAGGGAGACGAGCACCAGGAAGGGGAACATCCGGGAGACCTTGACGATGTCGCGGTCCTTCAGCAGGTCCGGCGCGTACTGCCGCTGCGGGGTCTGCTCGGTGTCGAAGAGCCAGCCGATGTGGGCATGCCAGAACCCCTTGGTCAGTGCCTTGAGGTTGCTGCCGTAGCGCCACGGGCTGTGCGGGTCGCCCTCGCGGTCGGAGAACTTGTGATGCTTGCGGTGGTCGGCCACCCAGCGGACGACGGGGCCCTCGATCGCGAGCGAGCCGGCGATCGCGAGGGCGTATTTGAGGGGCCGGTTCGGCTTGAAGGACTTGTGGGTGAAGTACCGGTGGAAGCCGATCGAGATGCCGTGCCCGGAGATCGTGTAGAACACGGCCGCGATCACGATGTCGCGCCAGCTGAGGAAGCCGCCCCACGCGATCGGTACGGCCGCAAGCACCGCCAGGAAGGGGATCCCGATGAACAGTGCCAGGGCGATCTGCTCCCACGGCCCCTTCTGCTCACCGCCGCGCGTCCCGTGGTCGGTGTCGAACTCGCCAGCCTGCCGGGCGCCGGTGGGCGCCTCCGGAGCCGCAACTGGAGTCATGATTTTCCCTCGTGGTGGAGGACGGCTTTACCTACGCAACCGTAACCTACGGCGTCGTAGGTAAGGAACCCCTTCGCGTGTCACCTTGCCCACCCATGGCAGACTGTTCCGGCGTACCAGCGATCCCCCGTGGGGTAATCGGCAGCCCGCGAGACTTTGAATCTCGAAGATCTGGATCGAAACCAGGCGGGGGAGCAACGCAAAGCCCCAGGTCAGAGGCAACTCTGACCTGGGGTCACTCTTTTGCCCCACCGTCCGAGGCCCCACCCGTACTCGTATCGCGCGCTGGCGTCTCGAGCCCGCCCGAACCACTGGCGGGGTGGCGTACCGGCGTACGGGACTCGTGGGGCGGTTGTGGCGCTTGGGTGCGGGGGCGCTGGATCGGCCGAAAGTACGAGGGGGAGGCCGTGCCATTGGCCGGGTGAAGTCTGGCCTGCGGGCCGATATGGGCGCCGTTGGGGTCAGCGATCGTGGAGGTACCGATCCTCACCACGACAACGGGAGCCCAGGATGAGAACACTTCAAGCCACCACCACACTGGACGAACAGCCGGTTCCGGTGAGGGCCAAGCTTGCCGCGGCTTGGACGAGCTTCATGTTCCTGTATGCCTACGTGGACATTCTCAACTTCTTCACGCCCGGCGTCATCAAAGACATTCTCGACGGCAAGGTGTTCGAGTTCGATCTCTCGCAGACCTTTTCGACCGCGGCGCTGGCCCTCGTGGCCATCCCGATCCTCATGGTCGTGCTGTCGATGATGCTGCCCGCCGGGGCGAACCGCATCACGAACCTCATCGTGGCCTCGGTCTACGTCCCCGTCTCGGCGTTCAACGTGGTGGGCGAGTCCTGGACGTACTTCTACGGCCTTGGCGTCGTACTGGAACTGGTCCTTCTCGCCCTCATCCTGCGCTACGCCTGGACCTGGCCCCGCATCACACTGTCGGCGACCACCCCGGACCGCGAAACCGTCCGTGCCCAGACGCCGGTCGTGTAGATGATGCCCGTCAGCCGATGGCTCGGCGGTGGGCCGACTTGGTGAGGGTTTCGATCGCGTCGACGGGTAGCGGGCCGACGAGCCCGTTCGAGTCGGCGACCAGGACCGAGGCGAAGACCCCGCCGCTGCACATCTGACCCGATACCGCCTTCGGATCCGAGCGCGTGGGGAGCACCGATACACCGAGCGGGGTCTTCGGCGGGAGACCCTGCAGCTCAAGCATCTGCGAGAACAAGGAACACGCCTCGGTCGGGTCGACGTCTTGGCCGGCCTCGACAAGCTTCACCGCGGCACGAAGCTTTCGCATGTTCTCCGTATCTGAGAACTGCCCTGACGCTTGAAGAGCTCGGATGGCCTCTGGCAGGGATCGCGCCCACTCCGAGGCATCGAGGCCGATCACCTGCGCGAACTGACCGTCGGGCGCCCTCCACTGGCAGTTGGGAAGTGCGCCTGTCAGGCCGGGCTTCGCAGGTCCGGCGCCCTCCAGGAGTTGCGCAACCTCGGACGTCGTCAGCAGGCCGCAGGCGTCAGGTGCAACGGCCGAGCTCGACGCGACCGCCGGCGAGGCCGGTACCGTGGCAGTCGGCGTCGACTCCGGGCGCGGCGAAGAGGTGTCCGCCGATGAGCAGCCGGTCGCCAGCGCTAGCGCCAAGGCGGCGATGAGAGTACGCACCGCGGAAGTGTCACACACCTGAGCGGTGGTCGCCGTACGATGCGCACCTGTGAGCGAGGCACAGGAATTTGACGTCACTGCGCGGATCGAAGCGCCATTGCACGGCAGCGAAGTCGCGATCTTGCGTGGGGCGCTGGCGTACCAGCGTGACACGCTGCGGTGGAAGTGCGCGGGGCTGACCGGGGAGCAGTTGGCGCAGCAGTGTCCGCCGACCGGTATGACGCTGGGTGGTCTGATGAAGCACCTCTCGCTGGTTGAGTCTCAGTGGTTCGATCACTGGTTTCGCGATGCGGGGTACGCGCCGCCCTTTGACGGTGTCGATTGGGCTGTCACCGAGGACGACTGGGAATTCGAATCGGCGCGTGACGACCCTCCTGAGGAGCTGCGGGCGCTCTTTGACGAGGCCGTCAGGCGCTCGGACGCCGTCGTCGACGAAGCGCTCACTCGCGGCGGACTCGACGAGGAGTCGGTGCGCAGGAGCCCGAAGACCGCGCAGACATTCACCTTGCGGTGGATCCTGGTTCACATGATCGAGGAGTACGCCCGCCACAACGGCCACGCCGACCTGATCAGGGAGTCGATCGACGGCCAGACCGGGTGAAATTGTGCCGCGCCCGCTCGAACCAGTCGCGGGCGGCGTACCGGCGTACCTCGGTGAGAACAACAAGCCCGTCAATCTTGTGCTGGCGATCCAGGAGACGGCTCGGCCACAGTTGACAGCGCATGTAGGAGTGGACGCCGCCCGGCTTAGGTCTTGTGAGGACCAGGGGGTCCGGGCGGCGGTTGCCCGCACTGGCCCGGCTCGAACGGGCTGCTCCCCTCCACAACGGGCACAGAAGCCGGGCTTGGCTACTTCTGTACCGAGGCAGCGGCCTAGGCCAGCGGGTCCACTACCTCCGCTGGCTGCTCCAGCGTGGGGATGCCTGGAGGGTGCCGTCAACAGCATTTCTTCGGCTACGCGAGCAGTGCTGCAGCTATGTGCGTTGCTGCGCATGTCTGGGGAGGGGAGCATGGGAGGTATGGAGAGGTCGCGGGGGAGATGGTGGGGGCGGCTTCGGGTTAGTGGTGAGGGTGTGGAGTTTCATCTGTTGCGGTTCCTGTGGGTGTTGGTTCTTGGGCCGACTGGTGCGCTGTTGGGTGGGGCGGCGGTGGCGTCGGAGGATGGGGATAGGTGGTGGCCCTGGGTGGTTGGGGCGGGGCTTTGGTTCGTTGTGGGTGGGATGGGGATCATCGCGGTGTGGTGGCCGTTGGTGAGTTTGCCGCGACGGCGGTCGCCGGGGGATTGAGCGGGGTTCAGTTGGTACGGGGTTGGGGTTTGAAGCGGCGGACTTCGTGGGGCCAGCCGCAGGCTTCGGCTACCTTGGCTGCCCAGAATTTGGCGGTTTCGTCGTCGGGGACGCTCACCAGGGCGAAGCCGCCCAGGAACTCTTTGGTTTCGATGTAGGGGCCGTCGGTCATGACGATCTCGCCGCTGGTGGGGTTGGCGGTGTAGACGGGGCCGTCTTCTTCCTCCAGGCCGCCGGCGAAGACGTAGACGCCGGCTGCTTTCATCTCGTTGACGACGGCCATGGCGAGCGGGCCGCGGCTGGCGAACCATTCCTCGGTGTGGTCGCCTACCCACTGCTGGTTGAAGTAGATGAGGTACTCGGGCATGGGTGCTCCTTCGGGTTGCTAGCGGTACGGGTGTCCGCCTCCACCTTCGCTACGAACGGGGTGGGGCGGATACGACAGGGTCGCGCCGGAAATCGATCAGTTCGCGGATGATGTCCGCGTGGCCGGCGTGTTGGGCTGTCTCGGCGGTCATCCGGATCAGGAGGACGCCTAGCGTCGTTTCCTGGTGGCCGGGGGCCCAGTGGGCCACATGGCCTGGGGTGTCCAGGGTGAGTTCGGTGACGGTGGTGTCGGCATGGGCGCAGGCTTTGCGGTAGGTCTCGGTGACGTAGGCGGTCGACTCGTCAGGGGTGGCCCACATGTCGATCTCGGTCGAGGGGTCGTCGCGAAACCAGGTCGGGCGCTCGAGTGGCGGGCGGTTGAAGGATTCGCCGAGGTAGCCGTACTCGAGGCCGGCCAGGTGTTTGACGAGGCCGAGCAGGTTTGTGCCGGTTGGAGTCAGGGGGCGGCGTTGGTCGTACTCCGGTAGGCCGGTCAGGTTGTCGAGCATGGCGGCTCGGTTGTTGCGTAGGGCTTTCAGGAGTTCGGGTTTCAGGTCGACGGTCACTTGGTACCTCCCTGGTGGAGCCTAGGGTGGGGTGATGATCGCGGTTCCTGGGGCGTTCGTGGCGGAGACCTGTGAGCGGGAAGGCGAGCGGGGGCGGGAGTGGATCGATGCGTTGCCGGGGCTGGTCGATCGCGCGTTGGCTCGGTGGGAGTTGACGCCGTCGGGTGGGGTGATGCATGGGGCGGTTGGGGTCGTCGTACCGGTGGAGCGGGTGGATGGGACCGCTGCTGTTTTGAAGGTGTCGTTTCCTCATCCGGGGAATGTGGCTGAGCCGAAGGCGCTGGCGGTGTGGGCTGGGCGCGGGGCTGTGCAGTTGCTGGAGAACGATGCTGCGGCGTTCGCGATGGTGTTGGAGAGGGCGGGCAGCGAGTCGCTGCGGGACCTGCCGGATGCGGTTGAGCGGGTCGTGGTCGCGGGGCGGTTGAATCGGCGGTTGGCGGTGACGGCGGGGGAGGAGTTTCCGTCGTTGAAGGGGGTTGCTGACGAGTGGGCGCGGGAGATCGAGTCGCGGTACGGGAAGGTACGGACCGAGCTGCCGGATCGGCTCGTCGGGCGAGCGCTGGAGAGTTGTCGTGAGCTGGCGAAGGATCAGCCGGATCTCTTGGTGCATGGGGATATGAACTTCAGCAATGTGCTCAGCGGCAGGCGCGAGCCTTGGCTGGTGGTCGATCCGAAAGGGTGGGCGGGGGATCCGGCGTACGACGCTGTCAATCTGCTGCGGGACCGGTGGCACACGATGCCGGAGCTGGCGAAGACGCTGCCGTATCAGTTGGCGGCATTCGCGGAGGCCGCCGAGCTGGAGCACGAGCGAGTCGTCCGCTGGGTCCAAGCGTGCGCGGTCAAAGACACCCTCTGGAGCGCCGAGTGCGGCGAGCAACATGGAGCCGGAGTGAGCGAGACCGTCGCAGCTATCGCCTGACGTATCGTCAGGCATGGCCGGTTGGGAGAGTCTGCGGGAGGACTTGCGACGCCTGTACGCCGAGTCGCCGGATGCGCTGATGTCGGGCCCTGTCCCTGACAGCGAGCGGTCCGAGACGCGGATCCACATCGAGTTGGACGCCTGGGCGACCGAGATCGCGGCGACGCTGCATACGAAGTACGGAGAGCTCGTCGACCTGCGCGTCGGGGCGATGACCTTTCCAGCGGGCGAGTTCTGGCTCGGCGAGCGCTGGGACCAGCTGTACGGAGTACCGGTTGAACCCACCAGGTTCGAGGTCGATTCGGCGGAGCCGTTGTCGGTCCGGAGCGGGCGGACGTCGCGCAGGGAGGTACTGGTGACGAATCGGGCTGCCTATCCCCAGGTGCTGTCCAGCAACGGCGAGCTGTCCTCGGTGGTGACCGACGATTCCGGCAACGTGGTCGGTAGGTTCGTCGGCCCGCAGCCCCTGTCGCTGATGGGGTTCGAGATCGAACCGCACCAGACCCGTTCCTTGCCCGTCTTGATCGGCACAGCCTCGGTGGTGCCCGACCTGCCGTATGCGGTTCCGCCCGGACAGTGGGAGCTGATCATCGAACTTCAGGTCGGCGGCGAGAGCCTGCTGTCCGCCCCGCTGGACCTCACCATCACGCCCTGACAGCTACCTTCTGTACCTATGGAAGCGGAGCGAGTCGAGGTCGACGGCGAACTGTTCGACGTACGGGTTGACCAGCCCGGCCACTACCACTTCGACTGGATCTCCGGCCCGAACCCGGGCTACGGCTTCAGCTCGGCGACGTCAGACGGGTCGCCGCTGAGTACAGCCTCGATGGAGGAGTCGATCCGCTCGTTCATCAAGCAGGTCGACCCCACGACCGGCTACATCGAATAGACGCGGCCGGGTGGAGCCTTTCACGGTGGTCTCGGGCCCGCGAGCGGGGCTGGTGCCGGGTGGGTTTCGGGCGGAGAGTGGTGGGGCGGGGAATCGGGCGGCCGAGAGGTGGTTGTGATGCGGGCGGACATTGCTGCGGGTGGGGTGTTTCCGGACTATTCGTTGCCGGATCAGGATGAAGTGGTTCGGAAGTTGAGTGAGATTCAGGGGCGGGATCCGATGATTCTGACCTTGGCTCGGGGGCATTACTGCCCCAAGGAGCATCTGCAGCATCTGGAGTTGGCGGGGATGCAGGCCAAGTTGGCGGTGGCTTACACGAAGATCGTGACGATCACCACCGACGTGCATCACACGATGCAGGAGTTCCGGGCATCGGTGGGGGCGCAGTGGCCGTTCTTGTCGGATCCGGGACGGATCGTGCAGCGGGAGCTGGAGATTCAGGAGTACACGGATCCTGACAACGACCCGATGATTCCGCACACGTTGGTGCTCAAGCCGGGGCTGGTCGTGCACAGCGTCTACAACGGGTACTGGTTCTGGGGGCGGCCGTCCACCGACGAGTTGTGGCGGGATCTACGGGCCGCCTCGGCGGAGGTTCGGCCGGACTGGGATCTCAGCAAGCCTGGGCTCCGGGAGGCTTGGGACTCGGGCGATCATTCGAAGTTCCACGGGTGGGATCGCAAGGCCTAGGAATTGGTGTCCCAACAGTAAGTACGTGACGATGGGCGCGTGCGTGGGTTGCGAGGGGCGTTGACGCCGGTCGTTGCGGCGTTGGTGGTAGCTGGTGGGCTGTGGCTGGCGATCACGCCGGCCGCTAGTACTGCGCGGCTCACCAGCGAGGCGACTCGTGGGGTGTCGCTCCAGACCATGTGGCCCAGCCGGACCGGTGAGGTGGATCCGGTGCTGGCCAGCGCGGTGGATGCGAGTCTGGCGCGGCGCGGGATCGCCATCGACACCAACAACGAAAAGTTGTTTCTGCAGGATGTGGTGCCGGCGCTGCGACCGAGGCAGGCGCAGTTGTTCCGGAATCTCCGGGCGATCGGGATGAGCGTGGTCTATCGGCGCGCCGAGCCCTGGGAGAACCTGAAGGGTCAGCCGGGCACCTTCCGGGTCAGCATGCGGTTCACGCTGACAGGCAGCAGGCTCGATCAGGCGGCCACGGACGTCGGCTACAGCTATGTCATCCGGAAAGGCCGCCTGTGGATGACGTCTGATCGGGCGCTTGACGACGAGATCGGGTCCAATCGGCAGCCATGGGACTTCGGGCCGATCGCGGTACTGCGGAAGCCCAACGTCGTCGTCATCACCAACCAAGGCCAGCTGGCGAAGGCCCAGCGTCTCGCCACCGAGACAATCGCGGCGGCCAAGCGGGTCAGGGCGATCTGGCCGGGCCAGCTGCAGGTCGTCCCGTACGTCGTTGCGCTGCGCGAACCCCAGGTCCTGACCGAGATCCCGCCGACCCTCCCCGGCGCCGAGCCGGCCCAGGTCCGCGCCATGCTCAGCCCCGCCATCGGCTCCATCCAGCCCGCGGGCGGATGGGTCGTACTCCGGCAAACCACGCTCACCCCAGCCCAGCTGAACCACGTCCTCATGCACCTCCTCCCCGTCAGGCAAGGCGACGGCGCCCCGCACTGGCTGGCTGAGGGCATGGCCCAGTACGCCGAAATCCAGGCCCTCCCCAGCGCGGAGCGACAAGCCAGACGCGCCGAGCTCAGCAAGCAGCAGCTCGCCCAGCTCACCCGCCTCCCGGACGACGACGAGCCCGTCAATGAGGCCATCAGCCTGCGTGCCGTGGAGCAGTTGATCGCTGAAGCGGGAGTGAAACCGGTCACGGAGTACTACCGCCAAGTCGCCCGTCGCGGCTACAACGACGCGGCCAGGGAGCGTCTGATGCAGGAATACACCGGTTTCACCGAGGAGCGGCTGGTGGAGTCCGTGCGAGGGTCCGCCGGCTGAGCAAGTAGGCTGACCAGGGCACCGTTCCGAGTGTCCGTAGACAGCTGTTCCAGCCGAACTTGCCGGGAACTCGAGGAGAAGACCGAGTGACTTCCCACCGTCCTGCCTCCGTCATCATCATGGCCGCCGGGCAGGGGACCCGGATGAAATCCGCCCTCCCCAAGGTGCTGCACGAGATCGGCGGGCGCACTCTCGTCGGGCACGCCGTGGTCGCCGCCCGGGCACTCGCCCCGGAGCACCTCGTGGTCGTGGTCGGTACCGGCCGTGAACTCGTCGAGGCGCACCTGGCCGAGGTCGACCCCGGAGTCCGTACCGCCGTCCAGGAGCAGCAGCTGGGCACCGGCGACGCGGTCCGCTCCGGCCTCACCGCCGTACCGGCCGATTTCGACGGTACTGTCGTCGTCACGTCGGGTGACGTCCCCCTGCTCGAGGCGGAGACGCTCAAGGAGCTCGTCGCCGAGCACGAGCGCAGCGGCAACGCGATCACCGTGCTGTCCGCGCGGGTCCCGGACCCGACCGGCTACGGCCGGATCATCCCGGGTGACGACGGCAGCGTGGCGGCCATCGTCGAGCACAAGGACGCCAGCCCCGAGCAGCGCCGGATCGACGAGATCAACGCCGGCATCTACGCGTTCGACGCGGCCACCCTGCGCGACGGACTGACCCGGATCACCACCGACAACGCGCAGGGCGAGCTGTACCTGACCGACGTACTGGCGATCGCCAAGAGCGACGGCAAGCGGGTCGGCGCGTACGTCACCGAGGACGCGATGCAGACCGAGGGCGTGAACGACCGGGTCCAGCTGGCCACCCTGCGCGCCGAGCTGAACCGCCGCACCCTCGACACCCTGATGCGGGCCGGCGTCACCGTGGTCGACCCGAACACCACCTGGGTCGACTCCACCGTCACCCTCGACCGCGACGTCACCCTGCTGCCGAACACGCAGCTGCACGGCGCCACCAAGGTCGCCACCGGCGCCACCATCGGCCCGGACACGACGCTGACCGACATCGAGGTCGGCGAGGGGGCCACGATCATCCGCACCCACGGGTTCGGCGCGGTGATCGGCGCCGGAGCGAGCGTCGGGCCGTTCGCGTACCTGAGGCCCGGGACGACGCTGGGCGTGAAGGGCAAGATCGGCACCTTCGTCGAGACCAAGAACGCCGCCATCGCGGACGGCGCCAAGGTCCCGCACCTGACGTACGCCGGTGACGCGACGATCGGCGAGGGCGCGAACATCGGCGCCGGCACGATCTTCGCCAACTACGACGGCGTCAACAAGTTCCACTCCACCATCGGCAAGTACTCGTTCGTCGGCAGCAACTCGGTGCTGATCGCGCCGGCCGACATCGCTGACGGCGCCTACATCGCGGCCGGCAGCGCGATCGACACACCGGTCGGACCGGGCGAGATCGCCATCGCCCGCGTCCGGCAGCGCAACATCAAGGGCTGGGTCGCCCGCAAGCGTGCAGGTACCAAGACCGCGAAGGCTGCGGAAGAGGCGCTCCAGGGTGACACTGGCGAGAAGGACCAACGGGAGGCGCGGCCATGAGTGGAATGAAACGGGCGACCGAGAAGAACCTGATGGTGTTCTCCGGACGGGCCCATCCGGCCCTGGCGGAGCAGGTCGCGGAGGAGCTCGGCTCCGGCCTGGTGCCGACGTCGGCGTACGACTTCGCCAACGGCGAGATCTACGTCCGGTTCGAGGAGTCGGTCCGCGGCTCGGACGCGTTCGTGATCCAGAGCCACACCTCGCCGATCAACGAGTGGATCATGGAGCAGCTGATCATGGTCGACGCGCTGAAGCGGGCGTCGGCCAAGCGGATCACCGTGGTGCTGCCGTTCTACGGGTACGCCCGGCAGGACAAGAAGCACCGCGGCCGGGAGCCGATCTCGGCCCGGCTGATGGCCGACCTGTTCAAGACGGCCGGCGCGAACCGGCTGATCTGCGTCGACCTGCACACCTCGCAGATCCAGGGCTTCTTCGACGGACCCGTCGACCACCTGATGGCGCTGCCGATCCTGACCGACTACGTGCGGGAGAAGTACGGCGAGCAGCAGCTGGCCGTGGTCTCGCCGGACGCCGGCCGGATCAAGGTCGCCGAGCAGTGGTCGGCCCGGCTGAACAACGCGCCGCTGGCCTTCATCCACAAGACCCGCGACATCGACCGGCCGAACGAGACCGTCGCCAACCGGGTCGTCGGTGAGGTCAAGGGCCGGGTCTGCATCCTGGTCGACGACATGATCGACACCGGCGGCACCATCACCAAGGCGGCCGACGCGCTGATGGCCGACGGCGCCGCGGGCGTGGTGATCGCCGCGACCCATGCGATTCTGTCCGGTCCGGCAGTGGACCGGCTGAAGAACTGCCAGGCCACCGAGGTGATCGTCACCAACACACTGCCGATCCCGGCCGAGCGCGAGTTCGACAAGCTGACCGTGCTGACCATCGCGCCGCTGATCAGCCAAGCCATCCGCGAGGTGTTCGAGGACGGCTCGGTGACCAAGCTGTTCGACGGTCGCGCCTAGACCGTCGCTTTCTTCCAGGCGTAGTACGCCGTACCGAGGCTGGCGGCGGTCATCGGTACGGCGGTGATCAGACCGGCGACCCCGTTGCCCGGTACGACGAACGTCGCCACGATCGTCAGCCAGAGCACCGGGATCCAGCGCGGGACGGCGCGCGAGCGCAGCAGCCCGACCGCCTGGACAACGGTGCCGATGGCAACGAGTAGCGAGCCGGGGATCAACGCGCCGAAGATGTGCGCCAGGTCGTCGTTGACCCGCTCGATCACCGAAGGATCGACGCCCGGCGCGGTGGCGAAGTAGTACGCCGACGCCCACAGGCCCCCGCCGACGGCGTACAGGGCGGTGCCGATCCACATGATGATGCCGCCGACCGCCGCCCAGGCGGCGCCGCGTGCCTTGACGAGGTAGACGGTGAGCAGCGCCTGAGCCGGGACGTTGATGACCAGGTTTGTGGCCAGTGCGACGAGGAGTACCCACCAGAGGGTGCGGTGGGGCTGGATGTCGGCGTACGAGTAGGTCTCGCCGCCGCCTGATGGCTCCGGCCAGAGCAGGCCGCCGGGGAGAGCGGCGAGGGCGGTGAGAGCCAGGGCGATGGCGACGTAGCCGACCCGGCGTGGGGCGACGGTGCGGGTGAGCGTTTCGGTGGACATTTTCTGGTACCCCCTGAGGTGCAGAATCGCGGACCTTCTCAGCGAAGCGGCTGGGGGTGGGCGGGCACATCGGAGCGGGCGCGGAGACGGATCTCCGTGGTAACCCGGAGCCGGGGCGGCCTTCGCGGACTTACTCTGACGACATGCGGTGGCCGCGATGGGCGACGCTCGGCCTCTTCCTGCTCGTCCTGACGATGGCAGCGGGGAGCGGTTCGTTGCTGCTCACCCACCCTGCCGGCGAGCACACCGCCCGCAACTTCATCGTCCTCGGCGCCGTCAGCATGGCAATCGCTGTCCTAGGTCTGCTCATCAACCGCAAGGTCCCCGACAACCTGGTCGGCCTCCTGCTGACCTGGGTCGGCACAATCGCCATGTTCCTGGCGGCCCGCGACGTCTACTACGCGATCGTCGCCGCGGCCGGTGTGCCGGGCGCCGTTCCGCCGACGTCCGGTGTGGTGGCCGACGGAGCCGTGCTCCCGTTCGACAGTCGCGTCGTCGCGCTGCTCGACGAGAGCGGGTGGTGGCTCTTCGTTGCGGTTGCTCTGCTCCTCCTCCATTTCCCCGACGGGTTACTCTCCGGCCGTCGCTGGCGGACGGTAGCGGTGAGCCTGGTGGTGCTCGGGTTCGCCCAGCAAGGTTTCGGAGCCGTCGCTACGATCCCGTTCCCAGCGCCATTGCAGGATCTCCCCAGACCCTTCGGCCGGCCACCCCTGGCGATCCGTGCGCTCAGCGAGGTCGTCTTCGCCTTGATGCTGGCGCTCTTCATCGCGGCCGCGATCTCACTCTTCGTGCGCTTCCGCCGGTCCACCGGTCGCGTGCGGGCCCAACTCAAATGGCTCTCACTCGCCGGCCTCGCCGTCGTCACGTACCCGTTCGTCTGCCTCACCGAGATCGTCCTCACCGGCGATACGGCCTCGGTCTCGACGGTCTTCGGCATCGCCACCCTGATCGCCCTGCCCGCCTCGGTTGCGGTCGCCATGCTCCGCCACGACCTGTACGACGTGGACCGGGTGGTCGCCGACACGGTCACCTACGCGATCGTCATGGTCGTTCTGCTCGGTACGTACGCCGTGACCGCGCTGACCCTGGGACTCTTCCTGGGCAAGGGATCTGCCACCGCCGCCGCGATCGCCACCGCGGCCTGCGCACTCGTCCTCGCACCCCTGCGCGCACGCCTGCAACGCTTGGTCGACCGTCGGCTCTATCCACCTCGCCGCGCCGCCTTGCTGGCGATCGAGGATCTCCAGCGGCGGATCCATACGGACCAGGCGCAGCCGGAGGAGCTCGAGAAGTCGCTGCAGACTGCGTTGCGGGATCCGACGCTGCGGGTCGGGTTGCTGGTGCCCGGTGCCTCGGGCTTCATCGACGCCAAGGGCAGCCCGGTTGGGATCAGCGGTGGCGTGCCGGTGATGCTCGGCGGCGTACAGATCGGATTGCTGGAAGGCGAGACCGGTCCAGCCGTACTCCGCGCTGTCGCGACCAGCGCCGCAAGTCTCGTCGAGGTCAGTCGCCTGCGAGCCGAATTGGCCGGAGCACTGCGTGAGGTGGAAGCCAGCCGCACCCGACTCGTCCAGGCCGGCGACCAGGAACGCCGACGGCTCGAACGCGATCTCCACGACGGCGCCCAGCAGCGACTCGTCTCGCTCGGCATGGCCATGCGGCTGGCGCAGCGCCACCTCGACGACGGGACGGTCGACGTGAACGGGCTGCTCGACCAGGGTGTCGCTGAGCTGGCGACGGCGATTGCCGAGCTTCGGCAGATTGCGCACGGGCTGCGGCCGACCAGCCTCGACGACGGGTTGCACGCGGCGCTGGCGGCGATCACGCAGACGTTGCCGATCCCCGTCCAGCTGCACATCGGGCCTGGGGAGTTGCCGGACGACCTGGCGACGACGGCGTACTTCGTGGCCGCCGAGGCGGTCGCCAACGCGGCGAAGTACTCGCGCGCGACGTCGATCGCAGTACGGGTGGCGCAGTCGGCTGGCGATGTGAGGATTCGGGTCGAGGACGACGGGTGTGGGGGTGCGATCCCGCGGCCTGGTTCGGGGCTGAGTGGGTTGGTGGATCGCGTCGCGGCGGTCGGCGGGTCGTTGTCGATGAACAGTCCGGCTGGGCGCGGTACGACGATCGAGGCGGTGCTGCCGTGCGGATCGTGATCGGGGAGGACTCGGCGTTGTTCCGTGAAGGACTCGCACGGTTGCTCGACGATGCCGGGCATGAGGTGGTCGGGCGGGCCGGCGACGCGGTGAGTCTGTTGACGGTGGTGGCGGAGACCTCGCCGGATCTCGCGGTGATCGACATTCGGATGCCACCGGACCACACCGATGACGGGGCTCGGGCGGCGCGGCAGCTCAGGACGTCGTACCCATCGCTCGGGATCGTCTTGTTGTCGCAGCATGTGGAGACGCGGCATTCGGTGGAGCTGGTGAGCACTGGCGGGTTCGGGTATCTGCTCAAGGATCGGGTGCTGGACGTCGACCAGTTCCTGGATGCGTTGGCGCGGGTCGCCGCGGGGGGTTCGGCGTTGGATCCTGAGGTGGTCGGGCGGCTGCTGGGGCGGGCGGATCGCCTTGCTGCGTTGACGCCGCGGGAGAAGGAGGTGCTCGCGTTGATGGCCGAGGGGTGTACCAACGCGGGAGTCGGCCGCCGGCTGTGGCTCAACGAGCGGACCGTGGAGACGCACGTCGCGAGCATCATGAGCAAGCTCGGGTTGTACTCGAATGCCGAACACAACCGCCGCGTCCTCGCAGTACTGGCATATCTTGGCCAGAACTGACCGAACGGATGTGCTGAATGCGAATCTCTGTCTTCCACCCCGGCGCAATGGGTTCCCAACTGGCCGCGCAATTGGTTGCCGCAGGCCACGAAGTGCGATGGGTGCCGGACGGCCGCAGCCAGGCATCGGTCGAGCGCGCCGAGGCCGCCGGCTTGATCGGTACTACGTTCGCTGACGCGATCGCGACCGCCGACGCCGTTCTCTGTTCCTGTGCACCCCAGGGCGCCGTCGACGTCGCGCGCCTGGTGGGAGAAGCAGGCTTCGCCGGAATCTACATCGAGGCCAACCCCCTCTCCCCGAAGTCCCTCCAAGCAGCCCAAGACGCATTGCCAGACGCAACCTTCGTCGACGCCGGCGTAGTCGGCCCACCACCGACCGGCGGCCCGAGCCCGACCCACCTGATGCTCTCCGGCCCAGCCGCCGCCGCAGCCGCCGACCTATGGGCCGAAACTGCGGTGACTCCGATGGTCGTAGGAGATGCCGTTGGAGCGGCGTCGGCGGCGAAGTCGGCGTACGCGCTTTACAACAAGGGAAAAGCCGCCCTCGCGGTACTGGCCTTCCAGCTCGCCGAGAAGCATGGCGTCACCGACGCACTGACGGCCCAGCAGGTGCGCGCGGACGCCGCGTCGTTGAAGGATCCGGGGTTGCCCGACGCGCTGCGGAGCGTGGCGTGGCGCTGGGGACCCGAGTTCGACGAGTTGGGGGAGACGCTGGACGCCGCCGGTCTCGAAGGCGACGCCGCACGAGCCCTCCGCAAAGTCTGGAGCAGACTTGATGAGTGATGAGTTCTACTCGCACGCGAGGCTGTACGACCTGATGTTCCCGGGCGGCGGGCCGGCCGTCGACTTCTACCGGGCCGAGGCCGACCGGCAAGGCGGGAGCGTACTGGAACTCGGCTGCGGTACCGGACAGAAGCTGATCCCGATCGCAGCCGATGGGCATCCGTGCGTCGGCCTGGACTTCTCCTCGGACATGCTGGCCGAGGCTCAGCGGAAGGCGGACGGGCGCGGTGTAGCGGTCGAATGGATCCAGGGCGACATGCGGTCCTTCGACCTGGGCCGCACCTTCGACTTCGTCTACATCACCGCCAATTCCCTGCTGCACCTGCAGGAGGCCGACGATCTGGTGAGCTGCTTCCAGTCGGTACGCCGACACTTGGCGCCCGGAGCACGGCTGGTCTTCGATGTCTTCAACCCGAGCGTGCAATTGCTGGCCGAGGCCGACGGCGTACGGCGTACCCGGGAGTCGTTGTCGTTCGAGGATCCGGACCGCGGCAAGGTGACCGTCGATGTCGCGGAGATCTACGACGCGCCCGCGCAGGTCACCCGCGGAACGTGGTACCTCTCAACCGGCTCCGAACCCGACTTCGTCGTCGCACCGCTCGAGATCAGAAGCATCTTCCCGCAAGAGCTACCGCTGCTGGTCTCCCTCGGCGGCCTCCGCCTCACCGAACGCTTCGGCGACTGGTCCGGCCGGCCGTTCGCCACCGATGCGCAGCTTCAACTCTGCATCTGCGAGCCCGCGGTCAGTCCGTGACTACGCGACCGCCGACTTCCGCGTACGACGGCGGACCGGGCTGAGCGAGGACGAGCGAGCCGTTGCCGTGGTGGATGGTGAGGCGGCGGCCGAGGGCGGCGGCGAGGCGCATCGAGGCTGAACCGCAGGCCTCGTCTTCGGGGATGCCGAAGCGGCGGCCGAAGACGCGGACCCGGACGGTGCCCGCCTGCTCGTCCTCCCAGGCCCAGAGCTGAGTCGCGTCCTGCTCCGGGGCGAGTGGGCCGGTGAGCTGGTCGACGGCCTCGGGGGAGTCGAGGCGCTCGTGCCACCACGGCGGTGCTGAGGCGAGAGGGCCGCGGACCCAGACGTCGTCGCCTTCCTGCCAGGTGGGTACTTCGCCGGCCGGAGGCCGCAGTACGGCGGGCGCCTTGCCCAGCTCGCGAGTGAGCACCCACGCCGCGCCAACCGACGGATGACCGGCGAACGGCAGTTCGACCGCCGGGGTGTAGATCTTGAAGTCGGCCCGCTCGAGATCGTCGAAGAAGATCGTCTCGGGGTAGCCCAGCTCAGCCGCAAGCTTCTGCCGGTCGCCTGGGTCAGCGATCGAGGCGCCGTCGAGCACCACCCCGAGCTTGTTCCCGAAATTGCCGGCCGGATCCGCGAACACCCGCACCACCTGCACATCAGTCATACAGCTGACGTTATCTGAGGCGGCGTGCGACGGTCGGGTCTACTGGGCCGTTGTGGAGGAGGGTGGCCAGGGCTTCTACGCCGTCGACCAGGCGGGGGCCGGGGCGGGCGAAGCAGCCGTTGGCGTCTACGGCCCAGACTGGTACTCCGGTCGGCAGGTGGCCTTGGTCGAGTAGCTCTTGGGTGAGGGCGCTTGCGGCGTCGAGGTCGAAGCCGCAGGGGGCCGAGACGATCACCTCCGGGTGAGCCGCCTCGATGGCGGGCCAGGTGGTGCGTACGGAGCGGAGGCCGGCCGTGCCGAGGACGCTGACGCCACCGGCGTACTCGATCATCTCGGGGACCCAGTGGCCGGGCGCGAACGGTGGGTCGGTCCACTCGAGCAGCATCACCCGCGTGCTGCCCTGGATGCGGACCTTCGCCAGGCGCTTGCGCAGGTCCTCGACGAAGCGGCCGGCCGGGCGGCCGATGGCGTTGCCGATCAGCTCGATCGAGTCGAACACCTCGTCGAGGTCGTGTGGGTCGGTGGTCACCACCTCGGCCTGGCAGCCGAGGTAGGACAGTGCCTCCTCGACGTCGTCGACGTCGATCGCGCAGACCTGGCAGAGATCCTGGGTGATGACGAGATCGGGGTCGAGGGCGCGCAGCGCGTCGCGGTCGAGCTTGTAGAGGTCCTCGCCGGCGGCGACGCGTTCGCGGACGGCGGTGTCGATCTGGAGCGGGGTGAGACCTTCGGGGAGATCGGTGGTGGAGACGATCCGCCGGGTGCGTGCCTCGGCCGGGTAGTCGCATTCGAAGGTCACGCCGAGAACGTCGTCGCCGCCCCCGAGAGCGAAACAGATCTCGGTGGCCGAAGGCAGCAAAGAGACAATCCTCATTTTCACAACCCTAGGTCGTGGAGGTGCGGCGCCGCACCTCCACGACGGATCGGGTTAGGGCTGGACGGTGAAGGTGTAGGTCTTCTGGCCGGTGGTGACCGCGGCGCCGGCCGCCGTGGTACCGGTGGCTTCGAAGACGACGGTGTAGGTGCCGGCCGCCTCGAACGCCCAGTTGGCGTGGGCGTGCGTGTTGATGGCGATCGCCCGGGTGTCCGGGAGACCGTTGCCGCTGTCGAACCAGATGGTCGGGCTGCCGAGTGAGCTGGTGGTGTAGACGCTCACGTCCGCCGGTCCGCTGACCGAGATCAGCTTCACGTTGAGCGTGTTGCCCTGCAGCGCGCCACTGGGCACGCCCTCGGTGTTGAAGCCCGGCCAGACGATGTTGCTCACCTGGGTCTGCGGCAGGATCCAGACGGCGCTCCCCGGCGTACCGAGGAAGCTGTACGCCGATCCGGACGGCACTGTCGTCTTACTGGCCGACACTGCATTCAGTACTACGTCAGCCGGGTTGCGGTCGACGTTGGGGGTGACTGTGCCGTCGCGCAGGTCGAGCGTGAGGGCAGAGCCGGTCCAGTCGACGTCTACTGCGTCCACGTGCCCGGCGGAGATGGTGGTGAGGGCATGTGCGGGCAGTACCTGGAGCATGGCGACCAGCGCGGCGGTACCGGCGCCTGCGAGCACCCGGGCCTTCACTGGTTCACCTTGAAGATGTAGGTCGCGACAGCGGAGACGGTCTTGCCGGTGGCGGCGAGCGTGCCACAGACCTTGACCTTCACCTTGTACGTGCCAGCCGCCTCGAACGCCCAGTTGGCGTGCAGGTGGCCGCCGGCGGCCGTGTTGATCCGGTCCGGGAGTCCGTTGCCGCTGTCGACCAGTACGGTCGGCGAACCGAAGGCGTCGGTGGTGAAGACGCTCAGGTCGGCCGGGCCGGTGACGTCGATGACGTCGACCTTCAGCGCATCGTCCTTGAAGACACCGGGCTCGATCTCCTCGGCGCCGATGCCGGGCCAGAGCAGGTCGGGGTCCTGTACTTGCGGCAGGACCCAGGCGCGGCTGCCCGGCGTACCGAGGAATCCGTACTGCGGGTTGTCGGGGACTGCGATCTCCGAGCCGGGCTTGGCGACCAGGTCGACCTCGGAGGGCGCGTACTCGACGCCGTGCTCCTCGTCGTGGATGTGCAGGTTGAAGGCGCCGTCCTCGAAGGCGATGCCGATCACGTCGACGTGACCCTGGTCGAGGGTGACATTCGGGCTGGCATCGGCCGGCAGGGACAGGCCGGTCAGCGCGAGCACCGCCACAGCGGGCAGCGCAACGCGGTTAATTGTGCGCATGACTTTCCTTTCTTACTTGGGCAAATTTGAGGAGGCCGTGCCGGGGCGCGAACACCCAGCAGGCGATGAAGACGGCGGTGGCCGTCAGCACGATCAACCCGCCGGCGGCGAGGTTGAACGCGTAGGAGAGGTAGAGCCCGACCAGGCCTGAGAACGCGCCGATCAGTGGCGCGATCAGCATCATGCGGCCGATCCGGTCGGTCAGGAGCCGGGCGCAGGCAGCCGGGGTGATCAGTAGGGCGAGGACCAGAATGTTGCCGACCGCCTGGATGGAGATGACGATCGCGATCGTCACCATGGCGTAGAGGGCCATGTCGAGCCAGAAGATGGGCAGGCCGACCGAGTGAGCCGTCTCGCGGTCGAGGCCCACGGTGACGAATTCCTTGTGGAGTGCGCCGGTGATCAGGAGCAGGACGGCGCCGGCGATCGCGACCGTGACGACATCGCCGTTGCCGATTCCCAGGACCGAGCCGAAGAGGAACGACTCGAGCGATCCGCCGTACCCGGGCGCGGTGCTCATCACCACGATGCCGAGCCCGAACGCGGCGGCGAAGAAGACGCCGATCACCGTGTCTTCCTTGAGCCGCCGATTCTGGGAGAAGACAGCGACGGAGAGTGCGGTGATCAGGCCGGCGACGATGCCGCCGACGACCAGGCTGGTGTGCAGGACGAAGGCGATCGCGATGCCGGGGAAGACCGCGTGCGCGACCGCGTCACCGATGAAGGCCATTCCGCGGAGTGCGACGTGGCTGCCGATGACGCCGCAGACGACGCCTGACATCAGTACGACGAGAAACGCGCGCTGCATGAACACGTGGTCCCACGGCTCGGTGAAGAACTCGATCATCGGGCCACCCCGAGCGTGTGCAGCAACTGCTCGGAACGCGCGACTCCGAAGGCTCTTAGCCACACGGCTGGGTCGCGCAGCTCTTCTGGCGAACCGTCGGCGATCACTGTCTCGTTGAGCAGGCACAGCCGGCTGCAGGTATCTGCTGCTGCCGGCAGATCGTGTGTCGTCATCAGAATGGCGGTGCCTTCACTGGTCAACGTCCGGAACAACCGGGTGAGAATCTCCTGCGTCGGTACGTCGAGCCCGGTGAACGGCTCGTCCAGCAACAGCAGCTTCGGCCGGAGAGCGAGTGCCCTGGCAACCAGCACCCGCTGCCGCTGCCCACCGGACAGCTCCCCGATAGGCCTGCGTCGCAGATCGACCAGGTCAACCCGCTCCAGCGCCTCGTCCACAGCTGCTTTGTCTGCTCGGCCGGGTCGTCTCAGCCAGCCGATGCGGTGGGTACGGCCGGTCATCGCGGCGGTACGGACGTCGACGGGGTAGTCCCAGACGAACTCGTGCCGCTGCGGGACGTACCCGATGCTGCCCCGCGCTTCCCGCGGCGTACGACCATCGATCGCGATGCTGCCCCGCGTGGTCGGCACCAGCCCAAGCAGCGCCCGCAGCAACGTCGTCTTCCCGGCCCCGTTGGGCCCGATCAGCCCAACTTGCTCGCCCCGCCCAACCAGTAGATCCACGTCATGCAGCACCTGCCGCCCTGCAAGCTCAACAGCAACCCCACCAAGGCGCAGCACGCCCTGGCTCGCCTGCTGGTCGGCGTCGGCCTTCGGTCGCGCTGGGTCACGCCGGCTGTTCATGCGGCCGCTCGCTTCCGGCGTACAAGCAGACGTACGGCGAAGGCGGCGCCGACCGCCAGCAGCACGGCAAGCCCAGCCACAGCAACGTCTAGCGTGCGTCCTCCGCCGGCTGAACTCGATGGGGCTGGGTCGACGATTGCTTGCTGTGTTGTTGTCTTGAAGGCGTCGCGCGGATTGCCGGGGCCGGCGTGCAGGCGGAGAGGTCGGCGGTCGGTGACTGTGGTGCCGTCGGTGAGGTTGGCTGTCATGGTGATGTCGAGGAGGTAGGTGCCGGGGGCGGAGAAGGTCCAGTTGCCGTGGACGTGGGTGTTGACGTCGATACCGGTCTCCTGCGGGAACGGCTTGCGGCTGTCGAAGACCGGGTCGGGCTTGCCGAAGTCCGAGTTGAGGAAGAGCGTGAACGTGCCCGGACCGTCGACACCGTTGAGCTTCCAGGTGACCTCACGGTCGACGCGCTTGGCGACCTCGGGATCCTGCGTGTTCCAGCCCGGCCAGACGACGCCCGGCTGCTGCACCTGCGGGATCACCCAGATCTTCTGACCTGTCTTGCCCAGAAACGCATAGGCCGGATCTGCGGGCACCGACAGCTCAGCCTTGCCGGTCGCCTGGACGACGACGTTCTCCAGCGGCCGCCAGACGACCGGATCCGCGGTGTCGTCGCGCAACTGGATCGTCCACTTGCCGTCCACGAACCGCGGTCCGAGATCGACGTGCCCGTCCGCGATCACCACCTGCGCGTCAGGGGGCGCCGGCGCGGCCGCCATCGAGGTGATTGCTAGCGGCAACAAAAACAACGGTGTCATCGAGATTCCCCCAGGCAGAGCAGCAGCTCGTCGGCGTTGTGCCGCATCATCGCGACGTAGGACCGGGCGTGTTCGTCGAACGAATCCCCGTAGATCGAGCACACCCGGACGCCGTTGTCGCGGGCGACCTGGGTCAGCACGGACGCGCGCTGCGCCAGGTTCGGCTCGGTGAAGACGGCCGGCACCTTCAGGTTGCGGATCGTCTCGGACAGCCTGCGCACCTGATCGACGCTCGGCTCCTGCGCCGGATTCGGTACGACGAACCCGGCGACCTTCAGCTGGTACGCCGAAGCCAGGTACCCGAACGCGTCATGCGTGGTGATCAGCTGCCGCCGGTCGGCCGGAATCTTCGCCAGCTGCGACCGGACGTACTCGTCCAATTCGTCGAGCTCACGCAGGTACGCGTCGGTGTCGGTCTTGTAGGCGGGTGCCGATTGCGGATCGACCTCGATCAACGTGTCGCGAATCAACTGCACGTAGGCCTTCGCGTTGGCCACGTCCTCCCACAGATGCGGGTCGATCTCGCCGTGCACGTGCTTGCCGAGCACCGCCTGCGGGAGCTGATGGATCTGCGCCCCCGCCTTGCCGAGGAACGCGAACCGCGGATCGTCCGGCACGGTCTCGAGCGCCTTGCCCGGCACATCGATGACGACCCGGCCGGCCGGTACTACGGATTGCGCCGCGCCGACGCGCTGCGCATCGGAGTACGCGTAGACCTGGCCGCTGTCGAGGTCGACGGTGAGGTCGGTGTGCCCGTCGTCGAGCACTGTCGCTTTGCCGCCGTCGGCCGGTTCGACCTGGTGCGGTTCGACGCCGACCGCGAAGGTGAAGGTGCCCTTGCCGAGTGGTCGGCCGTTGTCGAGCTTGCCTTCGAGGGTGAGGTGGTAGACGCCGGGTTTGGTGAACGCCCAGTTGAGATGGGTATGGGCGGCGGGCGGGAGCGTCGTACTGTCGGCTGGGTTGCTCGAATCGAAGTACAGGTCAGGCTGGCCGAGGGACTCGGTGAGGTAGGCGACGAGCTTGCCCGGTCCGTCGATCTTGGTGGCGGTGAGCTGGATCGATGAGGTGCGGGTGGCGCCGCGCGCTTTGCCGGTACCGCGTACGCGCAGGCCGAGCCAGAGCACGTCGAGCCCGATGTCCTCGACGAGCGGGATCACGTGCGCGCCGTACGACTCAGCTGCCTCCGCGAGCGAGACGTTGGGTGCGTCCTTCGGGGCGTTCGCGTCGATCGTCTTGATGAGCGACTGCGGTTCCAGCAACAGGTGATTGGTGAAGGTGACGTCGGCTCTGGCGACCCGCTTGGCATCCGCGGGCGTCGGCTCGTACGAATGCGGATCCCCACCGGCCGGCACCAGTGAGGTGGCGGACACCCGATCCCCACCAACCCGCTGCACCAGATCAGCCAAAATCTCAGTCGTCGTCACCACGTCGACCTTGCCGCCGGCCCCAGGCGCGCTTCCCGCGCACCCAGCAGCCGCCAGTACTACGAACGCAACCACCGCGGCGCTGACCTGCCTGCCGCGCCTCACGCGTCACCCCGACGGCGACGAGTAGCAACCAGAGTCACAACCCCGATCACCAACAAGGTCACGCCCCCACCAATCCACGCAGGCCCAACCTCAGCCCCCGTAGAAGCCAACCGGCACCCCTCCACAACACCCCGAGAAGGCGAAACCCCAGCAACCCCGGTGCGACTCCCCGCCGGCCCCGCCGCATCAAGCCCCGCCCGATCCGGCGACGTCGCCTCAGTCAGCACGCTCGCTCGTAGCTGCGACCCCGCAGCAAGCACCGCCCGATCCGGCGACGTCGCACCAACCAGCACGTTCGCCCGCGCCGGCGATGCTGGATCAACCAGCCCGCCCGCTCGCACGGGCACCGCGCTCGCAGCCTGCACCGAACCCTGGCTACCTGGCTCCGCCGCATCAAATGCGGTATGGGGGCTGCTCATGCCGGCCGCGAAGTTTCCGCCGCCTACGCGGTGCGTTGCATCCGCTGCAGCTACGCCGCCCGCGGACGCGGCGGTGCTTGTCGTACTCGCGCCATCCGTGCCGCCGACGGTAGCTGCGCCGCTCGCGCTGGTGGTGTGGGCGACTGCGGGGTGGGCGCCGTTGGAGGCGTTGGAGGGGACGGCGGGGACTACGAAGGTGAGGGTGGAGGTGGCAGTGGAGTGGGTGCCGGTGGTGAGGGTGGCTGAGTGGGTGAAGGTTGCTTGGTAGGTGCCTGGTTTGGTGAAGGACCAGTTGCCGTGGGCGTGGGTGCCGAGGGGGATTTTGTAGATGTCGGGGAGGCCGTCCCGGCTGTTGAAGATGATTTTGGGTTGGCCGAAGGAGTCGAACTCGAAGACGGCGATGGTGCCGGGGCCGGTGACCTTGGTCAGGCGCCAGTCGACTGGGGTGGAGAGCTGGGAGCTGGTGAGCTCTTCGGTGTTCCAGCCGAGCCAGATGACGCCGTCCTTCTGGGTTTGGGGGATCTGCCAGAGGGGCGAGCCGGCCGGGCCGAGGAAGTTGAAGGCGCCGCCGGGGGCGTGGGTGGCTGAGGCTGGGGTGAGCTTGATGGTGACGGATGAGGGGTCGCGCCAGATGGGGGTGCCGGGTTTGGTGCCGTCCTTTATGCGGGAGTTCAGATGGCCGTTTTCGAGGCGTACTGCGTAGTCGGCGTGGCCGTTGTCGAGGGTGGTTCTGGTGGGGTTGGCAGGGTTTGTCGGGCCGGTGGTTGAGGGGTTTGTGGGGCTGGGTGAGTTGGTTGTGCCGGGTGGGTTGGTTTGTGCGGTTGTCGGGTTGCTCTGGGTGGTCGGGTTGGTTGGTGGGGTGCTGGTGGTTGGGCAGGGCGGGAGGGAGCCGGGTGGCGGGTTGCTGTTGTTGAGGTTCGGCGGGGAATCGCTTGTCGCGTGCTCCTCATCGCCGCCGGAAGAAGCAGAAGAGCGCGGAGGCTGCGAGAGGGGAGTGGTTGGGGTCGAGGTCGAGGTCGGGGGCGTGCTGGGCGGGCGCGTGCTGGCCGGGGCCGACGGGGGTGTGGTGGGCGCCGGAGTGGGTGTGGCGGTGCGGGCCGAGGTGGTCGCCGGAGTCGGTGTGGTGGTGCGGGTTGAGGTGGGCGTCGGAGCGGTCGGTCCAGTCGGTCCCGTCGGTCCGGTCGGGGTGGTTCGGCCGGGGGCGGTTGGGGTGGGGTGTTCTGGTCCGGTGGGGGTCGGGTGGCCTGGGCCGGTTGGTGTGGCGGTGGGGGTGTTGGAAGGGGTCGAGGTGGTCGGCGGGGTGCCCGGTGGGGTGGTGGGCGTGCTGGGAGTGCCGGGTGGGGTGTAGGGGCCTATTACGAAGGTGTAGGTGGTGGGGGTGGAGGCGATTGGGGTGCCGGTTGTGGTGGTGGCGGTGGCTTGGAAAGCTAGGTGGTAGGTGCCTAGGGCGGTGAAGGACCAGTTGGCGTGGACGTGGCGGCCTACTGGTTGGTGGAGGGTTCGGAGGGTGGGGTCGGCGGCGGAGAAGAGGCGTTGGGCGGTGCCGGTGAAGTCGTCGTAGTTGAAGAAGATCTCTACGTTTCCTGGGCCGGATGCCGACAGGAGGGTTAGGTCCACGGCATCGCCGGCGAGGGTGCCGGGGGTGATGGTTTCGGTGTCCCAGCCGGGCCAGATCAGGTCGGGGTCCTGGGATTCGGGGGCGATCCAGACCGGGTCGCCGGGTTTGCCGAGGAAGGCGAAGGCGGGGAGGTCGGGGAGTTCGACCCGGGCGGATGCCTTGTCCTCGAGGTTGAAGATCAGATTCGCGGGATCCGCCTCGCGGTACTCGCCCAGGCCGATCCGGGTGCTCAGCCGCAGTACCGATCCGTCGTACGTCGTGTGCAGAGCATCCGTATGGACCGCCCGCAACACCTCCGGCGCCCCGCCCGCATAGGAACGCAACGGCTGCAGCGCCATGCCCAGCGCGAGAGCGAGGACCAGGAGCGCCGCGCCAGTTGCCAGCAAGCCTGCGCGGAGACCGGCTGAGAGCGGGCCGGGGCGACGGCAGGCGCGCAGGAGGGTGCTGAGTTGGGCTCGGAGGCGGGTGGGCAGGGGGGAGCGAGGGTGAGTGGCGGTCACGGGAGGAACTTAACTGATCTGACAATCATTTTCAGTAAGCGATGCCGAAACTGCCCCGGACGGCGCCCGAAAGTCGTCACGATCCAGAGGGAACAAAGTCACCCCCAGAACGGATTTCCTGTCTGGGCTGAGTCGTGGGTAAACTGTTTTGGTTGCCTCGGCGAGGGACGCCCCCCGGACACAGTCGCGCTCACCCGCGAACTGTCGGGAGCGGCTCCGTGATCGACGCGGTGGTTCGTTGCCTGACGCCTGTACGGGAGTCAAGACGTGCCCGCTGAGGCTCTAGCAACTTTGTAACACCACCGACGATTAATCACCGCAACGCACTTGAGGAGTTCATCTCGTGGCCGAGGTCAAGATCCAAGCCGAGTCGCGCACGGAGTTCGGCAAGGGTGCTGCCCGCCGTATCCGCCGGGACCACAAGGTGCCCGCCGTTCTGTACGGCCACGGCACGGACCCGGTGCACATCACGCTGCCCGGTCACGACACCATGCTGGCGCTGAAGACCGCGAACGCCCTGCTGCTGATCGAGGTCGAGGGCTCGGAGAGCCTGCTCGCGCTGCCGAAGCAGGTCCAGCGCGACCCGATCAAGAACACCATCGAGCACGTCGACCTGGTCATCGTGAAGCGCGGTGAGAAGGTCCAGGTCGAGATCTCGGTCCACCTCGAGGGTGACGCCGTCAGCGAGACCCTGGTCGTGCTCGAGAACGCGACCGTTCTGGTCGAGGCCGAGGCCACCCACATCCCCGATGGCGTCACCGTCTCCATCGAGGGCCTGGACGCCGGCGCCCAGATCCACGCGTCCGACCTGAAGCTCCCGGCCGGGACCACGCTGGCCGTCGAGCCGGAGACCCTGATCGTCAACATCACCGCCGCGCAGACCGCGGCCCAGGCCGACGCCGAGATGGCCGAGGCCGAGGCCGAGGCCGGCATCGAGCGCGACGAGCCGGTCGCCGCCGAGGCGTAAGCAGTACGCAGTACAACAGCTTCAACAGGAAGGGCCGGGATTCGTGGCGGACGACGTGTGGTTGGTCGTCGGGCTGGGGAATCCCGGCCCTTCCTATGCCAAGACCCGGCACAACGTCGGCCAGATGGTCGCCGACGAGCTGGTCTCCCGGGTCGGCGGCAACTGGAAACAGCACAAGCAGGCCAAGGCCGAGGTGGTGGAGGCCAGGATCAGCGGCATCCGGACGATCCTGGCCAAGCCCCGGTCCTACATGAACGAGTCCGGCGGACCGGTCTCCGGCCTGCTGAAGTTCTTCAAGGTCGAGCCGAAGTCCATGATCGTGCTGCATGACGAGCTGGACATCGACTTCGGCGTCCTCCGGGCCAAGTTCGGCGGCGGCGACAACGGGCACAACGGGCTCAAGTCGATCCGCAAGTCGGTTGGCACCGGCGACTACTATCGAGTCCGGTTCGGCGTCGGGCGCCCGCCCGGCCGGCAGAACCCCGCAGACTTCGTCCTCAACGAGTTCTCCTCAGCCGAACGCAAGGACCTCCCGTTCGCTGTCGACCGGACAGCCGACGCGGTCGAGTCCCTGATGACGGATGGCCTGGAAGTAACCCAAGGACGGTTCAACTCTTAGTGAGGGACAACTCGTGAAACTGGCCGGCCTGGTCGACACCCTGATCACCGATCCGGTGGTAGCCGAGGCCGTTCGTGACGCCAAGAACGACGGCATCACGACCCTCGACCTGAGCGCACCCGGGCCGATCCGCCCGGTGCTGATGGCTGCCCTCGCGGCCGCCCAGGGCGCGGATCGTCCCGTCCTGGCAGTCACCGCCACCTTCCGCGAGGCCGAGGAGCTCTCCGAGGCGCTGCAGTGCCTGGTCGAGCCCGGCACCGTCGCCTATTACCCCGCCTGGGAGACGCTCCCGCACGAGCGCCTGTCACCGCGTTCCGACACGGTCGGCCGCCGTCTCGCCGTACTCCGCAGGCTCGCGCACCCGGACCCGTCGGACGAGACCACCGGCCCGATCAAGATCCTCGTCGCGCCCGTACGGTCCGTATTGCAGCCCCAGGTCGCCGGGCTCGCCGATCTCCGCCCGGTCCAGCTGCACGTCGGCGACTCGGTCGAGCTCGAGGACGTCACCGAGCGGCTGGCGGCAGCAGCGTACAACCGTGTCGACCTGGTCGAGCGCCGGGGCGAGTTCGCCGTCCGCGGCGGCATCATCGACGTCTTCCCGCCGACCGAGGAGCACCCGCTGCGGGTCGACTTCTTCGGCGACGACGTCGAAGAGATCCGGTACTTCGCAGTCGCCGACCAGCGGTCCCTGGAGATCGCCCAGCACGGCCTGTGGGCGCCCCCGTGCCGTGAGTTGCTACTGACCGACGAGGTGCGCGCGCGGGCCGCAGTACTGGCCAAGGAGCACCCGGAGCTGTCCGAGCTGTTCGAGAAGCTCGCCGAAGGACACGCGGTCGAGGGGATGGAGTCGCTCGCGCCCGTCCTCGTCGACGACATGGAGCTGCTCGTCGACCTGATGCCGGCCGGCACGCACGTCGTCGTCAGCGACCCTGAGCGGGTCCGGGCGCGGGCGCACGACCTGGTCGCGACCAGTCAGGAGTTCCTGGAGGCATCCTGGGCCGCGGCCGTCGGTGGTGGCGACGCTCCGATCGACCTTGGCGCAGCGGCGTACATGTCGCTGGCCGATGTCCGGTCCCACGCGCTGGCCAAAGGCCTGGCCTGGTGGAGCATGTCGCCGTTCGCGATCGCGCCGACCGATGCGCCGGAGCTGCGTGACTCGATGGGTGAGCGCGTCTCCTTCGACATCGACCCGGACGCCGGCGCGGTCCGCAGCCGGATCGTCGCGGCCCATGAGGTCGACCCGTATCGCGGCGAAACCGCTGCTGCCGTTGAGGATGTGCGCGGCTGGCTGCGGGACGGCTGGCGCGTCGTCTGCGTCACCGAAGGACACGGTCCGGCCCAGCGGCTGGCCGAGGTGTTCTCCGAGGCGGAGCTGCCCGCGCGGACCGTCGACAGCATCGACGGCATCCCGCCGACGGGTGTCGTGCAGATCTCGCAGGGCGCCCTCGATCGCGGGTTCATTGCCGAGGGCATCAAGTTCGCGGTGCTCACCGAGAACGACCTGGCCGGCCAGCGCTCGGCGGCCGAACGGCGTTCCCAGCAACGGATGCCGAGCCGCCGCAAGAAGACGGTCGACCCGCTGGAGCTGGCGCCGGGCGACTACGTGGTGCACGAACAGCACGGCGTCGGCCGGTACGCCGAAATGCTCCAGCGCACCGTTGGTACCGGCGCACAGAAGGCCACCCGCGAGTACATCGTCATCGAGTTCGCGCCGAGCAAGCGCGGCCAGCCCGGCGACCGGCTGTACGTGCCGACCGACCAGCTCGACCAGGTCACCCGGTACGTCGGCGGCGAGCAGCCCACGCTCGACAAGATGGGCGGCGGCGACTGGGCCAAGCGCAAGGGCCGGGCACGCAAGGCGGTCCGCCAGATCGCCGGCGAGCTGATCAAGCTGTACGCCGCGCGCCAGGCGACCAAGGGGCACGCGTTCGCCAAGGACACTCCGTGGCAGCGCGAACTGGAGGACGCGTTCCCGTTCGTGGAGACGCCGGACCAGCTGGCCACCATCGACGACGTCAAGCACGACATGGAACGCGTCACGCCGATGGACCGGATCGTCTGTGGCGACGTCGGTTACGGCAAGACCGAGATCGCAGTACGGGCTGCCTTCAAGGCGGTGCAGGACGGTAAGCAGGTCGCGGTACTGGTGCCGACCACGCTGCTCGTCCAGCAGCACTACGCGACCTTCGCCGAGCGGTATGCGGCCTTCCCGGTCAACGTGGCGCCGCTGTCGCGGTTCCAGACCGACAAGGAGTCCAAGGCGACCCTGGACGGGCTGGCCGACGGCTCGGTCGACGTGGTGATCGGTACGCACCGGCTGCTCGGCGGCGAGGTCGCGTTCAAGGATCTCGGGCTGGTCGTGGTCGACGAGGAGCAGCGCTTCGGGGTCGAGCACAAGGAGCAGCTGAAGCAGTTGCGGACGGCTGTCGACGTACTGACCATGTCGGCGACGCCGATCCCGCGGACGCTGGAGATGTCGATCACCGGCATCCGCGAGATGTCGACGATCGCCACCCCGCCGGAGGAGCGGCACCCGGTGCTGACGTTTGTCGGCGCGTACGAAGAGGGCCAGGTGACAGCCGCGATCCGGCGCGAACTGCTCCGAGAGGGCCAGGTCTTCTTCGTCCACAACCGGGTCAACACGATCGAGAAGGCGGCCGCCCGGATCCGCCAGCTGGTCCCCGAGGCTCGCGTCACGGTCGCCCATGGCCAGATGCCCGAGCACCAGCTCGAGCAGGTCATCCAGGGGTTCTGGGAGAAGGAGTCCGACGTGATCGTCTGTACGACGATCGTCGAGTCGGGCATCGACATCTCCAACGCGAACACGCTGATCGTCGAGCGCTCCGACCTGCTCGGGCTGTCCCAGCTGCACCAGCTGCGCGGCCGGGTCGGGCGTGGCCGCGAGCGGGCGTACGCGTACTTCTTCTTCCCGCCGGAGAAGCCGCTCACCGAGACGGCTCACGACCGGCTGGCGACGATCGCGCAGCACGCCGACCTCGGCGCCGGCATGCAGGTCGCGATGAAGGACCTCGAGATCCGCGGCGCCGGCAACCTGCTCGGCGGCGAACAGTCGGGGCACATCGCCGATGTCGGGTTCGACCTGTACGTCCGGCTGGTGGGCGAGGCGGTCGCGGAGTACCGGGGTGACACCCAGGCCGACGAGCCCGAGGTCAAGATCGAGCTGCCGATCGACGCGCACCTGCCGCACGACTACGTGCCGTCGCAGCGGCTGCGGCTGGAGATGTACCAGCGGCTGGCCGCCGTACGGGACGAGGACGGCATCGCGGAGCTGGTCGAGGAGCTGCACGACCGGTACGGCGACATCCCGCAGCCGGTGCTGAACCTGATCGAGGTGGCGAAGTTCCGCAACCACGCCCGCCGGGCGGGGCTGCACGACGTCACCCTGCAGGGCAATCTGATCCGGTTCGGACCGGTCGAGCTGCCCGATTCGAAGGTGCTCCGGCTGAACAGGCTGTACCCGAAGAGTCTGGTCAAGCCGCAACTGCGTACGATCCTGGTGCCGAGACCTGCCACCCGGCCGGTCGCCGGTCAGCCGCTTCGCGACCAGGAGCTGCTGCAATGGTGCGCGAGACTGATCGACGACGTGATCGCCGAACCGGTCGGCGCGACAGTATGACCACGAACTGGAAGATTCGAGGAGATTCGGTGAGCACTTCGCGACGGCTTCGGGCGACGCAGGTAGTCGGCGCGGGCCTGGCCTCGGTCCTGCTGCTCGGCGGTTGCGCCGCGGGCACCCACCCGGGCGCGGCGGCGACGATCGGCGACAACGAGATCAGCGTCTCCGATCTGGACAAGAGCACCGCCGCGATCCAGAGCGCGGTCGGCGGGCAGCAGCAGATCGCCCCGGCCGCCGTGCTGAAGATCCTGGTGAACAACGAGGTCGCCGCGCAGGTCCTCGACCAGCGCTCGATCAAGGTCAGCGACGCCGAGATCGAACCGGCCATGAAGGTCGTCGTCGACCAGTCGCTGTACCCGAAGTTCGCGGCGAACCCGGTCACCAACGACTTCCTGCGGGCCGCGGCGCGCGCGGTGGTCGGTCAGATCAAGCTGGCCGGCGGCACCGGATCGGTCACCGAGCCGAACGCGCAGCAGCAGAGCACCGAGGGCGCCAAGCTGATCGAGGAGGCGTCGAAGAACATCACCGTCGACATCGCCCCCCGCTACGGCACCTGGGACGGCACCCAGCTCAAGGAAGGCTCGGGATCGCTGTCGAAGCTCTCCCCGCAGAGCTCGCCGACGCCGACCGCGCCCCAGGGCGAGCAGCCGCCGGCCGAGCCGCAGGGCTGAGCCTTTGACGGGTTCGATCAAGGTCGTCCTGACCAGTCCACGGGTCGCGCCCGGGTTGCTCACCCGGGCCGCCTGGCAGGTCTTCACCGACGCTTCTGCGATCGGCGCCTCCGCCGGACCCTCACGGCCTGACGTCCAGGCGCTGATCGGGTCCGGACTCGTCGTCCAGCACATCGATGGCGACGTCGCCGAGCAGTGGGCCTGGCTGACGACTGCTGCCCAGTCGGGGGCCCGCGTCGCCTGGCTGGTCGGCGAGGACGGCGAGCCCGCGCTGCTGCGGATCATCGCGGATTCGTTGAGTCGCGAGCCGCGCCCGGAGTACGAGGTCGAGATCGTCCACGGCTCGTACGACGTACCGGGCGCCCGCCTGATCGACCTCGTCCGCGTGATGGACCGCCTGCGCCGCAACTGCCCCTGGGACCAGGAGCAGACGCACGAAAGCCTCGCCCGCTACCTCCTCGAGGAAACCTACGAAACCCTCGAAGCGATCGACTCCGGCGACTACATCCACCTCCGCGAAGAACTGGGCGACCTCCTGCTCCAGGTAGCCTTCCACGCCCGCATCGCCGAAGAGGTCGCCGAGGAAGACGACGGCTTCTCCATCGACGACGTAGCCGGCGGCCTGGTGGAAAAACTCGTCCGCCGCCACCCCCACGTCTTCGCCGACGTCACCGCGGCCGACTCCGCCGCCGTCGAAGCCAACTGGGAATCCATCAAGGCGGCCGAAAAACAACGCACCTCGGTCCTGGAAGGCATCCCCCTGGCCCTCCCCGCCCTGGCCCTGGCCGACAAAGTCCTAGGCCGAGCCGCAAAGGTCCTCCCCGCTGACGCCCCACTCGCGGCCGCCCCCTCGACGGCACCCGACGACGCCCGCATCGGAGCCGAGCTCCTGAACCTGGTCCGCCAGGCCCGGTCCCTAGGCGTAGACCCAGAACAAGCCCTCCGCACAGCAACCCACCACCTAGCCAACCAGGTACGAACCGCCGAAGCCGGCTAATTCCTCCGACGCAGGCCCGACGGCCGTCTTGTGGAGCGTTGGGTTGACCGGCAACCCGCGGCCGCTGGCGGGTTATTCGGCCGCTGGTGCTGCACAGGGCGCTAGCGGTCGAATAACCTGCCAGTCGCCCCTGAGCGGCCCGCCCGATCGCCGAGCTGGGGGCGAGGTCAGTGCGGATTGCGGCCTCGGCTGTGGGCCAGGTGGGGGTGTGGGTGAGGTCGGCTGGGACGGACCTTTGGGGGCCGAAGAGGTAGCGGTGGGGGACTAAGCCGCGGAGGGCTGCGTGGACGTCGGCCTTGTCGTCGATGAAGTGGGTGATGCCTAGGTCGGCGCAGTGGATGGCTTTGTCGGGGCGGCGTAGGCAGAAGCGGATGTTTTCGGCGGGGATGCCGGTGTGGGGGAAGAAGTCGTGGTGGCGGAGCCAGGCTAGGGAGCGTTGCTGGATTCGGGGGCCGCACTTGGAGATGAGCCAGGCTTGGCCGTTGAAGAGGTCTACCAAGCGGGGGATGGTGTCGAAGGCGCCGGGGACGGCGGGGGTGTGGAGGGCGGCTTCGGGGGTGCCGCCGAAGAAGGCGGTGTCCTGGCCGGGAGGGCTGTTGATGATGACGCGGCCGATGTCGATTCCCAATCTGTTCATGGGGTGATCGTGCGCTGGGGCACTATGTCGACAGAACTATTAACAGACGCCGGAGCTATAGTTTGAGGTGATGATTCTGGATCGGTTGGTGGCTGAGGACCTGGAAGCCTTCGCTGTTTTCGCCAAGCATCGGAACTTCACGCACGCGGCCGGCGAGTTGCATGTGAGCCAGCCCGCGCTGCATGCGAGGGTCCGCAAACTCGAGCAGACGTTGGGGAAACAGCTGTACGAGCGCCAAGGGCGCAAGCTGTTGCTGACGGCGACGGGTGATCAGCTGGCCGCCTTCGCCAACGACAGCCGTGCTCGGGCCGCAGCGTTCCTCGACGAGCTCGACGTCTTGCCGCCGCGACCGCTTGTCCTCGCGGCCGGTTCGGGGGCATACCTGTATGTCATCGGCGAGGTCCTCCGCCGCTACCTCGCCCGTGAGCCCGGTCTTCGGCTGATGACGACGGACTCCGACGCCACCGTCACCGCCATCCGCGACGGCAGCGCCGACTTCGGGGTCACGGCGCTGACCATCCCGCCGGACGACCTCGACTGCGAGCCGCTCGCGCAGTACCCGCAAGTGCTCGCGGTTCGACCCGGCCACCGCCTGGCGGACCGGCGTACGGTCCGGCTGAAGGATCTCCATGGCGAGGCGCTCGTCGTACCGCCGAAGACCCGCCCCCATCGGCAGCAGCTCGAACGCAGCCTGCTCGACGCCGGTGTTGACTGGACCGTCGCGGTGGAGGCCGAAGGCTGGAATCTCCTGGTCCACTTCGTCCGGCTCGGCGTCGGCCCGGCCGTCGTCAACGGCTTCGTCCGTACGCCGGCCGCCGTGCGAACCATCCCTGTCAAGGACCTCCCACCGATTCGCTACTACCTCGTCACCCGCCGCAACCGCCCGGCTGACCAGCGCCTCGACCTGCTGCGCGAGCTACTCCAGCGCCACGTCCTGAAATGATGAGTCGGTGAGCAAGGACAGCCGGGCGATTTCGAGGTTGCTCAGGCATACAGGCGGTGAGCGGGGGCTCGCGATGAGTGCTGACGGCTGGGCGCTGATCGAAGACGTCTGCAAACTCCTCGAGATGGACCGTACTGCGCTCGCAGCGGCCGTCGAGCAGAACGACAAGGCGCGCCTGCAGGTCGATGGAGAGCGAATTCGGGCGTGTCAGGGGCACTCCGCGGCGGGAATGCCGGTCACCCGTGAAGCTTTGGAGAACAGTTGGCGACGGGTTCGGCCTGTCGAAGAGCTCTGGCATGGGACGAATCAAGCAGTCCTCGAGGCGATTCTGCGCGAAGGGTTACAGCCCGGGCGGCGTACCCACGTCCACCTCGCGCCGAGCCGGAACAGCCATGTGGGCAGGCGATCCAGGGTCGACGTGCTGCTCGGGATCGATCCGGCGAAGCTCGATCAGCCGGTTTTCCAAGCTCCCAACGGGGTTCTGCTGGTCCGGTCGGTGCCTCCTGGAGCGATCTCCCAAGTGCTGAAGACCGACGCGGTCCACGGGGCCGACTGGTCTGGCCGCTAGGCTCGGGGCTGACATCAGGTGTGAACAAGGGAGTAGATGTGGCCACCATCGAGGCCGTCGGCGCCCGCGAGATTCTTGACTCGCGCGGTAACCCCACTGTCGAGGTCGAGGTTCTCCTCGACGACGACACCGTCTCCCGGGCGGCAGTGCCGTCGGGAGCTTCCACCGGCCAGTTCGAGGCCGTCGAGCTGCGTGACGGGGACAAGTCCCGTTACGGCGGCAAGGGTGTCCAGAAGGCCATCACGGCCATCCTGGAGGACATCGACAAGGAGATCGTCGGCTACGACGTCCACGAGCAGCGGCTGATCGACCAGGCCCTGATCGACCTGGACGGTACGCCGAACAAGTCCAAGCTGGGCGCGAACGCCATCCTCGGCGTCAGCCTCGCCGTCGCCAAGGCGGCCGCGGAGAGCGCCGGCCTGGACCTCTACCGCTACGTCGGCGGCCCGAACGCGCACGTGCTCCCGGTGCCGATGATGAACATCCTCAACGGCGGCTCGCACGCGGACAGCAATGTCGACGTGCAGGAGTTCATGATCGCCCCGATCGGCGCGTCGACGTACTCCGACGCCCTGATGCAGGGTGCGACCGTCTACCACGCGCTGAAGGCCGTGCTGAAGGAGAAGGGCCTGTCCACCGGCCTCGGCGACGAGGGCGGCTTCGCCCCGAACCTGCCGAGCAACCGGGACGCGCTGGACCTGATCCTGGTCGCGATCGAGCGAGCCGGCTTCAAGCCGGGCGAGGACATCGCGCTGGCCATGGACGTGGCCGCGAGCGAGTTCTACACCGACGGTGTGTACGCGTTCGAGGGCGGCAAGAAGTCGGCCGACGAGATGATCGCGTACTACGCGGACCTGGTGGCGGCGTACCCGATCGTGTCGATCGAGGACCCGCTGAACGAGGAGGACTGGGACGGCTGGAAGAACCTCAGCGCCCAGCTCGGCGACAAGATCCAGGTGGTCGGCGACGACCTGTTCGTCACCCAGGTCGAGCGGCTGCAGCGCGGCATCGACGAGAAGGCCGCCAACGCCCTGCTGGTCAAGGTGAACCAGATCGGCTCGCTGACCGAGACGCTGGACGCCGTCGACCTGGCCCACCGCAACGGGTTCGCCTGCATGATGAGCCACCGGTCCGGCGAGACCGAGGACACCACGATCGCCGACCTCGCGGTGGCGACCAACTGCGGCCAGATCAAGTCCGGCGCGCCGGCCCGGTCCGACCGTACGGCGAAGTACAACCAGCTGCTCCGGATCGAGGAAGAGCTCGACGACGCGGCCCGGTACGCCGGTCGCTCGGCCTTCCCGCGATTCAAGGGCTGACCGACGTAGGCTTTGGAGATGTCCTCCCGCCGGGATCCAGGTGCGCGCCCAGGCTCGCGACCGACGAGTCGTAGCCAGTCGCGCCCGCCTGCCCGCAGGGACGGCAACCAGCCCAAACGTCGTACGACGGGAACCCCTGGTCCGGGCACGCCCCGGACCAGGGGTTCGCGCAACCTCACCGGCCGGGCAGCCGTCGTGCTGCTCGTGCTCGGGGCGCTGATCGTTTCGTACGCGCAGAGCCTGCGGGTCTGGTTCGACCAGCATCAGCAGATCAGCGCGTTGCAGCAGGAGATCCGCGATCGCGAGACGCGGGTCGACCAGTTGGGCGAAGAGGTCGAGCGCTGGAACGATGACGCCTACGTCAAGGCGCAGGCCCGGCAGCGGCTCGGCTGGGTGATGCCGGGCGAGGTCGGGTACCGGGTGATCGGCGCGGACGGCAAGCCTGTCGGGGCGCCGCCCGAGCCCGCGGGGCCGGCTGATCCGCATGCCGATCCGCAGAAGCCGACCTGGTACACGAAGCTGTGGGGGAGCGTCGAGGGCGCCGGCAATCCGCCCGCGCCGGCCAAACCGGCCACCCCGAAGCCGACCCCCAAACCGGTACTGACCGCACCACCGAAGGGCAGCAGGTGAGCGTTACACCCGAGACGGGGTCATCTAAAGACGCCACGGCCGTCAGCGAGCAACTCGGCCGCCCCGCCCGCGGGATCCGTTCGATCGCTCATCGCTGTGTGTGCGGGCTGCCCGATGTGGTCGAGACCGAGCCGCGGCTTCCCGACGGCACGCCGTTCCCGACCACGTACTACGTGACCTGTCCCCGGCTGGCGTCGGCGATCGGCACACTGGAGGCGGACGGCGTGATGAAGGAGATGACGGACCGGCTGGCGGAGGACGAGGAGCTGGCTGCTCGGTATCGGTCGGCGCATGAGGACTACCTGCGTCGGCGCGAGGCGCTCGGTGACGACGTGCCCGAGATCAAGGGGATCAGCGCGGGTGGGATGCCTACCCGGGTGAAGTGCTTGCATGTGCTGGTCGGGCACTCGCTGGCGGCCGGGCCTGGGGTGAATCCGCTGGGCGATGAGGCCCTGGCGATGCTCCCCGACTGGGGCCGACGGGGGCCTTGTGTCTGACGCCGCGCCGGGCGAGGGGTATGTGCTTGGCGGCTCGGCCGATTCGGACGCCGCTCGTGAGGCGGAGTCGGTACGGGTCGCTGCGATCGACTGTGGGACGAACTCGATCCGGTTGCTGATCGCGGACTATGCCGATGGCGAGTTGACCGAGGTCGATCGGCAGATGCGGGTGGTTCGGCTGGGGCAGGGCGTCGATGCTTCGGGCGCCTTTGCAGCCGATGCGTTGGTACGGACCTTCGCCGCTTGCGCGGAGTACGCCGAAATCGTGCGTGCTGCCGGTGTGGACCGACTGCGGTTCGTCGCGACGTCGGCGGCGCGGGATGTGAGCAACCGGGACGAGTTCTTCGCCGGGGTGTCCGAGCGGCTCGGAGTCATGCCGGACATCATCTCGGGCGCCGAAGAGGCCGCGCTCAGCTTCCAGGGAGCGACGAGCGGGCTGGCCGCGCTGGAGGTACCGGGTCCGTATCTGGTGGCCGACATCGGCGGCGGCTCGACCGAACTGGTCCTGGGCGACGCCGACGGCGTCATCGCGTCGGAGTCCCTCGACATGGGCTCGGTCCGAATGACCGAACGGCATCTCCACTCCGACCCCGCAACGGTCGAGGAGATGGCCGCCGCGACCAAGGACGTCGACGCACTACTCGACTCGACCGTGGTGCCGTTGTCGAAGGCGCGCTGCCTGATCGGCGTCGCGGGCACGGTCACCACGGTGGCCGCCGTCGCGCTCAAGCTCACCGAGTACGACCCCGGCGTGATCCACCACGCCAAGATCCCCGCCGACCTGCTCCTCGACACCACCTCCTGGCTGATGGGCTCGACGAGAATGGCGCGCGCCGAAGTACCGGCCATCCATCCCGGCCGCGTCGACGTCATCGGCGCCGGCGCCCTGATCCTCCAACGCCTGCACGACCGCCTCGACTACGACGGCGTCCTGGTCTCCGAACACGACATCCTCGACGGCGTGGCCCTGGCGCTAGCGCGGGTGGAGACCGTCTAGCGCGAGGTTGAGGACGCGGGTGCGCTGGGCGTCGTCGACGAAGCCGGCGGCGGTCAGGCCGCTGACCATGCGGAGGACGTCGTCGAAGTTGGTGTCGGGGCGGATCGCGCCGGACTGCTGGGCGTGGTCGAAGAGGGGCTGGCCGGCGTCGTACATCGCCTCGCGGGCGGTACGGAACAGGTCCGAGTCGCGGTTCAGTTCCTCGTAGATGGCTCGTTTCGTGGCGGCGTACCCGACGAAGCGCTGCAGCCAGGTCTCGAAGGCCTCCCACGGTGGCAGATCGGCGACCTCGTCCGCGGCCTGGCAGAGCTCCTCGATCTCGCCGAAGTAGACGGCGTCGAACAGGTCCTGCCGGGTCGGGAAGTTCCGGTAGAGCGTCCCGATGCCGACCCCGGCGCGGCGCGCGATGTCTTCCAGCGACGCCCCGGAGCCGTGCTCGGCGAAGGCGTCCCGGGCGGCGGCCAGCAGGGCGTCGAAGTTGCGGCGGGCGTCCGCGCGGTGCGGGCGCTTGATCGCGACGCCCAGACTTCCGCGGGCACTTGTGGTCTCGGTCACCCCAGCAACCCTATCTACTAGAACCGGAGGCATTCCTCCGCTATAGTGGAGGCATACCTCGACTTTAGCAGATCGGGGTACACCCACACTCTCCTGAAGGACTTCTGCATGCCCAGAATCAGGCATAACTCACCACGTACGACGCTGGCTGTGCTCGCGTCCGTCGTGGCTGCTTTCTCCATGCTGCAGTCGCTGGTAACCCCAGCCCTGCCGCTGATCCAGCACGACCTCCACACCACCCCGGCGCTGGTCACCTGGGTATTCACCGCACTGCTCCTGTCGGTCTCGGTGTCGACCCCGCTGCTCGGCCGGGTCGGCGACATGGTCGGCAAGGAGCGCACGCTGCTCATTGCTCTGGTCGCCCTCGCGGTCGGTTGTCTGCTCGCGGCGATCGCGCCGAACATCGGCGTACTGATCGCAGCTCGTGTTGTCCAAGGCCTTGGCGGCGCGGTCTTCCCGCTGTCGTTCGGCATCATCCGCGACGAGTTCCCGACCGAGCGAGTCCCGTCCGTGGTCGGCCTGGTGTCGGCCGTGATCGCGGCCGGCGGTGGGCTCGGCATCGTACTGGCCGGCCCGATCGTCCAGGCGCTCGGCTGGCGCTGGCTGTTCTGGATCCCGCTCGTCGTCGTCACGACCGCCGCAGTGCTGGTACGCCGGTACGTCCCCGAGTCGCCGAATCGCGTCCCCGGCCGGATCGACTGGCTCGCCGCCCTGTTGCTGTCCGGCTGGCTGATTGCCCTGCTGCTCCCGCTGAGCACCGGCCGCTCGTGGGGCTGGGGATCGGCCCGTACGGTCGGCCTCTTCGCCGCGGCCGCGGTGCTGCTGATCGGCTGGATCACCGTCGAACTCCGCTCGAAGAACCCGCTGATCGACATGCGGATGATGCGGTTGCCGGCCGTCTGGACGACCAACCTGGTGGCGTTGCTCTTCGGCGCCGCGATGTTCGCCGTCTACGCGTTCGTGCCGCAGTTCGTGCAGATCCCCAAGGCCGCGGGCTTCGGATTCGGCTCGAGCGTGACGCAGGCCGGACTCCTGATGCTGCCGATGCTGGTCACCATGGCCGTCGCCGGTTCGCTCAGTGGACCGTTGGCGCCGCGCTTCGGGCCGAAGGCTCAGGTGGTCACGGGATCGTCGCTGAGTCTGGTCGCGGCGCTGCTGTTCGCGCGGCTCCACGACTCACCCTGGCAGCTCGCGCTCTCGACGGCGCTCTTCGGGATCGGGCTAGGCCTGGCGTACGCATCCATGACCAGCCTGATCGTGCAGAACGTGCCGCGGGAGCAGACCGGCGCGGCCACCGGGATGAACGCCAACATCCGCACCATCGGCGGATCCATCGGTACTGCGGTCGCCAGCTCCGTCATCACCGGCCACCTCCAGCCGTCGGGTCTGCCCGCCGAATCCGGCTTCACCGACACCTTCTACCTGCTCGCAGCCTTCTCGGCGGCCGCGGTCCTGCTGGCGCTGGCCATCCCGACCGCTCGCCGGATCGCTGCGCCGGCTCCGGTCCTCGAAGAGTTGGTCAGCTGATCGGCTCTACGCTGAGGGCATGAAGCTGCCGCACCCGTTGACCGGGGAGCTGTTCGACAGTCCGGTACCACCGGGAACCGGCTGGCCCGAAGATCCAGCGGCAGTTGGTACTCCGGCCGCACGCGACGCGGCCGAGGTCCTCAAACTCGCGCAGACGGACGACCTGGCAGAACTCGACGCCAGGGTGTCCGTCTGCCGTGCGTGTACCCGGCTGGTCGAGTGGCGCGAAGATGTTGCTCTCGGCAAGCGAAAGTCCTTCGCCGACCAGCCGTACTGGGGTCGGCCCATCGCTGGCTGGGGAGACCCATCGCCGCGAGTGCTGATAGCCGGCCTGGCTCCCGCGGCTCATGGCGGCAACCGCACAGGCCGGGTCTTCACCGGCGATCGCTCGGGCGACTGGCTGTTCGCGTCGCTCTACCGCGTTGGTCTCGCCAATCAGCCGACGAGCGAGCACGCCGGCGACGGGCTGCGGCTCATCGGCGCGCGGATGATGGCGGCCGTCCGGTGCGCGCCACCGGCCAACAAGCCGACGCCGGAGGAGCGCGACAACTGCGCGCCTTGGTTCCACGCGGAGTTGGAGCTGGTGCTGCCGTCGACTCGGGCGATCGTCTGCCTCGGGAAGTTCGGGTTCGACGTGCTGCTCAACGCGCTGCAAGCCGTCGGCGGGGTGGTGCCCAGCCCTCGTCCGAAATTCGGGCACGCGGTGGAGTACGTAGTACCGGGCCCGTACGGCGAAGTCACCGTCCTCGGCTGCTTCCACCCCAGCCAGCAAAACACCTTCACCGGCAAACTCACCGAACCCATGACCGACGCGGTCCTCACCCGAGCCAAAACGATCGCCGGACTGTGACTTGCGGTTGTGTTACCGGTGGGGTCAGCGCTAGGTGTGGGCGGGGGCAGGACGCAGGATAGGGGACGAAGGTCCCCCTGATGGGGGACTTCCGGTGGTTGAGATCACCCGGAAGATGGTTTGTGAAAGTTTTCACGAGCCGGGTATCCTGAAGTGGACATGAAGTTCGAACAGCACTCAGGGAGAGTGAAGGCAATGGCAGCCCAGGTACCGCACATCCTCGTCGTCGGAGGCGGTTACGTCGGGATGTACACGGCGTACGGCCTGCGCAAGGCCGCCCGCCGGGGCAAGATCCGGGTCACCGTGGTCGACCCCCGTTCGGTGATGACGTACCAGCCGTTCCTGCCCGAGGCCGCGGCCGGCTCGGTGGAGCCGCGGCACGTGGTGGTGCCGCTGCGCAAGACGCTGAAGGGCTGCCGGGTGGTCACCGGCCGCGTGGTCGGCGTCGACCACGAGCGCAAGGTCGCCCAGGTGATGCCCGAGGAGGGCCCCGACTACGAGCTCGCCTACGACCAGATCGTGATCGCGATCGGCTCGATCGCGCGCACGCTGCCGATCCCGGGGCTGGCCGAGGAGGCCACCGGGTTCAAGAACGTCGAAGAGGCGATCGCGCTCCGCAACAAGGTGCTCGACCGGCTCGACGTCGCGTCCTCGCAGCCCGACCCCGCGCTGCGCAAGTCCGCGCTCACCTTTGTCTTCGTCGGCGGCGGGTACGCCGGGATCGAGGCGTTCGCCGAGCTCGAGGACATGGCCCGCTACGCCACCCGGTACTACGACAACATCACGCCCGACGACATGCGCTGGGTGCTCGTCGAGGCCACCAACCGGATCCTGCCCGAGGTCGGCCCCGAGCTGGGGCAGTACACCGTCGAGCAGCTGCGCAAGCGGAACATGGACATCAAGCTCGAGACCCGGCTGGAGTCCTGCGAGAAGGGCCATGTCGTACTGAGCGACGGCGAGGAGTTCGACTCCGACACCATCGTCTGGACGGCCGGCGTGAAGGCCAACCCGGCGCTCGCCCAGACCGGCTTCCCGCTGGACGAGCGCGGCCGGGTCAAGTGCCTGGCCAACCTGCGGATCGAAGGGGTCAGCGACGCCTGGTCCGCCGGCGACAACGCCGCAGTACCGGACCTGACGTCCGAGACCGGCGCGTACTGCGCACCTAACGCGCAGCACGCCGTACGGCAGGCCAACCGTCTCGCGGCGAACATCCTCCGCGTGGTCGACGGTCAGCCGCCGCAGGACTACAAGCACAAGTACGTCGGCTCGGTGGCGAGCCTCGGCCTGCACAAGGGCGTTGCCCAGCTGTACGGCGTGAAGGTGAAGGGCTGGCCGGCCTGGTTCCTGCACCGGACGTACCACGTGTCCCGCGTGCCCACCTTCAACCGCAAGGCCCGGGTCATCCTGGACTGGACCCTCGCCCTGTTCTTCCGGCGTGAGGTCACCAGCCTCGGTAGCCTGCAGACTCCCCGCGAGGAGTTCCGCAGGGCTACCGACAGCTGATTCCCCCGCCCTCCTTGCTTTTGCTTTTCAGTGGTCGATGGGAGCGGTGCCCCAGCTCGTGGGTGCCGCTCCCATCTGTACGTTGATCCGGCCGCCGCTGGTGATGAACGACTCCGGCAGCCAGGACTCGGTGCGCGGCTTGCCGTTGAGGGCGAGCGATTCGACGTACTGGTTGGCGTCTGACGTCTGCGGCGCCTCAATGGTCAGCCGTACGCCGTTGCTGCGCTTCAACTCGACCTTCGGGAAGAGCGGACTGCCGACCAGCAACTCGGCCCTCCCAGACGTCTGCGGGAAGAGGCCGATCGCCGCGAACACGTACCAGGCCGAGAGCGTCCCCAGATCGTCGTTGCCCGGCAGGCCTGACGGCCCGGTGCCGTAGACGGTGTCGACGATCTCGCGCGTCGTCGCTTGCGTCTTCCAGGCGACGCCGAGCCCGTTGTAGAGCCACGGCGTGTGCAGACCCGGCTCATTGGTTGGGTCATAGCGGAGCGCGCTGCCACCCTTGACCGCCCAGTTGCCGGCTGCATCGTGGAAGAAGCTGTCGAGCCTGGTGACCGCATCGCCGCCCATCACCGCGCCGAGGCCGGAGACATCCTGCGGCACCATCCACGTGTACGTCGCACTGGAACCCTGCGCGAATCCCACGTCGGTGGACGGCGTGAACCCAGGCTGCCACGTCCCATCCGCCTTGCGAGCACGCTGGTAGCCGACTGCCGGGTCGTACGTGTTCTTCCACCACGTGCCGCGATCGGCGAGGTCCTGGGTGTCTTTGCCGAGCCGGGATCCCCACTGGGCAAGGGAGAAGTCCGCGAGCGAGTTCTCCAGCGTCTCCGCCGCTCCACCCCAGCAGTGGCAGGCGTCCTGCGGCGCATAGTGCTTTGCCAAGTAGGTGTTGAGCGCCGGCCGCTGCCCGGTGCACTGTCCTGGGCAGCCGCCATCGTTCTCGGCATCGGCGTTCTGCATCGTCGCCTGGTGGACGAGCGAGTCGTAAGCGCCCTCGGCATCGAAGTTCGTGACCCCCATCGCCGCGAAGGTCGCCAGGGTCGGCGCGGCCGGGTCGCCCGTCATCACGTGCGTCGGGCCGTTGTTGTGCAGCCAGCGATCCCAGATCCCCTTGTTCTGCTGGGCGAACTGGTACATCGACTGCGCGAAGTCACCCGCGATCTCCGGCTTCAGCAACGCGAGCAGCTGGATGTGCGCCCGATACTGATCCCACCCCGAGAACGTCCCGTACTGCGCCCGCTGGCCCGGCGCCAGCTCGTGGATCTGCTGGTCGCTGCCGAGGTACTTGCCGTCGACGTCGTTGAACACGTTCGGCTGCAGGAGTACGTGGTACAGGGCGGTGTAGAAGGTGTTGCGCTGGGCGTCGCTGCCGCCGGTGATCCGGACGTTCTGCAGCTCGTTCTTCCAGTCCTTGTAGCCGTCGTTGGCGATCCGGTTGACGGTCGCGTCCGGGCGGATCTCGGCGGCGAGGTTGTCCTCAGCGCCTTGCGCGCTCACGTACGAGATGCCGATCCGCATCTTGACCTTGGCGCCGGGGGTGAAGCTGACGTAACCCCCTGAACCCTTGCCCGCACGGTCGGCGCCGGTCGCGTAGCCCTCGCCACCCGTGGTCTGGGTGCCGCCCGGGGTGATCGTGCCGTCCTTCCAGGTGCCGGTGGCAACGACCGGCTGGTCGAAAGAGGCGGTGAAGTAGAGGCGGTAGTAGGTCTTCCGGTTGTTCGTACCACCGTTGGCGCGACGTCCGCAGAAGGCGCCGGTCAGGACCGAGCCGGTCACCTTGCGGTTTGCCGCGTCGATGGTGATCTCGGCGTCCTCGCTGCCGTTGAGCGAGTTCGACGTACGGAACAGCAGGTTCGGCTGGCCGTCGGTCGGGAAGGCGAAGTCGCCGACACCTGCTCGGGTGGTGACGGCGAGGTCGGACTTGACGCCGTTGGCCAGCTTCACGGTGTACCGGCCGGGCTTGGCGATCTCGTCGGCGTGGCTGAAGTCGCTGGCGTACTTGGCGTCTTTGGTGTCGGCGGTGGGGGAGGTGTCGACGGTACCGACGTACGGCATGATCGGGATGTCGCCGGCCGCGCCCGGGTTGCAGCCGGCGCCGCTGACGTGGGTGAGGGCGAAGCCGCGCACCCGCGTCACGTCGTACTGGTATCCGTTGGCGGCACCCGTGCTGGTCTGATCGCCGCGGGTGCTCGTGGGGCTCCACGAGATCATGCCGAACGGGCGGACGGCTCCTGGCCAGGTCGTTCCGTCGCGGGCGGAGCCGACCAGTGGGTCGACGTACGCGGCCGGGTCTGTGACGACTATGGCCTGATCTACGGCTTGGGCTGGCAGGGCGGGGAGGAGCAGGGCTAGAGCTAGACCTCCGACGAGCAGGCGCATTTGAAACCTTCCAAGGGCGGACGAAACTCCTAGAGGCTAATGCGAATCAGCCTCTGGGAGTTGCCCGAGCAGGTGAAAGGTCGGTGATCAGCGGGTGTCGTCGAGGAGGCCGGCGTCGTGGACGAGGAGGGCGATCTGGACGCGGTTGTTCAGGTCGAGTTTGGTGAGGATGCGGGAGACGTGCGTCTTCACGGTCGGGATGCTGAGATAGAGGGTGGCGCTGATCTCGGCGTTCGACTTGCCCTCGCCGACGGCTACGGCGATGTCGCGTTCGCGGTCGTTGAGGTCCTTGAGGCGTTCGGCTGCCTTGCTCTTGCGCTGGTCCTGGCCGGAGGCGGCGACGCGGGTGATCAGGCGCTTCGTGACGCCTGGCGAGAGGACCGGCTGGCCGCCGGCGATCCGGCGTACGGACTCGACGATCTCGGCCGGCGGGGTGTCCTTGAGGATGAAGCCGGCGGCGCCCGCGCGGAGCGCGCGGAGTACGTGCTCGTCGGCGTCGAACGTGGTCAGGATGACGACCTCGGGGGCGCCCGGCCGCCTGCGGATGGATTCGGTCGCGGTCAGGCCGTCGGTGTTCGGCATCCGGATGTCCATCAGCACGACGTCGGGGGAGAGCTTGTCGATCAGGCTCTGTACGCCGCTGCCGTCGCCGGCCTCGCCGACCACGCGGATGTCCGGCGCGCCGCCGAGCATCAGCTGCAGGCCGGCCCGCAGCAGCGGGTCGTCGTCCACGATCAGCACCCGAATGGTCATGCGGGCCACGGTAGCCAAGCGGCGAGACGGAATTCGCCCTCGGGGGTACGGCCGTGTTCGAGCCGGCCGTCGACCAGCTGGGCGCGCTCGGTCAGGCCGATCAGGCCTTGGCCGTCGCCGCGTCGTGCTTGGCCGGCTGGGTTGTTCAGCTCGACTGTGAGGCCGTTGCCTGGGGAGCCGATGACCTTTACTTTCACCGGCTCGCCGGGGGCGTGTTTGAGGGCGTTGGTGAGGCCCTCCTGGACGATCCGGTACGCCGTTCGGCCGACGTGCTCGGGGAGGTTGCCGGGGGCATCGAGTTCCAGGGCTACGGGGAGGCCGGCTTTTCTTGAGTCGTCGACCAGGGCGGGGAGGTCGGCGAAGCTTGGCTGGGGGAGTTCGCCGACGGGGGCTCGTAGTACGCCGATCACTTCTCTCAGGTCTTGGAGGGCCTGGTGGGCGCTGGCGCGGATGACCTCGGCCGCGCTGGCCACCTCTTGGGTGCTGGCGTCTGGGCGGTAGGCGAGGGCGCCGGCGTGGACGCTGAGCAGGGAGAGCCGGTGGCCCAGTACGTCGTGCATCTCGCGGGCGATCTCCTCACGGGCTCTCAGTTGGCCGCGCTCGGCCTGGAGGAGAGCCATCGCCTCGGCGCGGTCGGCTCGGTCGCGGAGGGTCTGGAGGAGTTGGCGGCGGGAACGGAGGTACAGGCCCCAGCCGGCCAGGGCGCAGTAGATCAGGATCGCCCAGCCGGCGGTCACCTGGATGGACTCGGGCTTGTCCCGGACAGCGATGTAGATGGCCAGGCTGACCGTGTTGACGCCGAAGATCAGCACCGTGGTCCGGAACGGCCGGTAGATCGCCACCGTGAGGATGATCATCAGGGTCGGGCCGGCGGCGGCGTCGGAGAAGGCCGAGATCGCGGCCGCGACGAGCGCCAGCTGGACCGGCCAGCGCCGCCGGAACCACAGCGTCAGGCACAAGGCCAGGCCGAGGACGAAGTCGACATCGTGCAACCACTCGGGGATCGGGTCTTTGCGGCCGCTGTCGTAGGCGACCAGGCTGATCAGGATCGCGAGGACGAAGCTCAGGCTGTCGACCACCCAGTCCCGGGCGCTGCGCCTCGGACCTTCTGAACCTGCCATGGGTCGAATCTAACTAGCTTTTGGGCGGGATTGTGGCCGGGTGGGCCGTCCGGATACCGAAGTTTGACCGGGTAAAGACTTTGGTCCGGGTAAGTTTCCGCCCATGAGTCAGCTCGCAGTCACCGTCATCGGTCCGGACCGCCCGGGCATCATCGCCGACGTCACCGAGGCCCTCGCCCAGACCGGCGTCAACCTCGAGGACTCGACGATGACGCTCCTGCGCGGCCATTTCGCGATGATGATCGTCTGCTCCGGATCGTTCCCCGAGGTACGCGAGGCCCTGGAGCCGCTGCGGGGCGAACTCGTCATCACCGTCCGTGAGATGGGCCCGGAACACGCCCACGCCCCGATCGGCGCCCCTTTCATCCTGAGCGTGCACGGCGCCGACCGCCCCGGGATCGTCTCCGCCGTGACCCGGATGATCGCCAGCGTCGGCGGCACGATCACCGACCAGACAACGCGGCTGAGCGGTTCCCTGTACGTCCTGACCGCCGAGGTTGAGCTGCCCGCCGCGGCTGAGCTCGGCATGCTCCAGCGCGCCCTGGAGATCACCGCCGAGGAACTAGGCGTCGGAGTAACCCTGCGCCCGGCCGAAAGCGACGATCTGTGAGCTCCCCGGTGACCGCCCACCTGAACCAGACCGTCGCCAGCTGGAGCCCCGCCCAACTAGGCCTCACCGGCGACGTCCTCGAGGTCGTCCGAGCCCCCCACCCCGTCCTGGCCACCGAGGGCGCCCTGGTCGACCCCCTGGACCCAGTGATGCTGGCCCTGGCCGCCGACCTGGTAGCCACCATGCGAGTCTCCCCAGGCTGCGTAGGCCTAGCCGCCCCTCAAGTCGGCGTCGCCGCCCAGATGTTCGCCCTGGACGTCACCGGCCACCCCAAAACCCGCACCTGCCACGGCGTCTTCGTCCTCTGCAACGCCGTCATCGTGGAAGCCACCCGCCAGGAAAAGGCCCGCGAGGGTTGCATGTCCGTCCCCGACCTGACCGGCGACGTCAAACGAGCCACCCGCCTAACCCTCACCGGCACCCTCCCCGGCACCACCGACCAACTCACCATCACCACAGACGCCTTCGAGGCCAGAGCCCTACAACACGAAATAGACCACTGCTCCGGAGCCCTCTTCCTAGACCGAGTAGCCGGCGCCCACGCCATCTACCCCCGCAAGGTCTACCTGTAAACCACCCGTACGCCGAACCGCCCGCCACGGAGGCCTGGCGTGCGGGGTGAGCAGCTGTGGCTTCCCCGTCCACCCGGCATGCGCTCAAAGGGATGTCCGCACATACCAACGCAACCTCACCCGCTTACCCTGTGTTCGTGACCAGGATCTACTTGTAGGGTGCTCCTCTGGTCGCAGGCCCGGGTGGCGGAACGGCAGACGCAGCGAGCTTAAACCTCGCAGCCGAAAGGCATACGGGTTCGAATCCCGTCCCGGGCACAACGCTCATACCGACGCCTCCGCGGAGAACCACCCGCGGAATGTCGTCCATCAGGCAATATCCGTCGGCCACTCGGACCACTCGAATGCGGTCGGTCGGTCGCCACCGCTCTCGAGGAATTCGGCGACTGCGCGGCGGACGTCCTCGACAGAGACCTCGGAGTCCTGCGGCCAACCCTCGTCGTGGCCTTGGTAGTAATAGAACGCCTCGTCGCGTTGACTCGGATTCCCCGGTACGTACCAAACGCCGCGCCCGGTTCCGTCGTTGCCGGCGTAGCGAATGCCACCCACCTTGGCTTCGGCATCGATACCGATCCGCAGTTCGTGATCGCGTACTCCGGACTCCAGCAGCGGGCGTGCCTCGCTGTACAACGCGACAACTGAATTCTCGAACGGCTCAGCCAGGACCGCGTCGACCAGGGCATCGACATCGGCGGCCGAAGTCAGCAGCGTAGGACCCGCGCCGTTCTTGTAGAAGGCCCGAACAGTCGCTGTCATGTCGTCATCCATCCTGTTCCGTACTGCGGTAGGTCCGCTTGAACCCAGCTGGTCCGTAGACGGTTAAACTACCGCCCGCCGGGAGAAACCTGCTCAGCATCTGATCGCATCCGAGGTCACCGTCGCACGGCCTCTTGTTGACCACGATCGTCTCGTCCGTGAGTCCGCGCTCACGCATCATCAACGCGAACTTGATCTCGACGTGCGAGGTGATCGCCAAGGTATGTGGTGGGTCACCCAGCGTCTTGTCCAATGCCAGACGGTCAGCCATCTCTCGATGCCTGTCGATGCCGCTGAGTAAAGGCTGCTCATTGCCGTCAGGGTCTCGCCAGAGGCCGCTGGTCTTCTCTCTGTGGCCTCGACGCTCAACGCGTACTGGCAGCTTCCGAAACAGATCCCTGGCCTCTTCATCGCTGATCGTGGGCTGCGATCGACTTCGTTCCGGGCTCGGGTCCTCGCCTGCCGTCGTGACAGCTCGCGGCTTCGGCCCTTCCGCGGCCCGGTCATGGCCCTGCCGCCCGCTCCTGACCATCTGTTCGGTCCAGTCGCGTGCCTTTGGTCGTACCTGGGCCAAGTACTGAGCTGCGTCCTCGCAGCGGCGGGCCGCCTCGTCCAGCTGTACTGCGGCCAGCCGGGCTGCCGGGTGGTTGGACATGTGACCGACGTAGCCGGCGTTCTCCCGGCACCTCTGAGCCATTCGCCTTAGGTAGTCGGCGACGCGAGGAGTCTCGTCGAGAGCGGCCAACAACGCCTGGGCTACGCGCTGGAGTTCGGAGGGCATCCGCGTGACTGTGGCGGCTAGATCTGGTCGGCATAGCTTCGGCAGCCGTGGGCGGCGATCTGGAGAGATTCCACGGCTTGTTCGAGGGAGCGTCCGGCGGCGTCGAGGAGTTGAGCGATGTCGCGATCGGCGCCGGTGGCTGAGCCGGCGATCAGGGCTTGAACCTGTGCGCCCGTCTGGCCGAACTTCTGCCGGAAGCCGCCGAGGCTTCCGGCACCCTGCTGGGCTTCGGTTGTGAGTTGGTAGAGCTGGGCTTTGAGTCTTTGGATGTCGGACATAGCGCCTCATCTGATTCGGTTGCTACGGGCAACTGGAGCGGCAGGTGGGCGCAGGGTGCAGGGCCCGGTACGTCCACCTGCCGGCCTATGGAGTCGCGTCGACGGGGCAGGCGACCAACACCTGGGCGCCGGTCGCCTGCTCGAAGGTGAGCTTGACGGCGAGCGGAGCACCGAGCACGGCGAAATGCAGCATGCTCGGAAGTACGACGGCTCTTGCCTGGTACTGGCCGATGGCTTGAACGAGTGCTTCGAAGGCGGCTGGCGTCGACTCCCGTTGCTCCACGAAGACCGGTCCCATCGTGAAGCCCTCAGTGGTGGCGTAGGTGGCGAGCCGATCTTTGACGCCGGCGAGTTCCTCTTGGGTCATCAGCAGGTGCTGCCGGACGTAGCCGAGCAGAAGGGGTTTTGTGCGATCCGGATCGTTCATCGCGTGCTCCAAAATTCGAGTGTTCTAGTTCAGAGACTAGAACACACGAATCAAACCTACAACCCCAACGAGGTCGGCTGTTCGGTAGTACGGAGGGCCGGGCGATCAGTCGCTGAGGCGGCCGCGGTAGGTGACGCGGCCGTAGGTGATGCTTTCGCCGTACTCGAGGACGTCCCCTGTGTCGTCGTAGATCCAGTTACGTCCGACGAGGATGAGATCGCCTTCGTCGAGGCCGAGTTCGGCTGCCTGCTCAGAGGTTGCCGCTGCCGGCTCGAACTGGTCCTGCCAGGCGTCGATGGTTCGCTTGAGTGCGCCGGCGACGTACGCGAAAGTTCCCTCGCGAATCCGCTCGGCGCTCAGCAATAGCGGAGCGAGCTCGGCCAGATCGCCTTTGAAATAAGAGGTTGAGGCAGAGATCGGCTTGTCGTCGGCGCGATAAGTGACTCGCACGCGCCGAATCACTGGGTCGCCGGCCTTGAGTCCGAGCGCGTCAGCGACCTGTTCGCCCGCCTTGTCGAGCGCCGCATGGGTGATCTTGGCGTATTGGCCGGTCGGGTAGACCTTGCCCGTGCGCCGGGACTTGTCGACTCGGTCATTGGCTGCCCGGCCGCGCTCGTCCTCGGTCGTGACGATGCTCCCGACACCACGCTCTGGCCGGATGTATCCCTCCGCTCGCAGGCTGGTCAATGCCCGCTGCGCAGTCGCGATCGCCACCCCATAGTCGCGCATCAGCGCTCGTACGGACGGCACGCGGTCGCCGGCCTGCAGTTCACCGTTGGAGATCCGGGTACGGATCGCGTCGGCAATCTGCAGGTACGGCGGCGCGGGACGCACCAGCTTCGGGGGCATGACAAAACCTCGAACTCTTCAATCGGTGTTCTAGAACACCGCCAGCATAGGCAGAACCGCGCGCGAAGGTCTAGTAATCGTCCCGCGCGTTGACTCGGTCGATGCCGCCAAGGCCGGTGGCCTTGACCGAGCGAGCTACCTCGAGGTCGTAGGGATCAGGGTCGATCCCTCGTTCTCTCGCGGCAAGGAGTCGATGATGCACAGCTTGCAGCACTAGAACCTCTTGCAAGCGAGCTTCTTGGATCTCTTCCCATGTAGCCACAGTCAGTCCCACTTCAATCCTGTAATCCGCTCGTACATCGCAACGTAGCGAGCGCGCGTCTCATCGACGACCTCTGCCGGAATCTCAGGCCCTGGGGGAGTCTTGTCCCACGTGCCCAGATCGCGTGCCCAGTCCCTCACAAACTGCTTGTCGTAAGAGATCTGCCGCTGTCCAGGCTTCCAGTCCTCATCGCGCCAGTAGCGAGACGAGTCCGAGGTCAGGACCTCGTCGGCCAGAACTAGCGTCCCGTCCTTCGCTAGGCCAAATTCGAACTTGGTGTCAGCCAAATGCACCCCGCGACCAGCCGTGATCTCGGTAGCCCGCGTGAACAGCTCCAGCGTCTTGGCCTCAAGCGTCTTGGCCAACTCTGGCCCAACAGCGTCCGAGACCTCCTCAAAGGTCATCGGCTCGTCGTGACCATCCTCAGGCGCAGTCTTCGTAGTTGGCGTGAAGACCGGCTGGGGGAGCTTGTCGCCCTCCCTGAGGCCCGGAGGAATAGCCACTCCAGAGATCTTGCCGCTCTCCTGGTACGCATCCCAGCCAAGGCCAGCGAGGTAGCCGCGGGCGATGCACTCGACCTGGATGATGTCCACCTGCTGACAGCGCACAGCGCGTCCAGCGAACTCGGCCGGCACATCGGTGCTTGAGATGACGTGGTTCGGCATCACGTCATTGAGCTGCTCAAACCACCACAACGAGAGACTCGTCAGCAGCTTGCCCTTATCGGGGATCGGCGTAGGCAACACCACGTCATAGACCGACACTCGATCAGTCGCAACGAGGATCACCTCCCCCGGCCGATCGCTGTACACATCGCGAACTTTGCCTTGATGAAGAAGCTCCACGCCACTGTTCTAGCACACCTCAGGCCAGGGCAAGCACTCCAGCGGTCTGCTACTGCTTTCCGCTGATCAGCTTCGCCCACAATCCCTGCGTGGTCACATCGTCTGCAGACTCCACGTCCCGGGCCTTCGACTCGCTGCCATAAACAAGCATGCCGAACTTATGCAGGGTGTCAGTGGCCTCCTGCTCGGGTAGCCGCATCGTGAAGGCATCGATCGAGCGTGCGCGCAGAAATGTCATCTCTGACCATTCAGCGATTTGTCGATTGTATCCCGCTTGCCGCGCAGCGTAGCCTGTCAATATCAAAAGAGGTGCAATAATCGCCCATCTAGAGATTTCGTCTGCAATTAGACGAGGCGGGAACTCCTTAAGTGTGTACGCGCCAACGGCCAGCGTTGCAAGAAGGCTTAGACTGAGGCCGCCGGACCATAGTCTATAGGCGAGCCGCCTGCTTCGGGCGTATTCTTGAAAGAATCGCGCCACTTCCAGGTCTGCGACCTTGCCAACGGCTTTCTCCGCACTCTCTTCAGCTTCCGCGATTCGCCTTGCTGCAGCTTTCGCATCCTGTTCAGATTTTCGGATTGCAGCCTCAGACTGTCTTATTCTGTCAAGCCTCGACTCCTCATCGCGAATGATGGGCATTACCCTTGCGAGTGCCTCGCGGGCATTGTCTATGCGATGTTGCAGGTCAAGCAATCTGGCCCCCTGCTCCTCGGGGGCGGCAGAGCGAAGCATCGGAACGAATCGAGACAGTTGATCCGTGAATTCCGAAAGTGATCGCCCGAGAAGGGTCCATTCGATGGATCCAGCAATAGCAGAGAATGAAGCGGCGGACATAGCGAGCCTTGTCGTGTCTATTGATTTCCAGACAAGGGGACTAGGTGCTAGGTCGATATCGTACCAAGACGCCGTCAAGGGGAAGCGTTCAGGTTGTAGGCGAATAGGGATGCAGGCGGCCAGACTCTTAAATAGCTGCTGGCCAGTTTTGAGTAGTCTTTGCCTGGGGGATTCGCCATCCCCCGCCTCGGCGTACTCCTTAGCGACGTCTTCGGCCGCTTGTGTTATTTCTTTGAAATCGGAAATGAGCTGCTTGTCTCGGCTGCTCAGCTCAGTTGCGTTAGCCATAACTCCCCCTTGTGCGTACATCGCGACACGAACCTGGTCCCCACCTATGTCGCAGATGTCGCGACATCATCCACCATCGAGTGCCGCGTTGACTACCGCCCGACCTGACAAGTTTCTCTACGTCTTCAAGACGGGCCCTCCAGGGCCCGAAAGCGCGCCGCCACCACAGGACCGGGGAGCGCGGCAGCCTCCGGCTCCTCGCCTAAGGGCTCGTCGGCCCCGTCCCCCGTTGGCTTGGCGCGCACGTGCCAAAGGGTGCCGGTCTCAGACAGCAGAACTCGCCATCCAACGGTCCGACACCCTGTCCGTGGTTCCTGACGAAAAGGCCGGCCAGTCGGCCGCGTGGTCCAGGCGGCCCGCCGTCTCACCTTGGCTGCCGCATCGTCTCGCTAGCAATCATGGGAGGGGCGGTCCGGCCCGGCCCGCCTCAAGAGCGCCTCCGGCGTCGCTCCGCGATCGAGCAAGCTCGACCCTTGACCCGCACCGAACCTAAGGTCGGCAGCTATCGGGACGATGCGGCAGGTCTGCCCGTGCGGTTGACACGTAGGTGTCAGTAGTCGCCGGGCGGCTGATTCGTCATGCTTCCTGGTCAGACTTGGACTCTTGGATGATTGCTCGCCAATCTTCACACCCCGTAACGACGCCAGCGGTTTCGAGTAGCTTCTCACGCCAGTAGTTAGCCTGACTCGGATCTTTTGTGACCTGGTCACGTATGACAAATAGCTGCAAACCGGTTACAAGACAGTGGTTACGGCTAACGCAATAAGGAATCATCTGATCCGGAAAATCCACCCCGGCGCGCTCACTTAATGGAACTTCCCGCCAAGTATTTACGACGAGAATGCCTTTCGGTGATGCGCCTGTCTCCTCCAGTGCACCGGCAACCCACTTCTCCAGTTGCGCAGCATGCTTCTCAGCGGCACTCTTACCCACGCCCTTAACCTCAACGACCGCCTGGCCCTCAGGGAATGCCACCTTCCAATCATCTCGCCCAGGTTCCGGTTCTGTAACGTCTCCCCCTAAGATTTCGAGAACTGCCTTAACCTCAAGCTCCAGCGCTCGTCCAGTGCCCAGGAAAAGTTGATCCTTGACCTCAGCTGCCTCTTTTTCCTGCTGGAGCTTTGCGAGTTTTGCGCGCGCCGTTTCGACTCTCTTCTGCTGCTTCACTACCTCGGACTGGAGATGCAACTGCTCAGCGGTCGCGTATCTAGTGGCCCACTCGGGCCTCTCCAGCACTTTGCTGCCTGATAGCTTTTGCAAAGCCGCGAGTAGATCCGCCTGGAACGTTGGGGCTTCATCCACCCACTGTGAAGTCCCGGCATCCTCCGGTTCCTCCGACTCCTCGTCGTAGTCAGCTTTTAGATCGATTGCTGGTAACAGAACAAGGTTGCCGGCCGTCTTGCTTCGCTGCATCGAGGCAAGCACAAGGTCCGTGTTCGCCACGTGCGCCAATGTGACGCCAGGACAGTTTGATATCACTGCTTCATATACAAGAAAGCTTCTATATTTTCTAAGTAAGGCGACAATTGAATTGTCTCCGGTGAAAGATATGCGATTGCCTCTTGCTGTCCTGAACTGTGGGGCCTGCATAGGCAAGGCTGACATCAAGTTAAACTTTTCGACATGAGTCGTTGTCACACGGTTTCGCCCTGTGCCGGAATACGTTCGTTTTCCGGTATCGATCTGACATTCCTGCGGAGGACGCACGATAACGACGAGCGTTCGACCGGAATTAATGAATTCCACAAACTCCAGGCGTCGTCGCTTCACATCAGCTTGAATCCGGACGGAGTTGGCATCCGACAGCGTTGGAAGTCCTTGATAATCCTGTTCGTACCCGTGAATGTACGCATCCATACTGCGAGCAGGATCCCAGATCACCACATCGTAATCGAAGACGCTGATACCACTGGCAAAACGCGATCGAGTCGTGTCCTCTCCATAAACAGGATCAAAATCGAGTGAAAGCAAACGCATCTCAAGCGTCCCCCTCAGTGCAGCCCGATTCCAGGCGTCGGGTTGTTGAACTTCCCCGACTACGGTATAGCAGGATGCGCCTCCGACTGCGTGGGCGATGCCTGCCCTGGTTCCCACCAACCGGCTGGCCGCCGACCGGGGGCGCGTCATATCGCCGCCTGGTTGTACTTCTGGTTGCAGTTCAATGCCGTACGGCCCAGTTGGGAGACAGCCTCGAAGCACGACGATGAGCGTTGGATGGACGAGGGCGAACATCATCGAACGACGCCAGATCGAACTTAGACCTCGCGGCAGGTGGTGTAACGTTGTGGCATCGGTTATCGCTAGACAACTCGACGCAAAGTGTCGTTCTCCGTTGAGCCGAAGGGCAATCCGAGCCCACCGACACGTTCAGCGGACGGCACGAAAGCCCCTGGAGGGGATGCTTCGTGTTGTCCGCAACCGGTTCATGGTTTCCCGCGTTCTGGCAGCTCGCTGTTGGCGTTGGCTTTTCGGCCGTGATGCTTGGCCTCGTCCAGCTACTGCTTGGGCTGGCAATCATCAAGCGCGCCCATCGGCGTGACCTGCCCGCGATCGCTCGGGCGCTGTTCGAGCGTCGCCCGAAGAAGTAGGAGTGATGCAATGGTGCCGGGGTCTCCGTGGCCCCGGTGCCGGCGACTGGAGACTGCCCTCTGTCTTGCCGAACCTCCGCTGTAACTGCAGCAGCAAACCGCAGCAACCGGAGTACCCGGCATCGGCCTGAGCCCGCCGAGTGCGACCTTTGCGCAGCCTTGGGCGACGCCTGCCGACCATGCTGCCCCGAGTTCGCAACGAGGCGCAACGCGGCACGTGTGCTTGACACGTAAGTGTCAGCTCTAGCGGCGCGAGATCTTGTTGCCCTAATCTGGCTGTCGTACCCCTCGGCGACTTTCATATCCAGACGCAGTCCCCAAAATCCGCCTGCACCGCAAGGTGACAGTGCTACGAGGCTGGAGGCAGGGTCGACCGCCGAGGGGTTACCTATGCCCCCAAACGGTTGCAGTTGCGGTTGCAGTTCGTTCCCGTTCACCCGTGATCGGAGGGGTACCGGCCGAGGTGTCCACGACTCAGATGAACGACCACGGACGGTCGGGGATGGGTCGGGTCGAACTTAAACCTCGCAGCCGAAAGGCATACGGGTTCGAATCCCGTCCCGGGCACCTAGTGCTCGCCGTTAGCATCGTCGGCATGGCGATGCGGCTGGTGCAGATCAATATGAAGGCTCGGGATGACTCGGCGTTGGGGAGGTTCTGGGCGGAGGCGCTTGGGTGGGGGATCTCCAGTGAAGCGCCTGGGGTGACCAATCTTGAGCCGGAGGGGTTTGTTTATCCCGATCCTGTCGCCGTTTGCATCGACCTCGTCGTCTCCTCGGAGCCGAAGACGGTGAAGAACCGCGTGCATGTCGATCTCGCTACCACCTCCGTAGAGCATCAGGAGGAGTTGGTCGCGCGTCTTGAGGGGCTCGGCGCAACGCTCGCCGACGTGGGGCAGGGCGACGTGCCCTGGACGGTCATGGCTGATCCGGAAGGCAACGAGTTTTGTGTGCTGGAGCCGCGGGCGATTTACCGGGACACCGGGCCGATTGCGGCTGTGGTGGTGGACTGTGTGGATCCGCGAGCCATGGCTCGGTTCTGGGGTGAGGCGATGGACTGGACCCTGCACGAGGTGACCGACCACAGCGCGGTACTGCGCTCCGCCAAGGGCGTAGGTCCATACCTGGAGTTCATCCGCACCCCCGACGAGAAGACCGTCTGGAACCGAGTCCACCTGGACCTCCGCCCCTACCCGAGCGACGACATGGAGGCTGAGACGGCCAGACTGCTGTCCTTGGGCGCCACCCCCGCCGACCTGGGCCAGACCGACATCCCGTGGACAGTCCTGATCGACCCAGAAGGCAACGAGTTCTGCCTCCTCACCCCAGCCTGACCACTCCAGGCTTCGTAGCTCCACGGGGATCGACCACGACCCCGTCCTCCGTTCGCATCCCGCAGCTGTATTTCTGCTCTGGTTCACACCAGCCGGGCATGATGTCCGGGTGGGTATTCGTGCGGAGCTTGTGGGTGCCGGCGGCGCAGTGGTTCGACTGCCGGATCCTGCTGGTGGCACGTTTGATGCTGCTGGGGACTTCGATGAGTTGGTCCCGGTCGATGCTGCCGAGTACCCCGTACTCAGCCAGGTCGAGCCGTTCGACGACAAGAGCTTTTCGCCGGCTGAGATGGACAGACTGATCGTGGAAATCGATCGGCTGGTTGTTTCTGCCACTAGCGACCTTCAGCGCAAAGGGCTTCTGCGTCTCCGTGCGCTCGCCCTGACGTGCCGAGACAGCCCAGGGAGCACGCTCCGGTTCGTGGGCGACTAGCCGGACCTCGAGGTTAGGCGTGGGTTTGTGGTTCGGCGCATCAGGTGGGAGTTGCCGACTTCGGTGGTGAAGCCCCAGCGGTTGTAGAAGGGGACGAGGTCGGGTTGGCAGACGAGTTCGATGCTCTGTACGCCGGTGAGCCGAGGGTGCTGGATGACGGCGTCCATGAGGGCGGCGCCGAGGCCGGAGCCGCGGAAAGCGTCGGCGACGACTACGTCCAGAAGCATTGCCAGGTAGGTGTAGTCGGTGAGGACTCGGGTGAAGGCCACGAGGCGATCCGTCGGCTGATGGATCAGGGCCAGCACGAGGTCTGATTCCCGGAGCATCTGGCTGAGGTCGTCGGGAGTGCGGTCTGCTGTCCACCAGGCCGAGCCGAAGAGGTCCATCAGTTGTGGGATGCGTTCCGGCTCGACCGACCACTGAGGTACGAAGGAAGTCATTGGCTGAGGTTGTCCGTTTCGGCTGCGCCTGTACGTCGTACTGGTGACGGAAGGAGTGGAGTGTGAGGGTGATCGTGGCGGGCAAGGTGTACGTCGATCCGGAGGTGCGGGAGCGGGCCGTTGCGGCGCATCGGGTGATTGTCGAGCGGGCGCGGGAGTATCCGGGGTGTTTGGATGTGTCGATCTCGGCGGATTCGGTGGAGCCGGGGCGGGTCAATCTCTTTGAGTACTGGGAATCGCATGAGGCGCTGGATGCCTGGCGGGCGATCGCGCCGGCGGCGACGGAGCACTTCGAGCTGAAGGACGTACAGGTGCTCAAGCACGAGGTGAGTGGGACGCGTGGGCCGTTCGACTAGTCGATGGTGAGGCCGGGGCGTTCGTCGTCCCAGGCGGCGGCGGAGATTCGCCAGCCTTCGGTGGTACGGATGAATTGGATGGTCTTCCTGCCGCGACCCGTGAAGGCGACGCCGTCCTGCACACCTTCCTTGGCATAACTGCCCCACCAGTGGGCGATGTCCCCGAAGACTTCTGTACTTCCACCAAGAGCCCATTCATGGAAGCCGGTCAGCGTGCCGCCTTCGAGCAGCGCCTGCCGTGGGGCGATGAAGTCTTCGACGCCGTAGACGGCCGGCTCGCCGCCGCAGGTCCGGACGATCACGGCTTGGGGGATGAGGAGTTGCCGCAGCACATCAAGGCGTGCCCCAACGCCCTCACCAGAGGTGAAGGCCGAGAAGAACGCATCCACCATCCGCTCGAGCTCGACGTGTTCGGCAGCAGAATCGGTCACGGGACCGATCGTATGCCGGGCTACTCGTCTGCATCCCAAGTTTTCTGCCGTGAGGCGTCGAGAGGGATGTGCTCAGTCGCGCTGAGATAGCCGTGAGCGAATCTCACCAGTGCCGCCGGAGAGATGTCCGGCAGTTGGTGGAAGGTACGGATGGGCAGGTCGAGGGAGTAGAACCCCGCGAGCTCTCCGGCGAGTTCGCTGACCACCACACAGCGGTAGTGCACGTCTTGGGGGTCCGAAGACCACGACGTAGTGGTCGCCGAGTCCGCTTCGGTGTTCGTCCAGCCACTCCGGACGACCGTTGGCATGGAGACCTGGTGTTCCTTCCACCCGAGCCATCAGCTTCTCAAGGTTTCGGTGGAGATCACCTTGATGGCGGTCGACATCTGGTAGCTACCCCACGGCCACGGTCCGCTGCCGGCGTACTTCGGCCAGCGTCTGATCCGTTGACCCCAACCCACTAGAAGGCTTACGGGCCCGAGCTTATTGGCCGGTGGAGCCGTCGATGGACTCTCGGAGGAGGTCTAGGTGGCCTAGGTGGCGGGCGGTTTCTTCGATCATGTGGTTGAGGGCGTAGCGGAGGTTGAAGGTCATGCCTTGGCCTTGGGCTGGGTCGTCCAGGGAGGGGGCGGCGGCTACTACGGCGCGGGAGCGGGTGCATTCGGCTTGGTAGGCGGCGACCAGGGACGCGAGGGTGTCGTCGGGGGAGAGGGTGAAGGCGCCGTGGGGGTTGTCGTCGGGCCAGGGCCATTCGATGTCCTGGGCGGCGAAGTCGATGGCGAACCAGAAGCGTTCGGTGCCGGTCAGGTGTTTCACCAGGCCGGCGGGGTTCAGGGCCGAGGCGGGGACGGAGCGGGTGGACGCCTGCTCGTCGGTGAGGCCGGCGACCTTGTTCACCACCGTGGCCCGGAGGAAGTCGAGCAAGCTGTTCAGAGTCGCGCGCTCGTCCGCCTCCTGCAGCGGGCGGGTGCGTTCGACGGGTTGCACCTGGTCGGACGTCATCCGGTCAGGTTAGGGGAGTTTGTCAGAGTCTGGTGAGAAGCGTTGGATTGTTGGGCCGTGGGGCGTATCAATGAGGGTGTGGAGAGTTACCGGAATCCGGTGCTGACGGGCGCGGTGTTCGCCCCATTGATCATTTGTGCGGCGGTTTCGCCGTTCAGGCACAGTTTTGACAATGCCAATGCGGCGTTGCTGCTGGTGCTGGTGATCGTGGCGGTGGCGTCGTTCGGGGTGCGGCCGGCTGGGGTGGTGGCGGCGGTTTCCAGTGCGGTCTGGTTCGACTTCTTTCTGACGGTGCCTTACAACCGGCTGACGATCGAGAACCAGGACGACATCGAGACGACGATCCTGCTGGTGGTGATCGGCGCGGCGGTGACCGAGATCGCGATCTGGGGCCGGCGGCAACAAGCTCGCGCCAGCCGGCAGACCGGGTATCTGGCCGGCGTCATGACCACCTCGCAGGCGATCGCGGCTGGTGGGTCGACGGCTGAGGTGATCGATCAGGTGCGGACGGAGCTCACCGCCGTACTGCGTATCGACGGTTGCCGGTTCCTTGCCGGTGGCAAGCGTGAGCATTCGCCGCAGCTGAACCCGGACGGCTCGGTCTCCCGGCGGGACCGGCTGATCAAGGTCGAGCGCGACGGGTTGCCGACCGATGCCGAGATCGAGCTGGTCGTCCAGCACGCGGGTGTCGTCCAGGGCCGGTTCCTGCTGACGGCGGCGAGCCGGATCTCGCGCCCCGACCTCGAGCAGCGGCTGGTCGCTGTCGCTCTCGCCGACCAGGTCGGCGCGGCCCTCGCATCGCAGGAGAGCACTCTGCGTAACCCATGAGATAACCCCAGAACTGGCCTGCGGGAAGAACCACATCCTGGGTGGCCACCGGTCCCGGCGTCGTACTTGCCCATACAGGTACGACGCCGCACCGCGCCCACACCCGGTACGCCGGTACGCCCGGCCAACCCACTAGCCGCGACCGGCCGCCGTACGTCACCATGCGCAGGTGAATGAGCAAGAGATGTTCCTCCGCGTCGGGGAGTGGGCCGGCCGCATCGGCTACCCGATGCCGACGATCAACTGGGTCGAAGGCGTGATCGGGGAGGACTGCATCCGGCTGCAGGAGAACAGCCATGGGGTAGCCACGCTCACAGTGCATGACCATGTGAACGAGTTCTCCACGGAGGAAGAGCAGGAGCTGGTCATCGTCCAGGGCCTCGTACAGGCGCGGCTCGGCCCGGCGCGAGGACGCAGGCGACTCAAGGTGGCTATGACGGTTCTCGGCGGCGTCGTGGGCATTGTCGCCATCCTGCTCGCCGGCCGGTTCGTCGAGAACTACTGGTTGTCGCTGCTGCTGGCATTGGCTTGCGCCTATGTGGTCATGGTGCCTGTCCAGATGCTGATGAATTTCTTCTGGTGCCGCTGGATGAGCCGGCGGGCGGACACGGCGTTTGTCGAGGCGGTCGGGCGGGAGCGGGTGGTGGCGTGGTTGACGCTGCACGCGGCCCACCGGCCGGCGCGGTTCCGGGCCCGGATCCGGTGGGTGCTGCTCGGAGCGCCGCCGCTGGCGGCCGAGCGGTTGCGGATGCTCGGGGAGAAGGACGTTACCGGGTGATATCGCTTGGGGAACACCTGGTTGATCCTCAGGCGTTGTTAAGGGTGGGCCCGTAGTATCCAGGTACGACCCACAGTGGGTTATCAGGAGGATGACATGCAGAGCAGTAACCCGGTCCTGAACCGGTCGAGTGCGTTTGCGCCTGGCCAAGGCCAGGCCTATCCCGGGGCAGCTCCGTACGGTCAGCCGGGTCCTTACGGTCAGCCCGGCCAGTACGGCGGACCCGGAATGCCGGGCCAGCAGTACCAAGGTGCCCCCGCCAACAGCCGTCCGATGACCTTGGACGACGTCATCGTCAAGACCAGCATCACGCTCGGCGTGGTCGTCGTCGCGGCGGCCCTGTCGTGGTGGCGCACCCCGGAGAACCTGGTCACGCCGGTGTTCGTCGCCGGTGCCCTGGTCGCCTTCGTGCTCGCGATGGTGCTGTCCTTCTCGCGCAGGATCAACCCGGTCCTGGTGATGGCGTACGCCGCCGCCGAGGGCGTGTTCCTGGGGATCTTCAGCAAGTTCATCGCCGGGTACGTCGGTAGTTCCGATGTGATCGTCCAGGCCGTCCTGGCGACCATGGTGACGTTCGCGCTGACCCTGGCGACGTACAAGTACTTCGCGATCAAGGTGACGCCGCGCTTCACCAAGATGGTCATCATCGCCACGATGGCCTTCGCCGGCGTGCTGCTGATCAACTTCGTCGCCAGCCTGCTCGGCTACCACAGCGGCATCGGCGGGTTCGGCGCGATGGGCCTGCTGTTCGCCGCGCTCGGCGCCGGCCTCGCGGTGTTCAACCTGATCCTCGACTTCGACCTGGTCGAGCGGGGCGTCGCCGCCGGAGCGCCGCAGAACGAGGCCTGGCGGGCCGCGTTCGGCCTGACCGTCACGCTGGTCTGGCTGTACATCAACCTGCTGCGGATCCTCGCCATCCTTCGCGGGAACTGACACAGCTAGCTGACCAAAACGAGGCCCGGCTCCTTCAGGTGGAGGAGCCGGGCCTTCGTCATGCCCCGCGCTAGTGCGACCAGACCTTGACCTTGGCGCCCCAGGTCTCCGAGCTCCACCAGTTGTCGGTGTACTCCGTGATGTAGATGTTCTGCAGGTTGGCCGTCGCCTGCGCCGTGTCGAACGACTTCAGCCGATCCGGGCCGCACCTGCCGTCGGTGTTGTTCACGAAGTACTTCGTCTTGTCGGTCCCCACGAGCGGATAGTCGAAGGTGACCTTGACCGCGGCGTTGCGGCGGTCGCACTTGTCGTCCCTGATCCAGCCCTGCACCCGGGCCTTGTCGCCGGAGGGCACGGTGACCTCGCCCCAGGCCGAGACGCCCTCGGCGCCATAGGTTTCGAAATGAGTGGTCGCCGAGACCGTCGCCGGCGCCTGCGCAGTGGCAACAGCTGAGCCGCCGACGAACGCTGACGCGGTACACAGACCGGCAACCGCCAGGAGAATTCCCCGTCGAATGTTCATCTCCGCAGCCTAACTGACGCTCAGTAGTCAGTCGAGTGCGGAAAGTGAGCATCCCTCAGGAGGGGTTCCGAGGAAACAGCGAAGACCTGCCCCTCCACCTGAAAGGGCAGGTCTCCGGCGAAATTCGGTCTCCTGTTCGGCTCGTCAGCCCATTCGCCTGTGCGCTTTGGCGAGGTCGTACTCATGGACGATGGCTGTGGCGTGCCCGTGTGCGAGGGCGTACTCGCTGGAAAGCCATCTCACTCTGTCGTCGAAGCGCAGGAACGACGGTCCGTCGTTCATCAACCTGAACCACTCGGCCATCTCACGTCCAGTGCACCTGGGCACCTTCTCCACCAGACGTTGGTGCGTCTCCTCGGAGTGGTTCAAGCCCATCTTCGCCTCCCGTTTCATCCGGGGTATCGCGTAGTCATTCGACTGTGCATCAGGAAGACGTTGCGTGCAAGCCCTTCTTCATGAAAGTCAACGCTCAGCGGACGCGCTATTTCCCAACGGGTACTGCGTTCGCGGTACCGCCGGCGGCCTCTTCGACCCGCTCGACCTCGACCTTGGGATGGCGCCGGCGATGCCGCAGCTCGGCCCAGCGACCACGCGGACCGCGCTCGTGCCCGGCCACCTCAGTCGCCGCGACCTCGGTGCCGGCGGTCCGGGCAGCCTGTACTGCGGCTTCCGCGATCGGCAGCACCGCTTCGCCCCGAAACGGCTCCGGATAGACGTACGACTCCGGCCCGATCCCCATCGCGGCGGCCACCGATGGCAGCAAGGCGGCCGACGCGGCGGCGTACCCGGTGACCGACGGGTGGAAGTTGTCCGGGCCCCACATCGACGGGTTGGTGCGGAAAGCCTCGCTCAGCAAGGAGCCCATTGACACCGTGCGGCCACCAGCCTCGACGACGCTGATCGTCTGCGCGGCAGCCAGACGCTGGCTCCACGAGCGGGCGACCTGGCGCAGCGGGGGCATGATCGGCCGGACGACGCCGAGGTCCGGGCAGGTGCCCACGACGACCTCGCAGTTCGCGGCGCGCAGCCGGCGTACGGCGGAATCGAGCAGCCGGACCGATGTGGACGGAGGCACCTGCGCCTTCACGTCGTTGACCCCGATCAGGATCGCGGCCACATGTGGGCCGGCGAGCAGGGCGTTGTCGACCTGGCCGGCCAGGTCGACGGACTTGGCCCCCGTTCGCGACACGTCGACGAGCCGGACCGGGCGCTTCGCCAGCTCGGCGAGACCGCAGGCGAGCAGTACGCCGGGGGTCTCGTCGGGCGAGGAGGTGCCGTATCCGGCTGCACTGGAGTCGCCGATCATCGCGAGCGTGATCGGTCGACCTGGGTACCGACCGTACAGGCCGTCGCCCTTGGCCGGGTGAGCCTTCATCGGACCGATGACGTGCTTGGCGTACCGCGCTTCCGCGGTCAGTACGCCGTACAGCGTCGCCCCAATCAGTCCGAGTCCCCCGCCACCGAAGGCTGCGGCCTGGGCCAGTTTCTTGGCGGCCCGGGCTTTTGTCATAGGACCAGGATTACACGCTGTGACGCCGAAGCAAGTGAAATAGGGGAACGCCGCGCACGTCTCGTACAGTGAGATCGTGCGCTACTCAGAATCTCTCCTGGACCTGGTCGGCAACACGCCGCTCGTGCGGCTTTCGAAGACCACCGACGGCGCCAAGCCGCTGGTGCTCGCGAAGGTCGAGTACTTCAACCCGGGCGGGTCCGTGAAGGACCGGATCGCCAAGCGGATGATCGAGGCGGCCGAGGCCTCCGGCGAGCTCAAGCCGGGTGGAACGATCGTCGAGCCGACGTCGGGCAACACGGGCGTCGGGCTCGCGATGGTTGCCCAGGCCAAGGGCTACAAGTGCGTCTTCGTCTGCCCGGACAAGGTCAGCGAGGACAAGCGCAACGTGCTCAAGGCGTACGGCGCCGAGGTGGTGGTCTGCCCGACCGCGGTCGCGCCGGAGCACCCGGACTCGTACTACAACGTCTCCGACCGGCTGGTCCGCGAGATCGAGGGCGCCTGGAAGCCGAACCAGTACGCCAACGTGAACAACCCGATCTCACACTACGAGTCGACCGGGCCGGAGCTCTGGGAGCAGACGGACGGCAAGATCACGCACTTCGTGGCGGGCGTCGGTACCGGCGGCACGATCAGCGGCACCGGGAAGTACCTCAAGGAGGTCTCCGGCGGGCGCGTGCAGATCATCGGGGCGGACCCGGAGGGTTCTGTGTACTCCGGCGGGTCCGGCCGGCCGTACCTGGTCGAGGGTGTGGGTGAGGACTTCTGGCCGGAGACTTATGACCGCGACATCTGTGACCGGATCATCGAGGTGTCGGACGCCGACTCGTTCGCGGTGACGCGGCGGCTGGCTCGCGAAGAGGCGATGCTGGTCGGTGGGTCCGCGGGGATGGCGGCTGCGGCGGCTATCCGGTTGGCCAAGGAGCTGGATGACCCGGAGGCGGTCATCGTCGTGCTGCTGCCGGATGGTGGGCGTGGGTATCTGACGAAGGTGTTCAACGACGAGTGGCTGGCGCAGTACGGGTTCCTGGCGCACGAGCGGCAGGGGGCGACGCTGGGCGAGGTGCTCGCGCGCAAGGACGGGAGTCTGCCGCCGCTGGTGCACACGCACCCGCACGAGACGATCGCCGAGGCGGTCGAGATCCTGCGCGAGTACGGCGTATCGCAGATGCCGGTGGTACGGGCCGAGCCGCCGATCATGGCGGCTGAGGTGGCTGGTTCGGTGTCGGAGCGGACGCTGATGGACGCCCTGTACTCCGGGAAGGCGCGGCTCGCGGACATCGTCGAACTGCACATGGACCCGGCGCTGCCGTCGCTCGGTGCGGGCGAATCGGTCACCCGGGCGGTCGAGCTGCTCGAAGGCCGGGACGCGTTGATGGTGCTCGACGATGGCAAGCCCGTCGGCGTGCTGACCCGCCAGGACCTGCTCGGTCACCTGTCCGTCAGCTGACCTCCTACCTGTCCACAACCGTGGGAACGATGGCGATCAGAACCGTGAGCAAGATACCGACCACGATCGCTGCTGACCCGAGAATCTGAAGAATTTCCATACCTCAACAGTCCTCCGGAAACCCCTTCCGGCCATCGGTCCCCGGACCGGTCTTGCAGTCCACCTGAGGTATCAGAACCCTTTGTTCTGCTCATACTTCTGTTGCCCCAAGCAATAAACAGAACCGCCGACGCCGGTCATCCCCGTACGGACGGCTGGCGTCGGCGGTTCTGGAGGTGCGTTCAAATGTCGTCGCACCCGCTAGGCGAGCTAGCTGGTGGCGCTGCGTGCCACCAGCTGCTCGTAGGCGCTGGCAGGCGAGGTGCTCGCAGCGCCGGCGTACTGCTTCTGCTTGCTCCACAGCCGACGAGCCCCCCGAGGGCTCTTCGGGTGTGGGGCGGCCGCACTCGAGCGCTCGGTGGTGGGGGCGCCTGGCCGGCCACCGGGGCGTTGGGGGTGGGGTGGAAGCACGCCCGGGCTCGAGTGCGGGGCTTTGATCAGCGGTCTACGACCGTGGGGATGATGGCGATCAGGGCGGTGATCACGACACCGCCGACGATGACGACTGTGCTGAGGATCTGGAGGAGGTTCATGCTCCAAGAGTCCTCCGGAAACGACCGGAAAACGTCGGTCCAAAGACCTGTCTTCGTCTCCACCTATAGTCGTACGCCGCCCCCGGCCGTCTCCTACTCCAGTACTCCGGGACGCCCCCGAAACTCCCCTGACCACCGCTCCGCCGGCCATTCGTAGCGACCTTGAACACCAAACGGCGACCTTGAACAAGCAATAACGTGTTCAAGCCCACCGCCAGCTGTTCAAGCCCACCGCCAGCTGTTCAAGCCCACCGCCAGCTGTTCAAGCCCACCGCCAGCTGTCCGAACCCGCCAGTGGCGTGCTAACCCGCCAGTGGCGTGCTAACCCGCCAGTGGCGTGCTAACCCACCAGTGGCGTGCAAGCCCGCCAGTGGTGGGCGAGCCCGCGAGTGGCGGGCTTGGACAGTAAATGGTGGGGGTGCCGGGTTAGTGGGTGATTACGTAGTCGGTGGGGTTGAGGCGGCGGGTGCGGCGCCAGTAGGTGAGGGTGAAGTCGGGCCAGATGGTGGAGTTGCGGCCCTGGGCGTCGAGGTACCAGCTGGTGCAGCCGCCTTGCCAGACGCTGCCGTCCAGGTCCTGCTGGACCTCGGAGACGAAGCGTTCCTGGACGTCTTCGCGAACCTCGACGGAGGTGGCGTTGCGGCGGCGCAGGAGGTCTAGCGCCTGCATGACGTAGCGGACCTGGGCCTCGATCATGAAGACCATGGAGGAGTGGCCGAGGGCGGTGTTGGGGCCGACCAGGAGGAAGAGGTTCGGGTAGCCGGCGACCGTGATGCCGAGGTGGGCGCCGATGCCGTTCTGCTTCCAGGCGTCGGCGAGGTCGACGCCGTCGCGGCCGAGGATGCTGATCCGGGTCAGGTTGCCGGACACCTCGAAGCCGGTGCCGAACACGATCGTGTCGCACTCCCGCTCGACGCCGTCCGCGGTGACCACGCCGGTCGGCGTCACCCGGGCGATCCCGTCAGTGACGACGTCGACGTTGTCCCGAGTCAGCGCCGGGTAGTAGTCGTTCGAAATGAGGACCCGCTTGCAGCCGATCTGGTAGTCGGGCGTCAGCTTCTCCCGCAGTACCGGATCGCTGATCTGCTTGCGCAGTTGCCGCTTGGCCTGCAGCTCGAGCCCCTTCATCAGCCGAGGATTGCCCGCGAAGCCGAGCCCGCGCGCCTCCAGCCCCCAGAAGATGATGTCGCGGATCGCCCGCTGCCCAGCCGGGAACCGGGCGTGCAGCGACCGCTCCAGCGACCCGATCGCGCGGTCGGGTTTCGACGTGATCCACGGCGGCGTCCGCTGGTACAGATCCACCTGCGCCGCCTTCTCCGCAACGCGCGGCACGAACTGGATCGCCGAGGCGCCGGTGCCGATCACGGCCACCCGCTTCCCCGTCAGGTCATCCGAGTGATCCCACTGCGACGAGTGAAACGCCTTACCGGCAAAGGAATCGAGCCCGGCGATCTCCGGGAACTTCGGCTTGTGCAGGTTGCCCACGCCACTCACCAACGCCTGCGCCTGCACGGTCTCGGTGCCGTTGACCGTGACGGTCCAGTGCCCGGTGGCTTCGTCGTACGCCGCTTCGGTGACGTCCGAGCCGTACCGGATCTTGTCCGCGATCCCGTACTTGTCCGCGCAGTGCTCCAGATAGGCGAGGATCTCGTCCCATGGCGCGAACATGCGAGTCCAGCGCGGATTCTGCTCGAACGAGAAGGAGTACAGGTACGACGGTACGTCGCAAGCGCAGCCCGGATAGGTGTTGTCGCGCCAGGTCCCACCGAGGCGATCCGCCTGCTCCAGGATCACGAAGTTCTCACATCCGGCCTGGCGAAGCTTGATGCCCATGCAAATCCCGGCGAAGCCGGACCCGATGATGGCGACCTCAACTGGTTCCATAGGAGCGTAGGTTACCCGTCAGTCAGGTCCGTGTCAGCGGAGCCGATGAAGGATCTCACCGGCGTTCGGGATGACCAACGTGTCCGGGTCGTTCTCGTACTGCGCAAGCTCGAACCCCGCCGGATCCAGGTACCCGAGATTGGCCCTCCGGACGACTTCCTCCGGTATGCCCGTCGCCAGCGTGACGTCCACCCGGCACCGCTCCCCGTCCACCGGATCCCAGGTCCCCGCACCCCGCAGATGAGTCGAGTGCGCGAGCACTCCCCAATGCATCGAGCGAAACGAATCCCACTGGCCCAGGAAGTAGTCGCGACAGTGGTACCCGATCTGCTCGATCTCCGGGTGCATCGCCGCCAACTGCGTCACGTGTGGGGCATGAAGAATCACCTCACCGCCGTCCGCCACGATCGGCTCGACCTTGTAGAAGCCCTTCGCGGCCGTCCAGATGTCCTGATAGCGCGACGGCATCAGCGAGACGACCCGGCGTACCGGCTTGTCGAGATAACGGACGTGGGTCTGCGCTGACACCGCAGCGGCTGCTTGCCAGGAGGATGCGGTGTCGCCGAAGGCCACAGCGTGCAGACCGTTCGTCCCCGACTGCGCGACGACGCTGATCGCGAGCTTGCCGGCGGGGATGAGCGCGGCAGCCTCGTCGATCAACGCGCGCACGGGCGTGATCCCCGGCGTACCGATGATGCCGGCGCTGGTGATCAGCGCGCCGAGCCAGTGCGACAGGTCGATGACCTCCTGGCCGGCGACGCCCGGGAAGAAGTACTTGTTGCCGCCGGAGAAGCCGACCACTTCGTGCGGGAAGACCGGGCCGACGACGAGCGCGACGTCGTGCTCGACGACCGCGCGGTTGAGCCGGACCCGAACCTCCTCCTGCAGCAGGCCGCCGGAGATCTCGCCGATCCGGTCCGCGCTGATGGTGCCGAGGTCGGCGAAGGTCTCCTCCTTCCACCACTCGTGGTTCAGCACGTCGTACTCGCCGCCGAGATGGGCGCGCAACTCATCGGACGACATCTCGGCATGGGTGCCGAGGGCAACGAGCACGGTCAGCCGGGAGACCTTGCCGGTCAGGGCGCTGTGGACAGCCCCGAGCAGGAGCGGCAACGGGCAGCTGCGGGTGGCGTCCGGAACGATGACGCAGACGCTCCGGCCGTCGAGCCCGGCGCCGGCCAGTTGCTCGTGGATGAAGGCGGTGACGTCGGCGTCGGACAGGACCTGCCCGGGTCCACCCAGCACTGCTGCGGTCTGCGCGTCGGTGACGGTCATGCCTCGAGCGTATCGGCAAGCGGTTACCCCTGTCCCGAGCGACAGGACATAGTGCTCATTCGGCGGCCTCTCGCCGTTTCCGTGAGCGTGGGAACCGATCCAACCGCGGACTATGTCCTGTCGTCCGGGACAGAGCCGCCCGTAGTCGGATGGAAACCGTTGGTAGACAGGGGATTCACGTCACCCTTTGGTAAGCGGCGAAGCGTTGACCGGGTGTGGGAGCGGGCGCAGCATCGGGGTGTCAACTGGGGAACAGCGACGCAAGGGGGAGTTCCCATGTCCGACACGATGGCGCGTTCGCCGGGTTCTCATCGGGGGCGGCCGGACGGTTTCGGGGGAGAGGTGATCCGGCCGGGTGATCCGTCGTACGACGAGGCCCGGTCGGTGTTCAACGCGATGATCGACAAGCGGCCGGGGGTGATCGCGCAGTGCGAGTCGGCGGCCGATGTCGCCGCGGCGGTGCGGTACGGGGTCTCGGAAGGCTTGGAGATCGCAGTACGAGGGGGTGGTCACAGCGTTGCGGGTGCGGGGGTGACGGAGGGCGGCCTGGTGGTCGACCTGCGCAAGATGCGGTCCGTACAGGTCGATCCGGAAGCGAAGCTGGCACGGGTGGCCGGCGGTGCGACCTGGGCGGATCTCGATGGCGCCTGCCAGCAGTACTGGCTGGCGACGACGGGTGGCAGGGTGTCGACGACGGGGGTGGCCGGGCTGACGCTTGGTGGCGGGTCCGGCTGGCTCGAGCGCAAGTTCGGGTTGGCGTGCGACAGCCTGGTATCGGTCGAGCTGATCACGGCGGACGGGCAGTTGGTGATCGCGGACGAGACGCGGAACACCGAGCTGTTCTGGGCGCTGCACGGTGGTGGCGGCAACTTCGGGGTGGCGACGTCGCTGACGTTCAAGCTGCGGCCGCTGACGTCGATGACGCTGGCGATGCTGTTCTGGCCGGCCGACGCGGGGCCGGAGGTGATCCGCCGGTACCGCGATCTGATCGAGGCGGGAGTACCGGACGAACTGGGTGGTGGTGTCATCTACCTCACCGGCCCGCCGGAGGACTTCGTGCCGCTGCACCTGCAAGGCGAGCGGCTGGTCGGCGCGGCCGCGTTCTACGCCGGGACCGAGGAGGAGACGCGGGCGATCTTCCAGCCGATGATGGACCTGTCGCCCGAGGGCGTGATGATCGCGGAGATGCCCTACTCAGCCATTCAGTCGGCTCTGGATGACCCGCCCGGCTTCCGGAACTACTGGTCGGCGGAGCATCTGAGTGAGCTGCCCGACGAGGCGATCGCCGCTTTCGTCGGTGGGGCGGCCGGCATGCTTCATCCGTCGCCTTCGCAGCAGATACTGGTGCCGTGGGGCGGTGCGGTGGGGCGTGATGCCGACAAGTGGCCGTTGCCGCATCGGAACGCGGCGTGGGTGATCCACCCGTTCGGGCTCTGGGCGGATGCTGCCGACGATCAGCGCGGGATCGAGTGGGCGCGGAACCTCTGTACCGACATGAAGCCGTGGGCGACCGGTGCGGTCTACCTGAACTTCATCGGGGACGAGGGTCAGGATCGGGTGGTCGCCGGTTATGGGAAGGACAACTACGAGCGGCTTGCCCGGGTCAAGGGTGAGTTCGACCCGGGCAACGTGTTCCAGCTGAATCAGAACATCAAGCCTGGTTAGTGGCTCAGACGGCTCGGGCGATGGCGATGGAGCCGGCCAGGCGTTCGCCGGCCTCGTAGATCATGTACTCCACGCCGTTGTCCGAGCCGAACGCCGGTGCCGCGCAGCGACCGTTGTCCGGCGCGCCGCTGAGTGGGGAGTGGAAGACGCCGAGGTGGTTGCGCTTGTCGAAGTTGTTGCCCACCTCGGTGATCCGCATCGACCCGCCGGCCTCGATGTTCGTGTGGTAGATGACGTACGTCGAACCGTTGCGCTCGGCAACCGCCGGGGCGCCGATGTTGAGCGCGCCGACGTCCTGCGGGTTGATCAGCGGGGTCTGCGAGAAGGTCCAGGTGCGGGCGTCGCCCGACCAGCCCCAGCCGATCGAGCGACGGTTCGCGGTGGTGTTGATCATGAAGACCATCACGTACCGGGCGTTCTTCGACGGGAGGTCGTGACGGAAGACGCGGGCGTAGGACGTCTCCGTCGTGCCGGCCGGGAGCATCGAGGTGTTGAGGACGACCTTGTCGTAGGTGAAGTGGATGCCGTCGGTCGAGCGGGCCAGGCGGGTGGTGGTGTTCTCGCCGTGGAAGTACATCCACATCTCGTTGACGTCGTCGTTCCACAGCGCGTGCGGCGAGGAGACGTGGGAGACGTTGTAGTTGGGCGACCAGGTGCGGCTGATGATCGGGTTGGCGTTGTACTCCGTGTACGGTCCGCCGAGCGAGTTGGAGTAGGCGAGGCAGAGGCCGCCGGGGGCGTCGTGCGGGGCGTAGTACAGGTAGAAACGGCCGAGGGCGTTGCTGATCCGGCCGACGGTGCCGCGGACGCTGGGGAAGATCAGTTCGCCGGTGGGGTTGTAGCGCAGGTTGGCCTTGTCGAATGCGACCCGGACGTAGCTGTAGTTGGGGAATCCGCCGGGCGCGGCCTGTGCGGTGCCGGTCATCGGTACGCCGGCCGCGAGGCCGAGCCCGAGGCCGGCGGTGCCGCGGAGTAGGGTCCGGCGGCTGACGGGAGGTAGGTTCGTCATCCTTGATTCCTCACACATGTCGGGGGCGGGGTTGCTGCCGAGTGTGGGATTCGTCCGTTGGGTCAGTCAATAAGCTAATCCGTATTAGCTAAGGTGAGGTGTATGGCAAGGGCGCCGCGTCAGGCGGATATCGCCGCCGCTGCCGGGGTTTCGCAGACGACGGTCTCGCTGATCCTGTCCGGGAACACCGACGGCATGCGGCTGGCGGAGTCGACCCGGCTCCGGGTGCTGAAGGCGGCGGAGACGCTCGGCTATGTGCCGGATCCGGTCGCTACCCGGCTGGCGTCGTCGCGCAACCACATGATCGGCGTGTACACCTTCGCGTCGGCGTTCCCGACCGCGGTCGATGGCTTCTACTACCCGATCCTGGCCGGCATCGAGGAGGAGGCGGCCGCCCTCGGCCAAGACCTCATCCTCTTCACCGGAACCGGCGGTCTCGGGGCGAGGGCGGACGACAAGACGGCGATTCGGCGGACCCGGGTTGCCGATGGGTGCCTGTTCTTCGGGCGGCATGTGCCGGAGGAGCCGATCGACTGGTTGCTTGGTGGTGGGTTTCCGCTCGTCTACATCGGCCGGCGCGACGAGTTGGCGGGCCGGATCCCGTACGTCGGAGTGGACTACGTCGCGGCCTCCGCCGCCGTCGTCAACCGCCTGGTCGAGGCCGGCCACCGCGAGATCCGCTACCTCCGCTCGCTCGACGACGCCCTCTCCTCGACCGACCGCGAGCGAGGCGTCCTCACCGCAGCTGCCTCGGCCGGGTTGCCGGTACGCCGAATCGTCGTGCGCGCCGCCGACGCCGAGGTCGGCGCCTTGGGGTCCGAGGTCCGCGAGTTGGTCGAGCGCTGGCGTGGCGAGGGGGTGACGGCCGTCGTCGTCGAGGAGACCGACACCGGGTTGCTCTCGGCCGCCTTGCTGGACGCGGTGCACGACATCCGGGTGCCAGCTGAGTTGTCGCTCGCGGTGCTCGGCCAACCAGCGGGCCACCCGGAGCTGAGCGGGTTCGAGGTCCCGCGACGCGAACTCGGGCGCCAAGCGGTGCGTCTACTGGTCGACCAGATCACGTCGTCAAGTACTGGAGACCCCGAGCAGATGCTCCTCGACTGCATCCCGATCACCGGCTCGACCATCGGCCAGGCGCCGTGCTGACGCGGCAAGCGGGCGTCGTGCCGACGCGCCCGTTGTGCGTGCTGACGCGCCGGCGGTGTGCGTGCTGACGGGCACAGCGGGGAGCGTGCTGACGCGCCGGGCGGGGAGCGTGCTGGCGCTGGGGCTGGTGGCGATGCTTGGGTGGAGTCTGGCGGTGTCGGCGTCGATGCCGAGCTGGTACGACCCGGATCGCGACTGCCAGCAGGCCTTTCCCCTGGCCGAGGGCAACGGCCTGCGCATCACCAGCTCATGGCTGCCCCCACACGCCACCTGCGACTTCGGCGACGGCGAGCTTCACCAGTTCATCTCGCCGACCCGCTCGACTGTCCTGACGATCGTCTTCGCCCTGACCGCGGCGCTCACCCTCGCAGGCCTGTACTTCGTACTCCGCCGCCTCACCGCCCCCGCCGGCATCCTCCGCTCCGCCGAAGCCGTCGACCTCCGCGGCCGCCAGCTCCGTCACCTGGGAGCCGGAGCCTTCCTGACCCTCCTGGTCGTCGGCCTCTTCGCCGGCGCCAACGTCTTCGCTGCCTTCCTGGGCGGCCCACCCGGCATGCTGATCGTCGCGCTCACCGCCATCGCCGCTCTCTCCGCGGTTGCCGCAGCTCTGGACCGCCAGCTGGGCCCCCTGCCCAGCACAGCCCGCGACTCCCAGCGCCGGGGCGCGGTCGTCGGCTGCGTCACCATCGCCACCGTCTTCTTCATCACCGCAGCCAGCGGCAACTTCCCCTTCTACCGAATCTGGGTGGCGCCCGTTGGTGCCATCACCTACTTACTCGTTGTCACCGTCCAGTGGTCTCGAGCAACCCGTGGAGTTCGGACTGGGTTGGCCGGGGTACTGGGAGCGGATGAGTGACTGGTTTCTGACGGCTGAGGAGCGGGGCAACCCTGCCACTGACCTCGAGGGTGCGTGGACGGAGGGAAACTCGGTCCGGCTGCTCGTGCACGGCGCCGTCTACTTCCAGCGGCTGTACGACGAACTGTGCGCGCTGGGTGCCGGCGATCGGGTGTACTTCACCGACTGGCGTGGGGATGCGGACGAGATCCTCTATAAGGGTGGGCCGTCTGTCGGCGAGGTGCTGTGTGACCTCGCCAAGTCCGGGGTCGAGGTGCGGGGGTTGTTGTGGCGGTCGCATTCGGATCATGTGCAGTTCAACGCGCAGGAGAATCAGCGGCTGGGGGCCGAGCTGAATGAGGCCGGGGCAGAGGTACTGCTCGATCAGCGGGTGCGGCGGCTGGCTTCGCATCATCAGAAGTTGTTCGTGATCCGGCACCGGGGTGAAGCGGCCAAGGACGTCGCGTACGTGGGTGGGATCGATCTGAGTCACCAGCGGCGCGACGACGCTCGGCATCTGGGTGATCCGCAGCAGGCGCCGATGGATCCTCGGTACGGGAATCGGACGCCGTGGCATGACGCGGCTCTCGAGCTGCGCGGGCCGGTCGTCGGGGATGTGCTCCGCACCTTCGTCGAGCGGTGGGACGATCCGCATCCGCTCGACCGGCGTACGCCGTACCGGATGTTCGTGCAGCGGAAGGCGGACATGCCGCGGCATCCGTCGAAGCTGCCGGAGAGGTTTCCGGATCCGCCGGCGGCCGGGGAGCACTCGGTGCAGGTGTTGCGGACGTTCGGGCACAAGCATCCGCCGTTCCGCTTCGCGCCGAAGGGGGAGTACAGCATCGCGCGGGCGTACCGGAAGGCGTTCGGGCGGGCGCGGCGGTTGATCTATGTCGAGGACCAGTACTTGTGGTCGTCGGTGGTGGCCGAGGGGTTGTGTGAGGCGCTGGAGCGGTCGCCGGAGTTGCGGGTGATCGCGGTGGTGCCGCGGTACCCGGATGCGGACGGGCGGATCAGCGGACCGCCGGCGCGGTACGGGCAACTGCAGGCGCTCGACATGTTGCATTCCGTGGCGCCGGATCGGTTCGCGGTGTACGACCTGGAGAACGCGGCCGGTACACCGATCTACGTGCACGCGAAGGTCTGCGTGGTCGATGACGAGTGGTTCACGTGTGGGTCGGACAACTTCAACCGGCGCTCGTGGACCAACGACAGCGAGCTGACGTGTGCGGTGGTGGGGGAAGGGTTGGCGCGGTCGGTGCGGGCGGAGCTCTGGTCAGAGCATCTGGGGGTCGAGCCCGAACTTGACCCGGTTAAGGGTTTTGAGCAGTTTCGGGCTGCGGCTCAGGCGCTGGACTCTTGGCATGCGGAGGGTGAGGTCGGGGTGCGGCCGGCGGGGCAGCTGCGGCGGCATGAGCCGGTGCCGGTCGGGCGGGTGGCAAGGGTCTGGGCACGGCCGCTCTACGACCATGTCTATGACCCGGACGGTCGGCCGCGGCGGATGCGGCGGCGAAATTCGTTCTGAGATTCGGGCTGGCTGGGTTTGGATGACGGTATGGGCCGGATGCATGCGAACGAGGCGTTGATCGACGACGAGCTGGTACTGCGCTTGGTGGCGGGGCAGTTTCCGCGATGGAGCGGGCTGGCGGTGGCCGAGATTCCGTCGAGTGGGACGGTCAATGCGATGTACCGGCTGGGGGATTCGCTGACCGTGCGGTTGCCGCGGATCGCGGGTGGGGTGCCGGACATCGAGAAGGAGTTCGAGTGGTTGCCACGACTCGCGCCGCTGCTGCCGGTACGGATCCCGACGCCGGTGGCGCTGGGGGAGCCGGCCGACGGGTATCCGTGGCCGTGGCTGGTGCAGGAGTGGATCCCGGGGTCGATCGCGGTTGCTGGTGAGGTGCGCGAGCCGGTCGGCCTGGCGGAAGATCTCGCCGGATTCGTCCGAGCAATGCGCTCGATCGACGCGCCGGCCAGGGCAGGGGGCGAGGGGACCGCCGGGCCGAGCAGGGCATCGGCCGCGGGGACCGACGTGCCGGACGGCCTGGGCGGCGAGGGGATCGAGGCGCCGGCGGCGTACCGGGGTGGGCCGTTGTCTTCGCAGGATGAGGAGACGCGGAAGGCGCTGGTGCAGTTGGAGGGGTGGATTGATACGGGGACCGCGTTGGCGGCTTGGGAGTCGGCGCTGGCGGCGCCGGCGAGTTCGCCGTGCTGGGTGCATGCCGATCTGATGCCGTCGAATCTGTTGGTGACCGACGGCGGACGGCTTGCGGCGGTGATCGACTTCGCTACCGCAGGGGTCGGGGATCCGGCTTGCGATCTGATTCCTGCCTGGAATCTGCTGCCTGCGGCTGGGCGCGAGGTCTACCGCGAGGCGTTGGGGGTTGACGCCGATGCTTGGGTCCGCGGTCGTGGGCGGGCGTTGTCGATGGCGCTCATTCAACTCCCGTACTACCGCGACACCAACCCCGGCATCGCCGCCAACGCCCAGCACGTGATCAACGAGGTACTCGCCGACTTCACCGCGCGATGAGCGCTGGCGACTGCCCGGATCAGTCGCCGGACAACTGGAATCCGTCGAAGAGGCGGCCGCCGTAGGGCTCGAGGATGGTGTCGACGGTGGCGATCAGCGCTGTCGGGTCGCCGGTGGAGGCGGCGCGGACGGCGGCGGGTAGGGCGGTTGCGTAGTCGGTGGTGTGCGTTGCGTCGTAGGCGGCCAGTTCGCGGAGGAGGCCTTTGCCGGTGCCGGTCCAGTGGTTGGCGCCGGTCAGGAGGAGGGCGCTGGCGTCCAGCCAGAGGAGGGTGGCGATGGCGGTCCGTACGTCGTTGCTGTCGGCGCCGATCAGGTCTTCGAGCAGGTCGCTGATCTTGTACCTGAGCATGGCGATGTCCTGAGCTTCCAGCGGCGGTGGGCCTGCCAGGATCTGAGCCTTGCCGCTCGCTCGGAGGGTCGCGCCGGAGCCGTCGGTATCGAGCAGGACGATCGTCTCGCCGACCAGGCGCATCATCGACGGCTGCCGGCGTCGGCGGTCCTTCTCGCTGTAGTGGGCGAGGGATGCCTCGGTGTGGACGAAGAGTTCGACCGGCCAACCGGCGTACCGGAGTGATTCGCGCAGTGGGGCGGGCGGGCCGGGGAGGAGGACGGTGATGTCGAGGTCCGAGGTCGAGGTGGCGGTGCCCTGGGCAACGCTGCCGCCGAGCCAGGCGGCGCGTGCCTGTGGATAACGCTCCTGGACGAGCCTTCGGGCGATCTCTACTGCTTCCATCCGGTCAGTCTCGCCGGGGGTGGGGGCGAATCTCCAGCAAATTTGTCCCGGACGGGAATAGGCCCGAGGGGCGGTGGGTTGCGGCGGTCATACCCCATGGGGGTATAGTCGAAGCGCTGGGAACCGACGGAGGTCACGATGAGCGACGAACACGGCTCGGGCGCTGCGCCCGCCACCCACGACCACCACGCCAGGTCGGCGGACGAACACGCTGACCACGGCTCCCATGGTGAGCACGAGCACGGTGGGCACGAGCATGGCGGGCACGGTGGGCATTCGGGGCATGGGGATCACGCGGCGCAGTTCAAGGACCGGTTCTGGATCAGCCTCGGGCTGGCGGTGCCGGTGGTGTTCTTCAGTGAGATGTTCTCGGATCTGCTCGGCTACAGCCGGCCGGACTTCGCCGGGGCGGACCTGATCGCGCCGATCATCGGGACGATCATCTTCGTCTACGGCGGGCAGCCGTTCCTGCGCGGCGGGTGGAGTGAGATCAGGGCTCGCCAGCCGGGGATGATGCTGCTGATCTCGATGGCGATCTCGGTCGCGTTCGTGGCGTCCTGGGTGACGACGCTCGGGATCGGCGGGTTCGACCTGGACTTCTGGTGGGAGCTCGCGCTGCTGATCGTGATCATGCTGCTCGGGCACTGGCTGGAGATGCGAGCGCTCGGCGCCGCCTCCGGTGCGCTCGACGCACTGGCCGCGCTGCTGCCGGACACCGCCGAGAAGGTCACCGACGACGGCGTCGTCGAAGTTGCCCTGAGCAACCTCTCCGAAGGTGATGTCGTGCTGGTCCGTTCCGGCGGCCGGGTACCCGCCGACGGCCAGGTGGTCGACGGCCAGGCCGAGGTCGACGAATCGATGATCACCGGCGAATCCCGTCCGGTACTCCGCGCCGTCGGCGACCAGGTCGTCGCCGGTACGGTCGCCACCGACAGCGCCCTCCGGGTCGAGATCACCGCCGTGGGCGAAAACACCGCCCTGGCAGGCATCCAGCGCCTGGTCGCCGAGGCGCAGGCGTCGTCATCCCGAGCCCAGGCGCTCGCCGATCGCGCGGCCGCGTTCCTGTTCTACTTCGCCTCCACCGCAGGCGTCATCACCTTCCTGGTCTGGAGCCTGCTCGGCAAGCTGGACGAAGCGGTCACGCGAACCGTCACCGTGCTCGTGATCGCCTGCCCGCACGCCCTCGGGCTGGCCATCCCGCTGGTGATCGCGATCTCGACCGAGCGTGCGGCGAAGGCCGGCGTCCTGGTCAAGAACCGGTTGGCCCTGGAGCGGATGCGGACGATCGACGTGGTGCTGTTCGACAAGACCGGGACGCTGACGAAGGGCGAGCCGGCGGTCACCGGCGTGGCGACGGTTTCCGTTGCTGACAACGAGTTGCTGGCGATCGCCGCGGCGGTGGAGTCGGACAGTGAGCACCCGTTGGCGAAGGCGATCGTGCGGGCGGCAGCGGAGGCTGGTGCGGCGCGCTTGAAGGCGTCCGACTTCAGGTCGCTGACCGGGCGTGGGGTCGAGGCTGTGGTTGACGGCGCTCATGTGTCGGTAGGCGGACCTGCGTTGCTGCGCGAGTCCGGAGTACAGGTTCCTGCGTCGTTGGACGCGGCGATCGGTGAGTGGAAGGCGCGTGGGGCGGCGGTTCTGCAGGTGGTTCGGGATGGTCAGGTGCTCGGCGCGGTGGCGTTGGAGGACGAGGTCCGGCATGAGTCGCGGCAGGCTGTCGATGCGCTGCACAAGCGTGGGGTGAAGATCGCGATGATCACTGGCGACGCGCATCAGGTGGCCGAGGCGGTGGCGGCTGAGTTGGGGATCGACGAGGTGTTCTCGGAGGTACTGCCGCACGACAAGGACGCCAAGGTGGCCGAGTTGCAGGCGCGTGGATTGAAGGTGGCGATGGTCGGTGATGGCGTGAACGACGCGCCGGCGCTGGCTCGGGCCGAGGTCGGGATCGCGATCGGCGCCGGTACGGATGTCGCGATCGAATCGGCAGGCGTCGTACTGGCCGCTGACGATCCGCGCGCGGTGCTGTCGGTGATCGATCTGTCGAAGGCGAGCTACCGCAAGATGTGGCAGAACCTGGTCTGGGCGACGGGGTACAACATCATCGCCGTACCGCTGGCGGCCGGCGTCCTGGCCTTCGCCGGGATCGTCCTGTCGCCCGCGGCCGGCGCGGTGCTGATGTCGCTGTCGACGATCGTGGTCGCGCTCAACGCCCAGCTGCTGCGCCGGCTCAACCTCTCGCCGGAGCGACTGGCGTCATAGCGAGTCCTGGCCCAGCTCGGTCCTCCCGTCGATCAGTTCGCGGGCGGCGTCGAGGTGGCCGAGATGGCGGGCGGTCTCCTCGATCAGGTGCAGCACGATGAAACGCAGGTCGGTGATCTGGCTGGTGTCGCCGTGGCCGTGATCACCGACCGGCGGCGTGTCCCAGGGGACCGTCGCCAGTACTTCGTTGGCGCGGGCGATCTGGTCGCGATAGAACCCGAAGACGGTCTCCGCCGAGAGTCCCGAAGTGAAGGGGTTCTCGTCGGCTTCCGTCGGGTCGTCCGGCCAAGGGAGTGGGGTGGCGGAGCCCAGGGCGACCTGCTGGAACCAGTGGCGCTCGGCATGTCCGAGATGCTCGACCATGCCGAGGACCGTCCAGCCTGAGGGCAGTACGGGCTTCGTGAGTTGCTCCGGGGTGAGTCCTTCGATGACTCCGAAGACCCGGGTTCGTTGCGCTTCCAGGAACGTGAGCAGTTGTTGGTCCATGGCCATAGGTCGAGGCGTCGCCGGCTCGCTCGACATTTCTCAGTTTTCGGCCAGGACGGCGAGGTCGCGTTCGGCGTACAGGCGGTGCATGTACTCCTCGTTGAGGACGATGTGGAGGCACTCGCGGACCGGGTAGCTGATCGGGCGGGGCCAGCCGGCGGCTCCGGTGAGCGGGGTGGTGTCGGCGGCGAGTTGCTCGTCGGTGAGCTGGTCGACGTACTGGCGGACGGTGGCCATCCGGTCCGTGCGCAGGGCGAGGGCTTCGTCGAGGGAGGGGCGGGCGGCGCGGTCGCGTGGTATGCCGGGGGTGTCGTCCATCTCGTCCCACGGGAGGTCGAGGGGATGCCACGGGGTGGGGTCGCCGAGGATCGCCCGGCGGATCCAGGCGTCGGTGGCGAAGGCGAGGTGGCGCAGCGTCTCGATGAAGGACCACTCGCCGTCGACGCTCTCGTGCAGGAGGTCTGGCGGCAGGGCGCGCGCCTTGGTGACGGTCTCGTCCCATCGTTGCTCGAGGAGATCCCAGGCGGCGCGGAAGCCGTCGGGGTCGGACGGGCGGACCTTGACGCGGTCAGGGTCGCGGCGATCCAGTTCGGCCTCGATCAAGGGGCCGATGTCGACTCCGTTGATCGACACGTTCTGGATGTCGCCGGTGATCTCGACGTTGTGGAGCTCAGCGCCGATCAGCCGCACGTCGCGCAGGAAGGCACCGCGCAGCCGAACGTCCTCCAACACCAGAGCGTCTTCAGTCATACCTCGCACGCTAGAACATCACCCGGACAATTCGCGTCCGCGATCAGCGGGGGACGGTGACGACCAGTTTGCCGAAGTAGGTGCTGGATTCCGCCGCGAGGTGAGCGAGGTACAAGGCCTGCTTGTGATTGCCTGGCGGGATGATCGACTTCTCGAACGGTTCTGTTTTCAAGCTCAGTCCGGCCGCGGTCGGCGACCTCGGTCCGATGGTGGCTCCACTGCTGATCCCAGGCGAACAGCTCGTGTCGTGCTTCAAGGCGGTCCGGGACTTCGTCGTCTTCACCGACAAGCGTCTGATCGCCGTGAACGTCCAGGGGATGACCGGCCGGAAGCGGGACTTCACCTCGCTGCCCTACAAGAAGATCCAGGCGTTCTCGGTCGAGACCGCCGGCACCTTCGACCTCGATGCCGAGCTGGACCTGTGGTTCAGCGGATTGGGCAAGGTCCGCCTCGAGTTCAAGGGGACCTCGGACATCCGGCAGCTCGGCCAGATGATCGCGAGCTATGTGCTCTGAATGCCTTGCGTCCACAAGGCATTCGCGGGCAGCGTAGCTGACCGGATCAGCGGGGGACGGTGACGACCAGTTTGCCGAAGTGGGTGTTGGATTCGAGGTGCTTGTGGGCTTCGATGATGTTGTCGAGGGTGAAGAGGCGGTCGACGGTGGGTTTGAAGGCGCCGCTTTGCAGGCCGCTGGAGACGAAGGCTGTTGCTCTGCGCAACCGTTCTGGGTGCCGGGTGATCTCGTGGACGGTGTACGTGCGGAGGTTGAGGGCGGGCATGCCGAGGTCGAAGCCTGGGTACGGCGTCGGCTGGCCGCTGGATGCTCCCCAGAGGAAGAGGGTGCCGTCGGGGGCGACCGCTCGCGCGAGCTCGGCGACTCCTGGGCCGGCCACGGCATCGAAGATGTACTCGGCACCTCGCCCGCCGGTCAGCTCGAGGATGCTGCTCGCGAGCCCGCCGCCTTGGCGTTCCTGCCCGTCGCCTTGGCCCAGCCCATCCCGGCGCCCTTGCCCCAGCCCGTTCTCCTCTCCGGAGACGATGACCTCGGCCGCGCCCTCCTCAAGGAGCCGCTGGCGTTTGGCGGTTGTGCGGGTGATGGCGATCGGGGTTGCGCCTAGGCGGTTGGCGGTGTGGATGGCGGCCAGGCCGACGCTGCTGGAGGCGGCGTTGATGACTACGACGTCGCCGGGGCGGATGTGGGCGATCTCGACCATCGCGCCGTACGCGGTCAGGTACGGCATCCAGACGGCCGCGCCGGAGACGGCGTCGACGGAGTCGGGGCGGGGGATGAGGGCGGTGACGGGGGCCAGCGCGCGTTCGGCGTACAGGGGGTAGTCGTTCTGGGAGAAGTTGGGGATGACGCTGACCGGCTGGCCGATCGTGAAGCCGGTGACGCCGGGGCCGAGCGCCTCGATCACGCCGGCGGCTTCGCTGCCGAGGCCGGCGGGGAACTGCCGCACCGACTCGATGTAGTTGCCGCTGCGGAACAGGATGTCCGCGCGGTTGAGGCCGATCGCGTCGATCCGCAGCAGCACCTCGCCGGGGCCGGGCTCGCCTGGATCGAGGTCGTGCAGGCGGAGTACGTCGGGGCCGCCGGTGGCGTGGAAGCGCACGGTCGTCGTCATGCGCCCAGTCAAGGCGGAAGTTTGAGAACTGTCAAACTTTGAAATCCATCAAACTATGATGGATGTCGTATTATCGGGGTCATGGCACGTGCGCCGCAGCATCCCGAGGTCTCCGAGTTCGAGCTCCAGCAGGTGCTGGAGGCGATCGTCGACCCGGTCCGCCGGAGCATCGTCCAGCAGCTCGACGCCGCGGACCACGACATCAAGTGCGGCGACTTCGACATCGCGGTGCACAAGTCGACCGCAACGCATCACTTCAAGGTGCTGCGTGAGGCGGGACTGATCCGGCAGTACTACGTCGGCACATCCCGCCTCAACGCACTCCGTCGCGACGATCTCGACAAGGCCTTCCCGGGGCTGTTGGACGCCCTCGCTGTCGGCTAGCCGAGGAAGGTGGTCAGCTCGCTGATCACTGCCTGTGGGTTCTCCTCGGCGAGGAAGTGGCCGGTCCCGGGGACCTTGTGGACCCGTACGTCGGTGCCCTGGCCGGACCAGACAGCCAGGTTGGACTCGTAGCTGTACTCCGACGTCAGACCGAGGAACGGCGCGGTGATCTTGCCGTAGCCGGCGAAGTCGACGACGTCCTGGTGGAAGCCCTGGTACCACGCGTTGCCGGCGCGGATCGCGTCCGGACCGGCGTACGCGTGGGCGTAGACGCGCCTCGAGAGCTCGTCGATCGCCGACGGATCCGGTGGGAAGGCGTCCATGAAATAGTCGACGATGTGCCGCGACCGGCCGGTGATCAGCTTCTCGGGCAGGCCCTGGACCTGGTTGAACGCGAACCACCACAGGCTGAAGCCTTGCCCGGGGCGGACAAGTAGCGGCAGGTCGTACAGCGACGGGTCGGGGTGGCCGACGTCCATCAGTACGAGCTTGCGGGTCGCGGCGCGGTGGTTGACCGCGAAGCTGTGCGCGACCATCGCACCGATGTCGTGACCGGCGATGTTGACCGAGTCGTAGCCGAGGTGGCGGACCAGGTTGTAGACATCGGCGGCCATGGTCTTCTTGTCGTAGCCGTCGGCCGGCTTGGCTGATCCGCCCATGCCGCGCAGGTCGACGGCGATCACCGTGTAGCGCTTGGCCAGCGCGGGCAGGATCTTGTTGAAGGACCACCAGGTTTGTGGCCAGCCTGGCAGCAGTACCAGCGGCTCACCGTGACCGCCGATGACGTAGTGCTGACCTTTCGCGTACTTGCTCCGCAGCCCCAGCCTCCGCGCCAGCGCGGCATCGGACGGTACGCCGCTTGTGCCCGTGGTCGTGCCCGTCGCCTGTGCTGTCGGCGCTGCTCCGGTGACCCCAGCAGCCACGGCTGCCCCCGCTCCGAGCGCGAGCAACCGCCTCCGGTCCATGTCCATTCGCCCACCCCTCGCCAGGCAGCACCGCGGATCGACGCCGCCGTCCAGGCACACTAAATGCCCCGACGGGTCATGCCCCGGCTCGTTGCTCACAGCTCCGCGATGGTGACTGTTTCAGTAGTCGTGCTGTCCGGATTCGTGACGGTTTCGCGGTGGAGGGCGGCGCCTGGGGGCAGCTCGGGATCACCCGGCCAGGTTGGCGGTGGTACCGGTTTTCCGTGCTCATCCTCGCTGTCCCTAGTGCTCACCACTCGAGCGTGACATGCCTGCGCCTGTGAGTGAATGGCTTATCCGAGGACCGTGGTTGTGTGAGGATCGCTGGAGCGTAGGGAGGCCGGAATGTCCGCTACTCGGTACCTGTATATCGCTCGGCATGGGGAGGCGTTGCCGGATCAGAGTGGGTTGACGGGGAAGGGGCGTCGGCAGGCAGAGTTGCTGGGGAAGCGGCTTCGGGACGTGCGGTTCGCGGCGTTTCATCACAGTCCGTTGCCGCGGGCGGTGGAGACGGCTGGGGTGGTTGGTGGGCAGTTGCGGGCGGGTGTTCCGGCGGAGGGCTCGGCGGCGGCCGGTGATTATCTTCCTGCTGCGCCGGCGGCTGGCGAAGTACCGGCTGAGTACGCCGACTTCGTGCGTAACGTGCTGGGGCAGTTCACGCCTGATGAGCTGCAAGAGGGGCCGCCGCTTGCGCGCCAGGCTCTGGAGCTCTTCACCGGTCCAGCCGAGGGGCCCGAGGATCGACACGAGTTGCTGATCACGCACAACTTCCTGGTCGGGTATCTCGTCACCCAGGCTTTGGGCGCACCTGGCTGGCGCTGGCTCGCGCTCAACCACTGCAACGCGGCCCTCACCGTCCTTCGCTACACCCCAGGTCGTCCTGCAACAGCCCTTGTTTACAACGACATGCGACACCTGCCCAAAGACCTCCGCTGGACCGGCTTCCCCAAGCCGGAGCCGGGTTTATGAGCGACGGCAAGCTGGTCAGAGACCGCATCCCAGACTTCATCCGCGCCAATGGCGAAGACCCGATCACCTATGTCGCCGCCCCAGCCGAGTACCGCCAACGGCTCCGCGACAAGCTGCTCGAAGAGGTCGACGAGTTCCTCGCCGCCGACTCCACCGCCGCCATCGAAGAACTGGCAGACGTACTGGAAGTCGTCTACGCCTTGGCCGCCGACCTAGGCACCGACCACCCAACGCTCGAGCAACTCCGCCAATCCAAAGCCGCCGAAAAAGGCGCCTTCACCAACCGCCTGGTCTGGCTCGGCTGCCGCTGAACCGACCGCTCGGTACGCCCCAGTCGATGTGGCCGAGAGGCCGGGCACTGCCCCGAACCCCGGCTAACCCGCTCCGGCAGGATCAGGTGGTCGCGTAAGGAAGTGGTGGGAGTAGAGGTCAGAAGTTGGCCGCTACCGTCTTTAGGGTGGAGGCATGACTACGAAGGAGCGGATCGTGACTGGTGAGCGGGACGACATTCTGGACTTTCTGGGTAAGCACCGGTACTTCCTGCGGCACACCGCTGAGGGGCTGACCGACGAGCAGGCCAACACGCGCAGCACGGTCAGCGAGTTGACGATCGGTGGGCTGATCAAGCACGTGACCGCGGTCGAGCAGAACTGGGCCGAGTTCGCGCAGAACGGTGGGGGCAAGGAGGTTCCGGCGGAGGTCGAGTTCACGCCGGAGATGATCGCCGAGTGGGAGAACCAGTTCCGGCTGGCCGAGGGGGAGACGCTGGCCGGCGTACTGGCCGAGTACGAGAAGGTCGCGGCTGCCACCGACGATCTCGTCCGGACGCTCGACCTCAATGCGAGCTACGAGCTCCCGGCCGCGCCGTGGCAACCGCCGGGTGTCTTCTGGACGGTACGCCGGGTCTTCCTGCACATCACCGCGGAAACCGCCCAGCACGCCGGCCACGCCGACATCATCCGCGAGACGATCGACGGCCAGAAAACGATGGGCTGAGTGGCTATGTGGTGAGGTCCGCCCACCTCACCACGTGGCTCAGCCCGAGTCGCGCGATCTCCTCACCGTCGCCGGTCCGGAGTACCAGTTGGTCGCCGTCCTTCTCGATGGCGGCCGCGTCGAACATCACGGCGACCCCCGGGCCCGACCACAACAAGAAGCCGGTGTCAGGCTTCTCGGCGATGCCCTTGCTCAGTTGAGTTCTGGGGAGGGTGTTCGGCGAGTGGGACGGCCTTTCGCGAGGAACGGGCCTGGGAAGCAGGGCCCGCTTCTCGTGCGGGACGACCTCAAGTCCGGGCGCGGGCTTCATGCCGGGGGTGCTGCGACGATTCCTGGGCATTTCGCGCTTCCTTCCACTCCGTCGATTCACGGCCTTCGAGTTCCGCCGCCCACGCTTGCTGCGATGCGTCCGAGCTGTTGAGGTACGAAATCATGGCCTTCTGCATCGAGGCGGCGGCCTGATCCAGTTGCTGCAGCGCCTCTTCCGGGTCGTTCATGTAGCCGAGCTTGGTCCAGAACGTGGTGACGACCGCTTGCGCCCAGGCGGCGCGTGGTCCCGCGTCCGCCATCCTTCCGGTCGGCCGCAGCAGGAAGGACGCTACGAACGACGTCGCCGACAGGCCGGCGAAGATGCCCGTGGTGGCCACAGCGGCGGTCGAATCCGCGGTAAGCCCCCGGACAATCGCGGCGGCAACCGCCAAGACGCCGATGCCGAACAACAACCACAACATCCACAAGTAGCTGTTGAACGCTTGCCCCAATCGCTTCTGCGTGACCCGCGCCGCGTCCGCAGCATCCTTGATCAGACTCGCGGACGCCTCGGTGGCCGCTTGCGAGACGGGATCGAGGTCCGCAGGCGCGGAGGCCAACAGGACCTCAACGGTCTCGCCTGGCCTGACCCTTCCGCCACCGGACCGTTCCCGGTCACTCCACTCATAAGTCACCCCGTCGTCCCCGGCCACCAGCGTGAGCCGGCTCGGAGTCTCGTCCCGCAAGTCCTCGACCCGCGTCGTCATCCGACCTCCCAAGACGTTCCGTCAGTAAGAGAGTGGATCCGGTGAGTCGGTCCTTGGAGAGTCCTAAGTCATTCGACCGCATGCCTTTCGCCCGTCGGGAAGGGCGGGCGCGGAAGCTGCCAGGAGGCCGGGATGGCTGATCGGACGACGGGCCGCAGCCGGCCGAGATGAGGTGGGCTGCCTGACCGCCGGGCCAGTACGACGTACCGGCCCGGTCAGGGTTTCAGAAGACGTGGATCGGGCGGAGTTCGATGGTTTCGCCGGGGCCGGCGAAGGTTTGGGCTACGGTGTCGGCGCGTTCTGGGGTGGCGACGTCGATGAGGAAGAAGCCGGCCAGGTGTTCCTTCGCCTCCGAGTACGGGCCGTCGGTGATGACCGGGCGGCTACGGGAGTAGCGGTAGAGGCGGGACTTGGCCGGGTCGCCCAGCGCCTCGCCGCCGAGCAGTTCGCCGCTGGCCTGGAGCTCGCCCAACAGCTTCTCGAAGTCCGAGTTCAACCGGTCGCGTTCGGCCTTGGGAAGGGCCTGGTGCTCAGCCACCGTGTCCCCGGTCGGATGGCCCCACGGCTGCGGGTTGGAGTGGATCAGTACGACGTACTTCATCAGAGTTCCCTAACGTCAGAGCAGCCGCCGATCGGCCCTCTCGAAGCTACATCGGCACCGACCAGCGACTCTCGACATTTCAACCTGTCACATGTCCGCGGGTGGTTCGAAAGAGCTAAGCGATCGCTGGGAACTTGGCGCCGGTGTTGCTGTGGCAGCGATAGCCGTTGGCTTTTTTGGCCAGGTGCTGCTGGTGGTAGCGGTACGGACACGGCGACAGAAGCTCGGAGTGGGTACGATGCGATCGCGGTGGACGCTGCCTCCTACTCGATTCCCGACGCGGAAGCTGGTGCTCTCCGGCCGTGCACGCCTCAATCAGATTCTCAGCTTGGTGCTGTCCGCGACGGTAGTTGCGATCCTGGTACTCGAAGCGGTGGAACTGGAAGGGGTGGTGTCTGTGACCTGTTCGCTGATGGTGGAGTTCGCTGTATTCATCGGCGTGACGGCCGGGGGTCGGGTAGGGGGCAGCGCCTGCTCAGAACCCGGGTGCTCCAGCCATCGTGAGTTGGCTCATTAGGGCTGGGACACCCCCGGGCGCAGATCATCGCGGTTAGGTAGTCGGGGAGGCCGAGAAGTCGGTGGACGAGTACGAGCGCTGGGCGCAGCGGCAACTCGAGCCGGTGCTTGGCGAGATGACATTTGCTGACCGTGCAGGAGGCCCACCGGGTCAGCACGATTTCAACGCCACGTTGCCAGATGGCGGCGGCGCTGCCATCGAGGTGACATCAGTTGTGGACGGTGATCGAAGGAATCTCTCAGCGTCGATCGAGAAGAAGGACCTGCGTGGGTTTCGAGTGAGCTGTTCCCAGCGACTGTGGCTCGTCACACTCTTGTCGTCTGCGGAAGTCCGAGCAATGAGCCCCCAGATAATTGAGTCATTGATTGGTGACCTTGAAGCAGAGGAACGAATCCAAGCCAGTCATATCGGCGATTACCGCGATCCGTGGGTGGAACGGCTCGCAGCGCTGGGCATCGAGTCAGCACACGGAGTGGCCGCGAGTCCGGGTAGCGAAGGCCTGGTCTACGTCCAAGCAGGCACCTACAGCGGTCATGGTTGGACTCCGGAGGATGTTGACAACTGGCTCTCGTCCTTCCTGACGAGCCCGCAGGGAGTCAACAAGATTAACAAGCTAGCCAAGGCGACCAGTGTCCAGCAGAGACACTTGGTAGTAGTGCTTGACAGCTTCTCGGAGGCCGGCATGGGCATCTCCCTGGCGTTGACCGCACGGCGAGAAAGGGGTGCAGCGGACTACCGCGTCCCGACGGTTACGCCGCCAGAGCCGGTCACTCACCTCTGGCTGATTCCCGGTGTGGATCAGTGGGACGGGTTGTTGTGGGTGAGAGGGCACGGATGGCGTGTGCTTTCGCCGGTGCCGTTCGCTGAAGGCGAGTAGTCAGCTCACCGGTCTCCGACGTCGACGGAACCTCATCAGACGATGTTGAGGACTGCTTACTACAAGTGTTGAGCACGCGGCCAAGCACGGTTCGCCGGAGCGCGGGTATGCCTGGCGTCAGTTGGGCGTGGTGTGGGTCTGATGGGCGGCGCGTCGGGGCGGGGCTGGTTTGGGTGGGCTCAAGACGCTGGGGCGACATGTGAGTACGGGTGGGGGGAACGCGCTGACCCCACGCGATGCGGGGTTTGGTTCGCATTGCGTGCGGCCGCAGGCGGTTTGGGTGGGCTCAAGACGCTGGGGCGACATGTGAGTACGGGTGGGGGAAATGCACTGACCCCACGGATGCGGTTTGGTTCGCATCGCGTGGGGTCGGTGGGTGATTTTGGCGGGTTCGAGACTTCAGCCCGCTAGATGGGTACGGGTGGGGCTATACGTCTGCTGGGAACTTGGCGCCGGTGTTGCTGTGGCAGCGGTAGCCGTTGGGGTTTTTGGCTAGGTACTGCTGGTGGTAGCCCTCGGCGTAGTAGTGGGAGTTGAGGGGGGCGATCTCGGTGGTGATGTCGCCGTAGCCGAGGGGCTTGATGACGGGGGCGTAGAGGTCGCGGGTGCGCTCTGCCTCTGCCTTCTGGGCCTCGGTGGTGTAGTAGATCGCCGAGCGGTACTGGGAGCCGAGGTCGTTGCCCTGGCGCATGCCCTGTGTCGGGTCGTGGGTCTCCCAGAAGACCTTCAGCAGGTTGGTGAAGGTGGTCTTGGTGGGGTCGTAGACGACGCGGACCGCCTCGGTCTGGCCGGTGCGGCCGGAGCAGACCTCTTCGTACGTCGGGTTGGGGGTGTAACCGCCGGCGTAGCCGACCGCGGTCGTGTAGACCCCGGGCTGCTGCCAGAAGATCTCCTCGGTGCCCCAGAAGCAACCGGTACCGAACCAGACCTCCTCGAAACCCTCGGGAGCGGGTGCGGTCTGCGGCGTACCGAGCACGATGTTGTCCGCCGGTACGGCGAAGGTGGGCTCTGGGCGGCCGGGCAGCGCGCGCTCGGGCTCGACCAGGGCTGTGTTGCGGTTGAAGAACGACATCTCACGCCTCTCGCAAAGTGGCTTTCATAGTCTCTCAACGCGACGCCCGGGGTGAACCTTCCCCCGGCCGATTACGGGGCGTTTACGTCAAGCGATCATCGCGGCGGTACGCCGGAGCGGTGGACCCGCCGTGAGCGACTCGTACGACGCCGCCAACCGCTCCACGGCGTCACGCAGCGTATCCGGATCCAGTGTGTACGGCAGCCGCAAGAACGACTCCAACCCGCCATCAGGTGAGAACCGCGACCCAGCGACCAGCAGTACTCCGTTCCGCTGGGCCACTCCCACCAGGCTCGACCCCACCGGCTCCGGCAGTTCGCACCACATCGACAGCCCACCACCGGGCAACGTGAACCGCCACGACGGCAGCGCGGTACGGAGCGCCGCAGCGAGCGTGTCCCGCCGCAGCGCCAACGCGGCCCGCCGCTCGGGCAGTACCGACCTGTACGACCGCAGCAGCCGAGTAACGACCAGCTGCTCGAGCACCGGCGCCCCCAGGTCGAGCGACGCGCGCGCGTCGAGGATGCGGGCGACCAGTGTCTCCGGCACCCGCAGCCACCCGATCCGCAGCCCGCCCCAGAACGACTTGCTCACCGACCCCAGCGTGATCACGCCCTGCGGATCGAACGACGCGAACGGCGGTGGCATCTCCTGCCCGTCCAGCGGCAACTCATACAGAGTCTCGTCGATGATCACGGTCGTCCGGGCCCGAGCGAACGCCCGAGCCAACCGCTGCCGATCCGCAGCAGACATCAACCGCCCGGTCGGATTCTGGAAGTCCACCACCATCCACGCGGCCCGCGGCGCCGACTGCCGGATCGTTGCCTCCAGCAAAGGAAGGTCCCAGCCGTCAGGACTCATCGGTACGCCGACCACCCGGCACCCGGCCCGCCGGATCGTGTCGACCGAGTTGGGATGCGTCGGGCTCTCGGTCAGCACCCGGTCGCCGATCTGTGTCATCGCCCGGACCGCGATCGCGGTCGCGGCCAGCGCGCCGGCCGTGACGATGATCTGGTCAGCCGTCGTCGGTAGTCCGCGGGCCCGGTACGACGCGGCGATCTCCTCCCGCAACTCGGGCAGTCCCTGAGGGTGGTACCCGGGCGTCGCCAGATGCAGCGGCAGATCCTCGACGGCCTCGGCGACCGCGCTGTTGATCCCCGGTACGGACGGCGACGCCGCGCAAGTGAAGTCGTAGAGCCCGACGGTGTCGATCCACGGCGCGTGATGCCGCCCGAGCTCCGGCTCGACCTTCGACGGCAGCGAGGTGACGCTGCCCGAACCTCGCCGACTGACCAGATAGCCGCGATCGCGCAGTTCCCGGTACGCCGAAGCGACCGTCGTCCGGCTCACCCCGAGCGCGTCGGTCAGCTCCCGCTCGGACGGCACCCGCGCGCCAGGCATGATCCGCCCGTCCGCGATCAGCAGCCGCAGTCGCTCGGCCAAGCTCCGGTACGCCGGTCCAGAGTCGTCCGACCAGGTACCGAGCAGGCCGGCCAGAGTGCTTGCGGGGAGCTGTTGCCCTGTCATGCAGTCCACTATTGCCCAAGTGGCTATCGAACACCAGGCCAATCGGCCGCAAACTGGATCCTGTGACCGCCACTTCGGAAGCCCCTGCCGCCAAACCAGTCCGAGGCCGCCAGCTGGCCGCGCTGAACCCGATCGAGCAACTCAAGGCCGGTCACCTGCCGCGCCGCCTGATCCAGCTGTACATCGGGCTGCTGCTGTACGGCGGTTCGATGGGCCTGATGGTCCAGGGCAACCTCGGCCTCGACCCCTGGGACGTCCTGCACTCCGGCCTGACCAAGCACGTCGACCTCAGCTTCGGCACGATCGCGATCGTGGTCAGCTTCATCGTGCTGCTGGCCTGGATCCCGCTGCGGCAGTGGCCCGGACTCGGCACGATCAGCAACGCCATCGTGATCGGCCTGGCCGTCGACCTGACCATCGCGCTCGTGGACCGGCCGGATCAGCTCTGGCTGCGGATCGTGTTCATGGTGGCCGGCATCGTGGTGAACGCCCTGGCGGGTGCGCTCTACATCGGCGCCCAGCTCGGCCCCGGCCCGCGCGACGGCATGATGACCGGGCTTGTCCGGCGTACCGGAAAGAGCGTGCGACTTGTCCGCACGAGTATCGAGGTCACCGTGCTCGCGGTCGGCTGGTTGCTCGGTGGCGTGGTCGGCATCGGGACTGTCGCCTATGCGCTGGCAATCGGGCCGTTGGTCCACATCCTTCTTCCGCTCTTCACGGTCAAGCTCAAGACCGAGGCAGCGGCCAGGTAAAGCTGCGGCTGCCGGACCAGGGGGCCCGGCAGCCGCACACCCACAGGACCCCTCAGCCTGTGGAATCCATGAGGGTCAGCCGACCGGCTCGAGCCTGCGGTCCTCGGCCTTGGAGACCGGGGCTGTTGTGATTTTGCGTGGCCACCAGGCGCGGTGGCCGAGGAGTGCGGTCACGCTGGGGACGAGCAGGATCGACATCAGGAACGCGGAGATCACGATGCCGGCCGCGACCGAGAAGCCCATCTCGGTCAGGAGTGCCATGCCGGCGAGCATCAAGGAGGAGAACGTTCCGGCGAGGATCAGGCCGGCCGCGGCGACCGACGGGCCGCCGTGTTCGATCGCCAGGTCGGCGGCTTCGCGGGGATCGGTGCCGCGCTCGGCTTCCTCGCGTAGCCGGGCGATCATCAAGATGTTGTAGTCGGTGCCGATGGCAACGACGAAGAGGTAGAGCATGATCGGCAGCGAGAACGTCACGCCCGCATGGCCGGCCGCGCCCTGGAAGACGAAGACGGTCGTGCCGATGGTGGCGAAGAAGCTGAGTACCACCGCCAGCATCAGTACGAGGGGCGCCAGCAGGCTGCGCAACAGGAGGGCCAGGATGAGCGCGATCAGGCCGCCGGCGACGGGGAAGATGACCTTGAGGTCGCGGCTGTTCGCGTCGCGGATGTCGGTGTAGCTGGCGCTGACTCCGCCTAGCAGGGTCGTGGTGTTGGGCGGCTTGTTGGCGTGGGCCGCGTCGCGCAACGGGCCGTCGACGAGGTCGAGGGATGCCTTTGCGTAGGGCGGGTTCTTGAGTACTACGTTGAGCTTGGCGACTGTCTTGTCCTGGTTGAGCAGGACGGGTGAGCCGTCGGGGGTGGCTGGTAGGAGAGCGCCTACGCCGTCGACCTTCGCCAGCTTTTCGGCGTACGACGTGAGGGTGGCGGGGCTCAGCGGCGTACCGTCCGTGCTCTTGACGTAGACCGTGGTGGGGTCGAGGGCGCCGGCCGGGAAGCCGGACTGGAGGTCCTTGATCGCCTTGGACGACTCGGTGTCCTTGGGGAGCTGGCTGAAGGCGTCGTAGTCGACCTTCATGCCCAAGGTGCCGAGGGCGAGGATTGCCATGATGCCGCCGGAGACCAGCGCGACCACGCCCGGCCGGCGGGCGGTGAAGCGGCCGATGCGCTTGAAGGCCGCGCCCTTCGGCGTCTTCTGCCAGGACTTGCTCGGCCAGAAGACCTTGGGCCCGAGCAGCGAGACGACGGCGGGGATCAAGGTGATCGCGGCGAAGGCCATCACGGCGACGGCGATCGCGAGGCCCGGGCCGAGGCTCTTGAAGCCGCCGAACACGGCCAGCAGCAGCGCGCTGAAGGCGACGACGATCGCGCCGGCCGCCGAGACGATCACCTCGGAGACGCGGACGGTCGCGGTGACGAGCGCCTCCTTCGGCTGCTCGCCGGCGCGGAGGCGTTCGCGGAAACGGAACAGCAGGAAGAGGATGTAGTCGGTGCCGACGCCGAACAGTACGACGGTCAGCAGGGTCTGCAGGTCCTGCGTCACCTCCAGGTCGAACGCCTTCGCGGCGAGCGCGATCAGGCCGGGCGCGACCGCGGTGACCAGGCCGACGGTGAGGATCGGCAGGAGGGCTGCGATCGGGCTGCGGTAGATGAACAGCAGCAGGCCGATGATCAGGACGACGGTCGCGATGCCGACCACCACCAAGGCGTTGTCGAACGCGTCCTGGTTGTCGAGGAAGAGGGCGGCGTCGCCGGTTACGCCGTACCGGAGTCCGCTGTCGGCCATCGCGGGCCCGATCAGGTCGCGGACCTGCTGGACGGCGTCGAGGACGGCCTGGTCGTCGGGCAGTCCCTTGAGTCCGACGCTGATCAGCTGGACCTGTTTGTTGGGGGAGAGCGCCTGCGGGCCGGTGACGGCGCCGGTGACGCGGTCAATGTGTTCGGCGGTGATCTTGCCGGCCAGTTCGGCGGCTTCGGCTTGGTCGGCAGCGGTCAGTACGCCGTTGTCGCCGCGCTTGATCACGATGCTCGCGGTGGCGTCGTTGGTCTGGCCGAACGCGTCGGCGGCGAGCTGCTGCGCCTGGACCGACTCGTACGAATCAGGCAGGAAGCTCGCCTGGTCCTTGTTGGTGACGTCCGCCAGGGTCGGAGCGAACGCCAGGACGGCGATCGCGGCGACCACCCAGGCGGCGATCACCTTCCACGGGTTGTGGACGACGAAGCGTCCGAGCTTGCTGAACACGAGGGTCCCTCCCTTGCCTGCCAACTACCTGCCGGTCGGTAGGTAGACTACCTGCCGCACGGTAGGTAGGAGAAGTGAGAGGGTGGTCACGTGCAGCATGAGAGCGGAGCGCGCGACAGGGCTCGCGACACCAAGGCGGAGATCCACCGGGCGGCGCTCGAGTTGTTCTCGAGCCGCGGCTACGAGAAGACCAGCCTGCGGGAGATCGCCGAACAGGTCGGTATCACCAAGGCGTCGCTGTACTACCACTACTCGTCGAAACAGGATCTCCTGCAGGCGATCATCGGTACCTTCTTCGACGACATCAAAAGCGTCTTCGCCCAGGTCGGCGAGCAGCCGTGGTCGCCGGACCGCGAGCGCGAACTACTCGCTGCCTACCTCGACGTCGTCATCAAGCACCGCAGCACCGGCCCGACCGTCCTGCGCGACATCACCGCCGTACTGGCCGCCTTCGACGACCAGCTGGACGACCTCATCGCTCAGAGCCGAGCCTTCCAACTCTGGCTGGCCGGCCCCGACCCAACCCCCACCGACCGGGTACTCGCGGCCGCTGCCGTCGAGGTGGTCGGCGCCGTCCTCTCAACCGGCCTGGACGAATCCGACGTCTCCGACGCCGAGCTGAAAGCCATCCTCCTCGACGCAGCCGGCGCAGTCCTCTCCCGCAAAACCAACTAACAACCCGCGGGTCAGCGTTCCTGGCCTTCGGGTTTGTGGTGTTTGTTGTGGGCGGGGACGGCTTCGCCTTGGCCGGTGGTGGCTTGTTGGGTGGCCGGCTTGGAGGCTACGGCCCCGTCGGCCGGGGCGATGCCGTCGAAGGCGGCGGCTGCTTCGGGGGCGCGGTGGCGGCCGGTGCCGGCTTCGGGAGACTGCGAGGCGGCCTCGGGGGACTGGGAGGTGGCTTCTGGGGTGGGCATCGTGTTGTTCAGGCCGGCGTGGACAGCCTTGGCCTGGGCGGCCTTCTGGGCTGCGAGGTCGGGCTGAGGTGAGGTCGAGGGGGCGGTGGTAGCGGGGGCGTTGCGGCCGATCGGGTTCTGGCGGCGTTCGTTGTAGTCGGTGCGGAACTTCTCGGCCTTGGCGATCGCGCCGTTGGCGCCGTCGCGGACGGCGTTCTTCCAGCGGGAGGCGGTGTTCACCGCGTTGGCTACTCGTTGGCCGGCGGATTGGCGTGGGGGCTGGGTGGCGGCGGTTGCCGCGGCGATTCGGGCCTGGGTGTGGTGGTGTTGGGCCGCCTGGTTGATGCCGGCGCGCAGTGGTGCGTCCAGTTGGGCGACGGAGAGTTGGGCCAGGTCCTGCTTCGTGACGCGGGAGCGGCCGATGCCTTGCCGGACGGCAGGGTCGATGCGCTTCACCTCGCTCTTGGCCTGGGCGTAGGCCATCTGGAGCGTTTGCTTGCCGTGCCGGATGTCCTTGCGGTTCTGGTTCCAGTTCGAGAGCTGTTTGAACGGGTTGCGGGTGCGCTGCGAGGCCGGGGTCGTCGCCTGGACCTGCGCCGCGGCCTGCGCGTTGAGTTGCTGGGCGACGCGCTCCTGGTTTCCGCCTTGCAGCCCGTTGATGTTGGCGTGAGCCAGGTGCTTCAGGTCCTGGCTGTTCATCTTCGAGCGACCGATGGCGGCCAGCACGGCCGGGTCCATCCGCTTCACGTCACGTTGCGCCTGGGCGTACGCCGCCTTCAGGGTCCGGGTGCCTCGCCGGGTCAGCCGGCGCGGGGACGGGTTCGAGAGGCTCATCGGATCTCCTAGTCGATGTAGACGGCGTAGTTGACCCCGACAGCGGTCGTCAGCGGATCGCTACTCGGCCTGGTGCTGTACAGCCGGTACTGCGCTCCCGGCCGCACCCAGACCGCTAGATGCCGACGGCCCGCACCCGCTCCCGGTTCCCACTCGTCGTCGAACCCGTCGGCGCTGTCGTCGTTCACGTAGTCGGGCACACCCCAATGCTGCGTCGCCAGCGCGAGGTGATCGGGCCAGCGCTCGTCCAGCCCGGCCTCCGCGGCCTTCAAATCATCAGGACCGATGTCGTACGCCGACCAGCCGCTGTCCGGACAGTCCGAGAACGCCAGCCCGGCGAAGACGACCATCGTGATGCCGCGGCCGGTGGTGAAGCCCCAGGAGACCATCTCGTCGTCGATCGTCTCGCCCGGCTCGAGCGGCCACGGCTTCCACGGGGTCGACGCCATCACCCGGTGGACGAGCGCGCGGACCACTGCCTCGCCCGACTCGTCGTCGTCGGGCCCGGCGATCGGGGTCCAGTCGGTGATCTCGGCGAGGTCGGCCATCGCCAGGCTGTCCTCGTCGAGCGACCTGTCCTGCGTCTTCATCCGGCGGATTCCTTCCGTCTGTCGTCGGCCAGCGAAACTCTAGGCCCATCCCAGGTGCACCCGCCGACTGTTATCCACAGGCATGTCTCGCGGCTGGGACGGGATTCCAGCCGGAATGGGACCAGGCCGTACGCTGGTCCGGTGAACTCTGAACACTCCTACGGCTTCGAGACGCTTGCGATCCACGCCGGAAACGAGCCCGACCCGACCACCGGCGCGGTGGTGCCGCCGATCTACGCGACCAGCACCTACAAGCAGGACGGTGTCGGCGGGCTGCGCAACGGTTACGAGTACTCCCGGTCGGCCAACCCGACCCGGACGGCTCTGGAGGAGTGTCTGGCGGCGATCGAGGCGGGCACCCGCGGATTCGCGTTCGCGAGCGGGCTGGCGGCCGAGGACACCCTGATCCGGTCGCTGTGCGTGCCGGGCGACCACGTCGTCTTCCCCGACGACGCGTACGGCGGCACCTTCCGGCTGTTCTCCAAGGTGCTCGGCGCCTGGGGCGTCGAGATGACCCCGGCGGCCGTGACCCACCCGGAGGCGATCCGGGCCGCGATCCGCCCCGGCAAGACCAAGGTGGTCTGGCTGGAGACGCCGACGAACCCGCTGCTGAACGTCGCCGACATCGCGATCGTCGCGCAGATCGCGCACGACGCGGGCGCCATCCTGGTCGTCGACAACACCTTCGCTTCGCCGTACCTGCAGCAGCCGCTGGAGCTCGGCGCCGATGTGGTGGTGCACTCGACCACGAAGTACATGGGCGGGCACTCCGACGTGATCGGCGGCGCGCTGATCGTCCGCGATGCCGACCTGGCCGACAAGATCGCCTTCCACCAGAACGCGATCGGCGCCGTCGCGAGCCCGTTCGACTCGTTCCTGGTGCTGCGCGGTATCAAGACGCTGGGCGTCCGGATGGACCGGCACAGCGACAACGCGGAGAAGGTCGTCGACTTCCTGCAGCGGCACAAGGGCGTCACCTCGGTGCTCTACCCGGGCGTCGAGGGTCACCCCGGCCACGAGACCGCCGCCAAGCAGATGAAGCGGTTCGGCGGCATCGTGTCGTTCCGGGTCACCGGTGGTGAGCAGCACGCGCTGGACATCTGCAACAAGGCCGAGGTCTTCACGCTGGGCGAGTCGCTCGGCGGGGTCGAGTCGCTGATCGAGCACCCGGGCAAGATGACGCACGCCTCGGTCGCCGGTACGCCGCTGGAGGTCCCGGCCGACTTGATCCGGCTCAGCGTCGGCATCGAGACGATCGACGACCTGCTCCAGGACCTCGACCGCGCGATGTCATGAGCCTGTGGGTGGCGGTCGACTTCGGGTCGACCTTCACCAAGGCGATCGCGGTGGACGCCGGCTCGGGTGACCTGGTCGCCCGGGCCGAACACCGCACGACCGTCGACAGTGACGTGATGGACGGCTGGTACGCCTGCCGTGCTGCGTTGCTGGCGGCGGACTCGGGTGTCGCCGAGGCGGAGGTACTGGCCTGTTCGAGCGCGGGCGGTGGCTTGCGCATCGGTGTCGTCGGCAACGAAGAGCTCGTCACCGCGGAAGCGGGCCGGCGGGTCGCGTTGTCGAGTGGCGGCCGGGTGGTTGCCGTGGTCAACTGTGGGCTGACGGCAACCTCGCTCAAGGCGCTCAGGGCCGAGCGGCCGGATGTGGTACTGCTGCTCGGTGGTACCGATGGCGGCAACTCGGCGGTGATCACCAACGCGGCCGCGGTGCTGGCGAAGTACAAGTGGCGGCGGCCGGTGGTTGTTGCGGGCAACGTCGAGGCACAGTCCAGGATCCGTGAGTCGTTGTCGGAGGCAAATGTTCCGCACGTGATCGCGGACAACGTCGTGCCGGAGATCGGGTTGTTCGCGCCGGACAGTGCGCGGGCGGCGATCCGGGAGATGTTCCTGGCACATGTGATCGGTGGCAAGAATCTGTCGCGCGATCCGGGTTTCGCGAGGATGGTCCGGGCGGCGACGCCGGATGTCGTACTCCGCGGCGTCGAGGTCCTCGCCACGTTGCACGGCGACGTCGCCGTCGTCGACATCGGTGGGGCGACGACGGACGTGCATTCGGTGATCGAGCTCGATCCGGAGGACGCGAACCTCGGGCGTGAGGTGGTAGCGACCCATCCGGTGACGCGGACGGTCGAAGGCGACCTGGGGATGCGCTGGAGCGCCGTACCGGTCGTTGGCGCTGGTGTGGAGGCTGGGTTGCTCGAGGCCGGTACTGCGCTCGAGGCGGCGGCCGTGCGTCGGCATGAGGACCCGTCGTTCCTGCCGGGTGATGCGACGGAGGCGTCGTACGACGAGACGCTGGCGCGGGTGGCGGCGACCGTGGCGCTCCGGCGGCACGCGGGTCGGCAGCGGGTCGTGTTCGGACCGGGTGGGCGGGTGATCGAGCGGTCCGGGAAAGATCTGCGCGAGGTTGATCTGCTGGTCGGGTCCGGGGGAGTGCTGCGGCACAACGGGCCGGAGGTCGCGGCGCGGATCCTCGGTGGGATCTCGGCCGGAGCGCAGGAGGAAGGCTGGCTGGTACCGACCGCAGCGCGCACGTGTGTCGACTCCGACTATGTGCTGGCCGGGGTCGGGCTGCTGGCTGAACTGGATCCGAAGGCGGCCGAGGGACTGGCCGCGCACATTCATGGAACCGTCCGGAGCGGGCACTAGTCTCAGGAGAACCTGAGACGCGGAGGTGTCATGAGCAAGCCGGACGAGCCGGTGGGGCGCGACGACTCGACCGACGGCCCCGAGGCGGTGCCCGCTGAGAGCGCGACGAGGGTCGATGTGCCCGAGGTCGGGCGGGACGGGGAGAGCCCCGTCGCCGACAACGCGGCAGACGACCACGTCAGCGACACGGTCGTCTCGACGCGCGACGAGGAGCATCTGCTGGTGGCGTCCAGCAAGGGGACGATCGACACCGGCGTCACGCCGGGGATGCAGATCGCCAGTGCGTGGTCCTGGCGGTTCCTGGTGATCGTCGCGGCCGTGCTTGTGATCGCGTACGGGATGCGGTACCTGTCCGAGGTCGTCGTACCGGTGACCGTCGGTATCCTGCTCACCGCGTTGCTCGTGCCGGTGACCAACGCGCTGAGCCGGCTCAAGCTGCCGCGCGGCGCCGCGGCCGGGATCACGGTGATCGGCACGATCGCGCTGGTCGCGGGGTTGCTCACGCTGGTCGGGACGCAGATCGCGGGTCAGTTCGACCAACTGTCGGGCCAGGTCGGCGAGGGCTGGCAGAAGCTGCGCGACCTGCTCCGGCTCAACTTCGGGCTGACCGAGAAGGACATCACCGACTCGCTGAACAAGCTCCGCGACACCGTGATGAACGGTGGCGGCATCGGTCAGCGGGCGGCCGAGGTCGGGACGACCGCCACGCACGTCGTGGCCGGCCTGTTCATCGCGTTGTTCTGCCTGTTCTTCTTCCTGTACCAGGGTCCGCAGATCTGGGCCTGGGTGGTGCGACTGTTCCCGCGGCACGCCCGCGAGAAGGCCGACTCGTCCGGCCGCAAGGCGTGGGTCTCGCTGACCGCGTTCGTCCGGGCGACCATCATCGTGGCGGCGGTCGACGCGATCGGCATCTCGCTCGGCGCCGCGATCCTCGGGCTGCCGCTGGTCAGCGCGATCGGGATCCTGGTCTTCGTCGGCGCGTTCGTACCGGTGGTCGGCGCCCTGGTCAGCGGCATCGTCGCCGTCCTGGTCGCGCTGGTTGCCAAGGGACCGATCTTGGCGATCATCATGCTCGGTGTCGTGATCGCCGTCCAGCAACTGGAAGCGCACGTCCTGCAGCCGTTCCTGCTCGGCCGCGCGGTCAACGTCCACCCGCTGGCGGTCATCCTGTCGATCGCCACCGGCGTCATCATCGCCGGCATCGTCGGCGCCCTACTGGCCGTCCCGACGGCCGCCGTCCTCAGCACCATCGTCAACCACCTGGCCGGCCACGACGTAGACCCAGAACCACCCCGCCCCATCCCACGCCGCCCAATACCCCGTCGGCGCCCCCCAGCCCCCACAACCGACAAGCCCTAACCCCGCCCCCACCTCCGCCACCCACCCCCACCTCGGCCACCCACCCCCGGCACCCCGGCACCCGGCACCCGGCACCCGGCACCCGGCACCCGGCACCCGGCACCCGGCGGCCCGGCGGCCCGGCGGCCCGGCGGCCCGGCAGCCCGGCAGCCCGGCAGCCCGGTGAAGCCACATCTGAGGGGTTAACCCCTGAGATGGTGGGTTGCCCCGTCAGATTCTCGCTGGGCAACCCACCATCTGAGGGGTTAACCCCTCAGACGCGTGCGCGTGCGCGGCGCGGGGCGTGCGCGGGGCGGGGCGTGCGCGGGGCGTGCGCGGGGCGGGGCGTGCGCGGGGCGGGGCGTGCGCGGGGTGGGTGGGGTGGCGGTGGTTAGGTGGTATGCCGGAACGGGAGGGTCAGGCGGTGGTGGTCGGGTGGCGTGAGGCCGCTCAAGCCGTTGAACGCGTCGAGCAGCTTGCGTTCCTCGTAGGTGAAGTGGGTCTCGAGGAGTGCTGCCAGCGTCGCCAGCTCTTGCTCCTGCGCCGCCGGCTCGAGCTGGTCGAGCACCTCGATCCGCCGCAGCGCGCCGGCGACCAGGTGATGATCCCGCGTGAGCTCGGCCAGCACCGGCCGAAGCTCCGGATAGTGCTCGGCAAGCACCGCGAACGCGCCGTCATCCTCGCCGGTGTGATGACTGGTGACGGCCTGGCAGAAGCTCAGGCAGTGCGCCCGCAGATCGAGCCCACCGACGCTGACCGGCTCGCCCGCCTCGACCTGATCACGAAGATCTTCGAGCAACTCACGCAAGTAGATGTGGAACTGGACCAGTTGGTTGCCGAAGGCCTCGAGTCGTGACATCAGGACGAGCCTAGCTCTGAACCGGCGCAGACCCGCCGACGCCGGCCGCCCCTGCGGGGGACGGCCGGCGTCGGCGGTTCTGGAAAGGCGAGGTGAGTCGGCGAGCGTCCGCGCCTCGGCTGTTCCGTCGGGTTGGTGCTCAGTGCATCGCCGCGGCGGTTGAGGCTTCGAGGTTCTCCTCGGGCTTCGGTGCGCCGTCGGTGCGGCCGGCCAGGCGTTGCTCCGGCGTGATGATCGCGATCACCAGGGCGATCGCCAGGAAGGGCAGCGAGACCAGGAACACGTCGTCCATCGCGCTGACCAGGCCGTTCAGGGCCCAGCCCTTCATCGGCTCGTGCAGGGCGTGCAGCACCGGGACGCTGTTGGCTGCCTTGGCCAGCGGCTCGACCATGTTCTGCTGGGCGGCCGGCACGATGTCGTGCAGGTGGTCCTTCAGCCGGCTGGTCAGCACCGCGCCGTAGACGGCCGTACCGATCGCTCCACCCATCGAGCGGAAGAAGGTCATCGTCGAGGTCGCGGTCCCCATGTGCTGCCGGGGAACGCTGTTCTGCGCCGCGGTGACGGTGATCTGCATCGACAGGCCCAGCCCGGCGCCCATCACGAACATGTAGATCGCCAGGTGCCAGTACGGCGTGGTCATGCCGATCGTGGACAGCAGCACCATCGCGCCACCGACCAGGACCGCGGAGATGATCGGGTAGATCTTGTACCGGCCGGTCTTGCTCATCAGCTGGCCGCTCGGGATCGAAGCGGAGAAGATACCGACGATCATCGGCAGCAGCGCCAGACCCGACCGGGTCGGGGACAGGTCCTTGACGGCCTGCAGGTACAGCGGCAGAAAGATCAGCGCGCCGAACATCGCGAAGCCGAGCAGGAAGGCGTAACCGGCGTACCCGGAGAAGATCCGGCCCTTGAACAGGTCCATCGGGATGATCGGCTCGGCCACCCGCAGCTCGACCAGGACGAAGGCGACGGCCAGCACGACCGAACCGATCAGCAGGGCGAGCGTGGTGCCGTTGCCCCAGCCGTTCTGCGGGCCGGACCAGGAGACCGCCAACAGCAGCGTGGTGACCGCGCCGGTGACGATGGCGGCGCCGAGGTAGTCGATCTTGTGGCTGCGCTTCACGTGCGGCAGCTTCAGGACGGCGGCGACGATGCCCAGGGCAACGAGGCCGATCGGCAGGTTGATCCAGAAGATCCAGCGCCAGCCGGGACCGTCGGTGAGCAGACCGCCGAGCAGCGGGCCGGCCACCGAGGAGAGGCCGAAGACGGCACCGAAGTACCCCATGTACTTACCGCGCTCGCGCGGCGGGATCACGTCGCCGATGGTGGCGAAGGCCAGCGACATCAGACCGCCGGCGCCCAGACCCTGGACGGCGCGGAAGCCGATCAGCTGCTCGATGTTCTGCGACAGCGCGGACAGCACCGAGCCGCCGAGGAAGGTGAGGATCGCCGCGATGAACAGCGGGCGGCGGCCGTAGAGGTCGGAGATCTTGCCCCACAGCGGAGTGGAGGCGGTCGAGGTCAGCAGGTAGGCCGTGACCACCCAGGACAGCTTGTCCAGGCTGTTGAACTCGCTGACGATCTGCGGCAGCGCGGTACCGACGATGCTCTGGTCGAGTGCGGCCAGGAACATACCGGCCATCAGGCCGCCGAGGATCACCAGGATGTTGCGGTGCGAAAGGTAAGTAGGTGTATTCGGATCAGGCGCCGCGACCGCGGGCTCGGTGGTGCTCATTTGTTGTTCTCCACGTTCTCTGCATTTTGGTGCGCGGCGGCCGCTGCTAGAGCCCACCCCTTGTCGGCCCATGCTTTGCCGGCATCGCGCTCGTCGACGAGGTTGATCACCCCGTCGGCAAATCTGGTCATCAACTTCTCGAAGGTCTCGATGTCCGACTGCGTCCAGCCGTCCATCGCCTGGGACAGCAACTGCATCCGGCGCTTGGCCGCGGCCTCCCACTCGGCGACGCCCTGCTCGGTCAGCTCGACCCGGAAGGCCCGGCCGTCGTCGGGATCGGCGGAGCGCTGGAGCAGTCCCGCCTGCTCGAGCGCCCGGACGTGGCGGCTGGCGGTGGAGGCGTCGATCTCCATCTTGGCCGCCAGGTCGGACAGCCGCAGTGCCCCGTTGCACCGCAGCACGAACAGCACCAGGTGGGCGCTGTGGTCGATCGTGTCGCCGGCCTGCTTCGACTTCAGCCGGCGGCCGATCCGGGTGAAGGCGTGCAGGACGCCCTCCACCGGCGTCTCCGGCACCCATCCCTCATTTACATGCATGGTGCAAGCATATACATGCTTGCGTGATACACGCAAATGAGTTTCCAACTTCTTCGAGTGAGCGGCCACTCATTAACGTCGAGTCATCGGATGGTCACCGAGAGCGATTGGCGACAATGGTCGGACGCTCGATCGAGGAGGAACTGGCATGCAGCAGGTGGCGGTGGTGACCGGCGGAGGTTCGGGGCTCGGCCGGGAGATGGCGCTGGCGCTCGCGGCGGAAGGTTTCCAGGTGACGGTGACCGGGCGGACCGAGGCGAAGCTCCAGGAGACGGCCTCGGCTGCCGGGACAGCGGTCGGCCCGGCGGGTGTGGGGGAGGTACGGACCGCAGTACTGGACGTCTGCGACGGCGCTGCGGTGACGGCCTTCTTCGGTGGGCTGGAGCGGATCGACCTGCTGGTGAACAACGCGGGGACCGGGGCGCCGGCGGCCGCGGTACAGGATGTGACGGAGGAGGACTGGCGGCGGGTCGTCGACACCAACCTGACCGGGTCGTTCCTGTGTGCGCAGGCTGCCTTCGCGCTGATGTTGCGGCAGGAGCCGTCGGGCGGGCGGATCATCAACAACGGGTCGATCTCGGCGCATGTACCGCGGCCGCAGGCGATCGCGTACACGGCGTCGAAGCACGCGATCAGCGGGTTGACCAAGGCGTTGGAGCTGGAGGGCCGCCCGCACGGGATCACCTGCGGACAGATCGACATCGGCAACGCGGCCACCTCGATGACCGCGCGGATGGGCGCCGGCGTCCTGCAGCCGAACGGCTCGATCGAGGTCGAGCCGACCTTCGACCCCAAGGTCGTCGCCGACTTCGTGGTCAAGATCGCCCAGCTCCCCACCGACGTCGCCGTCCCGACCCTGATGGTGATGGCCGCTGGCATGCCGTACGCCGGTCGCGGCTAGGCCAGCTCAGTGGGAGGGGACTGAGAAGCTCCGCCCCAGCATGGTGATGGTCAGCGCGGCGCCGTAGACCCGGTACGGACCGTGGACCGTGCCGGTCACCGTCGAGCCGTTCGGGAGCTTCACCGTGAACTGGCCATCCACGTCCTTGCCCTCCCACGCGAGCGCCCCGGTGACTGCGAGATCCCGCGTGAACCGGGCCCGGTCGAAGCGGAAGGGCCGGTCCTGTCCATCCTGGTAGGTCACGGCACCGCCGCGGAGCCCGGCCGAGGTGACGCCCTGGATCGATGCCATCTCCTGGAGGCCGTCCATCAGAGTCCACCCGATCACCGTTGCTGCCCGGCGCAGGTCCGCCGGGGCGCTCGGGCCGCGCAGTTGCCGAGCCGGGGGAGCGGCGGCTGTGGTGAGCGGGAAGCTGCCGGGCAGCCAGACCGGCGACTCCGGCACCTGGGCGCAGGACGCATCGCCGAGGTCATGCGTGAGGATGAACCGCTGCATGAGGTCGGCCGCGCACCCGGACCAGAGCCAGGGGATGTGGCCCGAGCCGGCGACGGTGAGCTGCTTGGAGCCGACCAGGGAGTCGGCCGCGATCCGCACGACGGACGGCGGTAGGCCGAAGTCGAGTTCGCCGGCCATCACGAGAGCAGGAACCCCGGTGATCTTGGTGCCGACCGGGAAGTTGGGCCGGTCCTCCCAGGTGGATGCGATACACGGCAGTGGTTGGTATCCGGCGTACCCAGGCGCCGCCCAGGCCCCCTTGCTGACCGGCCCGTACATGGCCGGTTCTGCCTTGTACGCCGCCGAGTACTGCCGTTGCCGCGTCGCAGCGGGCGCGCCCTTGTCCCACTGGACCGGCTGATCCACACAGGTCCTAGCCAGCCAGTGGCCTCGCGACTCCTCGCGCGGAGTACCGCTGTCGTGCGGGCCGTTGGCCGGGTCGACGTTGGCGGCCAGCCTGAGCAGCGGTACCGGATCCCCGTGGCGTAAGGCCGTCGCTGCTTGGATGACCTCGGACGGGCCCACGTAGTCGGCGTAGAACATGATGCCGTTGGCCAGCAGGTTCTCCGTCACGGTCAGCTTGTGCGACACGCCGTGCGAGTCGATGCCGGTGCCCTTCAGCGGCTTGCTCCGTAGCTGCGCCGCCAGCCAGTACAGGGTTCCTGCCGGATCTGGGTTCGCCGCGTCGCAGACAGGCGTGCGGCGGCAGAGACTGGTGAGCATGCCGGCCCAGGCCTTCGGTGGATAGGCATAGAACGGATCGGTACCAACGGTCGCCGCAGGGGAGCCGATCACGATTGACCGGACGTTGCCGGTCCAGCGGGCCGTGTAGGTGAGCATGTCGTTGCCTGCGTACGAAGGGCCGAGCAGGTCGATCTTGCCGTAGCCCAGGGCCCGCCGGACGTCCTCCAGGTCGTCGGCGACATCGGTGGTGCTGTAGAAGTTCGCAGTGTCACCCAGCTGGTCGTGGCACTGGGCAGCGGAGGAGTAGAAAGGCCCGCCGTGCTGCCAGGCGTCGCAGTTGATCGCTGCGGACAGTCCTACTCCGCGCTGGTCGATGAACACGACGTCGCGAGTCTTACTGACCTCTGCCAGGAGAGTAGGGCCTTGGTAGTGCTGCCCTCCGATCGTGATGGAGGCGCCCGGGCCGCCTTCGCTGGTGAAGACAGCGCCGTCGGCGATCGGTCCGGTGTGCGGGAAGACCTCTACATGCAGCGGTATCGTCCGGCCGTCCGGATGCCGCCGGTTCAACGGTACCGGCAGTGTCCCGCACTTGAACGTCGGCTCGTCCGGGCACGGCGACAGGGCCAGCAGCGGCCGCGGCGTACGTTGCACGACTGGTACTGCGGCGGTGGTGACGATCGGGCTCAGCGCCAGCGTCAGGCTGGCGACGACGGCGGCGATGCTCGCGTGCTGCATCCTCATGGCGGGCCCCTTCCCCTCGCCTGTCAGCTCACCAGCTTGTTGCCGCCAAGCGCATCCAGGTCCGCACCGCAATGGGGGTGAGGGCTGGCACCGATTGACGGATCGCCCGGCGGACTCCGACCATTCAGGAGTGCGGGCGCGAATCCTGATCGTGGACGACTATGTGCTCTTCCGCAGTTCGGCACGCCGGATGCTCGAAGCCCAGGGCCTGCAGGTGGTGGGCGAGGCCGGCGACGGGGCTGCGGCGATCGCTGCTGTCCGGGAGCTGCGCCCAGACGTCGTCCTGCTGGATCTGCAACTGCCCGACATGGACGGCTTCGAGGTGGCCCGCCTGCTCGCCGCCGAGCCCGACCCGCCGGCGGTAGTACTGACCTCGATCCGGGCGGCGTCCGACTACGGCGCACGGCTGACCGCTGCGGCGGCCCGGGGCTTCGTCCCGAAGGTCGAGTTGTCCGGGGCAACGATCTCCGCCGTGCTCGGGGAACCGGGATGATCGTCGTCGCCGGAATCGCCGCGACACTGGCGTATGGCTGGCTCGCGCTGACGAGCGATGGGATCGGCTGGCAGTTCAGCGCGATCCCCTGGCTGTACGTGATGGCCGGGCTGATCGCGGTGCATCGGCGGGCCGGGGTGCGGATCGGGCTGTTGCTGGGACTGACCGGGCTCGCCTACACGATGATGCCGTTGCAGTCGTCGCGGATCCCGGTGGTGTGGACGGTCGCAACGGCACTTGACCTGGCGATCGTGCCCGCACTAGCGCTGTTGTTGCTCGCCTTCCCGGACGGTCGGCTGAAGCACGGCTGGGAACGCGCCTTCGTGCTGGCGACTGTGGTCGCGCTGGTCTGCTGGACAGTGATTCCGATGGCCTGGCTCCGGCCGGACGCCTACGGCTGCACCGACTGCCCGGCAGGCCTCAACCTGCTGGAGGTCGACGACCCCCTGCGCGGTCTCCGGAACATCTACGAGGTCTTGCCCAGCCGGGCCTACTTCCTGGCGCCGATGCTCCTCCTGCTGGCCGTGGTCTGCGTAGTCCGCTGGGCCCGAGCGAGTCGCGCCCGCAAGCGGATCACCGGCGTCGTGCTGCTCGCTGCGATTCCGTTGCTGCTGGCAATGACTACGCAGATCATCTACTTCTCCTTCAAGCTCTACGACAGGTACCCCGGCTTCGTCGACCCGCTCTACCAGTTCACCATGTACGCCGGACTGGCCCACCCCGTCGCCTATCTGCTCAGCCTGTGGCGGCTGTGGAGCCGCAAGGCGAAGGTCAGCGGGCTGGTGCTCGAGCTGGCCGGTCAGCCGTCGGCGGAACTGCTCGAGCGCGCCGTCGGGAAGGCGCTCGGCGATCCGACCCTGGTGGTCGGTCGCTGGGACGGCAGGCGCTACGTGACCGCCGATGGGTGCACCCTGGAGCCAACGTCCGAGGGGACCCGGCGGACGACCTACCTGGAGAGCGAAGGCAAGCCATTGGCTGTAGTGGTGCACGACTCGGCTCTGCTCGACGACGGCGCTCTACTGGACTCGGTCGGCGCCGTGACCCGGCTAGCGGTCGACAACGAGCGGCTGCAGGCCGAGTTGACCGCGCAGTTGGAGGAGGTCCGGGCCTCGCGCTCCCGGATCGTCGCGGCCACTGATGGCGAGCGACGGCGGTTGGAGCGGGATCTGCACGACGGTGCTCAGCAGCGGCTCGTCACGCTCACCTTGGACGCTCGACTTGCTGCAGCGAACTCCAGTGACCCAGCCGTGCGGCAGTCGGTGGCGGCGATCGCTGATGGGCTGACGGTGGCGCTGGCCGAGTTGCGGGAGCTTGCCCGGGGCATTCATCCGTCGATGCTCGGGGAGAACGGTTTGGGGTCGTGCCTCCAGACGCTGGCGGAGCGTTCCGCAGTACCGGTGCGGCTGGTCGGGGTGAGTGAGCGGCGGTATCCGGTGGCGGTCGAGACTGCGGCGTACTTCGTGGTGTCCGAGGCACTGGCCAATGCGGCCAAGCATGCGATGGCTAGCGAGGTGGTGGTGTCGCTAGTGGATACCGGTGGCCGGCTGGTGGTCGAGGTGGCTGACGACGGGGTCGGTGGTGCTGACCCGGCGGCCGGATCGGGGCTGGGCGGGCTGGCGGATCGGGTGGCGTCCGTGGACGGCGTACTGCGGGTGGAGAGCAAGCCTGGTGACGGTACGCGCGTAGTGGCGGAGTTCCCATGCGGGTAGTGATCGCGGACGACTCGCTGCTCTTCCGGGAGGGCCTGGCCCGGGTACTGGTCGATGCTGGGTTCGAGGTCGCGGGGCAGGTCGCGGATGCCGACGCGTTGCAGCGGTGTGTGGATCGCGAGTTGCCGGACGTGGTGATCGTCGACATCCGGATGCCACCGGGGTATTCGACCGAGGGGCTCGTGGCTGCGCAGAGCATTCGCGAGCGGCACCCCGGTACCGGCGTACTGGTGTTGTCGCAGTACGTCGAACCGCAGTACGCGATGTCGCTGCTCTCCTCTGGGGCCACTGCGGCGGGATACCTGCTGAAGGACCGGGTGGCCGAGCTGACTGAGTTTGCCGAGGCGGTCCGGCGAGTGGCTCGCGGTGAGCTGCTGATCGACCCAGCGGTGGTCCGGCAACTGCTGGACCGGAGGCGCAAGCACAATCCGATCGACCAGCTGACCGAGTGTGAGCGTGACGTGCTCGCCCTGATGGCCCAAGGCCGTTCCAACCAGTCGATCACCGACACCCTGGTGCTCAGCCCGAAGACGGTCGAGGCGCATGTCCGGGCGATCTTCCGCAAGCTCGAGCTGCAGCAGACGGCCGACGATCACCGCCGCGTGCTCGCCGTCCTGGCCTTCCTCCGGTCCGAGCCCACGGGGTGACTGCCCAAATCCACAAGAGCATTGTCGGCGGCTCGGTCTAGGGTCTTCGTGTGGAGGAAACGCGGAAGTCGCTGGTGCGGGCGCGGGGGTTGCGGAAGTCCTATGCGGACTTCGAGGCCGTCGCGGGGATCGACCTGGACGTGTGGAAAGGGGAGGCCTTCGGCTTCCTCGGACCGAACGGCGCGGGCAAGTCGTCGACGATGCGGATGATCGGTGCGGTCTCGCCGGTCAGCGGCGGTGAGCTGCGCATCCTCGGGATGGATCCGGGCACCCACGGACCGGCGATCCGGGCAAGGCTCGGCGTCTGCCCGCAGGACGACACCCTCGACGTCGAGCTGTCCGTCCACGAGAACCTGACTGTGTACGGCCGGTACTTCGGGCTGAGCCGGGCCGAGTGCCGGGAGCGGGCCGACGAGCTGCTCGAGTTCGTCGCGCTGACCGAGAAGGCCAAGGTCAAGGTCGACGAACTGTCGGGCGGGATGAAGCGGCGGCTGACGATCGCGCGGTCGCTGGTGAGCAAGCCCGACCTCCTCCTGCTCGACGAGCCGACGACCGGGCTCGACCCGCAAGCGCGGCACCTGCTCTGGGACAAGCTGTTCCGGCTCAAGCAGGACGGGGTCACCCTCATCATCACTACGCACTACATGGACGAAGCCGAGCAACTGTGCGACCGGCTGGTCGTGATGGACGCGGGCAAGATCGCGGCCGAGGGGTCGCCGGCCGAGCTGATCCGGGACTACTCGACCCGTGAGGTGACCGAGCTGCGGTTCGGGCCCGAGGTGATGATGTCCGATCACGACGCGCTGGCCGGCAAGGTGGAGGATCTCGCGCAGCGGATCGAGGTACTGCCTGACCGGTTGTTGCTCTACACCGATGACGGGGAGCGCGCGGTCGCGGCCGTGCATGAGCGTGGGCTGCAGCCGGCTGCTGTGCTGGTGCGCCGTTCGACGTTGGAGGACGTGTTCCTGCGGCTCACCGGCCGGACGTTGGTCGACTGAGATGGCCGTGCTCGCGGTGGAGAACGGCCGTCGCCAGTTCGACTACTGGCTGACGGTCTACAAGCGCACCTGGAAGGGCAGTCTGGTCAGCAGCTTCCTGCTGCCACTGCTCTACCTGGCCGCGATGGGGATCGGGCTCGGCTCGTTCGTCGACGACAACGGGACGGGCGCGCTCGGCGGGGTCAGCTACCTGCAGTTCATCGCGCCCGGACTGCTCGCCGCGACCGCGTTGCAGATCGGCGTGGCCGAGTCGACCTATCCGGTGATGGGCGGGATCAGGTGGCACAAGACCTACTTCTCGATGATCGCGACGCCGCTGCGGCCGGCCGACGTGATGTACGGGCAGCTGGCCTTCATCGCCTTCCGGGTGCTCACGACCTGCGCGGTCTTCGTCGCGGTCATCGCCGCCTTCGGTGGGTTGAAGTCGGCGTGGGGCGTGCTCGGCCTGCCGGTCGCTCTGCTCGTCGGACTGGCCGTGTCGGCGCCGGTCTGCGCGTACGCCACGACGCTCGACAACGACTCGGGCTTCGCGATGGTCTTCCGGTTCGGCGTCATCCCGGCGTTCCTGTTCTCCGGTGCCTTCTTCCCGGTCTCCCAACTGCCGAACTGGATCGAGTGGCTCGCGTACCTGAGCCCGCTGTGGCACGGCGTCGAGCTGTCGCGTGACCTCAGCCTCGGCACGGTCGAGCTGCTGCCGGCGCTCGGCAACATCGCCTACCTGTCGGCGTGGTTCGGCATCGGCACCTGGCTCGCGGTGCGCGCCCTGACCCGGAGGTTGATCAGCTGATGGCCACTCTCACCGCCCGGGTCGTCCCGCTGCCGATCAAGCCCGGCAACGGCCGCACGCTGGTCGAGCGCAACTTCCTGGTCTACCGCCGATCCTGGGTCGTCTTCCTCTCCGGCTTCTTCGAGCCGGTCTTCTACCTGCTCTCGATCGGCATCGGCGTCGCCCAGCTGGTCGGCGACTTCACCCTCGCGGACGGCACCAAGATCGGGTACGCCGCCTTCGTCGCGCCGGCCATGCTGGCCAGCTCCGCGATGAACGGCGCCATCTTCGACTCGACGTACAACATCTTCTTCCGGATGAAGTACGCCCGGCTCTACGACTCGATGCTCGCGACACCGCTCAGGCCGTGGGACGTCGCGACCGGCGAAGTCACCTGGGCCTTGCTCCGGGGCGCCTGCTACTCGGCGATGTTCATCCTGGTGATGCTGGTGCTCGGGCTGATCCAGTCGTGGTGGGCGTTGCTCGCGCTGCCGGTGTCGGTGCTGCTCGGTTACGCGTTCGCGGGCGCGGGGATGGCGCTGACCACGTTCATGCGGAGCTGGCAGGACTTCGAGTTCGTCCAGCTCGCGACGATGCCGATGTTCCTGTTCTCGGCGACCTTCTACCCAGTCGAGACCTACCCGGGCTACATCCGCTGGCTCGTCGAGATCACCCCGCTCTACCAAGGCGTCGCGCTGGAGCGTGTCCTCACTACCGGCGCCGTCAGCTGGACCTTGCTCATCAACGCCCTGTACCTCGCGCTGATGGGCACTGCGGGTATGTACGTCGCCTCCCGCCGCCTGGGGAAACTCCTGCTCAAGTGACGCTCAGTGTGGCTGCCGTGAAGAGCAAGCAGGCCGAGGTGGCACCCGGATCCAGGTGACCGACGCTTCGTTCGCCGAGATAGCTGGCACGGCCTTTGCGGGCAAGCATGTCAATGGTCGAATCGCGACCGGCCGAAGCGGCCAGCAGTCCGGCGTGGAAGACATCAGGCAGGTCGTACTGCGCCAAGGCCGCGGCGTCGATCGCGTCGACCGCTGGTGCGAGTACGTCGTACAGGGTCTTGTCGCCGGGCTCGGCGCGGCCGCGGGCGACGACCCCGGCCAGGCCGGCTCGCAAGCCAAGGGCGAACCGGCGTGTGTCCAGAGCAGGGTCGTTGCCGATGGCATCACCGAGGCAGACGAAGAAAGTGCCGAAGAGTGGGCCGGCGGCACCACCGACGTTGCTCACCACGGTCCGCCCGACGTGCCTGATCAGATCGCCAGGCCGTTGCGGCGCAGTCGGTAGGCCGGCCGCGACGACGGTGAAGCCACGGTCGAGATTCGTGCCATGGTCCGCGTCGCCGATCGCCGCGTCGAGCGCGTTGAGCCGGTCGTGATGCACGCTCACCAGCGCGCTGAACTCGTGCACCCAGCGTGAGAGCAGCTCCGCCGTGATGCGGTCGCTCATATCTGTACCTCTTCGCGCCTCGCGGCCCTCGTGCGAGACAGCGCGGCGAAGGTGAGCCCGGCCAGTACTCCGGCGCTCAGCTCGGCGAGCACGTAGACAGGGAGCTGGGCGAAGTGCACCTGGCCACCGGCAAGCTGCTGGATCAGCATCGGCCCGACTGTACGGGCTGGGTTGATCGAGGCGCCGGTGATCGGGGCGACCGGGATGATCGCGCCGAAGACGACCAGCCCGATCGCGAGCCCGGCGAACCCGGGGGCAGCCTTGCGATGCGTCGCGCCGAAGACCGTGAGGACCAGGATGAAGGTCCCGACGAACTCGGCCGTGAACGCCTGGACGCTGCCGACGCCCGTGCCGTAGGTCGCGATGCCGAGCCCGAGGTCGCTCGCCTTCGACCCGAGCACGCCGAGAATCGCGGCCGCGCCGACGACGGCCCCGGCCAGTTGGGCGCCGACGTACGCCGGAACCAGGGACCACGGGAACTTGCCCGTCGCGGCCAGGCCGACCGTGACGGCGGGGTTGATGTGGTTGCCGGAGATCGGGCCGAGCGCGTACACCGTGGCGACCACCGCCGCCGCGAAGGCGAGCGAAATCATCCCGAGGTCGGCCATCGTGAACGGCGCCGAGCCGTTCACGATCAGCGTCGCGGGGACGGCGCCGACCCCGACGAACACCAGGATCGCGGTACCGATCAGTTCGCCGGCCAGGCGCTGGGGCAGGGAGTTCTCGTCCATGGGAAGTCCTTCCGGGAGGTTCCCGAGTAGAGGCTGGGAATCTGAAACCCATTCGGCATCGTCGAATGGTTCTCGGAACATACGCCTGTGGTTCACTGCTGTAAAGATGTGTTCGATCCACTGAGGGGAACTGGGATGATCCAGTCCGTCGACCGGGCGATCCGGATCCTCGGAGTGCTGCAGGGTGCGCGCCGGCTGAGCCTGTCGGAGGTCGCGAGCCGGCTCGAACTGCCGCCGTCGACCGTGCACGGGATCCTCAAGACGCTGCAGGCGCACGGCATGGTGGTGCAGGACCGTGATTCGACCCGGTACCAGCTGGGCCCGGCGGTGCTCAAGCTCGGCAACGTCTACCTGGACACCCTGGAGCTCCGCTCCCGTGCGGTGACCTGGTCGGAGGAGCTCGCCCGGCGCAGCGGGCACGCGGTCCGGACCGGGGTGCTCACCTTCGACGAGGTGGTGATCATCCACCACGAGCCCAGGCCCGACGGCAGTCGCCAGATGCCCGAGGTCGGCATCGTCATCCCTGCTCATGCAAGCGCGCTGGGCAAGGCGCTGCTCGCCTTCCTGCCGGAGCAGGTGGACGAGCTGACCGGCGACAAGCTGCGCAGCATGACATCGGAGACGCTGGTCGATCCCGCCGTACTGCGCGCGCAGCTGGCCGAGGTCGCCAAGGAGGCGCTGGCCACCGAGCGGGAAGAGGCAGTGCTCGGCGAGGCGGGGATCGCGGCGCCGATCTTCGATGCGTCCGGAGTGGCGGTCGGCGCCATCGGCATCGTCCTCCCGGCCGCCGACTGGCCACCGGCGGAGTCGAGCTTCACCGCTGTTCGTGAGGCGGCTCGCAACATCTCGCGCGAGCTGGGTGCTCCGCGCTGGCCGGTTCCTGCCTGACGATCGGCTGGTCTTTACAGCCAGATGAACGCGACCTATGGTGTGAAACTCATTCGACATTATCGAATGCAATTCACAAGCCGAAGGGTTGCCGCCGTGAAGAAGCTCATCAACGCACCGGCCGATGTGGTTCCCGAGATGCTGCGCGGATTCGCGCTCGCCAATCCCGCGCTGATGCTGCTGGGTGACGGCGTGGTGATCCGAACCGATGCCGGGCAGTTGAAGGCTGCCGGGCAGGTCGCGCTGATCTCCGGGGGCGGGGCCGGGCACGAACCTGCGCATGCCGGGTACGTCGGGCGCGGGATGCTGACGGCAGCCGTGGCCGGTGACGTCTTCAGTTCGCCGTCGGCGGACGCCGTACTGACCGCGATCCGCGCTGTCGGCGGTCCGGCGGGTGTGCTGCTGATCGTGAAGAACTACACGGGGGACCGGCTGAACTTCGGGCTCGCCGCGGAGATCGCCCGAGGTGAAGGGATCCCGGCCGAGGTCGTCGTGGTCGCGGATGACGCCGCGCTCGCGGACAGCGACGAGAACGCGGGGCGGCGCGGTCTTGCCGGTACGGTCCTCGTGCACAAGATCGCCGGCGCGGCGGCCGAGGCCGGACAGCCGCTCGACGCCGTCGCGCGGCTCGCCCGGGCGGCTGCCGGGTCCGTGGCGACGATGGGAGTCGCCTTGTCCGGTTGCACGGTGCCCGCGGCCGGCAAGCCCGGCCTCGACCTCGGTCCGGACGAGATCGAGTGGGGCCTGGGCATCCACGGCGAACCAGGGGTCGAACGCGGCCCGATCCCGACCGCCGACGAGATCGTCGACCGCCTGCTCGGCCGGCTCAGCGCGGACCTCGACCTGGCCGGGGGCGACCGAGTCGTCCTGCTGGTCAACAACCTCGGCGGCACACCGGCGATGGAGCTGGGCATCATCGCCCACCGAGCCGTCGACCACCTGGCCGCTCGCGGCATCGTTGTGGAACGCCTCTGGGTAGGCACCTTCCTCACCGCCCTCGAAATGGCCGGCTGCTCCTTGTCCGTGGCCCGGGTGAGCGACCAGGCGCTGGCTCTCCTGGACGCGCCCTCCCAAACCGTGGCGTGGCCGGCCGCGCATCTCGGCCGGGTCTCGTCACACCCTGAAACCCGGCCGGCTCCTTCGAAACCCCGCGAGCTGAAGCCGGCCGTCGACGAATCGCTCTGGCGTTCGGTAGCTGTTGTCTGCAACGCGTTGATCGCCGTCGAGCAGCAGCTCACCGATCTCGACCAACTCGTCGGCGACGGCGACCTCGGGATCAGCCTCGCCCGCGGGGCACAAGCAGTCCTTGCTGCCAAGTCCGACTACGACGGCACCGATCATGCCTCGACCCTCCGTGGGATCGCAGCCACCATTCGCCGTACCGTCGGCGGCACCTCCGGCCCGCTCTACGCGGCGCTGGTACTGCGAACCGCCGCCGCCCTCGCCGCAAGCCACTCCTGGCCGGAGGCCTTCGAGCAGGGCGTTGACGCCGTGGCCGAACTCGGTGGTGCCGAACTCGGCGACCGCACCATGCTCGACGCGTTGATCCCAGCGGCGGCCGCGCTGCGTACCGGCGTACTGGCTGATGCTGTGGTTGCCGCCCGGAAGGGCACCGACGAGACGGCCGGCATCCAGGCGCGACGGGGCCGCTCGAGTTATCTCGGTGACCGTGCCCTCGGTACCGTCGATCCCGGCGCCGAGGCCGTCGTCATCTGGCTGGATGCTCTCGCCACCGAGAAGGCCCCCGAACAGGTCAGCTGATTAGGCTGCGGAGCCACCAGACCGCGCCGCGGACCATGGCGTCGGCGCTCGGGCCGGACAGGTGGTCGGGCAGGTACAGCGAGGTCATGGTCTGGTGGAGCGCGCCCAAGCTCTCAGCCAGTGCCAGCGCCCGGCGGAGAGCTTCCGGTGAGGCATAGGCCTCCCACTCGGCGAGGTAGGCATCCTTCACCCGCTGATCGGTCGACAGCGGCGACCGCTTCTCGACGAACGTCACCAGGTCGAGGAACGGATGCGACACCGCCGCATCGGTCCAGTCGAACGCGAGCACCTTGCCATCCCGTACGGCGAGGTTGCGCGGATGCAGGTCCCCGTGGAGCAACGTCTCCGGTACGCCGACAGCCGACAGCTCAGCAATAGCCGCCCGCAACTCGTCCGCCCGCCGCGGCAGCTTCACACGCTCAGCCGGCTCGAGCCGCTCGGTCGCCGGGTTCGATCCGAAGAGCTGGTCGATAGCGCCGTCGAGCACCGCGAGCCGGCGATCGACACACGTGAAGGACAGCAACCGCTCCGGCTGATCCGCAAAACTGCGCTGCAATCGCGCATGCCCGCGCAACGACTCGATCCACAGCTCCACATCAGGTTCGCGAGCCAGCGCCGGACCGAGATCGGGCAGCAGCATCCACGCCCGCTCCTCGTCGATCGCCAGCGGCGCCGGAACCTCACCCGGCCGGGCCTCGGACAGCTTCTGCAAGAGCACCGGTTCATGCGCGAACAACAGCGGAAACGCGGCGGCACGCACCGGCCGGATCGTGCTCGAATGGGCAAGCGCCTTGAAGTACACATCGCCCTTCGAGGTCGGGCATCGCAGTACGTTCGACAACCCCCAGGACCGCACTTGAGCCGGTACGCCGGTCAGCGGTGTCCCAGCCTTCGACAACTGCTCGTCGATCCAGGGCAGCGCCTCGGCGTACCAGCCGGGCCTCGTCCAGGCGGGAGTGACGGGGGAGTCGGCGGGCAAGGCGAGTTGCGCGCGGGCGGCATCGACCAGCGGGTCGTCGAAAGAAGGCACCCAGGACGCGTCGGAAGGGACCGATCCCACGCTCACCATCAGATAGGAGGTCTCACCCGGCCGGTCGTCGAGGCAGGTCAGCACGCAGGCCTCGATCCCCAGCTCCGAGCGCAGCGCGCGGACCGGAGCATCGACATCGGGGAACCAGAACTCGTCCGCGACCGACACCCGGGGCAGCCCGGAAGGCAGCACCAGAAGCGCTTCGTCGTCCGGACGCACCACCACCGCCGTGACTCTCACAGCACCTCCTATCGCTGCCCGCAGAGTAGAGGAGGAACGTTGGCGGGCCCACCGAATTAGCTCCGGAAATGTAATTGCCGCGTCACCAGCTGCAACCGATCCGGCGGCCGCTGCGTCCGATCAGGATGTTCAGAGCTTTCAGAGCGCGGATGCGCCGGATCAAGGATCAGCTGGCCTTGCTGGAGCAGCTGAGAGTGCCGCTGGAAGAGCTGCCCGGTGGGCAGGATGAGTGGATCGAGGACTCGATGGAGTGGTTCGTCGAGCAGTTCGGATCCGACGTGTTCAACCGCCCGATCGTCCGGCCGTCCGTTTTCATCCCGGCCGGGTACGACGGATCGCGCGCCGCGGCGTACCGGCTGTTCGAGAAGGTCCGGGAGCGGATGGGCGTGCCGGCCGGCCGGCTCGTCGTGCGGTTCGACCTGGACGACATCGATCCGGCGGCGATCCGGACCAGGGCGCAACGGGAGCTGGCCGGTGCGACCAGGCTGCGGTTCGGCCTGTGGGTGCCGGGCCGCAACCGGAACACCATCTTCACCAGCGCGCGGCTGCTCGGTGAGCCGTCCGTGCTGGTCGCGAACTTCGCCCACGAGATCGGTCACGAGCTGCTGATCGGCGAGGGCCGGATCGCCGCCGACCGGCCCGATCAGGAGTCGCTGACCGATCTGCTCGCGGTCTTCCAGGGCTTCGGCATCTTCCTCGCCAACGCCTCCTTCGGCCGGCTGCCCGGCGGCGACCGCAACGCGACGATGGCGATGTTCTACCTGCGCGAACGCGCCCTCACCGACGCCCTCGCGTACTACGCCTTCCGCCGCGGCACCCGTGGCCTCCCGCCCTGGCAGGACGAGCTCGACCGCCCGGTCCGTTCCGGCCTGGTCATCCGCCTCAAGCAACTACAAGACGCGGCCCAACCCGGTAAATAAGCACCCACAACGCCCTGTCGCGCTTAGTGCCCCGTAAGCGCTGCAGCTCGACGCTATCGGCGCCCAGGCACGCACCTCGCGGCACTTGCCCAGCGCCCACGATGCTCCGCATCGAGGCCACTGCTCAAGCACCACGATGCACGCACCTGGACACCGCTATCGTTCGACCTGCAGCGCTTACGGGGCACTAGTGTGGACAGGGTGAGCATCACTGCGGCTGAGATTGCCAGGGCAGCGGATCTGCTGCACGACGTGGTGGCGCCGACCCCGCTGGAGTACTCGCGGTGGTTGAGCGACCTGGTCGGCGGCGACGTGTTCCTCAAGTGCGAGAACCTGCAGCGGACCGGCTCGTTCAAGCTGCGTGGCGCGTATGTCCGGATGGCGCGGCTGTCGAAGAAGGAGCGCGCGCTCGGCGTCGTCGCGGCCAGCGCGGGCAACCACGCGCAGGGCGTCGCGCTCGCGGCCCAGTTGCTCGGCATCAAGGCGACGGTGTTCATGCCGTACGGTGCGCCGATCCCCAAGGAGAAGGCCACCCGGGCGTACGGCGCGGACATCCGGTTCGTCGGCACGTCGATCGACGACTGCCTGATCGCGGCGCGGGCGTTCGAGGCGGAGACGGGCGCGATCCTGATCCACCCGTTCGACCACCGCGACATCGTCGCCGGGCAGGCGACGACCGGGCTGGAGATCGTCGAGCAGTGCCCGCAGGTGCGGACGGTCGTCGTACCGACCGGAGGCGGTGGCCTGATCGCCGGGATCGCGCTTGCGATGCAGCGCGACGGGATGCCGATCGAGGTCGTCGGCGTACAGGCGAAGGGCGCGGCGGCGTACCCGGCCTCGCTCGAAGCCGGTATGCCGGTGCAGCTCGAGAAGATGGCGACCATGGCGGACGGGATCGCCGTCGGGCTGCCGGGTACCGTCCCGTTCGCCGCGATCCAGCAGTACGTGAGCGGCGTACTGACCGTCGATGAGGACTCGTTGTCGAAGGCACTGCTGCTGGTGCTCGAACGCGCCAAGCTGGTCGTCGAGCCGGCCGGGGCTGCTGCCGTGGCCGCAGTCCTGGACGACCCGAAGCGGTTCAAGCCACCGCTCGTGGTGGTGCTGTCCGGCGGCAACATCGACCCGCTGCTGCTGATGCGGGTGATCCGGCACGGCATGGCGGCAGCAGGCCGGTACCTGTCCCTGCGGGTCCGCATCCCCGACACCCCGGGAGGCCTGGCCACGCTGCTCGGCCGGCTCGCCGAGGTGGACGCCAACATCATCGAGGTGCTGCACGAGCGCATCTCGGAAACGCTCAGCCTGGACGAGGTCGAGGTCGCGTTGCAGCTCGAGACCCGGGGTGAGGACCACCGCGCCCGGGTACTGGCGAGCTTGAGCACCAACGGCTACACGTACACGCTCAACTAGAAGGAGCCCCCGGTGAAGGTCGTCGCGCTAGCTACCGCAGCTTTGTTGCTCACAGCAGCCTGTACTCCGGGCTCCGACAACCCGAGTGGCGGTGCGAGCGCGCCGAGTTCGGTGAAGACCGATGCGAGCACGTTGGGGGACGTGACGCTGACCGTCTGGGACCAGGAGGTCCGCGGCGGGCAGGGGGCGCAGATGGCCGAGCTGAACAAGCAGTTCCAGGCGAAGTACCCGAACATCAAGCTCAAGCGGGTCTCGCGGTCCTTCGACGACCTCAAGACCACGTTGCGGCTGGCACTGACCGGCAACGACGCGCCGGACGTAGTACAGGCGAACAACGGACGTTCGGACATGGGTGAGTTCGTCAAGGCCGGGCAGCTCGTGCCGCTGGACAAGTGGGCGGACGCGTACAACTGGAAGAGCCGGTACCCGGCCTCGGTGCTGCAGTATTCGCGGTACTCGGCGGACGGCAAGACCTTCGGCGAGGGCAATCTCTACGGGCTGCCGCAGGTCGGCGAGGTCGTCGGCATCTACTACAACAAGACCAAGCTGGCTGCGCTCGGGATCGAGCTGCCCAAGACCTGGGCCGACTTCGAGAACGCGCTCGGCAAGGCGAAGGCAGCCGGCGAGGTGCCGATGCAGTTCGGCAACCTCGACAAGTGGCCGGCCATCCACGTCTTCGGCACGGTGCAGGACAAGAACGTGCCGGCCGAGCAGATCACCACGCTCGCCTTCGGGCGCGCGGGCGCTTCGTGGAAGACGGCGGAGAACACGAAGGCCGCGGAGACCTTGGTGTCGTGGGTGGACAAGGGCTACTTCAACCAGGGATTCAACGGGCAGGGGTACGACCCGGCCTGGCAGGACTTCGGCAAGGGCAAGGGTGTCTTCCTGATCGCCGGCACCTGGTTGCAGGCCGATCTGCAGAAGGCGCTGGGCGACAAGGTCGGCTTCATGCTCCCGCCAGGCGCGTCGGCCGACGAGAAGCCGGTCGTGACCGGTGGTACCGGGTTGCCGTTCGCGGTGACGAACAAGGCGAAGAACCCGGACGCGGCCGCGGCGTACATCAACTTCATCACCAGCCCGGATGCGATGAAGGTGCTGACCAGCACGGGCAACCTGCCGATCGCCGACACGTCGGCGCAGCAGGCGCCGGCCGGGCTCGCGGCTGACGTCTTCAACGCCTTCGGTACTGCGGTCGGCAAGGAAGGTCTCGTCCCGTATCTCGACTATGCGACGCCGACCATGTATGACACGCTCGGCGCCGCGCTGCAGGACCTGCTGGCCAAGAAGGCGACCCCGGCACAGTTCGTCGACAAGCTCGAAGCCGACTACAGCAAGTTCGCCGGCAAGTGAGCTCACCTCCTGGCGAGCCGCGCAAGATCGGCTATCTCTACATCCTGCCCGCATTCCTTGTCTACGCAGCGTTTCTGCTCTATCCGCTCGGGCGGGCGGTGCATCTGTCGCTGTTCGAGTGGGACGGGATCACGCTCGGGAAGTTCGTTGGCCTGAGCAACTATGCGGACGTGATCGCGGACGGCGGGCTGCGTGCGGCATTCGGGCATGCGTTGGTGCTGGTCGTCTTCTATTCGGTACTTCCGGTGGTGATCGGGCTGGCGCTGGCGTCGGTGTTGCAGCGGGCCCGGGTGCGCGGGCTGGGGTTCTTCCGGACCGTGGTGTTCCTGCCGCAGGTGATCGCGATGGTGGTCGTCGCGGTGTCGTGGCGGCACATCTATGCGCCGGACGGGCCGTTGAACGACGTACTGCGTGCTGTCGGGCTCGACTCCGTCGCTCGGGGGTGGCTGGGGGACTACACGTTCGCCTTGCCGGCCGTCGGGGTGATCGGGACGTGGTTCGAGACCGGGCTGGTGACGGTGTTGTTGCTGGCGGGGATGGCGCGGATTCCGGCTGAGCGGTATGAGGCTGCGCGGCTGGACGGGGCCGGGGCAGTGGCGGAATTCTTCGCGGTGGTGCTGCCGGCGGTGCGGGGTGAGATCGCGGTCGCCGTGACGCTGACGGTGATCGCGGCGTTGCGGACCTTCGACCTGGTCTACGTGACGACCAGTGGGGGTCCGGGGAATTCGACCAGCGTTCCGTCGTACGAGGTGTATCACCGGGCGTTCGAGTTGGGTCAGGTGGGCTCGGCGGCGGCGATCGGGGTGTGCCTGACGGTGCTGATCTTCGCGATCACGCTGGGAGTCAATCGGCTGGCGGATCGGAGTACGTCGTGAGGGCGCCGCTGGCCGAGCGGGTCGGCAACTACCTGCTGCTGACCGTCTTCGGGCTGTTCGCGCTCGGGCCGATCGTGACGATCCTGGTGTCTGCTTTGGGGCCTGATGACGGCGGCGGTGGTTCGAGCGGCTTCGGGAACTTCGGGAAGGCCTGGGAGATCGGGCACTTCGGCAGCTATCTGCGGACGAGTGTCCTGGTGTCATTGTTCGTCGTGGTGCTGAGCGTCTTGCTGTCGATCTTGAGTGGCTATGCATTCGGCACGATGCGGTTCAGGGGTGCCGGGGTGCTGTTCTATCTGTTCCTGCTCGGCATCATGATGCCGACCGAGGCGATCGTGGTTCCGCTGTACTTCGACCTGCGCACGCTCGGGCTGACCGACACGTTCTGGGCCGTCGCGCTGCCGCAGGTCGCGCAATCAGTTGCCTTCGGCACCTTCTGGATGCGGGCCTACTTCCGGTCGTCGAGCCGGTCGCTGGTGGAGGCGGCGCGGCTCGACGGTGCGGGGCATTGGCGGACTCTGTGGGCGGTACTGGTGCCGCCCGCGCGTCCTGCGCTGGTGACGCTGATCGTGCTGGTGTTCATGTGGACGTGGAACGAGTTCCTGATCCCGCTGGTGATGGTGACGAGCGAGTCGCTGCGGACCGCGCCGTTGGGGTTGGCGTTCTTCTCCGGGCAGTACACGTCCGGATTCACGCTACTCGCGGCAGGCGCTGTCATTGTGGGCACGCCGGTCGTACTCGTCTATGCTTTCCTGCAGCGCCACTTCATCGCGGGGATGCTGGAGGGCGCAGTACGTGAGTAGTTAGAGCGGCTCGCACGACTTGAGCAGCGGGGAGTGCAGGCGCTCGGCCAGCACCCGGCGGTGCGTGGGCGCCGCCTCGGTCTGCCGGAGCAGGCCTTCGTCCGTGAGCTTCACGTTGACCGCGCGGCGGTCCTCGTGGCACATCAGCCGCTCGACCAGGCCGGCGGTCTCCAGCCGGCCGATCACGCGGGAGAGCGCGCTCTGGCTCAGGTGGACCGACTTGGCGATGGTCTGGACCTTCGCGGACTGATCGGGGAGCTCGGCGAGCCGCTCGAGCACCTCGTACTCACTCATGCCCAGCCCGTGATGCTGCAGCTCGCGATCGAGCGCACAGCCGATATCGGCGTGTCGAGCCAACAGCTCGCGCCATATGCGGACATCGGCGCTGACTTCACCAGTCTCAGCGCTGACCTTCGTCTCGGTCATGGAGGCGACGTTATCATGCAACTGCATTCAATGCAAGCGCAATTAATGAGTAGACATTAGATGCAAGTGCATGCAATGCTCTCTTCTCGTGACACAAACAACAACGCACACCACCACTCCGGATCGCCTGACCTGGGACGCGCGCCTCTGGGGCGCACTCCTCGTGGTCTGCGGCGTGATCTTCCTCGACGGCCTGGACGTGTCCATGGTCGGTATGTCGCTGCCGTCCATCGGCGCCGACCTCGGCGTCTCGCTCTCCTCCCTGCAGTGGGTCGTCACCGGCTACGTGCTCGGGTACGGCGGGTTCCTGCTGCTCGGTGGCCGCACGGCCGACCTGCTCGGCCGTCGCCGCGTGTTCCTGGTCGCGCTCGCCGTCTTCGCCCTGGTCTCGATGCTGAGCTCACTGGCTACCAACCCCGAACTGCTCATCGCCGCGCGGTTCGTGAAGGGCATCGCCGCCGCGTTCACCGCGCCGGCCGCGCTCTCGATCATCACCACCACCTTCCACGAGGGCCCGGATCGCAACCGCGCCCTCAGTGTCTTCACCACCTGCGCCGCGAGCGGCTTCTCGATGGGCCTGATCCTCGGCGGCCTGCTGACCGAGGTCGGCTGGCGCTGGACCTTCCTGATGCCTGGCCCGGTCGCGCTGATCGTGCTGCTGTTCGCGCTCAAGCTGATCCCGAACAGCCCGCGGGACGAGAGCGCCGGCGGGTACGACGTACCGGGTGCTGTCACTGTCACGGCCGGCATGTTGTCGCTGGTCTTCGCCGTCGTCGGAGCCGAGGGAGCCGGCTGGGTTTCCTTCCGCACCATCGGGCTGTTCGTGCTCTCCGCGGTCCTGCTGGCGTCGTTCGTGCTGATCGAGCTGAAGACCAAGCACCCGCTGGTCCGGCTGGGCATCTTCAAGCAGGCCAACCTGCGGAACGCGAACCTCGCGATCATGACGGTGTTCGGGGCGTACGTCTCCTTCCAGTTCATCGGCACGCTGTACCTGCAGAACCTGCTCGGCTGGTCGTCGCTGGAGACGGCGCTGGGCTTCCTGCCGGCCGGCCTGATCGTCGCCTTCCTGTCGCCGAACGCCGGCAAGGTGGCCGACCGGATCGGTACCGAGCGGATGGTCGCGGCGGGCATGCTGCTCTTCGTCGCCGGCTACGCGCTCTTCCTGCGGATCGGTCCGTCGTCGGACTACATGGCCACCGTGCTGCCGACGATCGTGCTGATCGGTCTGGGCTTCGCGATCACCTTCCCGGCGCTGAACATGCAGGCCACCAACGGGGTCGCCGACAACGAGCAAGGGCTCGCGTCGGGGCTCTTCAACACCTCGGCACAGGTCGGCGGGGCGATCGTGCTCGCCATCACCACCGCGGTGATCGGCAGCCAGTCGCACGGCGTCACGGTGCCGAGCGGGATGCTCTCGGCGTACAAGCCGGCGCTGGTCGTCGTCACGGGGATCACCATCCTCGGCACGCTGATCGGGTTCCTCGGTCTGCGCGGGCTGGGGGCGCGGCGGGCGGCTGAGGCTGCTGAGTTGGCCGAGCTGGACGCAGTACAGAAAGAACTGGCGGACGAGGAGATGACTCCGGCCGCCTGAACCACATATGCGCAGTACCGCAGTGCGGGTCCCGGGCTACTCCGCCGGGGCCCGCACTGCCATGTTCGACGCCTGTTGGTTGTGCTCGGCCGGGCTGGGCACCTGTAGCGGATGCGCACTGAAGAGCCGGAAGGTCGTCTGCTGGCTGGGCGGTACCGGCTGCTCGGCCTCTTGGGGCGAGGCGGTATGGGTGTGGTCTGGCACGCCCGGGACGAGGTGCTCGGCCGCGAGGTGGCGGTCAAGGAGATCTTGCTGCCGCCCGAGCTCCCCGACGAGCAACGCGCCGTTCTCCGTCGCCGGACGCTTCGGGAGGCCCGCTCGGCCGCCAGGCTCAGTGACCCCAACGTCGTCGCCGTCTACGACGTGGTGGAGGAGGAGGGGCGGCCGTGGATCGTGATGGAGTACGTCAAGTCCCGGACGCTGGCCGACGCTGTCCGCTCGGACGGGCCGCTGCCGTACCGGGAGGTGGCGAGGATCGGGCTGCAAGTGCTGGGTGCACTGGAGGCGGCGCATCCGGCGGGAGTACTGCATCGCGACGTGAAGCCGAGCAACGTACTGCTCGCCGATGACGGCCGGGTCGTCCTGACCGACTTCGGCATCGCAACCCTGGAAGGCGAGACGGCTCTCACCCAGTCGGGGACGCTGGTGGGCTCTCCGGCGTACATCGCGCCTGAACGGGTGCAGGCTCGAGGTGCCGGCCCGGAATCGGACCTGTGGTCGCTGGGCGCCACGCTCTACACGGCCGTCGAGGGTCGTCCGCCCCACGACCGCGATACCCCGCTGACCACCCTCACCGCCGCCGTGACCGAGCCCCCGGACCCACCGAAGCTGGCCGGTCCGCTCTGGCCGGCCCTCGAAGGCCTGCTACGCAAGGACCCAGCCGACCGAATAGACGCCCCCGCAGCCCGCCGTCTGCTGTTGCAAGCCGCCACACCACTCCCCAAACCCCCCACCATCACCCCCAAACCAACCCCCGCCCCGGCTGCTCCCGCCCCGGCTGGCCCCGCCCCGGCTGCTCCCGCCCCGGCTGGCCCCGCCCCGGCTGGCCCTGGACCGGCTGGCCCCGCCCCGGCTGCTCACACCCCGGCTGGGCCTGGACCGGCTGGGCTTGGACCGGTTGCTCCTCCAGTTGCAGGGACTCCGGCCTCGGGTCCGCCGCCCGCAGCTCCTGCAAGGGTTGCCCCTGGGCAGCCGGCGGTGTCTGATCACGGGCAGGCGACTCGTGTGCTTTCTGTGCCTGCTGTCTCAGAGTCGGAGGTGTCCGCCGGAGCTTCCGTGGCCGGCCCACCAGTCGGGCAGGCTTCGGACGCGCCTCCTGCCGCGTCGCCGGCCACCCCGGCCACGCCGGCCACCCAGGCCACGCCGGCCACGCCGGCTGTCCCGGACATGCCCTCGGCCACCCCGGCCACGCCCTCGGACGCGTCGGCCGCCCCGGCCGCCTCGGCTGTCCCGGCGGGGTCGGCTGGTCGTCGGAGGGGTGAGGCGCTTGTGGGGTTGGGGGTTTGTTTGGTGATAGCGGCCGGGATCGGTGCGTGGGTTGTGTTCGGGCCGGACGACGATCCTGGGCAGAGTCAGACGCCGGGCGCGGCGCCTACGGTCGTTGCGAGCACGCCGGCGCCACGTAGTACACCGACAGCCTCTACGAAGAGCAGCAGGCCCCCGAGCAGTGCGCCCTCGTCGACTTCGGTCCCGCCCAGCCGGTCCACGAAGGCGACCACCCAGCCGACTCGGTCGACGGGCGCTGCGGTACCGGCCGGCTTCGAGCGGCACACGGATTCGACGGGCTTCTCGGTGGCGATACCGAGCAACTGGACCGTGCAGCGCGACGGCGGGCGCGTGTACTTCCGCGAGCCCGGGGGATCGCGCTTCCTCCTCATCGACCAGAGCGATCAACCGAAGCCCGATCCGGTGGCCGACTGGCGTCAGCAGGAGAAGGCGCGACGCGGCGGCTATCCGGAGTACCGGCGGGTCCGGCTCGAGGCGGTCGACTACTTCGAGAAGGCTGCCGACTGGGAGTTCACCTATGCGGTTCGGGGCGGACGGCAGCACGTACTGAACCGCGGGGTCGTCACCAGCCCGCACCAGGCGTACGGGATCTATTGGTCGACCCCGGACGGTCAGTGGGCGTCCAGCCAGACCATGCTGCGCACGATCACCGCCAGCTTCCGTCCGGCCTCCTGACCCCCTGACCGGCACCCGCTCAGGGGGTGGGCGGGGGAGTTGGGGGCGATCCCCGATTGGTTTCGGACCTTCCGGGTGCTGGACTGGGGTACATGAGCGATCAGAGCAGTCAGAGCGACTACGACCGACGGGTCCGAACCATCCTCGACCGAGTCGCCGCCGGCCACCTCACCACCGAAGAAGCCGCGACCCTGATCGCTGCCCTCCCCAGCAACACAGCTCCCACCACTTCCGCGCCCGCCGCCGACTCAGCTCCGAGCGACTCGGCTCCGGCTGACGGGAGTTTCGCCGGCCCAACGGCGGATTCCGCTCCCACCGACTCGGCGGCCGCTGATTCGACTGCTGCGGATGACTCGCCCTCGCCGTCGGTCTGGGCCGAGGTCGTCGACACTCCGACCCCCAACGGGTCGCCGAAGCACGCGGCTGAGCCGGCTGCCGACGCCACTGAGGGCGAGGGCAGTGTGGTGGACGAAGCTGCCGTAGTACCGGATCCCGCACCGGCCGCCGCCGAGCCTGCGCCCGCCGGGCCGTCGGCTGCTTCAGAGCCGGTGCGTGCTCCTGCCGCCGAGCCGGTGGCTGAGGAGGATGTGCTCCACAGTGATCTCGTGGTGCCTTCGGGGGTGCGGCGGGTGACTATTCGTGCGATCGGGCGGCGGGTGCGGTTGATCGGGGAGCCTGCGGTGACCGGGGTTGCTGTTGATGGGCCGCATGTGATCAAGCGCGACGGGGACACCCTGGCGATCAACAGCGAGGGCGACATGGGGGTCTCGATCGACGGGCTGAGCATGTTGCGCAACCCGACGGACCTCAAGTCGCACGTGAACGGCTTCGCCAAGGAGCTGTCGATCCGGGTGAACCCGATGCTCCAGGTGGAGATCGAGGTGACCGGCGGAAGCGTCACCGCCGAGCGTCTGCCGGGTCTGTCCCGGGTCCGCGTCACCGCCGGTACTGCGAAGGTGACCGACGTCGACGGCCCGATCGACCTGCTCGTCCAGGCAGGTACCGCCACCCTCGACGCTCAGATCACCAAGGGCCGCTCCCGCGTCCGGGTCGAGTCCGGCTCCGCCAACGTCACCCTCCGCCGGGGCTCCGACGTCCGCGTCCACACCGAAGCCCAACTCGGCCGGGTCTCCTGGACCGGCGCAGTCTCCGGCCAATCCAAAGACGTCGAGATCGGCCGAGGCCGAGCAGCTCTGGACGTAGAGGTCCTGGTCGGCTCAGCTCAGATCACCTCCGATTAACCGCGTCGCCCCGCCCTCCGGGCGGGACGTATGCGGGCTGCCGCAGCAGCAGGCGCGGAGCGCGGAGCGAGCTGTCGCCGGCTTGGAGCTAGCTGGTGGAGTGGGCGGGGGCTGGGAACGAGCGGAGTCTGCGTAGGGGGAAGTAGCCAGCTTGCGCCGAGCAGGGTGGCTAGGCCGGCTGCGAGGAGGGTGGTGCGTAGGCCGACGGCGGTTGCGGTTAGGCCGCCTAGGAGGCTGCCTATGGGGGCTGCGCCCCAGCTGACGAAGGACATGGTGGCGCTTACTCGGCCTTGAAGGTCCGGTGGGCAGAGGCGTTGGCGGGCGCTGATGGCGACGATGTAGCTGACGATGATGCCGATGGCTGCCAGGAGAGTGCCCAGGACGTACCAAGCCAGGCCCCAGCCAGGAGTGGTCAGCGCCTGCAGGGTGAAGGCGACTCCGATGGCTGCCGAGCCGAGTACTAGCGCCCGGGCGTCGCCGATCCGGGTGCTGAGGCGTTCGGTGAACCAGGAGGCGGCCAGGGCGCCCAGTAGGCCGGTCATGCTGAGTACGCCGATCAGGCTGGGCGACAAGTGGATCTCCCGGACCAGGAACACGATCATCACCGCACCGCTGGCCGCCTGGAACAGCATCGTCGTGGTCTGGTTCAACGCGATCGGCCGCAGCAGCGGATGCGTGAACACGTACCGCAGCCCCTCACCGATCTCGCGCCGCAGGTTCGGCCGCTCAGCCGGGGCCGGCCGCGGTTCCGGCGTACGGATCGAGCGGAGCCAGATCGCCGACCACACGAAGCTGAGCGCGTCGAGCCCGAGTGTGACGGCCGCACTCAACCACTGGACGAGGAACCCGCCCGCACCCGCTCCCAACACCGCAGCGACCGAGTGATTCGCGGCCAGCTTCGCATTGCCCGGCAGCAGCTGCTCAGGCGCGAGCAACCGCGGTGGATACGAGCTGTGCGCAACATCGAACAGCACCGTCAAGAGTCCGGTCAGCGCTAGTACGACGTACAGCTGGGCAAGAGTCAGTACTCCGAACCAGGCAGCGACCGGAATCGACCCGAGCAACACCGCCCGCCCCAAGTCCGCAGCGACAAGCACTGGCAGGCAGCGGACGCGGTCGACCCAGGCGCCGGCGAACAGCCCGAGTACTAGCCAGGCGGCCGTCTCGCTGGTGCGCAGGAGGGAGACCTGGAGCGTGGAGGCGTTCAGGGTGAGGACGGCCAGCAGGGGAGCGGCCATCATGCCGAGGCGGCTGCCGAGCTGGCTCAGCAGGTCCGCGATCCAGAGGCGGCGGAAGTCGGGGTGGCTGAGGATGCCTGGGCTGGAGCTCATCTGGCGACGGTAGAACGCAGACTTGAGCCTTGTCGACTCAATGTCAACAAAGTTGAGTCCCTCAGACTCAAGGTTATGCCAGGCGCTAAACCTCTCGAAATTTGTCGGCCGGCTCCGACAGGATGACCTGCATCACATCTGGAAGGAGCGGCTGCGATGGCTGCAATCGAGGCGACCGGCCTCGTGAAGACGTTCAAATCCCGCAAGAACACGGTCAAAGCGCTCGACGGTATCGACCTCGAGGTCCCCGAAGGCAGCGTGCTCGGCCTGCTCGGGCCGAACGGCGCGGGCAAGACGACGACGGTCCGCGTGCTCACCACCCTGATGCGGCCGGACGCGGGCAGCGCGCGGGTGCTCGGCCATGACGTGGTGAAGGAGGCCGACACCGTCCGCGGCCTGGTCGGGCTCTCGGGGCAGTACGCCGCTGTCGACGAGCTGCTCACCGGCCGGGAGAACCTGTGGATGTTCGGCCGGCTGTACCGGCTGAGCAGTGAGCAGGCCAAGCGGCGGGCCGAGGAGCTGCTCGAGATCTTCGACCTGACCGAGGCGGCCGACCGGATCCTGAAGACGTACTCCGGCGGGATGCGGCGCCGGCTGGACCTGGCCGGGTCGCTGATCGCGCATCCCAAGGTGCTGTTCCTGGACGAGCCGACGACCGGGCTCGATCCGCGCAGCCGGCTCGACCTGTGGCAGATCATCCGCGACCGGGTCAGCGAAGGGGTGACGATCCTGCTGACCACGCAGTACCTGGAAGAGGCCGACGAACTGGCCGACAGCATCGCGGTGGTCGACCACGGCTCGGTGATCGCCCGCGGGACGGCCGACGAGCTGAAGGCGAAGGTGGGCGGCGAGCGGATCGAGGTCGTCGTGCACGAGCCGGACGAGACCTACCGGGCGCTCGAGTTGCTGACGGCGGCGCTGGAGATCACCGATCCGGAGTCGACCACGCTCGACAAGCACAGCAAGCGGCTGACGATGCCGGCGCCGGGTGGTTCGGAGGCGCTGGTCGGGGTGATCCGCACGCTCGACGGGGCCGGGATCCGGATCGCCGACATCGGGCTGCGCCGGCCGACGCTGGACGACGTGTTCCTCAGCCTGACCGGGCACGCGACCGAAGAGGACGGCCGGCCCACGGACGAGGCAGTCGGCAGTACCGATCCGAAGAAGGTGAAGGCATGAGCACGACCGGTACGCCGGTGAAGGTGAGCTCGATCGGACGGGCGGTGACGGACGCGGGCATCCTCGCCTGGCGCAGCCTGAAGCGGATCCCGCGGACGCCGGACATGCTGATCTACGCGACCATCCAGCCGATCATGTTCGTGCTGCTGTTCGCGTACGTCTTCGGCAACGCGATCCCGATCCCGGGCTTCCCCGGGGCGCGGGCGTATCGCGAGTTCCTGATGTCCGGGATCTTCGCCCAGACGATGGCGTTCGCGGTCGCCTCGGCGAGCGTCGGGCTGGCCGACGACATGTCGAAGGGGCTGATCGACCGGTTCCGGTCGCTGCCGATGGCGCGCTCCGGGGTGATCGCCGGGCGGGTGATCGGTGACGTCGTCTTCAACGCGTTCGTCATGCTGGTGATGGTGATCTGCGGCTTCATCGTCGGTTGGCGCTGGCACAACGGGATCGGCAACGCCCTTGCTGCGTTCGCGATCCTGCTGCTGTTCGCCTTCGCCATGCTGTGGGTGGGCGCCTTGATCGGATTGTCGGTGGGCGGTCCGGAGGTCGCCGCCTCGGCCGGCCTGATCTGGCTCTTCCCGCTGACGTTCCTGTCGAACGCCTTCGTCCCCACGCCCAACCTGCCCAGCGGCCTGCAACCGGTCGCCGAGTGGAACCCGATCTCCTCGATCGTGGCCGCCTGCCGTCACCTCTTCGGCAACCCCAGCCCCTTCGCCAGCCCCGACGGCTTCCCGGCCCAGCACCCGGTCTGGCTCTCCCTGATCTGGTGCACCGCCATCATCGCCGTCTTCGCCCCACTGGCGGTCAACAAATACCGCCGGGCCACCGGCCACTGACCCGCCAGAACTGGCGACCTTGAACACGAAACGGCGACCTTGAACAAGCAATACGGTGTTCAAGGTCGCCGCTGGGTGTTCGAGGTCGCTACAGGTGGATCAGGGTCAGCCCTTGAAGGGGACCGCGGCGACGATCTCTACTGTGACCGGCTTGCCGTTGGGGGCTTCGTAGGTGGCTTTTTCGCCCTTTTTCTTGCCCAGGATGGCTGAGCCGAGGGGGGACTGCGGTGAGTAGACGTCGATGTCCACCGAGGAGTCCAGGGCGAGGAGTTCGCGGGAGCCTAGCAGGAACGTCTCGACGTCGTCGTCACCGGCGAACTTGATCGAGACCTTCATGCCGGGCTCGACCTTGCCGCCGGCCTTCGGGGTCTCGCCGACCCGGGCGCGGCGCAGCATGTCCTCGAGCTGGCGGATCCGGGCCTCCATCTTGCCCTGCTCGTCCTTGGCGGCGTGGTAGCCGCCGTTCTCCTTCAGGTCGCCTTCGTCGCGGGCGTCGCTGATCCGCTGGGTGATCTCGGTCCGGCCGGGACCCTTCAGCTCCTCCAGCTCCGCCTTCAGCTGGTCGTAACCATCCTGTGTCAGCCAGACAACGCTGTCCTCGTCGATCTTCTGCGTCATGGCTGCTCCTTTGTCGATGGGATGGGGTGAGAAAAGGCTGAGGCCGCCGTCGTCGACGGCGACCAATCCACTGAGCGTAGCAAGACAGCGCTCAGAACCCCACAGTTCTTCGCTTTCTCAAACACTTGGCAAACGCTTACCGACGCCGGCGAGGCAATCGTTTACCTCGCCTGTGAAACGGGTATACGGGATTAATTCGGCCGATGTGCGTCAGCGGTCGTGCAACCGACCAGTACGACGGCCGTCGCGGCCCGCTGCGTCGTCACTGTGGCGTCGATCGTCTGCTGCCGCGCGGAGTCCGGCGCGACCGTCACGGTCAGCTCGCCGACGATGGAGAAGTCGGCCGCCTTGGCCTGCAACCGGCACTGCGCCTCGACCGATTTGCTCCGGTCGACCTGGAACGTCGCCGTCGCCGTCGTCGCCGACTCGATCTTGAAACCGATCATCCGCGACGAGACCGGCGGGTTCGACGCGATGAAGGCGGCCCACAGCAACCACGCCAGCCCGGCCAGCGCCAGCACACCGACCACGGTGAAGACCAGCACCCGGCGACTGCGCCCGGTCCGGCCGTACCGGGCGTCCAGTGCGGCCAAGGTGCCGGCGTCCGTACCAGTGCCCGTACTGGCCTTCGCGCTGGCGTCGGTACCGGCGGTTCGGACGGCTGGGTGTGGGTCGGTCACTGGTTCTCCTCGGGCTTGGAGGACCATTGTGTCTTGTGACTGAAGATCTTCGCCTACTGCATGTCCACGCACACCCCGACGACGAGTCCAGCAAGGGCGCCGCCTCGACCGCCAAGTACGTCGCCGAGGGCGTCGACGTGATGGTGGCCACCTGTACCGGCGGGGAGCGCGGCTCGATCCTCAACGCCAAGATGGATCGACCCGAAGTACTGGCGAACATCACCGAGATCCGCCGCCAGGAGATGGACGCGGCCCGCGAGATCCTCGGCATCCGGCAGGACTGGCTGGGCTGGGTCGACTCGGGCTTCCCCGAGGGCGACCCGCTGCCGCCGCTGCCGGAGGGCTGCTTCGCCTCGCTCAAGGTCGAGGACGCCGCGGCGCCGCTGGTGAAGCTGATCCGCGAGTTCCGCCCGCAGGTCGTCACGACGTACGACGAGAACGGCGGCTACCCGCACCCCGACCACGTGATGTGCCACCAGATCACGGTGGCCGCGTTCGAGGCGGCCGGCGACCCGGACGCGTACCCGGAGCTCGGTGCGCCGTACCAGCCGCTGAAGCTCTACTACCACCACACCTTCCACCGCGAGCGGATGAAGGCGCTGCACGACGCGATGGTCGCCCGCGGCCTCGAGTCGCCATACGCCGACCGGCTGAAGGACTGGAAGCCGGACCCGGAGAACGAGAAGCGGATCACCACCCGGGTGGAGTGCGCCGAGTACTTCGCGATCCGCGACCGCGCCCTGCTCGCGCACGCGACCCAGATCGACCCCGACGGCGGCTGGTTCACCGTACCGTTGGAGGTGCACCAGCAGGCCTGGCCGACCGAGGACTACGAGCTGGCCCGCAGCCTGGTGGACTCCGAAGTGCCCGAGGACGACCTCTTCGCGGGGTTGCGCTGAGGGCGGGGACAGCCGGTGAGAGACTACAGAGGTGACAGCGATGACCCGACTTCTGACCATCAGCCCGCCGATGACCGAGATCGATCCGAACTCGGTCAAGCCCGGCTGGGTCGCGCTGCTGATCGTCCTGGTGCTTGGTGGCGCCACCGTCCTGCTCTGGCGCAACATGGGCAAACAGCTGAAGAAGATCGACTTCGACCCGGACGCGGGTGCGCGCGACCGAGCACCGTCCGACGTCCCGCCGACCACGGGCAGCTCAGCGGACCGGGCTGGCGCTGCCGGGCCGGCGGCGGCGACGACGAATGCTGCGGCCGAGACGCCGGATAAGTAGGCGCGCCGCAGCCGATCGGTGACGTGGGGTGAGGGGCCTCACGGGTAGATGCCTCTGGCAACGGGTTGGCTGCTGCGCGGGGTGGCGGCGGGAGTCGAGATCGCCGAAAGTCACGGCTGGGCAACCGTTTGGACCCGGCTGGTCACGAGATGGTGTCATGCGGGGACTCTGTTAGATAGCTCACCTATAGTGTGCGCGTGTCCATCCATGAGGCCGAGGGCGGGAACGCTCGGTGACGACGACCCGCGCCACGCGCGTCGCCCGGCATCGCGTGCCTGGCGGCCGGCTGGTCGCGGGAGGCACGCTCGCGGTCGGCGTCGCGGCCGTGACGATGGTGATCGCCCTGTACTCCGCCGGCAGCGAACCGAAAACCGCCGATGACGGGCTCGGCGGTCCGGGCCTGCTGGTCGAGTGGCTGCTGCCGTTCTTCCGGTTGCTCGCCACGATGGCGACCGTCGGCTGCGCCGGTGCGCTGCTGGCCGCGGTCGTGTTGCTGCGTACTGACGGCGGCCCGCTCGGATTGCAGGGCAGACGGGCGATCCGCGACGCCAGCAACTCCGCGGTCATCTGGGCCGTCAGCTCCTTCGTCGGCGCGGTCCTCACCGCGGCGATCCTGCTGGCCACCCCGGTCAACCTGCTCCGCCTGCGGTTGGACGACGCGCTCGCCGTCCCCGAGGTGAAGTCGCTGCTGATCACCGGCATCCTCGTCGTCGCGCTGGCCATAGGCATCCGCCGCGCCGAGACCGCCTCCGCCGCAGGACTCGGCGTACTGGTCGCGATCGCAGCCCTGGTCCCCAATGCGCTGACAGCCTTCCCGCGCAACGAGTCGTACGTCGTTCTCGCGGGCGCGGCCCTGGTCATCCACGTCATCGCCGCAACCACCTGGGTAGGCGGCCTCGCAGGCCTGGTCCGCTACGGCCGAGCCAGCCGCACCGGCCTCCCGCTGGTCCTCGAACGCTTCAGCCAGGTAGCCCTGCTGTCGTCGATCGCAGTCCTCCTCAGCGGCCTCATCAGCGCCGCCGGCCGCCTGGCAGCCAAAGGCGGTGGCTTCGACAAAGCCCTCGACGTCCTCACCTCAGACGCCTACGGCGCCTTACTCCTCGCCAAAACCGTCGCCTTCCTCATCCTCATCACCGCCGGCTGGTTCCACCGCCGCCACACCATCGCCGACCTGGACACCCCCGGCACCCGCTTCTGGCAGTTGGTAGCCGGCGAACTCCTCCTCATGGCCATAGCCATAGGCCTCTCCATCGCCCTGGCCCAGACCATCTAGCACCGCTGGTGGAATCAGAGCGTGCTGAGGTCGATCTCCACGTGGAACGGGACAGAGGCCTTGATGTTTTCGGTGAAGACCTCGCCGTCGCGGTATGAGCCGCTGGCGGGATCGAGCACGTAGGTGTACACCAACGGGATCCCGGTGGCGGCCTGCTCGACTCGCCAGTAGAAGGCGATTCCGGCCTTCGCGTACTGGTCCAGCTTGACGATCCGATCGGTCGTCTCGGACCCGGGCGACACCACCTCGACGACAAGCAGCACATGCTCCGGCCGGGTGGGTGCGATATCGATCGTATCCGCCCGGTAGACAACGACATCCGGTCGGCGATTGGTCAACGGGACGTCCTGGAACCGGACGTTGAAGTTGGTATCGGCCTTCCACCCCGTACCCGCGGCGAGATCAAGTCCGTTCGCGACGAAGCGAGCCAGTCGGTTGTGCCGGATGGAGGTGCTGGGGTGACTATGACGATCCCGTCTACGACCTCGATGCCGGAGGATTGCTCGGCGGACCAGGAGTCGTACTGCCCTGCGGTGACCTGTGTGTGCATCCACCTAGTGTGGAGTCATGGCCTCCAACGAGCTCGGTAAGTCCACTTCGCCCTATCTGCGGCAGCATGCTGACAATCCTGTGCACTGGCGGGAGTGGTCCGAGGGGGTTTTCGCGGAGGCTGGTGAGCGGGATGTGCCGGTGTTCTTGTCGGTGGGGTATTCGGCTTGTCATTGGTGTCATGTGATGGCGCACGAGTCGTTCGAGGACGAGGTGACGGCTGCTTATCTGAACGAGAACTTCGTTTGTGTGAAGGTGGATCGGGAAGAGCGGCCGGATGTGGATGCGATCTACATGCAGGCGACGGTGGCGATGACCGGGCAGGGTGGGTGGCCGATGTCGGTGTTTCTGACGCCGGCGGGGGAGCCGTTCTTTTGTGGGACGTACTTTCCGAGTGAGCCGCGGCATGGGATGGCGACCTTCAGGCAGGTGCTGGAGTCGCTGGTCGGTGCTTGGCGGACCAAGCGCGAGGACATCGACAAGGTCGGGCGGTCGGTGGTCGAGCAGTTGGGGGCTCGTGGGGCGGTGGCCGAGGGGGCCATGGATGAGGCGACGCTGGAGCGGGCCGTTGCCTTGCTGAAGGTGGATTTCGATCCGGTGGATGCCGGGTTCGGGCGGGCGCCGAAGTTTCCGCCGTCGATGGTGCTCGACTTCTTGTTGCGGAACCATCGGCGGACTGGTTCCACGGAGGCGCTGGAGATGGTGGCGCAGACGTGTGAGCGGATGGCGCGGGGTGGCATGTACGACCAGTTGGCGGGCGGGTTCGCGCGGTACAGCGTCGACGGGCAGTGGGTCATCCCGCACTTCGAGAAGATGCTCTACGACAACGCGCTGCTGCTGGACGTCTACACGCAATGGTGGGCGATCACCGAGGAGCCGCTGGCTGAGCGGATCGCTGTCGAGACGGCTGACTTCCTGCTGGCTGAGTTGCGGACGCCGGAGGGCGGGTTCGCTTCGGCGCTCGACGCTGACACCGAGGGGGAAGAGGGCCGGTACTACGTATGGTCGGCCGCCGAGTTGCATGACTTGCTCGGTGAGGATGCCGACTGGGTTGTAGACCTCTGCGACGTCACCGGGACTTTTGAGCATGGGACGTCGGTGCTGCAGCTCCGTCGGGACCCGGATGATCTGGGTCGGTGGCAGAAGGTTCAGGCGGTACTACGGGACGCGCGGCGCGGTCGGACGTATCCCGGCCGCGACGACAAGGTGGTGGCCGCGTGGAACGGGTTGGCGATCACTGGGCTTGCGCGGGCGGGCGTCGTACTGGACAAGCCGGAGTACGTCGAGGCAGCTGCCGCCGCGGCTGAATTGGTCCGGGATGTGCACCTGGACGGCAACGGGATCTTGCGCCGGACGTCGCGGGATGGAGTGGCCGGGTCGGCGCATGGGGTGCTGGAGGACTACGCGGCGTACGCGCAGGCGTGTCTGACGTTGCTGGGTGTCACGGGGGAGCCGTCGTGGTTGGAGCTCGCGCAAACCCTGCTGGACCGGGTGCTGGAGCAGTTTGTTGCCGATGGCATCTTCTACGACACGGCGGCGGATGCCGAGACGCTGATCTGGCGCCCGCAAGACGCCACTGACAACGCCAGCCCCTCCGGAGTCTCCCTGGCCGCCGAGGCTTTCACCACCCTCGCCTCCCTGACCGGATCGACCCGCTACGAAGCTGCAGCCCAGCAAGCACTACAACTGTCCGCGGCCATCGCAGCTCGAGCTCCCCGCTTCGCGGGGCGAGCTCTGGCAGTAGCCGAAACCATCGCGGCCGGTCCGCTCGAGATCGCCATCATCCGCGGCCCCGCGGGCCGCGTCGATGGAAGTGAAGGCGAGGTGTCGCGAGGTGCGGGGGGAGGCGGGGATTTCGCTGGGCTGTTGCGGGTTGCGGTGAAGGAGTCGCCTTGGGGGACCGCTGTGGCTACTGGTCTGCCTGGGTCTCGGGTGCCGTTGCTCGAAGGGCGCGGGCTGGTGGATGGGCGATCTGCGGCGTTCGTGTGTCAGCGGTTTACCTGCCGGTTGCCGGTTGTGTTGCCGGAAGACCTTCGGGGTGAGTTGAAGACCACGCTCTGAGCCCTTGCAGAAGTGCGGGTTTTCCCTGTCATTTCGGCAGAATCGCTTGACTCCTGCTCCGGCGGAGGACAGAGTCCTCCCTCAGTCGGATGTAACAGAACTCGCATGTACTGACACACAGTGTCACAAGTAGGCAGTGGCACTGCTGGGCCAGAACATCCGGCGTCCCCCCAATGAATTGGTCGTTGCGCCCAAACAGCGACCACACCGTGAGGAGATGTTGTCTTGAAACGACTGACATCAGCAGGGGCGGTGGTCATCGTCGCGGCAGCGGGGCTGGCGATGTCGCCCGCAGGAGCCGCCAACCGTACGGCCCCGCTTCCGGCATCCGGCTTCAACCAGCCGGCCGCTGTCCAGGCAGAGTCGGCGCTGACCGCGCAGACCGCCACCGCTCTCGGTCTGGCCGGCGGTGAGGTACTCAAGGTTCGCGACGTCGTCAAGGACGCCGACGGGAGCGAGTACGTCCGCTACGACCGGACCTTCAACGGCCTCAAGGTGGTCGGCGGCGACCTGATCGTGAAGCGCGACGGCTCCGCGATCAGCCACGTCACCTACAACCGTGGCGCGAAGGCCGTCGGGGTCACCTCGACCAAGCCGACGCTGTCCCAGGCCGCCGCCCTGGCCAAGGGTGCGAAGTCCGCCGACTTCAAGGCCACCAGCAACAAGGGGACGCTGGTCGTCTTCGTCACGCCGACCAAGCCGGTGCTCGCCTACGAGGTCGTCACCACCGGGGTCAAGGCCGACCAGACCCCGTCGGTCCTGCACTCCTTCGTCGACGCCAAGACCGGCGCGGTGCTGGACTCCGACGACGAGATCAAGACCGGTACCGGTAACTCGATGTACTCCGGCACCGTCACCATCGGTACGTCCGGCAGCTCGGGCAACTACTCGATGACCGACACCGGCCGTGGCGGCAACTGGACGACGGACCTCAACGGTGCGACGTCGGGCAACGGCACCACCTTCACCGACCCCGACGACACCTGGGGTAGCGGCACCACCGCGAACCGCCAGACCGCCGGCGTCGACGCCCACTACGGCACGCAGCTGACCTGGGACTACTACAAGAACGTCTACGGCCGGAACGGCATCTTCAACAACGGCCAGGGTTCGCGCTCCCGGGTCCACTACGGCAACGCGTACGTGAACGCGTTCTGGGACGGCACCCAGATGACGTACGGCGACGGCTCGGGCAACACCCGGCCGCTGACCTCGATCGACGTGGCCGGCCACGAGATGAGCCACGGTGTCACCGAGGCGACCGCCAACCTGAACTACTCCGGCGACGCGGGCGGCCTGAACGAGGCGACCTCCGACATCTTCGGCACCTCGGTCGAGTTCTACGCCAACAACGCCTCCGACGTCGGTGACTACCTCATCGGCGAGAAGATCAACATCAACGGCAACGGCACCCCGCTGCGCTACATGGACAAGCCGTCGAAGGACGGTGCCAGCAAGGACTGCTGGACCACCAGCACCGGTGGGCTCGACCCGCACTACTCCTCCGGCCCGCTGAACCACTGGTTCTACCTGGCCTCCGAGGGTTCCGGCGCCAAGACGATCAACGGCGTCTCGTACAACAGCACCACCTGCGACGGCGGGACCGTCACCGGTGTCACCCGCGAGGTGGCGGCCAAGGTCTGGTACCAGACCCTGACCACCAAGCTGACCTCGGGCAGCACCTACAAGGACGCCCGTGAAGGCGCGATCTCGGTCGCCAAGGCCCTCTACGGCGCCAACTCGTCGCAGTGCCTCGGCATCCAGGCCGCGTTCAACGGCATCACCGTCCCGGCCGGTGCCGAGACCTGTGGCGCGGTCATCCCGCCGACCGGTTCCGAGCGCCTCGTGAACGGTGGCTTCGAGTCCGGCACCGCGAGCTGGACCGGTACCTCCGGTGTCATCGTCAACGGTGGCGCCAAGCCGGCTCACGGTGGTACCTGGAAGGCTGTGCTCGGCAACAAGGGCACCACGTCGACCGCGAACATCGGCCAGTCGGTCGCCATCCCGGCCGGCAACTCCTCGGCGCAGCTGTCGCTGTGGCTGCGGATCGACACCGCTGAGACCACCACCTCGACGGTGTACGACAAGCTCCAGGTGCAGATCGTGGACGGCTCGACCATCACGACGCTGGCGACGTACTCGAACCTGAACAAGAACACGACCTACACGCAGAAGACCTTCAATGTCGGCGCCTACTCCGGCAAGACGGTCACCGTGAAGTTCCTCGAGAACGAGGACTCCTCGCTGCAGACCAGCTTCGTCGTCGACGACGTGTCGCTGATCGGCTAGTCAGCACCCTGCTGGTCCCGAATCACCGGTCCGGGGGTGGGCCGCCGCCCTGGTCTGCCCCCGGATCGATCCCAGTTTCCTCCCGTTGCGCGGGAGTGATCCCTGCCGCGAAAGCACGTGTACCAAGCGAAAAACGATCGCTGCGCCCATTCAGCGACGAAACCGTGAGGAGTGCTGTTGTGAAGAGATTGACATCTGTAGGGGCAGTCGCCGTTCTGGCGGCCGCGGGCCTGGCCATCGCGCCGGCCGGCGCGTCTGTCCGCTCCGCCCCGTTGCCCGCGTCCGGCTTCGACCAGCCGGCCGCCGTCCAGTCCGAGCAGACGCTGTCCGCGAAGACCGCGGCCGCGCTCGGCCTGGGCAAGGGTGAGGTGCTCCAGGTCAAGGACGTGGTGAAAGATGCCGACGGCACCGAGTTCGTCCGGTACGAGCGGACCTACAACGGCCTGAAGGTCGCCGGCGGCGACATGATCGTGAAGCGCACTGGTGACGGCGCGATCAGCGGTGTCACCTACAACCGCAACGCGACCGGGGTGGGCGTCAAGTCGACCAAGCCCACGCTGTCGCAGTCGGCGGCGCTGGCCAAGGGTGCGAAGGCGGCCGGCTTCAAGGCCACCGGCAACCAGGGCACGCTGGTCGTGTACGTGACGCCGGCCAAGCCGGTACTGGCCTACGAGGTCGTCACCACCGGGGTCAAGGCCGACCAGACCCCGTCGGTGCTGCACTCGTTCATCGACGCGAACACCGGCGCGCTGCTGGCCTCCGACGACGAGGTCAAGACAGGCACCGGCAAGTCGATGTACGCCGGCACGGTGACGATCGGTACGTCGGGCAGCGCGCCCAACTTCGTCATGAAGGACACCTCCCGTGGCGGCAACTACACCACGGACCTGAACGGCGGCTCGTCCGGCGCCGGCACCACCTTCACCGACGCGGACAACATCTGGGGCACCGGTGCGGCCTCGAACCGGCAGACCGCCGGCGTCGACGCCCACTACGGGTCCCAGCTGACCTGGGACTACTACAAGAATGTCCACGGCCGGAACGGCATCTTCAACAACGGCCAGGGCGCCCGCTCCCGGGTGCACTACGGCAACGCGTACGTGAACGCGTTCTGGGACGGCACCCAGATGACGTACGGCGACGGCTCCGGCAACACGCACCCGCTGACCGCCATCGACGTGGCCGGCCACGAGATGAGCCACGGTGTCACCGAGGCGACCGCCAACCTGAACTACTCCGGCGACGCGGGCGGCCTGAACGAGGCGACCAGCGACATCTTCGGCACCATGGTCGAGTTCTACGCCAACAACGCGAACGACGTCGGCGACTACCTGATCGGCGAGAAGATCAACATCAACGGCAACGGCACGCCGCTGCGCTACATGGACAAGCCGTCCAAGGACGGTCGCAGCAAGGACTGCTGGACCACCAGCACCGGCGGTCTGGACCCGCACTACTCCTCCGGCCCGCTGAACCACTGGTTCTACCTGGCCTCCGAGGGCACCGGCGCCAAGACGATCAACGGCGTCAACTACAACAGCACCTCGTGCAACGGCACCACGTTCGCCGGCGTCGGCCGGGACGTGGCCGCCAAGGTCTGGTACCGCACGCTGAGCACCAAGCTCAGCTCGGGCTCGACCTACAAGGATGCCCGCAACGGAGCGATCAACTCCGCCAAGGAGCTGTACGGCGCTGGATCCGCACAGTGCAAGGGCATTCAGGCCGCGTTCAGCGGCATCTCGGTTCCGGCAGGCTCAGCAGTCTGCTGACACTTGGTCCCGGCGCGGGTCTCATCAGGGCCCGCGCCGGGACCGTTCCTTTGTGAGGCAAAGGAGTATCCGCCCATGCTCAAGTCCCCCCTGTACGGCGTACTCGGCACCGCTCTGGTCGCCACCGCCGTCCTCGTCCCCGGCAGCCCCGCCCAGGCCGTCGACTCACCCGACATCTCCGTCACCAACACCAAGGCGCACCTGGACCAGCTCCAGTCGATCGCCACCGCCAACAGCGGCAACCGCTACACCGGCCGCCCCGGCTACCTCGCCTCGGCCAACTGGGTGAAGTCGAAGCTCGACGCGGCCGGCTTCACTACCACGCTGCAGTCGTTCTCGACCTCGGCCGGTACGTCGTACAACGTGATCGCCGAGTGGCCGCAAGGCGACGCGAACCACGTCGTGATGACCGGCTCGCACCTCGACAGCGTCAGCGCCGGCCCTGGCATCAACGACAACGGCAGCGGCAGCGCGGGTGTCCTGGAGACCGCACTGGCGTACGCCGCGAGCGGCCAGGTGCCCAAGAACCGCCTGCGTTTCGGCTTCTGGGGAGCTGAGGAACTGGGCCTGCTCGGGTCGAAGTACTACGTCAACAACCTGCCGTCGGCCGAGCGCGCCAAGATCGAGTTGTACATGAACTACGACATGATCGCGTCGCCGAACCCGGGTTACTTCATCTACGACGACAACCCGGCCGGCAACGGAGCGCGGGACGATCTGAAGAGCTACTTCACCGGGAAGAGCATCCAGACCGAGTACATCGACGTACAGGGCCGGTCCGACCACGCGGCGTTCCGGTCGCTCGGCATCCCGACCGCCGGGACCTTCTCCGGCGCCGAGGAGATCAAGACGTCGGCCCAGGCGACCAAGTGGGGCGGTACTGCGAACACCGCGTTCGACGCCTGCTACCACCGCTCGTGCGACACCATCAACAACCTCAACCTGACGTCGCTCGACCGGCAGATCGACGCGATCGGCCACATGGTCTGGAACTACGCGCAGAAGGACTACGGCGGCACCGTACCGCCGACCGGCCCGAACCTTATCCAGAACCCCGGCTTCGAGTCGGGCGCGGTGAACTGGACCGGTACGAGCGGGGTCGTCACCAACAGCAGCAGCAAGCCCGCGCACGCCGGCACCTACAAGGCCTGGCTGCAGGGCAACGGCAACACCAGCACCGAGAACATCGGCCAGTCGGTGGCCATCCCGTCGACTGCGACCGCGGCAGCGCTGTCGTTGTGGATCCGGATCGACACCGCCGAGACGACCAGTTCGACGGTGTACGACACGGTGAAGGTGCAGGTGGTCGACGGATCGACGACGACCACGCTGGCGACGTACTCGAACCTGAACAAGAACACGACGTACACCCAGAAGACGTTCGACGTCCTTGCCTACAAGGGCAAAACGGTGACCGTCAAGTTCCTCGGCAACGAGGACTCGTCGCTGCAGACGAGCTTCGTGATCGACGACGTGGCCCTCACCACCGGCTGAGCTAGACCGGCTTGCACAGACCGCCGGGTTTGGTGGCTTCGGTGAGCAACGTGCCCACCGGGGCCACCAGCGGCTTCAGCTTCGGGTCGTCGAGCCGGGCCAGGCCGCCGCTCGCGGAGACCGCGATGATCATGTCGTCGGGGTGCCGGACGGTCGGCTTGGTGACGCCGACGGAGGCCCAGTCGACCTGTTTCACCGCGTCGGTCAGCGTGTTGAGGAAGCCGGTTTCCAGCTTGCACTTGCCGGGCGCCTTGCCCATCGAGCTGACGCTCGCGACGCCGTCGGTGCCGACCACGACCTGATCGTTGAAGCCGGCGAAACCACCTGTCCGGCTGACTGTCAGCGGGAGTCCGTTGCCGGTGGTGGTACTCGGCGATGGCAAGCTCGCGATCGGCGTGCTCGGGTTGGTGGAGGCGGACGGTGTGCCGCCCGCGCTGGAGTCGTCACCGCATCCAGTCATGATCAGACCGGCGGCGGCTGCCAGTAGTACGAACCGAATGTTTTTCACACCCCATGCATACCCAACTTCGGGGTGACGGCAGACTTCGTGCATGGGCTGGTACACGAATGTCATCCGCTCGTTAGGGCATCGGCAGTGGTTCGCGGTGGCAGGCCGCAATTTGGTACCAATAGACCGCTGGCTGCAACGAAAGACGAACGGCCGAATCACCATCCTCGGCCGATCCGCCTTGCCTACTTTGCTTCTGACGACGCGCGGGCGGAAGTCGGGGCTGCCCCGAACCGTCCCGCTGATCTATGCGCCGGACGGCGACGGCTTCGTCGTCACCGCGTCGAACTGGGGCCAGGAGCACCATCCGGCCTGGTCCGCAAACCTGCTCGCCTCCAGCGAGGCGACCATCTCCCTGGAAGGCGGTCGCGACGTCCCGGTCCGCGCCGCCCTCGCGGAAGGAGCGGAGCGGGACCGGGTCTGGCCACTCGTCACCAAGGTCTGGCCTGCTTACGACACGTACGTCGAACGCAGCGGCCGGGCGATCCGCGTCTTCGTGCTGACCCCTACTGGTTGATCGTCGACACCAGGTTGACCAGAGTGCGGGTCAACCGGACCCGTTCCTCGAAGAGCTCGAGCCCGCACTCGCTGTACTTGCCGAGCTCCTCCAACGGCAACGCGGTGAAGGTCGCGCGCGCCATCAGCGAGCCGAGGTAGCCGTACAGGACCTCTTCCTCCGACACAGTCATCCCCTCCGCGGCCACTCCCTCCATGAACGCCGAGACGATGACCGTATGGATGGTCGGCAGCTCCTCCGGCGCGAGCTCGCCGGCGTGCGCGAGGCCGACCAGGAGCTGGCCGAGGTCGAACCCGATCGCCTGCGGGCAGTCGAAGCCCCAGTCGATCACGACGAACTCGTCCTGCTTGTCCTCCGGCACCAGCAGGTTCTGCGGACTCGCATCTCCGTGCTGATACGTCTGCGGCAGCGTGTCCAAGCGATCCAGTACGCCGGGCAGCCGGTTCGCCAGCTCGAGTAGCTCGTCCCGCAGCCCGTGGTCGCCGGTCGAGCAGATCGCCTGGGCCAGCAACGGGTGCTGCCAGGTCTGGTCGTCGGCGAGCAGCGGGACCGCTCCGTTCAGCACGCGGCCGCCCGTGTAGTACCGGAGTCCGATGCCGGGGATCTGGACGTTGCCGCGCGGGAACAGCGGCTCGACCAGGTGCATCTGCCGTCGGGCCGACAGCTGGCCGAGCAGGTACGCGGCGTGCTCGAAACGGCCGAGCGGCCAGCAGCCCGGCGCCTGGTGGACGTTTTCCATCCACAGGGTCGCGCGATCGTCGTCGTACTCGTCGGCCCGGTACAGCGTCGGCAACCGGAGGCCGTCCGGGAGCACGGCCGCGATGTCGCTGCGGTGGACTTTGAGTTCGAGCTGCCAGGGGAGGTTCTGGATGAATGCCTCCTGGAACTCCTCCGGGACCACGTGGAGCATCGGCCAGTGCCGGACCGACGCGAGCTTCTTGACGAAGACGGACCACTCGACGGTCTCGCCGGAGTGCAGCTCGGCGGTGCCGAGGACGCGCAGCAGGGCCTCGGTGCTCGGCGTACCGATCTCGTAGTCGACCGGCTCGACCCGGGCCGAGGTCGGCACGGCGCCGGGCAGGCCGGTGAGGTCGCGGATCAGGCAGGTCAGCGCGCGCTCGTCGGGTGCGTCCCGGCCGAGCTCGCTCAGTCCGTCGCTGACGATGGTGGTGTTCATGGGTCCCCCCGGAGTGTTCGGTTCTCCTTCGAATGCTGCCGTCGACCCTTCAGCTCACCTTAAGATCGCGCCGCGCCGAAGAAGTAAAGCAGCCTTACTACCGAGATAGTAAAGTTGCCTTATGACTTCCGTCAACGCCCTTTCGGGCCACGCTGAGGGCCTTCGTGGGCTGCACATCGCCGGGTTGCTCGGGCTCGCGCTCAAGCGGCTGCGCGAGGAGATCCTGGTCGACGGAGAGCAGCAGTTCCCGGGATTGCGGGTGTCCCACTTCCGGTTGCTGGAGCTGATTCCGGACAGTGGGGCGCGGATCACCGACCTGGCCGAGATCGCCGGCATGACCAAGCAGGGGCTCGGGCAGCACGTCGACTACCTGCAGGAGCGCGGGTACGCCGAATCCGAGCGGGTGGCCGGGGATCGGCGGGTCCGGCTGGTCCGGCGTACCGCTGAAGGGGACCGGGCGATGGAGTTCAGCCGGGCGTCGATCGACCGGGTCGAGCAGGAGTGGAAGCGGCGGCTGGGCGCGGAGAAGTTCGAACTGCTCCGCGAGACGCTGGTCGAGGTCTGCGGGCCCCTCGATGAAGAACTCGAGTGGCTTTCGAGGCCCTAGTCAGCTCCGGTACGTCGCGATGCTGACCGCGACGTAGTGGCAGATGAAGGCCGCCACCGTGCAGGCGTGGAAGATCTCGTGGAAGCCGAACCACAGGGGTGACGGGTTCGGCCGCTTGGTGCCGTAGATGACCGCGCCGATCGAGTAGAGCCCGCCGCCGATCGCCAGCAACGCCACCACGGACGCGCCGCCCAGGTGGTAGAAGTCGCCCATCCAGAAGATCGCGACCCAGCCCAGGGCCAGGTAGATCGGGGTGTAGAGCCAGCGCGGGGCGCCCACCCAGAAGATCCGGAACAGGATGCCGATCAGCGCGCCACCCCAGGCCAGGCTGAGCAGCAGGATCCGGTCGTCGCCACGCAGCAGCACCACGCCCAGTGGGGTGTAGGTGCCGGCGATCAGCAAGAAGATGTTGCTGTGGTCGAGCCGGCGCAGGATCGCCTCGCCGGTCGGGCCCCAGTAGAACCGGTGGTACAGCGCGGAGATGCCGAACAGCAACATCGAGCCGAGCGTGTAGACGGCGGCGGCCCAGCGAGCGCTCGCGCTCGGCGCGAGGCAGATCAGCACGATGCCGGCCGCGGTCGCGAACGGGAAGGTGCCGGCGTGCAGCCAGCCGCGCAGTTTCGGCTTCAGCGGCGCGAGTTTGTCCGCCAGCTTGTGCCCGAGCTCGTGGGAGGCGGCTTCCGTCGGGGTGCTGATCGCAGGCTTGGCCGTCATCGCCATCCTCTCGTGCGGGCGGAGTTGTACCTACGCAACCGTAACCTACGGAACCGTAGGTTCAATCGTCCGGAAGGATGAATGTAGGCCAGATCACCGGCCTTCAGCAGGTGCCCGGAGTGTCCGACGCGCAAACTCCGGTAAAAGTTCGATCACTCTACGGCAGCGGAAATGTCGGCTAGCCTCAGAAGCCGGAGAGCTTTTGAGGAGAGCACCTGCCCATGCGGACACCTGGCAAGGCAAAGCTGCGCGACGTGGTCTACGGGCTGTACGAGCGCCGGCTGGCGCGCTCGCTGTCACCGGACCGGATGCCCCGCCACATCGGCGTGATCATCGACGGCAACCGGCGCTGGGCCCGGGCGACGGGTGATCCGGTGTCGCGCGGCCACGAGGCGGGTGCGACCAAGATCACCGAGTTCCTGCACTGGTGCGACGAGGTCGGCGTCAAGGTCGTCACGGTCTGGATGCTGTCCACCGACAACCTGACCCGGCCGGCCGAGGAGCTCGAGCCGCTGCTGCGGATCATCGAGTCGACGGTCGAGGAGCTGACCACGATCGGCCAGTGGCGGATCCACCCGGTCGGCGCCCTCGACCTGCTGCCGGCCGCGACGGCCGAAGTGCTGAAGGGCGCCGAGACCGCGACCCAGAACGTCGACGGCATGCTGGTCAACGTCGCGGTCGGGTACGGCGGCCGGCGCGAGCTGGCCGACGCGGTCCGGTCGTTGCTGCTCGAGGAAGCCGCGAAGGGCATCTCGATCGAGGAGCTGGCCGAGCGGGTCGACGTCGAGCACATCGCCGAGCACCTCTACACGAAGGGCCAGCCCGACCCGGACCTGGTGATCAGGACATCGGGGGAGCAGCGGCTGGGCGGCTTCCTGCTCTGGCAGAGCGCGCTGAGCGAGTTCTACTTCTGCGAGGCGCTCTGGCCGGACTTCCGGCACGTCGACTTCCTCCGCGCTATTCGGAGCTACGCCCAACGAGAGCGCCGCTTCGGGACGTGAGTACCGCGGCCTCTGGCGCACCCCGGCCGCACCGGCGGCACGTAGTACGGCGTCTGAGGTAGTACGCGTAGGTAGCTGCGCCTAGGGCTGCGCCCCAGACGACCCAGAGGGTGCCGGGGAGTGCCAGGCCCCACTCGGAGCCTGCGTTGTCGCCGGGGAGGCGGATGTTCATCAGGCCGGCTGGGATCAGGACGACCGCGACGATCGACGCGGGGATGATGGCCAGCAGGGGTGGGACGCGGCGGCCGGCCTTGAACCAGATCCAGCGGGGGTAGACCTCGCCCCAGCGGTGGACCAGGCCGTGGGTGAGGATGCTGCCGCCGATGCCTAGCGCGGCCATGGCGAGGCCCATCTCGAGCATGCCGGGCGTGTCGACCATCATCTGGTGGAACTCGTGGGTGATGCCGAGTTCCCAGCCGAAGTACCAGGCGACGCGGGTGAACTCGTAGGGGATGTTGGCGACGACGGCGATCAGTGCAGCGCGGCGTCCCCAGCGCAGGGCGCCCTCGGGGGTCTGCCAGGCCCTGGGTGGCCTGTCGTCGCGTCCGCAGCTGGCGCAGGCGTTACGGAGCCGCCGGTGGTAGCTGACGGCCGTAGCGGCCCACAGGAGGCCGCCGACGAAGATGATCAGGATGTTCACCCGGTGCCAGTACAGGATGTCCCCGACGCCGTCCTGCGCTCCGGGCACACCGGTGAACGCGAACACGACCAACGCCGGGGACAGGGCAAGCATCGCCAACGGCGTGTAGTCCGGAATGACCAGCGCCAGCAGTACGGCCATCGTCACGGCAAACCCCAGGAACACCCGCCCACTGCTCCGCCTCGTCATCAGAACAGCTACGACCGCACCGAGCAGGCCTAGGACAACCATTCCTGGGCCAACAACACCCACAGGAGCGCCCTCCAGCAGGGACGCGGTGCGGTGGTCGTCGTCGACCGGGGCGAAGGGGTAGCTGGAGCCGCCTGCGGTCCAGTAGATGCCCAGGGCTCCGTAGGTCAGCGACCACAGTGCGGTGGCGTAACCGAGCGTGGTTTTCAGCATGCGAACAGCGTGCGGCGGCGGGCCGCAGTACCGGCTCACCCGGCGGGGTGAACGGCGTCGCCCGGTAGGGGGAAACGTGTAACAAGCCGTTAACCCCGTGGCCGGGCGTGTCGGGCTGCGGGGTTTGCGCGACAGACCTACAGTCCTTAGTGACGGTCGGAGGGGAAGCCGGCTGTCCGGGAGGCCCGATCAGATGAGACGTAATTGCTCGCCGGTAGCCCCATGAGGCGCCGAACGGAGTGCCCGAGACCCACGGTCTCACCCTCACTGATTTCCGGTTCCGCGCGTGCTGCGGGACGGAGGGGGTCTGCACCAGACCTCCGGGTCCGGACCCGGTCCAACACCTAACCACTGGTGGGCCGGGCGTGGTGCACGCTGCGGTCCGAGAGGACGTGCGACATGGCTGCCACCCACGCCAAGGCGTCAAACCCCTCATCCACGCCGGACCAGCGCACTTTCGTGCTGGACACCTCCGTGCTTCTGTCCGACCCGCACGCGATGCTGCGGTTCGACGAGCACGAGGTGGTCATCCCGGTTGTCGTCGTCACCGAACTGGAGGCAAAACGGCATCACCCTGAGCTCGGCTACTTCGCTCGCACCGCGTTGCGCTTGATGGACGAGCTCCGGATCCAGCACGGACGATTGGACGCCCCCCTGCCAGTGGGGGAGAAGGGTGGAATGCTCCGGGTCGAGCTGAATCACACCGATCCCGAGAGCCTGCCGGCCGGTTTCCGGCTCGGCGACAACGACAGCCGGATCCTCGCGGTGGCCTGCAACTTCCAGGCCGAGGGCCGCGACGTCACACTGGTCTCCAAGGACCTGCCGATGCGGGTCAAGGCCTCGGCCTGCGGCCTGGACGCGGAGGAGTACCGCGCCGAGCTGACGCTGGAGTCCGGCTGGACCGGGATGGACGAGATCGAGGTGCCGACCAGCGACGTCGACTCGCTCTACGAGGACGGCGTACTGGACATCCCCGAGGGGCGGGACTTCCCCACCCACACGGGACTGGTGCTGCTGTCGGAGCGTGGCAGCGCGCTGGGCCGGGTGATGCCGGACAAGCGGATCCGGCTGGTCCGCGGCGACCGGGAGGCCTTCGGGCTCCGGGGCCGCTCGGCCGAGCAGCGGGTCGCACTGGATCTGCTGCTGGACCCGGACGTCGGGATCATCTCGCTCGGCGGCCGCGCCGGTACCGGTAAGTCTGCGCTGGCCCTGTGTGCCGGACTGGAAGCGGTGATGGAGCGGCGCCAGCACAAGAAGGTCGTCGTCTTCCGGCCGCTGTTCGCGGTCGGCGGGCAGGAGCTCGGTTACCTGCCCGGCTCGGAGTCGGAGAAGATGGCGCCCTGGGCGCAGGCGGTGCACGACACGCTGGGCGCGCTGACGAGTCCGGACGTGATCGACGAGGTGATGGACCGCGGCATGCTCGAAGTGATGCCGCTGACCCACATCCGCGGCCGGTCGCTGCACGACGCGTTCGTGATCGTCGACGAGGCCCAGTCGCTGGAGCGCAACGTGCTGCTCACGGTGCTGTCCCGGATCGGCGCGAACTCGCGGGTGGTGCTCACCCACGACGTCGCGCAGCGCGACAACCTGCGGGTCGGCCGGCACGACGGCGTGGTCGCGGTGGTGGAGAAGCTGAAGGGTCACCCACTTTTCGCGCACGTCACGTTGACCCGGTCGGAGCGCTCGCCGATCGCCGCGCTGGTGACCGAGATGCTGGAGGACGTCCAGCTCTAGCGGCCGGTCTGTAAAACAGAAGTAAGACTTTCGCGCTACCCGGTGCGGCCACACGCCATGTGGCCGCACCGTTCATTGTGACGTTGTTGTGATCACGCTCTGATTAGGCCAGAGTATGTTCCTGTTGCAGCCGACGGGGGTCGGGTAACTCGGAAGGACAGATGAAAGCCAAGCGCTCCGTCGCGATCCTCGCGGTCAGTGGGATCGTCGTCGTCTCCGTTGTCGCAGGCCTCGACCTCTTCGCCTCCCCCGGGAGCGCGACCGCGTCCGACCCGGTCTCCGGGCGCGCCGAGATGGCCGTGCTGAACAGTGAGCGGGCCCAGGCGGCCAAGTCGCCGAAGCCGAAGGAACTGAGTCCCGCGGAGCAGGCCCAGGAGGTCATTCAGCTCCGCAACCAGATCGAGGCCGTCGAGTCGGCCCGCAAGGCCGCGCAGGACCAGTCGGACCTGCGGCAGAAGGCCAAGAACACCGCGATGGCCCGGTACAAGGCGCTGCAGAAGACCCAGCGCAGCTCGAGCGAGGAGCGCGCCAGCCGCGACGCCGAGCGGAAGAAGTTCGAGGGCACGCCGAAGCAGATCGCGAAGAACCTGCTCGCCGACCACGGCTGGAAGGACAGTCAGTTCGGCTGCCTGGAGAGCCTGTGGAACAAAGAGTCGCGCTGGCGCGTCGACGCCGACAACCCGAGCTCCACGGCGTACGGCATCCCGCAGGCGCTGCCCGGCAACCGGATGGCGGCGTACGGCAAGGACTGGCGCACCAACCCGGTCACCCAGATCAAGTGGGGCCTGGACTACATCGACAACACCTACGGCTCCCCCTGCAGCGCCTGGGCGCACTCGCAGAACAAGGGCTGGTACTAACCGCCCTGAATCCTTACGTCCGAAGAACTAGTGGGACGTCTGCTCCACTTCTTCGGACGTAGCGGGGCCACGCCATCCTCGGGCGAGGAGGGCGGTGCGGATCTGGGTGACGAACCTGGCGGGCTCGGTGCGAAGCGCCAGGACCGGGATTCTCAGGACGGTCGAGCGGTTGTTGGTGAGGTCGTTCTGGCGCAACGCGTCGGCGATCAAGGCCGGTGCCTCGGCATGATGGATTCCGTCGATCTCGACGATCAGTCCGTACTCCGTCCACTCGGCATCGACGAACGCCTTGCCGTGCGGTCGATCGTGCAGCACCTGGCGGTCGGGCTCGGGCAATCCGGCGTCCCGGCACAACCGGGCGAAGTCCAGTTCACCGAGGGACTCGGCTCCATCGCGGAGGTCGCGCAGTACCGTCAGCAGAAGCGGCCGGCGGCGATGTCTCTTCACATCGTCCATCGCTGTCGTCAAAGCATCTACCTTGACCAGCCGTTGCTGCACGGCCATTACCAGCACCAGTGCCGCCTGACGGTCGGAAACGGCCCACAAGGCGCCGCGCACGGCAGCGATCGCAGGCCTGGTGCGGGGGAGTCCGGCCCCAGTCAGATCCCCTGGCCGCCGCCTCCTGGTTTCGTGGATCCGGGCACCCGGCCAGCTCCTCGGCCTTCCGGATTTCGGCATCGACACATGGAGCACAGGTTCGTCGAATCCTTTGAGACCAGCAGCCTGTAAGGCAGTCACGCCATCCAGCGCGGCCTGCGAGCCAACCTCGAGTACGGCGGTCCACCACAGCCCTCGCTGGTCGAGAGTGCCGGTCTTGCTGCTGACCGTCTGTGGGCCGGTCAGGCGCCAGCGCCCAGCCTTCACTTCTGCCCGCACGTCCCAGCGGCTGAGGCCGGCGGCGTACAACTGGCGCCTGCTCGCCACGCCGTACTGGTCCGCGAACAGCTGTCTCGTCAGGCGCGCCCGCTCCGCGCGGGCAGCTCGCGCAACCTCCCCCGGCTTCCGCCGCCCCTCCCAGTCACTCCCCATCCCCAGAGCATCCCTCCCGCCCCCCTCCCCCCACCACCCCCACCCTCTCCCTTCTGTGGACAGCCCTTCTCTTACGTCCGAAGAAGTGGAGTGGACGTACCTCCAGTTCTTCGGACGTAAGCGTGCGGGAGGATGTTGGGGTGAGCGAGGTGGCGCGGGCGGTCAGTGAGCGGGGCGAGTTGTTACTGCGGCGGCGCGGAGACGGGGCCCTGGAGTTGCGGGTCAACGGCGTCTTCGTGATGGACGACGTCGAGACGTCGAGCGAGGAGTTGCTGGCGTCTGCGGCGCTGGATGCGGTACTGCGGCCTGCGCGGGTGCTGGTGGGTGGGCTGGGGCTCGGGTACACCGTGCGTTCTCTGTTGGCCGACTCGCGGGTGTCGTCTGTCCTGGTCGCCGAGATCGAGCCGGCTGTGGTCGAGTGGATGCGGTCGGGGCTGGTGCCGTCGGTGCTCGACGATGCGCGGGTCTCGGTGGTGGTGGGGGATGTGCGGGACGTCGTACTGGCTCAGCCCGCGGCGTCGTTGGACGGGGTGCTGCTCGATGTGGACAATGGGCCGGACTTCCTTGTCCACAACGAGAATTCGGCGCTCTACGAGAGTGAATTCCTGGCTGAGTGCCGCGGTCGGCTGGCCCCCGGCGGGGTGTTGACGGTGTGGTCGTCGTCGGCCTCTGCCGCTTTGGAAGCGGTGATGCGCGAGGTCTTCGGTGCGTGCTCCGTGCGGCCTGTTCCCGTTGTTCTGCAGGGACGAGACGAGAAGTACTACGTCTATCAGGGTGGCTCCTAGCCTCGACGTACTCTGCAGGTATGGGAGACAACGTGGAATTCAGGATCGAGCACGACACGATGGGCGAGGTCAAGGTGCCCCGCGACGCGTTGTGGCGGGCGCAGACCCAGCGCGCGGTGGAGAACTTCCCGATCTCCGGCCAGCCGCTGGCGCCGGCCCTCGTGCACGCGCTCGCCCAGATCAAGGCCTCGGCCGCGGTGGTGAACGCGGAGCTCGGCGTGGTGGACGGCAAGCTTGCCGACGGCATCGTCGCGGCGGCCGACCGGGTGACGGCCGGCGAGTTCGACGCCGAGTTCCCGATCGATGTGTTCCAGACGGGGTCCGGCACGTCGACCAATATGAACGTGAACGAGGTGCTGGCCACGCTCGCGACCCGGGCGCTGGACGCCGAGGTGCACCCGAACGATCACGTGAACGCCAGCCAGTCGAGTAACGACACCTTCCCGTCGGCGATCCACGTCGCGGCGACGGCCGGGGTCGTGCAGGATCTGTTGCCGGCGCTGGAGCACTTGGTGGAATCCCTGTCTCGTAAGGGATCTGAGTTCGCGTCGGTGGTGAAGTCCGGGCGGACGCACTTGATGGACGCGACGCCGGTGACGCTGGGGCAGGAGTTCAACGGGTATGCGGCGCAGATCAGCCGGGGTGCGGACCGGGTTCGGGCGACGCTGCCCCGGGTGACCGAGTTGCCGCTTGGTGGGACTGCGGTCGGGACGGGCATCAACACGCCGGCCGGTTTTGCGGGGAAGGTGATCGCCGAGCTCAATCGGCGTACCGGGCTCGAGCTTCGTGAGGCTGCTGACCACTTCGAGGCGCAGGGGGCTCGCGACGGGCTGGTGGAGTTGTCGGGGCAGCTGAAGACGATCGCGGTCAGCTTGACGAAGATCTGCAACGACCTGCGCTGGATGGGGTCCGGGCCGCGCGCGGGGCTCGGTGAGATCGCGCTGCCGGATCTGCAGCCGGGGTCGAGCATCATGCCGGGCAAGGTGAATCCGGTGATCTGCGAGGCGACGCTGATGGTGGCCGCGCAGGTGATCGGCAACGACACCACGATCACGGTGGCCGGGGCCGGCGGCAACTTCGAGCTGAACGTGATGCTGCCGGTGATCGCGCGCAACCTGCTCGAGTCGATCCAGCTGCTGAGCAATGCGTCCCGGCTGCTTGCCGACCGGTGCGTCGACGGCATCACCGCTCACGTTGAGCATGCCCGCGCGCTGGCCGAGTCGTCGCCGTCGATCGTCACGCCGCTGAACAAGTACATCGGGTACGAGAACGCGGCTGCGGTGGCGAAGAGCGCGCTCAAGCAGGGCAAGTCGATCCGGGAGGTCGTGATCGAGAACGGTCACGTCAGCAACGGCGACCTGACCGAGGAGCAGCTCGACGCCGCGCTCGACGTGCTCTCGATGACCCGGCCGGCCGGGTCGTGACGGCGGAGACGACGACCGGGGTCGAGCTGTACTGGGCGCCCGGCACGAGGATCGAGTGGGTCTACGAGGAGCAGGGCCGGTTCAGCGCGTTGCCGAACGTGCGGCCCATGACAGTGGTGCGGGATGACGAGGACGGGCTGGTCGCGTGGCTAGCGCCTGGTACGCCGGTGATCAAGCCCGTGTTGCTCGACGGGCGCGAGATGCGGCATGCGGGTCCGTTCGGGATGTTCACCGAGGAGCGGGTGCTCAAGCTCGACATCTGGCACGGCACCGGGATCCTGCTGGTGTCCCCGACCGGTAAGCCGTGGTCGGTCTGGCACTTCTGGTCCGCCGACCAGACGTTCCTCGGCTGGTACGTGAACCTCGAGTCCGAGCACGTCCGCGACATCGAGGCCAAGCGCACCACTTCCGAGGACTACGTCCTCGACCTGTGGATCCACCCCGACCGCCGGATCGAGTGGAAAGACGAAGACGAGTTGGAGGGCGCCGTCGCCGCCGGCCGCTACACCCAGGCGGAGGCCGACCGCATCACCGCGAGCGCCCACACCGCCATCCAGGACATCGAAGCCTGGACCACCCCCTTCTCCGAAGACTGGCAATCCTGGCGCCCAGACCCCCACCTACGCCTCCCCGAAGCCCCCACCGGCCACGCCGTAACCCACATAGCCAAGGAGCTCCTGGGCTGACCCCCGAGCCACCGGCGAGTGCGTGGCGCGCGCAAGCCGGCTGTCGTTGGGCGACGCGCGCGCCTGCTCGTGTGCTTCGTGCGTGCCTGTGGGGTTGTCGAAGCTCGGCCGGATTTGGTTGCTGACGGCAACCGGTGATTGCCGGCGCATGCCTAACTCGGACGGGCAATCGCTTACCCCGGCGTGTCGAGGCTGATCCCGGGAGTTGTGCGTGCGTGGCGGTCCGCCGATTCCCTCTGTCGCGTGACAGTCGTTGGGCAGGGCGCGACCGCCTGCGGGACGGCTGGGGGGAGGGCTGAAACCCGTTGGAGTTCGACCGCGGTAGGTGCTGGAGTGGGCGGGTGGAGAGCGATGGGGTTCGGCGGGCCGATGGATCGGCGACGGCGCATGCGGAGCGGTTGGGGCGGGTTTATGGGCCGGTGACTTGGGATGTGTACGAGCAGTTGGATCGGAGTTTGGGGCCGCGTGGGCCCGAGTGGTTGGTGGAGCGGGCGGCTGGGTGGTTGAGGGCTGGGGATGCCGTGCTCGATGCGGGGTGCCGGGATGGGGCTCAGCTCATTCGGTTGGTGGGGGAGCGGGATGTCACGGGGTACGGGATCGATCCGGTGGAGCTTCATGTGCGGCAGGCTCGGGAGGCGGTGGAGGCTGCTGGGCTGGAGGAGCGGATCAGCGTTGAGCGGCTCGGGATGGAGGAGCTGGCCGGGAGTGAGCGGCGGTTCGATCTGATCTGGTGTCGTGAGGTGGTGCCGCAATTGGAGGATTTGGCTGGGGCGTTGGCGGGGGCTGCGTCTGTGCTCAAGGCGGATGGGCGGATGGTGGTGTTCACCCAGACGGCGACGGAGCTGCTGACTGCCGGTGAGGCCGACATGATGAGTCGGCATCTGGGCAATGTGATCGCCAACCTGGACGAAGCGACGCTCGAGACGGCCTTTGCTGGCGCCGGGCTGGTGGTCGACGAGAAGGACGTGATCGGGACGGAGTGGCGGGAGTACGGCGAGGAGCGCACGCAACCCGTCTCGCGGGCGCTGCTGCGGCTGGCGCGGCTTCGGCGTACCAGGGAAGCGATGGTCGCCGAGCATGGTGCGGACGTCTATCAGCATGTGGAGGCGAACCTGCACTGGGAGGTGTATCAGTTCCTCGGGAAACTTCGGCCGACGGTTTATGTCCTCAAACGCGGTGATCGCTCCTAACCTGGACAGATGGCGATCATGGACACCGGCTGCCGGGCGTTGTTGATCAACGGCGGCGGGGGAGCCGGTAAGACGGCGGTCGGGCAGGCGATCGGGCGGATCCTCACCGACCGGATGCTGCCGACGGCCGTGATCGACCTGGACGCGCTCGCGCAGTACGGGCCGGCGCCGGCGCATCAACGGGGATTCCACGACCGGCTGAAGGTGCGCAACCTCAAGGCCGTCTGGGCGACCTACCGGGCGGCGGGTGCGCGGTTCGTGCTGGTCAGCGGGGTGATCGAGACGGCTGAGCTGCGGGAGGGTTACACGGCCAGCCTGACCGGGTGCGACGTACAGATGGTGCGGCTGGAGCGGGCGCGGGTGGAGTACGACGGGCATGCCGCGGTCGAGGACTTCACCGTGGTGAACGACCGCAAGCTGCCGAAGGTCGCCAACGAGATCCTGGAGATCGCCGGCTGGCCCACCAGCTGACCGCGGCCGCCCGACGCAACGGCTCGATCACGACCGGCGCTTTCTGGCGGCGGCGGGTTTACCGTGAAAAACATGCACACCATCGAACTGAACGACGAGGAGCTCCGGCTGCTGCGATCCGCCCTGCGCTCCTACCTCCAGGCATTCGGTCACAACGAAGCCGACCTGCTCCGTGCCGCCAAGCACCTGATGATCAAACTCCCCGACCCGGCGACAACCGCCGCCAACGCCAGCTAGCCAGCCGGCCGACGGCCGGCCGGCCGGCGCGCTGCGAGGGCGCCTCCGGGCGAACACCTTCGCCGGTATCAATCGGCGAAGGTCGAGCCGATTTCCGCCAGGGCGCCTTCGAGAAGGCGGACGGCCTTCGGCCCGATGCCGTGCATGGCGAGCAGTTCCCGGCGGCTCAGCCCGGCGACCTGTGCCAGGCTGGTGACCCCGGCGGCCATCAGCGCGCTGGTCGCCGGCCGGCCGATCGCCGGCAGGTCGCCGACCTGGGCCGGGCCGTCCTCGGTGCTCATCCTCAGCTGCGGGGGCGGACGGTCAGCGGGACCGGCTTGCGGGTGTCGGTGAAGAAGTCGTTGCCCTTGTCATCGACCACGACGAAGGCGGGGAAGTCCTCGACCTCGATCTTCCAGACGGCTTCCATCCCGAGTTCGGCGTACTCGATCACGTCGACGGACTTGATGCAGTCCTGCGCCAGCCGGGCCGCGGGCCCGCCGATCGAGCCGAGGTAGAAGCCGCCGTGTTCCTTGCAGGCCTTGGTGACCTGGGCCGAGCGGTTGCCCTTGGCAAGCATCACGAAGGAGCCGCCGGCGGCCTGGAACTGGTCGACGTACGCGTCCATCCGGCCGGCCGTGGTCGGGCCGAAGGAGCCGGAGGCGTAGCCCTCGGGGGTCTTCGCGGGGCCGGCGTAGTACACGGCATGGTCCTTCAGGTACTGCGGCATCGGCTCGCCGGCGTCGAGGCGCTCCTTGATCTTGGCGTGCGCGATGTCGCGGGCGACGACGAGCGGCCCGTTCAGCGACAGCCGGGTCTTCACCGGCAGCTTCGACAGCTCGGCGCGGATCTCCGCCATCGGCCGGTTCAGGTCGATCCGTACGACGTCGGAATCGTCGGAGAGATGCTCGTCGGTCGTGTCCGGCAGGAAGCGGGCCGGGTCGCGCTCGAGCTGCTCCAGGAAGACGCCCTCCGGGGTGATCTTGGCCAGCGCCTGCCGGTCCGCCGAACAGGAGACCGCGATCGCGACCGGGCAGGACGCGCCGTGCCGCGGCAGCCGGATCACCCGGACGTCGTGGCAGAAGTACTTGCCGCCGAACTGCGCGCCGATCCCGAACTCCTGGGTCAGCTCGAAGACCTTCTGCTCCAGTTCCAGGTCGCGGAACCCGTTGCCCAGCGGCGATCCGGTCGTCGGCAGCGCGTCGAGGTAGTGCGCCGACGCGTACTTCGCCGTCTTCAGCGCGTACTCCGCGGAGGTGCCGCCGACCACGATCGCCAGGTGGTACGGCGGGCAGGCGGCGGTACCGAGCGAGCGGATCTTCTCGTCCAGGAACTTCATCATCCCGTCCGGGTTGAGCACCGCCTTGGTCTCCTGGAACAGGAACGACTTGTTCGCCGAGCCGCCGCCCTTGGCCATGAAGAGGAACTTGTACGCCGGGTCCGCGGCGGCCGAGCCGGGCGTCGAGTACAGCTCGATCTGGGCCGGCAGGTTCGAGCCGGTGTTCTTCTCGTCCCACATGGTCAGCGGCGCCATCTGCGAGTAGCGCAGGTTGAGCTTGGTGTACGCGTCGTACACGCCGCGGCTGATCCACTCCTCGTCGACCGCGCCGGTCAGCACGCCCTCGGACTTCTTGCCCATCACGATCGCGGTGCCGGTGTCCTGGCACATCGGCAGCACGCCGCCGGCCGAGATGTTCGCGTTCTTCAGCAGGTCGAGCGCGACGAACCGGTCGTTGCCGGACGCTTCCGGGTCGTCGATGATGCGCCGGAGCTGGGTGAGGTGCGCGGTACGGAGGTAGTGCGAGATGTCGTGCATCGCCTCGGCGGTGAGCTGCTGCAGCACCTCGGGCTCCACCTGCAGGAAGGTGCGCCCGCCCGCGGTGAACGTGCTGACCCCCTCGGTGGTGAGGAGCCGGTACTCCGTGTCGTCGGCACCCAGCGGGAGCAGTTCGGAGTAGTTGAAGTCGGCGGACACCGGTCGTACCTCCAGGGCAAGTGGTCTCAGAACCCCATAAGCCTAGTTCCGTGCCCTGGAGACCGCAGCGACGGGCCGGTACCGGAGTACCGGCCCGTCTTGTGACCGGGGCTCAGTACCAGTCGGTGCTGGCGACGAGGTTGCCGCTGGTGGCCGTGTTGCAGACCAGCAGCGCGCGGGCGAGCCGGCCGTTCAGGTTGTTGGCGATCCGGGTGTAGGCGAAGTTGTCACCGGGGTCGACGGTCTCCCACATCCGTCCCTCCTCGCGGCGGTCGCCGTTGGCATCGCGCTGGATCGTCGCCTGGCAGCTGCCGGGCGCGTTGCTGATCCGCGCGTAGGCGCCACAGCGGCTGGAGTAGTAGAACTCCAGCTTCACGTGGTGGCCTTCCCAGTCGCCGTACTGCACGGGGCCGCCGGGCATATCGGACGGGAGCGAGAAGGTGCCGGAGCAACCGGCCACGGTCGGATAGGAGTTCTCGTTCGGGTAGGCGCCGAAGTCGCCTTGGACGAAGGGCGCCGCCTGGGCGGCGGTCGGGGTCAGGAGAACGATGAAGGCCGCGCTCGCCGCGACGAGCGCCGTCAGAAGTCGCTTCAAGAAACTGCTCCTCGTTGCCGGGGTCAGGATCGCCATCCACGGTGGTTGTGGTCGCGCTGCGTTGTCAACGATTTACTTTCGGTCTAAGTGTTCAGGCGGGTCAGGGGCGTGATCAGGGTCGATTCGGGGATTTGACGTATCCGCGGCGGACCGGTGCCGCGCGTAGAGTTTTGGTGTGGCCGACAATGAGTTCTCGCAGCCGAACCGTCCGCAGGACACGCCTCGCCAAGACAGCGTGCCGGCGCCGACCGGGGACGAGCTGGCGCTGCGCAGACGGGTGTCGGATCTCGAGCGGGAAGAGGTCGCCGACGTACTGCGGGAAGCCGCGGGCGAGGGCCGGCTGAGCTACACCGAGCTCGAGGACCGGCTGGAGACGTTGTACTCCGCCAAGACGTACGGCGAGCTGGTCGAGATCGCCTCCGATCTCCCCAACGGCCCGACGCTGGCAGCCGGCGCGGCCGCCGTCGCGCCGATCAGCCACACCAGCCCGGGCCCCGGGATGACGGTGCACGCCCCGGTCATCAACGTCTTCCTGTCCGACCAGAAGCGCATCGGCAACTGGATCGCACCCGAGCGCCAGGAGGTCAACGCGGTCCTCGGCGACGTCACCCTCGACTACACCGAGGCGCACGTCCCGTACAACGAGATCTTCATCGACGTGAAGTCGATCCTCGCCGACGTGAAGATCCGCGTCCCCCGCAACGCGATCGTCCACCTCGACAGCAACCCGATCCTCGGCTCGGTCTCCGAGCAGGACTCCGCCCTGGGCGCCGTCGAGGAACCGCAGTCGGCCCCCAAGGTCTTCCACATCCGCGGCACCGCCATCCTCGGCGAAATCAAAATCAAACGAGGCCCCCGCCTCACCAAACGCCTCGGCCTGACCTGACCCAGCCGAGGGCGGTTGAGCTGGGCTGCTGTGCGGCAATGCCGGCTGGACCCGGAGGGGTAGACACTTCGGGGTATGAGGCGTTGGGGCGCTGGGCGGCAGGGGGTGCTGGGGAGGCATGCTGCCACGGGCGCCGGTGGGGCGGTGGTGGCGTTCTTTGGGTTGATGCTGTTGTTTTTCGGGGTGCTGGCGGGGCATCAGTGGCAGGTGTCGCGTGGTTGGGATGAGACGACTGCTGTCGTTGACGGGGTAGTGGTCGGGGTGTGTGAGCCGGGCTGGTATGACAACGGGTCGGGGAGTGTGGAGATCCGGTATGTCGTCGGCGGAGCGGAGTACCGGTTCGAGACGGACCGGGACCCGGGCGACTACTTCTTCCGGGTGAACGACATGTTGCCGGTCGAGTATGCGGTCGCGCGGCCGGAGCGAGGGCGTGCGGTATGGGCGGTGGAGGCGGCGCGTGACGATCTGAGGTTCTGGGGCGGGCTGACCGGCCTCTGCGCAGTACTCGGGGTCGCCTCCGGCGTCGCCTGGCTGGTCGGACGCAGGCGGGTCAGTCGTCGGTAGGCTGCGTTTGCCTGGTGTGGAGGGTGCGGAGCCAGGTTGAGAGTTCGTCCAGGTCCACGACGTTGTCGTGGGTGATGCCGAGGGCGGTCGAGTGGTGGCGGTCGACCGGTTGGACCTGGACGCTGCGCAGACCTAGACCGCCGGTGAGGCCGAAAACGCCCGAGGGGTCGTCGATGCTGGCGATCTGCTGCCAGGTGTAGCCGCTCTTGGTGTTCTTGCCACGGCGGATGCCGGTGTGGTCGACGGTCAGTGTCGGGCGCCGGGTGATGAGCTGCCAGATGGTGATGGCGAGCAGGTAGACGAAGGCGCTTAGGGACGTGATTCGGAGTACTGCGATCACGCCGGTCATGTCGTCGGCTTGGATGTGGGCGATGAGGGACCACAGGGAGTTACCGAAGAGGAGGGCTGCGATTGCGCCGCGGATCCAGAGGCGTTTGCGGCGTTGGGGGAAGACGACCTGGCCGGTGGATGCTAGTTCGGCCGACCAGGTGTCGGCGGTGCTCAAGTGGTCAGCCCCAGGTGGCGGTGTGTTCGGCGGCGGTCGGTGGGTCGGCGCCGTGGCGGGTGCAGGTGATGGCGGCGGCCTTCACGGCGTAGTCGACGACGTCGTGGAGGGTTTGCGCGTCCAGGCCGTTGAGGCGTACTTCGCCGAGCAGGCCGCGGGATTGCAGGCCGGCGATCAGGGCTGACATGAAGGAGTCGCCGGCGCCGACGGTGTCGACGACCTTGATCGCGGGGGCAGTCACCTCGACCCGCGCGGAGCGGCTGATACCGATCGCGCCTTCGCCGCCGCGAGTGATGACGACGCATTGAGTCCGGTCGACCGACAGCAGCTCGGCCGCGATCTCGTCCGGCGTCATCCCGGGTCGCAGGAACTCGCAGTCCTCGTCGCTCAGCTTCACCAGATCGGCCGACGCCGCCAGCACCCGTACGGCGGCCCACGTGCTCTCCGCGTCGGGAGTGATCGTCGGGCGCGCGTTCGGATCGAGCGTCACGGTGACGGGCTGGTCGGCCAGTGAGGCGAGGAACGTCCGGATCGCCGCCGCACCCGGTTCGAGCACCGTCGCGATCGAGCCGGTATGGACGGCAGGGCAGCCGCGTCGCAGCGACAGCGCCGGCGGCTCCCAGGCGATGTCGAACCGGTACGACGCAACCCCGGCCGCGTCGAGCGTGGCCGTCGCCGTACTGGTCCGGAACGTCGGGTCGACCGAGCCGGGGGAGAGCTGGACCCCGTTGCCGAACAGGTGAGCGCCGAGCTGATCGCCGTACGGGTCGGTGCCGAAGCGGGTCACCAGCTCGGTCGGCAGCCCGAGCCGCGCCAACCCGACCGCCACGTTGGCCGGCGACCCACCGGGCGTCGCCTTCGAGCCGTTCTTGCCGTTCCGCCCGGACCCGTTGCCGTTCCCGCTGGAGACGATGTCGACCAGAGCCTCGCCGATCACGAGGACGGGTGCCGTCATCGGGCGTGCTCGAAGTCGATGGCGGAGTAGGCGCGCAGCTTGGACAGCTGGTGTTCGCTCTCGATGCTGCGGATCGTGCCGCTGTGCGAGCGCATCACCAGCGAGTGGGTGCGGGCGATCGAGCTGCGGTAGCGGACGCCGCGGAGCAGTTCGCCGTCGGTGATGCCGGTGGCGACGAAGAAGCAGTCGTCGCCGCTGACCAGGTCGTCGGTCGACAGCACCCGGTCGAGGTCGTGGCCGGCGTCCAGAGCCTTCTGCCTTTCGTCGTCGTCCTTCGGCCAGAGCCTGCCCTGGATCATCCCGCCCATGCATTTCATCGCACAGGCGGCGATGATGCCTTCCGGCGTACCACCGATGCCGATCAGCATGTCGAGGCCGGTGTCCGGCCGCGCAGCCTCGACGGCGCCCGCGACGTCGCCGTCGCTGATGAACTTGATCCGCGCGCCGGTCGCCCGGATCTGCGCGGCCAGGTCGTCGTGCCGCGGCCGGTCGAGCAGTACGACGGTGACGTCGTCGACCGACGAGCCCTTCGCCTTCGCGACCAGCCGGATGTTCTCGGCGACGGGCAGCCGGATGTCGACCACGTCGGCGGCCTCGGGACCGACCACGAGCTTCTCCATGTAGAAGACCGCGGACGGGTCGTACATCGTGTTGCGCGGCGCCACCGCCATCACGGCGATCCCGTTCGCCATCCCCTTGGCGACCAGCGTCGTACCGTCGACCGGGTCGACCGCGACGTCGCACTCCGGGCCCTCGCCCGAACCGACCTGCTCGCCGTTGTAGAGCATCGGGGCGTTGTCCTTCTCGCCCTCGCCGATCACCACCACGCCGTTCATCCCGACGGTGCCGATCAGGGTCCGCATCGCGTTCACGGCCGCGCCGTCGGCGCCGTTCTTGTCACCGCGGCCGACCCACCGGCCCGCGGCCATCGCGGCCGCCTCGGTGACCCGGACCAGCTCCAGGGCCAGGTTGCGGTCGGGGGCGTGCTCGTCGACCTCGAGATGGGCAGGGGGAGTGGACGGGTCGTTCATGCCACGGATCGTAGCCAACGACCGGTGTCGGCCGGTTGGCGGTCTCGGGGGACACTGGTGCCATGAGTTCGACGAGTGACGGGCCGACGCGCGAGCAGGCACTGGCCCAGGCGGAGAAGGCGCTGGCCCGCGAGGAGGCGCTGGCCTACCGGGCGCAGAACAAGGTCGACCGGGCCAAGGCGCGGACGCTGACCAACATGTTCTGGGCGCTGCTGGCCTGCTTCATCGTGGTCGCGTTCCTGATGATCGTCACCTGGCGGCCGAAGGAGGAGAAGGTCCGCGAGGTCGAGTACACCGCGCAGCTGGCCGACGCCCGCAAGGTCGCCTCCTGGATCCGCGGGCCGGAGCCGATGCCGGCCGGCTGGAAGGCGACCAGCGTCGAATTCCGGGCGCCGCAGCAAAGCCCGATCAGCTGGCACCTCGGAATTGTCACCGATCAGCTGAAGTATGTCGGGCTGGAGCAGTCCAACGTGACCAGCAAAGGGTTTCCGGCCGACAAACTCGGCCGGACCGCCGACGACGGCACCTCGACGGTGAACGGCGTGGTCTGGCAGCGCAAAACGCTGACCGACCGCGAGGGCGAGCAGGCCCTGCTGCTGGTCGGCTCCGGGGTCACCACGATCGTCACCGGAAATGCCGGATATCAAGCACTTGAAACGTTCGCCGCGACCTTGAAGTGAATTCACCGAACTTATTCAGCCGTTGACACAGCGTTGTCCCGCGTTGTGAAATCGTCGGATTGGCGCCGGCGAAGGGACCTGGGATGAGTACGTCGTGCCAGGTCGAGGGTTGAGGCAGCCGTGTTCGTCACCGGTCTGGTGCTCGCCGCCGAAGGGTCGCCGCGGCTCGGCGTCCCCAAGCAACTGCTCGCGTACCAGGGTGAGACGCTGCTCGGTGCGTCGCTGGAGACGGCGCGGGAGTGTGGGTTCGACCAGCTGATCGTGACGCTGGGGACTGCTTCGGAGCAGGTACGTGAGCGCGTCGATCTGGAGGGCGCGCGGGTGGTCGAGTCGCCGCATGCAGACACGGGCAGCTCGTCGATCGTGCCGGCGCTGGACGTGGTGGACCGGCGTACCGACGGCCTGGTGATCATGCTCGGTGATCAACCCGGAGTGACATCGGCCACTGTCTGGTCGCTGGTCGCGGAGGTGGCCGGGCCGTCGACGCCGATCGGGGTCAGCCGGTACGAGAACGGCCGCGGCAATCCGTGCTGGTTCGGGCGGGAGCTGTTCGGCGAGCTGCGGCAGCTGCGCCACGACCAGGACATCTGGTCGGTGATCGGCACCGGCAACCATCCGGTCACCGATGTCGATGCCGTCGGCAACATTCCGCTGCGGGTGGACAGCTGGGACGACTACCAGTCCCTGGTCGCCCAGCCGGACTCCCTCGGCGTCGATCCCCCGGTCGTCCCACCCGCCGCCGTCCCCACCCGAGGCCGGATCACCCGCCGCTCCCTCCGCCGTCGCCGCGTCTAGTCGGCGCGTCTAGTCGGCGCCGGCCAGGCGGAGGCCTACGACGCCCGCCACGATCAGCGCGATGCAGGCGAGGCGGGTCGGGGTGATTGATTCGTGGAAGAACAAGACGCTGAGGGTGACTACGCCGATCGAGCCGAGGCCGGTCCAGACGGCGTACGCCGTGCCGACCGGTAGCCGGTCCAGGGTCTTGGAGAGCAGGACGACCGAGATGACTCCGAAGACGAGGACGCCGGCCGTCGGCCAGAACCGGCTGAACCCGTCGCTCGGCTTCAGGCTCAATGCGAAAGCGATCTCGAACGCGGCCGCCGCGATCAGTACGAGCCAAGCCATCAGGCCGCCAGCGATCCGCGCTGGTGCCGCAAGGTGACGGTGGCGACCCGGGCGCCGAGCGCTGCGGCGGTACGGAGGTCCGTCTCCGGCGGCGCCTTCTCCGCGGACAGGTCGGCGTCGGACTGCGCCATCGCGCCCAGCCAGCTGCCGAGCCGGTTGAGATCCTCGATGCTCGCGGTCGACTCGGCCCAGCCCGGGTAGATGTCCAGGCCGACCCAGATCATCCCGTGCTGGGCGGCGAACACGGCCAGGTCGACGATGCTGTTCAGCTTGTCGCCCGACATCGCCTTCGAGTTGGTGAAGCCGGCGGCGATCTTGTCCCGCCAGCCCAGGTCGGCGGCCCAGACCTTCACGCTGGCCTCGGCGAACGCCTTGAAGACGGCGCTCGGGCTGCCCATGTACGTCGGGGTGCCGAAGATGATCGCGTCGGCGGCTTCGAGCCGCTCCCACACGTCATCGGTCAGCTCGTCGAGCGGTACGAGCTCGGCGACGGCTCCCGGTACTGCGGCCGCGCCCGCCGCGACGGCCTCGGCCTGCCGAGCGGTGTGGCCCATGCCGGAGTGGTACGCGACCGCGATCCGGGCGGTGGTGTTGCTCATGGTGCTTCCTCCAAGGTCTTGAGCGGACTACAGTCCGTCTTATGAACGACCATAACGGACCACGGTCCGTTTCTCAAGGAAGTCTGCCGATCGTCGGTGAGCCGCGCCCGGAGCGGGCCGACGCCCGGCGCAACCGGCTGAAGGTGCTGGAGGCGGCGGAGCGGCTGTTCGCCGAGCACGGGGTGAAGAACGTGTCGTTGGATGCGATCGCGCTCGAGGCGGGCGTCGGCAAGGGCACCGTGTTCCGGCGCTTCGGAGACCGGGCGGGGTTGGCGGTGGCGCTGCTCGACGAGCGGGAGGTCGAGCTGCAGGGCAAGTTGCTGAGCGGTCCGCCGCCGCTCGGGCCGGGAGCGCCGGCCATCGAGCGGGTGACCGCGTTCCTGACGGCGTACACGGAGCTGCTCGATCGGCACGTCGAACTGTTCGCCGACAGCGAGAACGCTTCAGACGGCGCGCGGTACCGGATCGGGTCGTACCGGTTGTGGCATCGGCATGTCGCGATGCTGGTCGAGGAGGCGCGGCCGGAGCTGGATGCCGACTACACGGCGCATTTCATCCTCGCTCCGCTGGCCGCCGACCTCCACCAAGCCCTGCGCTCGGAAGGCTTTGACCTCCCGCGCATGCAGGCAGGTCTGGTCGCTGCGGCCACCGCCTTGTTAACGGCCTAGTTGGGCTTTTCTTCGTGGGCGGCCTGGGCTTCGGCGAGGCGTTTGCGGGCGCCGTCGAGCCATTGCTGGCAGGTGGTGGCGAGGGTTTCGCCGCGTTCCCACAGGGCCAGGGACTCTTCGAGGGTGGTGCCGCCGGCTTCGAGTTTGCGGACCACCTCGACCAGTTCCTCGCGGGCCTGCTCGTAGGAGAGCTCGGGGCGGGCTGCCGGCTCGGCGTTCTTGGTCATTTGCTGTCCTTTACCTCTACGTCGAAACGGCCGTCGCTGACCCGGGCGTTGAGGACATCGCCGGCCGATACCTGCGCGATCTCCCGTACTGCGGTGCCGTCGGCCAGTTGGAGCACGGAGTACCCGCGCTCGAGAGTTGCCTTGGGGGACAGGGCCCGTACGCTCGCCAGGCGGTGAGCCAGGTCGTCGCCGGCGCGGTCCAGCCGATGGGTGAGCGTGCGGCGGCTGCGGTCGACCAGGGCGGCGATCTCGTCGGCCCGGCGTTGCAGGTCCGTCGTCGGTGCGGCGAGCGATGGGCGACTGCGGATGGCGGCCAGCGCGTGGGTCTCACGGTCGAGCCAGCCGCGGATGGCGCGCAGACCGCGCTCGCGCAGGAGCCGTACGCCGTCGAGCTCTTCGCGGACGTCCGGGACGATCCGTTTGGCGGCGTCGGTCGGGGTCGATGCGCGGAGGTCGGCGACCAGGTCGAGCAGCGGCGAGTCGGGCTCGTGGCCGATGGCGCTGACGATCGGAGTACTGGCCTGGGAGACCGCCCTGATCAGACCCTCGTCGGAGAACGGCAGCAGGTCTTCGAGCGAGCCGCCGCCGCGGGCGATCACGATCACCTCGACCGACTCGTCGCCGTCGAGCTTGCGGAGCGCGTTCATCACCTCGCCGGCCGCTGCCGGACCCTGCACCGACGCATACTCGATCCGGAAGGCGACGGCCGGCCAGCGGCGCTTCGCGTTCTCCAATACGTCGCGCTCGGCGGCCGAGTCGCGGCCGCAGATCAGGCCGATCGTGTGGGGGAGGAACGGCAGCTTCTTCTTCCGGTACGACTCGAAGAGGCCTTCGGCGGCGAGCAACTGCTTCAGCCGCTCGATCCGGGCGAGCAGCTCGCCGATGCCGACGTGCCGGATCTCGCTGACCGCGAGCGCGAGGGTGCCGCGGCGGGCGAAGAAGTTGGGCTTGGCGTTCACCACTACGCGGGAGCCGTCGGTGACGGGCGGGTCGACCGCCTCGAAGACGCGCCGGTTGCAGGTGAAGCGCAGCGAGATGTCGGCGTCGGTGTCCCGCAGGGTGCCGAACACGGTCGTCGTCCCGCGCCCGATCGAGACGTCCGTCAGCTGCCCCTCGACCCAGACGGCGCCGAGCTGGTTGATCCAGCCGGCAATGCCGTTCGCGATCGTGCGAACGGCTGCAGGCGCTTCCGGCGAGGTCTCCAATGCCACCCGGCGACTCTACGGTGCCCGACCGACAATCCCCGCCAACCCCCAGTACATTGCGTGACATGCTCCGCCCGTACCTCCTCCTGGACGTAGACGGCCCCCTCAACCCGTACCGCGCGAAGACGGTCCCGCCGGGTTACCGCCTGGAGGAGATCGAGGAGGGCGAGAAGACTTGGCGGCTGTTGCTCAATCAGCAGCACGGGGCCGAGCTGACCGCACTGGCCGACACCTTCGAACTGGTCTGGGCGACGACCTGGGAGGACGGCGCCAATCGGCTCATCGCACCGAGGATCGGGCTGCCGGCAGACCTGCCGGTCATCCGCTGGCCGGCGGGTGCACGAGAGGGCGCAGAGCGCAGTCGGCGTTCGTGGAAGACCCCACATGTCGCGCGCTGGGTCGGCAGCCGGCCGTTCGTCTGGATCGACGACGAGATCAACCGGTACGACCGGATGTTCCTCGAGTCGACGCCAGGGCTGGGGTCCTTCCGGGTGCATCGGGTCGAGGCCAACCGTGGACTGGCACCGGCGGACTTCGCCGTGCTCAGGGCGTGGGGCGAGGCGAACGTCTGAGCGGCGTAAATCCTTTGCGGAGAAGGTTGACGAGGCGCATTCTTGAGGGGTGTGAACACCTCCTTGAAAGGAGTCGCCCGGATAGGGCGGGCGACTCCTTTTGCTTGCTGTAGGCAATGAACCGACCGATCGGCTGATCCGGACCCTCAGCTGGTCGGTTGGCCTGCGTTACGGCGATTTGGCCGATGTGCTGGGCAGGCGTTGGCTGCCAGGCTCGGGGTATGGATACAGAGCTTGCGGCGACGCACAGCGCCGCGTTCCGGGTTGTCAGGGCGTTGGTCGGTGGGTATCTGGCGTTGAGTGTGGCGACCGTGGTGGCGGTGTTCGTTCTTCGGCATCACGCGTCGGTTGTGACTGATGCGGTCTGGGTGCGGACGGTCATCGTCGTGGCGAGTGCGGCGGTGATGACGAGCTTTGCGGCGAGGGCGGCTCGGGGGCATGGGCGGTCGTTTCTGCGGTTGCGGATCGTTTCGGCCGTCATGCTGGTGGCGATCGCGGTCATCATCGCGATCCCTGGGGACTTCCCGGTGTGGTTGAAGGTCGAGCAAGGTGTTTGCGGACTGCTGCTGCTCGGGGTCGCGCTTGTTGTCAATGGCAAGCACCTGCGCAGCGCCTTCGACCGCGGGTAAGGTGCGAAGGGTGGAGGAGCGTCGCTGGCCAGCGTTGGTCACCGTCGTGCCGTATGTCCTACTGGGCGTTCTGGCGGTCGGCACCGCGATCATCAAGCACGATGAGCCGCGCTCGCTCGCGATCGACCTGGGCCTCTGCGCCCTGGCCGCGCTCTGGATGCTGGGCGTCTTCACCCTGCACCCGCAGTGGCGGGACCGCACGCCGCACATGCTGGTCTTCGTCGCCGGACTGCTGGTCGTCATCGCGATCCTCGTCCATCGCGACCCGTGGTTCGGGTTCTTCAGTCCGGCCGCCTACTTCTACGCCTTCGGCGTCCTGCCCTGGCCCTGGGAGTTGCCTGGCGTCGCGGCGGTGGCAGCAGTCGCCGGCAGCGCGCAAGCCTCCACGGTCGACAAGACGACAGCGGCCGGCCTCGCGATCTTCTTCGCCGTGCTGCTCGCCAACATCTTGCCGATGACCGGGTTCGCCTGGATCAACCGGCAGCGGGATCAACGCAACGACGCCCGCAAGCACGCCCTGCAAGACGTCAGCGAGGCCAACCGCAAACTCGAGGCGACGCTGGCCGAGAACGCGAAACTCCACCAGCAACTACTCGACCAGGCCCGCGAGGCGGGCGTACAGGATGAGCGGCAGCGGATGGCGCGCGAGATCCACGACACCCTCGCGCAGGGTCTGACCGGGATCATCACCCAACTACAGGCGGCAGAGAACGAAACCGCCGACGGCGATCAACAAGCGAGGAACCGTCACGTCGGGGCCGCGATCACCCTGGCCAGGGAAAGCCTCAACGAGGCAAGGCGATCCGTGCACGCGCTCCGCCCCGGCTCGCTCGACAGCGCCCGCCTCAGCGACGCACTGGCTGACGTCGCCAAGCGATGGACAGCACTGCACGACATCGAAGTACAGGTCACTACAACCGGTACTACGCTCCCGCTTCCGCCCGACGCCGAGTTGGCCCTGCTCCGTACTGCGCAGGAGGCGCTCGCCAACGTCGCCAAACACGCGCAGGCGAGCAGGGTCGGCCTGACACTGTCGTACCTGGAGGACAAGATCGCCTTGGACGTCCGCGATGATGGCAGGGGATTCGTGGCTGGTGAGGTCGACGGGGAAGGCGGGTTCGGGTTGATCGCGATGCGGCAGCGGATCGAGGCCCTGGACGGCCGTCTCCAGATCGAGTCGGAGCCGGGCGCCGGTACTGCGATCTCCGCGAGCATCCCGGTGCTGGCGGGCGACCGATGAGCGGGCCGATCAAGCTGCTCATCGCCGACGATCACCCGGTCGTACGCGACGGGTTGAGCGGGATGTTCGCGCGTGATCCCGATTTCGAAGTACTGGGTGAGGCTGCTGACGGTGCCGAGGCGCTCGCACTGGCCAAGGAGCTGCGGCCGGACGTGATCCTGATGGATCTGCGGATGCCGGGGATGGACGGGCTGACCGCGATCACCGAGCTTGCCAAGCAGGGGAGTGCGGCGCGGGTTCTGGTGCTGACGACGTATGACACCGACACGTACGTAGTACCGGCTATCGAGGCCGGGGCGACCGGGTATCTGCTGAAGGATGCGCCTCGGGATGAGCTGCTGCGCGCTGTGCGGGCGGCTGCGGCGGGGGAGTCCGTGCTGTCGCCGAGTGTGGCGAGCAGGTTGGTCAGCCGGGTCCGTACGCCGGATGCAGGGCCGCTCACCCAGCGTGAGATCGAGGTGCTGGAGCTGGTTGCGGCGGGCAACACGAACCGCGAAACGGCGGTCAGATTGTTCATCAGCGAGGCGACCGTGAAGAGTCATCTGCTGAATCTGTACCTCAAGCTCGGCGTGAACGACCGGGCCGCCGCGGTCGCCGAGGGCTTCAAGCGGGGCCTGCTGTCAGGACCGTGACGTCCACCACGGCGGGTGGGGTGTTCAGCTACGCCCCGTACGATGGGGGTCGTGACTGCCCAGCCTGAGACGACCGGTACGCCCACTTCCCTGAAGACCAAGCGGGTGCTGCTCGCGGCGCCGCGCGGGTACTGCGCGGGTGTGGACCGGGCCGTGGTGGCGGTCGAGAAGGCACTCGATCTGTACGGGCCGCCGGTCTACGTGCGCAAGGAGATCGTGCACAACAAGCACGTCGTCTCCACGCTGCAGGCGCGCGGCGCGATCTTCGTCGACGAGACCGACGAGGTGCCCGAGGGCGAGACGGTGATCTTCTCCGCGCACGGCGTCGCGCCGATCGTGCACGAGGAGGCGGCCGCGCGGCAGCTCAAGACGATCGACGCGACCTGTCCGCTGGTCACCAAGGTGCACCACGAGGCGAAGCGGTTCGCCGCGATCGACTACGACATCCTGCTGATCGGCCACGACGGGCACGAAGAAGTGATCGGTACCGCCGGTGAGGCGCCCGAGCACGTGCACCTCGTGGACGGCCCGGGCGACGTGCCGAACATCGAGGTCCGCGACCCGGAGAAGGTCGTCTGGCTGTCGCAGACCACGCTCTCGGTCGACGAGACGATGGAGACCGTACGCCGGTTGCGCGAGCGGTTCCCGAAACTGCAGAACCCGCCGAGTGACGACATCTGCTACGCCACCCAGAACCGCCAGGTCGCGGTCAAGAAGATGGCGCCGGACGTCGACCTGATGATCGTGGTCGGGTCGCGCAACTCCTCGAACTCGGTCCGGCTGGTCGAGGTCGCGCTCGAGCACGGCGCCCGCGACGGTCACCTGGTCGACTTCGCCACCGAGATCGACGAGGCCTGGCTGGTCGGCGTCGACACGGTCGGCGTGACGAGCGGCGCGAGCGTGCCGGAGATCCTGGTCCGCGACGTGCTGAGCTGGCTGGCCGAGCGTGGCTACGGCGAGGTGCAGGAGGTCACGACGGCGGAGGAGAGCCTGGTGTTCTCACTGCCGCGCGAGCTGCGTACCGACCTCAAGGCCGCCGGGATGGCGACGACGGGCACCTCCGACCACGCTTAACCAACGACGATCGGCATGCTTTTCTCGACCTTGAAAACGGCGCCGTTCGAGCCGCAGTAACGGATCCGGTAGAGGAAGGTGAAGGTCCCGGCCTTCTGGTAGGTGTGCGGATCGAGTAGCTGGTAGGTCTCGGTGCCGGTCCGGCGCGTCTTCGCGCCGGCGCAGGTCATCCCACCGCCGTCCGATCCGCCACGCTGGGAGCCGTCGCCGTAGCCTTCCTCGGTTCCGAGGCTCAGGTTGACGAAGCTCGTGTCCTTGGGTGCGTCGGTGCCGGTCTCGGGGTCCTTGGGGGCGAGGACGGTGCCGGAGACGGTCACCTTCATCGTCAGGGTGCGGCCCTTGAGGGTCGGGACGAGGACGATGGTCGCGCCGATCGGGGCGATCGCCGGGGCGGTGATCGTGGGGCTCGGCGGGTTCGAGATCGGCGGGTTGGAGTGAATGTCGGTCAGGTTCCCGGCGACGACTGCGACGACGGCGACCGCTGCGGCGGCGAGTACGGCGACTCCCGTCGTACGGCGGCGGCGGACCGTACGGACCCGGGCGAAGACTGCCTCGCTCGGTACCGCGGTCGGGGGCGGCGGGTCGGCGACCAGTTGCTGGAAGCGTTCCTTGAGTTCATCGGTCATTGGTCAGCCCTCCTCGCAGGCCGGGGCGGTCAGGGGATGTGGCGATCAGGGGGTCGGTGAAGAGGCGGTGTTCGCGCAGCTTGGTCAGGCCGCGGGAGATGTTGCTCTTCACCGTGCCGAGCGAGCAGCCCATGATCTGGGCGATCTCGGCTTCGGGCAGGTCTTCGAAGTACCGCAGGACCAGCGTCGCGCGGGTTCTTCGCGGGAGTGTGGCGAGGGCGCGGAGCAGCAGGTCGCGGTCGTCGATGGTGCCGAACTCCGAGGTGGTGCTCTTCTCCGTCGCGGCGGCTGCGGCCGGTTCGGGGAGTTCTTCGGTGGGGGTCTCGCCCTTCCACTTGCGGCGCCACCATTGGGAGCTCGTGTTCACCATCGTGGTCCGGGTGTACGACTCCAGCGCGGCGCTGTTGCGCAGGGACTTGCGGTGGAACCAGACCTTGGTGAGTGAGGTCTGCACCAGGTCCTCGGCCAGGTGCCACTCGCCGGTCAGCAGGTAGCCGAACCTCTGCAGAGCGGTGAACCGCCCGTCCACGAATGCGGCGAACTCCGCGTCCAGCCCTGGATCCATCGTCTCGCCCCCAGCGAAGGTTTTCTTACTCGGTCAGCATTGTGATGACCGAGTGGGGGCGAAAGGTTGAGTCGAGATCAGGCGTTGTCGAGGTCGTAACTGTTCTGCGCGGCGCTGATGGCCGGTACGTGCTCCTCGGCCCAGTCGCTGACCGCCCGGATCGGGGTGATCAGGGACTCGCCCATCGGGGTCAGCGTGTAGACGACGCGGGGCGGGACCTCGGCGAAGACCTCGCGGCTGATCAGGCCGTCGCGCTCGAGTCTTCTGAGGGTCTGGGTCAGGACCTTGGGCGCCACCCGGCCGATGCCGTCGCGGAGCTCGGTGAATCTGAGTGGGCCTTTGCTGAGCAGCAGCAGCGCCAGCACCGTCCACTTGTCGCCGATCCGGTCCAGGATCAGCCGGGTCGGGCAGTCCGGATCGAACACGTCGCCACGGTCGAAGAACTTGGCGGCCAGGTGTTCTCCATTAGTAACCACAAGGTACTTATAGCACGTTGAAGTAGCCAGTTACCAATGGTTACTGTCGGCGGTGTCGAGATTGCTGCCGAGGGTTTGGAGAGTTCGTCGTGAAGATCGCGGTTTATGGTGCGAGCGGGATGATCGGGAGCCGGATCGCCGCCGAGGCGGCCGGGCGTGGGCATGAGGTTGTCGGTATCACCCGGTTCGGCGGTTCGACGCCGGCCGGTGTGCAGGCTGTCACCGGGTCGGCGAACGATGCCGCGTCGGTGAAGGAGATCGCGTCCTCGGTCGACGTCGTGGTGTCGGCGATGGGGCCGAGCCGGACCGGCGGGGATCCGCAGGACTTCGTGGACGCGATCGACACGCTGATCGCGTCGGCCGGTGGGACCCGGCTGGTGGTGGTCGGTGGCGCGGGCAGCCTGCTCGCCGGTGGTCAGCGGCTGGTGGACTCACCGGACTTCCCGGAGATCTACAAGCCCGAGGCGCTGGTCGTTGCCGGGGTGCTCGACACTCTGCGTGCGACGCCGGCCGATGTCGACTGGACGCTGCTGTCGCCGGCTCCGGTGATCGCGCCGGGCGAGCGCACTGGGGTGTTCAAGCTGGGCACGGATGAGCCAGTCGGTGACCAGGTTTCTGCTGAGGACTACGCCGTCGCGCTGGTGGACGAACTCGAGCAGCCGGCCCACCGTCGTGGCCGGTTCACGGTCGCCAACTGACTCCTTTCCTTTACTGAGTAAGACTTTTGCCCAGGTAACCCCTGGCGAGCATGGTGACCCACTGGTAGACGGCGTCCTCGGCCGGCGCCAGGGGGCCGGGGCGGAAGTGCGGGGAGTCGGCGCCACGCTGGACCGACTCGCAGGCCGACCAGTCCTCGCGGTTGGTGATGTCCCAGAAGTCGACGGCGTACGACGGGTCGTCTACCTCCGCGGGGAAGTACCAGGAGCACTCGATCGCCGTCAGGCGCGGAGTACGGGGTTCGAGGCGGTGCGTCATCACGTAGTCGGGGTGCAGGGAGATCAGCAGGTTGGGGAACAGGCCGACGTAGTTGACGGTCCGTGGATCGACGCCTGGCAAGGGGATTCCGTGGGACTTGCCGTCGAGGGACATCGTCTCGGCGTCGGGCCGGAGGTCCATCAGGCCGCCGACCCAGGCGCCGGGCAGGTTCCAGTTGTCGCCTGAGGTCGGGGGCGAGACCTTGCAGAGCTCGGGGTGGATCAGTGGGCAGTGGTAGCACTCGTGGTAGTTCTCCACGATCGTCTTCCAGTTCGACGCGACGTCGTAGCTGTGCCGCGCCTTGAGGGTCAACGCCTCCGGCCGGTACGGCGCGACCAGGTCCTCGAGGCCGCCGACGTGCTCGCTGAACGGTGGGGCGGTACCGAGTGCGTTGACGAACAGCCAGCCTTGCCAGACCTCGGTAGGGAGCTCTGTGAGTCCGTACGGGCTCGGGTCGAAGGTGTCGCCCATGCGTGGGGCTGCCTTGACTGCGCCGTCCAGGTCGTAGGACCAGCCGTGGTACGGGCAGACGACGGCTCTGCGCTCACTGGAGTCGCCTTGCGGGAGTAGCTCGTGGCCGCGATGCCTGCAGGTGTTGGCGAAGGCGCGGGGCTTGTCGCTGAACGTCAGTAGTACTCCGATGTCGCCCACGGTCGTCGCGAAGTGCGTAGTACCGGCTGCTAGTTCTTCTGCTCGGCCCAGGCAGGTCCAGGTGCCGGCGAAGAAGTTGCGGCGCTCCCAGGCCAGTACTGCAGGGTCTGTGTACGCCGCCTGCGGCAGCATCACAGACTCCCCGTGAGGGCGGAGAGAGGCGGCTAGGGCAGTGGGGTCGACCGGAGCGTTCGCCATCCGCCCACTATCGGCTGTGGCTCACGTAGAAGTCGAGCACGTAGTCCCAGCCGGTGTTGTAGTTCTCGCGGGCTTCGGCGCCGTCGGGGCGACGGTCCCAGCCGCTGTGGACCAGTTCGACCGCTGTGCCGTCGTCCAGTGGGGTGAAGCTGACGGTGATGCTGCCGGCTTCCTTCGGGTCGCTGCCGGGGTGCCAGGTGAACGAGAGGCTGTTCGGCGGGTCCCAGTCCGACACTGTGCCCCAGTAGCCGAGTGGGCCGTCTTCGCCGTACTCGACGATGCGGCCGCCGACGGCGCCTTCGAGCTCGACAGTGGTCGCCTTGTCCGCGCCGATGGAGTGGGTCTTCAGTGGCCACCAGGCGCCGAGATGCTTGGTGAACAACTCGAAAGCGCGTTCCTGGGTGGTCATGACGACCACCTGCTTCACCAGCGGCGCGATGCTCATCGTTGCTCCTCCTCGGTCTTTCGGACGTACTCCGCGAACGCGTCCAGCGCATCGCCCCAGAACTGGTCGAGCCAGTCCCGTACTTCGTCGAGGCCGGCGCGGTCGAGGCGGTAGATGTTGCGGGTGCCCTGTGCCTCGTGGTCGACGAGGCCGGCTTTGCCCAGGACCTTGAGGTGCTGGGAGATGGCGGGGCGGCTGACCGGGACACGTTCGGCGAGGCCGGCGACCGAGCTGGGGCCGGTGCGGCGCAGGGTCTCCAGGATGGTGCGCCTGGTCGGATCGCCGAGGGCGTCGAGGACGGCGCCGGCTTGGTAAGTACCCACGAACGGTAAGTTGCCACTAACCATTGACGATGTCAAGACGTGGAACACCCCGGGTCCCCCGCGGGCAGCTGCGGGGACCCGGGGCGGGTCGGTGGCGATCGGTGGGCCGGGGGAGCGGGCTCGCCCGGCGTACCGGCGTACCGGTTAGTTGAAGGGGTCGAGGGTGATGTAGGCCTGCTGCGGGTTGCCGTCGTGGACGAGGGCCTCGTGGTTGCCGACGTCGTCGAAGGCGAAGCCGTACGCCTTGCCGTCGGCCATCTGCGCGTGGATCTTGCGGGAGTAGTGGTTGGTGACGTTGTCGAGGTAGAAGCCGGAGTCGTTCGGGTCGGGCTGGTTCGGGTTGCTGATCAGCGTCGACCGGTTGTAGCCGGCGCACAGGGTGCGCGAGATCGGGCCGCGGACCAGGTCGTTCGGGGCGTCGAGCAGGCCGGCGCAGCCGAAGATGCTGGCCGAGTTGGGCTTCTGGAAGCTGGTGACGACCTGGCCGGAGGTGTTGGTGAAGTTCATGACGTTGCCGGAGACGCGGCCGAAGTACTTGATGTTCGGCTGGTCGCCGAACGGGGTGACGGTGAGCGTCTGCGAGCTGTACTTCGACCAGACCCGGTTGACGTAGTCGTCCATCACGTTCGACGGCAGTGCGCCGGTCTCGACGCCGTAGGTGGGCGCGAGCGCGCGGAGTACGGTGCCGTTCGGTGCTGTCTGGATCAGGTTCGCCCAGCCGCCGGGCTGGCCGCGGAGCGCGTTGAAGAAGTTGTTGTAGCCGCCTGGCTTGAGGTGGCCGGTGGTCAGTACGGTGCCGTTGCCCTGCTGGACGCCGACCGCGTACGGGACCGAGAACATGTCGACCTGGGTGCTGTTGATCCACAGGCCGGAGTCGTTCAGCGTGTACTCGGTCCAGCTGAACAAGATGTTGCGGTTGGGGTCGCTCGGGTTCTGGACCGCGGGCTGCACCAGGCCGCCGGTGGTCAGCTTGAAGACCAGCTTCTGCCCGTACGAGAAGTAGACCCGGCCCGAGAACTTCGGCATCCGGATGGTGATCGACCCGCCGTTGCCGGGGCCGGCGATGGAGGCGTCGGGTGCCGGGGTCGGCGGGTTGCCGCCGGCCGGCCAGGCGTGGAAGTTGCCTGCCGCGTCGGCCCAGCCCTGTTGGCCGGTCTGCAGGTTGGTACCGAGGTTGTAGATGTAGACCGCGTCGCCGCGGCCGGAACTGTTGGTGATCTTCAGCGGAATGGTCGCCGGCACCGCTTGGGCCGGCATCGCGACGCTCGCGACCAGCCCGGCGGCGACGGTACTCGCGGCGGCCAGAACCGCCAGCAGTTTGTGTTTGATGCGCACAACTCCTCCTCAGGTTTGTCCCGTGCGAGAGAAGGCGGAGCACCGGACGACCACGAAGAGACTGCGATACCAGGACACAGTCACCGCTGGGGGCGAGCGGTACCCACTGCTCATCCGACGAGGGACGGTGGATCACCGGATGAGTGAGAGCGCTCTCATACTTGGCCGCCCCACCACCCCTGTCAACACCCAACCCCTGTCGGCTTTCCGACGCTTGATATGCCCACCCACCCCAGACATGCCAACCAAGCCAGCCATCCACCAACTGCCATCGGACCCAGGAAGCAAGAGCAAGAGCAAGAGCAAGAACGAGAACAAGAGGGAGCCGGCTGCCGCTGTGGTCGCCGCGGTGCCGGCGCTCAGGTTGGGCAGGGCGTGGACAGACGACGCAGAGGCAGTCACCGTCAGAGCAAACGTTGCGGCTGACGTGGGCTTTCCGGCGGTGGGTGGTTAGCCGCTTGGGTGTCGAAAGCCTGGGAGTGGGGGTGGTTCTCGGTGGGTTGGTCGAGGTCGGGGGGCCAGCGGTGGGTGTCTAGGGCTTCGTCCAGGCGCGGCGTCCTCGTCAGTCGCGCCCGAGGTCGGCAGGCTGTAGGTCGGACGGTCAGCTCGGCGAAGCAGGCCGGGTTTGTCTTGCCATGGCATGCGGCGCTAGACGGGATGCGGTCGCCTAAGCAGGCGACGGTGGAGCCTGCGCCCGGGGTGGGCGGGAGCCTGCGAACGCGGAACGCGACGACGGAGCGGACGGGCGGAGCAGGCGTGGGGTCTTTGGTTGGGTGGTTAGCCGGTTTGGGTGTCGAAGCCGGGGAGGGGTGGGGGTTCTCGGTGGGTTTTGTCGATGGTGGGGCCGGGGAGCCAGCGGTGGGTGTCGGGGGTGTCTTCGACGGCCAGGAATTCGGGGGCGGTCAGGGGGCGGGCGGAGGCTTCGATTGATTCCATGGCGGTTAGTTCGGCTTCGGTGACGTGGAGGTCCCGGAGTTTGCGGGCGGTGGTGAAGACTCGGCGTTCGAAGGAGCCGACGGTGCTGTTGTAGGCGTCTACGGCCGAGGTCAGGGAGCGGCCTACCTTGTTGAGGTGGTCGCCCATGGTGCTCAGGCGTTCATAGAGTTCCCGGCCCAGTTCGAAGACCTGTTGGGCTGATTCCGTCAGGGCGGATTGGTTCCAGGCGTAGGCGGCGGCGCGCAACGTCGCGATCAGGGTGGTGGGGGTCGCCAGGATGACGCGGCGCTCGGCGGCGTACTCGAGGAGGGACGGCTCGATGTCCAGGGCGGCGGAGAGGAAGGACTCGCCGGGGACGAAGAGGATGACGAACTCGGGGGTCGAGGGCAGTCGTGACCAGTAGGCCTTGGCGGAGAGTTGGTCCACGTGGGTGCGGAGATGGCGGGCGTGCGCGCGCAGACGTTCCTCGCGAAAGTCGGCGTCGTCGCTCTCGGCGGCTTCCAGGAAGGCGGCCAGCGGGACCTTCGAGTCGACGACCAGGTTCTTGCCCTCGGCAAGTCTCACCACCATGTCGGGGCGTAGCAGGCCGTCGTCGCCGACCGTCGTGGTCTGCTCGGTGAAGTCGCAGTGGGCGACCATGCCGGCCAGTTCGACCGTACGCCGCAAGTGCAGCTCACCCCATCGCCCCCGCACCTGCGGTTTGCGCAGCGCGGTCGACAGCGAGGCGGTCTCCCGCCGCAGTGCCTCGCCGCTCATGCGCACCTCGTTAACCTGTTGATGCAACTGGCTCTGCCAGGCAGCGCGGCCCTTCTCCAATTGGTTGAGCTGGGCATGCAATCGGTCGAGCGACTCCTTCACGACCGCCTGCCCGGACATCTGTTGCCCGACCGTCGTCCGCTCCTGCGTCAGCTCGACCACCCGGTCCTCGGCCGCGTCGCGCTCAGCGGTGATCCGCGCGAGCGACGCGCCGTCGCGTCCCCGCGACCAGAGCAGGCCGAAGACCCAGCCGAGCCCGAGCCCGACCAGCAGGAAAACCAAGAGCAGCAGAACCGCGGTACCGGTCATGTCACAGACAGTCGCAGACCCCGCCGACAATTTCCGCGCGACAAGCCCGGTACCCCCGAACCTCAGTGTGTGAGCTGCGGCGCGTCGGCCTTCCGGGCCACCCCGGACCGAACGATCCGCCAGGCGGGGAAGGCGCCGAGAAGGGCAACAATGGCGAAGACCGACAGCAGCAAATGAGCGGACGACAAGGCCGAGGGCTCGCCGAGCTTGACCAGTACGCCGGCCAAGGCCGCACTGAACGCACTAGCCATCAAGAAGACCGTGTTGATCCCCGCCGAGGCCTTGGCAGCCTCCTCCGCGTCCTCGACGCTACTGAAGGCCGCGACGGCCAGATGGGGAAAGGCGACCCCGATCCCCGCCCCGGCCGCGAACAACGTCACGAACCACAAAGCCACCACCCAAGCGGCCGGCCCATCAACCTGCAAGGCGGAGTACGCCGCAAGCCCGACAGCCAGCAATACCGGCCCACCCACGATCAGCCGGCGTATGACCGCAACCCGCGTCGCGTTGGCGCTGACCGTCTGACTCAGCGACCACCCGAGCGACAAAGCCGCCCCGAGGAACCCGGCCAGCAGCGGCGACAACTCACCCAGCTCCTGCCCGAAGAGCGGAATGAACGCCTCGGTACCGATGCCAAAGGCAAGAACCCCGACCGTCAGATAAACCCACTTCAGCGCCTTCCCCGCAGCAAACGTCACCCGCGGCAACACAGCCGCCTTGGCGGTCCGCTCGAACAAGACGAAGACCACACCAAGCACCAGCCCGACGACGAGCACCACCGCCGTCGCCACCCCGGCCGGCACGATGCTCGCGATGCTGACCATCGCCACAGCTGCTGTCAGCAGCACCAGCGAGACACCCGGTACCGCCGACCCGGCCGCTGCGCGCTCCGTACGAGGAATCACCCGCACCACGACAACCATCAGTACTGCGGCCAGCGCAACCAGCAACCAGAACGCCGGCCGCCAAACGCCCAGCTGCCCGAACGCGCCACCGGCGGACGGCCCGACGAGGTTGCCCACACCCCACATCGCCGACACGAGCGCCGCCGCCTTCGCCCACAACCGCTCCGGCAGCGCCCGCTGGATGAGCGCATACCCGAGTCCCGCCAGCAGGCCGCCCCCAAAGCCCTGCACGGCCCGACCAGCCAGGAACACGCCGATCCCCGGGCTCACCGCGGCGACGAGCGAGCCGAGGCCGAACAGCCCGAAGGCGAGCAGATAGGCGGCCATGGAGCCGCGGGTGATGAGGATCCGGCTGACGAGCATCGAGCTGATCACCGACGCGACCAGGAAGGCGGTCATGGTCCAGGCGTAGAAGCCGGTACCGCCGATGTCCCCGACGATCGTCGGCAGCAGGCTGGTGGTGAGGTAGACGTTGCTCGCCTCCATCAGCACCCCGCCGGCCAGCACCACCGCCACCGGGGCATAGCTGAGACCGAGCAGTTCGCGCCAGGAGCCGTTCGCCGGGTTGTCCATTGCTGGACCGTACGACTTAAAGTGAGCTTGAGCTCAAGCCCGAGGGTCAGCAGGCCATCGCGGGGAAGCTGTAGCCCTGGGCCTTGAGCAGGCGGAGCGCCTTGTCGAGGGCTGCGACGGTCTGGCTGCGGTCGCCGCCGCCGTCGTGCATCAAGATGATGTTGCGCTTGTGGGCGTGCGTCATGATGTTGTTCACGATCGCGTGGACGCCGGGCCGGGCCCAGTCGCGCGGGTCGACGTCCCAGAGCACCTGGACCATACCGGCCGCCTTGATCTCGGCCCGGACCTTCGGGTTCGAGGCGCCGAACGGCGGGCGGAAGCACTTGGACTGCGGTCCGTCGAAGATCTCGTGGTGCCGCTTCGCCGCCGAGATCGCGGTCAGCTGCGGGTGCGAGATCGAGTGGCTTCCGATGGTGTTGCCTGCGGCAAGTACTTGCTCGCGCAGCCCCGGGTGCGCGGCCTGCATGGTGCCGAGCTCGAAGAAGGTCGCGTGGGCGCCGTACTTCTTCAGCACCTGCAGGATCTTCGGCGTCCAGTACGGGTCGGGGCCGTCGTCGAAGCTGAAGAACAGCACCTTCTTGTTGCCCGCCGACGCGGCCAGCGTCGGGTCGGCGGCCGGCGTACGGGGCTTGCCGCTCTCCGGCGAGCCCGAGTTGGCCGGCGGCGTGGGCGTCGTGGTCGGCGTCTCGATCGGTGTCGACGACGGGGTGTTCGGTGAGGACGCGGAGGTCGGCTCGGGCTGGTTCGTGTGTCCCAGCGCCAGGGCGATCAACGAACCGACGACCAGTGCCGAGGCGGCGGCGGTGGCGATGACGGCGGCAAGCTTTCGGGACATGATGCTCCCTTGCAGATCAGGCGGATGTTCCCCAGACACGCTCCCCCTCAAGGAGCTTTCGTTGGTAAGACGCCTTACATCCGGGCCTGGTTGGCATCGCTGTGTTGCGGGGAGATCTCAGTAGCTTTCGGCGTCGCAACGGTGGCGAGCGTGCCGCGGTGGTACAGCCTTCCTTCCAAGGACTTCACGCTGGCGACCAGTACGAAGCTCATGCTGACCAGCAGCGCCCACGCGCCGAACTTCGCGGGGTGCACCAGGTGCCAGACGTTCACCTGGTCGGGGTAGTTCCAGGCGTCCAGGAAGGTGCCGAAATTCTCCGCGATCCAGAGGAAGAAGCCGATCAGCGCGAACGCCAGCGCGAGCGGCATCCGGTACCGGCGGCTGCCGACTGAATAGAAGACCCACGTGCGCCGCAGGACGAGCAGAAGAGCCAGCGCGATCGGGATGCGCAGGTCGACGATCCAGTGATGGGTGAAGAAGTTCGCATAGATCAGTACTGCGAGCACGGTGGTGAGAACCGGTCGATAGCCGCTGACCCGCAGGTCGAACCGGCGCCACGCCTGGCAGATGTAGCTGCCGACCGCGGCGTACATGAAGCCGGCGAAGAGCGGGACCCCGGCGACCTTCGTGACCGCGTCGCCCGGGTACTGCCAGGAGCCGATCTGGACCTTGAAGAGTTCCAGCCCGAGGCCGACCAGGTGGAATCCGAAGATGACGGCGACCTCACGCCAGGTCTCCAGGCCGACCAGCCAGAACCCGAAGGTCAGCAGGATCGAGTAGACCAGCAGAGCGTCGTACCGGGCGATCGGCAGCTCGACGTACTTCGAGAGCGCGAGGCCGGCGAACAGCGCGGCGGCGAACAGGCAGGAGACCAGCTCGGTCCAGCCGAACCGCAGGAATTGCGAGCAGGCGAACACGATGCGTGATCGGTCGGGCACGAGTTTTCTCCAACTGGTCACAGAAAGGAGACGCTGCTTGCTCTCGGCTGGTTGGGACGGATAGATCACTTCCAACGGATGGAGGTGGCCGCGATGGAGCCGAAGGTGGTCTACCAGACGGAACGGCTGGTCGTGCGCGACTGGACGGAGAGCGACGGGGACCGGGTGTTCGACATCTACCGGCGCTGGGAGGTGTCGCGCTGGCTGGGCGCGGACCCGCGGGTGATGACGGACCGCGACGCCGCGTCACGGACGATCGAGCGGTGGAACACGCGCAACGCGGACGCCGTCTACGGGATCTGGGCCGTGGAGGAGAAGGCGACCGGCGTGGTCGCGGGGACGGTGCTGCTGGTGCCGCTGCCCTCCGACGGACCGTCGTCGACGGGTGAGGTCGAGGTGGGGTGGCATTTCCACCCCGACTCGTGGGGGCGCGGGCTGGCGACGGAGTCGGCGCAGGGTGCGATCGCACATGGGTTCAAGGCGGGGCTGGGGGAGATCTACGCCGTCGTACGGCCGGACAACAGCCCGTCCATCGCGGTGTGCAAGCGGCTCGGGATGCAGCCGCTGGGGCTGACGTCTCGCTGGTACGACGCGGAGCTGGAGTCCTTTGTGATTTAGGTCGAGTGGGCCACGCCGCGTAGTCTTGCTGCCCGTGGCACTCTCCATCGGAATCGTCGGGCTCCCCAATGCGGGCAAGTCCACGCTCTTCAACGCGCTGACCAAGAACAACGTGCTCGCGGCGAACTACCCGTTCGCGACGATCGAGCCCAACGTCGGGGTGGTCGGCGTACCGGACGCGCGGCTCGCGAAGCTGGCCTCGTTGTACGGCTCGGCCAAGGTGATCCCGGCCACGGTGCAGTTCGTCGACATCGCCGGCATCGTCCGCGGCGCGTCGGAGGGTGAGGGGCTGGGCAACAAGTTCCTCAGCCACATCCGTGAGGGCGACGCGATCTGCCAGGTCACCCGGGTGTTCCGCGACGACGACGTCACCCACGTCGACGGCAAGGTGAACCCGGCCGACGACATCTCCACGATCCAGACCGAGCTGATCCTGGCCGACCTGCAGACGGTGGAGAAGGCGATCCCGCGCCTGGAGAAGGAAGCCCGCCTCAAGAAGGAGGGCGTGGCCGTCCTCGAGGCCGTCCGCGAGGCCCAGAAGCACCTAGAGGCCGGTACGCCGATCATCGCCACCAACGTCGACCGCGACGCGATCCGCGAACTGATGCTGATGACGGCCAAGCCGTACATCTTCGTCTTCAACTGCGACGCCGACGAACTCGCCGACGAGACCCTGAAGCAGAGCATGCGCGACCTGGTCGCCCCCGCCGAAGCAATCTTCCTGGACGCCAAGTTCGAAGCCGAACTGGTCGAACTGGACGACGAGGCCGAGGCCCGCGAAATGCTGGCCGAGATGGGCGTAGAAGAGCCCGGCCTGGACGTCCTGGCCCGGGTCGGCTTCGAAACCCTGGGCCTCCAGACCTACCTGACGGCCGGCCCCAAGGAATCCCGGGCCTGGACCATCAAAAAGGGCGCCACCGCCCCCGAGGCAGCCGGCGTAATCCACACCGACTTCCAACGCGGCTTCATCAAAGCCGAAATCGTCTCCTTCGACGACCTGATGGAAGCCGGCTCCATGGCAGCCGCCAAGTCAGCCGGCAAGGTCCGCATAGAAGGCAAGGACTACATCATGTCCGACGGCGACGTAGTCGAATTCCGGTTCAGCCCAACGTCTGGCAGTAGTAAGTAGCCCGCGCATGTCTGCAGAGGCTTGGTTGGCTCTAGGAGCCCTGGTTGTGGCCGTCGTTGCGGTTCCAAGCTCCATCTGGGCGACGCGCAGGTGGGGTACCAGGCGGGCGCAGCTTCAAGTCAGCGTCCGGTCGCTACCGCTCCTGCCGGAGGACATGCGGCCGGGCCTCCTGGAGGTCACCTACCGCGACATACCAGTCGATAGACCGCACCTTGTCTCGGTAACTCTAGAGAACGTGGGGCCGCGCGACATACCGTCCTCAGCCTTTGATGGCGGCAGACCCATCTATGTTGCGTTCGATCAGACCTTCTACGGACTAACCAGCACCTCTGGGGGAGTCCGCACGCTGTCACCCGCAATCGGCACGCGAGCCGCAGATGCGGTGGTGGAACTAGCGCCGGGCCTCCTCAAGTGTGGGGAGGTGTGGTCCTTTAGTGCGGTGCTTTCCGGGCCTGTAAAGGTGTCTGTGAAGAGTCCTTTAATCGACACTGATCTACAGCGGCCTGATCGGTCCAACGATGCATCCGGAGCTGTTCTGTCAATTGGCTTCTTGGGACTATCGGCCGACATACCGATCCGGCGGCGAACAAGCATCCGAGCGAAGATGTGAGCGACTATGCCGTCGAATTGCGGTTCAGTCCAACGTCTGCCTCCACGAAGAAGCCGTAGATGGGGACCAGAGCATCTCGGGCCGGTGCTGCGGTGAAGGGAGCCTTCAAGGTCGTGGTCTCGCACTTGTGGACAAATCGGCCAAAGTGGAGCGCGGCTCGATGGACAGGGATCATCCTCGCAGGCTTCGGAATCGTGGCTGCCGTTCTCCTCGCGTACTTAGGTAACACAAAGACACCTCCGGCTGCGAGCACTCAAGGGTTCATTGCGCTCGTATCGATCGTCGCTCAGGTTGGCGCGGGAATGGCATTCAGCAAGGATGGAAAAGCTGACCCTACTCATGCGCAGCGATCAATCGGGAGATTGCTAACCACCGCGCAACGTGCCAAAGAAGCGCGACTACTGGCGGAAGCGTTGTATGAAAGGAAAGTGACGGCAGCGGAACTCCGCTTCGGATTAGGGCAACTGAGTACTCATCTTAGTTATCTTGAGGATGGATATGCTGAGGCCATTGCAGATTGGGGTGCCTTCTCCCCCCTAGCAATGGAGTTGGCAGCTAGATCCCGTCCCGCCATTACCGAAAGTGACAAGGGAGGCAATAATGCCTGATGGCGAGCTCGTGGTAGCCGGTAAGGGCAAGGTTCTGCGCGGGAAAGTGGCGGCGCTCCTGAACAGTCGAGAACTTGTTCTGAACCTCGGGGCGGACGATGGCGTCGAAGTTGGCATGCGATTCGTCATTCTCAACAGTAAAGGGGTTGATATTACGGACCCCGATACGGGGGAAGTCATTGGCGATGTGAAGGTCCCCAAGACTGTCGTAAAGGTGGTCCGAGTCGACGGCCCCAAGGTCTCGGTGGCGCGGACATTCCGAGTGATTCCAGGAACCCCGGGCATCGCTGCGGCTCTCCTGGCAAGTGGTTCGTGGGCCGGCACGACCCCTCGCGTGGAAACACTTGCAATTGGGCCAGACACGGAACTCGTGGCCGAACTGGACGACAATAAGTCATATATCAAGGTCGGTGACACCGCAGAACTCACGGTTGGCGACGAGTTCGATGATGTCAAATGAGGCACCTCGATGGGTCAGTTGCTGATTCTGAAGGTGGCCGCAGGCCCGACAACGATGGGGTGGAATTCCGCTTCAACGTCTGAAGGACACCGCCTCCGGCGGCGACTGCCTCTTTGGCGCCTCTGGCGCAAGCACGCAACGCAGCCCTCGCCAAAGCCCCGGCGGCGCGCCGCCGGTTGCGATGATTTGGCAGTCAACGTCCGAGCGAATTACCGGGACAGTCGGTGCGGGCCTCTAGTCTGAGGCCATGGCCAGCGAGGAGAGAGCAGCAGCCGTGCATGGGGCACAGGCTGCTCTTCAGGCGTTGGTCGATGAGTTGACTCCTGTCCGGGCGGCCATGGAGAAGATTGCTGCCGGGCTTGAGTCGCTGATGAAGGCGATCGCCAACATAGCTCGGGTGATGGATGGCCTCACCCTCTCGCCGGGCATGATGAAGATCGCGCAGCGCCTGTACGAGGCACTACTCGTGTGGCTGGAGTCAGTGCCCGGCGGCCGGAGGGTCGTGCGGGCGACCCGCGCTGTCCTCGATCGGCTCTTCTACCCCGACCTGAGCCGTCCCGGTCCGGCATGCGCACTGCTGGTCTTCGTTACACCTCTGTCGCGCGTCAGCTCTCCGAGCCGCCTCGTCTCCCGTTCCACTCGTAGTCTTCGTGGCCCCAGCGCCGTTCCCGGGATTCCTCGTCAACCATGGAGGGCGGCGCTGGCGTAGTACGGAGCCGCTCTCTTCCCCCGAGAACACAAGGGAGTCAGAGCGGTGACCAAATGCGTCAGTGTTTTGCTGGCCGGCTGCGTGGTGCTGGCGGTCGGGTGTGCGTTGTTCGGCGACGAGCAGTTGGCCGAACGCGGGATGGCGGTCTTGCATGAGTTGCTGGGTGTCTTCAGCAACCTGGACGGCCTCCGCGGAGGCAAGCCGTGAGCGCCCGGCGCCCGTATCCCGAGCCCACGGGGTAAAGCGCGCTGGAATCACAACACAGTCGATCGCCTGCTGGCGACCGTGCACGTCCGCAAGATGATCGAGGCGCTGGGGTCGGAGTCCGCATCAGCTGAGGTGGCGTTCCGCGATGATGCTCTGGCACAGAGATGTCTCAAGTAGGCATGTCGACGGTCAGGCCGGCTGTTTGGGCGGCGTCAGCGAGGCGTTTGTCGTAGGTGACGAACGAGCTGAGTTGGGAGCGGATACGAAGAGCTGTTGCCAGGTGGATGGCGTCCAGGCTTCGTACGGTTGCCGGCTTCACGGTCTGGGCCAGGATGCGGATGCCGGCGTCGAGATCGATCAAGTCGATCAGGTCGAGGACCAGGTGGAGCCGGGTGACGGCTGCTGGAGCGTGGCGTGCCAGCGCACGGGATGACTCGATCTCCGCCAGAACCGAACTCGTCCAGCCGGTCTCGGCCCGTTCGTCGAGCCAGTCGCGCAGCGCCTGCGTCTCGGACTCCGCGTGGACGAGTTTTACGATGGCGGCGGAGTCGAGATAAATCATCGGCCGTCGTCCTCGCGGTCGCGGGCGATCTCAGTGGCGACGTCGATGCCGTCAGGATCGCCGAGCGGCATCCGCAGGACAGCGCGGCGCATTGCCGCGGCTCGCTCCTTGCGCTGTGCGGCTTCCAGGACGGCTTGGCGGATGGCCGCCGAGCGAGAACTGCCGTCATGGGTCAGAACATCCAGGGCGTGCTCGGTCTCCGAATCGCTGCGGATGGTGATGGTGTCAGCCATGGAGTCAGTGTAAGACGTTGTGTCTTACGCGGGCAAGCGGTCAGCCGGACCCGGGGTCGCGCGGCGTACCGAAGTACTGGCGGGATCGGGAAGTTGGTTGGCGGGATTGGTCAGTGGGGGTGGGGAGTGGTGGCACTAGCGTTTTCAGTGCGGTGGTCAGGTGGGCTGCTGGGATGGAGGCGTGGGATGGCGACGGTGTTGGTTACTGGGGCTTCGGCGGGGATGGGGGAGGCGGTGGCGCGGAAGCTGTTGGGGGTCGGGTACACGGTGTACGCCGTTGCGCGGCGGGTGGAGCAGATGCGGGGGTTGGAGGAGGCGGGGGCGACGGTGGTTGCCGCTGATGTGACTCGGGAGCAGGATCTGGTCGCTTTGGTGGAGCGGATCGAGGGGGAGCAGGGGGCTCTCGATGTGTTGGTCAACAATGCGGGGTTTGGGTTGTACGGGGCGGTGGAGGATGTCTCGATCGAGGATGCTCGGTATCAGTTCGAGGTGAACTTGTTTGGGATGGGGCGGTTGACTCAGCTGGTGTTGCCGGGGATGCGGGCGCGGGGGAGTGGGCGGATCGTCAATATCTCTTCGATGGGCGGGAAGGTCTATACGCCGTTGGGGGCCTGGTACCACGCGTCGAAGCATGCGGTGGAGGGGTGGTCGGATTGCCTGCGGCTGGAGGTTAGGCCGTTTGGGATCGATGTTGTCGTGATCGAGCCGGGGATCGTGGCGACCGAGTTCGGGGATGTGCTGGCGGAGCCGATGTTGCGGCGGTCGGGGCAGGGGGCTTATGCCGCGCTGGCGAAGAAGGTTGCCGCGGCGACTGAAGGTGAGAACGCGGTCAGCGGGACGCCGGCCGGCAAGCTCGCCGAGGTGATTGTGAAGGCGGTTTCGGCGCGGCGGCCGCGGACCCGGTATGTGGCGGGGAAGTACGCGCGGCCGTTGATGTTCATGCGGAAGTGGTTCGGTGACCGCGTTTACGATCGTGTTGTGATGAGTCGGGTATGAGTTCGGGCGGCTACATGCTGGGGCCGTCGGTGCGGGCGTTGCTGGTGGATCTTGGGGCGTCTGTTCCGGCCGTGCTGCGGCGTGCGCGGCTGCCGGAGGGGTTGCTTGCCCATGGCACCGTCGAGTTGCCGGCTGCCGAGTACTACGCGCTGTGGCAGGCGCTGGCCGACGACCTGGACGACGAGATCTTGCCCGTCACGATCGCCCGCGTGCTGACCGCGGAGGTCTTCGACCCGGCGTTGTTCGCGGCGTTGTGCAGTCCGTCGCTGGGGTTCGCGGCGCGCCGCATCGCGCAGTACAAGAGGTTGATCGGCCCGCTCCGGGTCGAGATCGAGGCGTCGGGCGGCAGTACCAGGATCGAGTTGCTGTGGGCCGACGAGCCGCCAGCGGTCTACGCGCTCACCGAGCTGCTGTTCTGGGTGGCATTGGCCCGGATCGGGACGCGGGTGGAGGTGCGGCCGCTCCGGTTGACGGCGCCGGTCAGCCAATCGCAGGAGGTTCGCGATCGGTACGCGGACTACGCCGGGATCCCGATCGCGTACGGGCCGAGCTGGTCCATCACCTTCGACGACCGTGACGCGGAGCGGCCGTTCCTGACCGCGAACGAGCGGATGTGGGACTCCTTCGAACCGGACCTGCGTCGCCGCCTCGCCGACCTGGACCGGGCGTCGACGACCGCCGAACTCGTCCACGCCGCGTTGCTCAAGCTTCTCCCGGCCGGGGCGGCGACCACCGCCGCGGTGGCCAAGGAGCTCGCCGTCAGCCCGAGGACGCTTCAGCGTCGCCTGCAGCTGGAAGCCACCGCTTTTCAGACGATTCTACGGACGACGCGGGAGTCGCTGGCTCGCCATTACCTCGGCAGTTCGGCGATGACGGCGGCTGAGATCGGCTACCTGCTGGGTTATGACGACACGACCTCGTTCTACCGGGCCTTCCACGATTGGACGGGGCAGACCCCGGAAGCGGTGCGGGCGGTGGAAAACCGGTCGAAGGTCGACGGCGTACGGACCTAGGGGCGACGTATGCCTGATGCCTTGTTCGCTGTACCTCGGTTGGCCGCGATCTATGACGCGTTGGAGCCGGAGCGGGCTGATCTCGATGCGTACGCGGCGATGGTCGACGAGTTCGGGGCGCGGCGGGTGCTGGACGTCGGGTGCGGGACCGGTGTCTTCGCGCTGATGCTGGCCGAGCGGGGGATCGACGTCGTTGGAGTCGACCCGGCGTTGGCTTCGCTGGAGATTGCGCGGGGCAAGGCGGGCAGTGAGCGGGTCGAGTGGGTGCATGGGGATGCTGGATCGTTGCCGCAGGCGCGAGGTGAGTTGGCGGTGATGACGGGGAACGTCGCGCAGGTCTTCGTCGAGGATGACGACTGGATAGCGTCGCTGAAAGCTGTTCGACGGGCACTGGTACCGGGCGGGCGTTTTGTCTTCGAGGCAAGGGATCCGGCGCGGCAGGCTTGGCTGGATTGGAATCGTGAGCAGACCTACAGCCGCACAGACCTGCCGGGGATCGGTGTGGTCGAGCACTGGACCGACTTGCTGGCAGTCGATCTGCCACTGGTGAAGTTCAAGCGGACTTACGCTTTCGCCGCGGACGGCGCCACGTTGACGTCGGAGTCGACGTTGCGCTTCCGGCCCCGCGCCGAGATCGAGCAGTCGCTGGCGAGGGCTGGGTTCGCGGTTGACGAAGTAAGGGACGCACCGGACCGCCCGGGCCTCGAGTTCGTCTTCGGGGCCAGGCGGATGGAGGGGCCAGGGTGCCGGGCAGGGGATGGGGGATCACCGGCACCCTGACCTGTCAGGGGCGACCACTCGTGGGTCGGGAGGGACGGCCCGCCCGGACGTGATCCGGTGGTGGTCGCCGCGCTGACATGAGGGCGGTCGAGGGTTGATGCCGGGGTCCGGGGCCGTGTCACCAATGTACGTCGGCATCGCAAGTGACAGTAGGGCGTGGAGCCGACGACGGGCGGGAGAAATCCGCCTCAAACGCTTGAAACGCAGCGGGTTCGTGGGTGCTTGGTGGCTGTGGGTGAGAGTGGGGCCGGGCCAACTCCGGGCGGTGTCGCCGAGGCTACGGAGCGGCGACCGGTGAGGCTAAGGAGCGGCGACCGGCGCGGTGCGGTCTGTGGCGAGCTTCACGGCGAAGACGGCGAGCGCAGTACCGGTGAGGTACCGGTGGATGCGGGACCAGAGCGGTTTGCGGCTGAAGAAGGTGGCCACGGAGCCGGCGGTGATGACGAAGATCGCGTTCACCGCGACGCCGACCGCGAGCTGGGTGAGGCCGAGCAGCAGGCTCTGGGTGCCGACGTGGCCGCGCGATGGGTCGACGAACTGGGGGAGTAGCGAGATGTAGAGGATCGCGATCTTCGGGTTGAGCAAGCAGGTGAGCAGGCCCATGCCGAACAGCTTGCGAGGGCGATCCGGGGTGAGCTCGGACGGGGTGAAGGCCGAACTGCCGCCGGGGCGGAGGGCGCCCCATGCGAGCCAGAGCAGGTACGCCGCGCCGGCGAGCTTCAGGATCACGTAGATCTCCGGGACCAGCGCGAAGAGAGTCGCCAGGCCGGCGGACGCGGCGAGCAGATAGACGAGGAACCCGACGCCTACGCCGGCGAGCGAAGTGAGTCCGGCGCGACGGCCCTGCACGACGGACCGGGAGACGAGATAGATCATGTTCGGGCCGGGGATGACGACCAGGCCGAGCTCGACCAGCGCGATCCCGATGAAAGCTTCCGTGCTGACCATGAACCGTCCCCTTCGCCGTTGCGTCGCGGCGACGCTAACAGCCGCCCGGGGGCGGGCCGGAGGGCTTTTCGGGGGCTGAGATGGGGGCCGCTGATAATCGGTGGCGTGGTGGTGGGCACAATTGGTTAGCTAGAGGTTGAATGCCTGACGGTTTGAAGGAGACGGTATGAGCGACACGCCCAGCGAGCCGGCCAAGGACGATCTGCAGAAGAAGTTCCGCGAGGCGCTGGCCAAGAAGAACCAGCAGCACGACTCGCACCCCGGGAGTGGGCCGCGGCACGAAGGTGTCGGCGAGGCCCACAACGACAAGCAGAAGCGCCAGTTCCGGCGCAAGTCCGGCAGCTGAATTCCGCCGCCCATCCATCCACCTCGAGCCCCGGGTTGCCGCCCGGGGCTCTAGCTTTTCCCCGGTACTTTCCCGGTACTACGTACGCGGGCCTGCCCCACGGCTGTCCGCCTGTGACGACGCGTGCTCGTCGCGCCGGGAAGTCCGGATATCGTCTGGCGGGTGAGCGTGCCGCTGCATTTCGCCGTCAAGACCCGGCTCGTCGGGCTGCTCGAGGAACTCGGTGAAGGGGCCGCGTTGCCGCCCGAGCGGACGCTGGCGAAGGAGTTCGGCGTCTCCCGGTGGACGATGCGGCAGGCGATCCGCGAGCTGATCGCGGACGGCCGGCTGCGGGCGCGGCAGGGGCAGGGGACGTTCGTGGCGACGCCGAAGCTGATCCAGCCGTTGGCGCTGGTGAGCTATACGGAGGCGTTGCGGGCGCAGGGGCAGCAGCCTGGGCGCGAGCTGGTGGCCTTCGAGGAGATCGAGGCGGACGAGTTGCTGTCCGAGCAGCTCGGGATCACGGTCGGTGATCCGGTATATCGGCTGGAGCGGGTGTTGCTCGCTGATGGGCAGCCGATCGGGTTGGAGACGACGTACATGTCGGTGGCGCGTTTCCCGACGTTGCGCGACGTGCTCAAGCCGGAGGGGTCGCTGTATCGCTGCCTGACGGATGAGCTGGGCGTCCGCTTCGGCGAGGGCGAGGAACTGGTCGAGACGGTGATCGCGACCCCGCGCGAGGCCGATCTCCTGAAGGCGACCCAGTCCCTCCCGATGCTGCTCCTCCACCGCACCAGCCGCGACACCGACGGCCGCCCGATCGAGGCGGTCCGCTCCCTGTATCGGGGCGATCGAGTCGGCTTCCGCGCGACCCTCCGTCCCTAGCCGGTACTACGGACGCCGCGCTCAGCCTCGCCCTCACCCCGCGACGTTTCAGGGGTTAACCCCTGAAACGGTGGGTTGCCCCCCGAGTATCTCAAGGTGCAACCCACAATCTGCGGGGTTAACCCCTGAAACGGCGCGGGGCGGGGGCGGGGTGGGCGGGACGGCGCGGGGTGGGCGGGACGGCGCGGGTGGGGCAGGTGGGTGGGGGAGGTGGCTTTGGTGGGTGGGGTGGTGGGTGGGGCACTGGTTGTTTGGGCGGGGTTCATCTGGTGGTTGGGGGGAGTCGGGCTGGGTGTAATTGGTCCGGACCAATCTTGGAGGCATGCGGATTGTGGTGGTTGGTGGTGGCGTGCTGGGGACGTTTCATGCGTGGGAGGGGGTGAGGCGTGGGTATGACGTGGTCCAGATCGAGCGGGAGCGCGAGGGCCGCGGGGCCAGCGTCCGGAACTTCGGGCTGGTCTGGGTCAGCGGCCGGGCCGTGGGCGCCGAGCTGGAGGCCGCCTTGCGGGCCCGGGAGCTGTGGGAGCGCGTGCCCGGGATCGGTTTCCGCCCGGCCGGCTCGCTGACCGTCTGCCGGACCGAGGATGAGCTGGCCGTAGCCAAGGAGGCTGCCGGCAAGCCTGATGCGGCCGCACGTGGCTTCCAACTGCTCGACGCCGAGCAGACCACAAACCGCAACCCCGCGCTCAAGGGCGACCTCCTCGGCGCTCTCTGGTGTGAGCGGGACGCGATCGTCGAGCCGCGCAAGGTGCTCCGCGAGTTGCGGGCCGAACTGGAGAAGTCCGGTCGGTACCAGTTCGTCCCCGGCCGTGAGGTCCGTGACGTCAGTACCGGCGAGGTGCGGGACGACCACGGCGAGATCCACGCGGCCGACGAGATCTTCCTCTGCACCGGCGCCTGGCACAGCGGGCTGATCCGCGAGCTGGCCGGCGAGCTGCCGGTACGCCGGGTCCGGCTGCAGATGATGCAGACGGCTCCGCTCGACGAGCAGCTCACGACGGCAGTCGCCGACGCGGACAGTTTCCGGTACTACCCGGCGTACCAGGGAATGGCGCTCGATGCGCTCAAGCAGACGCCTCAGGCAACTGTTGCCGCCGACAACGCGATGCAGCTGCTGATGGTCCAGCGGGCCGACGGCGGGCTGACGATCGGTGACACGCACGAATACGCGGAGCCGTTCGGCTTCGACGTACAGAGCGATCCCTACGACTACCTGAGGTCGACGGTCGAGAGCCTGCTCGGGCGCGAGCTGCCGCCGGTCGTACGCCGGTGGGCGGGCGTCTACTCGCAGGCCACCGAGGCCGAGATCGCCGTACGCCGAACCGTCGCCGACAACGTCACGCTCGTCACCGGTCCCGGCGGCCGCGGCATGACGATGTCGCCCGCGATCGCCGAGACCAGCTACTCGGCGGCAGGACTGTGATCCAGCTCGTGGTGCTCGACATGGCCGGTACTACGGTTGCCGACGACGGCCTGGTCGAGAAGGCGTTCACCCAGGCGATCGGTGCCCAAGGCATCGAATCCGGCAGCCCGAAGTACGACGGGATGCTGGCCCATGTCCGGGCGACGATGGGGGAGTCGAAGATCACCGTCTTCCGGGATCTGCTCGACAACGACGAGGCGGCGGCGCAACAGGCCAACCAGGCGTTCGAGACCGCGTACGGGATGCTCGTCGACGAAGGTCACAGCGCCCCGGTCGACGGCGCCGAGGACGCGATCCGCGAGCTCAGGAGCCGTGGGATCAAGGTCTGTCTGACCACCGGATTCTCCGAGACGACGCAGCAGCGGATCCTCGGCGCGCTCGGCTGGAAGAACCTCGCCGACCTCACCCTCTGCCCCGCGCAGGCGGGTCGCGGCCGGCCGTACCCGGACATGGTCCTCAAGGCATTGCTCGAACTGAAAGCCGATGCCGTGGCCGACGTGGCCGTGGCCGGCGACACGGCGTACGACATGACCACGGGGGTCCGGGCCGGTGCCGGGATCGTCGCCGGGGTCCTCACCGGTGCCCATGGCAACGATCAGCTCGTTGCCGCGGGTGCCACGCATGTACTCGAGTCGGTCCGGGACCTGCCCGGCCTGCTAGCCAAAACGGAGTTGTGATGTTCCGCTCGCGTGTCCTCACCGGTCTGCTCGCCGGTGCCCTGCTCACCTCGCTCGTCGCCTGCGGTGGTACCGGCGCAGCCTCCACCAACGGGGCCGGTGACTCCAGCGGCAAGGTCGTCACCGTCTACAGCGCTGATGGTCTGGCCGATTGGTACAAGACCAGGTTCGACGCCTTCACCAAGCAGACCGGTACCAAGGTGCAGCTGGTCGAGGCCGGTTCGGGTGAGGTCGTCTCCCGGCTGCAGAAGGAGAAGTCGAACCCGCAGGCTGACGTCGTCATCACACTGCCGCCGTTCATTCAGAAGGCGTCGGCCGACAAGCTGCTGCAGGACTATCAGGTTCCGGGCAGTGACCAGGTCAAGGGGCCGAAGGCCGCCGACTACGTGACCGTGATCGACAACTACCTGAGCTTCATCGCGAACCCGTCGAAGGGTGCGCTGCCGAAGACGTTCGACGAGCTGCTGGATCCGCGCTTCAAGGGCAAGATCCAGTACTCGACGCCTGGGCAGGCCGGCGACGGTACTGCGGTGTTGCTGTTGCTACAGCACCTTCTTGGCAAGGAGGGGGCGCTCGACTATCTGAAGAAGCTCGAGGCGAACAACGTCGGGCCGTCCGCGTCCACCGGCAAGCTGCAGCCGAAGGTGAGCAAGGGTGAGATCTACCTGGCCAACGGCGACGTGCAGATGAACCTGACCTCGATCGCCAACGACAAGTCGGCCTTCCAGGTGTTCTTCCCGGCGACGGCTGATGGGAAGCGCAGTACGGTCGCTCTGCCGTATGTGATGGGGCTCGGCGCGGGGGCGCCGAACAAGGATGGTGGCGAGAAGCTGATGACGTACCTGCTCTCGCCTGAAGCGCAGCAGACGGTCTCCGGGGATGCCTTCGGGATTCCGGCTCGGGCGGACGTCCAGCCGACTGATGCGAACTACCAGTCGGTGCTCAAGGCAATGGCTGGGGTGGAGGTCTGGCAGCCGGATTGGAACGCAGTGCTTGCCTCGCTTGATGCGGATGTCGCGGCGTACGACAAGGCAGTTCAGGGATGACTGTTCGGCTCGAGGATGTGACCGTCCAGTTCGGTCAGACGGTCGCGCTGGAGGGGCTCGATCTCACGGTCGCGGCTGGTGAGACGGTGGCGTTGCTCGGGCCGTCGGGGTCGGGCAAGTCGACTGCCTTGAAGGCGGTTGCGGGGTTTGTGCGGCCTACTCGGGGGCGGGTTTGGCTGGGCGGGCAGGACGTCACCGGCGTACCGCCGGCTCGGCGTGGGATTGGGGTGGTGGTGCAGCAGTATGCGCTGTTCCCGCATCTCCGGGTTGCCGACAACGTCGCCTTCGGGTTGAAGGCGGCTCGCAAGCCGAAGGCGGAGGTCGCTCGGCGGGTTGCTGAGATGCTCGAGATGGTGGGGATGGCGAAGTTCGCTCGCCGGTATCCGCGGGAGTTGTCCGGTGGGCAGCAGCAGCGGGTCGCCATCGCCCGGGCACTCGCCATCCAACCGCCGGTACTGCTGCTCGACGAGCCGTTGGCTGCGTTGGATGCACAGTTGCGCGCCGACCTGCTGGGCGAACTGCAGAAGCTCCGGCGCGAGGTACCGGACGTGGCGATCATCTACGTAACCCACGACCAGTCCGAGGCGCTCGCGCTGGCCGACCGAATCGCCGTCATGCGAGATGCTCGACTTGTCGACATCGCGCCGGCAGCCGACCTCTACGCCACCCCACCCACAGCCTTCACCGCCTCCTTCCTGGGCGGCGCCAATCTCCTCCCGGTCGAGGTGGAGGAGGAAGAAGTCCGTCTTGCTGGACAGCAGGTCAAGGGCCTTCGGCCGCCAGCGGCAGGCGGGCGCCGGTACGACGTTCCCGCGTCGGGAGACGAGGGCGAGGTGGCCGCCGGCCGCCGACTCGGCGAGGAGTTGCTGCTTTGCATCCGGCCGCACGCCATCAAACTCACCGACCGCGCCGGCGGCGCCAGCGCGGTCGGCGGAAGTAGTGGGGGCGCGGCCGGAAGCGGTGGGCCTGACGGTGGCGACGGCGTTGATCGGTGGGCGGCGCAGTTGGTGGCCGCGCAGTGGCGTGGGGCGTCCAGTCGGTTGACTTGTGCGATCGATGGGTTGCCGGGGGTGGCGGTGCAGGTCGACGTACCGGCTGGTGGGCGGGTGCCTGCGGTGGGGGCGAAGGTGTCGATCGAACTGCCGGTTGAGGCTTGTACTTTGGTTGCGGCGGAGGGGCGCTGATGGCGGTTGAGGCGTTGGGGACGCCGCTTGCTCTAGGCAACCAAGGTTCGTCGAGGCGGGTCGGTCGGTCGGTGTGGTTGGTGCCGCCGCTGCTGGTGTTGGTGGGGCTGGTTGTTTATCCGTTGGTGTTGGTGGCGCAGGAGTCGTTCACCGGCGGGTTCGCGACCTGGCGGGCGGTGGTGGGGTCGGGGGAGTTTCGGGCTGCGTTGGTGCGGACCGTGCAGATCGCGGTCTGTTCGACGGTTGGGTGCATGGTGGTGGGGACGTTTCTGGCGGTGGTGATCAGTTACGTGCCGTTTCCGGGGGCTCGGGTGATCGCCGGGATGGTTGACGCGATGCTGGCGTTGCCGTCGTTCCTGGTGGCGTTGTCGTTCACGTTCGTTTACGGGTCGGCGGGAGTGCTGGGGGCGCTGGTTGGGGACAGCGGGTTCTTGACTACGCCGTGGGCGGTGATTCTGGCGGAGATCACCTTCTATACGCCGTTCGTGATGCGGCCGCTGCTCGGGGCGATGGGGCAGATTCCGCGGGTGCAGCTCGATGTCGCGGCGAGTCTCGGCGGTGGGCCTTGGCGAGTGCTCCGGCAGGTCGTACTGCCTGAGGTGAGGCCGGCCTTGGCGGCGGGTGGCGGGTTGACTTTGTTGTTGACGCTCAATGAGTTCGGGATCGTGTTGTTCCTCGGGGCGCGGGATACGACGACGTTGCCGATGCTGGTGCACACCAAGGGCATCGTGATGTTCGACTACCCGGGCGCGTGCGTGATCGCGGTCGTCCAGGTAGTGCTCTCGATCGGCCTGTACGTCGCCATGCGCGCCGTTCTGACCCGGCAAGGAGGCCGCCGTGCTGCTCTGGACTAAGCCGGGCAAGCTCGTCGCCTGGGTCGCGTTCGCACTCGTCTTCGGCGTACTCGTCCTAGCGCCCTTCATCGTCGTCGCGGCGGCCGCCTTCGCGGGCAGCTGGAACGGGGTGTTCCCGTCCGGCCCGACCGGGTCGCATCTGATTGAGGCGTTGTCGGGCGACGAGTTGGCCTCGCTCACGGTCAGTCTGCAGACGGCGTTCCTCGGCGGGTTGCTCGCGGTTGCCCTCGGTACGTGGGCCGCGCTCGCAGCACGCAGCGCGTCGAAATCCCTTGCCCGGTTGGCGGATGCGCTGCATCACCTGCCGATCGCAGTACCGTCAGTAGTCGTAGGCCTCAGCCTGCTCGTCGCGTTCTCGCGCCAGCCGGTACTGCTCAACGGCACCAAGTGGATCGTGGTGATCGCGCACCTGGTCCTGATGGTTGCCTTCAGCTACGGAACGGTCGTCGCCGCACTGCAGCGAACAGACGACGCGTACGCCGAAGTCGCCGCCTCGCTCGGAGCGTCGCCCGCACGAGTGCTCTGGCGGATCCGGTTGCCGATGCTCCGTCCGGCGATCGTCTCCGCCGCGAGCTTGTCGATCGCGCTCTCGATGGGCGAGGTCGGCGCCACGATCATGGTCTACCCGGCGTCCTGGCGAACTCTGCCGGTCAGCGTCTTCGCCCTCACCGACCGCGGCCAAACCTTCACCGCCGCGGCCGAGTCGCTCGTGCTGCTAGCGGTAACCGTGGTACTGGTCGTCACGCTGGACCGGCTGCGGGGCCGCTCAGTCGAGCGCTGAACGACGGTCCGCCTGAGCTTGCGCTGGCTGACCAGTCCGGCGGTCGACCGGCATGCCGGCGAGCTCGGTCATCGCGGGCGGTCAGAGGAGTTCGTTGAGGAGGTTGGCGGCGCGGGTGGCGCCGTTGGTGGGGATGGCGAGGTAGTCGATGGGTTGGGTCAGCTGTTTGGCGATCGCCTCGGCGAGGAGTTGTGGATTGCTGGCTGCTTCATAGGGCAGGTGGTGGCCGGCGTTGTGGCGTTCGAGGCGGGCTCGGACGTGGAAGTTCTGCTCGAAGTGGTGCTCGAGTGGCACGTAGATGAAGGGGATGCGAAGGGCGGTCAGCTCCATGCAGGTGGACAGGCCGCCCTGGGTGATGGCGAGGTCCGCTACGGCCAGCTGCTGGTTCAGGTCGGGTAGGTAGCCGTGGATGCTGACGCCTTCGGTGGGTGGTAGGTCGTCCGGGTCGATGCGGGGGCCGGTGACGAAGACGAACTCCAGGCCGGGCACCAGTCGGCGGGCCATGGGTACTGCGTCTAGTACTCGGTGCAGCAGAGCCTTGCCGGCTGCTGATCCGCCTACGCTCACCACACAGCGGGGCTGCTTGCTGCGTGGGCCTGCTGGGGTGGGTGGAGTGGCTCCGATGTAGCCGGTAAAGGTGTAGTTGGTGGTGGCCCAGTCGCGGATCGAGGGGAGGCCGGGGCCGAAGGTGGTGGTGACGATGTCTTCGGGGTCGCCGACGAAGATCGAGTGGTCGCGGAGGCGCGGGTAGCGGGCTCGGTGTTCGAGCATCTCGGCGTTGTAGTCGGCGGTGAGGGCGGCTTCGGCGGGGCCGCCGTCGGGCATCGGGAGCCAGCCGATGAAGTCGGTCAGCCAGGCGTAGCCGAAGTGCTTCAGCTCCGGGTTCTCGTGCAGGAAGTAGTCGACCTCCCACGCTTCGTCGGCGATCACCAGGTCGTAGTAGCGGTCGTCGACCACGTCGGCGAAGGTGAGGAAGTTCGCGACCAGGATCTCGTCCATCCGGCGGATCGCCTGGAACGCGTGCAGGTCGTGGTCGTCGGCCTCGAAGTCGACGTGCGCGGCTTCGCTGATCAACAGGCTGGATGCCGGGTGCACTATTTCGCCGGCATCCTGCAGCACTCTGGTGACGGGATGCTGCGCGAGCCAGTCGAGCTGCAGGTCGGGACGCAGCAGCCGGAGTTCTTGGGCGATGGCCAGGTCGCGTTTCGCATGGCCGAGGCCGATGGGCGACGAGAGGTAGAGAGCTCGGCGGGGGCGGTTGAGTGCGCGTACCCAAGTACGCCGTACCGGCTGCTGCCCAGCGGCGACTACAGGCTGCTGGGCGGTGATGAAGTCTTTCAGGAGGCGGTTGAAGAAGACGGGGTCCCGGGCGTGTGGGGCGTGGCCGCCGCCTTCGATGGTGACCAGGGTGCCGCCGGTCAGCTCGGCCAGGAGTCGAGCGTCGGCAAGCGGTCGTACCGGGTCGTCGGCGCCGTGGACTATGAGCACTGGGCACTGCACAGGTGGCAGCGACGGCTGCTGGGCTTGGCGGGCGGCTTCTGTGTCGACCAGGCGGTCGGGGCCGATCTGTAGACCCCAGCGGACGCCGTCCTCGATCTGCTTACTCGAGTGCGGCTCGATGAAGACCTGGCCGAAGAAGAACTTGAGGAACTCCTCGTAGTCGCCTTCCTGCCAGTAGTAGCGGTTGTACTTCGCCCAGCCCTCGCTGGTCGGCTGGCGCTCGCTCCACAACCCCTTGGGGTCCGGGACGAGGCCGGGTGCGCTCCCCACGCACACGACCCCGCGTACCCGACTCGGCTGAGCCGCAGCCACCTGCAATGCCCAGGGAACGCCACGGGAGAAGCCGACCAATACGCACTCGCTGACCCCAACCGCGTCCAGTACTGCGAGAGTGTCGGCCACGTACTCCGCTTCGGCGTACGCCGCGGCTCCTACCGGCTTACTGGACGCCCCGGAACCCCTGCCGTCGATGGTGACCACCCGGAAGTGCCTGGCCAGGTACGGGACCTGCGCCTTCCACATGCGGGACGGCACGATCGACCAGGTCGGCATCAGTACGACTGTGGGCCCGCCGTTCCCCCTCTCGACGGCGGGCCCGTCCCACACCTGGTACGCGATGGTCACCCCGTCCCGCTCGACCGTCCCCACCTGGTCCGCCGGTCGAGCGGGTCGCTCCGGTTTCATCTCCCTAGCCCCCAAGGCCCTTCGATGTCAGCTATTTCGGCACTGTCTCAGGGCCGGACCTCGAAGACCAGGTTGAACGGGGTCTCGGCCGCAGTACGGAACCGGGTGAAGCCCGCCGCCGTGGTGACGTCGCGGATCCGGGCCGGTCCGGCCTGCGTTCCCAGCGCCAGACCGACGTCCTGGGAGAGCGAAGCCGGAGTACAGAGCAGCGTGGAGAAGCCGTAGTACGCACGGCCGACCGGGTTGAGGTTGTCCTCGACTCGGTCACCTGCCATCGGCTCGACGACCATCCAGGTGCCGTCGGATGCCAGCGACTCGCGTACGTGCTTGGCGGCGCCCACCGGGTCGCCCATGTCGTGCAGCGCGTCGAACGTGGTCACCAGGTCGTACCCGGTTCCGCTGTACTTCGTCGCAGGCGCCACCTCGAACGTCACGCGGTCCGTGACACCTGCCTCGGCCGCACGCCGGCGGGCCGTCTCGATCGACTCCGGGTGGTAGTCCGAGCCGATGAAGGTGGACTGCGGGTACGCCTGTGCCATCAGGATGGTCGAGGCGCCGTGCCCGCAGCCGATGTCGGCCACCCGGGCTCCCGACTCCAGCTTCTGGACCACGTCGTCGAGCGCGGGGAGCCAGCCGGCGATCAGGTTGGCGTTGTAGCCGGGGCGGAAGAAGCGCTCGCAGCCGAGGTGTACGTCGGAGTTGTGCTCGTGCCAGCCGATCCCTGCGCCGCTGCGGGCCGCCTCGATGGTCTCGGTGGTGTGCTGCACGGTGCCGAGCGCGATCTGGAAGAAGCCGGGCAGGAACGCCGGGCTGCTCTCGTCGGTCAGCGCTACAGCCTGTTCCGGTGGCAGTAGGTACTTGCCCGTGTGCGGGTCGTACTCGACGAAACCGCCTGCTGCTTGGGCATTGAGCCACTCGCGGGCGTAGTGCTCACTGGTGGAGGTCTTCTCCGCCAGTTCGGCCGGTGTGGTCGCGCCACCGTCGGCCAGTGCGTGGTAATAGCCGAGGCGGTCGCCCATCACCACCAGCGCGGCGTTGAGCGTCGCGCCTACCTCGCCTACTGCCTGGCCCACGAAGGCCATCAGTTTGTCCATGTCGATCGCAACTGTTGTCATCTCAGTTCCCTCCCTGGATCTGTACTGCGAACCTAGGAAGCGCGGGTAGGTGCTCGCATCAGGTGACCCACCTGGTGTGTACTGCCAGACATGCTGATCGGGCGGGACGCCGAACGGCGGGCGATCGAACGGCTGGTCGCGGGGGCGCGGGTGGGATCCAGCGGGGTACTGCTGATCACCGGGGAACCGGGCATCGGCAAGACAGCTCTCGTGACGGAGGCGGCGATGCTCGCCGCAGGCCTGCGCGTCCTCAAAGCCCAAGGCACCGAAGCCGAACAAGAACTCCCCTTCGGCACCCTCCTCCAACTCCTCCGCCCCGCCCTCGGAGAACTACCCCGCATCCCACCTCCCCAACGCAGAGCACTCTCTGCAGCTCTCGCTCTAGATGACAGTGCTGGTCACCCCAGTGCTGAGGAGCGGTTTGCTGTGGGGGCTGCGGTGTTGAGTTTGGTTTGCCGGTATGCGGAGGGGGCGCCGGTGGTGGTGTTGGTTGATGATGCGCAGTGGGTGGATCTGCCGTCGGCGGAGGCGTTGTTGTTTGCGGCGCGGCGGTTGGTGGCGGATCCGATTGGGCTGGTGATCGCTGCTCGGGCGGGGGAGACGCATCCCTTGGCTGGGGCTGATTTGCCGGAGCTGCGGTTGGGCGGGGTGGGGTTGGCGGCGGCTCAGGAGTTGGTCGCTGGGTTGCCGGTTGATCTGGTCGCTAGCTTGCATCGGACTGTGGCGGGGAACCCGCTGGCGTTGCTGGAGTTGGCTAGGGATCCGGAGCAGTTGCAGCGAGTGCCGCCGGGGGTGCCGGTGCCTGTGCCGGCTCTGCTTGCGGATGCCTTCGCTGCAAGGGCTCACAAGCTCAGCGACGCCGCACAGCGGGCACTGCTCGTTGCCTCGGTGGAGGACGGGGACCTGGGAGTGGTGGCGAGAGCTTGCGATGAGCTTGAAGTAGACGTTGCAGTGCTGGGTGAGGGCGAGCAGGCAGGGCTCATCCACCTCAAGGACGGCAGAGTTGAGTTCAGGCATCCTCTGGTGCGGTCGGCGATCTATGCGAATGCCGAGCCCGCGCAACGCCGCACTGTTCACCTCGCGGTCGCCAACGCAGTACAGGATGCCGACCGCCGGGCCTGGCATCTGTCGGAGACAGTGCTTGGTACAGACGACGTAGTAGCGGCAGCACTGGAGCTAGCGGGCGACCATGCCGTCGACCGAGGAGCACACGCAGTAGCAGCAACCGCCTACGAGCGAGCCGCCCGCCTCACCGGTACTACGAGCGCTCGCGCGCTACGCCTGGTCGCAGCCGGCCAAGCAGCCTGGTTCGCCGGCATGCCCGACCGAGCCGACGCCCTACTCAACGAAGCGCTGACCCTCGACCCACCCGGCCCCGTCCGCACGCAGGCCGACGAACTCCGTGGTGACATCGCAGTGAAGTGTGGCTCCCCAGCACGCGCACGCGACATCCTCGTCGCCGCGGCAGCCGAGACCACCGATCCCGAAGCCGCCGTAGGCCTGCTGGCCGATGTGGTCAACGCCTGCTTCCGTCTAGGCGACGCAGCCACAGCACTGAAGACAGCAGACGACCTGAGCGACCTACTGCAGCAGGTCGAGCGCCCAGGAACACGTGTCATCGGCCTGCTCGCCAGTGGTGTCGCCAAGGTGCTGTCCGGCCGCGGTGGTACCGAGGAGATCCGCCAGGCCATCGAGCTTGCGCCATCGGTCGCCTTGGACCACGACCGGCGACGGCAGGTCTGGATGATGCTCGCACCGATGTTCCTGCGCGAGACCGGCACCGGCAGGGCTCTGATCGAAGCGGCGATGCGCGAACGCCGTGACCAGGTCGCAGTAGGCGTACTACCGGCCGTCCTGTTCCAGCTGGCCCGCGACGACGCGACCACCGACCGGTGGGCCGATGCAGCGGCCTCGTATGACGAAGGCATCCGGCTGAGTCGCGAGACCGGGCAGACCACGGAGCTGGCGAGCAACCTGGCCGGCCTGGCGTGGTTGTTGGCGCACCAGAGTCGCACCGACGAGTGCCGGGCAGCCGCGGCCGAAGCAATGCAGATCGGCGCGGAACGGCAGGTCCACCTCGGGCTGGTCTGGTCGCTGTTCGCGCTGGGCGACCTCGAGCTGGGCAAGGGCGATCCGCAGCGGGCGCTACCGCAGTACGAGCGCTTGGCGGAGGTACTGGCCTCGTTGGGTGTGTTGGACCCCGACCTGTCACCAGCGCCCGAGCTGGTGGAGGTCTACCTGCGCTTGGGGCGAGTTGAGGACGCGAGAACCGCGGCGCGGGTGTTCGCGAAGCAAGCGACCCAGAAAGGGCAGCCCTGGGCGCAGGCGCGTGCTGCCCGCGCGCTGGGGCTGGTCGAGGACGACGAGCAACAGTTCCAGGACGCGCTGGAGTGGCATGCGCGGACGCTGGACGTCTTCGAGTTCGCACGCACACGTCTCGCCTATGGCGGTTGGCTGCGCCGGATGAGGAGGAGAGTGGACGCCCGCGAGCAGCTACGCGAAGCAGTGGCGGCCTTCGACCGGCTGGGCGCACCTGGCTGGGCTGACCAGGCTGCTGCGGAGCTCAAGGCGACAGGGGAGACAGCACGTCGGCGGGAGCCCAGTACCGCGGACGACCTGACTCCACAGGAGCGGCAGATCGCGCTACTGCTCGCCAGCGGCCAGAGCATCCGCAGTGTGGCGGCTCGGCTCTTCCTGAGTCCCAAGACGGTCGAGTACCACCTGCGCAAGGTCTACACGAAGCTGGGCATCCACTCCCGTCCCGAGCTGGCCGAAATCCTCGAGAAGGCCGGCCATCGGTAATTGGCGGGCGGTCTGGGCCGGGGCGTGGCATGGTCCGAGTGTGGATGCTGCGACGTGGACCTCTGAAGAGTGGCTCGGTCAGGCCCGGGCCTGGCTTGATGAGCAGTTGGTGGCTGCTGGTGTCGAGCGGGTGGGGGAGGTGGCTCAGCCGCGGGTGCGGGCGTGGGGGACCGTACTGCGCGCCGACACGACCGCCGGTCCGGTCTGGCTGAAGGCTCCGGGCCCGGCGACGGTCTTCGAAGTACCGCTCTACCGGCTCCTGGCCACGATGGTCCCGCGCTTCGTATTGGACCCCATCGCCATCGACCTCCAGCGCGGCTGGGTGTTGCTGCCGGACGGCGGCCCGACGCTGCGCGAGCAAATCGGCGACCGGGACCTGTCCGAGGTGATGACGCGCGTACTTCCGCAGTACGCCGAACTGCAGCTCGAACTGCAACCGCACGCCGAGGACCTCCTCGCCGCCGGAGTCACCGACATGCGACCGGCTGTGATGCCCCAGCGCTTCGACGAGGCCCTGGAGGTCACCGGCCGGTACGCCGAGACGTCGGGCGACGCCGAGGCCAAAGAGCGGCACGCGTGGATCGCCGGGCAACGCGCGGAGTTCACCGCACGCTGCGCAGACCTGCCCGATCGGGCCAGCCTCGACCACAACGACCTGCACACCAACAACATCCTCGGCGGCCCGGACGACTCGGTGCGTTTCTACGACTGGGGCGACAGCGTGCTCGCCCACTCCTTCAGCAGCATGCTGATCCCATTGCTCGCACTGACCAAGCTCCTCGACGTCGGCCCGGACGACGACCAGGTACGCCGCCCGCGCGACGCCTACCTGGAGGTGTTCGGGAACCCGGCCGAACTGGTCGCCGAGCTCGACCTGGCCTGCTGGATCGGCAAGGTCGCCCGGACGCTGGTCTGGGAACGTTCCCTGCACGGCGACCCCGGCGAGTACGCCGACGCGCCGCTGGAAACTCTGTGGTCCCTGAGGATGAATTCCTGGCACTTCCCCGCCTGAGCGGCCGTCCGCCGATTGGGTCGAGGTTGACATCTGATGGCATGCTTCCTGGGGTGACAGAGTTGATGGAAGCCGCACGGCACCTCCTCGGGATCGCCATGGCTTCGCATTGGCTGATCCTGGTGCTGTTCGTGGCCGCGACCGTCGACGCCGTCTTCCCGGTCGTTCCGAGTGAGGGCCTGGTCGTCACCGCCGGGATGGCCGCTGCCGCCGGCCACCAGAACCTGTTGCTGGTGATCGTCGCCGCGATGGTCGGCTCGGTCATCGGCGAGTCCGTCTGCTACTTCCTCGGCCGGGGCTCCGGTCCCGCGCTGCATCGCTGGATGCGCCGCCAGGAGAAGCGACAACGGATCTTCGAGAAGGTCTCCAAGGCGCTGCACTCACGCGGCGGGCTGATCCTGATGACGGTGCGTTACATCCCGGGCGCGCGGATGGTCGCGACGCTGACCGCGGGCGCCACGGCGTACTCGTTCCGCAAGTTCATCCTGTTCACCATCGCCGGCGTGACGATCGCCTACACCTACGTCGCGCTGCTCGGTTACCTGGGCGGCGACGCGTTCGCGCACGACTCGCTCAAGGCGCTCGCCTTCAGCCTCAGCCTGGCCTTCACCATCGGCCTGGTGATCGAGACCACCCGCCGGGTCGCCAACAAGCGCAAGGCGATGGCGGCGGCGAAGGTCACAGCCGGGTAACGATCAACCGTTCGCTTTCCGCGCGAACGCGTGTCCCCGGCCAACCCGGGCGGCGGTCCGTGCGTCAGTAGAGGCGTGGTGAGGCCCGCAGTACTGCGTTTGCTGACCTGTACCGTCGTGATGGCGGCACTGGTCGGTGGCTGTGCCGACGTCCCACTCGATGGGGCTGCACCCGGCGGCAACCCGTCTGCGCCCACCAAAACCCCGACCAAGAAGCCGAGCAAGCCGCCCACGAGCCACACCCCCAGCCATACACCGAGCGTGACGCCGGATCCGTCGACCACGCTTCCGCCGGGAGTGAAGGCACCGGCCGCCGCGCCGGTCACGCGGAGGTTCCCGAAGACGCTGAGGAACGGCAAGCCACCGCTGTTCGTGGTCATCTCGTTCGACGGCGCCGGCGATCTGCCGCTCTGGGCGCACTGGCGGGCCGTCGCCAAGCAGGTCAACGCCCGGATGACGTTCTTCCTGTCCGGCCCGTACCTCTACCCGCAGTCGCACAAGACCAACTACAAGCCGCCGTACAAGAAGCCCGGCTCGTCCGACATCGGCTGGGGCGATCCCGAGAAGATCCTGCGCCGGGCGGTCGTACTGCGTCAGGCGATCGCCGAGGGCCACGAGATCGGTACGCACGCCAACGGGCACTTCTGCGGCAAGGACGGCATCGACCGCTGGACCGGCCCGCAGTGGACCAAGGAGCTGACCGCCTTCGACGCGATGGTGCGCACCGGCCCGACCGTGGCCGCGGGCAAGACGCTCGCGCCGCCGTTCGATCCGAGCACGGTCAAGGGGATGCGAACTCCATGCCTGGAGGGCAACAGGCCGGCGTACCGGGCAGTGATGAAGCAGCGCGGGATGCTGTACGACGCCTCCGAGCCCGGCTACATCGCCTGGCCGAAGAAGGAGGACGGGCTGTGGAACTTCCCACTGCAGTCCGTGCAGCTCGCGGGCACGCACAAGAACACGCTGACGATGGACTACAACCTCTGGTACAGCCAGACAGAGGCGCATGAGGCACCGGCTGCGCATGCGCCCGCCCTCAAGGCACAGGTGCTCGCCACCTACCGCATGGCGCTGGCCCGCTCCCGGGCGGGCGGCAACCCGCCGCTGTTCCTCGGCAACCACTTCAACCGCTGGAACAACAGTGTGTACTCCGATGCGCTCACCAGCTTCGTCCAGGAGACCTGCACGCAGCAGGACGTCCGCTGCGTCTCCAACATCGAACTGGTCAACTGGCTGACCCGGTACGGCGTACCTAAAGCCTGAGGTAGCCGAACGCGTTCTGCCAGGTGCCGCCGGCCTTGATGCGGGCGACGATCAGGCGCTGCAGGGTGGTGTCCTGCGGGAAGTCGTCCAGGTGGTCGAGGTCATGGCTGCGGAAGGTGAAGAAGATCGCGCTGTCCTGCGAGTCGCGCGGTACGCCGTACGGGGTGAAGCGGCGGCCGAAGCGAACCATGTTGGAGTCCTGCGGCAGGTTGTCGAGCAGGTACGGATCGAGCAGCCAGGAGCCGAGGGTCGCGGTCTTGACCGGGTACTCCGGGAAGACGCGCGGGAAGAACTCACGAGCCTGCGCGAAGCTGTCGTCGATCGCCTCGGGTGTCAGCGGGCCGGTCTCCGGGATGTGGACGCCGATCACCCATTCGCCGGGCTCGGTCCCCGGCACCGGGTTGCTGTCCGGCACCTGGTGGAGCATGAACTGCAGCCGGCCGAGCGCGAAGATCATCCCGGTCCAGTGGATGCCCAGCCACCAGTGCGTGGCCAGCCCGTACTCCCCGAAGGTGCGGCGATGGACGTCCAACTGCTTGCCGAGGTCGGCCAGGGTCGCCCAGCTGATCTCGTCGCTGATGCCGCGCTGCTGGTGGTACCGCCTGATGTCGGGCAGCGTCTCCAGGAGCGCCGCCACCGTGTTCCGCGGGTCGTCCGGCATCTTGACGGACTCACCCTCCGCCGGGAACGTCCCGATCGCGGCCCGGATCTGCCCGGCCAGCTCCGCGACGACGACCGGATCAGCCTCGAACTTCTCCGCGTCCTCCCGATCGGCATCGGTGAAACCCAGCAGTCGGTACTCCTCAACGGTGGTCACGCCCCAACCGTAGTCGTTGGATAGTTACGAGTCCCCGCCATTTCCCGCCAGTCCGCCCGCCAAGACGGCGGCGGGCGGCGGGCTCACGGTCCCTAGGATCGGATCCATGGTTGAGTTCCGGCCGGCGGATGCCGGCGATGCCGAGCAGGTCGCAGGGCTGCACGCGGACAGTTGGCGGCGGCATTATCGCGGGGCGTTCGCTGACGCGTTCCTCGATGGGGAGCTGGTCGCGGAGCGGGTAGGGGTGTGGTCGAAGCGACTGGGGGATCCGGAGGGGACGGCGACGATCGTCGCGGAGATTGATGGGGAGTTTGTCGGGTTCGTGCATGTGATGTTCGATCTCGACCCGGTGTGGGGAAGCCTGGTCGACAACCTGCATGTGGATCACAGGCAGCAGCGGGGTGGGATCGGCAGGCAGTTGCTGGCGCGGGCGGCGCGGGCTGTGGTCGAGCAGGCGCGGGGCGACGCGATGTATCTGTGGGTGCTGGAGCAGAACGTTGCGGCGCAGCAGTTCTACATTGCGGTCGGAGCCAAGCATGTGGAGACCGCGCCGGTGGCACCGCCCGGCGGCGATCCGGCCCGCCTCAACGGAGAGCCCAATGGCTTCCGCATGGCGTGGCCGGACGCGGCGTCCTTCGGCTCCGCCTGACCGGCGCAGGCCGGCTCCGGCTGAGCTGCGGTGGAGGGTGCGCGGGTCAGCCTGCGGCGGTGTCGATGTGGCGGGCGAGGACCAGGTCGTCGTCGGTGAGGCCGCCGGCCTCGTGGTTGGTGACCCGGAAGGTGATCGTGGTGTAGCGGATGTCGATGTCGGGATGGTGGTTCATCGACTCGGCCAGCTGGGCGACGGTCGCGACCAGCCGGATGCCGTCCATGAACGAGTCCTTCTTCACGCTGCGCACCAGCGCGTTGTCCACGACCTTCCACTCCGGCAGGTGGTCGCGCAACGCGGCATCGATCTGGTCATCGGTCAGCAGCTCAGACATGAGCCACACTCTAGTCCTACTTACTGTTTGGTACGGATACGGTTTGCGGCTCCAAGCGCGGCGAGGGCCAGGCCCGCGCTCGTCGCGATGATGGCGCCGAAGACCCAGGCGCCGGGGGCGTCGGCCTCGAGGGCGAGCAGGGTGCCGCTGACGGCGAGCGCGGTGGCGATGCTCATCGTGCCGGCCATCTGCGCGGCGCTGACGTTGCGGCCGGAGTTGTTGTCGTCGGACAGGCCGAGGGTGAGCACCGACAGGCTGGACGAGCTGAGCCCCATGCCGATGCCGGCGACCGTCCAGCCGATCAGACCGAGCCAGATGAGGCCGTCGGTCCAGGCGAGGAGCGACGTGCCGGCCAGTCCAACCGTCATCAGGGTCAGGCCTGTTCGGAGTACCGTCACTCGCTGGATGCCGTGGTCGCGGCCTTGCAGCCAAGAGCCGAAGGCCCAGCTGACGCCGGTGATCGACAGTGTGACGCCTGCGTGCGACGGGCTGAAGTCGTACCGCAGGGTCAGCAGCAGCGGTAGATAGGCGCCGGTTCCGGCGAAGGCCGCACCGGTCAGTCCCCGTACTGCGACGACCGAAGGAAACCCGCGCCGGAGTACGAAGGTGCCGGCCGGCATCACCCGGACCGCCGCGACGCCCAGCACCAGCAAACTCACCAGAATCGTCAACCCTGCAAGGAAATGGTGCCGCTCCAGCTGATCGCCCGCCAGCGTCATCGAGAAGAGCGCGACGGACGCACCGAACGCCCAGGGCATCGCCGCCCGCCACGCGGTCAGGGCCGCGGCATCCTCGGTACTCCGCTCAGGCGCGGGCGTCCGCTTGGAGAGCCGCATCGCCGGCTGGAGCAGGAACCAGCTCGGCACGAGCAGCGCGACCGCGCCGAGGAACACCCAGCGCCAGCCGACCTGCTCGGTCACGAACCCGGTCAGCACCGGACCGGCCACCGACGGGAGGATCCACATCGCCGCGAACAACGAGAACATCCGCGGGCGCAGTACGGCGGGAAGCGTCCGGGCGACGAGCACCATCAACGCGACGTCGAGCAGCCCTTCCGCCAGGCCGCTCAGCAACCGTCCGGCCACCACCATCGGCATCCCTTGCGCGGTACCGACGAGCAACTGGGCCAGGGCGAAAGCGATCGCGCCGGCCCGCAACGCCGGGATCGGCCCGCGACGATCGGCCCATTGACCGGCGATCGCGAGCGCGACCAGGTAGCTCGCGTTGGGAGCCGCATTCGCCAGCCCGAACAGGCCCAGCGCGTCGAACTCCCGGACCATCGTCGGCAACGCGGTCCCGACCGCGCGGTTCTCGAACGCGCCCAGCGTGACCAGCGCGACAGCGCCGAACACCAGTGGCAGATGTGGCCCGCTGAACAGTCGCGGTGGTTTCGTGGGGACCTCGGTCGCAGACATGGGCCCCATGGTTGAACTTAAAGTTAGCTTGAGGTCAATGGCGGGAACGGGTGTCGGGCAACCGGAAGACCAGGACGAGGACGCGGAGTACCAGGACCGCGCAGACGACCAGCAAGTTGTAGGCGAAGAGCTGGTAGAGAGTCACGGTGTCGGTGACCTTGGGGCCACCTGGCGTGCCGAGCAGGAGCACTGCCATCAGGCCGGCGGTGGCGCCGAGGACAGCGAGCAAGGCCTGGTGGAGCAGTCCGGTCAGGTGGCGGCGGTCGCGTTCGTCGGCGAAGAGACGGACGTTGAGGCCGAGGCGGCCGCTCTCCGCGGCGGCGGCGATCCGGTCGATGCGGCGCGGGAGCCTGCGGAGCATCGGTAGCAAGGTGGCCAGTTCTTCGGTCGCGGTACGGCGAAGCGCGTCGGGCGCGAGCCGGTCGGTGACGTGGGCGGCCGCGAAGGAGCGGGACGCGGCGACGAGGTCGAAGGCGGGGAAGATCCGTGCGATCGTGCCCTCGACGGTCGCCAGTGCACGGAAGACAGCGGCGACCTCCGGCGGCACGCCCAGCTCATGCGTCGTGATGATCTTGAACAGGTCGTTGAACATGGCCGGCCCGATCGCCGCGCCGGCGCCCAGATGCCGGGCCATGAACTGCCCGACCGCGCGCTCCAGGCTCTGCTCGTCGATGACGTCCGGCCGGTAGACGATCTCCAGCAGCGCGTCGGTCGCGGCCACCGGATCGCCGTGGTCGACGGCGAGCAGGAACCGCTGCAACGCCTCGCGGGTGGACGGGTCGAGTCGCCCGACGGAGCCGAGGTCGAGCATGCCGATCCGGCCGTCGGTGAGCAGCAGGAAGTTGCCCGGGTGCGGATCCGCGTGGAACACGCCGTCGATCGCGACCTGCCCGAGCAGGCAGTCGAACAGCACCTTCGCCAGCTTGGCCGCGTCCAGGCCGCGCTCGGCGATCGACTTGGCGGCGCTTCCGAGGCCGATCCCGTCGAGACGCTGCATGGTCAACACCCGGCGGGTGGAGTACTTGGGGTACAACTCCGGTACGACGATGTCGCGGTTGCCCACCACCGACTTGCCGGCCGCGACGCCGGCCATGTTGCCCGCCTCGACGGTGAAGTCGAGCTCCTCCCGCATCGCGTCGGCGAACCCGGTCGCGAGCGAGCGCACGCCCATCGACCGGCCCCAGTCGGTGTTGCGCTCGAGCAATCGCGCCAGCCGCTGGACGATGTCCAGATCCCGCTCGACGACGGACGCGATACCGGGGCGCTGAACCTTTACGACGACCGGTACGCCGTCGAGGTTGGCTGTGTAGACCTGAGCGACCGAGGCAGCGGCGAGCGGCTCGGTGGCGAAGTCGGCGAACACCTGTTGCGGGGGCGCGCCGAGTTCTTCAGTGAGTACAGACTCGATCTGACTCCACGGCGCGGGGGAGACCTGGTCCTGCAGGCGGCTGAGCTCCAGCGCGACGGATGGCGGGATCACATCACTGCGGGTGGACAGCACCTGGCCGAGCTTCACGAAGGTGACGCCGGCCTCGTCGAGGGCGAGCCTCAGCGATCGGGCCAGATCGGCCTGACCGGCCGCGTTCTCGTGGCCGGGGCGGCGGCGACCGCGCAGGTACGGGCCGAGGCCGTGCTTGATCGCGATCCGGAGGATCTGGAGGTACCGCCGGGTGCGGGCGAGCTTGCCGCCCAGGTCCCGCCGCAGATCACGGGCCCTGGGCAACGATCCGGTCGGGACCAGCGCCTCGGCCAGCACCAGGAAGATGAGTCCGGCAAGCATCGAGCACAACGCCGTCAACGCCAGCAGGGCGAAGGCCGCGCCGTTCGACCCGGTCCACGGCGGTGGTCCGGAGACCGCCTTCGCCAGGGGGCCGGCGAGCGCGAGTGTCAGCGCGGCACCGATCGCCAGCCGCCCCAACCCGAACCGAACCCCCAGCAACCGTTGCGATACCGGCACGAACAAGAACATGAAGATGCCGATATTGACCAGCCCGACCAACGCCACGTCCATGCCCGCACCCTAGAGCTCCGAACCGTCCACCCACCTCACCCACGCGGGGGAGGGCAACCATCGCTCAGGTGAGATCGCCGCGGCGGGTGGGCGCTGGGAGCGGTCTCCCCGCCCGGTATGGGCTGGGCGGGGAGACCGGATGGCGGGCGTCGAGGAACCCGCCTGCCCGGACCTACACAGTCCGGGCGGCCCCGGCCGACCCTGATTGCGGCCGAGGCTGCTGTTGGGTCAGTGCAAGGCCTCGTTGATCAACCTCGCCTGCTCTTCGGTGTGTTTCTTGGCTGAGCCGGTGGCCGGCGCCGCTGAGCGAGGACGCGAGACGACCTGGAGCGGCCTGGTCAGCAGTGGGTTGAGCTCGGAGTGGAGGAAGGTCCAGGCACCTTGGTTGCGCGGTTCGTCCTGCACCCAGAACGGCTCGGCGTTCGGGTAGGAGTCGAGGACCTCAGCCAGTTCGGTCGCCGGGAGTGGGTAGTACTGCTCGAGTCGAATCAGCGCGACGGCCTGGTCTGAAGTCTTCTCGAGTTCGTGCCGTAACTCGTAGTACAGCTTGCCGGAGACGACCAGGACTCGTTGGACGGACGACTTGTCGGTGATCCGGGGGTCGTCGATGACCGGTTCGAAGCGGCCTTCGGTGAGGTCGGCGATCGAGCTGGTCGCGTCGCGGGTGCGGAGCATCGACTTCGGCGTGAAGACGATCAGCGGCGTCGACGACTCGTGTGCCTGCCGGCGGAGCAGGTGGAAGTAGGAGGCAGGCGTCGACGGCTGTGCGACGGTGAGGTTGTTCTCGGCGCACAACTGAAGGAAGCGTTCGATCCGGGCCGACGAGTGATCGGGCCCACGCCCTTCGTGGCCGTGCGGGAGCAGCAGTACGAGCGACGACCGCTGGTTCCACTTCTGTTCGGCCGACGAGAGGAACTCGTCGACGACGATCTGCGCGCCGTTCGCGAAGTCCCCGAACTGCGCCTCCCACGCCACCAGCGCATCCGGCCGCTCAACCGAATACCCGTACTCGAAGCCCATCGCCGCGTATTCACTGAGCAACGAGTCGTACGCCGAGAACGCACCGAGCTTCTCCAACGGCACCCACTCCTGCCCGGTGACCCGGTCATGCAGCACCGCATGCCGCTGGACGAACGTCCCCCGGCGCGAGTCCTGCCCAGCCAGCCGGATCGGCGTCCCCTCCTGCAGCAGCGACCCGAATGCGAGCAACTCCCCGAACGCCCAGTCGACCCCACCGGCCTTGCTCATCTCCTGCCGCTTGGCCAGCAGCTGTCCGAGCTTGGGATGCACTGTGAACCCTGCTGGCAAGTTGGCGAACGCATCCCCGATCGCCCGGATCATGTCCTCCGATACTGCAGGTGCAGTACCAGCCTGTACGTCGACTACCTGGGTGCTCTCGATGCCGGCGGTCTCATGTGTTTCCGCGAAGGCCTGATCGAGCCGGGCATGGAAGTCGTGGTCGGCCTGCTCGTACTCGGCCCGCGTGATGTCACCGCGCCCGACGAGCGCTTCGAGGTAGAGCGTGCGCACACTCTTCTTGCTCGCGATCAACGCGTACATCCGCGGCTGCGTCATCGACGGATCGTCGGCCTCGTTGTGCCCACGCCGCCGATAGCAGACCAGGTCGATGACCACATCCCGATGGAACTCCTGCCGATAGGCGAGCGCCAGCTCCGCAACGCGCACCACCGCTTCCGGATCGTCGCCGTTGACGTGGAAGACCGGAGTCTGCGTCGCCTTGGTGACGTCGGTCGCGTAGACCGAACTCCGTGCGTGGGACGGCAACGTCGTGAAGCCGACCTGGTTGTTGAGGTTGATCCGGATCGTGCCGCCGGTCGTGTACCCCCGCAGCCGCGACATCTGCACGGTCTCGGCGACGATTCCCTGCCCCGCCATCGCGGCGTCGCCGTGGATGATGATCGGCAGCGTCGAAGACCCACGATCCTGCTTGCCCCGCGCGATCCCGAGCAGCACGCCGTCGACCGCGTCCAGATGCGAGGGGTTGGCCGCCAGGACGACAGGCAGTTCCTCCCCCCGAGCGCCGCGATAGACGCCCTCGGTGCCCAGGTGATACTTCACATCGCCCGACCCGTCGACGTCGTCGGTGCCCTGGAACTCGCGGAACACCTGCGCGTACGTCTTGCCGGCGATGTTGGTGAGCACGTTCAGCCGGCCGCGGTGCGCCATCGCGATCGCGGCGCCGTCCAGCCCGGCCTCGGCGGCTCCACCCAGCAGCGCGTCGAGCAGAGCGATCGCCGACTCACCGCCTTCGAGGCTGAACCGGGTCTGACCGATGTACTTGGTCTGCAGGAACGTCTCGAACGCCTCCGCCTCGTTGAGCTTGCCGAGGATCCGCAGTTGCCGGTCGTGCTCCGGTTTCGTATACGGCCGCTCCAGCTGTTCCTGGAACCAGAGTCGTTGCGTGGGGTCCTGGAGATGCATGTACTCGACGCCGACCGTGCGGGAGTAGGCGTCGCGGAGTACGCCGAGAATGTCGCGCAACGACATCGTCGGCTCCGCGCCGCCGAAGTCCCCGGTGACGAACTCGCGATCGAGATCCCAGAACGTCAGCCCGTGCCCGGACAGCTCCAGATCCGGATGCGACCGCTGCACGTACTCGAGCGGATCGGTGTCCGCCATCAGATGACCACGCACGCGGAACGCATTGATCAACGCCTGCACCCGAGCCGTCTTGTCGACCGCGCTCGCCTCGTCGACGTGGATGTCGCGCGCCCACCGGATCGGCGCGTAGGGGATCCGCAACGCGGTGAAGATGTCCTCGTAGAACTGGTTGCCCCCGGCCAATAACTCGTCGATCGTCCGCAGGAACTCGCCGGATGCCGCACCCTGGATCACCCGATGGTCGTAGGTGCTGGTCAGCGTCACGGTCCGCCCGATCGCCAGGTCCGCAAGGGCTGCTGGGCTCAGACCCTGGTACTGCGCCGGATACTCCAGCGCCCCGACCCCGATCACAGCGCCCTGCTGGTTCATCAGCCGCGGCATCGAGTGCGCTGTCCCGATTCCACCGGGGTTGGTCAGCGAGATCGTCGTTCCGGCGAAGTCGTCAACGGTCAGCTGATTGGCCCGCGCCTTCCCGACCAGTACTTCGTACGCCGCCAAGTACTCCTGAAAGCCAAGACTCTCGGCCCCCTTCAGGTTGGGGACGACCAGCGTCCTGCTGCCATCCGGCTTGACCAGGTCGACGGCGATCCCGAGGTTGACGTGTGCCGGCGTCACCGCGACCGGCTTGCCGTCCGACTCGTCGTAGTACGTGTTGAGCACCGGGTTGGCTTTCACTGCCTGGATCAGCGCCCAGCCGATCAGGTGGGTGAAGCTGACCTTGCCGCCCCGGTTGCGGCGCAGGTGGTTGTTGATCACGATCCGGTTGTCGATCATCAGCTTGGCCGCGATCGTACGGACGCTGGTCGCGGTCGGCACGGTCAGGCTGCTCGTCATATGGGCAGCCAGGGCCTTCGCCGTTCCGCGCAGGGGTGATTCGGTCCCGGACTCAGGTCCGGTGACAATGGCCGTCACGGCCGATCGCCTTCTTTCGTTGAGGTTTCAGACGTCCTTGAGGGTGGCGTCGAGAATGCGGTTGAGCTGGGTGGGGTCGGCGCCGGACTTGGCCAGCACGCTGGTGCCGATGACGGCTGCCAGTAGGGCGCTCGCGGAGTCGGCGGGTACGCGGTCCGGGGTGAGCTCGCCGGTGGTCCGGGCTCGCTCGAGGGCGGCCCGGAAGGTGTGCTCGATCTGGAGGAAGAGGTCCTTGGCGACGTCGGCGACACCCTCGTCGGTGCTGCCGAGCTCGGCGACGGAGTTGACGATCAGGCAGCCGTAACGGTGGTCGCCGATGCCGGCCAGGGTGCGCATCGCCTCACGGAGCCGCGGCAGGATCGGGCCGGGGCCTTCGAGTCCTGCTGCCAGGGCGGTGATGCGGCTCGCGGAGTACCGGTGCAGGGCCAGGTTGAACAGGTGATGTTTGCTCTTGAAGGTGTTGTAGAGACTGCCGCGGCCGATGCCGAGCTCGTCGGCCAGGGCCTGTGGAGTGGTCGCCGCGAAGCCACGCTGCCAGAACACCTCAACCGCCTTGTCGAGCGCCTCGCCGGCCTCGAACTTCATCGGTCTGCCCATCGCCATGCGGCCATAGTAGGCACTTGTTGAACTCAAGGTCAAAAAGTCCGGTACGCTGGCAGCGAACCGTTCTGGAAGGAGAGCGATGTCGCTGATCGGCACCCATGTGGCCGTCGCGGGTGGGCTGGTGAAGACCGGGCTGGGTGAGGCGGACGAGGTTGGCGCCGAGATCATCCAGCTGTTCGCGGGCAACCCTCGTAGCTGGGCGCCGAGGGCCGCCGACCCTGCAGCCGATGAGGCCTTCCGGGTGGCGTGTGCCGAGCGCGCGCTCCCCGCGGTGGTGCACGCTCCACATCTGATCAATCTCGGTGCTCCGTCGGAGCTGGTGCTGTCTCGCTCGCTGGCCGCCCTTGAGCTGACGCTGCGACGCGCAACGGACCTCGGCGCCATCGCGGTCGTCGTCCACGCCGGCTCGTCGGTCACTCCAGGAAGACGTAGGACGGCCTTGGCTGCCCTGCCCAAGCTGATCCGCCCGCTCGTCGACCAGGCACCCGCCGTCCGGCTGCTGATCGAGCCGACCGCGGGCGCGGGCGAATCGATGGCCTCGACGATCACCGGCACGGTCGAGTATCTGCAGGCCGTGAACGACGAGCGGGTCGGCCTCTGCCTCGACACCTGCCACCTCCATGCGGCCGGTGAAGACCTCGCCGACCCGCACCTGCTCGACGACTTGGCGAGCACGGTCGCGCTGGTCCACGTCAACGACAGTCGTGACCCGCGTGGCTCACACCGCGACCGGCACGAATCGCTCGACGTCGGTACCATCGGGCTGCCGACCCTGGCAGCCTTCCTGGCCAATCCGGTGCTGGCGGACGTACCGATGCTGGTGGAGACGCCCACTCACCAGCGCGATGTCGCCTTGCTCAAGAGCGTGAGGAGGCCCAGTGGTACTGGTGCTCCGGACGTCCTGTCGATCCGTACCGCAAGCTGAGGACCGCGCGTCCGTCGTCGACCAGGGCGGCTAGATACCGCTGAGCAGTCGCCCGCGAGATACCGAGTTGCGAAGCCAGATCAGCCGCTGTCCGTGGCTCCCCGGCCTTTCGCAAGGCGCTCGTCACCAGCCGGGCAGTCACTGGTGACTGGCCCTTGGGTGTCGGTGGGCGGTCGGCGTCGTGGAGGGCATCCACCGCGCGGTCGATGGCCTGCTGGGTCAGTTCCTCCAGTTGGCCACCCAGCAGGGTCCGGTAGCGGACGTACGCCCGCAGGCGCGAGGTCAGTTGCTCGGAGCTGAACGGCTTGATCAGGTAGTTCAGTGCACCTGCAGCGAAGGCAGCGCGGACCGAGGTCGCCGACGAATCCGCGGTGACCATGAAGATGTCCGCGCTCAGCTCCGCCGCGACCTCGATCCCTGGCCGGTCGGGCAGATAGCTGTCGAGTAGCACCAGATCAGGCTTCACCTCGGCAGCAATCCGCAGCGCGTCAGCCGCCGTGTGCGCCACCCCGACGACCTCCAGACCGATGACCTGGGCGACGAACAGCGCGTGCACCTGCGCGACCCGGAAGTCGTCCTCCACCACCAGTACGCCGATCATGCGCCGGCCTCCTCGAGTACGTCGGGGAGTTGGGCGACGAAGACCGTCTCGCTGCCGTCGCAGCCCGGATTGGCCAAGGTGATGTCGCCGCCCAGTCCACGAGCCGTCTGCCGGGCGATCGCCAGACCGAGCCCGCGATCCGTGCCCCGGGTGGAGATGCCCTCGACGAAGATCGCCTCGGACTGCTCGGGCGAGACACCGTCACCGGTGTTGGCCACCGAGATCACCAGCCGCGTTCCGTCGGACAGCAGATCGACCTCGACTCCACCAGGACGTCGGGTGGACACATGCGCGGCGTCCAAAGCGTTGTCGACGAGATTGCCGAGCACGGTCACGACCTCGACCGGGGCGACCAGGCGCTGCTGGACCCAACTCGCCTCGGACAACTTCAGCGTCACGCCCAACTCGGCGGCCCGAGCGGTCTTGGCCGCCATGAACGACCGGATCGTCGCAGACCGGACAGCCGGTGACTCACTGATCGCATCGGCCTCCTGGAACTGGGTCACGGCCCGCAAATACTCCAGCGCATCGGCCTGAGCGTCCGCCTGCAGCAGCCCGAGGACCGTATGCATGCGATTGGCGAACTCATGTCGCTGAGCCCGAAGAGCTCCGGTCATACTCCGTACCGCGTCCAGCTCGCTGGTGAGCTGCTCGAGGTCGGTACGGTCCCGCAACGTCAGCACGCTGCCCAGATCGCGGCCGTCGCGGCTGACCGGCCGATGGTTGGCCACCAGCACCCGGTCGCCGGCGACGGTGAGAATGTTGTCCGCCCGGTCGCCGTCCAGCACGGATCTCAACCGTGGTGGAAGATCGAGGTCGTCCAACGGCATCCCCGCGCGCACCGGGCGACCCAGCAGCCGGACCGCCTCGTCGTTGCACATCGTCACCCGGCGATCGGTGTCGACGGCAAGTACTCCTTCGCCCACACCGTGCAGGACGGCCTCCCGCTCGCGGACCAGATCGGCCAGATCGGCCGGCTCGAGTCCGAACGTTCGGCGCTTCAGCACCCGGGACAGCCAGGTGGATCCGGCGACGCCGAGCGCGAGGGCGCCGACGGCGAAGGGAGCGGTCGCGCCGATCAGGTCCAGCAGGGCGTGCCGGATGTCGGCCGCGTCGAAGCCGACACTGACCTCCCCGACGATGGTGCCCGCTGTGTCACGTACCGGGACCTTGCCGCGGGCCGACAATCCGAGCGTGCCGCGCTCGATGTTCACGACCTCCTTCCCGGACAGCGCGCCCGACGGATCTGTACTGACCGGTTTGCCGATCTGGTCGGGGGTCGGATGGGCCAGCCGGATCCCGCGCGCGTCGGTCACCACGACGAACAGCGCGCCCGTGGCCCGCGAGGCGGCGATGGCGATCTCCTGAACAGCGGGCTGGTCGCCGTCGCGGACCAGGTCGCCCAGGTGCTGTTCGGCGGCGACCGTCCTGGCGACGTTGAGCGCGCGTTGCTCGTACTGGTGCTCCAGGCTCTGGTCGAGCAGCCAGGCGACCAGCCCGAAGCCGATCCCGACGACCAGCGTGACCAGGCCGATCTGCAGCAGCAGGAGCTGCCGCGTGAAGCGCATCCCGCGCAATCGAGCCATCATCCGCCCACCGTAAACCCGCCCGTGAGCGGAATGCGCAGAACGCGAACTATGGGGATTGGGCGGGTAACGACGGCAAGGGATCCGCTGCCGCCCGATCCTCCCTACCTTTCGAGCAACAGAGCTGTCATCCGCCGGTAACACCACAGGCGGGTTGGACGACAGGTAGGAGGCTCCATGACTTTCCTGGTCGACATCGACCACGCGACCAAGCGGTTCCTGACCAGCGCGGGGACCGCCCACACCGCAGTACAGGACATCACCCTGCAAGTGGACGCCGGTGAGTTCGTGGCCGTCGTCGGTCCGACCGGGTGCGGCAAGTCCACCACCTTGTCGCTGGTGTCGGGGCTGGAGCCGCCGTCCGAGGGCACCGTCACCGTCAACGGCCAGCCGGTCCGGGGCATCCCGGACGGAGTCGGGTACATGTTCCAGGCGGACGCGATGCTGCCCTGGCGGACCGTCCTGGCGAACGTTGCCTCCGGCCCGCTTTGGCGAGGCAAGCCGAAGGAGCAGGCAGAGGCGGCGGCCCGGGACTGGGTCGCTCGGGTCGGGCTGGCCGGGTTCGAGGACTACTACATGCACCAGCTGTCCGGCGGCATGCGCAAGCGGGTGGCGCTGGCTCAGACCCTCGTCAACGAGCCCTCGATCCTGCTGATGGACGAGCCGTTCTCGGCGCTGGACGTGCAGACGCGGGCGTTGATGCAGAACGAGCTGCTCGATCTGTGGTCCGGGACCAGCGCCGCGGTCATCTTCGTGACCCACGACCTGGAGGAGGCGATCACGCTGGCCGACCGGGTCGTCGTGATGACCGCCAGCCCGGCCCGGATCAAGGACACCTTCCCGATCGAGCTCGAGCGGCCCCGCAACGTCGAGGAGATCCGGATGACCCCCGAGTTCATCGCGATCTACCGCGAGGTGTGGAGCTCGCTGTCCGACGAGGTCGCGATCGCCCGCCAGACAGGAGCCACCCGTGTTGCGTAAAGCCCCGGCCAGAACGGCCCAGACCGCTGTCGTCGTACGGCGCAAGCACAAGGCCCTCGTCTACTCGCTCAGGTTGCTGTTGCTGCTGGTGATCCTCGGCGGCTGGGAGCTGTCGGTCAGCCTGTGGCTCGATCCGTTCTTCTACTCCAAGCCCAGCCTGATCTGGGACAAGCTCGTCATCTGGTTCACCGACGGTACGGCCCAGGGCTCCATCTGGACGCAGATCGCCGTCACGCTGGAGGAGGCGGCGGCCGGCTTCGTGCTCGGCTCGCTGGCGGGCGTCGTACTCGGCATCCTGCTCGGCCGGGCCCGGCTGCTCGCCGAGGTGGTGTCGCCTTACATCCAGGCGCTCAACGCCGTACCGCGGATCGTGCTGGCCGCGCTGTTCGTGATCTGGTTCGGGCTCGGGATGGAGTCCAAGATCGCGACGGCGTTCGTGCTGGTGTTCTTCCCGGTGTTCTTCAACGCCTTCCAGGGTGCTCGCGAGGTCGATCGGAACCTGGTGAACAACGCGCGCATCCTGGGCGCCGGCCGGGGCCAGGTGCTCTGGTCGATCGTGGTGCCGAGCTCGACCTCGTGGATCCTGGCGTCGCTGCACACCGCCTTCGGGTTCGCGCTGATCGGCGCCATCGTCGGTGAGTACACCGGCGCCACCCGCGGCCTGGGCCTGCTGATCAGCACCGCCCAAGGCTCCTTCGACGCGGCCGGCATCTACGCCGGAATGCTCATCACCACCGTGCTCGCACTACTGGCCGAGGTCGTCCTGGGCCTGGCCGAACGGCGGTTGCTGCGCTGGCGGCCACCCGCCCAGGCATCCTTCGCCGCCGCCATCTGATTTCCCTAGGAGACAACCATGAAGATCCGCCCTGCTGTACTCGCCGTCCCGGTCCTGGCAGCCCTCGTCCTGACCGGCTGCCAGACCCAGAACAAATCCGGTACTTCGGCCGGCCCGGGCTCGTCGTCGGACAAGGTGACCATCATGGTCGGTGGCGCCGCCAAGGTGATCTACATGCCGGCCAAGCTGACCGAGCAACTCGGCTACTTCAAGGACCAGGGGCTCAACGTCGAGCTCGTCGACACCCCGGCCGGCGTCACCGCCGAAACGGCACTGCTGGCCAACCAGGCCCAGGGCGTCGTCGGCTTCTACGACCACACGATCGACATGCAGGCCAAGGGCAAGTGCCTGCAGAGCGTCGTCCAGTTCGCGAACGTGCCGGGCGAGGTGGAGATGGTCTCCAAGGCCCAGGCCGGCACGATCAAGAGCCCCACCGACTTCAAGGGCCGCAAGCTGGGCGTGACGAGTCCCGGATCGTCGACCGACTTCCTCACCCAGTACCTGGCGGGCAACGCCGGAGTCGCCACCGCCGACTACACGACCGTGAAGGCCGGAGCCGACTCGACCTTCATCGCCGCGATGAACTCCGGCGGCATCGACGCGGGCATGACGACGGACCCGACGGTGGCCCGGCTGACCAAGACCGGCGACGGGCAGATCCTGCTCGACATGCGTACTGAGCAGGGTACGAAGGCGGCACTTGGTGGGTTGTATCCGGCCAGCTCGCTCTACATGGCGTGCGACTACGTTGCCGCGCACAAGGACGTCGTACAGAAGCTCGCGAACGCCTTCGTCAAGACGCTGGCCTACATCACCGGCAACGACGCGGCGACCATCGCCGCCAAGATGCCGGCCGACTACGCGGGCACCGACAAGGAGCTGTACGTCAAGTCGATCAACGACTCCAAGGGCATGTTCACGGCCAACGGTGTGATGGATGCCAAGGGCGCCGAGAACGCGCTGGCGGTGCTCGGCAAGTTCTCCCCGGCGGTCAAGCCGAAGAAGGACAGCATCGACATCACCAAGACCTACACCACCGAGTTCGCCACCGCCGCCAAGAGCTGACAACGCGAAAGGCCGCCCGCAGCTTCTCGGCTACGGGCGGCCTTTGCCTGTACTACGTGCTCAGCCTTCGCGGCGGCGGATCTTGTTGCCGAGCCAGACCAGCGGGTCGTACTTGCGATCGGCGACGCGTTCCTTCATCGGGATGAGGGCGTTGTCGGTGATCTTGATGTGCTCGGGGCACACCTCGGTGCAGCACTTGGTGATGTTGCAGAAGCCGAGACCGTGGTCGTCCTGGGCCGACTTCTGCCGGTCCGCGGCGTCCAGCGGGTGCATGTCCAGCTCGGCGATCCGCATCAGGAAGCGCGGACCGGAGAAGGACTCCTTGTTCTCCTCGTGGTCCCGGATCACGTGGCAGGTGTCCTGGCACAGGAAGCACTCGATGCACTTGCGGAACTCCTGCGAGCGCTCCACGTCGACCTGCTGCATCCGGTACTCGCCCGGCTTCAGGTCGGCCGGCGGTGCGAACGCGGGCACCTCGCGTGCCTTCTGGTAGTTGAAGGACACGTCGGTGACCAGGTCCTTGATCACCGGGAACGTCCGCAGCGGGGTGACCGTGACGGTCTCGCCCTCCTCGAACGTGTTCATCCGGCACATGCACATCAGCTTCGGCATGCCGTTGATCTCGGCGCTGCAGGAGCCGCACTTGCCGGCCTTGCAGTTCCAGCGGACCGCCAGATCCGGGGTCTGGGTCGCCTGGAGCCGGTGGATGACGTCGAGGACGACCTCGCCCTCGTTCACCTCGACCTCGAAGTCCTCGAGGTCACCACCGTCACTGTCCCCACGCCAGACCCGGAACTTCGCCAGATAACTCATGCCGGCAGCTCCTCTTGTGTCAGGTACTTCTTCAGCTCGTCCAGCTCGAACAGTTCCAGCAGGTCCTCGCGCATCGGGATCTGGTCCTTCCTGACCACGGTCACCCCGTCGCCGCTGCTCTCCAGCGAGCAGACCAGCAGCACCTTGCGCCACTCCGCGTTCATGCCCGGGAAGTCGTCGCGGGTGTGACCCCCACGGGACTCCTCGCGCAGCAACGCGGCCTTCGCGACGCACTCCGACACGGTCAGCATGTTGCGCAGGTCCAGCGCGAGGTGCCAGCCCGGGTTGAACTGCCGGTGCCCCTCGACCGTCATCTTCGCGATCCGGCCGCGGAACTCGGTCAGCCGCGCCAGCGCCTGCTCGATCTCGTCGGCCTTGCGGATGATGCCGACCAGGTCGTTCATCGACTGCTGCAGTTCCTGGTGGATCGTGTACGGGTTCTCGCCGCCCTCGAGCTCGAACGGCGCGAGCGCCGCCGTGGCCGCCGCGTCGACGTCGGCCTCGGAGATCTTCGGGCGGTTCTCGCCGAGCGACTCGACGTACATCGCCGCGCCCGCTCCGGCGCGACGCCCGAAGACGAGCAGGTCGGACAGCGAGTTGCCGCCGAGCCGGTTCGACCCGTGCATGCCACCGGCGACCTCACCGGCGGCGTACAGGCCCTTGACCGACGACTGCGCGGTGTCCGGCTCGACCTCGACGCCACCCATCACGTAGTGGCAGGTCGGGCCGACCTCCATCGGCTCGGCCGTGATGTCGACGTCCGCCAGCTCCTTGAACTGGTGGTACATCGACGGCAGCCGGCGCTGGATCTCCTCGGCGGGCAGCCGCGAGGAGACGTCCAGGAAGACGCCGCCGTGCGGGGTGCCGCGGCCGGCCTTGACCTCGGAGTTGATCGCCCGGGCGACCTCGTCGCGGGGCAGCAGCTCCGGTGGGCGCCGGTTGTTGTCGGCGTCCTTGTACCAGCGATCGGCTTCTTCTTCGGTCTCGGCGTACTGCGCGCGGAACACGTCCGGCACGTAGTCGAACATGAACCGCTTGCCCTCGGAGTTCTTCAGCACCCCGCCGTCACCGCGGACCGACTCGGTGACCAGGATGCCCTTCACCGACGGCGGCCAGACCATGCCGGTCGGGTGGAACTGGATGAACTCCATGTTGATCAGCGTCGCGCCGGCCCGCATCGCGAGGGCGTGACCGTCACCGGTGTACTCCCACGAGTTCGAGGTGACCTTGAACGACTTGCCGACGCCGCCGGTGGCCAGGATGACCGCGGGTGCGTCGAACAGGACGAAGCGGCCCGACTCACGCCAGTAGCCGAAGGCGCCGGAGATCGCGTCGCCGTCCTTCAGCAGCTCGGTGATCGTGCACTCGGCGTACACCTTGAGGTTGGCCTCGTAGTCGCCGGTGGCCTTGAAGTCCTCCTGCTGCAGCGAGACGATCTTCTGCTGCAGGGTGCGGATCAGCTCCAGGCCGGTCCGGTCGCCGACGTGCGCGAGCCGCGGGTAGGTGTGACCGCCGAAGTTGCGCTGGCTGATCTTGCCGTCCGGCGTCCGGTCGAACAATGCGCCGTACGTCTCCAGCTCCCAGACCCGGTCGGGGGCTTCCTGCGCGTGCAGTTCGGCCATCCGCCAGTTGTTCAGGAACTTGCCGCCACGCATGGTGTCGACGTAGTGGGTCTTCCAGTTGTCGTTGGAGTTCGCGTTGCCCATCGCCGCGGCACAGCCACCCTCGGCCATCACGGTGTGCGCCTTGCCGAACAGCGACTTGCAGATGATCGCGGTGCGCTTGCCCTGCTCACGGGCCTCGATCGCGGCCCGCAGGCCGGCGCCGCCGGCGCCGATCACGATCACGTCGTACTGGTGTCGTTCCAGTTCAGTCATAAGTGTTCAGACGTCCGTATCAGTTGAAGAAGCGCAGATCGGAGAACCAGCCGGCCGAGACCGACATGATGTACGCGTCGGTGATGATCACGGTGAAGAGCGAGATCATCGCGTACGTGCCGTGCTTGGGGTTCAGCTTCGACACGAAAGTCCAGTACCGGTAGCGCAACGGGTGCTTGGAGAAGTTCTTCAGTCGGCCGCCGACGATGTGCCGGCAGGCGTGGCACGACAGCGTGTACATCCACAGCATCACCAGGTTGATCCAGATGATCAGCGTGCCGAGGCCGATGCCGAAGCCGCCGTCCTTGCCGTGGAAGGCCTGGGTGCCGTCGTAGACGTTGAGCAGACCGAACAGCAGCGCGCCGTAGAAGAAGTACCGGTGCAGGTTCACCGCGGTGATCGGGAACTTGCGCTCACCGTTGTACTTCTTGTGCGGCTCCGGCACCGCGCAGGCGCCCGGGGCGATGAGCAGCGAACGCCAGCCCGCCTTGCGGTAGTAGTAGCAAGTGCCGCGGAAGCCGGCCAGCACGGCGAACGTGATGATGCTGAACGGAAGGACCCGGGGGAAGTCCCCGAACCAGGTGCCCAGGTGACTCGAGCCCTCGACGCAGGACGAGGTCACGCACGGCGAGTACAACGGGGTCAGGTAGTGGTACGCGTCGACCCAGTAGTACTTGTTCATGAAGATCCGGACCGTCGCGTAGACGACGAAGAAGCCCAGGATCACGCCGATCCGCAGCGGCGCGAGCCACCAGCGATCGGTTCGTAGAGTCTTCTGCTTGATCTGTGCGCGACCCGGCGCGCTAACTCCGGTCGCCATCAGGGAGCGCGCCGGTCAGGGGCGCCGAAGCCTTCATGCTCCGCGTCGGTCCACATGGACGCGTCGTATTCCACGTCGGGGATCTCCTCGAGTTCCTCCGGAACGGGTCCGGGTCTGTGATGAGGGTCGGGAGGGCCGAGCTCGGCCAGGTCGTCACTCAGCCTGGCCACGTCCGACACCAATCGGCGAACGCCGAGGGTGTCACCGTACTCCTGGCTCAGCTTGCCGACGCTGGCGTGTAGCGCTTCGAGCGCGCGCTGCACCGCTGCCACGGTGCTGTTGCCGTCACCCATACCGACTCCAGTGATGGTTTTGTCGCTGTAAGTATGGGCACACTTTGCCCTCGCGCGGCGCACAACGGAAGACCCCTCGGTACGGCGTGTTCCTACTTAGGTTTACCTCAGTTGCCGATGGCCGTCGGGTGGAGTAAAGGGGCGAATCCGGCCTTCAGGACAAGGAGATTCGCGGGCGGCGTCAGTACTTCGACCTCGCGCAGACCGGCCGGCCGGGCGGGTGTGTTGTATCCCTCCCACGACCAGCCGAGCACTTTGCCGTCCAGTACCAGGGCAGGCCGGCCGTCGAGGCGGATCATCGCGCCGTCGGGCAGCTCGTCGAGCTCGGCGATCGTGGTGCGCTGCTGCCGGGTCCGCGGTTCGACCCGTTCGAGATGGAGCTGGGCGTCCATCGCGGTGGCCCGGGGCCGTTCGGGCAGACCACGGCCGGCGGCCCACGCACCGGCGTACAGGAGGTAGTCGCGGCGGCGGCAGTAGGCGCACGGGCGGTGGCCGGCGGCGAGGGCGACCGCCTCGTCGAAGAAGAACAGCGCGGTCCAGCGGCCGGGTGGCATCGGATCGCGCTGGACGCCCTTCCAGTCGAGGACACAGCAGATCCAGGCCTTCGACCGCCAGCGGGTGGCGCCGAGGGTGCGGTCGGGGTGGTGGATCGTGCCGCGGTTGCCCATCAGCAGGCCGCGACCGGCGTCGGCCACGATCTCCTGGGTCGGCAGCACTCTGTTCTGTAGCGGCACCCCGCCATCATCCCCGGCCGCGTCGACAAGTTCTGACAGAGTGCGGCCCATGAGCGAGCGGCAGGTGGTCGTCGGGGTGGCCCTGATCCGGGACGGGCTGGTGCTGGCCGCGCTGCGCCCCGGTCCGGACGGCGGCTGGGAGTTCCCGGGCGGCAAGGTCGAGCCGGGGGAGACCGATGCACAGGCCGCGATCAGGGAATTACGCGAAGAGTTGTCCGTCGAGATCGAGCCGGGGGCGTCATTGGGTCCGGCCCAGCCCATCGGAGATCGATACCAGTTGCGCGTGTACGCTGCGGCGCTGATACGTGGTGAACCGGTTTTGTCCGAACACAGCGCGATCCGATGGGTCGGCGCGGCCGAGTTGGCACTGCTGGATTGGTTGCCAGCTGACCGTCCGTTCCTTCCCGCTCTACGCCAAGTAGTCGAAAACGGCACATAAGTGCGGGTGGCACTGAATACCCCGGTAACCGTGGCACTAATCCGTCACGATTCCGTGACATCGGTGAGTGCCCGGTGGCGTCCACACTGCGAGATCCGTAGGGTTCCCGGCAACTCGACCGTCGGGGTGACGACGTGCGATTCAAGGGGAAGGGTAGGCAACAGCGATGACGCTGGGGGTTACAGAAGACCTGTCTCCGGACGGCGGTCTTCCGGCAGACGGCTTGGCCGAGACAACTGAGGCCAAGCAGATCGAAGGCCGGTCCCTAGGGCAGATCGCCTGGGCCCGGCTGAAGAAGGACAAGATCGCCGTGATCAGCGCGGTCATCATCCTGCTGATCATCGCGGTGGCGATCTTCGCGCCGCTGATCGTGAAGATCAACGGCTTCCCGCCGGACCAGTTCAACAAGCTGAACAAGGACGGCACGCCGCTGCTGAACACGCGCGACGGCAGCATCCCGATCGGCGGTCTGTTCGGCAGTGGCTCGAGCAGTGAGCACTGGCTCGGCGTCGAGCCGCAGAACGGCCGCGACGTGTTCTCCCGGCTGGTCTACGGCACCCGGGTCTCGCTGCTGGTCGCGCTCGGTGGCACGATCATCGCGATCGTGCTCGGCACGGTCATCGGCATGGTCTCCGGCTACTTCGGTGGCTGGATCGACACCGTGCTGAGCCGGCTGATGGACATCATGCTGAGCTTCCCCTCGCTGCTGTTCATCATGGCGCTGACGCCGGTGGTCGCCGACCGGGGCCAGGCCCTGTTCGGGATACCCGACGACAACAGGCTCCGATTAGGCGTGCTGATGTTCGTCCTCGGGTTCTTCGGCTGGGCCTATCTGGCCCGGATCGTGCGCGGGCAGACGCTCTCGCTGCGGGAACGCGAGTTCGTCGAGGCCGCCCGCTCGCTCGGGGCCGGCCCGATGTACGTGATCTTCAAGCAGATCCTGCCGAACATGCTGCCGACCCTGCTCGTCTACACGACGCTGCTGATCCCGAGCAACATCACCGCGGAGGCCGCACTGTCCTTCCTCGGTGTCGGTATCAAGGAGCCCACCAGCTCGTGGGGCCGGATGATCAGCGACGCCTCGCAGTGGATCGAGAGCAACCCGCTGTACCTGTTCTTCCCGGGCATGGCGCTGTTCATCACCGTTCTGGCGTTCAACCTGCTCGGTGACTCCGTGCGTGACGCCCTCGACCCGCGTGCCGGGAGGAGCTGACCCATGGGCCGCTATCTGATCCGCCGCCTGCTGCAGACCGTCCTGATCCTCTGGGTGATCTCTGCCATCACGTTCTTCCTGTTCTGGATCACCCCGGCGAACCCCGCCCTGCTGATCTGCGGCAAGAACTGCGACACCGCGACGATCCAGACGGTGAACGAGACCTACGGTTTCGACGACCCGCTGATCGTCCAGTACGGCACGTACATGAAGGGCCTGGTCAACCCGGGCGGCCGCGACATCGGCACCGCCGGCAGCGAGCACAACTGCGCCTGGCCGTGCTTCGGCGAGTCGTACCAGAACGGCATTCCGGTCTGGACCTCGATCTCCGACGCCTTCCCGCCCACCCTGTGGCTGGCCGTCGGCGCCGCGGTGATCTGGCTGATCGGCGGCGTCCTGCTCGGATTGCTGGCCGCCCTGCGGAAGGGCAAATGGCTGGACAAGCTGAGTGTCGGGCTGGCGCTGTTCGGTGTCTCGTTCCCGACCATCGTGTTCGGCTATCTGTTGTTGTTCCTGTTCATCGTCAAGCTCAAATGGCTGCCGTTCCCGGACACGGCCAATTCCGAGTTGTTCACCGTCGGGCCGTTCAAGTGGCTGCAGTTCTACATCCTGCCCTGGCTGACGCTGGCGCTGGTCTACGCGGCGCTGTACACCCGGATCACCCGGGCGAACATGATCGACACGATGAACGAGGACTACATCCGCACCGCCCGGGCCAAGGGCCTGGGTGAGGGCACGGTGATCTTCAAGCACGGCCTGCGGTCGGCGCTGACGCCGATCGTGACGATCTTCGGCCTCGACCTCGGTGGCCTGCTCGGCGGCGCGGTGATCACCGAACAGGTCTTCAGCATCACCGGCCTGGGCAAGTTCTCGATCGACTCGGTGCTCGGCAACGACCTGCCCTCGATCATGGGCGTGGTGCTGTTCGCCGCCATCTTCGTGGTGCTGGCCAACGTGATCGTCGACGTCCTGTACGCCTTCATCGACCCGCGCGTGCGGTTGTCCTGACCCGTCGAGGAGACGACAAGTGACCGAGACTGTGACGACCACAGAGTCCACAGACCGTACCGGCAAGCCCTTCCTCGAGCTCAAGGACCTGCAGGTGCACTTCCCGACCGACGACGGCCTGGTCAAGGCCGTCAACGGTCTGAGCTTCACCCTCGAGCGCGGCAAGACGCTGGGCATCGTGGGCGAGTCCGGCTCCGGCAAGAGCGTGTCCAGCCTGGCCATCATGGGCCTGCACAAGGGCAGCCGGGCCCAGGTGAGCGGCGAGATCTGGCTGGACGGCGCCGAGCTGGTGGACATGTCCATCCCGGAGATCCGCCGGCTGCGCGGCCAGCAGGTCGCGATGATCTTCCAGGACCCGCTGTCGGCGATGCATCCCTTCTACCGGGTCGGCGACCAGCTGGTCGAGGCCTACCGGGTGCACAACGACGTGACCAAGGCGGTCGCCAAGAAGCGCGCGGTCGACCTGCTCGACCGGGTCGGCATCCCGTCGCCGGACAAGCGGTTCTACGACTACCCGCACCAGTTCTCCGGCGGTATGCGGCAGCGCGCGATGATCGCGATGGCGCTGATGTGCGACCCGCAGCTGCTGATCGCCGACGAGCCGACCACCGCCCTGGACGTCACTGTCCAGGCGCAGATCCTGGACCTGATGCAGGACCTGCAGAAGGAGTTCAACTCCGCGATCGTGATCATCACCCACGACCTCGGCGTCGTCGCCCAGATGGCGCAGGACGTGGTGGTCATGTACGGCGGCCGGGTGGTCGAGTCCGGCCCGGTCCGGGACATCTTCTACCGGCCCGAGATGCCCTACACCTGGGGCCTGCTCGGCTCGATCCCGCGGGTCAACCGCGGTGGCGATCACCGGCTGAAGGCCATCCGGGGTACTCCTCCGTCGCTGATCAACCTGCCCAAGGGCTGCCCGTTCCAGCCGCGCTGCGACTACCAGCAGTACGTCGAGGGGCACTCCTGCTCGGGTGAGGTACCGGAGCTGCTGCAGGTCGGCACGGATCCGCACCGGGTCCGCTGCCACATCGACCACGCGCAGCGCACAAAGCTGTTCACCGAGCAGATCAAGCCGAACCTGTGATGCCGGCCGTCAAGTTTGAGGAGCGATCGTGAGTACGTCGACGTCGGCCGAAGAGGTCGTCCGGCCTGAGCAGGGCGAGGCACTGCTCGAGGTGAAGGGGCTGCAGCGGTACTTCCCGGTCACCCGGGGCATCGTCTTCCAGCGGCAGACCGGCGCGGTCAAGGCGGTCGACGGGGTCGACTTCACCATCCGCTCCGGCGAGACGCTGGGCGTGGTCGGTGAGTCGGGCTGTGGCAAGACGACCACGGGCCGGCTGGTGACCAGGCTGGACGAGCCGACCGGCGGCTCGATCCGGTTCGAGGGTGTCGACATCACCCACCTGAACCGGCAGAAGATGCGGCCGATCCGGCGCCAGGTCCAGATGATCTTCCAGGACCCGTTCTCGTCGCTGAACCCGCGGCAGACGATCGGCACCATCATCGCGGCGCCGTTCGAGATCCAGGGCGTCAAGAGCGAGGGCGGCACGAAGAAGGCCGTCCAGGCGCTGATGGAGCGGGTCGGGCTGAACCCCGAGCACTACAACCGGTACCCGCACGAGTTCTCCGGTGGCCAGCGGCAGCGGATCGGGGTGGCCCGGGCGCTCGCGCTGCGGCCCAAGCTGATCGTCTGCGACGAGCCGGTCTCCGCGCTCGACGTCTCGATCCAGGCGCAGATCGTGAACCTGCTGGAGGACCTGCAGGACGAGTTCGAGCTCGCCTACATGTTCATCGCGCACGACCTGTCGGTGATCCGGCACATCTCGGACCGGGTCGCGGTGATGTACCTGGGCAAGGTCGTCGAGATCGCTGAGCGTGACGAGCTGTACAACCACGCCCGGCACCCGTACACCCACGCGCTGCTGTCGGCGGTACCGGAAGCGGACCCCGACGCGGTCGCCCATCGGGAGCGGATCCGGCTCACCGGTGACGTCCCCAGCCCACTGAATCCGCCGTCCGGGTGCCGATTCCGGACACGTTGCTGGAAAGCGCAGGACATCTGCGCCGAGCAGGAGCCTCAGTTGGTGCAGATCGGCGGGCCGGATCACCAGGCAGCCTGCCACTTCCCCGAGGAGCGCGATGTGATCTGAACATTGCGGAGAGTCACCATAAGTCTATCGATGGCAATGAACCAATCACGATCTGGTCACCGAGCCGCAAGCTCGTTGCACCACCTGTGAATCCGTGAGTTGATAACCGCGAATTGTGACGCCAGATGACCTATCCGGCCGCCGCGACCCGGCGTGGAACGTCATGACAAGGAAGGAATTACTGGCTATGAAGTACGCCAAACGAGTAGGACAGGTAGTTGCGGCAGGAGCCTCGGTGGCCCTGCTGGCGACTGCTTGCGGCGGCGGCAGCGATGACGCCGGCAGCAAGTCCACTGCAGGCAGCGACACCGGCACCGGGGCCAAGGGGGGCACCGTCACGGTTTACCACGTCAACGACGTCGAGCACTTGGACCCGGCGCGTAACTTCGTCACCGACTCCGGGATGATCGGCAAGCTGATCACCCGGACGCTGGTCGACTACCGGTACGACGCGAAGTCCAAGAAGATCGTTCTGGAGAACGACCTTGCGGCCAGCTACGAGGCCACGCCGGACTTCAAGACCTGGACCTTCAAGCTGAAGGACGGCCTGAAGTACGAGGACGGTTCGCCGATCGTTGCCGCCGACATCAAGTACGGCGCGGAGCGTTCGTTCGCCGCCGACATGGCAGAGGGTGCGCCGTACGCTCACCAGTACCTGGACTGCCCGGGCTACAAGGGCCCGTACGTGAACAACAACAACGGTGGCAAGGGCTGCACCGCGATCGAGGTGCCGGACGAGAAGACCATCGTCTTCAAGCTGAAGGAGCCGGTTGCCACCTTCGAGGGCGCGGCCAGCATGAAGATCTGGTCGCCGGTCCCGAAGGCCAAGGACACCCACACGGCCTACGACAACCACCCGGTCGCGACCGGCCCGTACAAGATCGAGTCCTACGTCCGCAAGAAGTCGCTGACGCTGGTCCGCAACACCAACTGGGACCAGAAGACCGACCCGCTGCGCAACGCGCTGCCGGACAAGTTCGTCTTCAAGTTCGGTGACGCCGAGGCGACCGTCGACCAGCGGCTGTTCGCCGACGGTACGGCCGACAAGAACTCGATCAGCTTCGCCGGTGTCCAGCCGGAGAACATCGCCAAGACCAACCAGCCGAACGTCAAGGACCGGGTCGTCACCGGTACCGACGTCTGCCGCCGCTACATCGCCTTCAACCAGCAGAAGCCGCTGTTGAAGAACCAGAAGCTGCGCGAGGCGCTGTACTACGGTCTGGACCGCACCAGCTACCGCGACGCCCGTGGTGGCGAGCGGCTGGCCGCGGTGGTCGACTCGATCATCCCGCAGGACCTGAACGGCTACACCAAGGAAAGCTTCTTCAACTCCCCGCCGGAAGGCGACCAGGCCAAGGCGAAGGCTGCCCTGCAGGAGTCTGGCTACAAGGGTGAGAAGCTGACCCTGGGCACCGCTGACTCGGGTCTGGCCACCAAGGCCGCCGAGGCCGCGCAGGCGTCCTGGAAGGCTGTCGGCATCAACGTCGACATCCGCAAGATCCCGGGCGACAACTACTACTCGACCCAGCAGCAGGACGCGTCGGCGACCGATCTGATCACCGCCGGCTGGTGCTACGACTGGGCGACCCTGGCCACCATCGTCCCGCCGGTCTTCGGACCGGACCTGACCGCCCCGAACAAGGCGGCTCAGAACAACTACGCTCGCAGCAACGCGGGCTGGGACAAGATGGCTGAGCTCTCCAAGGAGACCGACAAGCCGAAGATGGAGCAGGGCTACTCCGACCTGTACACCGAGATCATGAAGACGGCGCCGCTGGTGCCGACCGTTCAGGACCTCAACGTGTACGTCACCGGTTCGAACATCACCGACGCGGTGGCGGACCCGAACACCGGTGGAATCCTGGACCTGACGCAGATCGGCCTGAAGAAGCCGACCAACTGATCGACCAGGTAGCACCACCACCTGACAAGTGAGGAGGAGGCGGTTCCCTTCGGGGAGCCGCCTCCTTCGCTGTTGTGGTGCCGTGCTCAGGTGCCGCGGAGGAGTTGCTGCAGTGCCGCGGCGCCGTGGGCGTCGTGTTGTTCGTGGATGGAGAGGGCGATCCGCCATTCGCGCCGGGCCTCCGGGAGGTGGCCGCGGGCGTGGTGGACCTCGCCGAGGCTCTTGCGGATGTCGGCCTCGACCAGCCAGTCGCCGTACTGGCCGGCGATGGCCAGGCCCTCGCTCTGGGCGGCGATGGCTTCGTCGTACCGGCCTTCGGCCAGGCGCAGGCGGCCGAGCTCGTTCAGCACCTCGGCCTCCGGGATCGCGGCCCCTGCGGTCCGGTAGAGCTTGAGGCTCTCGCGCAGGGACTCGCCGGCGACCTCGTACTGCCCGGCCTCGCGATAGGCGACGCCGACGTTCTGGGCGATCATGCCGCGGTACTTCTCCAGGCCGGGCTCGACCAGGAGCTCCATCGCCTCGTCGAAGTGCCGTCGGGCGGACTTCGGCATCCCTGTCTTCAGGTACAGCATGCCGAGCGCCAAGCAGGCCCAGGCGGCTCGTGGCGGGATGCCCAGCCGCAGACCGATCTCGCGGGCTCGCTCGGCGTACGGGATGCCGTCGGTGGTGCGGCCGGTGCGCTCCAGTACGTGGCTGAGGCTGCTCAAGCAGAGCGCCTGGAGGTTGCCGTCGCCGGAGGCGTCAGCAGTGTCGACTGCACGGCGCAGGGGAGCGACGGCCTGTTCGTACTGGCCTAGCTCGGCATGGGCTGCGCCGAGGTCGTGCAGGACGAGGCCTTCGGCGATCCGGTCGGGGCCGCCGCTGACCAGGCGTAGTACGGCCTCGTTGACCTGAAGCCACTCGAGCCAGGCCCGGCGGACCGCGTAGTACACGTTGAGACCGACCGCCAGCTGTACTGCGAGGCTGGGCTGGTCCACTGCGGCCTGCTGCACGATGCCGACGAGGTTGGCCCGCTCGTTGTCCAGCCAGTTGAGCACGTCGTCCTGGTTGACGAGGTCCTGGGCGCCGATCAGCCACTCCTTGTCCAGCCAGCCGTCGCGGGTCACGCCGTGTCCGGCGTACTCGCTGGCCTTCCAGACGACGGCGGAGACCCGCCTGATCCACCGGGTGTTCGCTGCCGCCTTGTCCTGCTCGCTCAGCATCTGATCCGCAAGCTCGCGTGCTGCGACCCGCACCAGGTCGTGCAGCCTGTACCGCCCTGGTCCGGGCGTAGCGAGCAGATGCACGTCGACCAGCCGCTCCAGTACTACGACAGCCTCCGGCTCCGGGCTGTCCGACAGAGCCGCCGCCAGCGCGGAAGTGAGGTCAACGGAGTCCGACAACCCGAGCAGCGCGAACATCGTGACGGCCTGTACGTCGATCGGGTCGTCACTGCCGGCCAACTGCTCGATCGACAGCACCAGAGTCGCCCGGACACCGGAATCGTCCAGCTGCAGCTCGTCGAGCCGGCGCCGGCCGTCGGCCAGCCGCTCGGCGAGGTGGGCCACCGGCCACGTCGGGCGGGATGCCAGCCTGGCGCCGGCCATCCGGATCGCCAGCGGGAGTCCGCCGCACTGCCGTACGACCTCGGCGCACTCGTCCTCTGGCGCGTCCGGGCGTTCTGAGATCCGCCGGAGCATCTCGATGGACTCCTCCAGCGGCGGCTCGCCCAGCTGGAACTGGCGACCGCCCAGCCCGGCCATACTGCGCCTGCTCGTCACGATGACCGCGCAGCCGCCCGAACCCGGGAGGAGCGGCCGGACCTGGTCCTGGTCGGAGGCGTTGTCGAGCACCAACGCCATGCGGCGCCCGGCGAGCGCAGTACGGAAGCGGGCGGTTGCTGTGGCCAGGTCGACGGGAGGTGTCTCGCCCAGGTCCTCCAGTAGGTAGGTCAGGGCGTCCAGTGGCTCCAGTGGCGGGCCGATGCCGAAGCCGCGCAGGTCCAGGTACAGCTGGCCGTCCGGGAAGTGGTCCGCGACCTGGTGGGCGGTGTGGATGGCTAGCGTTGTCTTGCCGATGCCACCCATGCCTGTGATGGCGGTCACGCTGACGCCCTTGGAAGTGGTCAGGTAGTTGGTGAGCAGCTCCATCTCCCGGACCCGGCCGGTGAAGTCGCCGCTGGCGAACGGCAGCTGCCTGGGGGAGGCCGCCAGGGACGGCTTCGGCGCCGGCTTCTCGGACTTGCCGCGGCGGGAGGCGGCAGCGGCCAGCGCTGCCGTCTGGTCGGCGTCGAGGTGGAGCGCCTCGGCCAGCGCGTCGACCGTGCTCAGCTGGGGGTAGCGCCGGGTCCCGCGCTCGAGGGTGCTGATCGCCTGGACGCTCACGCCGGAGCCTTCGGACAGCTCCTCCTGGGTCAGCCCGGCGGCCGCCCGGTGCCGCCGGAGCAGCGCCGCGAACTGCGAGTCCACTCCCGTACCTCCCGATCGACACTTTCGGCCAGGGCCTATTTGTATGGGTGAACTGTATGGGTTGTACCTGGTGACCCGGTTTGCAGCGGTCGAGAATTGAACTCGCACGACGACTGGGGAGGAGATGTGCATGTCGGTTTACCAGGCTGTTCCTGCGGTGCGACGCGAGGACTTCGCACCGGAGGTCGTCTGTGAGGTCTACGAGCTGGGCACGCATCGCAAGACGCAGGCCGCGGCCAACGAGCTCACCAGCCGCCAGGTCACGATCGGCCGGCTGATGGCCACGGGCGCCAAGGACGCCGCGATCGCCCGCCAGCTCGGGCTCTCGCTGCGGACCGTCCGGGCCGAGATCAGCGCGCTGATCGCCGGACTCGGCGCCCGGTCGCGCTTTCAGGCAGGCTGCCTGCTGGTCCGCCGGTTCGGGTGAGAACCGGTGGTCTAGCTACCCCGGGAACTGTCCGCCGGCCCACGTAGGCTGGCGGTATGAGTGAGCTTCCCGACCGCCGCCTGCTGCTGGTCCACGCCCATCCTGACGACGAGACGATCAACAACGGCGCGACGATGGCCCGGTACGTCGCCGAGGGCGCGCAGGTCACGCTGGTGACCTGCACCCTCGGTGAGGAGGGCGAGGTCCTGGTCCCCGAGCTGGCGCATCTGGCCGCGGACCAGACCGACGAGCTCGGCAAGCACCGGATCGGCGAGCTGGCCGCGGCGATGGCCGAGCTGGGCGTCACCGACCACCGGTTCCTCGGCGGGCCGGGCAAGTACCGCGACACCGGGATGATCTACAACGCCGAGGGCAACGCGGACGTCCCGCCGGACACCCGGCCGGACAGCTTCTGGAAGGCCGACCTGCTGGCCGCGGCGAACGACCTGGTCCCGGTCATCCGGGAGATCCGCCCGCAGGTCCTGGTCACCTACGACCAGTGGGGCAACTACGGCCACCCCGACCACATCCAGGCGCACCGGGTGGCGACCTACGCGGCCGCCCTGGCCGCGGCGCCGGCGTACCGGGAGGACCTGGGCGAGGCCTGGGAGATCACGAAGATCTACTGGCCGACGATCGCCGAGACGAGCATGCGGGAGAGCCTCCGCAAGCTCCGCGAGGCCGGCGACACCACCACCTTCGAGGGGATTGACCCCGACGGTCCGATGCCGCCGATGATCACTCCGGACCGGCTGGTCGACTGCGTCATCTCGGCCGGTGAGTACCTCGACCGCAAGATGAACGCGATGAAGGCGCACGCCACCCAGATCACCGTCGACGGCCCGTTCTTCGCCCTGTCGAACAACACCGGCAACGAGATCTTCGGCGACGAGGCCTACCGCCTGGTCAAGGGCACCGCGGCCCCCGGCCCCAGCGGCGTCGAGACGGACCTCTTCGCCGGTCTCTGATCCGCACGACGTCCAGTCCGGGCGGCCGGGATTACCATCGCCGGTATGGCCTTCGCCCCGGGGTTCGGAGTGGTCTTGCGCGGCTTCCGCCGGGAAGCCGCGTTGACGCAGGAAGCACTGGCCGAGCGGGCTGGGCTGAGTGTCGAGGCGGTCCGTCTCCTCGAGGCGGGTCGCCGGCGTAATCCGCGGCCGAGCACGGTCCGGCAACTGGTCGAAGCGCTCGGCCTGTCCGAGCAGGATGGCGCCCGTCTGCTGGAGGCCGCCCGTCGGCGGGTTGCGGCGACCGGCCACGAGCTGCCCCCGGACATCGACGACTTCTCCGGCCGGGCGACCGAACTCCAGGCGCTACTGGATTCGCTGACCAGTACCGCGCCCGCGGTCGCGCTCGTGTCTGTCGCGGGGATGGGCGGGATCGGAAAGACAGCGCTCGCGGTACGCGGGGCACGGCTCCTGAAAGGCACCTTCCCGGATGGCTTCCTGTATCTGAACCTCGGGGCGCATGGCGGCGGCGAACCAGCTCAGCCGCTGGAACTGCTGCAGAGGCTGCTCCGGGCGCTCGGGGTCGACGAGGGGCAGATCCCGGACGAGGTCGAGATGGCGGCCGCACGGTATCGCTCGGTTCTGGCCGGCCGGAGGGTCCTGGTTCTCCTCGACGATGCGGCCGGCACCTCTCAGGTCTCGCCACTCATTCCGGGCAAGGGTGGTTCGGCCGCGCTGATCACGAGCCGCAAACAGCTCACCGAGCTGCCAGGCCTACGGCAGCTGCGGCTGGATGTGTTGTCGGACGCCGAGGCGCTGGAGCTACTGGCGGCGCTGCTGGGCGAAGGCCGGGTCGAGGAGGAACAGGAAGCCGCGCTCGCGGTGGCCCGGTTGTGTGGGCATCTTCCGTTGGCGCTGCGGATCGCGGCCGGCTATCTGTCGGGGCAGCACGAGAAGAGCATCGGACACCTGGTGACCGAGCTCGAGTACTCACGCACGAGGGTTCTGTCCGCCGACGGAAACGGGGTTCGCGCGAGCGTCGACCTGTCCTTGCGGGCCCTCGCCGACGACCCGCGCCCGATCGCCCGGACGGCTGCCGAGGTGTTCCCGATCGCGGCCCTGCTCGGTGCCGATGACTTCGGACTGCCTGCGGCGGCAGCCGCGATGGACCGGCCGACGCGCGAGGTCGAGGACGCGCTCGAGCACCTGGTGGACATCAGCCTTCTCGAGACCCCGCAGCTGCATCGCTACCGGATGCACGACCTGGTCGCGGAGGTCGGCCGCGAGTTGGCGCAGGCGACTCTCGGGACGGCTGGTACCGAGGTTGTCCGGCTGCGGATCCTCGACCACTACCTGGCGCTGGTCTGGCGGATCGACGAGCATGCGGCACCACGTGAGGCGCTGGGCGAGTGGCCCGACCCACAATGGTCGTCGGCGGCCGAGGACCTCGATCTCGAGGCCGCGATCGAACTCCTCGACGCGGACCGCCACAGCTTGGTGGCCATCGCCCGCGCGGCGGCCGGCGGCTCCGAGGCCGAGCGTCGTGCGGTGATCCGGATCGCCGCCGGGATGAACAACTACGGCTTGTCCCGCAAACGGTGGAGCGAGTGGCGGGCGGTCCTGCAGGCCGCGGTCACCGTCGTCGGCGAGCTCGACGAGCCGGTCGCCGCGGGCATGGTGCATTTCGATCTGGGCATCGTCCACAACGAGCTGGACGACTTCGAAGCCGGCGCCGCGCAGCTGGCTCAGGCGGTCGGCTATGCCCGCGAAATAGCAGTGGCGGCGTTCCAGGCGGCCGCCGAGCTGCATCTGAGTCACGCTCTGGAGCGAGCGAACCGGCTGGCCGAGGCCCGGGCGATCGTGGAACGAGTGCAGCAGCAGCAGTGGGACGAGCAGATCGCCTCCTGGATCGCCTTGATCCTGGGAATGGTCGCCGGCAAGGAGAAGGATCTGTCCGGGCAACGCGCGGCCTTCGATCGCTCGATCGAGCTGTACCGCGTGGCGGGGGCGCCCGCGCGTGCCCTGGCGATGCGTTATCGGACCATCGGCGAGTCATTGGCCGAGGCCGGCGAGTACGAGGAAGCCGAAGCGGCCTTCCACCAGGCGCTGTCCCTCTATCGTGCCGAGAACGACGCGATGGACATCGCCGCGATCCTCGAATGCCTGGGGACTACCTATGTCGCCGCCGGTCGCTTCGACAAGGCGGAGGCGGTTCTGCTGGAGGCACTGCCGCTCGTCCGGGAGCAGCAACAGTGGGACTGCGAGGCCCGTGTCCAGGTTGCCATCGGCCGGCGTCTGGCCGCGCTGGGGCAGTTTGGCGAGGCCGAAGACGTCTGGCGGGAGGCGTTACGGATCTATCAGGACCACGGGGCGGCGGCAGCTGATGGCGTGCGTGAGTTGTTGGCGTAGGGGCAACTAGGATCGCTGGTATGAGCACCCGGCTGGGTGGATTGTTGCGGGCGCACCGGACTGCGGCTGGGTTGAGTCGGGAGGCGCTGGCTGAGCGGGCCGCTTTGAGTGTCGAGGCGATCCGGGCGCTGGAGAACGGGCGGCGGCGGTATCCGCGGGCCAGCACGATCGAGCACTTGGCCGGGGCGCTGGGGCTGCCGGAGGCCGAGCAGGAGTTGCTGGTGCAGGCCGCGCAGAGGCCGGTGGCGCAGGCTGTTCCGCGACAGATGCCGGCGGATCTCGCCGACTTCGTCGGCCGGGAGCAGGCGCTCGACGAGCTGGTCGATGCACTGACGGCTGTTCCGGGCCATCCGGGCGGAGCCGTGCTGGTGGCGATCGCCGGGATGGGTGGCATCGGCAAGACCTCGCTGGCGGTCCGCGCCGCCCAGCAGACCGTCGATGAGTTCCCCGATGGTCAGTTGTACGTCGACCTGCGTGGGCACGGTGGTGACCCGGTCCCGCCGCTGGAGGCGCTGGGCCGGGTGTTGTGGACCCTTGGCGTGCGCGACGTACCGGATGAGCTGGCGGCCGCGTCTGCGCGGTACCGGTCCCTGCTGGCCGGACGGCGCGTGCTGCTCGTGCTCGACAACGCGGCCAGTACTACCCAAGTGGGACCGCTGCTGCCCGGTACTGCGGAGACGGTCACCCTGGTCACCAGCAGGCGAAGGCTGAGCGGGCTGGACGGAGCCAAGCATCTACCTCTCGACCTGCTCTCCGAGGCCGAGGGGCTGGAGCTCCTGGCGTCAGTGGCCGAGAACCGGACGGACCAGGAGCCCGCTGCAGCCGCCGAGGTCGTCCGGCTGTGCGGGCGGTTGCCACTGGCCCTGCGGATCGCCGGCACCTACCTCGCCGACCGGCCCGGACTCTCAGTCAAGCAACTGGCTGCAGCACTGGCCGACGAGCAGTCCAAGCTCGGCGTGCTGTCGTCCACTGGGCTGGGCGATGGCGTGCGGTCGAGCCTTGGCGTCTCCGTCGAGGCGCTGGCGGCCAGTGCCCGCAAGGTCGACCAGACGGCTGCCCGGGCACTCCCGCTGGTGTCCCTGCTCGCGGGGGACGACTTCTCGCTGCGGGTTGCCGCTGCTGCGCTCGATCTGCCCGTGTTCGAGGTCGAGACGGCGCTCGAGCACCTGGTCGACGTCAATCTGCTCGAGACGCCGGCGCTGCGGCGGTACCGGATCCATGACCTGATCCGGGCTGTCGGGCACGATCTGGCCTTGTCGATGACGACCGAGGAGGACCGGGCCGCGGTGAGGCTCCGGGTGCTGGATCAGTACGTCGCGACGCTCTGGCGCGCGGATGAGCTGGACCCCCAGTCGCCGGTGCGGGTCAAGTGGCACGACCCGGCCTGGGTGGCCGGCGCGCTGGACCTGCCCGATCTGGAGAGCGCCCTCGAGGAGTTCGACGCGGACCGTAACAACCTCGTCCTGGCGACCCAGGCCGCGGCGGCCGGGTCAAGGGCAGAACGCGAGCGGGTCGTGCGGATCGCGGCCGGCGCCAGTCTGGCGTGCCGGTACCACCGGCGATGGCTGGAGTGGAAGCAGCTCAACCAGTTCGCGGTCGGGCTGGTCGACGAGCGATCGGATCCGATGGCCGCCTTCATGATCCATTTCGACCTGGGACTGGCACAGGCCGAGCTGGGCGACTTCGCCGGCGGAGCGGAGCATCTGGCCGTGGCTCGCCGGCTGGCCGCGGAGCTGGGCGACGGCGAATACCAGGCCAAGAGCCTGATGAACCTGGCGCACGTGCTCGAACAGGCCGACCGGCTGGAGGAGGGACGGCAGGCCGCGCAGGACTCGATGGCTCAGGCGATCAAGATCGGCAACGAGAACGTGGAGGCCTATTCGCGGCTGATCCTCGGCCAGATCGCCGGGAAGGAGGGCGAGTTCGAGGCTCAGCGGGCGGCCTTCGAGGCGGCGCTCGACGTGATCCGGCGGACGGATCGGCCGTCCCGGGTGGCGGCGCTGCAGTTGACGATCGCCGAGGCATACCGGACGACCGGCCGGTACGACGACGCTGTCGACGCACTGCGGCAGGCCGAGGTGATCCACCGCGCGAGCGGGTCGGACGGTGGGGTGGCCGAGGTGCTCGATCATCTCGGCGCCGTGTGGTTCGAGCTCGGGCGCTATCAGGACGCCCTGAGCACCCAGCAGAACGCGCTGAAGCTGGCGGTGGTGGTCCAGGAGCAGGATCGGGAGGCGAGCGTGCGGCTGCGGATGGGACAGACGCTGGCCGCGCTCGGCCGGGCCGGCGAGGCGCGCGCCGAGTGGCAGGCCGCATTGCGCTTCTACGACAGCCACGGCAGCCCGCGATCGGAGCAGGCGAGGAAGCTGCTGGCCGGGCAGTGACTGGTTCCACAGCCGTGAGTTGAGGCGTCAACCTTCCCGGGGTCATAGAGTGCTGGAGTGACGACAGACCCCGGCGGCAGCATCGATTCCGGGGAGTTCCGTACGGCGATGGGCCGGTTCGCCTCCGGGATCACCATCATGAGCACCCTGCAGGACGGCGTCGCGCACGCGATGACCGCCAACGCCTTCACCTCCGTCTCACTGGATCCGCCGCTGGTCCTGGTGTGCGTCGACCACGGGGTCCGGATGCACGACGCGGTCCTCGACTGCGGATACTGGGCGCTCTCGGTGCTGTCCGACGCGCACGGGGAGATCGCCGAGCGGTTCGCCAAGTCGGGCCGGGACCTCTACCGGCAGTTCGACGGGATCGCCACCCAGACCGGTCCGAAGACCGGCTGCACGCTGATCGAGGGAGCGCTCTCCTGGCTGGAGTGCCGGACCTGGGCGACCTATCCGGGCGGCGACCACACGATCGTCGTCGGCGAGGTTTTGAGCCTGGGTACCGGGCCGGCCAGTGACGCTTCGGCGCTGATCTACTACGCAGGCGGATATCGGGCACTCAAGGGCAGATAGGCCTGCCCCTTCCGGTAGTCTTTGCCGTTGCTGTTACCTGGTTACGAGCAGGAGGACTCTGTCCGGTGGGGAGAAACAAGCTCGCGGGGATCATCGCCGCGGCAGTGTTCGGGGTGCTCGTAGTCGCTTACGGTCTCGCGTTCGCGCTGACCGGCGACAAGGTACCGGGGGATACGACAGTCCTGGGGATTCCCCTCGGTGGCCTGTCCGAGAACGACGCGAAAGCCAAACTGCAGGCCGGGCTGAAGGATCGCCTGGTGCTGCCGATCAAGGTCAAGGCCGGTGAGTCGACCTTCGCGGTGAAGCCCGCCGACGCCGGACTGACCCTGGACGTCGACGCGACCGTCGCCGCGGCGGGTGCCGGGCGCAGCCTGAACCCGGCCCGGATCTGGCGCGCGATGACCGGTGGGGACGCGATCCAGCCGGTGATCGCCAAGGACGAGACCAAGCTGAAGGCCGCCGTCGAGACGCTGGCCAAGCAGGTCAACCGGCCGGCCACCGAAGGCACGATCACCTTCGTCCAGGCCAAGGCCGTCAAGCACCCGTCCGCCGACGGGCTGCAGCTGGACAACGACAAGGCCGCCGAGACCGTCGTCTCCGGCTTCCCGTCGGACGGCAACCCCAAGGATCTCCAGGTCAGCGTGACCAAGCCGAAGGCCGGTACCGAGGCCATCGACAAGGCGATGACCGAGTACGCCGTACCGGCGATGTCCGGCCCGGTCCGGCTGACCGTCGGGGACAAGAGCGCCGACCTGCAGCCCGAGGAGCTCGCTCCCGCGCTGACCCTGGTCGCCAAGGACGGCGGCTTCACGCCGAGCCTGAACGCCAAGCTGCTCGAGCCGCTGTTCGCTGAGCGGTTCAAGACGCTGGAGACGCTGCCCAAGGACGCGACGATCGGGATCGTGGCCGGCAAGGCCAAGGTGATCCCCGCCGTCGACGGCATGGTGGTCGCCCGCGACAAGGTGGTGCCGGCGATCCTGGAGATCCTGCCGAAGCCGGCCGGTCAGCGGACCGCCGCGGTCGGCCTGGCGCACACCAAGGCCAAGGTCACCACCGAGGCCGCGACCGCGCTCGGGGTCAAGGAGGTGATGGGGGAGTTCACCACGCACTTCCCCTACGCCGAGTACCGCAACGTCAACATCGGCACCGCCGCCCGCAAGATCAACGGCACGCTGCTGAAGCCGAACGAGATGTTCAGCCTGAACAAGATCGTCGGCGAGCGGACCCGGGAGAACGGCTTCACCGACGGCAACATCATCAGCGGCGGCAAGTTCGTGCTGGATCTGGGCGGCGGCGTCTCGCAGTCGGCCACCACCACCTTCAACGCGGCCTTCTTCGCCGGCCTGAAGGACGTCCAGCACAAGGCGCACAGCGTCTACATCGACCGCTACCCGGTCGGCCGCGAGGCGACCGTGGCCTGGCCGTCGGTCGACCTGAAGTTCCTCAACGACTCCGGTCACGGGATCTTCGTGCAGACCATCTTCACCGCCGCCAAGCCCGGTGGGCAGGGCACCCTGACGGTGAAGATCTGGGGCACCAAGGTCTGGGACATCACCGCGGGCAAGTCCGAGCGGACCAACTTCCGCGCGCCGGGCGAGGTCTGGGACACCGCCGCGAACTGCAGGCCGCAGGCGCCGACCGGTGGCTTCGACATCAAGATCTTCCGGTACTTCGCGAAGAACGGCGTCCGGGTCAAGACCGAGTCGTTCACCACGAACTACAACGCGGCCGACACCATCCACTGCGGCCCCAAGCCGGGCACGCCGCCGGCGACGCCGACCACTCCCGGTCCGCCCGGGATGGGCAAGCCGTCGGGCCCCAGCACCACGCGTCCGCCCAGCTGATCACTCTGTAGCGCGTTTCGGGCCGTCCCCATGCTTGGGGGCGGCCCTTTCGCTTGGCCCGGGCGGTGCGGTTTCAGGCGCGGTGGAGTTCGTGCAGGTGGGCTGCGACGTCGTTGAAGATGTCCTCGCCGATCGCCGCGCCCTCGCGACGCACCTCGGCCGGGTCGATCCGTAGTACCCGATCGATGCGTACCTCGCTGTTGCGGCCGGCCTTGTCCCACGGGCCGCTGCCGATGTCGAGCCAGACCCGGCCCCAGCGCGCCTCGTCGGCGGCGTCGCGGTCGTGGTCCTTGCTGGTCAGGATCAACGCGAGCAGCCACGGGCCGTCCGAGCCGACAACCAGTACCGGCCGGTCCTTGCCCTGGTGGTGGTCCTCCTCGAACGGCACCCAGGTCCAGACCACCTCGCCCGGATCGGCCACGCCGTCGTCGGGGTGCGGCGTGTACTCGACGTGCACCGTGCCCTCGTAGTCACCTGCGTACTCCGGTCGCACCTGCTCAGTCATGGGCCGACCCTACCGACTGCCTGCCCTCACACGATGGCCTCGCGACACGTTCCATCCCTATGCAGACACTCACGGCGACCCGCGGCCGGACGGCGATCCTCGCGATCCTGCTGACCGGTCAGTTCATGGCCAACGTCGACACCGCGGTCGCCAACATCGCGGCTCCGTCGATCGGCGCGACGCTGGGCGCCTCGGAGGGGCAGGTCGCGCTGGTGGTCTCCGGGTACGTCGTCGCGTTCGCCGTTTTGCTGATCACGGGCGCGCGGCTCGGGTCTTCGCTGGGCTATCGCCGGGTGTTCCTGCTCGGCCTGCAGGTGTTCACGGTCGCCTCGCTGGCATGCGGGCTCGCGCCGGAGACCTACTCGCTGACCGTCGCGCGGTTCGTCCAGGGCGCCGGGGCAGCGCTGATGGTGCCGCAGGTCCTCAGCGGGATCCAGCTGTACTTCGCCGGCCGCGACCGCGTGAAAGCGCTGGGATACTTCTCGATCGCCCTGTCCGGGGGAGCAGTAGCCGGACAGGTCGTCGGCGGCCTAATGATCGCCGCAGATCTCTTCGGTACTGCCTGGCGCCCGATCTTCTTGATCAATGTGCCCATCGGGGTCGCGCTGGCCTTAGTGGCCCGGCGGTACCTCCCCGCCGACGCCGCCGACGCCGCCGACGCCGCCGACGCCGCCGACGCCGCCGACGCCGCCGACGCCGCCGACGCCGGTGAGCAGCGGCAGGCGATTGATCTGCGCGGCGTGCTCACGCTGTCGATCACCGTGCTCCTGCTGATCGTCCCGCTGCTGCTGGGCTCCGAGCGTGGCTGGCCCGCGTGGGCGTGGGGCTCGCTGGTCCTCAGCCTGCCCATGGCGTTGCTGTTCGAGCGCGGCGAGCGCCACACGGCAGCCCGCGGCGGTCGTCCGTTGATCGCTCGTCCTCTGCTGCGCACGCCGGCCGTCCGGGCCGGGTTGCTCGCTCATGCGCTGACCACTGGTGCGTACTTCGGGCTGCTGTTCGTGCTGGCGTTGTACCTCCAGCAGGGGCTGGGGAAGGGCCCGGCCTACTCGGGGTTCGCCATGGTGGTGTGGGTGGCCGCGTTCGGGCTGGCCGGACCGATCCTGCCGCGGCTGCCGGAGAGCTTCCGCTGGATGCCGGTGATCGGCTGTCTCCTCCTGGCTGCGGGCTATCTGGCCGTGCTCGTCTATCTGCTGCTCGGTGGCTCGGCTGGGCCGTTGCTGTTCGCCCTGCTGGGGATCGGCGGGCTTGGGCTCGGGTTCAGCTCCAATACGCTCATCGGCGCCGTCACGTCGGCGGTGCCGACGCAGTACGCGGCTGATGCTTCCGGGGTCATTGCCACCAACGCGCAGCTGTCCGGGGCGCTAGGGGTGGCGGTGGGCGGTGCGGTCTACGTGGGGATCGCAGTGCCTGGGCGCGGGCTGAGCGTAGTACTGGCTGGGTTTGCCGGGCTTGCGCTGGCTGCGGCTTGGTCAGCTCGTCGGCTGGTTCGTTAGGTAGCGATAGCGGTACGCCATGGCGTACCCGAGGTTGGTGTAGGTCGTCATGGCCGGCTTGTTGTCCTCCACAACCTCCAGGTAGCTACGGCGGCCGCCCAACTGTCCAGACCAGCGCGCAAGCTCCTGCAGGATCGCTGTAGCGAGCCCACGTCTCCTGTACTCCGGATCGACCCGCACAGCATCCACACCGAGCCAGTGGCCGGTCATCGACCCGCGCCCAACCGCGACCACCCGGCCGTCCAGCTCCACCGAGGCGAAGGCCGCCTTGGGAGCGCCCTCCATCACAGCCGGCGCCACAGCCGGAGGAGCGCCTTCGAAGGCGGCCTCGTACCACGCAGCGTCCGGCTTATCGCTGACGGTGACCTCGTAGTCCGGGGACGCATTCACCAGCTCCAGCGTCGTGTGCATGACCTGTACGTCGGCCTGCTCCGGCCGAGCGTCGACCCAGCCCAACTGGCCTAGCTCCTGCGCCGCAGGGCTCTCCAGGCGGACCAGGGCCAACGGCTGCAGCCCCCGGTCGGTGTAGAACGCCTCAGCCAGCTTGAGAGCCTCCGAGACGGGCATCTCGGGGTCACCGGCCGGCAGGAGGGAGTTGGCGCGGCCAGTCCAGCCGTCAGAGGCCCGCAGGAGCCACTGGCCGACGTACGAGGTCTCTACTGCGGGGCGGCCCAGGGCAGTGGTGAGGAAGAGCTGCTCGACGTCCACGGGGCGCAACGGCATCGGCGGGATCCGCTTGGCTGCTGAGACGTCCTGCAAACGCACCCGGTGCAGCGTACTGTCGGAGTGCCGGACCACCAGCCAACCCGCGTCATAGCCCTGCAGCACCCCGATCACATCGGTCGACTGGCCGCCCGGAAGCCGGTGGCGGACGACGACACGGTGGCCGATATCACGGGCACTGAGGTCTGACACGATGCGGACTCCTGGCAGAGTGGGGCTGGTACTACCGTGATACTAGGTAGCCGCACCACCATATGAGCATCGGGAACACCGCACCGCAGCACCCAGTCCGCTGCGCCTGCTGGCTATAGGAGGAGTACCAGTGACCTACGTCATCGCGCAGCCGTGTGTTGACCTCAAGGACCTCGCCTGTGTCGAGGAGTGTCCGGTCGACTGCATCTACGAGGGCAACCGGATGCTTTACATCCACCCCGACGAGTGCGTCGACTGCGGAGCGTGCGAGCCGGTCTGCCCGGTAGAGGCGATCTACTACGAAGACGACACCCCGGAGCAGTGGAAGGACTACTACACCGCCAACGTCGACTTCTTCAACGACCTCGGCTCGCCGGGCGGCGCCTCCAAGATGGGCAAGATCGACAAGGACCACCCGTTCATCGCCGCGCTGCCCCCGCAGGAGCACGACGAGTAGAACCTGCCGGCCCCAGCCGACCACAAGTCGGCACCTTGAACACCCAGTGGGGAACTCGGGCACGCTATTTCATGTCCGAGGTCGCCGTTTGGTGTTCAAGGTCGCGTTCGGGGGTGGGGGACTACTGGTCGATGACGTCCACGTGGACGTGGTCGAGGTGGCGGAGGGTGTCCTTGTTGCCGGGGCGGTCGGGGGCGGTGTAGTCGCGCCAGCCGTCGTCGGACTTGCCGCCCGCGGTCCAGATCTTGTCGCTGAAGATGACCGTGCGGATGCCGAGGTGGTCGGCCCGGGCGACCAGGTACTGCGCCATCGCCCAGCCCTTGACGGTGTTGGCCGCCGAGATGGGCTTCACGAAGATGTCGACGGCGCGGCCCTCGTAGTGCGCTGAGCCCTCCATGTGGCCGGTCGTCACGCCGCCGGGCTCGTAGCCCCCGGTGGAGACCTTCCCGAAGGTGGCGACCAAGTCCTTGCGGACCTTCTCGGCACGCGGCGTCAGGCCGTTCTTGCCCATCGGCTCGGACGGCATCGACTCGGTGTTGACCGTGCAACTGAGCGCGGCCTTCGACTGCCCGGTCAGTGCGGACGCCAGGATCCGTGCATCCGCCTCATGGTCGGCATACGCGTTGGGGAAGGCGCTCCGCTGCACCTTGTCGGCTGCGACCGTCACTGCGAGCTTCTGGTAGTTCGGCACCTTCACCAGTGCGTCGTAGAACTTGCCGGCCGCGTAGTGCGGGTCCTGCACCTGCTTGATCGTCCCCCAGCCCTGCGACGGCCGCTGCTGGAACAACCCGAGCGAGTCCCGGTCCCCATGCGCCAGGTTCCGCAGTCCGGACTCCTGGTACGCCGTAGCCAGCGCGACCGTAGCGGCCCGCGGCGGCAGCCCACGGCGTACAGCGACGCCCACGATGATCGCCGCCGACTCCGCCTGCTCCAGATCCAGTACTACGGACCCGGTGCTGACCGTGGCCTCGCACTGCTCGCGTGGCGGCAGCAGTGGGCCGAAGTCCTTGCCGCTGACCCAGTGGATCCCGACACCGACAGCGACCGCGAAAGCACCCACTGCTCCCACTGCGACCAAGGCGCCCCGGTTCATCGGCATACCGGTCCCAACGTGCGACGACGGCGTACTGGTGCCCCGAGTCCGAGGCGCACTTCCGGGATATGGGTCACGCTCTGTATGACGTGCTGCCTCTCACCTTGGTTGGCGTGATTTGTCACGCGTTGGCGTGCAGGGCCTCATTGAGCGTGATGCCCTCGCCCTTGCGCGGCCGTGCCTCGACCGCGCCGGTGATCGAGTTGCGCAGGAAGAGCAGGCCGGACTGGCCGGACAGCTCGATCGCCTTCACCACGGTGCCGTCGGGCAGCTTGAGCTTGGTACCGGGGGTCACGTAGAGGCCCGCCTCGACCACGCAGTCGTCGCCGAGCGAGATGCCGATGCCGCTGTTCGCGCCGAGCAGGCAGCGCTTGCCGATCGTGAGCACTGCCTTGCCGCCGCCCGACAGGGTGCCGAGGATCGACGAGCCGCCGCCGATGTCGCTGCCGTCGTCGACGACCACGCCGGCCACGATTCGGCCCTCGACCATCGAGGTGCCGAGCGTGCCGGCGTTGAAGTTCACGAAGCCCTCGTGCATGACCGTGGTGCCCGACGCCAGGTGCGCGCCCAGGCGGACCCGGTCGGCGTCGGCGATCCGGACACCGGACGGTACGACGTAGTCCGTCATCCGCGGGAACTTGTCGACGCTCGTCACGGACAGGTGCTGCCCGGCGGCCCGCGCGCGCAGCCGCACGTGCTCGATCTCGTCGACCGGGACCGGGCCGTGCGAGGTCCACGCGTTGTTCGGCAGGGAGGCGAAGATGCCGTCCAGGCTGAGGCCGTGCGGGCGGACCAGCCGGTGCGAGAGCAGGTGCAGCCGCAGATAGGCGTCGGCGACGTCGGCCGGGGCCTGGTCGAGCGTGATCGCGGTCTTCACGACGGTACGGCGTACCTGGCGCAGGTCGTCGTTGCCCTCGGCAGCGATCAGCTCCGCCGGCGCCTTCGCACCCTCGGGCGCCTCGCCCAGTTCGGGGGCCGGGTACCAGACGTCGAGCACGTTGCCCGAGGTCGTGACGGTGGCGAGGCCGAAGCCCCAGGCGCGAGTGGCGTTCTCAGTCATACCCCAAAGCCTGCCAGACGCGTGGTCGGCGGCCGACCACCGGTCTTGCCAGTCGATAACCTGCACACTCCGCCGCGGAAAGGATCGCCATGCAGGCCTCGCTCGTCCTGGACACTGACATCGGCACCGATGTCGACGACGTGCTCGCGCTCACCGCCATCCTCGGCTCGCCTGAACTGGACCTCGCGGGGGTGACCACGGTGTACGGCGATGTGCTGCTGCGCGCCCGGATGGTTGCCAGGCTCGCGCGCGTCGCCGGTCGGTCGGTCGGGCCTGTCGTGCCTGGGCGTGGCGAGACCAGATCCGGGCGGGAGGTGTTCTGGGCGGGGCACGAGGGTGTGCTGATGCCTGATCTCGACCGGGAGACCGTTGATGGCGGTGGCGATCCGATCGGGTTGCTGGCCGGGTCGCCGACCGTGCTGGCGATCGGGCCGTTGACGAATCTGGCCGAGGCGGTGGAGGTCGAGGGGCGTGGGATCGAGCAGGTGTTCTTGATGGGTGGGGACTTCACGTCGGGGAAGATCGAGCACAACATCAAGTGCGATGTCGCGGCGGCCGGGGTGGTGTTCGGGTCCGGCGTACCGGCGACGGTGATCGGGCTGGAGCAGACGACTCGGTTGCGGCTCGATGGTTTGATGCTGGCGGAGCTTGAGAGTGCGGGGGCTTTGGGGGAGTTGCTGGGCGGTGAGATCCGGCAGTACTGGGCTTATCGGTCGCAGGACTTCAATGTGCCGCATGATCCGGCGGCGGTGTTGATGATGGTCGAGCCGTCGCTGTTCTCGTTCGCCACCGGGCGGATCGTGGTCGAGGACGATGGGTTGACCCGGTTCAGTGCGGAGGAGGGTGGGCCGCACCGGATCGTGACCGATCTGGATCCGGTACGGGTCGCGCGACGGATCGTGGATCGGATGCTGGCGGCGATCAGCTGAAGCCTGGCCTTGCTGCTCGGCCGGCGAAACCCGCTTGGTTGCGGGCGCGTGGCTTGTCAGGATGGCTGCATGCTTCCCACCTGGCTCGACGTCATCGCCGGACCGGTTCTCGAGGCGACGCAGGCGCCGGCGGTCGGCGAGCTCAAGGGCGAGGTGCTGCGGGAGTGGGATTCGTCGGAGGTTTGGCGCCTGTCCTATGGACTGCGCAGTGTGATCGTCAAGCGCGGCAGCGACGCCCAGCGGGGTGAGGGCGCGGCGTACCGGCGATTCGTCGTACCGCTTGAGTTGCCGGCGCCCCGGTTGATCCACAGCCTGGAGACGGACGACGCGGTACTGCTCGTCCTCGCCGACGTCGGCCGGGTCAATCTCGAGCAGGAGCCGTCGGCGGACGGCTTCCTGGCCGCGGCCGAACTGCTGGCCGGGATTCGTTCAAAGCCCGTCGATGCGCCGAGTGAGTTCACTTCCCGGCAACTCCTTGAGCTGGTACGCCGAAGTCCCGCCGCCCCTGAGCTTGCCGAGCGACTGTCGACCGTGGGCGTCGCGGCACTCGATCAGTTGCATGCGGCAACGGCTGCCCGCGTGGTCCACGGCGACTACGTACCGAAGAATCTGGTCAGTGACGGGACGCGGTGGTCCGTCGTGGACTGGCCGCTGGCGTACGTCGCGCCGCAGCTGAGTGATCTCTACACGCTGGTCCGCGATGCCGTTGCCGTCGGCCACCAAGCGGAACCGATCGTTGCCCGGTACGTCGATGCCGCGGGTGCTGATCCTTCGCTGGTGCAACGGCAACTGTCTGTGGGCGGGATCGCCTTCGTCTTGCGTGCGCTGACGTGGGTCGTCGAGGAGGGCGTGCGGACGGTGCCTTCTTCCACGGAGTGGATCGAGCCCTTGCTGGCCGAGCTCGATGATGTCGTGAGGGGCCTGCGATGAGGCTGTTGGTGCTGGGCGGGACGAAGAACCTCGGCCGGCATGTGGTCGAGGCGGCACTCGCGGACGGTCACGAGGTGACGCTGTTCAATCGCGGGCTGACCAACCCGGGGTTGTTCCCGTCGGTCGAGCGGATTGTGGGGGAGCGTTCTGATCCCGGCGTGCTGGCTTCTGGGGTGTGGGATGCGGTGATCGATATGTCGGGGTTCTTGGTGCGGGATATCCGGCTCAGCCTTGACGTCTTGCGCGACCGGGTCGGGCACTACACGTTCATGTCGACGATCGGGGTCTACGCGAGCAGGACGACTCCCGGGATGACCGAGTCCGGTGAGCTGCTCGCCTGGCCTGACGGTGCTCCTGAGGACGAGTTCTCGATGGATCTGTACGGTCCGTCGAAGGCTCGGGCGGAGTTGCTGCTGGCCGAGGTGTTGGGGGAGCGGTCGGCTGCCGTGCGGTCGGGGTTCGTGGTGGGGCCGTACAACCCGGACTTCGGCAACTGGGGTGAGGCGTTGGCGACGGGCAAGGCGATGGAGTGCGCGGCTCGGCCCGAGCAGGCGATTCAGTACCTCGACGCGCGGGACTTGGCGGCGTTCCTGGTGCGGCTGAGTGGTGATGGCCGGGGTGGGGCGTTCAACGCGGTGAGTGGGTCGATGGCGATGGGCGACCTGGCCGAGGCGTGGCGTTCCGTCGTACCGGGAAGTCCGGCCGTCGACTGGGATCCGCCTGAGGACCGTTTTCACCTGACCCATGACGGGACCTTCCAGCTCGACAACCGCAAGGCGCTCGCGGCGGGGCTCGTCGTGCGGCCGGCTGAGGAGTCCGCGCGGGCCTGCGTCGAGTGGATCCGGGCCGGCAACACTCCGCCTCCGCCGCCGCATTAATAAGGTTGAAGTTGACGTAGCGGCAACACCTAGCGTCCTTGCCAGTGGCCGGAAGGACCGGCCGCGATGGTGGAGGGACGGTGGGCGAGGTGGCCTGGTCGATCGCCGAGGTGGCGCGGGAATCGGGGGTCACCTCGCGGACGCTGCGGCACTACCACGCGATCGGGCTGCTGATCCCGGCCCGGACCGCGCCCAACGGCCGCCGGTACTACGAGCAGGAACAGCTGCTCCGGTTGCAGCAGATCCTGCTGCTCCGCGACCTCGGGCTCAGCCTCGACGTGGTCGGCGAAGTACTCGAACGTCGCAGCAGCACGAGCACGATCGAGGTACTCGGCCGGCACAAGGAATGGCTCCAGCGCGAGCAGCTGCGGCTCGCCCAGCTGATCCGGACCGTCGACACCACCATCGCCAACCTCACCGAAGGAGGCGAAATGAAACCCGAGAAGGTCTTCGAGGGATTCGAGCACAACCCGTACGAGGCCGAAGCGCGCGAACGCTGGGGCGACGCCCAGGTCGACGCGAGCTACGAGCGGATGCAGGGTTGGACCGAACAGGAGGCGGAGTTGGCGCGCACCGGCTTCGCCCAGGTCCACGAAGGAATCACCACCCTGAAAGCCCAAGGAGCGGAAGTGCACGACCCCACGGTCCAGGAACTCATCCAGCTCCACCACCAGGTCATCAGCCTCTTCTGGACCCCAACCCGAGAGGCCTACAAGTCCCTCGGCCAGATGTACGTAGACGACCCCCGCTTCACCCAAACCATCAACCCCACCGACCCCACCGTCGCCGAATACCTCCGAGACGCCATGACGGTCTACGCGGACCAGAACCTGTCCGAGTAGGAAGTCAGTTACTTCTTGGGCGCCGAGGTGGCTCGGATGTGGAGTTCTGTGCGGAGGGTGACTGTGGAGGGGGGTCGGCCGGGGGAGGCTATCCGGTCTTTCAGGAGGAGGCCTGCGGTGCGGCCCAGTTCGTAGGTGGGTTGGGCGACTGTGGTCAGGGAAGGGACTACGAGATCGGCCCAGGGGATGTCGTCGAAGCCGACTACGGCTATGTCGTCGGGGGCTCGGAGGCCTCGTTTGGCCAGGCATTCGAGGGCGCCGACGGTCATCAGGTTGTTGGTGACGAAGAGAGCCTCGGGGGGCTCGGGTTGGTCCAGGAGGCTTTCCATGGCGGCGAAGCCGCCGGCTTCGCGGAAGTCGGCGTGGCGGACCAGGTCTTTGTTGTAGGGGATGCCGGCGGTGCGGAGAGCCGAGCGGTAGCCGGCCAGGCGGTCCATCGCGGTGCTGACCCGGCGCGGGCCGGTGATGCAGGCGATCCGTTGGTAGCCGCCGTCGATGAGGTGTTTGACGCCTTCGGCGGCGCCGTGTTCGTTGTCGACGAGGACGGTGTCCGCCTCGACGCCCTCGACCCGGCGGTCGATCAGGACCATCGGGGTCTTGGCGCCGTTGAGCAGCGCGACACCCTCCGCGGTCGACGTCGGGGAGATCACGACGCCGGCCATCTGCTCGGTCAGTACCGCGGAGGCGTACGCCTCTTCCTTGGCCGGATCCTCGTCGGAGTTGCACAGTACGACGTGGTAGCCCTCGGTCTGGGCGACGTCCTCGAGGCCACGGACGAGCGAGGTGAAGAACGGGTTCTCGATGTCGGAGATGACGACGGCCCACAGATTGGTGCTGGCCCGGCGCAGGTTGCGGGCGACGCCGTTGGGGCGGTAGCCGAGCTCCGCCACGGCCGCCCGGACCTTCTCGGACAGCTCCGGGTCCACGTTCCGGCGGCCGCTGAGCACCCGCGACACGGTGGCCGGCGATACGCCAGATCTACGCGCGACGTCGTAGATCGTCGTCATGCTCGCTCCCCGCTCGAGGCCTACCCGCCGTCTGGACGGCACAAGGATCTCACGAGTCCAGCAAGGCCAAAGCTGCAGATCGGTCCGGGCAGGAGGTGGCTGCTCCGTGCATCGTTGTAGACAGTGCCCCCGCCGCATTCGCGAGCCGTACGGCGTCCGCAAGCGGCGCTCCGGCGGCCAACGACGCGGCAAGCGAGCCGCAGAAGGCGTCGCCGGCGCCGACCGTGTCGACGGTCGCCACCGGGTGCGCGGGGATGCGAAGCTCCCGCCCGGAGCCGGCCCGGGCCGAGCGGTCGACGACGAAGGCGCCGGCCGGGGCTGAGCGGTCGATGACGAAGGCGCCGTCGCCTGAGCGGTCCAGGACGTAGGCGCCGCGGGAGCCGAGGGTGATGACGCAGCCGCGGAGGTCCCAGTCGTCGGCCAAGCGGCGGGCGATGACCGGTACCTGGGAATCGTTGCAGTCTAGGCCGGTGAGGGCGGCGGCCTCGACCTCGTTGGGGACGAGGATGTCGACGAAGGCGGCGAGCGAAGAGTCGACCGGCCCGGCGGGCGCTGGGGTGAGGATGGTGGTGACGCCGGCCGCCGAGGCGAGTTGGAGGGCTGCGCGACTGGCTTCGACCGGCAGTTCGAGCTGGACGCTGAGGACCGCGCTCGAGGTCAGTACAGGCGAAGCCGCCTCGATGTCAGCGGCGGTGATCGCGGAGTTCGCCCGCGCCACGATGATGATCGAGTTGCTGCCGTCCGGGAGGACCAGCGGAAGCCCCACCCCGGTACCGAGTTCCGGATGCCGCACCACCCAATCGGTGTCCACGCCATCCGTCTTGAGCAGCTCGAGAAACTCCTCGCCGTAGCGATCGTCCCCGATCATCCCGACGATCGCGGTACGGGCTCCCATCCGCGCGGCAGCGATCGCCTGATTGACCCCCTTGCCGCCGAGGAATTCAGCGAAACCCGTGCCATGCAAGGTCTCTCCAGGCATCGGCCGCCGCTCGGCGCGCGCGACCAGATCCTTCATGAACGACCCGAGCACACACACGTCGTACTGCGTCATGCCTCCTCCCCGGCGTCGAGCAGCTTGCGCCCGAGCGCGCCGGAGGGATGGAACCGCGCGAAATCGTGATGCGTGAACTCCCGCAGTACGACGAGAGCGCACGCCAGCGCATCGCCCATCACCAGCGCCGCGGTCGTGGATGCCGTCGGCGCGAGGTTGAGCGGATCCGCCTCCCGCAACACCATCGTGTCCAGCGTGTACGTCGCAAGCCCGGCGAGCGTCGACTCTTCAGCCCCTGTCATCGCGATCACCGGGATCCCCCGATCGCGCAGCATCTGGGCGAAGGCGCACACCTCGGCCGTCTCGCCCGACGCCGACAACGCAAGCACCAGATCCCGCGCCGTCACCGCACCCGAGTCGCCATGCAACGCATCCCCTGCGTGGATGAAGGTCGCCGGCGTCCCCGTCGACGCCAACGTCGCCGCGATTTTCCGCCCGACCAGCCCCGACTTACCCAGACCTGTGACGACCAGATGCCCTTCGCAAGCAGCAACAGCGGTGAGGACGTCGAGGAACACCCCGTCGAGCCGGCCGGCCAAAGCGGAGACGGCCGCGGCCTCGGTCTCGATCGCATGGCGGGCTGCTGCCAAACCGCGCCCGACCAGGTCGCCGGGCAGCTCGTCAGCCGCGCGGTGGGCGGCCGCGCGGTTCGGCACTACTGGCATCCTCGACCTGCTTTCGAGTCCGACTCAGAAATCGATTTCCAGCGAGGGTAGGCAAATCCACGCTCAGCTGTCAATGAAACCTTGACCGCTCCGGCCCTCGCTCGTACTTTGTGAGAAATCGATTGCCAAGGAGTCTCCGATGGCCGCACTATCCCCTGCACCTCAGTTGAGCCGACGGACCCTGCTGGGCGCGCTGGCCGCATCCGCCGTCGCCGCGCCGCTACTGACCGCCTGCGGTGGCGACGGCGCCGGTGGCGACGGCAAGGAGCTGTCGTTCTGGAACTTCTACGGCCCGTCCGACGACAACAGCCCGCAGAGCAAGTGGTTCGTCGCTCTGGCCGAGCAGTGGAACCAGAACAACGACGTCAAGGTCAAGCTGCGCTATATCCCCGGCAAGGACTACCTCAGCGGTACGACGCTGCAGACGGCCTTCCAGTCGGGGCAAGGCCCGGACATCTTCCTGATCAGCCCCGGCGACTTCCTCCGCTACTACAACGGCGGCGTACTGCAGGATCTGTCCGGCAACCTGAGCGATGAGACCAAGGCCGACTACCTGCCCGGCCTGCTCGAGGCCCGCAGCGTCGACGGCAAGATCTACGGCCTGCCGATGGAGATCGAGCCACTCGCCTTGTACTACAGCGAATCCGCCTTCGAGAAGGCCGGCCTGTCCGAGGCAGATCTGCCCAGGACCTGGGACCAGACCCTCGCGGTCGCGCAGAAACTGACCGGCAAGGATCGGTACGGGGTGATGTTCGAGACGCTGCCCGGCTACTACCAGAACTTCACCTGGTACCCGTTCCTCTGGCAGGGCGACGGTACGCCGATCAGGGACGGCAAGGTGGCTTTCGACTCACCGGCCGCCGTCCAGGCGCTGAAGTTCTGGCAGGACACGATCAAGAACAAGGTGGCTCCCCGCAAGGCACTCGGCGACGGCGGCGGTGATGTCGTCTCCAACCTCGGTTCGGGTGCGGCCGCGATGCAGCAGAGCGGGATCTGGGCCGTCGCCGACCTGCGGGCGAAGGCGAAGAACTTCAAGTACGGCGTGATTCCGCACCCGACTCCGGAGGGCGGCAAGCCGGCCACGGACCTCGGCGGCTGGGCGTTCGTCGCGAACTCGAAGGGCAAGAATCCCGAGGCCGCGGCCAAGTTCATCGCGTGGGCGCTCGGGTCGACCGATGCCGAGGGTGTGGAGCGGCAGCGGCAGTGGAACACCGTGGTGAAGACGAATGTGCCGCCGCGTAAGTCGGTACAGACTGCCGCTGACGCGAAGGGGGCGTTCGCCGACGGCCCGCTGAAGAAGTTCGTCTCCGAGATCGCGCCGACCGGCAAGCCCGAGCCGCGCTTCCCACCTGAGGTGTACCAGCCGATCGCCGACGCGATCCAGGCCTGCCAGCTGAACGGGTCCGACCCGGCGAAGGCGGCCGCTGATGCGGCGCAGAAGATCGACACCTTCCTGAAGACCTACCAGGGCGCGCCCATCACATGACAGCGACGATGACAGCCCCGCCGGCCAAGCCTGTGGTGAAGGCTCGGAAGCAGTCGATGACCAAGAAGCGGCGCGAGGCGCTCGCGGCCTACGCGTTCCTCGCGCCCGACGTGATCGGCCTGCTGATCTTCGTCGCGTTGCCGATGGTGCTGGCCTTCGGCGTCGCGTTCTTCAAGGTCGACGGCTTCGGCAACTACCGGTACGTCGGTCTGGGCAACTACCGGTTGATGGCGGGCGACGATCAGCTCTGGGCGTCGCTCAAGGTGACCGCGATCTACGTGGTCAGCTTCGTGCCGATCGCGTTCGTGGTGAGCTTCGCGCTCGCGATGCTGGTCCGCAACCACTTCAAGGGGATCGGCTGGGTCCGCTCGGCGTTCTTCCTGCCGAACGTGGTCAGCCTGGTCGTGGTAGGCCTGATCTGGCAGTTCCTGCTGGTCGACAAACGCGGCGCGCTCTCCAAGCTGCTGGCGCCGCTGGGGCTGGGCGACGTGTCGTTCCTCGGTACGCCGTCGCTTGCCCTGGGCACCTATGTGGTGATCTCGGTCTGGTTCTTGATGGGCTATCAGATGCTGGTCTTCCTGGCCGGGCTGAAGGATGTGCCGAAGGAGCTCGAGGACGCGGCGCAGATCGACGGCGCGAGCGCGTGGCAACGGTTCCGGTACGTGATCTGGCCGCTGCTCCGGCCGACCAGCTTCTTCGTCGTGGTCAACTCGACGATCGGGGCGGTGACCGGGCTGCAGGCCTTCGACCTCGTCTACGTGCTGACCAAGGGCGGGCCGGCGCGCGCGACGAGCACGGTCGTCATCTACATCTACGAGCAGGCGTTCACCTTCAACAACATGGGGTACGCCGCTGCGCTGACCACCGTCGTCGTCGCCCTGCTCATTCTCTGCACCGGCGTGATGTTCGCCGTCACCCGAGGAGGCCGCTTCGATGAGGACTAGGTTCTTCCCGATCCTGGCGCACGTACTGGCTCTGCTCGCCGTTGCGCCGCTGCTCTGGGTGCTGATCAGTGTGCTGAAGCCTGCGGAGGATGTCTTCTCCTTCGGCTGGCCTTCGACCTGGACGCTCGACAACCTCCAGTACGTCCTGCTGAAGATCCCGCTGCCGCGCTTCCTGCTGAACAGTGCGATCGTCTCGGTCGTCGTCACCGTCGTCGCGCTGTTCTTCCACTCGATGGCTGCCTACGCCCTGGCCCGCTTGCGTTTCCCGGGCCGCGGGATCATCTTCTCCGGCATCATGTCGACGCTGCTCGTCTCGCTGCCGGTCATCCTCGTGCCGCTGTTCCTGGTCGCCAAGCAACTCGGCCTACTGGACAGCTACGCCGGCTTGATCGTGCCGAGCATCTTCCATGCCTTCGGCATCTTCCTGCTCCGCCAGTACTACCTCAACATCCCTCGCGAGCTGGAGGAGGCCGCCGACCTGGACGGCTGCGGCTACTGGCGCCGCTACTGGAGCGTCATCCTGCCGTTGAGTCGTCCGGTGCTCGCGAGTCTGTCGGTGTTGTTCTTCCTGGCCAACTGGAACGCGTTCCTCTGGCCGCTGACGGTCACTCGCAATCCCGACCTCCGGGTGATCCAGCTCGGCATCGCAGGCATGCAAGGTCAGTACGCCTCGGCCTGGAACCTCATCCTCGCCGCCGCTGTCATCGCGGCCATCCCCACGGTCATCGTCTTCGTAGCCGGCCAGAAACGACTCGTCGACGCCATGAAAACCACCGGCCTGAAGTGAGTGCTCGACGGCCGGTTGATCAGGTCGCGCAGTCGATGCAGGTCCGGGCGGTCGGCCGGGCGATCAGCCGGCCGGCCGCGATCGGGTTGCCGCAGATCTCGCAGCGGCCGTAGTCGTCGGCTTCGAGGCGGTCGAGGGCGCTGTCGAGGTCGGCGAGGTGTTTGTGGGCGTCTTCGAGGAACGTGGTCGTCTGGGAGCGTTCGAAGGCGATCGTGGCGCCTTCGGGGTCGTGTTCGTCGTCGGTTGCGACCAGGCGGGAGGCCTCGACGATCGCTTCCAGGTCGGCGGTGAGCGCGGCGATGCGGTTCGCCGTACCGGCTCGGTCGGCGAGGAGTGCTGAGCGCAGCTCTGGATCCGGTCCCACGCTTCGATTGTCGCTCGCGGCAGAGCCGGCGATCACGGCCACGGCTTGAGCTCGGGGCGATCTCCGGTGATCTCACGGACGAGCGGGCGGCCCGCGAACCAGCTGGTGAGGTCCGTCAGCCTGCCTGCGAGCAGCCGGTCCTCGCCGGTGCCGTTCTCCCAGCGGGTGGTGCCTGCGTCCAGGATCAGGTGGATCCCGTCGGGCGTCCGCGGCCGGAGGAAGTCGAGGAGGTGAAGGCAGAAGTCCTCGGACCAGTCGTCCGAGGTGGGCTCCAACGCGAGATCGACGGTGTGTACTTCGTACTCCCGCCAGCCCGCGTAGACGGTCGCCGCCAGATCGCTGTCCCGATGCCGCACCGGCCGCGACCAGTCGTCGACCTTCTCCCACGCCGCCAGCAATCCAGCGCTCGTCGCCGCCACGTGATCCCTCAGCTCATCGGCGGACCGCCCGGCACCGGCCTCGATCGCAGCATCCCGAGCGGGTCGCCCACCGTCGTACATCTCGATCAACCGGCCCGCTCGCGCCTCGTCGATCTGGCGCGTCATCGCCTCGCCGAAGTTCGCGATGTGGGTGAGGACGTGTCCGCGCGACCAGCCCGGCAGGGCGGAAGGTGCCCGGACCGTGGCGTCGTCGAGGTCGACGAGCAGGGCGTTGAGTCGGCTGATCGACGCTTCGATCGGAGGATTCACCGCAATCCCTTCCTGGCTAATGCTAGATCTGATTCTGCCGTTAGAGGCGATAGTATGCCGATCATGACCGTGCTCGCCTTCGAGATCGCCGCCACCATCCGGCACGACGGGCAAGGCGGCGTGGCGGACGGCCTCGCGACGGGGGAGCTGACCGGGGCGTGGATCCGGGCAAACGCTCCGCTCGTGGAGCAGGTGCTCGGTGGGCCGAGAGGCTTCGACGCGTCGGTGATCGCGGTTGACGACGAGGTTCGGGAGCGGCTCGTCGGCGTACGGCGGGCAGTGCGTTCGTTGTTTGCCCGGGCGGTCAGCCCGGCGCCGCCGAGCAAGGCTGATGCCGGCAGGCTGCTTGATCCGGTCACTGCGGTGCGGATGTTGAACGAGGCGGCGGACGGCCTCGGGGGTGCGCATCTGGAGTGGCCGGACGAGGGTGAGCCGGTCGTGCGCTGGACCGGCGGTGCGTCCGAGCCGGTCGGGCTGCTGCTGGGCGCAGTCGGGCGGTCGGGGATCGACTTCCTTGCGAGCCCCGAGCGACTGCGGCTGAGGGCGTGCCCGGCGGCGCGCTGCGTCAAGTACTTCCTGCAGGACGATCCGCGGCAGACCTGGTGCTCCCCATCGTGCGGCAACCGTGAGCGCGTCAACCGTCACTATCAGCGAAAGCACGCGGGCTAGCCATTAGCCTCGAGCTATGAGTCTGGGGCGGTTCAAGGATCTGTGCATCGATGTGGCGTCCCCGAGTGTGATGACGTCGTTCTGGGGGCGGCTGCTCGGGTTGACCGCGCCGGCGGACAACCCGGAGGTGCTGGTCGGTGACCGGCCCGAGAAGACGATCTGGATCAATCGGGTGCCGGAGCCGCGGACGGTCAAGCAGCGGGTGCACCTGGACGTGCACACCAGCGCGATCGAGGACCTGGTACGAGCCGGCGCGACCGTGCTGAGCCCGATCTCGGAGCGGCAGCACTGGGCCGTCCTGGCCGACCCCGAGGGCGGCGAGTTCTGCGGATTCGTGCGGGAGAAGGTTCCGGAGTACCGGTTGATGGAGCTGGCCGTGGACTCGGCCGACCCGGAGGCGCAGGCGCGCTGGTGGGCCGGGGTGGTCGGGGGTGAGGTCGGGCACGAGCCGGGCAAACCGTGGTACTGGCTGGAGAACGTGCCCGGGCTGCCGTTCAGGTACTGGGTCTTCAACCCCGTGCCGGAGCCGAAGACGGTGAAGAACCGCATCCACTGGGACATCACCGCACCCGACCTCGACGCCGTCCTGACCGCGGGTGCGACACTGCTGCGACCCAAGGACGACGAAATCGGCTGGCACGTCTGCGCCGACCCCGAGGGCAACGAGTTCTGCGTATTCCTACCAGCAGCAGTTGAGGATTCTGATGGCGAAGCTTGATCTGTCTCTGTCCGGCCCGGACCTTTGTGCTGCGCTCGTCGACGTCTCGTCGGTCAGCGGGACCGAGGAGGAGCTGGCCGACGCGGTCGAGTCGGCGCTGTCGGCGTACGCGCATCTGACCGTCTCGCGGCACGGCAACACCGTCGTCGCCCGGACCGAACTGGGGCGCCCGGAGCGGATCGTCGTCGCCGGGCATCTGGACACCGTGCCGCTGAACGACAACCTGCCGGCCCGGCGCGCGGACGGGCTGATCCACGGGCTCGGCGCCTGCGACATGAAGGGCGGCGTCGCGGTCGGACTGCGGCTGGCGGCGACGCTGACCGAGCCGAACCGCGACATCACCTATGTCTTCTACGACTGCGAAGAGATCGAGTCGGAGCGCAACGGGCTGTTCAAGCTGACGCAGACGCACCCCGAGCTGCTGGAGGGCGTGTTCGCGGTCGTGATGGAGCCGTCGAACGCGGTCGTCGAGGCGGGCTGCCAGGGCACGATGCGGGTCGAGGTGACAACGCATGGCGAGCGGGCCCACTCGGCGCGCTCATGGATGGGCAAGAACGCGATCCACGCGGCCGGGGAGATCCTCGACCGGCTGGCGGCGTACGAGCCGCGGCGGGTGCCGATCGACGGGCTCGAGTACCGCGAGGGGCTCAACGCGGTCGCGATCAGCGGCGGGGTCGCCGGGAACGTCGTACCGGATCTGTGCACGGTGTCGGTCAACTACCGGTTCGCGCCGAACCGGTCGGAGGCGGAGGCCGAGGCGCATGTGCGGGAGGTCTTCGCCGGGTACGACGTGGTGGTGACCGACTCGGCGCCGGGTGGACTGCCGGGGCTGGAGCGGCCGGCGGCGGCCGCGTTCCTGCAGGTGGTCGGGGGCGAACCGCAGCCGAAGTTCGGCTGGACCGACGTCGCGCGGTTCACGACGCTGGGGGTGCCGGCGGTGAACTACGGGCCGGGCGACCCGCTGTACGCGCACAAGCAGGACGAGTTCGTGCCGGAAGCGGAGATCGAGCAGTGTGAACAGCGGTTGAGGACTTGGTTGACGTCGTAGGGCGCGCTCGCGTTCGGCGGGCCTGGGTGGCTTGTCCGCACTAATCTTGGGGACATGGAAGAACCCTCGATCAAACCCGACCGTCCGCAGGGCTCGCAGCAGCGGGGGCCTGTCGTGATGCGCCGCAACCAGGTGCAGCACTCGACCTCCGAGCAGCGGCTGCTGGACAGCCGCGGTCCGTCGGACTGGGTGCACACCGACCCGTGGCGGGTGCTGCGGATCCAGTCTGAGTTCATCGAGGGCTTCGGGATGCTGGCCGAGCTCGGGCCGGCCATCAGCGTCTTCGGCTCGGCGCGGACCAAGCCCGAGGACCCGATGTACACGGCGGCGGAGGAGTTCGGGCGCAAGCTGGTCGGCGCCGGTTACGCAGTGATCACCGGTGGTGGACCGGGTGTGATGGAGGCGGCGAACAAGGGCGCCTCCGAGGCCGGTGGGGTGTCGGTCGGGCTGGGGATCGAGCTGCCGTTCGAGAACGGGCTGAACGAGTGGGTCGACATCGGGATGAACTTCCGGTACTTCTTCACCCGCAAGACGATGTTCGTGAAGTACGCGCAGGGGTTCGTCGTGATGCCGGGCGGGTTCGGCACGCTGGACGAGCTGTTCGAGGCGCTGACGCTGGCGCAGACGCGCAAGGTGACGTCGTTTCCGGTGGTGCTGTTCGGTACGTCGTACTGGAGCGGGCTGGCCGACTGGCTGCGCGAGACGATGCTTGCCGACGGCAAGATCTCGGCGGCGGACCTGGAGATGTTCACCATCACCGACGATGTGGACGAGGCGATCAGCTACATCGTGAAGGCCGGCGAGATGGCCGACGCGGCCGCTGAGGAAGCTGCCGCGGCCGCCGCCCGCGACGTCGCCGAGTCCGACAGCCCGGAGGCCCGGGAACGCCGGGAGACCCGCCGCCTCGGCTCCGACGGCATGTGAAACCTGTGCCGGTCCCGGCCCGGCGGCGGGTGAAAGTGGGGGTTGACAACCGGCGACCGGCCCGTGGTTGTGCGGGGTTGTCCGTCGGCATGGCACGATCGGTCACGTGATGTGGTTCTTCGGGCTGATTGTCGTGCTCCTGATCGGGGCTGTTGCCGTCGTTGCCTCGGGACGGTGGGGCGCGATGGCCCCGGCGTACGACGACCGGCCGGATCTGACGGTGCCCGCGCGGCAAGCGCTCACCGCCGACGACCTCGAGACGGCCCGCTTCGGCGTCGGCCTGCGCGGTTACCGGATGGACGAGGTCGACACCCTGCTCGAACGGGTCGCCCGCGAGGTCGCCGAACGCGACCGCCGGATCGCCGACCTCGAACGAGCCGTCAGCCCGATCATCCACGGCCCCGAAGGCGCCGGCTTCACCGCCCGCGCCGACTACGAGCCGGCCGACTTCGACGACACCGGCTACAACTTGCCCATCCTCGTAGGCGGCGACTTCCCGACGCCCGAAGAAGACGAAAAAGTCGTCGCCGAGGCGCCGGTGGCTACCCAGCCACCGGCTGAACCGCAGCCCGAACAGCCTGCTCAACCCACGGCAGCAACCCCCGCCGAGGCGCCGGCTGTACCGGCGGCCACCGAAGTACCGGCTGTACCGGCGGCCACCGAAGTACCGGCTGTACCGGCGGCCACCGAAGTACCGGCTGTACCGGCGGCCACCGAAGTACCGGCTGTACCGGTGGCCACCGAAGTACCGGCTGTACCGGCGGCCGACGAAGCACCGGCTGAGCCTTGGTTCGAGGAAGAGCCGGCTTCTGTGCTCGATGCGCAGCCGCAGGCTCCCGTGCCACTCCCGCCGATGCTGCAGGAGCTCGTCCACACCAGCGAGGAAGCCGAACCGGAGTCCTGGTTCCAGGCGAAAGAGCCACCCCCGGAGTACTCCGAGGAGACCCTCGCCGAGATGGCCGCCGCTACCTCACCCACCGACGCCACCGACGCTGACGCCACCGACTCCGATTCCGGCGCGGACGACGACTCGGACGAGGACGGCGCGGACGGGCAGCCCCGCGGCCGGCACAGTGCCGCGCCCGACGTGAGCGCCGTACAGCGTCCGAACTGATGTCCTGCCACGCCGAAGCCGCCATCGACCTGCCGCTCGACCCGCAGGCCGCCTGGGACGCGGTGATGGACTGGAACGGTCAGTCCGCCTGGATGCTGTTCACCCGCGTCTGGTCCACCGACAACGACGGCCAGGGCGTCGGCGGGGGAGTAGCGGCGCGAACAAGTGTCGGTTCCGTGGGATTCACTGACGACATGGTCATCACCCACTGGGACCCACCCCACGAATGCACGGTGAAACACCTCGGCACGATCGTCCGCGGCACCGGTACGTTCGCAGTCCGCCCCACGACGGGCGGCAGCACGTTCACCTGGTCCGAGGACGTCATCCCACCCCTGGGCGCCCTCGGCCGGATCTCCTGGCCGCTCGTCCGCCCCGCGTTCGAGCTGATGATGCGCATCTCGCTCAAGCGCCTCGCCGCGGTGGTCGCGCGATGACGGCCGTGACCGGCCCCGACGGGCTGCTGCGGTGCAGCTGGGCCACCTCCGCGCCGGAGTACATCGCGTACCACGACGACGAGTGGGGCAAGGAGATCCGCGACGACCACGGCCTGTACGAGCGGATGACGCTCGAGGGGTTCCAGTCCGGATTGTCGTGGATCACGATCCTGCGCAAGCGGGAGAACTTCCGCAAAGCCTTCGACCAGTTCGATCCGGAGCGGATCGCGGCGTACGGCGAGCAGGACTTCGACCGGCTGATGGCCGACGCGGGGATCGTCCGCAACCGGCTGAAGATCAACGCCACCATCACCAACGCCCGCGCCCTGCTCGAACTGGAGCCCGGCGAGCTGACCGACCTGCTCTGGTCGTTCCAGCCCGCCGATCGCCCGGCCCCGAAGACGATGAGCGACGTCCCGGCCACCACCCCGGAGTCGATCGCGATGGCCAAAGCCCTGAAGAAGAAGGGGTTCGTCTTCATCGGCCCCACCACCAGCTATGCCCTCATGCAGGCCACCGGCATCGTCAACGACCACCTCGCCGACTGCATCGCCCGCTAACTGTGGTCGGCGCAGAGGCAGCGAACTCCTGACGTGATCCAGTCCTGGCCGGTCCAGTCGGGGTGGCGTTTCAGCATGACGTCGGTGACCTCGGCGACGATCGTCTCCTCGTCCATCGCGGAGTCGCGGCGGCGCCAGGTCTCGTCGCGGAGCAGTTCGAGGTAGTCGCGGGTGTCGGCCAGCAGCTGAGCACCACCGACCTCGCCATGCCCCGGTACGACGGTCCGCACCGGCTCCGCATCGACCAGCCGCTGCATCACCGCCAGCCACCGAGTGCCCGACACGTCGACATCATGCGGCGGGAACCACGGGAAGATCGCGAACTGCCCAGCCTCGACCAGGTCGCCGGTGAAGAGCACGTCATCCACCCTCACCACCTGATCACCCTTGCTGTGCGCGCGACCAGTCGCCCGCAACTCAACCACCCGATCACCGAGATCCAGCGAGTGTGCCGATGCGTAGACCGTGTCCGGAGCGACGAGCTCGACTCCGTCCAACGCCTGCGCGACCGTCTCGCCCAACCCGCGGAACATCTGCAGGTACCCAGCTCCCTTGACCGCCAGGTCGTCGGCCTGCGCCTGGTTGACGAGGTATGTCGCCTCGCCCGCGAAGACCGCGGCCCCGAACGCGTGCTCGGGATGAAAGTGCGTCGTAGTCAGATACAGGCGTCGCCCAGCGGCGTACTCGAGCGCGAACTCCAGCACCCGCTCGGCATTCCGCGGCCCCATCCCGGTGTCCACGACAAGCACCGCCTCGCTACCACCGATCACCCCGATATTGGGCACCAGCGGCACACTCCGGTCGGGGATGACCACCAGGTCGCGGCCGATCTCCCGCGCACCGCCGACGTCGACAATAGGCTCAGGCAATTCCATTCGAAGGACTCCTTTCGTGTCCCGTTCAGTCCAGCGCGGGGGAGCGGCCGGCGTCCAAGCCCGATCCTGATGGCCCGATACCTTCCGGGTATCGTCGCTGGTGATGGACCTGCGCAGCCTCAACTACTTCGTCGCCGTCGCCGAGGAACTCCACTTCGGCCGCGCCGCCGCGCGGCTCGCGATGACCCAGCCCCCACTGAGCCGCGCGATCAAGCAACTCGAGACCGACCTCGACGCCATCCTCCTGACCCGCTCCCCGGCGGGCGTCGCCCTCACCCCGGCAGGCATCGCCCTGTACGACGAAACGCGCCTACTCCTCAAGCAGGTCGACCAACTCAGATCGCGCGTCGCCATCGCCGCCGGCGCCGACACGATCACCATCGGCACCCTCGGCGGCAGCGTCGAGCAGGCCGGCCCCGCCCTCATCGCCGCCTTCCGCGAACAACATCCCGGTATCACCGTGCTGATCCACGAAGCCGACTTCACCGACCCGACCATCGGCCTCCGCACCGGCCTGGTCGACGTAGCCATCACCCGCTCCCCCTTCGACGACACCGGCATCTCGACCCAGCTCCTCCGCTCCGACCCGGTCGGCGCCGTACTCCGAACCGACGACCCCCTGGCCGACCACGAATCGCTCGCCCTGACCGACCTGGCCGACCGCCCGTGGTTCCGCCTCCCCGACGGCACCGACCCGATCTGGCGCGCCTACTGGACTACGAACGACAGCACAGGACCAGTCGTGCGGACGGTCCAGGAATGCGTTCAATCAGTGCTCTGGAACGGAACTGTCGGCATCGCGCCACTCGGGCACGACCTTCCGCCCGGCCTCACCGTGGTGCCACTCAGCGATCGCCCACCGAGCCATCTCGTGCTCGCCTGGTCCAGCACCAACAAGACCGCGCCGATCCGCTCTCTGGCCCGCATCGCCGCCACCCTCTATCGGTGACAACCCCAACTCTGTCAGCGATCTCAAACGCCGGGTTACCCGGCCGGTTTTCAGATTCAACCGAGGGTGCGTGCAGGAATACCCTCGGTTATTTGCCGCCCTGGTGCGGAAAATGCCGCCCCTTGGTATCACTGCGGGGTCAGTCGCTTTCGGTAGTCCACCGATCGCTCTCCGCCCCAAGATCTGAATGAGGCCCGCCCATGCCCCATCGCAAGCTCATCTCCTCCCTGGCCGTCCTGGCCACTGCCGCCCTCGGCTTCTCGGCCGCCGCGGCCGGCCAGGCGACCGCCGCTCCCGCCCCCGAGCGCGCGGAGGCGAGCACCGTCTCGACCTACGCCGGTTCGCCGGCCGAAGCCGCCGCCAACAAGGCGTTCTACGACGCGGTGATGAAGTCCGCCACGGCCAAGCAGGCCAAGAGCGGCAACAAGCTCGCGGCCGTCACGGTCCGGTACCGGAACAACGCGTCGTCGTTCTCCAGCCAGATCTCCCAGTCGACGTCGATCTGGAACTCCTCCGTCAGCAACGTCAAGCTGCAGCAGGTGACCAGCGGCTCGTACGACTTCTACTACACCCAGGGCAACGACCCGCGCGGTTCGTACGCGTCCACCAACGGCCACGGCCGGGGCTACATCTTCCTCGACTTCGCCCAGGCCCAGCAGTACAACCCGACCCGGATCGTCGCCCACGAGACCGGTCACGTGCTCGGCCTGCCGGACCACTACTCCGGTCCGTGCAGCGAGCTGATGTCCGGTGGCGGCCCCGGCCCGTCCTGCACCAACGCCTACCCGAACTCGACCGAGCGCAGCCGGGTCAACCAGTTGTGGGCCAACGGCAAGACCGGTCTGAGCACCTTCCAGACCATCCGCTGATCCTCAGCTGAACAAGCAGCGGCCCGGAAACCCTCAGGTGGGGTTTCCGGGCCGCTGCGCGTCCGGGACCTACTTGCCGTGGAAGGTCGGCTTCTCCTTCGCGACGAAGGACGCGACCGCGTTGCGGTGGTCCTCGGTGTCGCCGGTGAGTTGCATCTTGCCGCCCTCGAAGGCGAGCGACTCGGCCAGCGTGTGCGTCGCGGAGTACGCGATCGACTGCCGGATCGACCCGTACGCGACGGTCGGCCCGTTGGCCAGCTTGGCCGCCAGCTCAGCAGTCGCGCCGGCGAGTTCCTCAGCCGGTACGACGGAAGTCGCCAACCCCAGCGTCAGCGCCTCAGCGGCCGGGATCGTCCGCGGGAAGTAGAGCAGCTCGGTCGCCCGCGCCGTACCGATCAGCCGCGGCAGCGTCCACGAGACTCCCGTGTCGCACGACAGCGCGATCCCCGCGAAGGCGAAGTTGAAGCCGGCCGTCTCCGCGACGATCCGGAAGTCGCAGGCGAAGGCCATCGACGCGCCGGCCCCGGCGGCCACCCCGTTCACCGCGGCGATCACCGGCTTCGGCATCTCGGCCAGCGCCAGCGCGATCGGCGCGTAGTGGTCGGGGACCGTGCTCCACAGCGCGTCCGTGTCGTTCGCCTCGAGCAGCCGGATGTGCTCCTTCAGGTCCTGCCCGACGCCGAAGGCGCGCCCGGTGCCGGTCAGCACGACACACCGGACGGCGTCGTCCGCGGCCGCCGCCTGGACGGTGTCCCGCAACGCCACCTTGGTCGGGGTGTCGAACGCGTTCATCGCGTCCGGCCGGTTCAGGGTGATCGTCGCGACGCCGTCGGCCACGTCGTACAGAACAGAGTCACTCATCGTTGCTGGCTCCCAACACTCGGTGAAGATAGTCAGTGAATCGTCAGGCAGTTGTCCACGAAACGCCCGGCCGCGTGGCCCAGCCGGGTGGCGTGGAAATCGAAGAACGCGGCCGCCCGGGTGCCGGCCCAGTCGGTGGGCAGCAGCTCGGCCGGCAGCCCCGGATCGAGGAACAGGAACTTGCGCCATTCGTGCAGCAGTTCCGACCGTACTGCGAACGCCTGCTCGTCGGTGAGGTCGTCCCCGGCGTCGTCCACCAGCGCCTTCGCGTCCTTCAGCCAGGAGTCGTACGACGCGCCTAGCTCGTCCAGCTTCCAGACCCGGCGCGCGAACTCCGCCGCGTCGTCCTCGACCGGCGCGCGGAACCGGTCCACGGCGATCCCTTCCAGACCGAGGATCTGGTCCACCTCGGCGTCGTTGCGCAGGCCGACCCAGGCCGCGTCGGACAGCGGAGCCCAACCCAGGAAGGCGAGTTGGCTCGCCAGCTGCTCGCGCCGGCGGGCGTTCGGCACCTCCCGCAGGATGCCCAGATGCCAGTGCCCGTCCCAGCCGCCGGGTGCCTCGCCGTTGCTGCCCGGCCCGTCCGGCCGGTCCGGCGGGAGGTTGCCGTCGGCCTCAGTCCGGTAGATCCGGACGGCGGCATCATCGAGGCGGCGACGCGCCCGGGACGTGAGCGCGTAACCAGGTTGCCCGTCGATCCGGACCGGCTCCAGCCAGCCCTGCCGGACCATCCGCGACACGGCGGTGCGGACGGCCGGAGGATGCACGCCCAGCGGGGCAAGCAGCCGAACCAGGGCGGCCACCGGTGCACGCGCTCCACGCGCGCGCAGGTGGTCGCCGTACAGGTCGAAGAGGGCTGAACGGGCGTGCACGAGACCTGAGTCTGCCGTATGGTGCACGGCTCTGGCCTGGGATCGGGGATAATGGGTCGAGATACACACTTTGCGATGCGCGCCGACGGCGCATCACCGTGCGGGCGCCGGGGACTCCAGCGCCCGTGTGGTGTCGTCGCTCAACACCGAAGAGGGCAGTATCCAATGAGGGAAGGGGTGCGCGCATGGCGGCGATGAAGCCGCGGACGGGCGATGGTCCGCTCGAGGTCACCAAGGAGGGCCGGGGCATCGTGATGCGGGTTCCGCTCGAGGGCGGCGGTCGGCTCGTCGTCGAGCTGAACGCCGATGAGGCGACCGAGCTGGGGAACGCGCTCAAAGCCGTTGTCGGCTGATCCGATTCTCCGGTGTGCTCCAGGCGGGCGCACCCACAACCACTCCACGACCCCGGTGGGTGCCTTTTCCGGCACCGGCCGGGGTCGTTACGGTGACATCGACATTTTCATCTGATCAAAACAGTGAGGACGACCAAGGTGGCTCGCCGCAGCAGCGCCCGCAACAGCTTCCCGACTCTGCCTGCCGTCGTCTGGCAGCCGGGGCTCCCCGTGCACGGGTCGCGGACCTGGGTCATCGTGATCGGCGAGGCGGGTCTGCCGGCCGCTGCCAAAGAGGCCGGCGAGCGGCTCGGCGTCGACCTCGGCAAACTGCTCGAGGCGCAGCGCGCGTCCGGGTTCAGCGCCGCGGCGGGTGCGACCGCGGCGTACCCGCTGCTGACCGGTGAGGTCGCCGAGGTGCTGCTGGTCGGCGCCGGGGACGGGACCGCCCGGGAGCTGCGACACGCCGGTGCGGCGATCGCGCGGTTCGGCCGGGGCAAGGACGAGCTGACCACGGTCGTTGCCGAGGGCATCGACGACGAGGCGCTCCAGGCGTTCGCCGAGGGGATCGCGCTCGGGTCGTTCACGTTCACCCGCAAGACGGTCGACGTGGGCAAGCCGCTGGTCGAGCGGGTCGTACTGACCGACGGGACCGAGCTGAACCGCTCCGCTGTGCTGGAGCGCGGGCTGGTGATCGGCCGGACCGGGTGGCTGGCGCGGCAGTTCGCCACCACGCCGTCCAACGAGAAGGACCCGGCCTGGATGGCCGCTCGTGCCACCGAGCTCGCGGCGCAGACCGGGCTCGAGGTCAAGGTCTGGGACGAGAAGCAGCTGGCGGCCGATGGCTTCGGTGGCATCCTCGCGGTCGGCAAGGGGTCGACCCGGCCGCCGCGGTTCATCCGGCTCGACTATGTGCCGGCGGGCGCGACCAAGAACACGCCATACGTCGTGCTGGTGGGTAAGGGCATCACCTATGACACCGGTGGCCTGTCGCTGAAGCCGCGCGAGGGCATGGTGTCGATGAAGCGGGACATGACCGGCGGCGGCTCGGTGATCGCGACGATGTCGGCCCTGCGCGACCTGGGGGCGCAGGTCAAGGTCACGGGGTTGATCTGCTCGGCGGAGAACATGCCGTCGGGGACGGCGTACCGGCCGGACGACGTGATCCGGCACTACGGCGGGCGGACGACAGAGGTCAAGAACACCGACGCCGAGGGGCGGCTGGTGCTCGCCGACGGGCTCGCTTATGCGGTCAACGAACTGAAGCCGGACGCGATCGTCGACATCGCGACGCTGACCGGCGCGATCAAGGTGTCGCTCGGCTCGATGCTGTACGGCGGCCTGTTCGCCACCGACGACGGCCTCGCGTCGCAACTGGCCGACGCCGGCGAGACCTCGGGCGAGCGCCTTTGGCGGATGCCGCTGCCGGACGAGTACGCCGACCTGATCTCCACGCCAGTCGCCGACTCGGTCAACAGCTCGAAGGGCCCCGGCTCCATCACCGCCGCCCTCTTCCTGAAGGCCTTCACCGGCGGCCTCCCGTGGGCCCACCTCGACCTGTCGAGCATCGCCGAGTCCCCCCGCGACGAGTACGAATACTCGTTGGGCGCCACCGGCGCCGGCGCCCGCCTCCTCACCACCTGGCTCACCAGCGAGTCCCCAACCGCCGGCATCGGCTAAGACCCGCGCGCCCACCACACACCAACCTCGCCGACTCAGCTGGCTCACGCTCAGCGCGGCCGCCGGCACCCCATTCTTGCCGGGTTGGCGTGTGGTGGCGGCTCGCTGTCTAGATCAGCGACTGGTAGAGCTCGACGGTGCGGTTGGCTACGGCGTCCCAGCCGAAGTCGGCGATGGCTCGGGTGCGGCCGGCCTTGCCCATCGCCTCGGCCTTGGCGGGGTTGGCGACGAGGGCGTTGATGCCTTCGGCGAGTTGGCGTTCGAAGGTGGTGGGGTCGTTCTCGTCGTACGGGACGAGCGTGCCGGTCTCGCCGTCGACGACGACGTCGGGGATGCCGCCGACCGCGCTGGCGACGACGGCCGTCTCGCAGGCCATCGCTTCCAGGTTGACGATGCCGAGTGGCTCGTAGATCGACGGGCAGCAGAACGCGAGCGCGTGGGTGAGCACCTGGCGGACCTCTTCGCGCGGCAGCATCTCGGAGACGATGAAGACGCCGTCGCGACTCGTCTTCAGCTCGTCGACGAGGGCGTCGGTCTCGGCTTTCAGTTCGGGGGTGTCGGCGGCGCCTGCCAGCAGTACGAGCTGTACCGACGGATCCAGCTGCAGCCCCGCGCGGAGCAGATGCGGCACCCCCTTCTGGCGAGTGATCCGGCCGACAAACGTCACGTACGGACGGCTGAGGTCGACGCCGAGCCGCTCGAGCACGGCCGTCGACGGGTCCGGGTGGTAGAAGTCCGCGTCGATCCCGTTGGTGATGATGTGGACCTTGGCCGGGTCGATCGCCGGGTAGCTGGCGAGGATGTCGTCCCGGGTCGCGTTGCTGACCGCGACGACGGCATCAGCAGCCTCGTACGCCGTACGCTCGGCCCAACTCGACAGCCGGTACCCGCCGCCGAGTTGCTCGGCCTTCCACGGGCGCAGCGGTTCGAGGGAGTGCGCGGTCACCACGTGCGGGATGCCGTACAGGAGCTTGGCCCAGTGGCCGGCCATGTTCGCGTACCAGGTGTGGGAGTGGACGAGCTGAGCCTCGCCGACCGCCGCCGTCATGGTCAGGTCGGTCGAGAGAATGCGCAGCGCCGCGTTCGCGTGCGGGATCCGCGGGTCGTCCTCGGAGTGCGCGATCGCGCCGGCTCGTGGTTCGCCCATGCAGTGCACCTCGACCTCGAGCAGCTTGCGCAACTCCCGGACCAGAAAGTCGACATGCACCCCGGCCCCGCCGTACACATCCGGCGGAAACTCACGCGTCAGAATCGCGATCCTCATCCCCCGACCATAAGCCACACCACCCCCTCCCCTCCCGCCCCCAGCCCCCTCTCCCGCCACCATCTGAGGGGTTAACCCCTCAGATGGTGGGTTGCCCAGCGAGAATCTGAGGGGGCAACCCACCATCTCAGGGGTTAACCCCTCAGATGGTGGCGGGAGAGGGGGCGGGCGGGAGAGGGGGCGGGCGGGAGAGGGGCGGGCTTCAGGATGTGTGGGTGGCTACCCAGAAGCGGAGTTTGCCGTGGCGTTCGTCTTCTTGTTCGCCGCCGGCGGCGAGGATGACCTTGCGGGAGGCGTCGTTGTCGGCGTCGCAGGTGACCAGGGCGGGATCGATGCCGAGCCGGGCGGCGATCGGCAGCGACTGGTGCAGCATCTGGGTGGCGTGGCCGCGGCGGCGGGCGGACGGGCGTACGCAGTACCCGATGTGCCCGCCGAGCTCGAGCAGCGGCGGTGTGAGGGTATGCCGGATCGCGAGCCGGCCGAGCCACTCGACCCCGTCGTCGACGAACCAGAGCGTCGTCTGATGCACCAGATCGGGCGGCGGCGGGATGCTCTCGTCGGCGTCCGCGCGGATCGCCTCGACCATCCGCGCGAACTCGCCCGGGTCCTCGGCCTGCTCCCGGGTCCACCGCTCGCGGAACCCGCTCGCCCCCATCCACCGCTCCTCCGAAGACCGCAACTCGTCCCAAGCTTCGAGGAAGGATCGGTGAACAGAAGTGGTGGGTTCGACGAGCATCGGCATGCCCCCAGTGTGGCGACACTCGCAACCGTCTTATGCAAAGGGGAATCGAAAGCTAAGGTGCGGACATGGCGAAGGCACCCAGAATTCTCGGAATCGTGCTGGCCGGTGGCGAGGGGAAGCGGCTGATGCCGCTCACGGCGGACCGGGCCAAACCGGCCGTGCCGTTCGGGGGCAGTTATCGGCTGATCGACTTCGTACTGTCCAACCTGGTCAACGCGGGCATCCGCAGCTTGTGCGTCCTGACGCAGTACAAGTCGCACTCGCTCGACAGACACGTCACGGTCACCTGGCGGATGTCGACCTTCCTGGGCAACTACGTCACCTGTGTGCCGGCTCAGCAACGGCTCGGCCCGCAGTGGTACCAGGGCAGCGCGGACGCGATCTACCAGTCGATGAACCTGATCAACGACGCCAAGCCCGAGATCATCGTGGTGTTCGGCGCGGATCACGTGTACCGGATGGATGCCTCGCAGATGGTCGCCGACCACATCGCCCGCGGCAATGGGGTGACGGTGGCCGGGATCCGGGTACCGCGCGCCGAGGCGTCCGAGTTCGGCGTGATCAAGACCGCCGAGGACGGGCACACGATCGCCGAGTTCCTGGAGAAGCCGGCCGACCCGCCGGGGCTGCCGGACTCGCCGGACGAGACGTTCGCCTCGATGGGCAACTACGTGTTCAGCGCCGACGTCCTGGTGGAGGCGCTGCGCAAGGACGCGGCCAACCCGGCGTCGCGGCACGACATGGGTGGCGACATCGTGCCGATGCTGGTTGCCGAGGGCAAGGCCGGGGTGTACGACTTCAAGGACAACGACGTACCGGGGGCGCTGGACCGCGACCGGTCGTACTGGCGCGACGTCGGGTCGCTCGACTCGTACCACGAGGCGCACATGGATCTGGTCTCGATCCAGCCGGTGTTCAACCTGTACAACTCCGACTGGCCGATCTTCACCTCGCACCCGCAGCTGCCCGGCGCCAAGTTCACCGACAACGCGACCGTCGGTGAGTCGATCGTCTGCGCCGGCTCGATCATCTCCGGCGCGACCGTGGACCACTCGGTGCTCGGCGCCAACGTGATCGTCAGCGCGGGCGCGAACATCAAGAACGCGGTCATCATGGACAACTGCAAGATCGGCGCGAACGCGGTGCTGAAGAACGTCATCCTGGACAAGAACGTGATCGTGCCGGACGGCGTCGAGGTCGGCGTCGACCCGGACCGCGACCGCGAACGCGGCTTCACCGTCAGCAAGGGCGGCGTGACAGCAGTCGGAAAAGACACGGTCATCGAGTCGTGAGCCCAGACAAGCTGACGCCGGACGAGGACCAGCCCGGCCCACTGGAGTCGGACTCGGAGAAGGCCGACTCGGCGGGGTCGCAGAGCGTGGGGTCGGACTCGGCGGGGCCGGACGGCCCCGGGTCGGACGGCGTGGGGTTGGGCTCGGTGAAGCGGGGGTGGGTGCGGCCGGGGTGGATCGTGGATCCGGGGGAGGCCGAGGCTGCCGCGCTTGCGCTCGATGAGGGCGATCCGGGGTGGCGGGAGTTGTTTGATGTTCCGCCGGTGCATTCCGGGGGGTATCCGGAGGTCGCGTACTTCGCGGGTAACTCGCTCGGGTTGCGGCCGAAGGCGACGCGGGTGGAACTGCTCGAGGACCTCGACTCCTGGGGACGCTGGGGTGTCGACGGGCACCACGATGCCGACCGGCCCTGGCTTCCGTACCACGCTCTGCTGACCGAGCCCGCGGCCCGGCTGGTCGGCGCGCTGCCGGCCGAGACCGTCGTGATGAACTCGCTGACGGTCAACCTGCACCTGCTGATGGTCTCGTTCTACCGGCCGACCGCCGACCGCTTCAAGATCGTCATCGAGGACGCGGCGTTCCCGTCGGACAGCTATGCCGTACGGTCGCAGGCCGCGTTCCACGGCTATTCACCCGACGCCGCGGTGGTGCGACTCCGGCCGCGCGACGGCGAGGACGTACTGCGGACTCCCGACGTCATCGAGGCCATCGGCCCCGACGTGGCGCTGGTGCTGCTGGGTGGGGTCAACTACCTGACCGGCGAGCTGATGGACATCCCGGCGATCACCGCGGCCGGTCATGCGGCCGGCGCGGTCGTCGGGTGGGATCTCGCACACGCGGTCGGCAACGTGCCGTTGTCGTTGCACGAGTGGGACGTCGACTTCGCCGCCTGGTGCTCGTACAAGTATCTGAACTCGGGTCCGGGCGCGCTCGCGGGCGCCTTTGTGCACGAGCGCCACCTGGATGCGGGATTGCCGCGCTTCGAGGGGTGGTGGAGCACGGAGGAGGCATCCCGCTTCGAGATGGCGCCCGAGTCGCGCCCGCCGGCGTCGGCCGATGCGTGGCAGGTGTCCAACCCGCCGATCTTCTCGATGAGCCCGGTGCGGACCTCGCTGGAGATCTTCGACAAGGTCGGCATCTCGGTACTCCGGGAGCGCAGCCTGCGACTCACGGCGTACCTGGAGAAATTGCTGGCCGGGATCACCGCGACCCGTCCGTTGACCGTGATCACGCCGACCGATCCGCTGCGGCGGGGTGCCCAGTTGTCGCTCCGCATCGGCGGCGGGCTGCGGGCCGGCGCGTTGTCCGAGACGCTGCGCTTCGAGCACGGCGTCATCGCGGACGCGCGCGAACCCGACGTACTGCGGCTGGCCCCTGTGCCGCTCTATTCGCTGTACCACGACTGCTGGCGCGCGGTTGAGGCGCTGGCCGAAGCCGTTCCGGAGAATGCATGACTGAGCGTGTAGCCATCGTCGGTGCCGGCCTGGCGGGGAGTCTGCTCGGGTGTTATCTGGCGCGGCGTGGGCTGTCGGTCGACCTGTACGAACGCCGGCCGGACCCGCGAGTGGGGCAACCCGAGCGGGGGCGGTCGATCAACCTGGCGATCTCCGAGCGCGGGCTGGACGCATTGCGCCGGATCGGGCTGGTCGACTCGGTGATGGCCGACGCGCTGCCGATGAAGGGACGGATGATCCATCCGGTCGCCGGCCCGCTGGACTTCCAGCAGTACAGCGCGTCGGGGGATCGGGCGATCAACTCGATCAGCCGGGGGACGCTGAACAACGCACTGCTCGACGCGGCGGCCGCGGCGCCTGGGGTCTCGGTGCATTTCGAGCATCGGTTGGCCGAGCTGGATTCGTGCACCGGGTCGATGGTCTTCGAGACACCCGGCGGCAAGGTGAAGGTGTCCGCGGACGTGGTACTGGGCGCTGACGGCGCCGGCTCGGCGGTCCGCGAACAACTGCTGGCGGAGGGTGCCGTGGGGGAGTCGGTCGACTTCCTCGACTACGGTTATAAGGAACTGAGCATCCCCGCGGTGAATGCTGATTTTGCTTTGAACCCCGGCGCCTTGCACATCTGGCCGCGCGGTACCTCGATGATGATCGCCCTCCCGAACCCGGACCGCTCCTTCACCTGCACGCTTTTCTGGCCTGCCGGCGACTTCGATGCCCTGAGCAACGCAGCCTCCATCGAGGCCCACTTCCGCACCCACTACCCAGATTTGTTGCCCCTAGCACCAACTTTGGTCGACGACTATCTCCACAACCCCGTCGGTGTCCTGGGCACGGTCCACACCCAACCCTGGCAAGCCCACGGCCGTACGGCGCTGATCGGCGACGCCGCCCACGCCATCGTCCCCTTCTACGGCCAAGGCGCCAACTGCGCCTTCGAAGACGTGGTCGAGCTGGACCGCTGCCTGGCCGACACCGGCGGCTCCTGGGCACGGGCCTTGCCCTTGTACGAACACCGCCGCCGGGAAAACACCGAGGCGATCGCCGCCATGGCCCTCGACAACTTCGTAGAAATGCGCGACAAGGTCACCAGCCCCGTCTTCCGCCTGGGCAAACGCATCGAACACACCCTCGAACGCCTCCTCCCGGGCCGCTACGTCTCCCGCTACGAGCTGGTCTCCTTCTCCACCACCCCGTACGCCGAAGTCCAACAACGCGTCCACCGCCAACACCAATTCCTGGCAGCCGCCGTTCTGCTAGGAGCCGGCGTCCTAGGCGCAGCCGCCCGCATCGCCCGCTCAGGAGCAAGACGATGACCTCCATCGGTCGCGACGAAGCGAGGTGGCGCGGATGAGCGCCGGATTGTGGCAACCCGGTCTGCTGACCGGCAAACCTTCGTCGGTCGGGCTGCTGCGCAACTTTGTTGGTGGTTCGTTTGTCGACGGGGGCTCGACGTTTGCGAAGGTCAGTCCGGTGACGGGGGAGCAGATCTTCGACGTTGCCGAGGCCGACTCCGGTGTTGTGGATGCTGCTGTGACTGCTGCTCGGGCGGCTCTCGACGGGCCCTGGGGGCGGATGAGTGAGCAGGAGCGGGCGGGGGTGTTGCGGCGGGTTGCGGATGAGTTGGAGCGGCGGTTCGAGGATCTGGTGGCCGCGGAGGTGGGGGATACGGGGAAGTCCATCAGTCAGGCTCGGACGTTGGACATTCCTCGGGGGGCGGCCAACTTCAGGGCGTTTGCGGACTTTGCGACTACCGCCTCGACGGAGTCGTTTGCTACGACGCTGGCTGACGGGCGGCGGGCGCTGAACTACGCGGTGCGCAAGCCGGTGGGCGTCGTCGCGATCATCGTGCCGTGGAATCTGCCGTTGCTGCTGCTCACCTGGAAGGTGGCGCCGGCGCTTGCCTGCGGCAACACTGTGGTGGTGAAGCCTTCGGAGGAGACGCCCTCGTCGGCGACCGTTCTCGCCGAGGTGATGGCGGCTGCCGGCGTACCGGACGGGGTCTTCAATCTGGTGCACGGCTTCGGTCCGTCGTCGGCCGGTGAGTTCCTGACCAGGCATCCGGGCGTCGACGCGATCACCTTCACCGGCGAGTCTGCCACCGGCAGCGCGATCGCCAAGGTCGCCGCCGACGGCGTGAAGGCGGTGTCCTTCGAGCTCGGCGGCAAGAACGCCGGCCTGGTCTTCGCCGACGCCGACCTCGACGCGGCGGTCGAGGGATCGGTCCGCTCGGTCTTCACCAACGGCGGCCAGGTCTGCTTGTGCACCGAACGCCTGTACGTCGAACGCCCGGTCTTCGAGGAGTTCAGCACCCGCCTCGCCGCCCGCGCCGCCGAACTCACCTTCGGCTGGCCGGCCGACGAGGCCACCGTCAACATGCCGCTGATCTCCAAGACCCACCGCGACAAGGTTCTCTCGTACTACGACCTCGCCCGGGCCGAAGGCGCCGACGTCCTCACCGGCGGCGGCGTACCGTCCTTCGGTGACGCCCGCGACAACGGTTGCTATGTGCAACCGACCGTGGTGACCGGTCTGCCGGCGACCGCCCGGACGAACACCGAGGAGATATTCGGCCCGATCTGCCACATCGCGCCGTTCGACACCGAGGACGAGGCGTTCGCCCTGGCCAACGATTCGCAGTACGGGCTCGCGGCAACTGTCTGGACGCGGGACGTCGGCCGGGCGCATCGGGCCGGCGCGGCGCTCGACGTCGGCATCGTCTGGATCAACACGTGGTTCCTGCGCGATCTGCGCACGCCATTCGGTGGTACCAAACTCTCCGGCATCGGCCGCGAGGGCGGGAACCACTCGCTCCACTTCTACTCGGAGCTGACCAACGTCTGTGTGGAGCTGTCGTGAGCGACGCGAAGGTGGTCGCCGGGAAGGCGACACCGCGGGGGCGGTTTCCGCATGTGAAGGTGGCCAACGGATTCGCCTTCGTATCGGGGACCTCGAGCCGGTTGCCGGACAACACGATCGCGGGCGCGTCGGTGGACGAGTTCGGGACGACGACGCTGGACATCCGGGTGCAGACGCGTGCGGTGCTGGAGAACATCCGGGACATCCTGGTGGCGGTCGGTGCCGGGCTCGACGATCTGGTGAGCGTTACGGCGTACCTGGTGTCGATGAACGACTTCGGTGGGTACAACGAGGTCTACGGCGAGTTCTTCGACGAGACCGGGCCGGCCCGGACGACGGTCGCCGTGCATCAGCTGCCGCATCCGCAGCTCCTGATCGAGATCCAAGCAGTCGCCGCTGTCAAGGCGCAGCCGTAAAGGAGAGGTGAAGACGATGGCGAACCTGGAGTCGACGAACTTCCCCGAGTGGGTCGAGCAGAACAAGCACCTGCTCAAGCCGCCGGTGGGCAACAAGCAGATGTTCCCGACCGGCGACGACTTCATCACGATGGTGGTCGGCGGGCCGAACCAGCGCAACGACTTCCACGTCGATCCGTACGAGGAGTTCTTCTACCAGATCAAGGGCACGATGCACGTCGACGTGATGACGGAGGACGGGCCGGCCCGGGTGGACATCAACGAGGGCGAGATGTGGATGCTGCCGCGCAACATGCCGCACTCCCCGCAGCGCGACGCGGACTCGATCGGCCTGGTGATCGAGCGGGTCCGCGAACAGGGCACGCTGGAGAAGTTCCGCTGGTACTGCGCCAACTGCAACGCGATCGTCCACGAGGTCGAGCTCCAGGTCAACGACATCGTCGAAGACCTCCCACCCGTCTTCAAAGCCTTCTACGACAGCGAAGACGCCAGGACTTGTCCGTCCTGTGGAACCCTCCATCCAGGCAAGGCCTGATGCCAGAAGCAAGGAACCGCGCGCATCGCCGCTGCGCGGCGATGCGCGCGGTGGGGAAGCGGGCGGAGCCCACACGGCGGGGGTGTTGGAGTTGAGCGGGGCGGTGGACGTGCACACCCACCTCGTGCCGAAGGGGTGGCCGGATCTGGCTGTTGCTTGTGGTGGGGAGGGGTGGCCTTGGTTGCGGGTGGATTCTGAGCGGGACGCGATGATCATGGTCGGGGAGACGGAGTTCCGGCCGGTGGGCGCGCAGGCCTGGGATCCGGGGACCCGGCGGGCGGATATGGATGCTGATGGCATCGATCTGCAGGTGGTTTCGCCTACGCCGGTGTTCTTCGCGTACGAGCGGCCGGCGGATCAGGCGATCAAGGTTTCGCGGATCTTCAACGATCTGACGCTGGATACGCTGGCGGGGGACAGCAGGCTGGTGCCGTTCTGTCAGGTGCCGTTGCAGGATCCGGATGCGGCTTGTGAAGAGCTGGATCGGTGTCTGGCGGCGGGGCACGTGGGGGTCGAGATCGGCAACCACGTGGGGGACAAGGATCTCGACGACGCCGGGATCGTTGCCTTCCTCAAGCATTGCGCCGAGGTCGGAGCGCCGGTGCTGGTGCATCCGTGGGACATGCCGGGCGGACCTCGGCTGGATCGATGGATGGCGCGCTGGCTGACCGGGATGCCTGCGGAGACACATCTCTCGCTGCTGGCGATGATCCTCGGCGGCGCCTTCGACGAGCTGCCCGAATCGTTGCGGATCTGCTTCGCCCACGGCGGCGGGAGCTTCGCCTTCTGGTTGGGGCGAGTGGAGAACGCCTGGAATCGCCGCGGCGACGTAGTACGGGGCAAGTCGCAGTACCCGCCCAGCCACTACCTCGGCCGCTTCTCCGTCGACACCGTCGTGTTTGAGCAACCAGCGTTGCGGTTACTGGTCGATACCCTCGGCGAGGACCAGGTGATGGTCGGCAGTGACTATCCGTATCCATTGGGTGAGCGACCTGTCGGGGAGGTCGTCCGGCGGGCCGACTGGCTCTCGGAGGCCCAGCAGGTCAAGCTGCTGTCAGACAACGCCTTACGTTTCCTGGGGGACCGAACTGGGAGGTCTTGATGCTGGGAGGCCCGCAATGACTGAGGACCGCTCTGTACTGACCCGCGAGGCCCGCGACCCGGACGAGGAGCTGAGCTACGGCACCTACCCGGAGCAGATGGTCGACGTCTGGCATGCGCAGGAGCAGCGCCCGGTGATCATCTTCATCCACGGCGGCTTCTGGCGCCCGGAGTACGACCGGGTGCACGCCCGTCCGCTCGGTGAGGCACTGGCCGAGGAGGGGTGGCCGGTGGCATCCATCGACTACCGCCGCGAGCCAGGCAACCCCGACGCCACCGCCACCGACGTCCGCGACGCCCTGGAGCGGCTGGAGGACCTGATGGACCTCCGGGCAGGCTTCGTACTGGCTGGCCACTCCGCAGGCGGCCACCTAGCCCTGTGGGCGGCAGCGACGTTCAACCCCATCCGCCTCCGCGGAGTAGTTGCCCTGGCCCCAGTGGCCGACCTCCTCCTGGCCGACCAACTAGAGCTCGACAAGACCGCCGTACAAGACTTCCTGGGCGGCGGAGTCCGCAACGACCTGGACCCCACCCACCTACCAGCCCCGATCATGCCGGTATCGATCGTCCACGGCACAGCCGACGCCCGGGTCCCCATCGCAGTCTCCGAGTCCTACGCCACGGCCCACCCCACCGCCCGACTCGTCCGAGTGGAAGACACCGGCCACTACGAACTGATCGACCCCCTGAGCACCGCCTGGCCCCACGTAACAGCCGAAATCACCAGATACGCCGGCTGGGCCCAGGAGTAAGCCCAGGAATCGCGTTGAGGGCAGCAGACAGGCACCGCTACCGAGTGCCCGGGATGCGGCGCCAGCGGGCTGCCCGGCCAGTGCCTTCAGGCATCACCCGCTTCTCCGCCTTGAGTTGGTCGAGCACCAGCCGGATCGTCTGGTCGCTCACCCCCGGCAACGCCGATCGGACCTCGGCCAGCTTGAAGACCGGCGCAGCGTGCTTGAGCACATGAGTACGGACACGCTCTTGTTTGGTACTACCTGAACGATCTGCCGCGGCCTTCCGAGCGAAGGTCTCGTACGCCGTTGCGAGCGTTGCGACGAAGTAGCTGAGCCACGGCCATGGATCGGATCGGTCGGAATGCCAGTCGTGGGTCGAGCGGAGCAGCGTCTCGTAGTACTCGTCGGCTGTGTCGGCGATCGACTGTTCGAGAGAGACCCACCTGCAGACCTCGTAGCCCGAATCGATGAGCAACGCATTGGTCAGCGCTCTCGCCACCCGCCCGTTGCCATCGGCGAACGGATGGATGACGAGCAGATCCAGCACAGCCAGTCCGACCAGAAGGATCGGATGATGCCTCTCGGCCAGTTGTGCTTCCTGGTACTGCTCCAGCAGGCCGACGAGGTAACTCTCGGTCTTCGCGGCGCTGACGGGGACGAATCTCACCGTGACGGTTCCGTCCGGTGATCGATCGACCACGAGGTTGTCGTCGAGCTTGAGCCTGCCGCCGTCCAGCGCGGTCTCGGACCAGAGCAGCCGGTGCAGGTGCAGGATCAAGCCAAGGTTCAGCGGCTGCCAGTCCTCCTGGAACAGGTAGTCCAGAGTCTTTCGGTAGCCGGCGAACTCCTGCTCACTCCGGTTGCGCAGTTGCACCACATCGCCATCGATGATTCGCCGCGCCCGCCGGACATCAGCCACCACTACGCCTTCGATGGCAGACGACGCAGTGATGCTCTGAACCCTGGCACGGCTGGCAAGCTCGGTCAGCAGAGCCGGGAGCTGATGGCGGTAGAGAGCCTCGCTGCCTCGACCTGTGTCGATCGCCCGGAGATGCATGACGACGTGCGCCGGTACCTGCCCGATGAGCCGATCGAGGTCCGCGAAGGAGCGCATCTCCTGAACCTCCCAAAAGAACCTACATTGATACTAATCGAAGGCCAGATTAGCACCATTGTTGGTTTCTTTAGGTAGTTTAACCGAGCGAAACTATCTGTATGTGCTCATGCGACGTCATTGAGTGACCGCCGGTTGCGACGAGGTCAGGCGCGTTTGACGGCGGCTAGGAGGCCGTCGCTGGTGGGGAGTAGGGCTGAGGTGAGGTCGTCGTTGTCGCGGATGGCTCGGATGAGGTCGCGGACGGCGGTGGTGTCGGGGTCGCGGTGGGAGGGGTCGGCTACCCGGCCGCGGAGTAGGGCGTTGTCGAAGGCGACCACGCCGCCGGGGCGGAGCAGGCGGAGGGCCTCGTGGAGGTACGCCGTGTACTCGCGCTTGTCGGCGTCGCAGAAGACCAGGTCGTAGTGGCCGTCCGTCAGTCGGGTGACGACGTCCAGGGCCGAGCCTGCGATCAGGCGGAAGCGGTTGGACGCTACGCCGGCGTCCAGGAAGGTCTTGCGGGCCAGCCGCTGGTTCTCCGCGTCCAGGTCGACCGTGGTCAGCGTGCCGTCGGCGCGCATGCCGCGCAGTAGCGCCAGGCCGGAGACACCGGTGCCGGTACCGATCTCCACGACCGCCTTGGCGCCCACCGCGGCCGCCAGCATGCTCAGCGCGGAGGCGGCACCCGGGCCGATCGAGGAGATGCCACTGTCCTCAGCGCTCGCCCGTGCACCAGTGACGACTTCGTCCTCACCGGTGTAGTCCTCGGCGTAGGCCCAGGACGTGGGGTCGATGCCCGTGGCGATGATGCCCTCCCTGATCGATGCCGCTGCGGTACTCATCTACGCCGAAGCCTAGCGTCCCGCACCTGCCAGACCGCGCCTCCCGCGCTGAGGTTGCGCACTCTTGCTCGTAACTTCTGGCCCTGAGCAGATATGATCGTGTTGACTAGGCAGCAAAGACCCAGCGAAGGAGGTGCGGAGAGATGTCGGGCCAGCGCTCAGGAGCGGATGACGTCGATCCCGGCTTCCTTGAAGATCGACAGCTGCGACTCGTCGGCCTGCGCGTCGGTGACGAGCGTGTCGATCTCGCTCAGCTCGCAGATCCGGGCGAAGGCGCGCTGGCCGAGCTTGCTGGAGTCGGCCACCACGACCACCTTGGCGGCCCGGCTGACGATCAGCTGGTTGATGTTCGCCTCACCCTCGTGATGGGCGGTGGCGCCGGTCTCGTCGATCCCGTCGACGCCGATGAAGGCGATGTCCAGCGACAGGTCGGCCAGGATCCGGTGCGACAGCGGGCCGATCATCTCGTACGACTGCGGCCGGGCGACGCCGCCGGTCAGCACCATCTTGACGTGCGGGCGGACGATCAGCTCGTTGGCGATGTTCAGCGCGTTGGTGACGAGCGTGAAGGCCGGCTCACCGTGCTCGGCCGACAGCTCCGGCCGGGTCGCCAGCGTGCGCGCCACCTCGGAGATCGTCGTCCCGCCGTTCATCCCGATCACCATGCCGCGCCGGACCAGCGTCGCCGCGGCCTGCGCGATCCGCTGCTTCTCGGACGCGAAACGCGCAGTCTTGTAGCGCAGCGGCAGGTCGTAGGAGACCGCGTTGGCGACCGCGCCGCCGCGGGTCCGGGTCAGGAGCTGCTGTTTTCCCAGGTGGTCCAGGTCGCGCCGGATCGTCGCCGCGGAGACGTGCAACTGTTCCGCGAGCTCGTCGACATCGATCGCGCCCTTTTCCGCGAGCGACTCGAGCAACGTATTCAGGCGTTCATAACGCTTCACCCGGGGCTCCTCCTTCACACAATCGGTCAGCGGGATAGCTGCCGGTTGGCACCATTCGATCACGTTCGAGCAGTTTCGACCATTACAAGTCCGGAGACGACATGACCGACACGCCATTCGTGAGCACTGAGATCGCCACTCAGCCCGAGCTGTGGCGGCAGGTGTCAGCCGGTTTCGCGCAGTACGGTGGCGCTTTGCCCACTGCCGGACAGCGCGTTGCGGCGGTCGGCTGCGGCACCTCGTGGTTCATGGCGATGGCGTACGCCGCGCTGCGCGAGGACCTCGGCCAGGGCCTGACCGACGCGTTCGCCGGATCGGAGTTTCCGGCCGGCCGCGAGTACGACGCGATCGTGGTGATCAGCCGGTCCGGTACGACGACCGAGGTGCTCGACCTGATCCGCGACACCCAGTTGCCGACGATCGCGATCACCGCGACGCCGGGCTCGCCGATCGTCGACCTCGCCGATCACACGATCATGCTCGACTTCGCCGACGAGCAGTCCGTCGTACAGACCCGGTTCGCGACCACCACGCTGGCGCTGCTGCGGGCGTCCCTCGGGCAGGACCTGTCGCAGGCCGCCGCGGATGCCGAGGTCGCCCTGACCATCGACGTCGACGAGCTGGCCAAGCTGGAGCAGGTCACGTACCTGGGCACCCGCTGGACCATTGGTCTGGCGCACGAGGCCGGCCTGAAGCAGCGCGAGGCAGCGTCGGCCTGGACCGAGGCCTACCCGGCCATGGACTACCGGCACGGCCCGATCGCCATCGCCCAGCCCGGCCGCGGCGTCTGGATCTTCGGAGAGCCGCCGGCGGACCTGCTCGACGACGTGACCGCCACCGGCGCCACGATCGTTCACCACCCAGACCTGGACCCGATGGCCTCCCTGGTCGTCGCCCAGCGGGTAGCGGTCGCCAAGGCACTCTCCCTGGGGCTCAACCCCGACCAGCCCCGCAGCTTGACCCGTTCTGTCATCCTCGGCGGGTGACTGACAAAGAACGCTTCGAAGTACGGCGACAGATCGCTGCCTCACCCGCGGAGATCTTCGCCGTACTACGAGAGCCCAGCGGCCATGTAGCGATCGACAGCTCCGGCATGCTCCAGTCGGCCGAGGGGAAGCAGGTCACGGCGGTCGGCGACGAGTTCGTCGTCCACATGGACCGGGAGGCGCTGAACGACCTCCCCATGGGCAAGTACGACGTCACGGTGATCATCACCCGCTTCATCGAGGACACCGAGATCGAGTGGACCATCTCCGGCTCCATCCAGCCGCCCATCAAGCACCTGTACGGCTACCAGCTGCAGCCGAGCGCCGTGGGCAGCCTGGTGACGTCGTACTACGACTGGAGCCAGATCGAGGAGCGCTACCGGGGACGGGTGAACTTCCCGATCATCCCCGAGGCGGGTCTGCGCGCAACTCTGGGCATTCTCGCGCGCACAGTCGAGCAGCGGTCATAGGAGACACCAGCACCCAGCCCAGCCGGTCGTAGAGCTGCTGCCCTTGCTCAGTAGCGACCAGTACTCCGGTACGCGCGCCACTGCGGCTCGCTGCCTGGCTGAGCGCTCGCATGACGGTGGTACCGAGTCCCCGGCGCTGGTGGCCGGGCTCGGTGACCACCTGATCGATCACCGCGTACTCGCGGCTCACCGCCGCCTTGCCGCGCGCCGCCAGTGCACCGTCCTTGCTGACGACTACGTCGATGACCTCGCCGACGCTGACCTCCAGCTCGTACTCCGGTGGGCAGATCGGTGCTGTGGCGGTCAACTGCGCGCTCATCAGGTACTCCGGCGCCTGGACCTCCCACCGCCCATCTAGGCGCGGTGCCGCCGCGCAGATCTTCAACCAGGTGTCTGGCGCTGTCAGTCGAGCTGCTAGCTCCGGTGCATGGGTGGGCAGCACATAACGCGTGAGGTGTCCCGGCCTGTTGACGTCGATGCGGTAGCCCTCTGGGACCTCCACCGGCGCCGGTGTTGCGCGCGCTATTGCCCAGCCGTCGGCCCAGGCTTTAACCAGCATGTGCGACCGCCTTGAAGCTCGATAGGTAGCCAAGGGCTGAAGCGCCGACCAGGCTTGCCGCGATGAGTAGGAGAGCGGTGTCGGTGCCGATAGCTGGGACTAGCAGGCCAGCGGCCGCTTGGCCGACAGCGGCGGCACCTATTCGGAGGCTGGCGGCTGTGGTGCTGACCCGGCCTTGTAGAGCTAGTGGGCTGTAGACCTGGCGGGCGGCGAACATGGCGGGCAGCGTCGGACCCTCCAGGAGGCCCGTGACGGCGGCGAACACCAGCAGCACAGCGAAGCTGCTCGCCAATGGCCAAGCGGTGAAGGCGACGCCGTAGGCGGCTATCGACAGCATCACGACGTGCTCTGGGCGCCAGCGGGTCTGGAAATGACCTAGCAGAAGGGCTGTCGTCACGCTGCCCAGCTCCAGTGCAGTCCAGAGGTAGCCGGCGGCAGAGCGTGGCATGCCGAGCGAGGCCATGTGCAGCGGCAGCGTGATGAGCAGCATGCCGATCACGCCCATCAGGAGCGTCGTGGTCACCGTGGAGGCTCGCAGACGCGGAGTGCGGGCTAGGTGGGTGAGGCCGCCTACTACTGAAGCCAGGAAGGGTTCCTGGACTTTATGGGCGGGCGGTAGTGCAGGTAGGCGGCCGATGGCCAGGATGCTGAGCGTGGCGGTCAGGGCGATCACTACGGCGGCCGCTTCTACCGATACGGCTGCGGCGATGGTGGCGGCTGCCGCAGGGCCGGTGATGGTCGCGGTGCCGAAGCTGGCTGCCTCCAGCGAGTTGGCCCGGGGGAGACGCTCCGGCGGGACCAGGCTCGGGAGCATGCTGGTGAATCCGCCGCTGACCAGTGGCAGGGTCATACCGGCGAGTGCTGCGAGCGTGGGAGTGACCCAGTGCGGGCTATGGCCCACGACGGCGAGCATGGCGACCATGACGGCGCCTACGACGGTCTGGTTGAGGGCTAGCGCAGTACGGCGGTACGGCGTTCTGTCGAGCCACGCGCCGAGCAGGGGACCGGTGACGATTGCGGGGAGCGCGTAGGCGGCTCCCGTGATGCCGGCCAGCGCAGCGCTGTCGGTGCGGTCCAGGACGAGCAGGACGAGGGTGAAGACGACCATCTCGGCGCCGACCCGCGCGATGGTCGCGGCGGTCAGGTAGCGGGCCAGCATCGTCGCTCCTCAGTGTCGTAACGGATAAGTGGTCGTTACGCGTTACGTTAACAAAGGCGTTACGATCGGTCGAGTGGATAGTTTGACGACGCCGGACCGGATGATCCGGATCGCGGTCGACCTGGTGAACACCAAGTCGCTCGATCCGGAGCAGCTGACGTCGGTCGAGGCGCTGCGCGAGTTCCTGCTCGAGCACGGCGAGCCGACGGCGACAGTCGACGACGGGGACCTCGCCGCCGTCAAGGCGGTCCGGGAGCGGATCCGGCCGGTGTTCCACGCCGAGCCGCGGGAGGCGGCCCGCATCCTGAATGAGTTGCTGAGCGACTACGCAGTACGGCCGTACCTGTCGGATCACGACGGGTCGCCGTGGCACCTGCACGTGGCCAAGCCGGAGGCGACCTGGGCCGAGTGGGTGGCGGCGGGCGCGGCGCTCGGGCTGTCCGGATTCGTGGCCGGTCATGGTTTCGACGCGATCGACACCTGCGCCGCGGCGGATTGCGAGCGGGTCTTCGTCAACGCGGCGGAGCGACGCCCACGACGGTTCTGCACGCCGACGTGCGCCGGCCGGACCCGCGTTGCGTCGTACCGGGCCCGCACCAAGGCATCCGGGGCCTAGTGTCCCGTGAGCGACGTAGCTCGACCACGGGACACTAGGATCAACTGCGAGGACCCCCGGCAACAGAGGAGCGCGCGTGAGTCACACCGTGGTGGCAGAGCTGGTGGCGAACGTCCAGACGATCATCGCCAAGGCCGGGGACACGGTGGGGCCGGAGGACACCCTCGTCATCCTCGAGTCGATGAAGATGGAGATCCCGGTGCTCGCCGAGGTGGCCGGCACGATCACCGAGCTGAAGGTCGCCGAGGGCGAAGTGGTCCGCGACGGCGACCCCATTGCCGTGATCGAAGAGAAGTAGCGTTCAACCTTCAGGGCCGCTCGTGCGTCTTGTAGATGAGAGTTCCATGAGAGCTACCGAGGCGGGGAACTTCCCGTCAGCGGGGGCCGTTGACTCGTCGTACTGGCATCCCAGGGTCGAACCAGGGTGTACCCGACGTGCGAAGAGGACGGTGAACGCGGCACCATGGTGTTCTCACTCGTTGCCGAGCGGACCCAGGGAGGCGTTGCCGTGAAACCGGTCGACACTCCCGTGGTGCCCGCTGCGAGCACCCCGAAGGTCCAGCCGGAGATCGAGGCGCTGCCGTCCTGGGACGAGATCGTCCGCGCCCACTCGGCCCGCGTCTACCGGCTCGCGTACCGGCTCACCGGCAACAAGCACGACGCCGAGGACCTGACCCAGGAGGTCTTCGTCCGGGTCTTCCGGTCGCTGTCGTCCTACACGCCCGGCACCTTCGAGGGCTGGCTCTACCGGATCACCACGAACCTGTTCCTGGACGGCGCCCGGCGCAAGCAGCGGATCCGGTTCGACGGGCTGCCCGAGGACGCGCACGACCGGCTGCCCGCCAAGGGCTCCGGCCCGGCCGAGAAGCTCGACCACGACCTGTTCGACCACGACGTGCAGTACGCGCTGGACGCGCTGCCCGAGGACTTCCGGGCGGCCGTGGTGCTCTGCGACATCGAGGGCATG